>JBBDRD010000001.1:0-13834 GCA_040905665.1 Trueperaceae bacterium
CGGTATCGACATCGTCCCCGGGGACGTACACGCCCCGGCCGACCACTTCGGTAATCGGTTCGAGTGCCATCAGGCCACCACTTCCTTACCTACCCCGAACACCTCGCGGGCATCGCTGATGACTCCGGTCACCGCCGCCGCGGCGACCATCACCGGGCTCATCAGGACCGTCCTGCCGGTGGCCGAACCTTGCCGGCCCTTGAAGTTGCGGTTGCTCGACGACGCGCAGAGCTGGTCACCTATCAGCTTGTCCGGGTTCATCGCCAGGCACATCGAGCAACCGGCCTCGCGCCATTCGAAGCCCGCGGCCTTGAATACCCGGTCTATTCCGCGCTTTTCGCACTCGTCCTTCACGAGCTGCGAGCCGGGAACGACGATCGCCTTCACGCCCGGGTGTACCCGTCGCCCTTCCAGGTAACGGGCCGCCTCCACCAGGTCGGAGAGTCGCGCATTGGTGCATGAGCCCAGAAACGCTACGTCTATCTTGGTTCCTGCGATCGCAGCGCCCGGCGTCAACTTCATATGCTCGAGGGCCTCGGCTATCGCATCGCGGGATTCTTCCGGTGCGCCCTCGACCGTCGGTACCCGCTCGTCGATGAAGATGGCCTGGCCGGGGTTGATGCCCCAAGTGACGGTGGGAGCGATGTCCTCGGCCCGGATATCGACCACGTCGTCGTAACGGCAGCCCGGGTCCGATGCCACCGCCCGCCACCGGGCGACTGCCGCGTCCCATTCCGCGCCCTTGGGAGCGTAGGGCCTGCCTTCCAGGTAGGCGAACGTGGTTTCGTCGGGGTTCACATACCCGCAACGGGCGCCGCCCTCGATCGACATGTTGCAGACAGTCATGCGCTCTTCCATGCTCATCGCATCGAAGACCTCGCCACCGTACTCGTAGGCGTAGCCGAGGCCGCCATTGACGCCGAGAGTTCGGATGATGTGGAGGATGACGTCCTTGGCGTAGACACCGGGCGGAAGCTCGCCGTCGACGTTGATGCGCCGTACCTTCAATCCGCTCATGGCCAGGGTCTGCGTGGCAAGCACGTCGCGGACCTGCGATGTGCCGATGCCGAAGGCGACGGCGCCGAAAGCGCCATGAGTGCTGGTGTGCGAGTCTCCGCAGGCGATGGTGGTTCCCGGCTGGGTGATCCCCTGCTCCGGACCCACCATGTGCACGATGCCCTGGCGGCCACTATGAAGGTCGAAGTAGGTGATGCCGTAGCGCTCACAGTTGCTGCGCAGCTCGTTTATCATCTCCTCCGCCAACTCGTCGCTGAACGGCTGCTGCCGGCTGTCGGTGGGCACGATGTGATCGACGGTAGCGAAAGTCCGGTCCGGCATCGCTACCTCGAGTCCCAGGTCGCGCAACATGCCGAACGCCTGGGGGCTGGTGACCTCATGGATCAGGTGCGTGCCTATGAGCAGCTGCGTCTGTCCGTTGTGGAGCCTGCGGACGACGTGGGCGTCCCAGACCTTCTCGAAGAGGCTCCTGGCATTCGTTGCCGGTTGCGACATTCCCTCACCCTTTCGTCGGCACGCTGTTCGTGCCTTTGCACCGCATCGGCGGCAAAAAAAGACCCCTCGGACATAAGGACCGAGGGGTGCGTCATCGAGCTGCTAGCTACTTAACTGACCGCGACCCCACGAGGCGGGGCTAGGAGCAGAACGAATCTCTCCTGGATGGCGCTGAGGCGGCGGCGAATCAGCATTGCGTGGAGTATACGGCTGAGGTTTGGAGGTGTCAATCGGGCGCATTCACTCAAAGCCGCGTAGGGCTTGACACGGCTGCTCGGCCCGAATACTCTTGTTGGTATACCGTCTACCGTTCACGGCCTACCGCCGGTCCTGATACCGCCAAGGCTTCGTGGATTCAGGAGGTGCCTGCGTGTCGTCACGTGCCCGGCCGTCGCCGCTGATACGGCGCGATACGGTCGAGAACCAGATCTATCGTTCGCTCCGCACTGAGCTGCTTGAGGGCGCATACGAGGAAGGCGAGCGCCTTACGCAGCGCGCCGTCGCCGAGCGGATGGGCACGAGCCGCATCCCCGTGCGCGACGCGTTGAAGCGCCTCGAGGCCGACGGCCTATTAATCAAGGGCGAGCAAGGCAGCTACTACTGCAAGCCGTTCCGACGGGAGGACCTCGAGGAGGTCTACTCGCTGCGCATGCTGCTTGAGCCGTTCGCGTTGCGAAGCGCCGTGCACCATCTTGACCCTGAGGCGTTCCGGTACCTTCAGGAACTGCTACAGGCTATGGATACCGCAGTCGAGGAGCAGGACAACGAGCGATACGTGGAACTCAATCGCGAGTTCCATATGACCATTTACGAGGCCTGCCACCAGCCGCGGTTGCTGCAAATCATCAAGGGCCTGTGGTCTGGGCGGCCGCTGTTTATCGCCGGCGACCTGGGCCACACCCGCAGCGTCGGAGAGCACCACGACATCCTTGCCGCCATCCGCGCCAACGATGTCGACCGCGCGGCGGCGCTGCTGTACAATCACGTGCGCGGCTCGTTCAACGTACTGAGAGAGCGGCTACCAGAACGAGGTACCGCATGACGGCGTCATCTCCTCTCGTCGTGGACACCGACCTGGCTCACCACGGGCGCATCCTTCCCTTCAACCATGTGGCGCGAGTCACACTGACCTCGACCGCACCACTCCCTCGAGTGCAACGCGAATTTCCAGCGTGCTCGCCTCGTTGGGGGCGCCTCTCCACGTGTCCATTCCGCCGCGAGCTCAATTGCGAACGAGGGCGCTCGTGAGCCGGAAAGGGGAGTGGACGCGGTGGATGGGGTTGCCGCAAAGGATGACATGGGCAACTCTTATGGCGCTGGGGTCCCTGTGTATCCTCGCCGTGCTCGTCGGAGTGCCCCTGAGCGCCATCATCCAAAGCGCATTCCGGGAGGGAAGCCCGTTCGAACCGGGCGCACTGACTCTGGACCACGTTTGGTCGTTTATCACTACCGAACGGTACAGAGCCGCGGCAGCGAACACCCTCATCATTTCTGTTGTTGCCGTTGCAGTGGCGGCATTTTTCGGATTTACGATTGGGTGGCTCGTAGAGCGTACGGACGTTCCGTTTCGCGCCCCAATTCGTACGGTCACTCTCGTACCCTACTTCTTTCCCACATTCATTGGGGCTTTGGGCTGGGTGTTCCTCGGCTCGCCCGGGTCAGGGCTCCTGAACGTTCTGCTGCGGTCCATGAACCCTCCATTTGGCCCGTTTGACGTGAATTCCATATACATGGTGGGCGTGATTCTGGGGCTCTACCTGTCGCCCCTGGCCTTCATATTGAGTGGCAGTGTCATCAGCAACATGGACGCGGCCATGGAGGAAGCCGCCAGCGCATCTGGAGCTCCCACGCTTCTCGTAATTAGAAAGATCGTAATGCCGCTCATGGCCCCGGGCATCATTGCCGCCGCAGTTCTGGTGTTCATTATGGCCTTGCAGAACTTTGGCGTCCCAGTACTGCTTGCGCAACCAGCGGGCAATCAGGTGTTGGTGACGCAGCTGTATACGGAACAAGCTTTTGGCGTACCCCGCTACGGACCTGGGGGCGTAATCGCGCTGCTGCTGGTCTTGGCGCTCGCAGGCCTGCAGGTCCTCTACTACAAAGAGACGGCCATGTCCCAAAAGTTCGTTACCGTTACGGGTAAGGTTTCGCGGCCCAACACCATTCGCCTCGGCATCGCCCGTTGGCCAGTGTTCGTCACGTGGCTCGCCTACGCGACGCTAGTCGTGTTCCTCCCTTTCGGGGTGTTGTTCTACATGTCCCTTCGGCCGATTCAGACTTTCGGCGGACCGCTCACACTGGACAACTACGCGCGCATCTTCAACGACCCCGTCCTGCTACGCGCGCTGGGCAACAGCTTTAGCTACGCTACAATTGGGAGCGTCCTCACGATCCTGTTCGCGCTGCTCCTGGTCTGGCTGAACACGCGAGCCGATGTGGGCTTCGCTCGAATCTTGGATGGTTTGGCCACGGTTCCCATCGCCATGCCAGGAATCGTGCTTGGTACCGCGCTCCTATGGTTCTGGGTGGCCCAACCCCTCCCAGTCTACGGCACTGCAGTAATCATCATCCTCGTTTACGTGACGAACTTTCTGCCGATCGCCCAGCGTAACCTCAGCGCCGTGATGCTGCAGGTCAGTCCTGAACTGGAAGAGGCGGCGCTGACGAGTGGCGCCTCCCCTGCGCGCACCTTCGCGTCAGTCACGTTCCCTTTGCTGCGCACCGGAATCCTGTCGTCCTGGCTGCTCGTCTGGCTGTCCATGTTCCGGGAAATGTCGGCTGTCATCATCGTGTATTCCATTGGTCACGAATTGCTGTCTACGACGCTTTTGCAGTTGTGGCAGGACGGGGACTCCTTGACAGCCTCGGCTATCGCGATGGTCATGGCTGCAGGATCGCTTCTCGTTGTCATCGCCGTCACCACGCTGTCGGCGCGACTCCGGATACCGGCGGCAGGAGTAGCGAGCCCGTGAGCTACCTTGTTGTGCAAAACCTCGTCAAGCGATACGGCGGCGTTACGGCCGTGGATGGCGTTAGCTACCGGATCGAGCAGGGAAGCTTTGTCTCCCTCTTGGGCCCATCGGGTTGCGGCAAGACGACGACTCTTCGGTGCATCGCGGGCCTCGAAACACCTGACGAGGGAACGATCTCGGTTGCCGACAAGGTCGTGTTCTCGTCTGATGCGAACGTCAACGTACCCGTACACAGACGAAAAATGGGGGTGGTGTTCCAAAATTATGCGCTATGGCCGCACATGACGGTGTTCGAAAACGTTGCCTTTCCGCTGCGCGTTCGTCGCTACCAGCGGACAGAGATCGCGCGGCGGGTGCACGAGCAACTAGAGATGCTCGGGTTGCAGGGACTTGAGCGGCGCTTCCCAAGTCAGCTTTCAGGAGGGCAGCAGCAGCGGGTTGCGCTTGCAAGAGCGCTCGTACACGATTCGGACCTCCTCTTGTTCGACGAGCCGCTGTCCAATCTCGACGCGAAGCTCCGGGAGCAGGCGATCTTTGAGCTGAAAAAGCTGCACAAGAAGCTTGGGAAGACGATTGTATACGTGACGCACAACCAGGTTGAAGCGCTTGCAATGTCCGACGTAATGGCTGTAATGAAGGAGGGCGCGATCAGGCAGATGGGGCCTCCCCGCGAGGTGTACAACGAGCCGGAAGACCAGTACGTGGCGACGTTCGTCGGCAAAGCGAATGCCGCACGAGGCCGCGTCACTACAAGTGAGGATGGGCGCGTCTCCGCGTCCGTTGGGGATGTCGCCGTCGAAGGAGTCGCCCAACACGACCGTATGTTCCGGGTCGGCGAGGAGGTCCGGCTTTTCTTTCGGCCCGAGGTCACACGCGTTCACGCGTCCACCGAAGTCACTGGTACCAACGCGTGGGTTGCGAAGGTCGACTCCGTGGCCTTCCTCGGCGAGCAGACCGAGTTCGAGCTTTCGCTTGGCGGTCTGGCCGTACGAGCCGTCCAGCTGAGCATGAGCACCATTCGAGAAGGAGACCTCGTTGTGATTTCCGTGAATCCTAACGACGTAAGAATCGTTGCCGAATCCCAGTGGGGCGAGGCGTAGATGGGAACGGTCGCGCGCGGGCATGCGCACGAGATGTACTTTCTTCGGCTCGCTCCAGATGAGGACGTCCTCGCAGGTTTGCAAAGCGCCATAAAGGAGGTTGGAATTCATACGGGACTCGTAACTTCGATTACCGGAAGCTTGCATCGTGCGCGCCTTCAGCACTTTCCCCACGTTGGGCGTGAGTGCGGCTCCGTGGACGTTCTAGAGGTCGAAGGGCCGTTGGAGGTTACGGGGCAAGGCATCATCGGTGCAACTCGAGGGTCGGGCGGCGTCGGCGGTTACGTCGACGGAGAACCCTACGTTCACGTGCATTTAGTCGTGACCGGGGGGTTGGGAACTTGGTGCGGCCACCTTATGGAGGGCTGTAAGGTGCGCGCCCACCACGAGATTTCGCACTTTACGTTCGCGATCGTGCCCGTGTCGGGAATAGCGCTCACGCTCGTGGCGCAAGAGGCACGTTCCGGTCAACGAGGTTTCGTCTATCACGAGCTCAGAGAGGTGAAGGATTCATGATCACACGTGCAGCAGGTAGAGGCTTTTCACTGACAATTGCCGCAAGTCTGGCCTTCTTCACGGGAGGCGCCCTTGCCCAATCCGACGGCGAGCGCCTGGCGGCCGCCCAACAGGAAGGACAAGTAACCGTATATTCGTCATTTCCGGTTGCGCGATTGCGGCCTGTTCTGGACGCGTTCGAAGCGGACTACCCCGCCATCAGCGCAGAACAGTTATACGCCCAGACTGGGCAAGCAATCTCTAGGGTCCTCGCGGAGCATGACGCCGGTCGGCGCGGATTCGACATCCTGATCACCGCGTGGGATCCTGGTTACTTCACCATGGATGAACAAGGCGCTTTGGCGCACTACGACTCGCCAGCAGCGGAACAGTACGACACACAATGGGCCGGTCCCGACCACGCTTGGCTGAACATCTGGGCTGGGGCGCAGGTGATCGGCTACAACACGACGCTCGTAGACGACCCGCCTCAGTCCTGGCAAGATCTGGCGGACCCAAGATTCGAAGGACAGATCGCCGTTGGAAATCCACAAACGCGAGGGGGCGTGTACTGGTTCTACTATCACATGTACAAATTGCACGGCGAGCAGTTCCTGGGGGAACTTGCGGACAACGGAGTGATCATAGCTCCCGGGCCTTCAGCAATCGCTGAATGGATTACGTCCGGACGCGCGCCGATTGGTGTCACAACGGATTACTCCATCGTCACGCAACAAGATCGCGGAGCGCCGGTGGACTGGGTTCATCCCTCCGAGGGCGTGTTCTTCCAGGTGCGCGGCATGGCCATGGCGGAAGATGCACCACATCCCAACGCGGCGTGCATCTTCTACGACTGGCTCGTAAGTGAAGCCGGTGGCCAAGCGGTTGTCGATGTCCTCGGCCTTTACTCGCTCAACCCGAACGTCGCGGCACCAGCGGGACTTCCATCGCTGGACGAGCTGACGATCCTGGAAACGGACCTGGAGGACTTCGTGGAACAAGAAGAATCCATCACGCAAACGGCCACGGACCTCTTGGGCGCCGAGTAATGCTTAGCTGTGCGATGTGGCACCCGCATCGCACAGCTTCACAATCTTTCGCAGGGTACAGGAGCAAATAGTGAATCCACTGCGTGACGCACTTTCCCGCAAATCAACTCTCGTGGGTATGCAGAGTTTTTCAGCAAACCCGGTATTTATTGAGATTATGGGTTACGCGGGCCTTGACTGGGTCTGCATTGATCTGGAGCATGCCCCGACGAGCATCGAGGGCGTGGGCGCTGCCGTTGAGGCCGCGCGGGCCACTGGGCTGATCAGTCTTGTTCGGGTTCCCAACATCGACGCTACCCTCATTGGCAAGGTCCTCGACCTCGGAGCTGATGGCTTGGTCGTGCCTCACTTCGAGTCACGTGAGGACGCCGAAGCTGTGATGGATGCGGTCCTATATCCCCCCGCTGGAAATCGAAGCGCTTGTTCGTCGGTTCGTAGCGCTCGTTATGGGCTGTCATCGTGGTTACAGCACAGTCAAACCGATAACGAACGCATCTCGGTGGTCCCACTCTTGGAGTCCGCGGACGCCTTCGACAACCTCGACCAGCTAATGGACCTTCCCGATTTGTTTCCGGCATTCTGGGTCGGGGGCCGCGACCTCGCACAACATATGGGTGTACCGGGAGCAGACCTGCTCAGTCCGGAACTGCGGCCGTTGTGCGACAAGCTGATTCAGGCTGCGCAGCAGCGGTCCGTCGCCGTCATGGCAACAGTGTCTCCGCACCTGACGAAAGAATATGCGAATGACCTGAAAGACGTGGGCTTCCGCCTCTTGAGCTTCGGCACAGACGAGACCGTCTTCGCGAAGACGTGCCAAAGCATTGGAGAGCTCTCAACGTGATTGTTCCGATACAATCCAGCAGCGTGGCGCGCTCGTGAAACGGTTCTGCGGGTGAGCGTATCCAGCGTCGCACGTGGGGCGGTCAAAGCCTATGCTGGCACCGGCATGCTTGGCTCCGGCTTCGCCGAAAGCAGCCTCCGTCAGGCAATGGCATGGTCGCCCGACTTCATCGGCGTTGACGCCGGTTCCACCGATGGTGGACCTAGCTACCTCGCCAGCGGAACAAGCATGTTCGGGGAAGGTAGCACCACGCGCGACCTGGAGATGCTGCTGCGAGCAGCTCAGGACGCTGGAGTGCCACTGGTGATTGGCTCGGCCGGCACCGGTGGCGGGGACCGTAACCTCGTGTGGACGCGCGAGCGCCTCGGCGAGGCCGCGCGACGCGTCGGCAAGCCGTTCCGTCTCGCCACCATCGCAAGCCAACAGGACGCGCGCGAGGTGGCTCGAGCTCTCCGCGAGGGACGCGTGCGCGCCCTGCCCGGCGCCCCCGACGTGCAGCCCGAGGACGTCGAGTCATGCGACACCGTCGTGGCAATGATGGGCGCCGAGCCGATCGCCGAGGCGCTTGCAGCCGGTGCGGACGTGGTGCTGTGCGGCCGGGCCTCCGACGCCGCCGTTTTTGCAGCGCTGCCGCTCGCACGGGGCGTCGATGCCGGCGCCGCCTGGCACGCCGCGAAGGTGCTTGAGTGCGGCGCCGCCGCCGTCACCCAGCGTGCGCATCCCGACGGCATGTTCGCCTGGCTCGAGGCCGATGGTTTCGTCGTAGCGCCGCCCAATCCGGCGTTCCGGTGCACGCCGCAGAGCGTCGCCGCGCACTCGCTCTACGAGAACGCAGATCCGTTCTGGTTGCGCGAGCCCTCCGGAACTCTCGACCTCACCGGCGCTCGCTACGAGGCGGTCGACGAGCGGTCGGTGCGAGTAATGGGAACGCGATTTGAGCCTGCCGAAACATACACCGTGAAGCTCGAGGGCACACGCCTCCGTGGCCACCGCAGTATGGTTGCCGGTGCCATTCGAGACCCATACGTGCTGGCCCAACTCGACGACTGGCTCGCGGGTGTCCGTGAGGAGGGAACCCGTCGTCTCGATCAGAGCTTCGCCGGCGTGCCCTATGACCTGGTCGTGCGTCAGTACGGCCGCCGCGGCGTCCTCGGAGCCCGTGAGCCGGTCGTCGAGCCGTCTCACGAGGTGCTTGTCGTCTTTGAACTCACCGCATCTGAGCAGGGTATTGCGCATGCAATGGCCGACGACGTGCGCCACATCGCGCTGCACCACCCAATCCCGGAATGGCACGGGCTGATCACCGTTCTCGCGCACGCGCACTCGCCCGCGGTCATTGACCTCGGACCGGTGCACGAGTTCGCCCTGAACCATGTGTTGGAGACCGATGCGCATGCGCCATTCCGCACTCATATTGAGACTGTGCGGCCGTGATGGGCACGCCTCGCACGTTGGGCTCGATGGCGAAGCTGATTCGAAGCAAGAACGCCGGGCCGTTTGTGCTTACCATCGACGTTATGTTTGACGCACGCGAATCGTTTGACGCCGTCGTGGTCAGCGGCGTGCTCAATGCGAATATGCTGGCACAGATGTTCGGCGTTGCTCCAGACGACGTCGCAGTCTATGTGGTCGCGCCCGCCCTTGCTATCAAGATTAGCCTTCCCCGTCCCGTGCCTTCCGGCGCCATCGAAGACAGCGACATATTCGGTGGGCAGCAGTACGCTCCCCTCGTAGAACTAGAGGTTCCCGCATGATTCTCGGCCGACCGTGCGGAAATCCACACATTGGGTTGCGCCATCACGTCGCGAAGCTATTTGAAATAGGGGTCGGCCGCTGGCCGGACCAGGGACACCTGGAGCGCCTTTCGTGAGCGGAAGGACGCCGGAGGCGCGGCGTGCACGCGTACGCGAGTTGCTGCCCGAGCTCGCCTACATCGCCAATGATGCTTGGCGCGAGGCGGTCGTGAACATCTGGGCTGAGATGTGGGAGGCGAGTCCATGGGCCGATCCTAGCGATTGTCCAAAGCACGCCACGCACGTTCCGGACCTAGATAATGTCACCCACACGCGCCGCGTGACGCAGCAGGCGCTCGCTATTGCCGGCGTCATCGAATCGCACGGCGGTGAGGTAATCGATAGGGACGTGTTGGTCACGGCGGCGCTGCTGCATGACGTTAGCAAGATGCTCGAGTCCGAGCCTGGCCCTGCCGGACCTCGACCAAGCCGCACCGGCAAGCTGGTTCAGCACGCCGTGCACGGTGCGGCACGGGCCATCGCTCACGGCCTGCCCGACGAGGTCGTCCATGTTGTCGTGGGTCACACGTACCAGAGTGCTACTCAGCCCGCCACACCCGAGGCGGTCATCATCCACTACGTCGACTTCATGGACTCTGACTTGCTGCTGCTGGCACGCGATCATCCGTTGTTCGCGAAGCGTCGGTAGGAGACAGCCGGGGCAGGGCGACAAGGACTGGACGGAGCCAATGGTGAAACTGTCATTCAGTGCCCATAGAGCGAAGGTAAGCACTCCATACCGCGGGCGACGAAGCACCGCCAACAGCTTCATTGACGCTGGCGTTACAGGCTCTGCGCTATGAGGGTCACTGACGTCACAGCCTACCCGCTGATGGCGCCGCTCGATCACTTCGTGGAAGCCCCGGTCAGCGTGCCGCGCGCCGCCAACACCGCCGGCTTGATTTTTGCCGGCTATCGATGCCTGCTGGTGCGCATCGATACTGATGATGGCCTCACCGGCATCGGCGAAGGCCTTGTAAGGCTCGCCCCGCGCGCCACGGCAGCGATCGTTGAGGCGCTGAAGCCGCTGCTGGTGGGCCGCGACCCCGCCGAGGTGGACGTCATTTGGGAGGACCTGTACGCAACAATGGTAAACCGTGGGCACACAAAGGGTTTTATGCTCGAGGCCATTAGCGCCATCGACATTGCTCTCTGGGACGTGCTCGGTCAGCACCGCGGCGAACCGCTGCACCGGCTCCTGGGCGGCAGCCACCACGCCACAATTCCGTGCTACGCATCCTCCGTCCGCATCAAGCCACCCGACCAGGCCGCGCGCGACGCCGAAGAACTCGTCGCTGACGGCTTCACGGCGCTGAAGCTGAAGGTCGGGCGGGGCGCTGGACGGCTGCGCGAGGACCTCGAGGCCGTGGCGGCGGTGCGCGATGCCATCGGCCCACATGTCGAGCTGATGGTCGATGCCAATGGCGGCTACGATCTCGCCACCGCCCGCACCGTCGCGCATGAGCTGGCCCGCCATCGCGTCGCTTGGTTCGAGGAGCCGCTTCCCAGCGACGACTTGCGCGGCTACGCCGCGTTGCGCCGCGTGTCGTCCGTGCCGATCGCAGCCGGCGAGACATGGTTTACACGCGTCGACTTCCGTGAAGCGCTGCTACATGAGGCAGTCGACATTGTGCAACCGGATGTCAGCCGCTGCGGCGGCATCTCCGAGGCCCGCAAGATTGCTCAGCTCGCCTCGGCTTTCCACCTCGCCTATGCGCCACACACTGGCCAGTCCTCCGCAGTCTGCCTCGCCACGAGCATGCACCTTGCCGCAGCCGCACCCAACACGCTCACGTACGAATTCATCGCGTCGGACTGGTCGAAGACAGCGGCGAACCCTCTGCGCACGCGTCTCACGGACTTCGACTTTGAGGCCTCGCGGGAGGGTGCGCGCGTGCGCCCGCCCAACCGCCCCGGGATCGGCCTGCGCGTCGACTGGGACGCCGTCGCGGAGTACACCTCGCCTGACTGACCATACATGGCCTCTCGTGAATTGGAAATGGTCCCCTTGTCGATTGAAGTGGGGAACAGCGGACCTGGTGGAATGCTTCGGGGCGATGTCGCTTTCGAGCTGCTGACACGGCTGTTGGCGGGCGAGGTGGACTTCGCGGCCCTGGCGCGACCGCCTTTCACTGCTGCGCTACGGTTTATCGGTAGTCTGTACGCCCAGCGGCTGATCGAGGATGAATTCGGCGACGCTGTCGTACACTGGCCGCGAGTGTGGGCGGCTCGGACGCTGGCGTACCTGGTGGGGACGATGACGCGGCGCCCTGGCTTTCGGCGGCGTTTTCGGACGGTCACTGGCGGCGGGTACGGATGACCGCCGCCCAGACACTGGGCCGGCTGGGCGCGCAAGGGTTCGAGGAGGAGTTGGGCCGAATTCTGGCGGACGTGCACCCGCTAGTGCGGGCAACCGCGGTCACGGCCTTGGGGCGCGCCGGGAACGAGTTCGCCGCCATAGTGCTGGAGGAAGCGCTGGACGACGTAGATGAACCGGTACGTCAGAGGGCGGATCGAGGGTTGGCTCGAGTCGAGTCGCGAATCAAGAAAGCAGGCTGGGGACCGCGGCGGATCGGCCCGAATCGGGTACCATCGGGCGCATGGCTATCCAACGGATGGATCACGTCGGCATCGTGGTTGACGACCTCGCGGCCGCGACCGAGTTCTTCGTCGAGCTCGGACTGATGCTGCAGGGTGAGACACCCGTCGAAGGCCGCTGGGTGGACCGCATCGTGGGACTCGAGGGCGTACGGGCGGACATTGCGATGATGCAAACTCCGGACGGCAATGGACGACTCGAGCTGGCGAAGTTCCACTCGCCGTCAAGCCAGGGCGACAACCGGCAGGCGCCGGCCAACGCCTTGGGTATCCGCCACATCGCGTTCGCCGTCGAGAACATCGACGCGGTCGTCGCCGGCCTGCGAGGCCGCGGCGCTGAACTCGTCGGCGAGCTGGAGCGCTACGAGGACAGCTACCGGCTCTGCTATGTCCGCGGCCCGGAGGGCATCATCGTCGAACTCGCGGAGAAGATCCGCTAATGTGTCGACTCGGCTGCCGACTGTCGGTGGTTCGTCGGGAAACGTAGTCTGTTTCCAAGTACGAGCGTGGGGAACGTCGTCTCCACGTTGCCCGACCTAAAGTAGTAAGGACAGAGAGACGGGTTAGGTCGTGCCCAGTTGGTGGAGGAGATGCAGCGGTGTTTCAAGAAGAATTCGACCGCCAAGTCGAGAATTTGCTGCAAAAGAGATACCATGAGATCGCCGGGGAAACGGCGGAGGCGTTCACGCAGCAACTCGAACCGCTCCGAGAGAGACTGGAAGTACTATATCTACCTGCACCAGATCTAGAGCGGGGCCGGCTCCCCTTCGTCATCGTGGTTAAGAGCGAGTTGGTTGCTGCAGAACAAGCGATGGTGCTCGTGGAGTGGGAAGGTAAATCCGGGATCAGCAAAATGTACCCGCGCGAGCCGAGAGACTTCAATACCGTCGATGGCATTAACCTTCCAACTGGCGTGGCCTACGTCTTGGTGGATATTGACAGAGGCAAAGAGAGTATAAACATGACGCCAAATGAAGCCTTGTCGAGGCTCGAAAAGGAAAACCTCTCCCCGCTCACCATAGATGAGGGTATAGCGATAGTTACGCACTACCCGGAATTCTTGATGAAGAACAACTGCTTTTCGTTGCTCGCCTCGCGCTACGGTGGTGACAAGCGCGTCCCGGCCATATGGATCAATGGCCAAAAACGGGCTAATCTTGGCTGGTGCTGGGCCGGTAATCCCCACACGTGGCTGGGCTCGGCGTCATGCAGGAGTAGGGCGGGAGTTTGAACGACGGTTAGGGGTTCTGTCCGTGGTCAGAGACAGAATCAGCACACGCGTATGCCTAGCGCCGGAGTCGCCTGAGCAGTCGTTCACGCCTTTTGACGAGGTCATGCGGTTCGCAGTCGCGGCACTCGGCGGCAGCGTCGACAGCCGCTAATGCCGCACGGTAGTCCCGCCATCTGTGCTCCTGCACTTTGGCGAGCTCCACCCAGGCGGCCGCCCGGCCCTGCCTGGCCAGTACGAGCCAGA
>JBBDRD010000002.1:0-64045 GCA_040905665.1 Trueperaceae bacterium
TCACACCCTCGGCACCCAACCGCATGATCGCGCCCTTACCAAACTGCCGCTCGATCTGGAGGATTGTGCCGTCCAAGACCTTCTTTCGTCCATCGTTCATAGCTCGCTCGCCTCCGTCTTCGCGCGTAGCGCGGACGCATCGTATTCGACATCCATTGCCGGGTTACTTGAGTTGCGACCGGAGGAGGTGGAGCGCGCGATTGGTGATCCTCTCACGTCTCCATGCCACCGGGAGCGGCGGCAAGATCAGGTGCAGGGCGGCGGGCTCGCCGCCGGCATGCACCGCAATCACAGCCTCATCGGTCGCCTGCCTCTGGCGCCCGGCATCCGACGAGCCGTTTTCCAGAACGGCCACGCCGACATCGGCAGCGAAGGTGTCCCGTATGGCCTCGGCTAAGCTCACGGCGTATTCGGGGCGTGAAACCCGGGATGCCGCGGGCCGAGGCAAACCGAGTGCTGCCATCGTCTGCAGCGACCATGCTACCACGGCGCCCTTACACGAATCCTGCCCGCCTGGAACGGCAGAGAGGGCGCCAAGGAGGTGTCCCACGGTCGACTCTTCGAAGGTCGCCAGCGTGAGCCCACGCTGCTGCAGCAGCTTCACAACCAGCTCCGGCAGTTCGTCCTCGTCCCGACCCCAGACAACCTCCCCGAGGCGCTCGAGGACCAGCCCTTCCACGAAAGCAGTAAGGCCACGGGCCTCCTCGGCACTCTCGGCTTTGGTAGCGATTCGCACATGTACGCCATCGTTGCGAGCATAGGTGGCGACGGTAGGGTTCGAGGACTCCGTAAGATCGGAGAGCCGCTCAGCAATCGACGATTCACCAAGGCCGTGCGTCTTGAGCGTTAACCGGTGGAGCCGGGAGGGGACGAGTGGCAGGCGGGGGAGCGCTTCTTGCGTCCACATCCGCTCCAGTTCGCGAGGTGGCCCTGGTAAGGCCACTAGGAAGCGAGGCTTGCCCCCGCGTGTACCCTGCACCAGCCAGCCCGGTGCAGTACCGAGCGGGTTGGGGAGAGCCTGGGCGGAAGGAATCAACCAGGCCTGTTTGAGGTTCCCCTCGGGCATTTTCCGGCCGCTCCTCGCAAACCATGCCCGTAAGTCCTTCTCCAGCTCGGGATCGACACCTGGTTTCTCGTCGAATACTGCGGCGATCGCCTCCCTCGTGAGGTCGTCGCCGGTAGGACCCAGCCCGCCGGTCACCACCAACAGATCGCTGCGAGATAGCGCCTGTTCTATCGAGTGACGCACGCGCTCCAGGTTGTCACCCACCCGTTGTGACCAGTAGACGTCCACTCCGTCGCGAGCCAGCGAGCCGGCCAGGTAGGCGGTGTTCGTGTCGTTCGTCTCGCCCAGTAGCAACTCGGTGCCGATTGCGAGCAGCTCGGCGCTTTTGATTAGGCTCATGCGCGAGATTATCAGACCTGCCCTGGCAGGCCGGTTTGGAAATGAGATATACGCTACATTTCCTGGCGGCGAGTAACGGCGCGGGTATACTCGTCGAGGCTCGTGTGGGCAGACTCTGCTTCACGAGCCTGCGAGGGATTCTTCCCTCCACCATCTCCTCTCTTTGGCCCTGCGCCCCCCACGCAGGGTCATACCTTTGTTGACGAGCAGAGTGCTGTTGACGAGCAGATGTTGAGGAGCAGATGTTGAGGAGCAGATGTCGAGGAGCAGATGTTGAGGAGCAGAGTGCGGGCTGCGGCCCGCACTCCGGACGCCTCGCCGCCTTTCCCCCCAGGTTTCAGTGTCGTTCTGCCCTGCCGCTCAGCCGCCATGCGCCCATGGTGCCCTGACGGTTATTTGCTGTGTGACGCCAGTTATCCGTTGCCGAGACCCTCTAGGCAAAGACGGGCTCTAACACATAGAGCTTAGAAAGCACGGTGCTACAGTGCCCCCATGAAACAAGCGGCTAGCAGGGTTGGAACTGCCGGCATCGCCATTAACCGTGCCCTTGACCGTAGGGTGCGCCGGTGAAGCCGACTACGTTGGGCGAACTTCGAGGCACGGTCTGGGAGGAGCGCGCCGGCCGGAGCGTGAAGGACGAGCTGCGTGAGAACCTTATCGCTCGCCTCGAGGCCCAGGAAAAGATCTTTTCGGGCATCGTTGGCTACGACGAGACGGTGGTGCCGCAGGTAGTAAATGCGGTGCTGAGCCGCCATAACTTCATCCTCCTCGGTCTGCGAGGTCAGGCGAAGACCCGCATCTTGCGCCAGCTGACCGAGCTGCTCGACGAGGAGACGCCGGTTGTCGCCGGCAGCGAGCTCAACGACGATCCCTTTCTACCTGTAAGTGCCGAGGGTAGGCAAAAGGTCGCCGAGGCGGGAGACGACACTCCCATCGAGTGGATTCCCCGCGAGGGGCGTTACGTGGAGAAACTGGCCACACCGGACGTCACCGTGGCAGACATAATCGGCGACATCGATCCGATCAAGGCCGCTAGGCTGGGAACCCGATTGGGAGACGAACTCTCGGTCCACTACGGTCTCCTGCCGAGGGCCAACCGCGGCGTCTTCGCCATGAACGAACTGCCCGACCTCTCGGGCAAGGTCCAGGTTGCGCTTTTCAACATTATGCAGGAGGGCGATGTTCAGATCAAAGGCTATCCGGTGCGCTTGCCACTGGACGTCATGCTGGTCTTTAGCGCCAATCCCGAGGACTACACCGCGCGTGGCAAGATCATCACTCCCTTGAAGGACCGCATCGGCTCCGAGATTCGCACACACTACCCCTCAAGCATCGATGAGGGGATGGCCATAACCAGGCAGGAAGCCTGGACGCATCGAGCCCGGGAAGTCCGAATCCCGCAGTTCATTGCCGAGATAATCGAAGAGGTTGCCTTCCAGGCTCGGGACGATTCGCGAGTAGACAAGCATTCTGGCGTTTCCCAGCGCCTTCCCATCAGCCTCATGGAGAACGTCGTGTCGAACGCCGAGCAGCGCGCCTATACCCTTGTCGAACCGTGCCCGATCGTGCGGACCGTCGACTTGTACGCGGGCCTCTCGGCGGTCACCGGCAAGCTCGAGCTCGAGTATGAAGGCGAGCTCAAGGGCGGAGAGGCGGTTGCCCGCGATATAGTCCGGCGGGCAGTGGGGCAGGTATTCAGCCGCCGCGCAGGCGATATCGACACCACCAGCATTGTTGAGTTCTTCGAGTCGGACAACGCGCTCAAGGTGCCCGACGCCATACCGACCGGCAAACTTCCCGAGGTATTCAGTACCGTGCCCGACCTGCTCGACGTTGCACGCCATTTCGCCGAGGGCAAAGGACCCGAGGAGTTGGCCGCGGCCGCCGAATTCGTGCTCGAGGGCCTCTATGCCCGCCGTCAGGTTGCTCGGAGCGAAGAGCGCGGTTATATCGCTTCCGAACCCGACGTGTCGGAGTCGCAGGCGCCACGCCGCCGCTGGAACTGATTCGTCCGGTTCGACCGGAGGTACCGATGCCTACAACCCGCTACTCGAGATATGAAGCGACGCTGGACGACCTGTCGATGGCCGACCTGATGAAGATGATCCAGGATCGCCTTCTCGACTCCGGATTCAACCGTAATCCCTGGGATCCCGACCCTGACTACCGCCAGAGCATGCAGGATCTCTACGACGCCATCGCCGAAGCGCTCGTGAACAACGAGCTGGTTTCCGAGGAGATGGTGGAGAACGCCATGAACGCCGAGAACTGGATGGACACGGAGCTCGGCGAAGTGGTGCGGGAGCTGGCGCAGCGACTCGAGCGGGAAGGCTACCTGCGGCCCGAGTCGGGCGACGGTGAACGCGAGCCGGGAACCCCGGGCTCGCAAGGCGGAACCGGTCCGGACAGCGATCCGGGTGAGGCTCGCTTCGAACTTACCAACAAGGCGATCGACTTCCTGGGTTACCGGACTCTCAAGGACGTACTGGGAGGTGCGGGCCGTAGCAGCATCGGCGCGCACGAAACGAACTTTCAAACAACCGGTATTTCGGCCGAGGCCGAGAGCCGCCCCTACGAGTTCGGCGACACCATGAACCTCGACCTCTCCCGAACACTGAGCAACGCTGCCAGTCACGGGATCGATGGGGGCAGGTTGCAGCTCGACTATGGCGACCTGGAGGTTATGCAGTCCGACTACGATTCGTCGGCCGCCACGATCGTGCTGCTCGATTGCTCTCACTCGATGATCCTCTACGGAGAAGACCGCTTCACTCCTGCCAAACAAGTCGCACTGGCGTTGTCGCACATGATCCGCACTCAATACCCCGGCGACACGATACGCTTCGTCCTGTTCCACAACTCGGCCGAAGAAGTGCCGATTGCCCGCCTCGCGCAAGCTCAGGTCGGTCCCTATCACACCAATACTGCCGAAGGCTTGAGGCTCGCCCAAAAGCTCCTGCGGCAACAGAACAAGGACATGAAGCAGATCGTCATGGTGACCGACGGAAAGCCGTCGGCCATCACGCTGCCCAACGGCAGGGTCTACAAGAACGCCTACGGGCTCGATCCGATGGTTCTGGGCGAGACGCTCCGCGAGGTAGGCAATTGCCGCCGGTCGGGGATCCAGATCAACACCTTCATGCTTGCCCGCGACCCCGAGTTGATCGCTTTCGTACAACGCGTCAGCGCCATGACCCAAGGCAAGGCCTACTTCACGACCCCGCGCACCATCGGCCAGTATGTGCTCCAAGATTTCCAGCGCCGGCGGACCAAGACCGTCAACTGACGGACAACTGACGGAGCGACCGGCTCGAAGACTTCGATACCTGGAGGACCAGATGATTCCACCTCAACCTCCGTTAGATCGGCCAGTGAGCCTTTTACAGGGCCGTACGGGCCGACTCACACCGGATCTTCCGCCGGGTATTCCATTGGGCCATTCATTGCGCTTGCGGCTGCGCCTCTTAGTTGGCCTTTCCGTCCTGTTGCTGCTCGCCCTCTTCACCGGCGCCATTGCCCAAGGGTCTGTTGCTCCAGCGACCGAGGAGTCGGTTTTGAGCGTGGTCGGGCACGGAGTGGCCTATGGAGAGCCGGACATCGCCACGCTCGAACTGGGGGTGAGCGCGACCGATCCCGACGCAGGAACCGCGATGAACGAGATCGACGAGGGGATCGCGGCCGTGATGGATGCTCTGGCCGGGCTTGGAGTTCAGGAGCGTGACATCCGCACGACCTCGTTCAATATTTGGCGTGAGGAGCGCTTTCCGCGCGACGATAGCGAGAATCCCGTGACGGTCTTTAGGGCTCAGCACATGCTCGCAGTCGAACTCGAGGGCGCCCAGCGTGCGGGCGAGATCCTGTCGGCAGCCGTTGACGCCGGCGCCAACGCGGTGGGAGGCATAACCTTCGGCTTCTCGAACCCCGATGAACTCGAGGCTCAAGCCAGGGAGGCTGCTGTGAAGGATGCTCGCGAGCGGGCCCAGCAGCTCGCTTCGGTGGCCGGCGTTGCCGTGGGAGCGCCACTGTCGATCGAAGAGATAAGTGGCTCTCAGCCTCCAGGTCCCTATTTCGAACGCTCGGCGGCGGTCATGAGTGCTTCGCCGATCGCACCTGGTGAATTGAGCGTCGAGATACGTGTGGCGATCCGCTACCGGATCGAGATGCAGTAGTCGAGATGCAGTAGTCGAGATGCGGCTTGCTCTCGCGACGCCATAGTCTAGCTGCGTAGCTTTCGCCACGTCATGGCCACTTGAGCACGTCTAGTGGAACCGATCCCGCCTAAGGAAGACGCCGCGACAGGCTATCGAGCGCCTCGATGGCCGGCGCGTAATTGGGATCGCCGGTGAGTGCGGCGCGGTAGTGGTCGGCCGCGAGCTGCAAGAAGCGCGCCGAACCCTGAGCCTGCCCCATGACCTCGTAGATCTCGCCCAGCCGAAAGTACGCTTCCACGTAGGCAGGGGAGGGCCGCGCTTCGCCTGTGTCGTTCTCCTCGAAGACCTCAATGGCGCGGCGGTAGGCGGTTATCGCCTGCTCGTTCCTTCCCAGGAAGGTAAGCAGTCGTCCGCGATTGAGATGCGGCCATGAGCTTCGCCTGCCAGATTCGGTCTGGGCTGCGGCATCATAGGCCCCCAGCGCCTCTTCGAGCCGGTATGCCTGCCATGCCAAGCGACCCCAATCCATCGCATGTTCGTACTCCCCGCTCCGCGCAAAGGCGCCTTGCACCAGTTGAGCTCCACCCTCCAAGTCCCCCTCTGCTGCCAGCAGCAAGCCGTCCAGATGCTGGTAGTCAGGCTCTACCTCCCCTTCGGTAAGTTGCAGTGCCTGGACGAGGAGTTCCCGGGCGGCGTCGACCTCGCCCGTGAGATATAGCGCACGACTGTATAGGTAGTGAGCCTCTGCGCTGTCGGGGTTGCTCTGAACCAGCCCAGGCCCGATCACACGCGCAGCGGAGTTGTAGTAGCCGCGCTCCAGTAGATCCCTCATCTGTTCGATGGGACTTTGCGCGAAGGAGACGCCGAAAAGGAGAAGAGACAGGCTCAGGAGCAGGGGCAGAGGACGCACCGTCACCCTCCTATGGTAGCCGTTTGGCCACGCAGCGTGCGGTCGAGCCAAGAGACGCCGGCCGCCGCGCGCTCGAGCAGTCTCTGCCGCACCGCCTCATCGACCGCACGACACCCTTCCACCGCCGCTAGCAGCAGGGAAGGATCCACCGGTGGTTCGAAACCGACTCCCTCA
This sequence comes from Trueperaceae bacterium, assembly GCA_040905665.1. GTDB lineage: Bacteria > Deinococcota > Deinococci > Deinococcales > Trueperaceae > DASVCN01. Next base: position 6,641 of record JBBDRD010000002.1, read on the forward strand.
CATGCCGTTAAGTAACCCGTGACCTTGGGATCGTAAACGAGACCCACCGAGGGCGTATGTGCCACGGTCGCGAGAATGAGACCGTGCAGGCGAGCCGATACGACGACGCTCGCCGAGGAGATGAGGCGTAGTACCTCGCGGTGATCCCTCGCCTGCCTCAAGAGGAGTTCGGGTACGCTCCTCGAAAGGCGCCGATACTCCTCCGTGTCCTCGCGCGGGTGGAACGTCAGTACTTCCACGGCACAATCATGCGAATAGAGGTGGGTTGCCAGGGAGGCCAGCGCCTGGGTGAGTTCGGGATGACCTGCTCGAGGCACTAACAGAACCGGTCCACGGCCCTCGCCCGAGGGCTCTGGGGCTTGCAGTAGCAGCGCCGGGTCGGCCACCAACTCCGACGGGATTCTCAGTCCAGCGAGCAGCTCTTGCGATTGCTCGTCCCGCACGGCAATCGGCACTCCCGCAAGCGCAGCGGCGAGCAACTGCTTACCTGCCGGGGAGAGCGGCCCGATCGACTGCCCATAGACCACGACCCGTTTGCCCAGCGCTTTCGCGTAACGGACGATCGACAGGTAGTAGCGCAGACTCCTCAGGCTGGTCTTGTCCTGCAGTAGTCCGCCACCGCCCGAGATGAGCGCCTGGCACTCTATCAAGGCGGCCGGCACGCCGTAGAAGCGGTGCCGGGCCGCTACCCCATGCAGCTCAACGGTTTCCTTTGGGTCGTTGCTCAGCACAACCGGTTCGTGACCGGCCCGAATGAGGCCGCCCAACAGCCCTTCCAGCAGCGCCTCGTCACCAACATTGCCGAAGCCGTAGTAGCCACTCACGGCAACCCTCACGATTCGCCCTCTACTGCCCGTCCACGCGGTCTAAACGTCATTGCATCCTTCACCGGCTAGCTTGAGGCTGCGCCTCAGGTGGCGTCAGCCAGCGCCGCACCAGTCCCACGAGTAGCCGTGCGATCGGCACCAGCACGAGACCGATCACCAGCCCCAGGCCGAGTGCGATGAGGGTTCGCTGCAACGAGATCAGCACCGGGGTGTGGTAATGGCTAAAGGAGTTGAGGATGCTTGCTTGGGCAATGACTCCACCGGTAAGTAGCGCGGCGCGCATCCAACCCGGCCAACCGGCGCCAGTTAGTCCCAAGACCGCCATGGGATGACCGAGCAGCTCCTTGAAGCGCGGCCGCACGAACATCTCGGCAAGCCACGACCTGAAGGCGAGCTCCGCTTCCGAGGCGCCGATGAGCGGGAAGTTGCCTCGCCTCAGGAACACCAGACCAAGGGCAGCCAGGCCCAGCATCACCACGGCCACGTCGCCAAGCCGCACCTTGTGGCTCCACAGGTCGCGAACCCAAGAGGCCGGTGGGCGGTAGCGCAGCGCGTAGTGGAACAAAAACAGCGCGGGCGGCACCACCAGCGTTGCGGCTACTCCTCTGAAAGGGGAGATCGCCGTCATGGCCGCCTGGTCGCTTCCCACAGCGATCAGCAGCATGGCCCCGGCGAGGCTAATGAGGGTGGCGACGCTAAGCGAGACTAGCCGTTCACGCAGGTGGGCATAGCCGATGACAGGGAATACCAGCGCCGCCACCAGGGCGAGGGCGTCCCAGTCGATTCCCCCGGCAAATATGCCGAGGGTGAGCAGGGCAAGTGAGACCAGCGCCCCCCAGGGGGCGGGATAGGCGAGAGCCAAAAGGGCCAGGCCCGCCAACACCCCGACGCCGCTAAGGGCCCGCAGCAGCGGATCGGTTCGGAATTCGATTTCTAGGGTCCTCAAAGGCGCGACCTCGAAGCCCTCACGCTCCAACGCCGTGCGCAGGCCGCTCACCAGTGCCTCACTGTTTTCCAGCATGTTGCCCAGCTGCGACTCCGTGTAGGGGCGCAGGTAGAGCAAACTCACCCCCCTCTCGCTTGCCGCCAGGAGGTACTTGCCTATCAGCTCTCCAGGTTGCAACCGCAAATTGATGTAGTCCTGGTTGAAGGAGAGCAGCCGAACTGTGGGCAGTCGGCCCGCCACGAGACTCATTCCGCTCTGCTCGGTCCCCTCGATAATGCCGGTGAGGAAGCCCTGCGACTGTGCCACCGTTTCCGACAGCATGTCGGGGTGCCCCGCCACCTCGAGTCCGGCGTGTACCAGGTAGTGCGCCTCCCGAGGGAACTCCAGTGAGGTCATCAGGGGATGGTTGCGAGGTCGATAGGCGATATCGAAACCCGCCTGAGCATAGCGCTGAATTCGCTCCAGGTCTGGGCCGGCCGGCAGGGTCGAGAAAACGTCACCCGGAAAGGCGTACCAGCTGCGCCCCGCCCAGTCGAACTCCTGCGCCACCGGTCGGCTATTTCTCAGAGCCGAATCGAGGGCACCAGGCCAAAGTTCACTCATCACTGTCGAGCCACCGGGAAGTTCGGGCGGTTCGCCGCCTGCGGCCGCCACCGCCGCCTGGAGTTCGTAGCCCGGCATCGCAATAATCTTGCCGGCCGCCGCCAGCGTTTCGGGAGTCTCCTCGTAAACCGCGATTCCCTCGAGCCCAAGATCCTGATAGCGCAGAGCGAGCTCGAAGGGGGGCAGTCCGAGCTTGTCGGCCTGTTCAAAGAGCGCCTGCTCGTCCATGACCATCGTCACTGTTCGGCCGCCGCCTTCGGCTGCGACGCGGCGCACCACCAGGATCGAGGCCGGGACGAGGGACAAGACCACCAGGAGCCAGAGCAGCCGTTTCACGAGTGAGCGTCCCCTAGCGTCATTAAGTGCCGCTCGTCGTTCATCCGCCCGACCTCGGCCGGCCGGAGGGCCGTGGCGGAAGGGATCGGCTATTCGAGAGTTCCGGGCGAATCGCGGCGCTCAAACCTCAGCCTTTTGTCCAACGTCGCTATGGCGCCGATTCACCGCGGCCGCGATGAAGCCGCGGAATGGCGGACTAGGCCGAAGCAGGCGAGAGTTGAATTCGGGATGGGACTGCAGCCCCGCGAAGAACGGTTGGCCGAGGAGTTCTATCGCCTCCACCAGCCCTTCTCCACGGCCCTCCATCCCTGGGGTGACTCCCGATACCGTCAAGCCCGCCTGCTGCAAGCGCTGCACATACTTGGGATTCACCTCGTAGCGATGCCGATGGCGCTCGCTAACCGTGTTCCCGGCGGCGCCATCGGCCTGGTAAAGCAGCTGGAGGAGGGAACCTTCGGTCAGTTTCATGGGCCACGACCCCAAACGCATGGTGCCGCCAACGTCCTCCACTTCGAGCTGCTCGGGCATGAGGTCGATAACCGGATGTGGAGTGTTGGGGTCGAACTCGGTGGAGTTTGCCCCCTCGAGGCCGGCAATATGCCTGGCGAACTCGATTACCGCGACCTGCATTCCCAGACAGATGCCCAGGTAGGGAACTCGGTTTTCCCGGGCAAATTGCGCCGCTCGCACCTTGCCTTCGATTCCCCGTACCCCAAACCCTCCGGGCACGAGGATCCCATCGAACAGATCGAGTTGCTCGAGACCACCTTCGTCTAGATCCTCGGCGTTCACCCACTCGATATCGACCTGCGCGCTGTTGGCGATTCCTGCGTGCCGGAGCGCCTCGAGCAGGCTCAAATAGGCGTCGGGCATCGCCACGTATTTGCCCACGATACCGATGGTCACTCGGTGGCTGGGCTCGCGCAGGACCCGAACCGCTTCGCTCCAGGCCCTCAGCTCGGGACTTACCTTTTCGAGGTGCAGGTGACGTTCCAGAAATCGGCCCATCCCTTGCTGCTCGAAGATCTCGGGCACCGCATAGACGAAGTCGGCATCAAAGGAGTTGAAGACGTCGCGCGTCTCCACGTTGGTGAAAAGGGCGATCTTTCTCCGCGCCTCCTCGGGTACCGGACTCTTGGAACGAAGGACGATCCCGTCGGGCTGAACTCCCACTCCACGCAAGGTCGCCACCGAGTGTTGAGTGGGCTTCGTCTTGTATTCCTCGGAGGTGCCGAGGTACGGGAGCAACGTAACGTGCAGGTAGACGGTGTTCTCGCGGCCGATTTCGAAGCGCAGCTGACGGATCGCTTCGAGAAAGGGGAGCGATTCGATGTCGCCAACCGTACCGCCGACCTCGACCAAGACCAGCTGAGCGTTTGCCGTCTTGCCGGCGGCGAGAATTCGAGTCTTGATCTCATCGGTGACGTGCGGGATGACCTGTACCGTCTGCGAAAGGTACGCTCCTCGCCGCTCCTTTTCTATGACCGCCTGATAAACCTGGCCGGTGGTTATGTTGTTCTCACGTGAAAGATCGATGTCGAGAAAGCGCTCGTAGGTTCCTATATCGAGATCGGTCTCGGCTCCGTCGTTGGTAACGAATACTTCACCGTGCTCGTAGGGACGCATCGTGCCGGCGTCGACGTTGATATAGGGATCGATCTTCACGGCCGTTACGCGATAGCCTCGCGCTCGCAGCAACGCACCGATGCTCGACGTGGCGATTCCCTTGCCCAGTGACGAAACCACGCCGCCGGTAACGAAGATGTACTTGGTATCCATCAGCTCACCTTCTCCGGGGCTCAATGCTACCACTAGGGCTGCCCAGCAACGTTCCCGAGGTGTCCTGCTCATTGCCTAAGAGCCTGCTTTGTCGTGCTTGCGCTTGCACGACAAGACAATCCTCAACGGGAATTCAACGGAGGCTGGTTATAGTTCGGCTAAAGATCATCTGTTCGCACCCCAACGGCAGCTTTTCGAGTTTGACGGCAAGGGCTTACGAGCCAATCCGTGCGGGGGGAGGTCGGCTTCTACGTCAATTCCAACATTTTCGATCTGTACTCCTCCCACTCGACGAGCTGACCACGGAAACCATGCCTGAAGATCAGGTTCTCGTGCCCTTACGCGTGCTGATCCTCGAGGACAACGAAGACGACACCCACCTGCTGCTCCGGTCGTTGCGGCAGAACGGTTTCGAGGTAGACCCAGTGGTGGCGAACGATGAGAGCAAATATCGCGCCGCCATCTACGAGGACCTGGACCTGATCCTCGCCGACTTCTCGCTACCGGGTTTCGACGCTCCGCGAGCCCTTGAAATCCTGAACGACAGCGCGCTGGACGTACCCTTCATCGTGGTGACGGGTACGGTCGAAGAGGACGAGGTGGTCAAGTGCATGCGCTTGGGGGCGGCCGACTACCTGCTCAAGGACCGGCTGGTGCGCCTGGGGGAAGCGGTGTCGCACGCTTTGACCGCACGCAAGATGCGTGGGGAGAGTCGCCGGGCCGAGGTGGAACTCGCCGAAGCAAGGGAGCAGGCGCAGAAAGACTACGACATGCTGTTAGGGCGTCTCGAGGCCCTGGCCCAACGGGTGGGGCTTGCTCGTAATTCGGCGAGCATCTACCGGGCTCTTTTTGACTTCTGCATCGAGCAGACGGCGACCGACGGCATCTTCGTCGCGCGCTACGACGAAGACAGCGAGTTACGCACCTGTGTTTTCTCAATGAACCTGGCAAACGGAAAATACGAGGAGCACGACGTATCTCGGCTCCCGCCATTGCCGCTCACCGACAGCCCCCAGAGCCGGGCGGTAATTGCCGGCGAAGTACTGATTACCCACGAGTTGCCCGAGGTTCTGAAGGTCGTCCCCTCCTACGATGTGGGCGGTGATGAAGACGACGAACTCGAGCCGTTATCATCGGCCGCCGTGCCACTACGGGTACTGGGGCGGATAATCGGCGTCTTCGAAGTGCAGAGCACCAAGCCGAGAGCCTTTCGCGAAGCGGATGTGGTCGCCTTGACGACAGCGGCGAACTACGCCGCCATCGCCCTCGAGAATGTGGGCCTGCTGGCCCGCGAACGGGAGCTTAGGCTGGCCGCCGAGGACACCGAACGCCGCTACCGCGAACTGGTGGAGCAGGCTTCTGATGCGATCATCGTCTTCGACGGCCGGGGAGCTCTGCTTCATGCCAATTCGACGGCCTTCCGAATGGCCGGCATAGCGGGGAAGCCGCCCCAGGAAATCAATGTTCGTGACTGGATGTCGCCGGAGGATTTGGCCGAGCACCCGCTGCGCTACGGCAACCTCGAGGTAGGCGCCACGCTGCTCAGCGAACGACGGTTCCGACGCCCGGACGGCAGCGACCTACCGGTGGAAATCAACACCAAGAGACTCTCGGAGGATACCTATCAGGCGATCGTCCGCGACGTGTCGGAGCGGAAGTTGGTCGAGGAAGCCCTCCTGAACGAAAAGAACTTCTCCGACACCGTTATCAACAGCCTCCCCGGGATCTTCTATCTGGTTGATGAGGACTTCGGGCTCGTGCGGTGGAACGCCAACCTCACAGCCGTGACCGGCTACGACGATGCCGCGGTCGAGGACCTGTCGCCGCTCGAATTCTTCGCAGCGGAGCAGCGCGAATATCTGGCCAAGTACATGAGGTTGGTACTGAACCGTGGTACCGGCAGCGTCCAGGCCAACTTGCTGACTAAGGAGGGCAAATCCGTTCCCTACGCGTTTTCGGCAGTTTGCCTGAAGATGGACGGTCGGAAGTTCGTGGCGGGCACCGGACAAGACGTAAGCAGGCAGCAGGAGGCCGAGGAGCGCGAGCGGAAGCTAAACCTGGAGCTGGAGAACAGGCTTGCGCGGCTCTCGGCTCTACACGAGATAGACATGGCGATTACCGGAAGCGTTGACCTCCGGCTCACGCTCAACGTGGTGCTTGACAAGGTAGTGCGGGAGCTGAGCATCGACGCCGGAAGTATCTGGATCTTCGAGAAACCGAATCAGGCGTTCCGCTGCGTCGTTACCAGAGGGCTGCCCGAGACCGCCGGCCGGCGGCCAGAGGTCCGTTTGGGCAAGGGGCCATTGGGACGCTGCGGACTCGAGCGAACGGTGATGCGCCTGGGCAACGGCGAAATCGCCGAGAACAATCTCCTGCTGAATGGATCCCGGGAGTTCACCGACTATCTCGCCCTACCGCTAATCTCCAAGGGTCAGCTTCAGGGGGTGCTGGAGGTTTTCAATACCGCCGAGCAGAGTCTCGACGACGACCGGTTGGAGTTCCTCGAGGCACTCGGGCTCCAGACGGCCATCGCGATCGACAATGTGACGATGTTTCAGGACCTGGAGCGCTCAACAGTCGATCTCACCCTCGCTTACGACGCCACGATCGAGGGCTGGGCGCGGGCTCTCGACATGCGCGACCACGAAACCGAGGGACATAGTCGACGTGTCACCGAGCTCACCCTCCTTCTGGCCCGCCAGATGGGCGTAGAGGGGGACGACCTGGCGCATTTCCGACGAGGCGCCCTCCTGCATGACATAGGTAAACTTGGTGTTCCCGACGCCATTCTCACAAAGCCGGGGCCGCTCACGGAGGACGAGCGCAACGTAATGCAGCGGCACGCGCACCGAGGCTACGAGTTACTCGCCCCTATCACCTTCCTGCGGCCTGCCATCGAAATCCCCTACTGCCATCACGAGGCCTGGGACGGTAGCGGCTACCCGCGTGGCTTGAGCGGCGAGGAGATCCCGTTAGCGGCGCGCATCTTCGCGGTCGCCGATGTCTTCGACGCGCTCACTTCGGACCGGCCGTACCGGCGAGCGTGGCCCAGGGCGAAGGCTCTCGATTATCTTCGCGAGCGTTCCGGAATTCAGTTCGACGCGCAGGTGATCAGGGCGTTTCTCGAACTCGACTTACCGGCCGAGGAAAACACCGGTAAGGACGGCATCGCTCCCGAGTGATCAGCAACAGGGCGGATGCGTAAGCGTGTGAGGGACCATGTTACATTCCAGCAATGATTTTCCCCTTCCCTCTCCCAGCCCAATGCGACCGGGCCCGTTGCGGCTTAGCCGAGGCCGGCTCAGCGGCAAACGGAGCGCCCGGATGAACCGGCGCGGATTACTTTTCGTGATGACCGGCGCCTCGGGCGTGGGCAAGGACACCATCCGCAAGGCCACGTTACCGACCATCGACGACCTCTTCTACTCGGTGTCGGCTACCACCCGGCCGCAACGGCCAGGGGAAATTCATGGCAGTCAATACTACTTTTACGACCGCAACGAGTTCGAGCGGATGCTCGCCCAGGACGATTTGCTCGAGTACGCCGAATACGTGGGCGACTATTACGGAACGCCGGCCGGTCCAGTCCGTGAAAACCTCGAAAATGGCCGAGACGTCCTCTTGGAGCTCGAACTCGTGGGCGCCAGGCAGGTCAAACACCGAATGGCCGAGGCGATAATGGTGTTTATCGCCCCGCCCTCGCTCGTCGAGCTCGAGCGCCGGCTCAGGGGCCGGGGAACCGATAGCGAGGAGAAGATCCAGAAGCGGCTCACACGAGCGCGCGAGGAGATCAAGGCGGTACGCGAGTTCAACTACGTGGTGGTAAACGATCGCATGGAGGAGGCCTCTGCCACCTTCGCCGCGATCATCCGTGCCGAGCGCTCTCGAGCTAAGCACCTGGGCAGCGAGGATGTTGCCGCTTTCCTGCGCGAGGAGTAGTGGCTGAGGGGCTTTCTTTCATCGTAGTGGCCTATAATGGCCTGTTGCCAAATGGTGGCTCTCGCACTGACGCAAGAACCGAGGAGGTTCCGCATGGCTCAAGAAGGTTACGACGAACTGATGGCGCTCACCGACTCCCGCTACCGCCTGACGATGATCACCGCGCGGCGCGCCGCCCAGCTAAAGACCGGAATCCCCAATCTTTTGACGGCGGATGAGAAGCCGGACACCACGAACACCGTAACGATCGCGATGAAGGAGCTCGAACTCGGCAAGCCGGTACGTTGGGGCGACGAACTGCCCAGCATGGAGGAGCTCAACCGGACATCCGACCCGGGAAACCGTTCCGAACGGCCGGAGTACACCCTAATGGGGGAGCGGGAGTAGGCACACGGGCCGACCGCCGAAAACACTACGGACGACCACGCCGCTTGGCTCCCGCGCCCTGAAGATAGTGGTGGCGGCCACGGGTGGGGCGGCCGCTGTGAAGACACCCTTCGTGCTGCGCCGATTGCGCGAGGCTGGGCACGAGGTGCGCGCCGCCGCCACCGATGATGCCTACCGCTTCGTGACGCCTCTTTCGCTGTCATTGGCAGCTGGGGGCGAGGTGCTCGACAGGGAGAGCTGGTTCGAGACGCACGGCCGTGCGCTTCACCTGGAGTGGGCCGCTTGGGCCGACCTGCTGCTAGTGGCGCCGGCAACAGCCGACGCCTTGGCCTCGGCGGCACACGGCCATGGGCACGATGTCGTGTCGGCGCTGGTACTCGCCGGCCCAGGATGCGTCGCCTGGGCGCCGGCGATGAACGGGGAGATGTGGGCGAACCGCGCGGTACAGCGCAATGTCGAGCAATTGCTGGGCGACGGCCACGCCATACTCGGCCCCGCCCAGGGGGGCATGGCAGCCCTGAGCGAAAGCGGCGGGCCGGGACGGATGCTCGAACCCGAGGAGTTGGTAGAACGGCTCCCCGAACTATTCCTTGCCCGCGATTTCGAGGAACGCACAATTCTGGTGTCGGCGGGCCCCACGCGCGAGTACCTCGATCCGGTTCGTTTTCTGAGCAATCCGTCGAGTGGCCGCATGGGCTATGCGGTGGCCGCAGCCGCGAAAGCGCGTGGAGCGCGAGTGGAGCTAGTTAGCGGGCCCACCACGTTGCCGGCGCCCGCCGGGGTGGAAGTGGTGCCGGTGACAACTGCTCAAGAGATGTACGACGCCATACGCGAGCGTTTCGCAGGCTGCGACGCACTGGTGATGACCGCCGCCGTGGCCGATTGGCGTTCGGCCAATCCATCGGGGCGCAAGGAGCCGAAGTCGGGCGAGCGACTTACGTTGGAACTCGCCCGTACGCCCGACATCCTTGAATCGTTGGCGGCCCACAAGGGGCGTCAGGTCGTCGTCGGGTTCGCCATGGAAACCGAGGAGGGCGTTGCGCGCGCCGTGGAGAAAGCGCGCCGCAAGAAACTCGATTTCATCTGCCTGAACTACCCTACCCGCGAGGGAAGCGCCTTTGGCGGTGAAGAGAACGAGATAACCGTGGTGACGCCCGCCGGCTCCACCGAACCGCTGCCTCGCATGCCAAAGCGGGAGCTTGCCCACATCATCCTCGACCGCGTTGCCGGGCTCCTTTCCGACCCGTCATAAACCGAGAAGTATTAGGTAATGCATTATGTATTGCAGTATGCAGCGGCGTCCTAGATGAGGTGTATCTTGAATAAATATGCCGAGCAAAGAGTACCGTCAGAGGCTAATCGAGGAGCTGGTCGAGAACGAGTTCATCTCGACTCAGGCTGAAATTGCCGAGCACCTTGGCCGCCGCGGGATCAAGGTCACTCAGGCGACCATCAGTCGCGATGTAAACGAACTACGTCTCGTTCGACTCCCTGCCGGCAACGGGCAACATCGCTACCGGTCCACGCCGCTCGCCGCGCAGGAGGACGTCCTGGGTGAGTTGAGCCAACGGTTCAGGCTGTTCGTGCGCGACCTCGACCGTGGCGAAAACTCAATCGTCATCAACACCGACGAGGGCCACGCCAGCGGAATAGCCTATGTGATAGACAAGCTGGACCGCGACGAGATCGTGGGCACGCTGGCGGGGCAGAACACCATACTGGTGATAGCCCGCTCGGCCGCAGGTGCTCAGACCATACTCGAGGAGTTCGAGGGACTATTCGAGTAACGCTAACCTGCTCATTACACCGGCGGTATCCGACGAACAAGAGCGAGTTGCCGCTCGATGCACCAAGAGCGAACGAACCAGGAGTGAATGGACGAAGTGCTAGCCTGAACCGAACTAGACCTCGCAGGAGGAACTCATGTCCGGAAGAATTCTCGCAACCGTAGCCGCATTCGCCCTGTTGGCCGTGGCCTACGCCGAAACCCTGGTCGTATACCCGTTCGACAGCAGAGATTCATTCCTCGGCTCGGTCGTCGCCGACCAGGTTGCCCTCGCCTTCGAGGGCGCCACCGACCAGCAGAACGACGAGCAAAACGACGAGTTCGAAGTGTACGGTCCCGCAGTGGCGCCATCACTGGTCCCGCCGCTCCCGGTGGGGGAGGGATTCCTCAATCCGACCGAGTTCCTCCAAGGCAGCGGAGCCGCCAACCGTACTGGCAGCGCACTGCTGCGCGACGCTCTTGGCGCAACCGCCGTGCTCACTGGAGAAGTAGTAGTCGAGGATGACAGGCTTAGCGCCCGCCTCTACCTGGCTACCGAGGGCGAAGTTCACTCCTTCATCGCCACGTCGTCTCTGGACGATCCGGGGACGTTGGCTTCGCGAATCGTGTCGGCTACTGCACTGCGCCTGGGCGCCCCGGTCGAGCGCCTGTCGCTGGATCTGGACCTTTCGGGGCTCGATGGCGAGCTGGCGCAAGCCTTGGCCCTCATCGCGGCCGGTCTTACCGAGGATGCCCGCCGAGTTCTCGAAAACATGGAGCAGCGTGGCGACCGGGCAACCGGTCTTCTGGGAGCCATGCAGGAGCTCGAGCGGCAGGGTGACGATGCCGACCCTGCACTGCTCGCCACTCTGGCGGTGAACCGCCAGCCGCTCGATGAGCGTTCGGCGTTGCATTACTTCCAGCTGCTCGTTCAGGAGAGCGAATTGCCCGCTGCCGAGTTATGGGTGGCGGTGCTCGAGGCCTCCGTGAACGACCTGCAGGCTGCCGAGCAGCATTTTGCGGAGTTGTCCACCGACTTCACCTACGGCCAGGCGGCCCGGGCGGCTTTTCTCGTCGGAGTTGGCGCGGCCGGCAGCGACCAATCGCTCGCGACAGCCAGTAGCGGCGAACCGCTCGCGCTCGTCCTGGAATCGGAGGATGTAGCGGCGCTGGTCGGTATGGCGGCTGTTGCGGCGAGCAGCGGCGACATCGCTATCGAGAAGGAGGCACTTACCCGACTCACCCGCGTGGCGCCCTTCTTTGGCTACCCCTTCGAACGGCTCTCCTTCATCGCCTTCGATGAGAACGAAGCGCAGGCCGCCGCGGAGGCGCTTGCGGTAGCGGTGGAACTCGAGCCCGAGAGTGACCTGTACTGGACGAACCTGGGCTGGGCCTACTATCTGCTGGGCATGCTGGAGAAGAGCGAGGTGGCGTCACTCCGCGCCGTGGCGCTCGATCCTTCGCAGTACATCGCGCAGTACAACCTTGGTCTGGCACTGGCCGTCACTAACAGGCTCAGTGAGGCCGTCGACGCCTATCGCGCGGCGCTGCGGGTCGATCCCGAGGTAGATGACGCGGCAATCGAAGATCTCGAGCGGGCCCTGGAGCTATACCCCGATCAGCCGGCCGTGCATTACGTGCTGGCAATGCTTTACGAGGCGGAGGGGCGCCGCTCCGACGCGGCCCGGCAATTTGGACGATTCGTCGACCGATCAGGCGACGAGAGCTTCCTCAACGCAGCCCGTGAGCGCGTCGAGGTGCTGAGCGCGCCACCACCGCCAATCGAGCTCAGCGACGGACTGGTTACCGTCCGTCTGGGTTCCACGGATATCGCGAGGGGACCCTTCCACCCCGCTGACCCGCTCTACCCGAACTTCGAGGTCTACACCCCTGGCGATGAACTGCCGCAAACGTTGAATGTAAGCATCGACGTGACTGCAAACGACGGACAGACCGTTTTTGCTGTAGAGCGGGCTATAGAAATTCCTCGCGGCGCCATCGGTTACGTAGTGGACGACCTGGAGGTGCAGCTTCCCGACGATTTGCAACCCGGTGCCTACCATCTCGAGGTAGAGGTCTTGGCCAGCGAGGGACGTAGCGCCAGTGGGACGGTAATGTTCGAGGTGAGTGGCGAGCCACAGCTCGTCCGCCAGCTGCTGGGCCGAAACCTGCTGATGCAAGGGCTACAGACGGGTGTGAGGCTTTATGGACCCGAGGACATATCGAATCCCGAACGTGTAACCGAGGTACTGCTGAACGAATTGCAGGCCAGCGCCGATGCTGCCGAGGAGGCGTTGCCAGCCGTAGAGACGGGCCGCTTTGGCGGCATGACCGGTGGAGAATTCTTCCGCAACAGCACCGCCGAGGACGTGTCTGACTTCATCGCGTACATGCTCGCCAGCGGCGTCCGCGACAGTTCGTTCATATTCGCCGAAGCGTACGCGCAGTGGGCGCTCGAAGGGGCGCCGCCAGTCGAGGAGTAATCGGCTGTCGGGCGGCGCCCCGATGCATGTTGGTAGTGTGCGACGCAGCGCCGCTCGCGCTGGGTCAACCAAAATCCGGGTGATCACCCGCGCGCTTTCGTTACACCAGTCGGGTGATCACCCGCGCACCCGCCACGTAGGTGCCGATGGCCGAACCGAGGGTCACGAACAGGAAGACCAAAAATGTTCTTGCCACCCGGTTTCTCCACCAGCCACGCATCGTGGTGACGTCGCGCCTGAGTGTCTCGAAATCGGCCACGGTGGGTTTACGGAGCCACAGCTCGAGTCCTGCGGCCACCATACCTGCGCCGATGAGCGGATTGAGAGAGGTGAAAGGCGCTGCGATCAGTGAGCCGACGATGGTCAAGGGGTGAGCCAGGGCGATGAGCGCTCCCAGACCTGCCAACATACCGTTGATGACGAACCAGTCGCTCAGGAGTGTGAGGCCCAGCTCGGGTGAGCGACTAAAGCCCACCACGAAACCACCCAGGATCACCGCAACGATCAACCACGGCAGTGTCCGTGGCCAGATCGAGGGCGGTGGCAAGCTCTCCAGCTCCTGGCGTTCCGCCTGCAGTTCGTTCAGAGCACCAGGCTCGAGCTGGGCGGGCACGCCTTCGAGGTGACCGCGAACTCCCTTGAGGTGTCCGGCCCCCAGAACGACCAGCACATTGCTGAAACGCGGCTCAACTGCCGCCGCCGATTCCTCCTGCAGTTTGATGGCCATATATCGGTCGCGTTCGGCTATCAACGGTTCGTAAAGCTCTCTGGAAGTCTCGGCGAACTCGGTAAAGGTCGCCTCGAGGATGTCCCCCTCTTTGAGCTTCTCGATCTCCTTGGCGTCGATCTCCTCACTGGAAATGATGCTGGTCAGCAGTCCCGTCATCAAGATCATTCGGCGCCACCAGGGGACGTTGCGGTAGACGCGGCGGAGGGTAAGCCCGATGTCGCGATCGACGAGGAGTAGGGGTAGCTCGAGACGTTCCGCGGCGGCGATCGCCACTCGCATCTCCTGACCCGGTTCGATCCCCACCTGATCGGCAAGCCGCTGCTGAAATGCCCCCAGGGCCAGGCTCGCCATCACGGCTCCCGCCTTGCCCTGGCGGAAAATCTGGAAGAGGTCCAGTTGCTTCCAGCGATCGGGATCTTTAATCGCTGCGAAACGATCGCGATCGAGCTCAATTGCTACGGCGTCGAAATCGCCGCCGGCGAGAAGCCGCTCGACCTCGTCGGCAGAGGACTTCGAAACGTGAGCGGTACCCAGCAGCGTGTAACGCACGCTGCCCGACTCGACCACCGCAGTCGGCTGCACCGCCGGAGGAGCGGCGTTGGGAACGGCCTCGGAATGGTTCTGGGAAACGGCCGTTGAATCGGCCTCGGAAATTGCTGGTTCGTGCATCTTTCGAGTCTACCGTTTGCTAAAGCAGGGCGGCGTTTGCACTCATGGCAGATCTGCGAAAAAGCGGGCTATCGCGCGGGGTGTGGCGTTGGGCCAGTTGTGCGGGTAGTAGCGTCCGCCGATGGTCGTTGCCTGGTCGTGGACGCACCAAACGACCGGATTGAGCGAGCCGCTGCCGTAGCGAACGCAGCCGAGAGCCGTGAGGTCAGGCTCACTGGTGGGCGATGGAGCGAGCTCCAAACCGTTTGCCGCTATGAATTCGTTGCGAACCCGTATTCCCTCGGAAAGGGGTACCAGCAGATCGTCTGGGTGGTGAATCAACAGCGCGGCGGCGCCCCCGTCACACTCCCTTCCCTCGATGCCTCCCGCCACGCTCGCGACGGCGCGAACGGTAGCGCCGCGGTGGCAGGCGACGCTGTTGGCGAACGATGCGCCCAACGAATGACCGACCACGAAAACCCGATCGAGATCGACGCAGAAGCTGCCTGAGAAGGCCTCCACGAGCGCGTCGAACAGTTCAAAGTCGCGCAACTCGGCTACAGCGTCGCCAGGATCGGACCAGCGAAAGCCACTCTCGAAGCGCGATGCGCTGGGGTAGGCGATTATTGCCATAGGCAGCGCTTCATCGAGCTCGTAATAGCCGCGAACCCGAGTATTTGGGTTTGTGCGCCCATGAAAGGCGATCACCAAATCGTGCGGCATTCCCGGGGCATAGTATTGCGGGACCCGCGAGATGAATGAGCGTTGCTGTCCTCGTACCGTTACGGTAGCCGGTGCTAGCGGTTGGTTCGAGACGCTACAGCCCGCCGAGAGGCGCGGTTGGGGCGCGGTTTGCCAGGTATCGTCCCACTGGCTTTGAGCAACGGTGCGTTCCTGGGGAGTACACGCGAGCAGCAAAGTCGCCGCCAGTACGGAAAATGCCGGTGTAAACAGCCTAAGCACGCCAAAGAGCACTCCTCAGCTTAGCGGTGGCCGGGAAAACTCCGCGTGAGCTTCCCCTCGCGGTCCCTCCTTAGAATGAAGCGTGGCTGAAACAGGAGTGCCGTACGGGCAGAACTCACCCAACGAAGGCCGGCTGACGAGGATGCGACGTCGGATACTTCCTGTCAGCCTTTATGGACAGGTTAAGCTGGCACGCTTTTGGTTGCCGGTAACCATCGTGGGTGTGGTTTTGATGTATCAGTTGGGGATCGTGCCGCTAGGCGGCGATACCTGGAGGTTCTGGTCTCAGTTGCTCTTCTATTCGATCCTGGGCCCCGCGGTCACCTTCCTCACCCTCAGTTGGATCGCCGGTGAGGTTCGGTTGCGCGAGGAGGCGCAGGAGGAGACGGCGCGGCTCTACCGGGAATTGCAAGCCAGCCACGAACTGCTGGGGGACATCCTGGGGGTAACCGAGAGGTTCGTCGCAGCTACCGACCTCGAATCGGCCCTTGCCACGGCTTCACGGGGAATTACCGAGGTATCGGGGGCAGAGGGATCGATGGTGATAATCGGCGCGCCGGGTAGCGAGCTAACCAGCGATTACGGCCTCGCCGATGATTTACGTGATCACTCTCTCACTCGCGGACGTGCGCTACTCGGTGGCGAAGGGCAAACGGAGAGGGCGGAGGTGGGTGGCAAGCGCTACTGGGTGCTCTCCTCCCGGCTCATCTGGGCGGGGCAGCCGGCCGGCAGCGTGCAGGCCTACTACCAGCATCCTCCAGCCGATGAGGAGCGGGAAAGCTTCAAGATCCTCGCTTCCGAGTTCTCGGCGGCGGCGGAGGCCAGCAGCTCGCGAACCAGGGACCTGGTAACCCTCTTCGAGGTGGACCGAAGCATTCGGGCCGAAGGAAACCTCGAGCGACTCCTGGATACCCTACTGGTCCATATGGTCGCCAGGGTTTCCGCGGAGTCGGGTGGAGTGTATCTCGCCGACGATGAAGGTCTCTTACACCTGGGTTCGACCTACGGCGCGCAACGAGAAATCCAGACGCGAACCATCAAGCCGGGCGTGGGACTAGCCGGCTCGATCGCTCTGACGCACGAACCCCAGATCCTGGCAGTCGTGGAGGAGGCCCACCTACCCCCCGGCAGCCCCTTTCTCTCGCCAGGCGGATCGGCCGTGGCGCTGCCGCTGCTCAGTGAAAATTCACTCTTGGGCGTGGTGGTACTGGCCCACGGGCAGCCGCGCCATTTCGAGGCTTCTGCGCTTCCATTCCTGGGATTGGTCGCGGGGCAGGTGAGTCTGGCGGTGCGGAACGCCAGGGCCTACTTGCAGTCGGAAGAGTTGGCTATCGTCGAGGAGCGCGCGCGAATCGCCCGAGAGATCCACGACGGCGTGGCCCAGTCGCTGGCCTTCGCCGCGCTCAAGCTGGATCTGGTGGAGCGGCTGCTGCCACGTGGCAGCCAGAAGGCGGCAACCGAGCTTGCCGCTACTCGCGCAACGATCCGGGAAACGATCAAGGAGGTGCGGCGCTCGATCTTTGCGCTGCGGCCCGTGGAACTCGAGCGCCACGGCTTCGTGGAGACGCTCCGCCGCTACCTGGCCGACTACGGCCAGCAGAACGAGATCCAGGTCGTACTCGAGCAGCAGGGTGCGCCGGTGCTTTCGACGAAGGCCGAAGGTGTGCTCTTCCGGATCTTTCAGGAGGCGATGAACAACGTGGCGAAGCACGCTCATGCCAAGAGCGTGACCGTAACGGTCGGACGCAACGATGATGGTCAGGGATTCGTACGCGTGGAGGACGACGGGCGCGGCTTCGATCTAACGACGGTAACCGACCGGGTGACGAGCGCCGGCGGCCTCGGTTTGAAGCAGATGCGAGAGCGGGTCGAAGCGCGCGGCGGGCGGTTTCAGATAGAAAGTGCGCCCGGAGAGGGCGCCAACGTGTTCGCAAGCGTTCCCGAGTAGCCCCGATCAGAGCTCCGACAAGAAGGCGCGGGCCAACCCAAGGCCCGCGCCGAATCTCGTTCGATTTTACTTCTTGGCTCTATTTCTTAGCTTTGCGGTACGAATCGCCGAAGCGCTTCTGGAACTTCTCGACACGGCCCTCGGTATCGATGAACCGTTGCTGCCCGGTATAGAACGGGTGATTGCCGGACCAAACGTCCACGCTCAGCTCGGGTTTGGTGCTGTAGGTCTCGAGCACGACTTCGCCGTTGCAGTAGATCTTGCACGGCACCATCTTTGGGTGAATATCCTTCTTCATCGTCTATCCTCCTGCGAGCGGGCGCTGCTCCGGCAGGCTTCGCCAGCGGAACACGCGTGCGCTCATCGTAACCGTAGGATTCTAGCAGGAAATAGGCCGCCCGGTCGAGAGTCAGGAGACGGGCGGTCGCCCCCCAACCTGGTGGTATCCTGCCGCGGTATGCAGTCGGAGTCGGAACGCTTAGAAATTCCCGTCGCCGCAGCTCCTTCACTAGAAATCGCCGTGCCCGGCTCGAAGAGCCTCACCAATCGGGCATTGCTGGTCTCCGCGTTGGCGGAGGGCCGCTCTCGGCTGGAGGGGGCGCTGGTCGCCGAGGACACGGACGTCATGAAACGGGCTCTGCTCGACCTGGGGTTCACAGTCGAGGGTGAGGGCGACAAGGTTGAGGTCGAGGGGCTCGGCGGCAAGATACCCAGCCGGGAGGCTCGTCTCGACCTGCGTCTCTCCGGGACGTCGATAAGATTCCTGGCCGCGCTGGTAGCCCTGGGAAAGGGACGTTTCGAACTAGACGGCAATACCCGAATGCGCGAGCGGCCGATAGGCGACCTGCTCATGGCGCTCAACGCTCTGGGGGCGAATGCGGTAGCGATGGAGGGAAACGATTGCCCGCCCCTCATAGTGGAAGCCGGCGGGCTCACCGGAGGACGGGCCGAGGTCGCCGGGGACCGCTCGTCGCAGTACCTCTCGGCCCTCCTCATGGTCGCTCCCTACGCCCACTCCGAGACGGTCCTCGAGGTAACCGGGGAGTTGCAGTCCAAGCCGTTCATCGACATGACCCTCGATCTCATGGCCGACTTTGGGGTGGAGGTCCGGCGCAAGGGGTACCGGCGTTTCACCGTGCCAACCGGAGGCTACGCCGCGCGCAACTACCGCATCGAGGGTGACGCCATGGCTGCCGGGTACTTCTGGGCTGCTGCCGCGGTGACCGGCGGACGTGTCCGGGTGACCAACCTGGGCCGAGCATCCCGGCAGGGGGACAGGCGCCTCGCCGAAGTGCTCGAAGCGATGGGCTGCACAGTCGCCTGGGGCGAAGAGTGGAGCGAGGTGAGGGGGCCGGCCGGCGGAAAATTGCGAGGCGGAAGCTTCGACCTCAACGACATGCCCGACCAGGCCCAAACGCTCGCCGCTGTAGCGCTCTTCGCGAACGCCCCGGTCGAGATCACCAACGTATGGAACTTGAGGATCAAGGAAACAGATCGGCTCCTGGCGCTCGCCAACGAGCTTCGCAAGTTTGGAGCGCAGGTCGAGGAGCGCCGTGACGGACTGATGATAGAACCGCCGCAGCGCCTGGTGCCGGCGGTCGTGGAAACGTACGGTGACCACCGGATGGCGATGGCCTTCGCAGTTGCCGGCCTGCGGGTGCCTGGTACCGAGATTCTCGACCCGGGCTGCGTAGCAAAGACCTACCCCGGCTTTTTCGACGACTTCCGCTCCCTCGCGTCGGGCGGCCCGGCGCTATGATCAGCGCATGAGCGCGCTCGGTTCCGATGCTCTTGGATCGGACGCTTCTGGATCCAACGTGTTGCGAAGCGTGGTGACCATCGACGGTCCGGTGGCCTCGGGCAAGTCGACGGTTGCCCGGCTGGTAGCCCAACATCTGGCCGTTCCCTTCGTATCCAGCGGGCTCCTGTACCGCGCGGCAACGTTCGTGGCTCTGGATTCGCGGTGCGACAGTGGCGCCCCCGATGAAGTTCTGCGCGAGCTGCACGAGCACGACGTACAGCTGCTTCCCGACGTCGAGGGGAACCGATTGGTGATCGACGAGCGTGACATGACCGAGGCGTTGCATACTCACGAGGTGGACGCGGCCGTTTCGGCCGTCGCCTCCCACTCGCAGGTTCGCACTTGGGTCAATGCCAGGTTGCGCGAGATCGACCCCCCTTTCGTAGTAGAGGGCCGGGACATGGGAACGGTGGTATTCCCCGAGTCTGAGCACAAGTTCTACCTCACGGCACCGGCGGCGGTCCGGGCTCGCCGTCGCTTGGGAGAGCGCACGGCCGACCTCGAAGCGGTCACCGCGGCGTTGCATAGGCGCGACGAAATGGACGCTGGTCGATTGGCCCGTGCTGCCGACGCCCAACCGATCGATACTGGCGGCTTGAACCTCGAACAGGTTGTCGACGAAATACTTCGGGTGCTCGCGGGAGTAAGGCGCGAATGACTCTGCCCGGTGAGCGGCCCTTCCCCCTCGCCGCCAACGCGCTCGGCAAGGTCATCATCGTTAGTACGCACTACAAGCCGCGGGCGCAGGAGCTCGCCCGGCGCCTCGTGGTTAGCGCCGAGAGCGCGGGTGCCCAGGTAGTCACCGATCTCGATGGAGTGATGCCGCTGCAATCGCTGGCGAACGACGCCGATCTGGTGATCGCCGTTGGAGGCGACGGCACGCTGCTGGGAACCGCGCGAAGACTCACCGGCTGCTTGGTTCCGGTGGTGGGCGTGAACCTCGGCAAGTTAGGCTTCCTGGCCGAGCACAGTTTCGAGGACGTGCTCGCCTATCTCGAGGGGGCCGCGCCGGAAGGATGGCGGCTTAGCCCCAAGATGATGCTCGAGGTCATGCTCAATGGCGACGTCGATGGGAGGCGCTTTGCGCTAAACGACGTGATCGTGTCGCAGGGTGTGATGACGAGGCTCATCAACATCGGAATGGAGGTCGATGGACTCCATGCTACCGAGTACCGGGCCGACGGGCTGGTGGTGTCCACGCCCACCGGTTCCACCGCCTACTCGTTGTCGCTGGGCGGACCGATCCTTGGACAGGGCCTACGCGCGATCGTAGTTACACCTATCGCACCGCATTCGCTTACCAACCGGCCGATTGTGCTGGAGGGGGAGTCGGAGATCACGTTCGAGGTGCTCAGCGGGGTCGATGAGTTGGCGCTGGTAGTGGACGGCCAGGAGCGGCTCGAGCTGGCGCAGGGTGACCGCTTCTCGATCCGGGCCGCTCCTACCGACTTGTTGCTGGTTAGTTCCGGCCGGCTCACCTACTTCGATGTATTGCGTCACAAGCTCGGTTGGGGTACACGCCCCTACCTCGACGAGGTCAACTGAACCGTTGTGTGATGTTCTGCGGCGGCTGAAACGTAGGTTGGCTTGCGGCCAGCGAAGCTCGTTGCTCCCCATGCTTGTGGTCATGACGAATCTCTACCCCGAGTTCTTTCGTCGAATCGACGAGCGGCCAGACGATCTCTTCTACCAGCGACCGAGACCCTCACAGCATTTGGATGATGCGGCGTCCGATAGGGCGTGCCAGCTGTACGACGAACTGCTGCCCGCCGGCGGAGTTGTACTCGACCTGATGGCGGGCGAATCGTCGCACCTGCCCGACAAGTTCGAAAGGGTCGTGGGCCTGGGGCTCAATCTCGAGGAGTTGGAAGCGAACGAAGCGGTGCAGCAGCCGGTCATCTTCGATATCAATCGCCACGCTCAGCTGCCCTTTCATGACGAGGTGTTCGATGGCGCAGTCTGTACTGTGAGCGTCCAGTACATGACTCGTCCGGGCGATACTTTCGCCGATGTCGCGCGCTGCCTTAGGCCGGGCGCCCCTTTGATCGTGACCTTCTCGGTCCGGATGTTCCCTTCGAAGGCGGTGCTGGCCTGGCGTTCCTCCGATGACTCTGCCCACGTTCGACTGGTTGCCTCCTATTTCCACCGTACCCCTGCCTTTGGGCCACTGAGGCGCCGCAACATCGTGCCGCCGCAGGGCGATCCGCTCTACGCCCAGTGGGCCCTCAAGGGGGAGGGCGAAAGGAGCCGCCGGGACGACTAACCGGCGAGAAGCACAGGACGAAACTTCGACATCGGTCGTGGTCGAGCAACCGGTAGACTTGGGCGGTGAGCGAAGACGAAGGTAGTTCGCCCGATGTGTTGTTCGTCTCGAACGGCCATGGTGAAGATGAAGTGGGGGCCCGAGTAGGGGAGGCTCTGGCCAGCCGGCGTCCCGGTCTGAGGATCGCCGCTCTGCCGCTGGTGGGGTTGGGCCTACCTTATGAACGATCAGGTATCGAGTTGCTGGACCCGCGTCGCGAGCTTCCCTCGGCCGGTCTCTTGCTCCATAGTGTCCCGTTGCTCATGGCCGATCTTCGTGGCGGCTTCGTGGGCCTCACCCTCGGCCAGATCAGGCAGTTGACGGGGCTGCGCTGCGCTGCGCTGGTAGTCGTCGGTGACGTTTACGCGCAACTGTTGAGCAACCTCACTCGTGCCAAGTCCCGCTTCGTCATCCAAACACTCGTGTCGGCCTACCACGCGCAGGGGCTGGCATTTTCGAAACCGAACCGACTCTTCATGGAGCGCATTACCTGGCCCGAGCGGCTACTCATGGAGCGGCGGTTCCAGGCCGTCTACGTGCGGGATGCGGCCACGGAAGCGGCCCTGCAAAAGGCGGGCCTGCGCCATACCAGGTTTCTGGGAAATCCCATCGCCGACCGGCTGGAGGGAGCGACACCGGCCTCGCTCGAACAGGAGCGGCGGGTAGTTGCACTGCTACCGGGCAGCAGAGGCTACCGGACGGAGGCACTCGCGAAGATGCTATCGGCGCTGGAACTCCTCAGTAGCGAGGGGGCTATCGGCGCGGTCGCCTGGGTCGGCGGTCAACTGGAGCCACCTTCGGGTTGGGGGCTACATCCACCCGCGGCAGAGGAACAGGGATTGATAGGTGAGCTACGCCGCGGGACCACCAGGGCCTTGGTCTACGAGGGACGCTTCGCAGATGTTCTCACCTCAGCTCGTGTGGTGGTGGGTACGTCGGGCACCGCAAATGAGCAGGCGGTGGCGTTGGGGCGGCCGGTGGTGGCGTTTCCCGTTCCGCCGCATTACTCTGCCTCGTTCCTGGCAAACCAAAAGCGTCTCCTGGGTCCGGCGCTCGCTGTGGTGGCGGCCGATTCGGGGGAGGTGGCACTGGCTGTCCGGCATTGGTTGAGCGATCCTGCTATAGCCGAGCTCGCGGGTGGTCAGGGTCGCGCTCGGATAGGTGGTCCCGGCGGCAGCGAGGCGATCGCCGCCGATCTGTTGCGTCGTAGCGAAGTGGGCGGTGTGCTTTGATAGGCCGGCTCGCTATCCATAACCTAGTGGCGCACTCGGTATTCTGCTAGAGTGTCGGGCGATGCCGTCTTCAATGGCGATTTCACCACCTACTCGTAAGAAGACGGCGAGTTCTTCCACGTCGGTATTGAAGCTCGACCAGCTGTCGAAGACATATCACGAGCCGCGGCATGCGGCGGTAGAGTCGTTCGATCTGGAGGTGCAGCCCGGCGAGATCGTGGCGCTCCTGGGCCCCTCCGGTTGCGGAAAGACTACGCTCCTGCGGCTCATCGCCGGTTTCGAGGAACCCGACGAGGGTCAGGTGGTGATCAAAGGGCAAAAAATGAGCGGGCCGGACACTTGGATACCTCCGGAACGACGCCGTCTTGGCTTCGTGTTCCAGAACTACGCACTCTTTCCCCATATGGACGTAGTTACGAACGTTGCCTTCGGGCTATCGGGAATGCCGGCCGCCCAGCGTCGGGAACGTGCCCGGGAGGTTATCGACCTCGTCGGCCTGACCATCTTTAGCCGTCGCTACCCGGGCCAACTCTCCGGTGGACAGCAGCAACGGGTGGCGCTGGCGCGCGCGTTGGCGCCACAGCCCGATGTGATCCTCCTCGATGAGCCCTTTAGCAACCTCGATGCGGCGCTGCGTGGAGCCACCCGCGAAGAGGTGCGGCGTATCCTCGAGAGGACCGGTACGACCACGCTGCTCGTTACCCACGATCAGGAGGAGGCGATGACCTTCGCCGACCGGCTGGCGGTGATGCGTGCGGGACGACTCGAGCAACAGGGCCGGCCGGAGGATGTCTACCTCAAGCCTCGTACCGCCTTCGTGGCCTCTTTCCTTGGACGCACGAATCTGATTCGTGGGCAAGCCGACGGCAGATCGGCCAGCACCGTATTGGGGACGCTACTGCTCGACCGGCCAGCGCAGGGTCAGGTGCTTCTTTCGGTGCGCCCCGAGAGCCTGGTGTTCGGAGACGAGGGCGCCGAGGTCGAAGTGATTGCCAGGGCCTTCAAGGGCCACGACCTCACCTTCGTTTGCAGCTTGCGCGGTGCAGAAGTGGATGAAGCTGTAATAGTGCAGACCGGACCGGAGTGCGCTTTGCGGCCGGGCGACCGGGCAAGGCTGCATGCCTGCGGCGCGGCTGTCCAACTGCACTCTTGAAGTAGCGGTTCGCGGCAGTTGCCATGCTCCCCGGGCCGCCGGCACTATCGGTCGAAGCCTTGAGCACGCTCCATCTGGCGTGGTTGTTGCTGCGCCAGCGGCTCTTCGAGGAGTTCAGCTAGTCGCGAGATGCAGCGCTCATGTTTTCGTTGATAGGCGCTGTGCCGGTACGAGGGGTCGAAGGTGTCATCCAGTGAAACCTCGCCCGAAACGCGGAGCCCTACACCCTGATCGTAAAGCTGATCGATGAAGTGTACGAACCGCAGTGCGTCGTTCTGCTGGGCGATCTGCTGCAGGTTGCTGATGAAGAGTGTCCCCATCCGGCTCAGCAGATCCCGGTAGTGAATCGGATGGAGACTACGGAGCACTGCGAGCAACTCCGGGAAGTCGGTGAGGACGACCGCGGTCCGCCGGCGGGCGTCCTGCAACTGCCGCTCGAAAACATTTACCTCCAGCAATCTGGACGGCTGCTCCCGCTTGCGGTAGTCGCCGCCTTGTAGTGAGATTGCTCGGAAGCGGCCGGCTATCCCCTGGATCTCGCGCCGGAAGTCCTGCGCGTTGAAGCGCCCGCTGCCCTGGGCCGCGGGCGGTGTATTGGATGTCGTCATGACCGAGCCGCCGCCGGCGAAGATTTGCTCGAGAAAGCGCTTGACGATCAGGGTGTTTCCCGGGTCGTCCAACTCGAACTCATCGAGACACAGCAGGGAAACTTCTGTTAGTCGCACCTTGGCCGGCGCCATCGCGTTTACGCCGATGAGGTGGACCAGTTCCTGAAAGGTGATATAGGCCTTTTGGGAGCCGGGCATTGCATGGAAGGAGGCAGCCAGCAGGTGGGTCTTGCCCACGCCGTAGCCCCCGTCCAGGTAGAGACCCTTTCCGGTTTCGATCTTGCCCCAGGGCCAAGATCGAAACCGTTTTGGAGTGCTTACCTCCTTTACGAACTCACGCACCTCTTGGCAGGCCTCGTGCTGGCTGCTGTGGGCCGGCCTGTATCCTTCGAAGCTCGCCTGCGCGAAGCGTGGGGGCGGAACCGAGGCGGGAAGCTGAGCGCTCAGCTTCCCGGTGAGTTCGCTCAAGGGGACGATCTCGTACACCGCGGCAGCGTAGCACGGCGTTCGTGGCGGCCACTGGGCGGCGTTGACAATGGTATGGGCCGGCCGTAAGCTTACGGTGTCCAAAGCGTGGGGAAGTCCGGTGAGATTCCGGCGCTGTCCCGCAACGGTGTCCCGCAAGGGTGAGCCCGAATACCGCGCCTAGGATTACTGCACCCCTTGCGAGGACGAGGAAGGGCGGCCAAAGTGAACGCCCGTGCGGCACCTTGGCTTCCATCCTGGCCCTTCCGGTCGGATGGATCTCTTTTGACCCTCGCAAGAGCCCGAGGAGGCTTTTGTGAAGGACTTTTACCGCCGCGTTTCCATCCTGGGACTGATGCTGCTGGCCGCCTTGGTCGCTATGAGTGCTGCAGCTATCACCTATCCGCTAACGATCACCGACGACCTAGGCCGCGAGGTGGTCCTCGATGAGGCTCCCGAACGGGTCATCTCGATGATTCCCAGCAGTACCGAGACGGTCTGTGCCTTAGATGCATGCGAGCTGCTGGTGGGCGTCGATCAGTTCAGCAACTTTCCCGCACAGGTGGAGGGACTCCCGCGGCTGGGCAGCGCATTCTCGCCCAATATCGAGGAGCTCGTCGCCTTGGCGCCTGATCTGGTTCTTGCCGATGAGGACAGCGGCATCGTGTCTACCCTCGAGCAACTGGGAATTACCGTCTACGCCGGTACCGGGCAGACTTTCGACGAGGTGTTCGAGAGCTTCGAAGCCCTGGGGCTTCTCCTCGACCGCGAAACGGAAGCCGCGCTGCTTAGCGGCAGGGTCAGGGGCGAGGTCGAGGCTGTTGCCGAGCAGGCGTCACGTTACCCGTCGCCCACGGTGTTCTTCGAACTGGACGCGACCCCCTACAGCGTGGGACCGGGTTCGTACATCGACGAGCTGATCAGGCTGGCCGGCGGCGAGAACATTGTGGGCGAGGGCTTCGGTCAGTTTCCACAGGTCGATCCCGAGTTTGTCGTGGCAGAGGATCCGCAGGTCATCGTGCTCGCCGACGCCCCGTTCGGTGAGACGGCGGAATCGGTGGCGGCGAGGCCGGGCTGGAGTTCGCTTTCGGCTGTTGCGGACGACCGAATTGCCGAGCTGACGAGTGAACAGGCGGATACGCTTAGTCGGCCCGGACCGCGCATGTCTCAAGCAGTACGCCTGCTCGCCACGATCTTCCATCCGGGACGATTCTGAGCAGTTCTGTGCGGGCGATGCAGGGGAGTATTGCAGCCACGGCGCCGGTGCCACGCGGAGTACGCTGGACCCCCTTGGGTGTCGGCTGTTTGGTGCTGCTCGCGGCAATATTCCTCGCAACCGCGGTGGGCTCGGTCCAGTTGGCGCCGCCAGAGGTGCTGCGGGGGGTATGGAACGGCTTTCGTGGGCGTCTCGACGGAACCTCCGATGTCATCATCTGGCAGATCCGGCTACCCCGGGTGTTGCTGGCAGCCCTGGTGGGCGGTTCGCTTGCCCTGGCCGGCGTCGCCTACCAGGGAATCTTCCGCAATCCGCTCGCCGACCCGTACCTCTTGGGCGTGGCGAGCGGGGCCTCGTTGGGGGCTGCGGTGGCGATCGTCCTCGGAGGGTCGCTGGCGTGGGCGGGACGCTTTGGGGTACCGGGCCTCAGCTTCGCTTTCGCGCTGCTGGCGGTACTGGTCGTCATCGCGATGGCGCGCCGCGGCAACAGGATTCCGGTCCTCTCGCTGATCCTGGCCGGAGTGGTGGTGGGCTCCACCTTCACGGCAGCGACCTCGTTCCTCATGCTCCTTTCGCCGGACCGCACAGCAGGGGTGCTTGCCTGGCTGCTGGGGAGCTTTGCCATGACCGGCTGGAGGGGCATTACCACGATCGTCCCGTTCCTGCTGCTGGCGGCGCTCTGCATCCTGCTGGCCGGGCGAACCCTCAACCTGCTCCAGTTGGGCGACGAGCAGGCGGCCCAGTTGGGCGTGCCGGTAGAGACGGTCAAGCTGCTGCTCATCGGCGTCGCGACGCTCGCCACGGCTGCGGCCGTGAGTGTTTCGGGCATCATCGGCTTCGTGGGACTTCTGGCTCCGCACGCGGTGCGCCTGTCGATCGGACCCGATCACCGCACCCTCACGCCACTTGCGATGGTGCT
Source organism: Trueperaceae bacterium (assembly GCA_040905665.1). GTDB lineage: Bacteria > Deinococcota > Deinococci > Deinococcales > Trueperaceae > DASVCN01. The sequence goes on from JBBDRD010000002.1 coordinate 33,691, forward strand.
GGGCGCGGTTGTGACCGTCCTGGCGGACCTGCTGGCGCGCACAGTCATCGCTCCTGCCGAGATTCCCATAGGTGTCGTCACCGCGCTGGTGGGGGGGCCGTTCTTCCTGTGGCTCCTCAGAAGGCAGAGGAACTTGTTGTGAGAGGTCCGCTCCATGTTAGTTGCGCCCGTGCGAGGAGCGCTCGTGTGAGGAGCGCAGCATGAGCCTACTGGCGAAAGAGGTAACGCTCGGTTACGAGAAGATACCTGTGGTGCGGGAGGCATCGCTCGAGCTGCGGCCGGGCGAGGTGCTGGGGCTGGTGGGCCCGAACGGTTCCGGCAAGTCGACACTGCTGCGCGCACTTTCGGGCGTGGAGCGGCCCTGGAAAGGCGAGGTTCTGCTCGACTGCGTTCCGTTGCGGCGGCTGCGTCGTCACCAGGTCGCCCGGCGAATTGCGGTGGCTCAACAGGGCGGGGAGCTGCCCGACGGCTTTCGCGCTGCCGAGCTGGTCGCCATGGGCCGCTCGCCTCACCTGGGTCCGCTGGCGCGCGAGGGTGAGAAGGACCGGGCGCTGATCGAGTGGGCGATGCGTCAGACAGGGGTGTGGGAGCTGCGGAAGCGGCGGATGTGGGAGCTCTCCGGGGGAGAGAAACAGCGCGTGGTGCTGGCGCGGGCGCTGGCGCAGGAACCCGGCTATCTGCTCCTGGACGAACCGACCACTCACCTCGACCTGCGCTACCAGGTTGAGATCCTGCGACACGTACGCGAACAGGCGGCAGCTGGCGTGGGCGTACTGGTCGTGCTGCACGACCTCAATTTGGCGGCGCGGGGCTGCGATCGGCTGGTCGTGCTTTCCGAGGGCCAGGTGGTCGCCCAGGGGGTACCCGGGGAGGTGCTCGACCACGAACTGCTGAAACGGGTCTACGGGACCGACGTTGAACTGTTGCGCGAGGGTAAAGCGAACAAAGTGGCGTTGCTGCCGCGCTTCTGAGCTGCCGTCGAGGCAGAGCATCGGCGTAGTGGCTGCGAATGGTAGCGGGGAGAGCATGCGTCTTGTAGTGTAGGTACCGTGCGAATGGTAGCGTAGGCAGATGAGGACGTCCGGCATCTCCACTGGCTTCGGGACCGTATTGGTAATGATCTTCTAGACGCGGTCGTCATTACATCGGGTCGGCATGGATACCGGCGGAAGGACGGCGTTGGTGTCATCCCGGCCGCTGCCTTGTCCGCCTGACCACTTTGCTCCCGTAAACCGATGTAAGGAACGCGTTTTTACAAAAGCGCAACGCGGGCTTGGATTACATTACCATTGATGAATTGGCGGACAAGAGTAAGACCGGCAGGCCCCCGTCTGCCGGTCTTATCTTCGGTGGTTCCGCTGCCCCCGTGATTAAAAGGATAGCCGCTCCGGGCTCGCGCCAATAGGTCCGGATGTTAGTCGAAACACCATGCAGGTGTCACCACCCGCCCAGAAAATGCCTGCGGGACGCCTTCTCTGCTTCAGTAAGAGGCGCGCCTTCGAGACATCCGCGGTGTTAGCATCCCGATGTGACACGACAGTTCCCTTTGCCGCGGGCAAAGCCAGTCGTCGCCATGCTTTGCGGCTTGCCCGGCGCGGGGAAGACCGTGCTGGCAAGGCGGCTGGAGAACGAGATGGCCGCCATTCGCCTTAGTGTCGACGAATGGATGATCAGGCTCTACGGACATCACATGCCGAGGGAGTTGCTACACGAACGGTTGCGGTTGCTCAAGGATCTACTCTGTACGGTCGGTGAACGTGCCGTCGAACTCGACCGCAGCGTGATACTGGACTTTGGCTTTTGGAAGCGCGACGAGCGATTACTGATTGCCCAGCGGGTGCGGGAAGCGGGCGGCGAGCCGGTGCTGTACTACCTCGAGGAACCTCTGCCCGTTCTGCAAGAGCGTGTGGAGTTGCGTAACCAGGATCTGCCAGCAAACACCTACGAGATCACGCCTGAGATGCTGGAGATGTTCGCCAGTTGGTTCGAGCCGCCGGGCATCGATGAGGGATTCCGGGTGGTGCGGCCGTGAGCGTGAGCAGAGGGGACTTGATCGCCGGCTTGGTAAAGAGCTTGGAGTCGAAGCCGTTTTTGCTTGCCGGATGGGGCAATGAGCAGGACAGAAGGGTCGTTAAGCAGAACGGCGTCCTGGACGCGAAGAGACCGTAATTTGGGGTAGAATGCACTGTGTCAAGTGACCAGACCAAGGCTGCGGAGAGGCTACGCACCGCGTTCGAACTCTTCCAGGCTGGCAAGGAGATGATGCGTCAGAATCTTCGACGTCGGTTCCGCGACGCAAGCGAGGAGGAGATCGACCAGCGCCTCCGGACGTGGCTCCAGACCAGACCGGGCGCTGAGTGGGGCGACGGACCAATCGAAGGTCACCGCATTCGGAAGCATGAATGAAATTGAGCAATCGCTCGTCCGAGTCAAGGAGGAATTGGGGCGCATTGGACGACGATGGTCATTGGTAGGCGGATTGGCGGTGTCCGCCAGGGCCGAACCGCGTTTTACCCGCGACATAGACCTAGCCGTCGCGGTAGATGACGACGAGTCTGCTGAAGCCATAGTTATGCAGTTGAGCGAGCGGGGCCTGGAAGTGCTCGCTAGCCTGGAGCAGGAGGCCACGAGCCGCCTGGCTACGGTTCGGCTTGGATCTGTTCGGGGTGCAGTCGGTGTCGTGGTCGACCTGCTCTTCGCCTCATCAGGAATCGAAGCAGAAGTCGTAGAGCAAGCAGAGCTTCTCGAGATCTTCCCCCAGCTTCATGTTCCCGTCGCCCGCATTGGGCACCTGATAGCGCTCAAGATTCTCTCTCGAAATGACATGGGGAGGCCGCAGGACTTGGCGGACTTGCGGGCGCTTGTCAAGGAAGCCTCTGACGAGGAACTCGAACTGACCCGTTCGAGCCTGGCATTGATCGGCCAGCGAGGTTATCAGCGAGGGCGCGACCTCGAGGGGCAGTTCGAAGTTCTGCTGAAGGACTTGGGCCGGCATTGAGCCAACTGCCGCCCCGCTCGAACGTCGACTCGAACGGGCTAGGGTCGCAGGTCGGAATGTCGAGAAACGATTCTCGGGCGCCATCAGGTTGAGCACCATTATGTTCGCAAAGGCTGGGGGAGGGGCCGTAGGGGTCCGCCGTCACCCTCTATGACCGCTAGTTTACGGGACTCAGTCTCCTCTTACATTACAAATAATGCTGCCCTCCGCACCGGGTTAGACTCGCGGTAGTCAATAAGTCGAGAGCGATAGGGAAATGACATGAGTGCCGAGCAGTTCGTCGAGAAGTGGCAGCGGATAAGCGTCAAGGAGCGCAGCGCCGCCCAGACCCACTTCAATGAGTTGTGCGATCTACTCGCTGTGGATAAGCCACTCGACGTGGACCCGGAAGGGGAGTTTTGTTCTGCCTGTTCGCCGAGGACACCGGCCTGCTGCCCAACCGCATCGTCACTCAGATCCTCAAGAGCACCGGCGACAATCCGCAACGGGCGAAGCAGTATCTATCGATGCTATTCCAGGCCATGTCATCAGGTGGTGAGGTGCTGCTGCAGGACGTGCCGCACTTCAACGGCGGGTTATTCCAAGGCGGAGAGGCGCTGGAGCTGAATCGCGAGAGTCATGAGCACGGTCGCACCTTCTATCAGGCAGACACACGCCACCCGGGCGGTGCGCCGGCACCTTACCCAGTCTACCCGGGGGAGCTCCGACGCCGACTATCTGGCCATCTTGCGCCGATGCGGCCGCCCAGTTACGAGTTCCCTGGGACTCCGGTGGTTCTCTACGATCGGCACGAGGATGCCGCCGGAGCGAGCCCGCACGAGGTGGGAGAGCGGATCAGACGCCAGCGCACCGTCTTCAAGGGAAGGTTCCAGGGTGGCCGGATAGCCTACGTCCCCACCGATGAGCTGCCCCTTTACCTCGCCGCCTACCGCCGCCCGCGCGAGCTCACCTTCAGTGAGCGCAGGTTGCTCGAAGCCCTGGAGCACGAGGGTCCACTGCGTAAGAGCGACATAGCCGAGGTGAGCGGGGTAAAGGGACGGGAGTTATCGCGGCGCTGCAGAAGCTTCAGCAAGCCTTCCTCGTCTACGAACAGCAGCTCGAGACCGAGTGGGACAACGCCTGGTTTCATCTGGCGCGCGAGCAGCCGCAGTGGTTGGAGACGCTTCCAGAGGTGCAGGAGGCCCGGCTGGAAGTCCTCCGCCGCTTCACTCGGGCGTTCGTCGCGACCAGCGTCAGGGAGGCCAAGGAGTGGTCGAGCTTTCCGGCCAGAGAGGTGGAAGGCTTGCTGGACTCTTTGGTTTCAGACGGCGACCTGATCAGAGGTGAGATCGAAGGTTGGGGAGAGCGGTATCTCGTGAGTGACTGGCATTCCGTTGCTCCCGAGAAGTGCGTGGCGGTCCTCGACCTCGGGGACCCGCTGGTCACAGCCCAGGCGAGCAGGCTGAAACAGGAGTTCCCGGGTATTCCCATCCTCAAGTATGTGCTGATCGACGGGGAGATAGTGGGGGCGGTAACGGGACGGTGGGGAATAAACCCCTTCGACGTCGACGACGTCATGGTCCCCGGAGACGCCAGGACCGGCTCGGTACGGGAGGAGATCATCAGGAAATTGCGGCGGCACTACCCATTGCCTGACCAGAGGATCCGGGCGTACGGCGGCGAGCCGCTGGACGGTTGACGGGCGGTGATCCGGCGAGTGATTCGCTAGGGTTCGACAGCAGTGAAGCTCCAGGTCACGGTGACCGTGCCCAAGTCGCCTCCCAGCATGTCGGCGACGTCACCACGCTCGGTCATCCAGGTTTCCGGAGCGTCCGGCTGGTGAACGATGTCGCTGCTCAGGTACAGGGGGAACGCGAAGCTGTCGCTGATGTTCCTCGACGCCCCGCCGAAGCGCCCTCTCAGGGTGTTGAATCCGCCCGTGCCCTCGAATGGCTCGTCGAACGATGTTCCGCTTCCTTCGACTGCTCCCTTGAGGTAGAAGGTGTAGTGGCAATTGTTTGACATGCCGAGGGACATGCGTGACCCGGTGAGGGTGGACGAATCGTGTGGTACCGGCGTGCCACTACCAGAAAAGGTGTAGTAAACATCGTGTTCCGTCCCGTGCCGGTGCAGCTCCCGGCTGACGCTGGCAGTCCCACCCAGCTCGCTGGCTTCCCATGCCGCCTGCCCTGGCTGGTCCTGCACGAGCCGCGCCGTTACGTCGACAGAGACCTGATAGATGACGTGGTCGGCATACGAACTAGTGTCCCCACTAACGTCCCGGCTGTGGGTGTACTGGATTTTGGCTTCCCAGGTCTCGACGTCAGCAAGGTCGCCACACTCCTGCGGCTGGTCCTCGGTCACTCTGACCCAGGCGATCTTTGAATCCGTCGCCACACCGTTCGTGACCTGAAGGGTTGCCGCGAACTCCCCGCCCTCGGTGTAGGTGTGCGTGGCAGTTGATCCATCCGCACACTCCACCGCCTTCACTGACGATCCGTCGCCGGGGTCGAAGGTGCAGGTGAGTGGCTTAGTGGTATCGAAGCCGGACCAACTGAAGGTCACATCGAGTGGCGGCTCACCCTGCATAGGCGTTGCTGTCAGTGTCCAGCCGACATCCACCTCGACAGCGTCCCGAAGCTCGGTACCTTCGACGCTTATCTGGGCCAGATAAACTCCGGGCCCTCCTTCTAGACGAGAGGTGGTTGCGTAAGTGTGGTTGATGACCGTCGCGTTCGAGCAGTCGGCCAGCAGATAAGGAGCGGAACCGTCACCTGGGTCGATGCTGCAAAGGTACTGTTCGTCGCTCGGGAGCCCGGTCCAAGAGAAGGTCGTCGTCAGTGGTGCTGGGCCGAAGTCCGGTGAGGCAGAGAGGGAGACTCCGATAACGGTGAGATCGGCCTGGGCGGTGGAGTTGTCGAGTCCGAACGCTCCGCCGTAGTACCTGCAACCCCAGCAAATTATGTCGTCCTTCAGAAGTTTCGACTTCGCGCCGGGGCCCCTCGATTGAACCCGAACTGTTGCCTCTCCGCCTTCGACACCTATCCAGGCAAGGCCGTCACGCTCGTCCACGGGGGCAGCGATTTCCGGTTCGTAGCTGAAGAGCGTCACCAAGCGATCGTTCGTTACTTCGACCGGACCCCATTTCATGTTGGGGATGTGCACGTTGTCTTGACTCAGGTCGGGAAAGGTGCCGGGAAACCCCTCCTCGGCCGATCGTAAGACCTTGTAGAAGATGTCCAGTTCGAGCTTGATAAGCTCGTAAATCTGTTGCCTGAATGCATCGATGCCGTCCAGGTCCTTAAGGCCGACGAGGGTCATCAGCTGCTCGCTCAGGTCGGCGATGCTGATGGGCGGAGGGGCATTGGTGGCGGTGATAGTGATCGTCGCACCGCTAGTCTCGCCCACGAGGATGCTGTCGTCGTCCAATACGAGTTCGAAGGCGCTGATCTGCGAGGGGAAGAGCCCGGGTACGAGTTTGTTCATGATGAAGTCCGCAACGCTCAAGAGCGCGCCAACGCCGCCTGCGATTGGCACTGCGACACCGGCGACAGCCAGTAGACCCCCAGGCAGGCCTACCCAATAGGAGTAGCTGGTGGTCGTCGGGTTCACCACGATTTCGGCGAAATCCTTGAGGACGGTGTGGATCTGCATGAGACAGGCCAGCTCGACGTCCTCGCCTTCCTCCTCACAGATTCCGGCAAGGGCGAGAGTCGAAATCCGCGCCTGGGTCGTACTCAGCGACGCCGCGTAAGTCTCGTAGTAGTCCACGGCGCCGCTGGACGCGAGCAGAGCATCTACCAGCGCGAGCTCCTCGGTTGCAAGCGACGATATTTCGCTCTCCTGCTCGGTGAGACCAGAGATCATGGCAACGGCTGCGTCCCGCAATGGGCCGTCCTGATCGCTCGCCAGCGGAATCAGCGAGAAAAGTGATTGGAAGCCGATAGCGATTTCGCCAAGTGCGGCTTCCACTGCCTGACTCGCGCCAGGTGAAGGCTCCAGCTCTTCTACGGTGATTCGGGCAGTCGAACGCGCGACGACGGTGTCGCCGCGGCGCAGCTCGAGCACCTGGGGTTCAGCCGGGGGTGACGGCCAGTCTCCCGCTCCCAGGAATAGGGGGATTGCCGAGGCCAGCGTCCCGTCATCCTTGACGGCGAGGAGTGTTCGCTCGTTGCCCAACCAAGCCTCGAGCTCCTCGGTATTAGCGAGTTCAGCGTCAATCCCGGAAATAGCGAGCGGCGTGCCCGGCGGTCCCGCCAACGGCTCTACCGTCAGGGAGGGCAAACGTGTTTCGACTCCACCATTGCCACCGCAGGCGATGAGGACGGGCAGCAACAGAGCGGTGAACAGGGCCAGTTTGATCTTCACGCGAGCCTCCCAGGGCAGAGGAATCGGTACAACCTTGTGTGGAGCACGTAGTGAGCCCGCTCCAGGTTGGCGCCGGGTCAAGTAGAGCCGGACCGATGTTCTTTCACAAACCTGCACCCAGGATAGCCGTTGGGCGTAAACGAGGCATTAACGGCTCCGGTCGACTCAGCGGGGGAGAGACCTTCCTGACGGGAAAACCGGCCGGTCGCACCTGGGAGCGTGTTATACCTCCCGGGTGCTCTTTGGACTCACTCCCGACGCACTGCTGCTAGTTTCCCTGACGGCGCTTCTCGTGGGTGTGGCCAAGGCCGGTTTTGGTGGCGGTGTCGGGGTCATCGCCACTCCGTTGGTTGCTCTGGCCATGCCGGTTCCCGAGGCGGCGGCACTCATGCTGCCGGTGCTGATTGGGGCAGACATATTCAATGTGGGGCAGTACCGCCGCAACCTCAGCGCCCCGGACCTGCGGCTGCTGCTACCTGCTTCGGTCGTGGGAGTCATCGCCGGCGCCCTCACATTCGACGCGCTCACCGATCACGAGCGGGCGCTCAAGGCCGCCGTTGGGGCACTGGCCCTCGCCTTCGTCGCTTGGCGCCTCATCGCGCATCGGTAGATGAACCGCATGCCGGAGACGCCGCCGCCCTCGCCACATCCTTCGCTGCTGTGGGGCGGGATCATGGGAGCACTCTCCGGCTTCGGTTCCACGCTGGCTCACGCCGGCGGTCCCCCGCTCACCGTTTATCTGTTGCCTCGCGGACTACCGCGCCGCACCTTCGTTGGCACCATCGCCTGGTTCTTCTTCGTGCTCAACCTGATAAAACTCGTTCCCTATGCCTGGCTGGGGCTCGTGTCGGTGCAGCGCTTCACGCTTGCCCTGGCCCTGCTGCCGCTCGCCTGGTTTGGCGCCTGGCTGGGCGTGAGGCTGCTGGGGGCTATCGACGAGCGGTTGTTCACTCGACTTGTGACGATACTGCTGACGCTAACCGGGCTGCAGTTGCTTATCGGCCGCGATCTGGCTGTCTACTTCAACTAGGACCGGGGAGCCTGCTCATGCGCCTACTCATGCTCGACCTCAATGACGCCGTGCACGGCGGAAGTTCACCTGAAGGGCACAACGCTTGCAGAGCCTAGTCTTCGGTTTCGTAACCGGCCTCGGGTTGATCGTGGCGATCGGTGCCCAGAACGTGTTCGTGCTGCGGCAAGGCATCGCGCGTCGCAATGTGCTTCCCGTGGCAGCCACCGCTGCTCTAGTCGATGCGGTCCTGATCTCCGTGGGAGTGGCGGGGGTGGGGAGTGTCGTTGCATCGGCGGAGTGGCTCGCCCGGCTGGCGGGCATAGGAGGAGCGCTGTTTTTGGTCGGATACGGGCTGGTGGCGCTCCGTAGTGCCTTCGGTAAAACAGCGCCGGAGTGGCACACTGGCGACCTGAAACCGCGCTCCGCTCGCCGGGCGGTAGGCGCAACCTTGGCTATCTCTCTGTTCAATCCGCACGTGTACCTGGACACGTTGGTACTCCTCGGCGGCATAGGTGGGCAACTCGAGCCGGGAGGCCGCGTGGCGTTCACCGTGGGAGCGGTGATCGCGTCTGTCGTCTGGTTCTTCTCACTGGCGTACGGAGCGCGAACGCTCACCCCGTGGTTCCCTCGGCCAGTGGTGCGGCGGGCCTTGGACGTTTTCGTGGCGGGAGTGATGTTCACGGTGGCCGGCTACCTGGTGCTGGGGCTGCTCCCGGAGCCATAAACTGGTACTGGGGTCCGTCGAATCCACTGACTCCAGTACTCGTTTGGAAGGAGCCATTGCTCTCAGAGGGCGGGTTGAGGTCGTCGTACTCAATGACACTCCTCCGCAGAACCGCTCGGAGAGCGAGGCGGTGCTCTTCTCGGGGCGAGGTCTAGTCTTCCTGAGCGGTAGTCGTGGGCGTGACGTCGTTATTTGTCGGTTCCGCCCCCACTCGCCGCTCCACGCCGATGGTGAGGTTCGCGACGAGCGCGGCCAGTGCTCCCAGCGCCGCCCAAACTGGTAGCAGCAAGGTGCCGACGACTCCGATCGTGAGGGGGATCTCGAGCAGCGTCTTGCTTTCTTCGTTCTTGATGATTATCCGGCGGACGTTCCCTTCGCGGATTAGCTCCTTAACCTTGCCGATGACCCGGTCGCCGGTGACCTTGAACTCTTCCTGGAAGGTGTCCTTCTTGGCTTCCTGACTTGTCTCCTGGTTGGTTTCCTGTTTGTTCTCGTGTTCTGTGTTGTCCATGGTCTGAGCATATTCCCGCGTTGTGAGGGGGTCCTCATACTTTGGTAGGACACACGGATTCTTGCCTATCTACTTGCTCGGTCGCACGTGGAGGACGTATTGGAATGGCTGGGGACCGGCCAACCACGACACCACGATCTTGGACGAGGAGTTTGGCGGCGACGCCGTTGAAGCCGTGTGCGAGCTGCAATCCATCAATCGAAGCGCACGACCGCGAAGCCCATTGCTTCGGCTGCCCGAGCCATCACCCGATCCGCAGTCGCAAGTTCGTGTGCTTTGAGCTCCCGCGCGAGGGTCAGGTGCAACGCGTCGAGACTTCGAAGGGGCTGATCGGGCTGGCTGGCAATGAGCCGAACGGCCGCCGGAAAGTGATTATTCTCAACCGGATAGCGCGTCAGGTGACCGTGGGCAATATCCTCTTCGAACACGGCGAAGGTTTTGGCCTCCTGCCTGAAGTTCAATTCGCCTTCGCGTCGCCGCCGAGCCAGGAGCGAACGCATCTCCAGCACCGTGAGACTGCTTATTGCAGCTGGAGCTGTTTCTCGAAGCCACGCGACAAATTCATCCGAGCGGTTCTCGTTCAGATACCATTTGGCGAGTGCGCTCGTGTCGACGTAAGCATCCACTGTTAGAAGCGATCACGGTCCTCGCGGATCAGTTCCGCGCTCGAACGAGCCAGTCGCTTAGTTTCATTGCGGAGATCGGCGTGAGTGGGAATCTCGCTTTGTTGGAGCGATACAATCTTGGCGATAGGCTTGCCGCGTCGGGTAATGATCAACTCCTTTTCCCGGCCGAGCAACTCATCTAGTCGTGAAAGGCTGTTGCGCGCTTCCCGGATCGACAGTGTTCGCATGGCACCCTCCAGGTGCTTCATTCTGCAAAAGTGTAGCACGTGCTCTTTCCCTTTACTTATTGGCCGTCGATGGTCCTGCGGAGTAACCGCGGTAGAGTAAATGCCCCACCGACTTCTTGGCTCAACTAAAGCGAGATATCGAGGATGAGTAGCGAGATGGAGAAGTTTCAGAAGGATCTGCTTGAGTCCGTGCAGCAGATGAAGCGGGGAAAAGCAGCACGGGTGATGGAAGTAGAATTGTCCCCCGTGGCGGCGGCTCGATCCCACGTCGGAATGTCACAACGGGACTTCGCCGGACTACTCGGCGTTTCCCCCCCGCACTTTTCAGGACTGGGAACAAGGACGCCGCGAGCCAACTGGCGCCGCTAGAACGCTCCTTCAAGTCGCCGTAAGACATCCAGAAGTGCTACGCGAGCTCGCGCAGTAGGTGGAATAACCTCGCTTGGGCGATGCCGTAAATAAGGGCGCGAGCAATATCGCCTACGAAGTCAACAAGTCAGAAGAGTCGATCCACGCGGGGTTTTCATGTCATCATCCCGCCCGAGTACCATTGTTCAAAACGCCGCGCCTTAGCCCGGTGCCGCGACGCTCCAACTCTGTGGATTCACGAATCACCGAGCTAATTACCCGGCAATAACCGCTTTCCCATAAACGTTCACCTATAACCGAGGGACAGCACTGTCGTCGTATAATGCTCGTGTAGTTGGAGGATCACATGATCAAGCAGAAGAGTCAGCATGTGGTACTAAATCCGAATGGCGGCTGGAGTGTACGCAAGTTTGGTGCATCCAAGGCGAGAAAGGTCTTCCGGGAGCAAACAGATGCTATCGAATACGCGAGAGACCTTGCCAAGCGAGAGCATACAGAACTTTATATCCACCGTCGCGATGGAACGATTCGCGAAAAGAAGAGCTACCGCGTAGGCCCCCGCTCCGAAAGGGAGAGAAGCTAGAGAATTTGGGTAGTGAGCTTTGAGAAGAGCGTTTTCGTAAACTGCCCACTTGATGACGAGTATCTGCCGCTTCTACGGCCCCTGCTCTTCACGATTGTCTATCTCGGGTTCATTCCCCGAATTGCCCTTGAGAGGCTAGATTCAGGCGAGCCACGAATTCAGAAGATCCTCTCCTTGATCGAAGAATCGTCCTACGCTATTCACGACCTATCAAGGCTAAAGGCAGCTGTGAAGGGCGAGTACTTTCGGCTCAATATGCCCTTCGAGTTAGGTCTTGACGTGGGCTGTCGCCTTTATAAGGATGGCAAGTGGACAACGAAGAAGTGCCTAATTCTAGAGAAGGAGAAGTACCGCTATCAGGCGGCGATATCCGATCTATCTAACTCCGACATTGCAGCGCACAATGATGAACCCGACGAAGTGACCATGCAGGTTCGAAACTGGTTGAACTCTGAAGCCCAGCTTCGAGGGCCAGGTCCAACACAGGTTTGGAATGCTTTCAATGACTTCACGACTCAGAATTTCGATCGGCTGAAGGAGAGAGGGTATTCCAACTTGGGACATAGAACGCCTCCCTGTCGTGGAGCTGATTGATTCCATGCACGAGTGGGCGTCGCTTAATGGCGGACTTGGCGGGTAATGCGAACTGATGGAGCTGGCCGCAGCGGGCGATCCAGACGTACGTCCGGCACCTCCATCGGCTTCGTAATCGAGTACCGGCTTAGAGGAGCCGATGTGCGATTCAGGGCTACCAGATCCTCTATCAGGAGGATTTGCAGCGTAAAGCGGGACCAGCGGCGTTCGCCGAACATTGAAGCTGCCGCCGAAACGTAAACCCACGGCTCACCAAGTCTCTAATCTGTTACTCCCGCGCCACCTCAGTCTCCCGGGAGCAACCGAGCATCGGCGCGTGGCAGCTTGCTCCACCAGTGGTGGTAACGGCGGTAGACCTCCGGCTCGCGGTCGGCTAGGAACTTCACCAGGGACCGGGCCTCGCAAGCGAGTCCCTCCCACACTTCGTCCGGTAGTCGGTGGAAGGGGGTGACCTCGATTCCTCCCTCGACCGCCCGCCATACGCCGGCGACGTAGCCGTCGACCAGCAGGGTCGGTAGCACGTCACCGTTCACCCGCGTCACCAACTTTCGATAGTCAGAAGGGATGACTCGGCTCCGATCCTTGTAAGCCAGCAGGGTGCTGTCCCACATCGCCATAAGCCGGGGCGGTGCTGGAGTGTCCTCGTCTGGACGCACTGCGCCGGGAATGTCGAACAGCTCCTCACCGTTGGGACCCTCCAGCCGGTCGAGCTGGTCTTTGATATGCGGCAACACCTTCCTGACCCTGGTCCGCTGGACCAGTGCGAATTGGGCCACGTCGGCTACCGAGGCCGGTCCGAACCCCTCGAGATAACGCAGGACCAACGTCTGCAGTGACTCGGCAGACGCGTTGGCACCGGCTAGGGCGGGCCTGCATTCGGCTGCGACGAACGACGGCCGCTGACCGAACGACCATGGTCCACCGGTGGGCGCGTGGAAGAGCGGCGCGAACGACCGCAGCGCCCACCACACGCCTTCCGCGGGGACTCCGAGTCGCGAATCGAGCCACGCCTTCACCTCAGGCGTAGAACGAGTTTGGCACGCAAACTCCAACAGGTCCGGGATCAGTGCGTCGGAATGCGCGGCAGAGAGCCCACTCGTCGTGAAGCGGGAATCGCCGAGTCTGGCGTTGCGGAGCGTCGGTTGCATGGCCGCATGCATGGCCGGATGGTCGTCGGCTCGCACCGCGTGCAACGTGATCCTCATCAGCGTCGCCTTGACGATCGTCTTGTCTGCGAAGGCAGCGTCGAGCTCGGCCGGAACGAAGTCGCTGAGTCGTGTCCACAATGCGACATAAGGCGAGGCGGGCTGCTGCGCCTGCAGGGCGACAACCCGTCGCACAGCGTCGACGACGTCGAGCGACTCGCGGCCTAGCAGCATTTGCCGACCGAGCGTGGCCCGGTTGAGTGCCCGGGCGGAGATCCTCAAGCCAAGATCCTCATGCCCAGAACATTGGCATTTCCAGACGCTCGATTAGCGCGTGCGAAGGAAATCGAGCACCCGCGTGGTCAGAAGTGCGGTGGCGTCCGCGTCGTACGACGGGAGCGAGCTGTCGGCGAAGAGGTGCTGGTCGCCGGGGTAGAGGAAGAGCTCGGCCCGGTCGGCCTCCTCGACCAGCGCACGTGCAGCGTCGATGTCGCCCTCGTCGACGAAGAACGGGTCGGCATCCATTCCGTGCACCTGAGCGGGGACGCCTTGCGGCCAAGATCCGAACTCCGAGGTGGGGACGCAGGAATAGAACAGAAGGGCCCCCTTCGCTCCGGCACGGGTCTGGGCCAGCTTCTGTGCCGGGAGGACGCCGAGGGAGAAGCCGGCGTACACCAGATCGGTGGGCAGCCCTTCGGCCGCGCGGACGCCGCGGTCGAGAATCTCGAGGAAGCCCACCTCCTTGACGTACCCCATCCCCTCCTCAATGCTGCCGAAGGTGCGGCCGTCGACCAGGTCGGGCGTATGCACGGTGTGCCCGGCGCGGCGCAGCTCGTCGGCGAACGCGACGACGCCGGTGGTAAGCCCCTGCGCGTGGTGAAAGAGCACTAGCTCAGCCATCTCTTACGTCACACTCCTCGTCAGAAGTAGGTATCGAACGATTCAAAACTCTAGCAGGACTCCGTCGCCGCAGCCGAGCCCGATGACGCGCCAGTGAGCCGCTATCGGCATGCCGGCGACCGGACCAACTCATTTTAATGGTCTAGTTTAGATGATAAGCTCTAACACCAGCTTTTTTTGGCAAATAGGGCTTTCTGGTAGCGGCAGTCTGCGTTGTTGGTATGCCTAGACTTGCGTGTTTGTTTACAACCTCTGTCATCACTTTGTTTACGACTAGTGCCAGTACTTCATGTACAACCTCTCTCGTCTCATCGTTTACAGTTTGCGGCACTCTCTAGCCTGAGGTGGTGGCGCTCTGGGTGGGGTAGTGCTCAGCTTCGTACGCGAGGTGTTTCTGGGTCCAGGCGGGTTTCGGGTCGCGGATTCTCGCACCGCGTACCTGCCATAACAACACGTACCGTCCGAGCACTCTGGTTTCTAGCGGTAAGGGAAACCGTATAGATTCGGCGCCGTCTCGCACGTCGAAGAGCGCGTACTCTGCCTCGCTGAGAATAAGCGCGTACCGCCCCACTAGGTGCGTGGGCACCTTGATGATCTTCCCGTGAAGGTAGAGCTGTGGGTTCTGCCGCGCTATAACGATCTCATCGGGTAACGTGCGCAGTCGCCCTGACCCAGTATGTTGGGGCTCTTCTTGCGGAACATCAGCGCCGGCCGGCTGCGGTGCCCCGTTAGCGCGAGCTCGGTAAGCGAGCGCACGAGCCTCCAGGTTCCCTTGTGGGATCGGGGTGCCGTTTGATGGACGGTGCTCCGCCGCCGTCCAGGCTTGTGCGGGCGTCATCTCAACCGGGAGTGACTGGTGATGCCGACGGTTGTTGTAGTACTCGCGGTACTCGATCAGTAACGCCCTCACCTGCTGGACGGAGCGCGGGACGTGCGCATCAAGGAAACGCTGCAGCGTCTGGTGGGAGCGCTCGTTCTTCCCTTGTGTTGTCGGCCTTCTGAACTGACCCGAGATGCATAAGCACCCCAGCGTCGCGAGGTGGCGTTGCAAGGCAGTGACCATTCCCTGTCGGGAGAGGTTGAACGAGCCGCTGTTATCGCTCAGGAGCTGCTGCGGCACGCCGTACGCTTCGGTAGCGGCCCTCACGGTCCGAAGCGCGTCAGCGCCGTTGTCCGGGTTCGGGAACGTGCTGGTTCCGGTGAGGTAGGGAGTTTCGGGCAGGTGCGGGGAGAACTCGTGCTGCTCGGCTAACCGGTTCCGGCCCCTGGCTAGAATCTTCCCCTGGTCGTCGGTGATTATGGCGCCGATTGGCAGCGACCCGGCGCAATACGCTTCCCAGGCAAGGCTGAGGCAGGCTTGCCAGGGTTTCGTTAGTGTCTCGAACGTCGGGAGAGCCGTGTCAGGTACTGCCTCCTTTTTTGGCATGGCCTCAGCATAGCCTCGCACCACACTTCGATGCTTGCCGGAGTTGAGTACCAGCATCGAACCTGACGTTCTGGAACAGTAGGCGCATATTGTCGATTTGCCGGCAGCGGGATAACGCAGATCGGCACCCGGTAGTATGACTCCTTGAGTTTCGCTAGTAAACACTCGGCGGGTCGTACCTCTTTTGCACGGTGATCGCCGTTTCGTAGAACTCCGCCAGCCGTTCGGTCGCCGCCCGCCAGCTCCACCGCTCCATCGACAACCGCGCCGCCCGCGACAGGCGGGAGCACAACTCGGCATCGTGAAGGAGCAGGGCCAATTTCTCGGTGAGGTCGTCCAGGTCTCCCGGCTCGAACAGCAGGCCGTTCTGCCCGTCCTGGATCACATCGGGAATCCCGCCGGCGTTGGCGCCCACGGCCGGAACGCCGGAGGCCATAGCCTCCATCGCCACGAAGCCCAGCGTCTCGGTGTCGGACGGAAACGCGAACACGTCGGCGCTGGCGTAGGCCTGGGCTAACTCATCGCCTGACATGTAGCCGGTAAAGACGGTCCTGGTTCCCTCGAAACGTTTGCGAAGAAATTTCTCGGCCGGGCCCGAGCCCACAAAGGCCAGGCGTACGTTCGGCAGCCGCGTGATCGGAGCGTGTAGCCACTCCAGGCGCTTCTCGAACGACAGCCGGCCCACGTAGATCATCAGCGGGGCGTCAGAATGACCGGCGCTCAGCCGCTCGCGCATCTCCAAGGTTCGGTTGCTGGGGTGATATTTCTCGGTGTCCACCGCCTTGGGCCACAGCCGCACTCGCTTGATTCCCAGCCTCCGCGCCGACTGAACCATCGGTTCGCTGGTGCAGAGGTTCAGATGCGCCTGGTTGTGTACGTCACGTAGGAAAGTGCGCGAGAACGGGCTCAGGAACCAGAGCTTCAGGTGCTGGGCATACTGAGTGATATCTGTGTGGAAACTGGCCAACAGCGGCAGGTTGCGTTGCTTGGCGATCGCCGTTCCCCACAGCCCCAGGATCACCGGGTTCACCACGTGTACGACGTCGGGCGCGAAGGCATCGAGCTCTCGGCCCAAGCGAGGCCGGGGCATCCCCAGCACCAGTTCCGGATACCAGGGTCGAAATGGAACGCCCGGCACCCGCACCACTCGAAAACCGGCGTACTCTGCCGGCGGATGGTGTGGCGCGAAGATCAGCACCTCGTGGCCAAGCTCGCGGAGTTGCTCGAGTGTCCGAACGATGCGGGTCACCACGCCGTTGATCTTTGGGAGGAAGGTTTCGGTGAAGAGGGCGATGCGCATCGAAAAGGCGGGGAAGCGAGCAGGTCATCCGCGTAGCGAAGGACTAACGGCTAGCCGGCACCCAACCTCTCGCTCGCGCCCTCGGGCACGCCGGGTTTCTGCTTGTTGGTCCAGGTGCTGGTGCAGGGGATTTTAGTCTTGTCGGCCCGGTGTGCGTAGTGGCGGGCGATTTCGGTGACTTCGGCCAGGAGGCCGTCGTTGAGGGTGGTGGGTTCGAGGCCCAGGTCGAGGAAGAGGTCGTTTTTGACGTGCAGATCGTTTTCGGGGTCTTCCTTGCGGGGATTGGAGACGTGTTCGACCTCGGCGCCGGCTACGCCAGCAACGAGCTTGGCCAGGTCGCGTACCCGGTGGGTCTCGGTCATCTGGTTGAGGATCCGTACCCGTTCGCCCTTTTGGGGTGGGTTCTCGAGCGCCAGTTGGATGCAGCGCACGGTGTCTTGGATGTGAATGAAGGCGCGCGTTTGGCCACCGGTACCGTGGACGGTTAGGGGGTAACCGATGGCTGCTTGCATGAGGAAGCGGTTGAGGACCGTTCCGTAGTCGCCGTCGTAGTCGAAGCGGTTGATGAGGCGCTCGTCGCGTGCGGTTTCCTGGGTGTTGGTGCCCCAGACGATGCCCTGATGGAGGTCGGTGATGCGTACTTCGTCGTTCTTGGCGTAGTAGGCGAAGAAGAGTTGGTCTTGCGTCTTGGTGAGGTGGTAGATGCTGCCGGGGTTGCTGGGGTAGAGGATCTCCTGGCGCACCTTCTCGCCACTGTCGGTCGTTACTTCGACGGGAAGGTAGCCTTCGGGAATCTTCATGCCGGCGGTGCCGTAGCCGTAGACGCCCATGGTGCCCAGGTGGGCGAGGTGTACGTCGACGCCGCTCTCGACGATGGCGGCCAGCACGTTGTGGGTGGCGTTGAGGTTGTTGTTGACGGTGTAGCGCTTGTGCCAGGCGCTTTTCATGCTGTAGGGGGCGGCGCGTTGTTCAGCGAAGTGAACGATAGCGTCGGGTTGTTCGTCTTGGATGAGGGTGAGGAGCCGGTGGTAGTTGTCGGCGATGTCGAGCCGTTCGAACCCGATCTCCTTGCCGGTCAGCTCTTTCCAGGCGCGAAGCCTTTCGCCCATGGGGCGGATCGGGGTGAGGCTGCCGGCTTCGAGCTCGTTGTCGATGTTCCGGCGGCTTAGGTTATCGATGATGGTCACTTCATGACCTAGATTGCTGAGATGCAGGCTGGTGGGCCAACCGCAGAAGCCGTCACCGCCTAGAACGAAAACTTTCATCTGTGATCCTCCAAGCGCACGAGCGACCTCGCCCATGCCGTAGCAAAGCAGTCTATCACCCGTCATGCTCTCCTCAGGAAGCGCGACGGCGGCGCAATATCATGCCCCTTAGCCGGCGTCCCAACTCGCGAACTTGCCGTCGCCAATACCTTCTCCGGTAGCCGTTCGCCCCGGCGCGCCATTCCCCTGGTCGGATGAACGACCAGACGACAACGGTCGCGATGAAGAACGGATGCAGTACCGCCCAGGCTAGCGTTGGCAGTCCCCAAAGATCTCTCCTGCCGAGTTGCACCATCCCAATCCTCATGCCGGCCAGCTCGACGCCCAGCTTCACTCCCCACAGGCCGCCGACCCAAGGGGCGATCCAAGGGACCAGGAACGACAGGGGAATCGCCAGGGAGAGCAGCACGCTCTGCATCCCCAGCGCGGCGATCGACGCCATGAACCCCGGGTGGTAATGCATTACGTGGTGGTAGCGCGAAACCCACCTGGTGCGCTGACGCAGAAGGCTCATGGCCGAAGGCATCGGCTTGGTGAGGACGCGAACCTCCGGGCTGCTGGCGAACACGATCCTCGAGCCGGGCAAACGCCCCAGCCGTTGCGTGAGAAGATCCTCGTCGCCGCTGGGGGCCCTGCCTCCGGCGCCAAAGCCGCCGCTAGCCTCGAACGCACTACGGCGGTAGGCCTGGTTGTTGGCGCTGGAAGCGAACTTCCAACCGAAGCGAGTAAGGCTGCGCGAGGTGAGCATCAGTGAGAACCAGTCGATCGATTCGAATGTAGCAACGGCGGTCTTGGGCAGATCCGCCCTTGTACACTCGACATAGCCCACCACCATCACGACGTCGTCCTCGAAGTGACTCACCATCCCCTCGAGCCAACCCTGAGGGTATTGACAGTCGGCGTCGCTGGTGACGATGATGTTCCCCTGCGAGCAGCGGATCCCTTCGTTGACCGCGTTCACCTTTGGCGCCAACCTGGCGCTCGGCTCACTAACCCGGGCGCCCTTGAATCGTGGATCTCGCTCCGCGGCGCGCTTGATGATGTCGCTGGTGGCGTCGTTAGAGCGGTCGTCGACAACAATGAACTCCACGGCGCCCGGATAGTTCTGCCCCGCAAGCGACTCTAGGGTCGCCGTTAGATTCTCCTGCTCGTCATGAGCGGGAATGATCACGCTCACTGAGGGCCGCACAGCCGAGTACGGCCGGCGCTCACGGCGCAGCATCCCCTCGACGACGAGGAGCATCAGGCCGATGTAGGGCAGTACGAAAATATAAAGCAGGATTAGGAGTATCGCCATTAGGATCGTCTCGGGCGGGCTCACGTAGCCGTCCCGTCCCTAAGACGTGGCGAGTCTAGCACGCTGTTGGCCGCCGTCGCCGAGCGCCTGTTCCCTACGGTAGGCTGGCCCGGTGGGCTCCGTTCCTGGTGATCATCAAAGTTTTCACGCCTGGCTGAGTTCACTCGACGGCTACGAAGGGCAGATAGCTTCGTTGCGCTTCTACCCTCCAAGACGCGCCGAGTACGGCGAGCCGGGAAGAGCATTCGAGCGGCTGCTGGAGTTACTCGAGTTGCGGCCCTACCGCCATCAAACCGAGGCGCTCGAACTGCTGGCTTCCGGTATCAACGTGGTAGCCGCAACGGGAACGGCCTCGGGCAAGAGTCTCATCTATCAGATTCCCTCTCTTGCGGCCATGGCGAACCATGAGTCCGTGCTCTATCTGGCGCCAACGAAAGCGCTGGCCGCCGATCAGCTGGTGAAGCTTCAGTCGTTGGCGAGCGAGCTGGGTACACCGGGACTGTTGGGCAGCTACGACGGCGATACGCCGGGGGACGAGCGGTCGCGATTGCGTGCCGAAGGTTTGGGCATACTCACCAACCCGGACATGCTCCACTACGGAATCCTGCCGCATCACGAACGCTGGGCCCGTTTTCTGGGGAGCCTCCGCTACATCGTCCTCGACGAACTGCACGGCTACCGGGGAGTCATGGGCGCGCACGTCGCCAACATCTTGCGCCGGCTAACCCGCTTGGCGAGGCATTACGGGGCTAGCCCTCGGTTCGTTGCTGCCAGCGCTACCGTGGGAAACCCGGCTCAGCACGCCAAGCGGCTGACGGGGGAGACGTTCGTAGCGGTAAGGGATGACGGGGCGCCGGCGCCCGCGCGCGAATTCCTCTTCTGGGAGCCGCCGCTGCTGGAAGGTAGCGATGGGCGGCGCCGCAGTTCGAACAGCGAGGCCGCCTCCCTCGCCGCCCACTTCGTCAGGGCCCGCCTCAAAAGCATCTTCTTCTGCAACTCGCGAAAGAGCGCCGAGCTGCTGCGCCGTTACGCCGTGGCGCAACTCGATCCTGGGCAAGCGCCCCTCTTGCAGACTTACCGGGCCGGCTACACAAGCGAAGACCGGAGGCTCATCGAGCAGGGCTTTCGCAATGGCGATATCGTGGTGCTGGCTGCGACCAGCGCACTGGAACTGGGTATCGATGTAGGCGGAGTTGACGCGGTGGTGATGGTCGGATACCCCGGCTCCCATATGGCCTTGTGGCAACGCTCCGGGCGGGCCGGGCGCGGCGCCCGGAACAGTGTACGTAGCGGTGGCGGCGGCAGGGGCAGCGGTGGCAGCGGTCGGGCGCTCACCATTCTGATCCCCGGTAACGACCCTCTCGACGAGTACTACCTTCACCATCCCGACCTGCTTACAGAAGGCTCGGCCGAGGACGCGGTAGCCGACCCGTTCAACACCGAGATCCATCCACTCCATGTCGATTGCGCCGCCGCCGAGCTTCCGCTCCAACCGAGCGAGGAGGTATTGGCGCCTTGGCTCGAGCCGCGCGAACGACCTCATCTCTACCTTTGCGGCGAGAGGTGGTGCCATGCCGGTCGCTATCCGCACCGGCGAGTACAGATTCGGGGTGGAAGTGGACGCCGGATCCGCCTCGCCGACGGTTTCGGTCGGGTGCTGGGGGAGAGCGACCTATCCTCGGCGTTGCGCGACCTGCATCCCGGCGCCGTCTATCTGCACCAGGGAGATACCTATCTGGTGGCGGCTCTCGACCTCGCGAGGGGCAGGGCGATCCTGCTGCCCCACATCGAGGAGTTCTACACGCAGGCTCGCTCCGAAACGGATGTGGAGATCCTCGAACATGACGCCCTCGAAGACGACCGGGCGCCGGGCAGGGTGCATGTCGGGCGGGTACAAGTAACCACCACCATCAGCGGATACGTGAAGAAGCGCTACATAACGGAGGCGGTACTGGATGAACGGTTGCTCGATCTGCCGCCGACCTCGTTCACTACCCAGGCGCTCTGGTTAGAGGTGGCGGATCTGCTGGGGAACATCGCTCCGGCAGACAGGCCGGGCGCACTGCACGCGCTCGAGCACACGCTCATCGGTCTGCTTCCGGCGTTCGTGCTGTGTGAGAGGGCCGATGTGGGGGGCGTTTCCTACCCCATCTATCCACCCAGCGGCGCGCCACTTATCTTCATCTACGACGGTTACCCCGGCGGCGTTGGCTACAGTCGCAGCGGCGCCGCCCGGTTCGTCCAGTGGCTCTGTGCCAGCCGCGACCTGTTGCGCGACTGCCCCTGTAAGAGTGGCTGTCCCCGCTGTGTCCTCTCTCCAAAGTGCGGCAACGGCAACCAGTATCTGGATAAGTCGGCAGCCCTGGTTCTGGCCGAATCCTTGTTGGCGGCACTCGCGCCGCACGCCCCGGTGATGCTTGCCTGATACCCCGCAAAGCGCGTGCTAGAGTGGCACGCCATGCGAATCGGCTTTGTAACGCAACTGCTCTGGGATCGCTACGGCGCCTTTTGGCATCACCTCTTCGAAGAGATCGGCGCCGAAGTCGCCGTTCCCGACTCGGAATCGGTTCCGGGGTTCCTCGATGACTCGAGGGTGACCTCGGTTCCGGGGCTCGCATTCCAGTTGGCCGTCGCCCAAGCGCTCACGCTGCAAGAGTGTGATCTGCTGGTCGTTCCCTCACTCAATGCCGGCAGCGAATCGCGTCGCGGCGGGGGTCAGGACCCGTGGGTATCGGACTTTCCGGGTGCCCTCGGGACCTTGCGCGGCATCCCTCCGGTGCTCGGGGTGCCGGCTTGGTTGGCGGCAGGCCAGGAAACACTGGTAGTAGAAAGCCTCCAGCAGATAGTCCGTGATGCCACTCGAGTCCGCCGGGTGTGGGACCGCCACCGGTCGAGACTGAGGCACGAACCACTCTCGGATCCCGGCTGGGGCACGGCCGCCGGGCGGAAGACGGTTGGGGTCCTCGGTCAGCCTTGGTTATTGAACGATGACCTGGCATCGAGGGTGGCGCCGGCGGAGGCTCGAGTGATTGGTCAGCACAAGATCGATCCATTTCGGCTACGCGAGGAAGGGTCTCGTCTCGATCCGCGGATGATTCCCACCGACCAGGAGGCGCTGGGGGCGGCCAGGCTCTTTTCCCGCCGAGGCACTGTGAGCGAGTTGCACCTGATCATCGACGTGACCTCCGGCTCCGACCTGTGGCTGCAAGACCGGATCACGAAGCATGCCGGCAAGCCGCTGGTAGTACACTCTTTGCAAGAAATAATTACCGATGGGTCGTTCGAACTTCTGGCGAAGGGGAATGGAATGTGAATCCATGCACGGTAGGATGAGTCGTGCTGGTCCTCGCTTTCCTGCTTACCGCCCTCTACGCCGTAGTAAACGCCTTCGGAGCCTGGGCAGTCATACGACGCAAGGGCTGGTTGGCCGCCCTGTTCATGCTTGCGGCCAGTGTCCTGGTGGTGTCGGCCGCCGCGATGGTTTCGGCCCTGCCCTTTACACGCGTGCTTCTGACCATCGGGCTGATATTGGCTTCGCTCTCGTCACTCCTGTACGCAAGTATCGTGCTCGGCCGAGTGACCTGGCGCAACCATGCCTTACGCGCCGCTTTCGCGGTGGGTGTGCTTCTGCTCACTCACTTCGGGCAGGGGTGAATGCGCAGCTCCGCTTCACCGGCCCTGGATCATCGACCCGGTTCATCAGCCCCGATTCAGAGGTCGCCGAACAGCTTCTTGAGCGCATCTTCCTTGGAGGTACGATTGACCAGGCGCCAGCGCGTCCCCTCATGCTGCAGCCGCCCGTCGGCACTGAGTTTCTCGAGCGACGCCTCGATCGTGTCGATAGCCAACTCTTCGTAGCGGTGCTCGTCAATATAGCGCTGGATCTCCCGCACCGTGGCGCCGGTTTTGGGCTGCGATTCGACGGCCTCGAAGACCCACTGGTCGACTGTCATGCGACAGTTTACGCACTCTGACGGTCTTGCGGGTGAGTCGGACCGTTGTATCGGGTTGAATGACTCACGCTTGAGCCCGCGTCACGGGCTCGCGCGCGCGATTCAATCAGCGGGCAACACTGTCAGGGTGTTCGCGTTGTGGGTCGGGCCGATAGGCCTCTTGCCTACCTCCGGAAAGCTCCTGCCAGCTCACCCGGTCGTCCATGCTAACCGCGTCCACCGGGCATACACGGAGGCAGGCGTCGCATGAGACGCAGTGATCGGGCTTGAGCTGCAAGGTTCCGTCACCGTTCTCTTCGAAGACACGCTCCAGAGCCCCAGTGGGGCACGCCTTGGTGCAGGCCGGGCACATTATGCAGTCGTCGCTAATCCTTGGCAGTCTCCACGGCACCAGCGTCTCGAATTCGGGGGCCGAGGCCGAGATTATCCGGTAGCGGCGCCGGAGTTCGGTGGGAAGCACGTGCTCGTGGGAGCCTGGCGCCGGACCCGGGTCGAGCGGAGTCAACACCTCGCCGGCACTCTGCTGTACCGCGCGCCAGCCTCCCCTGAGCAGTTCGCGGCGGCTCAGCGGAGCGCTGTTACTGCCCTTTTCGAGCCGGTCGGTCTCCCGTATCTCGATGGAGACCTCGCGTCCGTGAAGCCTTGCCAGCTCGAGCGCCTCGGAGCGTACCGACTCAACCGCCTCGGCGACCGCTGCGGTGCCGATGGGACAGGAGCTACACTCCGCGCGCGCCAGTACCGCCTCCTGCCCAGAGCCGATGAGACGCAGAAGATCGGAGGGCTGCAGACGGCCAAGGCAATGAACGGACTGAGCGCTGCCGCCGACGCGTGAGCACCTTAGAGGCGCTTCGGACTCGTACGACAACTTCGGCTCAAGCGCTTGCGTTGGGCAGGCTTGGACGCAGAGGCCGCAACCGCTGCAATCCACTGGATCGATCGCGACCTTGCCGCGAATCGTGATCGCTTCGTGCGGGCAAGCGTCCCGGCATTTTGTGCAGGCGTTCGTCTTGCCGACAGCCAAACAGAGACCCTCTTCGTACTTCGGTTCGACGCTCGCAGCCCGAAAGATGAAATTTAGCAGATTATCCACTCGGCCGCCTCCCGCCGGTCCGCCTCGGCTTGCGTTACAGGCTCCTGCTAGAAGCCGTACACCTCATGGCGCTTCTGCGAGAGCTTCTTGTGGTAGCCGGTTTCCTCGAGGTATTTGTCAAATGCGTCGAAGTCGACCTGCTGCTTCTGATCTGAGAGTGCGACCGCCGGGTTGGGGTGTACCTCGATCATGATTCCGTCGGCTCCGGTAGCCAGAGCGGCCTTGGTGAGCGGCACCAGCAGGTCACGGCGACCACCGGAGTGGGTCACGTCGACCAGAACCGGCAGGTGAGACTCCAATTTGGCCAGTGCGACGGCCGAAACATCGAGGGTATTGCGGGTATAGCGCTCGTAGGTGCGAATACCGCGCTCGCACAGAATTACGTTGGAGTTGCCCTCGCTCAGCAGGTACTCGGCAGCCATCAGCCACTCCTCGATGGTGGCCGATAGGCCGCGTTTGAGGAGGGCAGGCTTGCCACTGCGGCCCACCGCACGCAGCAAGGGGAAATTCTGCATACTGCGTGCGCCGATCTGCAACACGTCGACGTGTTCCACGAAGGCGTCTACGTCACGGGCGTCCATGATCTCCGAGACGAACTTCAGGCCGTATCGGTCGCACGCTTCCCTGCCCAGGCGGAGCCCGTCCTCGCCCAGGCCCTGGAACGAGTACGGATCGGTTCGAGGTTTGAACGCCCCACCGCGGAACAGAACCACTCCGCGCGAGGCAAGCCGCTCTGCAGTGAGCATGACCTGTTCGTGAGACTCGATCGCGCAGGGGCCCGCCACAAGAATGGGGGAGTGGTTTGAGCCCACCAGCAGGTCGCCCACGCGAACCACGGTGTCGGACTTATCCGAGGAGCGGGAAGTGAGGTAGCGGCTCTTCTCCTGCTGCTGTTCGAGCTGCATGGAGGCCTGGAAGATCTGCTTGAAGAGGCTCTTGACGGTTGCGTCGTCGAAGGGCCCCTTGTTCGCCGACACAAGCGCGTCGAGCATCTGCTGCTCGCGGACCGGGTCGTAATGGCTCAATCCCAAGGTGCTCTGGACCTCGCCTATGCTCTCGGCCAGCTCGGCACGTTCGGAGAGGAGCTGCAGGAGCTGAAGGTTGAGATCATCAATTTTGGTTCGTAAGTTCTGTATCTTCTCTTTCATCCGTGATCCTCTTCTGAGACAAACGCACCACGAGGATGGTGACTTCGTAGAGTACCACCAAAGGTACCGCTACGAGAGCGAAGTTGAAGGGGTCAGCGGTAGGGGTGATGACCGCTGCCACTACCAATCCGCCCATCACAGCCCATCTGCGGTTGGTGACCAAGAACGGCGCTCGTATCATGCCCAGGCGGGCGAGGAGGAAGCCAACGACCGGCATCTCGAAGATCAGGCCGAATACAGCCATGATCAGGACCACCTTCGATACGTAATCGCCCACGGAGGGTAGCACGCTGATCTCACTGCCCAGGAAGCCCACGATAATGGGGATCGAGAAGGGCAGCACCCCATAGCGGCCGAACAGCACACCGCCCCCAAAGGCGAAAGCCGTTAGCACAATGAACGGAATCGCCCAGCGGCGCTCCTCGGGATAAAGGCCGGGAGCAACGAATCCCCACACCTGCCCACCCACGACGGGCGCCGCCAACACCAGGCCGAAAAATGAGGCAAGTTGCATGCTGACGATGAAGGGTTCGAGGACCCCGAAGGCGGCGAGCGTCAGATTGGCTGGTAAGGGCTCCTGAAGCCATTCCAGCAGATCGCTGCGAAACACGAAGGCGACCCCGGACCCTACTATCCAGGAACCCAATGCGATGAAAAGCCGCGTGCGCAGCTCCTCGAAGTGATCGATTAGAGTCATCACGCACTCACGGCATCATCTTCCCGTGCCCTCATTCGAGCGGAACTATCTATCACTGGAAACTTATCACTGTATGCGGAGTATTGACGGTCGATTGGAGGAGTGCAGCTTCAGAGGCTCACTCTACCCGTCAGGCAAGCTTCTCGCTTGAAACTGCAGCCTTCTCCGCAGCCGTCTCAGCGCTGCTGGAGCCGGCCGGATCTTCCGTCTTGTCACTATCCTTGGTGACTTCGCTATCCTTTGTGACTTCGCGGTGGTCGGCAAGTTGGTTGGCGCTCCGGACCTCACCGTTGACTTTGGCTTCCACGGGAGTACTTGTTACAACCGTGTCGTCGCTAGTGTCGTCGTTACGCGTCAACGGTGCGGAGTTGGCGCGTTTCCCGGCTTCCTCCTGCTTCGCCTCCCGTGCGGCGCCATTTTTCGCGTCCTTCTTGACGTCCTTGTTGTCGTCGTTTGTACCGGCCTCGAAGTCATCCTTCATGTCTCGAATGCCCTTGCGAAACTCGCGTACCGATTGGCCGATTCCCTTGGCCATCTCGGGAAGTCGACGAGGTCCAAAAATCAAAAGCACCACCACGAGGATGATCAACAATTCCCAGATTCCTAGCGGTCCGATCCGCATTCACTACCTCCCAATTACGATAATTCTAGCATGGGCCATTTTCCTCACCAATGAGTCGCAGCCCGGAAGAATCTCGTTTCCGCTCATTGCCGAGCAAAGCCCCCTCGCTACCGGCTGGGGCAGAGAGCTGGGCACGTTCTTCATCTCGAAAAATGACAGGCCGTTCGCTGACGGAGGGCAATCAATTGCGAAGCTACTCAGCTGCTCTTGTGCTCTTGCTTTCGGCGGGCGTCGCGCTCGCGGTCGATTCAGCCGGGTGCGGCTCGGCCTTGGTGACCTTCTGTTGGCTCGCCCCACTTTCCGGTGGATCGAGATCGAAGTCCTTTTTCATGTCACGAATACCATTGCGGAACTCGCGCACGGACTGACCGATACCCCTAGCCATCTGGGGCAGGAGACGAGGTCCGAAGATGAGGAGCACCACCACGAGTATGATAACGAGCTCCCACATTCCGAATGGACCGATTCTTCCCATGGCGTACCTCCAGTTGCGACAAGTCTAGCACCGGGGCGATTCTTTTACGGTCGAGTAGATTGCCTCGCCGTTGAGGACGATGGCAACAAGAGCATCGAACGCCCTCGGCATCCAGAGTTGATCTGGGACTAAAAAACTTAGGATTAAAAAACTAGGGTGCCCGGCCGGATCGGACGGGCACCACAAGCGCTTGTTTCTAATGCCTTACAGACCCAGCAAGAAATCGAAATCGTCGTCGAGCCCGGCGGTGTTGATGCCCGCGGGGAAGAAGCTGTTCGCGCTCACCGCCACGTCGGCGCTCAGGTAGACGATGGCCGCCACCTGTGCGGGCGTGCGGCTGAAAGCGATGCCGTTGGCATCCGTGACTGCGATATTGGCCTCGCCTCCGGTTTCGCCACCTGCGTCGGCAATGCCCTGATCCAAGTCGGTTGTTCCATCAAGGGAGTCGCGCGCGTCGGAGATGGCCTGGGTTATCGCATGGGTGTTGAGGCCGCCGTAGAAGTCGAGCAGGCTTACGTCGCCGATGTGGAGAAAGGTGCGGATGGTTCCGGCGTGGTAGGCCTCGGAGGCGAGAATTCCGGCGGCTGCTGCAAGGAAGTCAGGATTGGTGATGTACCTGGCGGCCCCCTTGTAAGCCGTAACGCCCACGTCCTCGAAGATGAACGCGCCGTGGGCGAAGAAGGCGCCATTGGCGAACGGGTTGAAGTCGGCGGGCGTGAAGTCTGCGGGCAGGCCGACGGTAGTTGGATCCACTCCGGCGAACGCCACGGTTGCCGCCGTTTCGAAGGAGCTGGCGAGGTTTATCGCCGGGCGGCTGACATCGACGCCGGCGCTAGAGAGTGCGCTGCGCAAGAAGACCGTGTGGGCCAACTCCTCGTTGGCGAGCTCGTTGGCGTATGCCGCCAAGGCCGCGGACGCCATTGGATTGGCGCCGCCCGCCGCGAAATCAACCGCCGTCGATCCGTCGAAGCCGGCGGGTAGCATTACCTCGGCGTCGCCACCGGGCAACTCGTCGAGACGTCCCACCGCTGCGAGGTAGAAGGCCGCCTCCAGGTACTCGAGGTTCAGCGCGAAGGTAAGAATCCCAGCGTCGACGTCTTGATCCTGATCCGGTTGCGCGATGACGCTGCTACAGGCAGTAAGTGCAGCGCCCGCGCCCATCATGCCGAGGTTGCCTAGCATCTGACGGCGATTCATGCTCTTGTTAAAGATCTTGGTCATGTTACTTCTCATTAAATGTCCTTCCTTGCGCAGAAAGTGTCCTTATTGGTGAACGGATGTCCTCAACAGTCTGACGATTTGCCGTGGCTTGTCCGGCTATCACCCCCCAATTGCCACTACTCCCGCCCTGAAATCGCTTTCCTTCCCGCGACCGAGACCGGTGGGCAGCTTCCGCACGGACCAGCGCCGTATGGACCGTGACTCAGAAACGCAACCAACACTCCTAGACTCTCCCTTGGCGGGCTAGCTGCCTATTGTCATGTACACCCTGCTCCGAGTTTTGGATTCAGGGCTCATTTAGCCCAACTGGGACGTCCACCGGCATCGCGGGCGCCGGCGGCGGGTGGTAGCATCCGGCAGCACCGGGTGGAGGTATATGGCTTTATGCAGGGTCCGATGAACGGTCGTAACGACAAGTGAGGGGAGTGACTGACGAGGAGTTGGTCGGGTTGGTCGCGCGTCGTGACGAGTTGGCGCTACGGGAGCTTTATCGGCGCTACGCTCCATACCTCAAAGCAATGATGCGGCGCATGACCAGCGATGGTGATGAGGTCGAATCATGCGTGCAGGACACTTTAATGCGGGTATGGGACGCGGCGGGTCGTTTCGATCCGATGAAGGCGAGCGTCAAGACCTGGGTCGTGACGATCGGGCATCGGCTGATGATCAACCGACTCCGCAAAGGTCGACCGAGAACGGTGGAACTCACCGTACCGGAACGCCGGCTGGAGGCTTCCTCCTCCACTGACCATGTAACTCGTATCTACGTTTCGGACGCTCTGGACACTCTCGACCCCGACGCACGGCAACTGCTCGAGCTGGCGTTCTTTCGGGGGCACACCCATCAGGAACTAGCGGAGATCAGCGGCAAGCCGCTCGGTACCGTGAAGACCATCATCAGAAGGGCGTTGGCCCGGCTCCGAGGGACATTGACGGGAGGGACACATGACGATTGATGATGCTGTTCTGACCGACTACGCTCTGGGCACGCTGCCTAAAGCGCAGGCCAAGGAGGTCG
This sequence comes from Trueperaceae bacterium, assembly GCA_040905665.1. GTDB lineage: Bacteria > Deinococcota > Deinococci > Deinococcales > Trueperaceae > DASVCN01. The sequence goes on from JBBDRD010000002.1 coordinate 63,239, forward strand.
AACGCTTTCTTCGCGCCCACCCCGACGCCGCCCAGCGGGTACGGAGGACGCAGGACGACCTGGCGGACCTCGTTATGAGCCTGCCGCCGGAGACTGCGAGTGGGGCCGCCGAGGATGCGCTGGTCGAGCGGTTGACAAAGCACCCGCGTCCACCCATCGAGCGCCGGGCCAGGCGCGACCGCAGCTCCCGGAGGAGTCCCAGATGGGCCGCTTTCGGACTCGCTACTGCGCTTGGGGTGGCCGCCTGGCTGATCCTGGGGCCGTGGCTCAACTCGGATGGATTAGAGCGGACGGTCGAGCGCTATCAGTCTCAGCCGGGTGCACTCTCGAGCCGGCTCATTACCGAAGAGGGCAACGATCTAGGCACTCTCGTTCGGTTGCGAGATGGCAGGCTGTTCGTTGCCTTCGAACAGATGCCGTCGGAGGGCGTCTACCAGCTGTGGGAAATACGCGGGGGAAGCCCGGAGTCGCTGGCCGTGGTGAGCGACCGCTCTTTCCTCAGCGAGCCGGTCGCTCCAGGTGGCTCCTTGGCGGTTACAATCGAACCTCCGGGTGGCAGCCTCCAACCGACGTCGGAACCTCTGATCGTGGTGCAACTATAAGCAGCAGATTGCGCTTAGCTGAAACGTCGTTGCATTGCGTGTTGGACGGGCTTTACTGCGGTTCTGTTCCTTGTTGACACCCCCCAAGGGCCATGCTAGGCTATCTAGCCGGACGCGAGAGCGCCGTCAGAGTCGCCTGGGATGACGATACTGCCACCCTAGCTCAACTGGTAGAGCATCCGATTTGTAATCGGAAGGTTGTCGG
>JBBDRD010000003.1:0-13570 GCA_040905665.1 Trueperaceae bacterium
CGCCCGGCGCGGGCGACTCCGACGCGACCTTCTCGACGAAGCCCTGCGTGGAGAGCGACATCAACGCGCTGTTCGAACCTGGTCCTTTCATTGCCCACTCGATGATACGCTCGTGAGGGTCGAACGGGGCAAGCTCGTCCAGGCCCATCGACTTGACGGCAATGCGAACGAGCTCGGAATCAGGTAGTCCGGTGGAGCGTTTTTGTAGCCGCAGATAGTGCCGACCGGCGTCGGTGAGCGCAGACAGGGGAACGAGACCGATGACCTCAGAGCCGGTCACGCGGATCCCCCGCGCGGCTGCCTTCGCCACACACTCGTCGAACGCGACGTGGATCGGCGTCTCCCTTAGGCTCGTGAGGTTCATCGAGACCTGCGCGAAGCCGTACTCCTCGATGAACCAGCCGATCGCGCGCACGCCCTTCAGCGCGCCCGGTTCGTGCACGGGGTCGCCTTTGCCGTCGCGGACGACCTCGCCTGTGATCGGGTCGCCGGTGCGCTTCGCCCGGCCCTTTTCCCGCACGTCGAACGCGACGGAGTTTGCCCGCCGCACGCTCGTCGTGTTGAGGTTCGCGTTGAAGGCGATGAGAAAGTCGCGCGCACCGACTGCGGTCGCGCCCGACTTCGCGTTAAACTTCGCGGGCCCGAAGTCGGGCTTCCACTCCTTTTGCGACAGCCGCTCGGCGAGCCCTTCATACTCTCCGACGCGGACGTCGGCGAGGCTCTTCCTGCCATCGCACGATGCGGCCTCGCCGTAGAGGAACACCGTCAGGCCAACTTCCTCGGCCAAGCGGCGCCCGAGCTCCCTCGCGTGTGCGACCGTCTCCTCCATCGTGATGTCCGAGACGGGGACGAGAGGGCAAACGTCCAGCGCGCCGAACCGCGGGTGCTCTCCCGAGTGCCGAGACATATCGATCAGACCGCTTGCGACCTTGGCGGCCCTGACAGCGGCCTCGCAAACGGGCCCCGGCGCTCCTGCGAACGTATAGACAGTACGGTTCGTCGACTTTCCCGGGTCGACGTTGAGCAGCTTGACCCCCTCGACCGACGACACGGCGTCGGCGATCGCCTGGATGACTGCGGGGTCGCGCCCCTCGGAGAAGTTGGGGACGCACTCGATGACTTGGCTCACGGGCCAAGACTACTCCAGGGTGGTCGCCTCGCGTGCGCCCCGCTGGCCCATACTGAGGGGATGAAGTCCGCCCTGACCAACTGCGGCGCGGTGCTGACGAACGCCGGCGACGTATTGCACGGCGGATCGGTGTTGTTCTCCTCCGGTCGGGTCGTGGACGTCGTTGTTGGTCCGGCGCCGAGCGGGTTCTCGTCGGTCGATGTCGGGGGGCGAGTCGTCACACCGGGCCTGATCGACGCGCACACGCACGCGGTCTTCGCAGGAAGCCGCGCGAACGAGTACGAGATGCGTGCGAAGGGAGCGACCTACCAGGACATCGCTGCGGGCGGGGGCGGGATCCTCTCCACCGTGCGTGCGGTGCGGGAACTGGACGGAGAGCAGCTCTTTAGGGCGTCGAAAAAGCACGCCGAATGGATGCTCAAGTGCGGGACCACCACGGCGGAGATCAAGTCGGGCTATGGCCTCGCGACCCTCCACGAGCTGAAGATGCTGGACGTTGTGAGGCGCATCGGCGAGGAGACTGCCTTGGACACCGTCGGGACGTTCTTGGGCGCGCACGCCGTGCCGCCCGAGTTTGCTGGCGACAAAAAGGGATACATGGACCTTGTGATCAACGAGATGTTGCCGCTGGTCGTGAGCACTGGAGTCGCCGCAGCGGTCGATATCTTCGTTGAGGAGGGCTATTTCGACGCGCACGACGCAAGGCGGCTCGCGGGGACCCCGGCGAGCCGGGGCAGGCTGCTCGCCCTCCCCTTGCGGATGCATGTGGACCAGTTCTCGAGCGGTGGCGCGCAGCTCGCCGCAGAGCTCGGCGCGACGACCGCGGACCACTTGGAGCAGACGGGGCCGGAGGGGATCGAGGCTTTGGCGGACGCGCGCGTCGTTCCTGTACTGCTGCCCGCTTCGGTCTTCTGCCTCGGGCTGAAGAAGTATCCGGACGCGAGGAGGATGCTCGACTTTGGGATGCCGGTGGTCTTGGCGACGGACTTCAACCCTGGATCGTCGCCGACGCCTTCTCTTCCGTTCGTGATGTCGCTCGCGTGCACGCAGATGGGCATGACGCCGATGGAGGCGCTGCGCGGGTGCACGGTGAACGCGGCCAAGGCTCTGGGGCGTGCAGACATTGGAGTGCTCGCGCCGGGCGCGAAGGCTGACGCGGTCGTTTGGGACACGGACGATCTGCAAGAGGTCCCGTACTACGTGTCCGCTCCGCTCGCGTGGGCGGTGTACAAGGACGGTGAGCGCGTAGTCTAAGAAGGTCACGGCCCGCACGACGCCAGAGTCGTGCGGGCCAGGTCCGCCTTTGTTAGAACTTCCTCGCGAAGAATAAGTTGAAGCGCGTGTCGCGCCCTGTCGAAGCGCCGTTGAACTCCGTGTTCCAAAGGAGCACGTTAAGCCCAAACTCGAGCCCTTGCCCGACGGTCCATTTGTTGTGAACGTAGAACGCGCTGTTCTTCGTCCGGCCGCCTACAGCAATGTCGGAGTCCCTCGGGTCGTCCACGGTGTAGCCCAGCGCAAGTCGATGGTTGCCACTGACGTTCATTCCAAACTCGGCCCAACCGCCGGAGCTCTGGACCTCGTCGCCCGTCGTCGTGTTTACGCCCTGACCGACGCCACCGCGAAAATCGCTGAGGTTGCTTCCGGTCCAGAGTTCGCCTTTGACGTCAATTCCTCCGCCGAGATTGACGAGGAAGTCCGCTCCGAGCACGCTCGCCGTGAAGTCGGTCTCGCCGCCGACCGCGGTCGCGGTCTTCTCCCACGCGTTGAGCCCCCAGATGCCGATCTCGCTGTTCGGGCCTCTCCAGCCGAAGCGCGCCTGCACGTTCGGCATTCCCGCGTCTTCACCGTCGCGGACGCCGTCCGCGTCGAGGTCCTTCGCGTCGATCGCGCCCGTCAGGCCGAGCGCGACGGCGAACTTGGAGTTCGCGCTGCCGCCCGTGTAGCGGATCTGGGGACGCCGGTCACCGAGGTTTCCGGCATTCCACATCAGCGAGTCGTCGTTCTGCGAAGGGATGAGCGGTGAAACGAGGTCCCACGTCTGACCGATCAACCAGCTTCCCTGCCCTCTGGCGAGCTTGAAGAAGAGGTGTCGCGCGCGCGGCGTCTCGCGCGACTCGCTGCCTCCGCCCTGGAAGTCGATCTCGATCTGGCCGGTGACGACCCATCCAGGCATCGCGCTCTCAGGGGCTGCGAAGTTCAGCCCGATCCGCGTCAGGCGCGGGTGGAGCGTGAAGCGGTTCGACTCCCCGCCGGTCATGTCCGGCGAGTTGATCCAGAACGGGGACTGGCTGTTCGGGTTCGGCATCTGTGTGTCGTAGATGAGGTCGGAGCGCAGTTGGCCGTAGACCGTGATCGTGTCCTTGGCCGTCCTCACGTCGTTCTGGACGATTGGGGCCGTCGTGGCCGCGCCAAGGATCTCGTAGCCGACCTCCCACTTCGCCTCGACCGACTTTCCGTCGGCTTCGGCGTAAGGGTAGATGAAGTAGTTGAGCGGCGCGCCCTTCTGCGGCGGCTCGAGCACGAGGTCGCGGCCGTGCGAGAACGCGACGGCAGAGCGCGGCAGCACCAGGTTGCCAAAGACGGACTTGGCCTCCTCATCGTGGTCGCGGTCGAGCCACCGGCGGGAGTCGGACGCGTCGAGCGGCATCCAAGTGCCGCCGATCTTCGCCCACATCCAACAGTGGTAGCCGCCGATCGTGCCTGTCGTAGGCACGGGCTCTGGCAAGGGTATTCCCGTCACAGGGAATCCGTATTCCAGAAACGCCGGGATCCCCATCGCGCGAGCGAGCGAGATCACGTAGCTGTGCAGGTCGGAGCAGTTGCCCTTCTTGTAGTCGCAGACGAACGCCACGTCGCCCATGCCGAGCTGCGGCGACTCCTTGTTGTAGTCGTACTGCATCGAGGCGACCGTGTGGTCGAACATCGCCTTGAGCTTTGCAAGATCGGAGCTTGCGTCGCCGGCGACCTCCTTGGCGATCTCGGCCATGCGGCCGTCGATCGGGACAAGGCGGTCTGCCGCGAGGTACCGGGAGACGTCGACGTTGTAGCCGAGCGGGTCCTTGGTGGCCCCGGCAGCGGTCCTTTCGACGTCGACCTGTACGGTGACCTTGATCGGTCGGCTCAGGTCCGTAAACCTGACGTAGACCATGCGGTTGCCCTGCGTCACTTCACGGGTGAGCCGGTGGTCGGCCGGGCTGGTGACCTGTAGGTTCGTGACCTTTTGGAACGCGCTGTCCGATGGGACGGGTATCCAGAGGTCGAGCTGTCTGGCGCCCGCGGGAGGTGCGGGGACCGAGGCGGTGTAGGTGAAGCGGGTCCTGAGCGCCTCCTTCTGGGGCTCAGCGTTCGCTTGGGTTGTGGCTAGCGCAAACTGCGCCAGCAGGACGGCGGTGCTCAGGTTCCGGAGATGCACAGGGGCCACCTCCTCGATGTAGTTTCTACCATGGGAGTGTCTCCTTGAGGGATCCGTACAGACTTTACGCGAAAACCGGGGCAAGTCTCACCAATCGAGTATAAGTCTTGAATGTTTCGCGCCCCCCTGACGTTCCTTTTTTGCTCGTTTTCCGCCGTCTGCCTCGCCCAGACGCCGATCGAGGAGAAGACGAAGGGGATGGAGAGGGCCGAGGGGCTCTTCACCACCTATCGCGACGCGAAGGCGTGCCTTCTAAAGCTCAATGTCCCTATTCCTGCCCGGACATTGCGTTGAACAGGAAGACACGGGTGACGTATCTCGTCGAGAAGTCGAAGAACAGCACGTTCACTTTAGCCATCTTCGGGTCGTCGACGCGATCGTAGTACCGACCTATTTCCCACGCGAATGGCTCGTTGCTTGGCTCATCATAGTGCGTGAGCGGAATCGCCTCCAATGTGGCCCGTCTCCGAAGGCCGTAAGAAGTGCCATACGCCTCGAAATACGACGGGGTCGGATGGAATTCGTCAAACCCTGGATCGTTCGGAGCTTGCAGAATGCCAGGTGTCAGACCGTAGGGTCGCACGAGCGGCTCAACGACCGGTGCTGTCAAAGCAATGACAAGCAAGTCGTCAGGCACCGCATAACGGAATTTGTCCCATGTTAAAGGGATGCCATGAGCCACGCGGTCGTCAGCATCAACAGCGTAAAGGAGAAAGGCGCGACCCATTTGCGAGAGGTTAGATAGCGAGGTCGTTTTCTTCGCGCTGAGCTTTGCAGCGGTCAATACTGGCGCAAGGACTGCCGCAAGAATCGATAGGATTCCAATGACAACGAGAATCTCAACTAGCGTAAAGCCCGTCATCCTTCTTGCGGTTCTGAACTTAGTTTTGCTGTTTCGTGGTACTGGTTTCATTTTCCTCACCTTCAAAGAGAGTTACAAGGCCGCTGACAGACGGGTCGGGGTCGGCCTCCAAACGAGCTCTGTACTGTTCCCAACCCTTCGGATTTCGCTTGTAGAGGATCATGTAAGCGGTGGCACGCACTCTTGCGGACTCATCGTCGATGAAGCGCTTTGCGAACTCCGTTACCTCCTCCGGCGCGGACTGATGGAGCCCGAGGTTTGTGAATACAATCGCGTAGCGGCGGACAGCGGGATTGTCGCTGTTGGCGTACAGCTCGATCGCTGTTCGATCCGAAGCTGTAAGCGACTTGTCCTTCTCTATTCGGGGCATTCGTTCCTGAATGTCAGCATAGAGATCAACTTCAATGCCCTTTGCGTCCGCCGCAGTTTGGAGCCGCTCCCGCTCCTGGACGCCCAGCTTAATCCACATGCCGACGGCCATTGCCGCTCCGAACAGGGCAATGGCCACGATTGCGATAACCCATTTTGATGACATCCGACACTCCTCCTGCCCACGCGCCTACGGATTCCACCTCCAGTCGCACCAGTTGTCACACGCCTCGCCTTCTCCTACACTTTGAGTGTAACAATTTTCGGTGCAACAATTGTCGCAGGCCCCATAGTTGGGCGCAGAAATGCACGGTTGGCCGCACAAAGGCATTTGCGGGCCGGCGGCGACGATCTGAAATCCCACGACTAGACCCAAGGTGACACAAGCGAGTAGCCACAAGGCTCTTTTCCGAGCAGATGTTTTCAATTTCTTGACTCCCGGGCTCTCGATTGCCGAGAGCCCAAAGTCAGTATAACAAGAAAGTGCCGATTGGGCGACTTTTTACCAGGCGAGATTGCGGGGCCACACTATGCACTAGGTTGCCTAGGTTCAAATGAGCCTGTTTGAGCCTGGCTAGGTTCAAACGATCGTGGTTTGAGCCTGTCCTGGCGGCACCGGGAAACTGCACGGCGGCACCGGGAAACTGTACGGCGGCACCGGGAAGTTGCACGGCGGCACCGGGAAGCTGCACGGTGGCACCGGAAAACTGCACGGCGGCACCGGAAAACTGCACGGCGGCACCGGGAAACTGCACGGCGGCACCGGGAAAGCCCCCGCACCTTCGGCCCGGGGAGTTGGGGTAAAAGGGGCGCGGAGGAGAAACAAATTGGCTTCAAAATGGCTTCCTAGGAGCTGGGGCGCGATCGTAACCTGGTTCATCAACTACAACAACAAGATCAACTTTTACGCGGTGACTTTCGGACTGGGCTTGCCGCAGACGGGGGCCGTCGGCGACGACCTCGACGCGCTGCAGCACCTGGTGTCCCTCGGCGAGATCTTCAAGACCAAGGCGCAAGAGGTCTTCGACTACAAGGACCAGTTGTTCTACGGCCCCGGTCCCATTGGCGCGTATCCCACGAACGCTGTGCTTCCTGCGGCTCCGACGGTCGTTCTGGCCGGGATCATCGACCGCGTTGACGCGCTGGTGGCGCAACTGAAGGCGCACAGCGCGTACACGACCGCCATCGGCGAGGACATCGGCATCGAGTCGCCCGCAGCCGCTGCGCCCCCGACGACGCTTGAAGTCACGGCCGTCGCCATGCCGAACAGCGAGGTGCGCGTGACCTTCACCAAGGGGACCTCCGACGGCGCGCACATCCGCGGCCGGGTCAACGGCGGGGCGTGGGTCGTGCTGGGCAACGACCGCTTCTCGCCTTACCTCGACACGCGGCCCCCGCTCGTGGCGGGGCAGGCCGAGGTCCGCGAGTACCAGGCGCGTCCGCTTGACGGCGACGATCCGAGCGGCGACTGGTCGAACATCGCTCAGGTCAGCACCGTGCCGTAGGAGCGCGGTGGTGGTACGAGTGTACGGGCGGCTAGATCCTTAGCTTGCGCGGGAAGACCGCGGTGAAGGTCGAGCCCTTGCCGGGCTCGGAGAGCGCGTCGAGCCGTCCGCCGTGCGCCTCCAGGACCTTGCGGCACGAGTCGAGCCCGAAGCCCGCGCCCTCGATACCGAGAGTCCTGTCGACCGCGCGCCCGCCTTCGAGCAGCACTTTTTCTAACTGCTCGGGGTTCATCCCGATCCCCTCGTCGCGGAAGCTGACCGACACCGTCTTGTCGTCGAACGTGAGGTGGACTGTGACGGTCTTTCCTGCGGCCGGCGAGTACTTGACCGCGTTGCTGACGAGGTTTTCGAGCACGCGCCTGATCTTGCGGCGGTCCAGATAGACCGGGCACTGCCCGTCCTTCGCGTCGAGCTGGATGCGGTGGTTCTGCGCGCGCTCGGTGTGCCTTTCTGCGATCACGGCCTGGTGGAGCACGACGTTGAGGTCGAACTCCTCCGGCTGCGGCCGCCATGCGTCGTCGAGCGGCATCAAGATGTCTTTCAGGTCGTCGAGGAGGCGGTCGGCCTGCTCGATGATTCCGGTGAGGAGCTCTCTTTGCGTCTGCGGGTCGTCCACTACGCCGGGGATGAGCATCGTCTGCGCGTAGCCGCGGATGACCGTGACCGGGGTCTTGAGGTCGTGCACGATGTTGCGGCGCAGCGACATGCCCATGCGCTCGGTCCGCGCGACCTCGTGGACCATCTCGGGGTAGATCGCCATGCGCGCCGTGACGCGGACGATCATGGAGTAGAGCTTGCGCTCGTTTTCGCTAAAGCCGACCTGCTCTTGGTACCCGAGGAAGATCCATCCCCTGCCGCCGCGCGGCCGCTCCCACCGCGTGCCGATCAGGGTCGAGGCGTGCACGTCGAGCGCCTGCGCCAACCGGCCGAGGTCGGGGCCCTGGGTCATATAGAGCTCGTCTTCACCGTTCGCGAGCAGCGCCTGTAGGGCCGGGTCGTGCGTGACCTCGTTGGAGACGTCCTTGCCGAACTCGACGAGGATCGGGTCGATCGGCTCGTCGGTCGGGAGATGCGAAAGCTCGACGCCCTGCTTGTCGGGTGCATCGGGGTTCGCGACCGCCAGGAACGACCAGTAGTGGCCCTCAGTGTCGGAAAGCAGGAGCCCGAAGAAGGAGTAGCCTGGGAACTCTTTGCGCATGTAGGCCGTGGAGACGCGCAAGACCTCTCGGTTGTCGTGGCAGCCGCTGAGTTCCTCGATTAGGCTGAAAAGGGTGGCGTCCGCCGGCCCCTGTTCCTGTCCTAACAGTCCGTGTGTTTCGTTCTGCTCCAAAAGATTGCGACCTATGAGTCCTCGTACGAATATCGGTGCGTCGGCGCGGGCCTGCAGGAGGTCACCGCCCTTGCACCTACTCTTTGACGGCCTGGCGGGCTGTTTTGTTCTCGCTCGGGCTATATGGCTACTTCGAGGGCGGCTATGAGCCGGTCCGCCTCATCGGTCGTGTTGTAGTGAACGGCTGAGATCCGCACGAACCCGGTGTCGAGTGGGGCACCGAGGGCCTCGCAGAGCCGGGCTGCGTACATGTGGCCGTACCTGATGCCGATCCTGTCGCCGTTGACATGCCTGACGAACTGGTCCGATGGCTTCTCCCGGTGGATAAAGCTGACCGTCGGGTGGCGCCTTGACTTGTCGCTCGACCTCGGCCCGACGAACCTGACTTGCGGCTTGGACAGGAGGTACTCCACGATTCGCTCTTGGACGGGCCGTTCGAGGTCCTTGAAGACGCCGTACGCGGCTTCGATCGTCGGTCGGTCGTGGATCGGCAATGGGTTCCCTGCGACCAGCGAGAGGTAGTCACCCACGCCGAGAAGGCCGGCAAGCGCCTCGTAGGGCTGGCAACCGAGCTCGAACTTCCAGGGCAGGTCACCCTCCTTGATGAAGAAGTGGTTCGGGCCCTTCACGTTCGACCACGCCTCGTGGGTGCCGAAGAGCAGCGCGATGTGTGGGCCGTAGACCTTGTAGAGCGAGAGGACGTAAAAGTCTGCCCCGAGGGCTTGCACGTCGACGGCCTCGTGCGGGGCGAACGCGACGCCGTCTACCACGACGATCGCACCGATCGCGTGGGCCATCGCGGTGACGCGCTTGACGTCGAGGATGTCGCCGAGGAGGTTCGACGTGTGCGCGACCGCGACGATCTTCGTGTTCTCGCTGAGCAGTTCCGTGAGCTCGTCGTAGGAGTACTCGCCCGTCTCTTGGTCGACGCCCCACCACTTGATGACCGCGCCCGCGCTCTTGAGCCGCAGCCATGGGCCGATGTTCGACTCGTGGTTCGTAACACCGATGACGATCTCATCGCCGGGCTTGATCGTGTGTGCGAGCGAGTTGCTCAAACGGTAGAGCAGGTCGGTCGTGGACGGGCCGATGACGGTCAAGCCCGTGTCGCCGCCGTTCATCAGGACGTTGGCGTACCGCTTTGACTCCGCGACCGTCTTGTCGACGATGTCTGAGGCCGGATAGCCGGCGCCGGTCTGCACATAGCCGCGAAGCATGAGGTCGCGCATCCGTTCGAGCACCTGCGCCGGCACTTGCGACCCGCCGGCGTTCTCGAAGAACGCGAACCCGGATGCGAGCGCAGGAAACTGAGTACGGACCAGCTCGATGGTTGTGCGGTGCGGGGTGACGGCCACAGCCCTATTGTGGCACTGCTATTGGCGGCGCGATTCGACGAGCTGGACCGGCGCGTCGGTCACGTCCCTTGGGTCCGGACTGTAGTTCGGGGGCTGTGTGACCCCATAGATCGCGTGCTTTGCACCCATTCGGTACGCCCACCCCTGGTCGCCGTAGCTCCAGTGCCAGTATTCGGATGGGTAGTTGGTCATGCCACCCTCGAGCATGGCTTCGATGAACACCCTGCGGTTTTCTTGGATGTGGGGATCGAGGCCCGGCACTTCGGTGTGGAACGCCTTACGGTCCATGAACTCGTAAGGAGACCGCATGTCCAGCTCGACGAGGTCCTTGTCGAGCAGGAAGACGTCGACGGCGCCGCCGGTGGAGTGCGGAGGCGGCACACGGTCATTCATCGGCGCGGTGTAGCGGTTGACCACGCGCTTGAGCTGCACGTCGCTCCACTCGGGGTGGAGCTTCTTAAAACGGTTCCAAGTGCGCAGGTACATGCGCTTCTGGATGTGGTGGGGGCGCCAGCCCTCCAGCACGCCGAGCCTGTAAGACTTCGGCAGCGCCATTGCTGCAGCACAAAGTCTTCTGGCGACCGACTCGCGCACGACCGTCTCGTACCGATAGTCGAAGAACCTCTCTGTGCGGACGAGCTTGGGACACAGTTCCAGATAGTCGACGAGCGGCTCTCCGCACTCTCTGATCGGGATGTGGCGGAGCTCGGTGACCGGCTCCGCGATGGACACTTTCTTCATATTCCGCGCAATCGAGAAGATACCTCTAGCAGGCTCGCCATGTTGCGATCAAGCGCCTTCTTTGTGCGTTCGTTGAGGAGGTCGCCCTGCGCATCGAAGGCGTCGGAAGCGAGCGGGAGTGTGACCAGGTCTGGAACGATGAATGCGCCGTTGTGGCTGAGCGCGTTGCGATAGACGTACTGCGCCCTGACGCCGCCGAATGCGCCGGGCGACGCGCTGATGACGGCGACCACCTTCTTGTCCCACTCGTTCGCCGCGCCCCACTGCTGGTTCTTCCGGGAGACCCAGTCGATGGCGTTCTTGAGCAGTGGCGTCGGGCCGGCGTTGTACTCCGGGCCCGCGATGACGACCGCGTCGGCGTTCTTCACCTCCGCCTTGATTCTGAGTACGTTCTCCGGGAACCCCTCGTTCTTCTCCATGTCGGCGTCGTAGATCGGGAGCGGGTTGGCGCGGAAGTCGAAGACAGAGACCGTCGCACCCAGCCCGTTAAGGACTTGGACCGCGACGTTGAGCAGGCTCGTGTTGAACGAGCCCGTCCGGAGGCTGCCCGAGATCGCGAGGATACTTGGCATTGACCAACTAGAAGTCTGAATCGTGTCGATGGGTTCCGCGCAACTGCGTCCCCACCCCCAACCCCCTCCCCGCGACACGATCATTCGCGGAGAGGGGGCTCCAGAAGCTCAGTCGCAGACGCCGTACCAGGTGCCGCTCCCCGACGTCGGGTGCGGCTCGCCGGACTTGTGCCCGAACATGTCGACGCGGGTGTCGTCGAACGTCCCTGCGCTGACGACGAACTTCGCATGGCCGTCGACGAACACCACCGAGCCGCCCGTCGGGCTCCACTGCGTGTAGTAGTTGTACGGCGGGTCGCAGTCGTAGCCGTAGCGGGCGCAGCCGGGGTCCTGTGCGCGTTCGAAGAACGGGAACATCTCGAGCCGCAATGCGCGAGACTCCGCGGGAAACTCTATCGCGGTCGTGGTCACCGTCCAGTCGTCAGTCAATGGCACGTTGTTCATCGTCGACTCGCCTGCGACCACAGTGAATAGGCACTTGGTGAAGTGATACGAGCTTCCGTACGCCTTCCAGTACGTGTCCGCTCCCGGCACATCGAGGCTCGTGTAGGGCCCGCCCCGGTCGTTGGGGCTCTTGAAGAGCGCGGTGCTCTTGGTGTACGGATCGAGCAGCACTTCGACGCCCTTGTGGCCGGGCGATCCGGCAGGCGGAATGCTGTTGTACGCATAGAAGATCGGCATCACGTCGTCATAGTCGGTGAGATAGATCGAGAGCGCCATTCCGATCTGGCGCGCCTGCGATAGCTCGACCGAATTCTTTGCGGCCTGCTTCGCCTTTGTAAAGACCGGAAAGAGTATCGCAGCGAGGATCGCGATGATCGCGATGACGACGAGCAGTTCAATGAGTGTGAACGCCTTTGGCTTATTCATTTGTGGTCCCTCAGACGCCGCCTGTCCCCGTTGAGCGAGGAGAGGTCGGTTTGAAACCACTTCCCGCATTCCCTCCGCCGGCATTACCCGGATCAGGTTCTAGGGGACATCCCGCCTATGCGAGAATCTCAGCCGTGTGTGGCGCCCCCTGCGGACAGCCAACTGTCTGACACCATTATATCAACAAAGACATGGCCCGGCGGGTCGCGCCGGGCCATGTGCAGCCTTGTTATTGCTTGTCTACGGGCAGACGAAGTCCTCAGAGTCACCGACGAAGGTGCCTGGGATGCCGTGCAGGTCGTTGTACGGAACGGCAGGCGTGTTCGGCGCGACTTCGAGCATTGCCTCGGTCTCCGCGAACGGGATGTCCTGTCGCCAACTGTAGTAGGGGATCCCCGGCCTGTCGCGCGGGACGAGGTCGTTGTTGATGCCGATCGTGCCAACCGCGTTCCACTTGTAGAACTTGGCGTGGCCGTCGGCGAAGTTGATGACGAGCCCCTCGGTGTGGCGCGGCATTCCCATGAACTTGTTGTACGTCAGTCCGACGCCCTTCGATGGGTCGGCCAGGTTCTGGACGATATAGGCATCGAAGAACGCGACCGTGTTGACCACGTCCGGAATCGACGTCTGCGACCAAACTCGCGAGAACTTGTTCAGCGGAGCGGGCAGCGCACAGAGGTTCTCACCGAACAGGCCCAGGTTCGGCGCGTAGGACGCCCTCTCGACGCCGTTCAGCGGGACAGTCAGGTTGAGTCCGTTTAGCCGTCCCTTCCAGAACTGCCGGTTCCCATCAGAAGGGCTGAGGAACAGTTGCACGTTTTTCATGTACGGCTGGACCGCGTCGTAGATCGAGAACACGACAGGTCGCGGATCTGAACCCTCGGGGGGCTTCATGTACGCGCTCATCGGGTAGACGTCGTCGTAGTCCGCGGAGTACATCAGCGTGCTCAAGCCTATCTGCTTGAGGTTGCTGATCGATGTCGCTTTCTTGGCTGCGTCCTTGGCCTTGGTAAAGACCGGAAAGAGGATCGCAGCAAGGATCGCGATGATGGCGATCACAACGAGCAGCTCGATCAAGGTAAAGGCTTTTCTCTTCATAAACAAGCTCCAGGGAGAAGCGCCCGTGCGGGCAAGGTCGCGCTCACAGGGTGAACCGCTATGATAGCCGATCAGTACCCAGCAAGCGCCCTATAGGTTGTTTAACTCCACTCTTTTTGCTAGGGTTCCCTAACGGTGTGCTATCTTCATGGCGCGTGCCGCCATGAGAATCGCAGTCCAGCTCTACACCCTCCGAGACCTGCTCGAGAAGGACACCTGGGGCACCCTCCGAAGGCTCTCGCAGATGGGGTTCAAGACGGGGGAACTGGCAGGGACATACGGCAAGGCGCCGGCCGAGTTTGCGGCCAAGTGCGGGGAGTTCGGCCT
>JBBDRD010000004.1:0-62357 GCA_040905665.1 Trueperaceae bacterium
GACCTCTTGAGTGCGATTCAAGCGCGCTCCCAACTGCGCCACGGCCCCGTGGTCTATGTTCGCTGCTTCCGACGGGTTTCGCATGGAGACCCAGCGCAACGAGCGGCGATAAGTATAACAGACGTTCCAAGGCCCGCAAGTGGAGCAGGCTTCAAGCAGGAATTAACGCGATTTTTACCTCAGACTCAACAGATTGTCATTCCGCCCTGGTATCTTGGGCCGATGAAACGTCTTGCATTCGTACTGGTTCTGCTCTTGGGAGCCGCGCTGGGCCTCGCTCAGGATGACGACTCGCAGCCCGACATCACCGCTAATCCTGTCGAGGTTCGCCTCGAGATCTTCTTGGTGAGTCAAGTTCAGGGCAGCGAGCAGTTCCGCCCAGCCACCACGGCGCGGCCGGGTCAAGTGGTGGAGTATCGCTTGACGGCTGTCAACCGCAGCGAGGACACTCTGCCAAGCGGCACGGTGGAGATAATCGGTCCGATTCCCGATAGGACGACGTACGTTCCCAACTCGGCGACGACATCGTCGGGGAGGCTGCTTACCGAGTTTTCGGGCGACGGCGGCCAGAACTTCTCGGAGGCGCCGGTCTTCATGGGCGGCGAGGCAGGCGAAGACGAAGATGACGCCGTCGGCGGCGACGATGAAAACGATCGCCGGTTGGTCGAGCCCGAGGGTTACGATTCGATCCGCTGGACGCTACTGGTTGCCCTGGAACCTGACCAGGAGGAAGCCTTTTTCTATCGGGTAACCGTCGACTGAGTAACCGTGGATCGCGATAAGCGCCGGCGGACGAAATCTTCGGCGAGCCGGGCAGTAAGCGAATCGGTATCCGAGAAGGAACCGCAAGAGTGAAAGACCGGAAGGGCGTCCGGTCTTTCCTTGGAGGGGTTTAATTCTTCTGGGAGGGGTATTGGGGTACTGCCTGCCCTTGAGCCGTAAGTGTAGAGCCAACATCACCGGCTGACTGTAAGTGAGGGTGAGATGCATGAGCCTATAATGTGTCTTCTGCCGTTCAACCTCATAATCGGCTAAAGTCGCTACGCCTCGGCCGGGTGCTCCTGCCCCTGATACTGCAGCTCGTAGAGCCGCCGGTAGTAGCCCTCCTGCTCTAGCAGTTCGAAGTGATTTCCCTGCTCGAGCAGCTCCCCCTTGCGCATCACCATGATCCGGTCGACATCCTGAATCGTCGACAGTCGGTGGGCGATGATGATCGTAGTGCGTCCCTGCATTAGCTTCTCAAGAGCGTCCTGAATGAGCTCCTCGGTCTCGGTATCGATGTTGGCCGTTGCCTCGTCGAGCACCAGCAAGATGTCGGGATTCTGGACCAGCGCTCGGGCGAAGGCGATCAGCTGCTTCTGCCCGGTGGAGAAGCCGGCGCCGCGCTCCCGTACCGGTGTGTCGTAGCCACGGGGGAGACGCTCGATGAAGGAGTGCGCGTTCACGAACTTGGCGGCTTCGATCACCTGCTCCAGGGGAACGGTATCGTCGCCCAGCGTGATATTGCTACGCACCGTACCCGTAAAGAGAAATGGATCTTGGAGCACGATACCCACGTGCCGGCGCAACTCCACCTGGTCGTAGTCGCGCACATCCATTCCGTCTATCTTTACCGAGCCCTGCTGGACATCGTAGAAGCGTGATACCAGGCTGATGATCGTCGTTTTTCCGGCCCCGGTGTGGCCCACGAACGCCACCGACTCACCGGCGGCGATGCGAAACGACAGATCTCGCAGCACCCACTCGTCATTCTGATAGGCGAAATGCACATTATCGAACTCGACCTCACCCTGGAAGCCGCTGTCGAAGCCAAGTGGATTTGCGGGGTCGGCAATCAACTCGGGCGTGTCGAGAAGCCCGAAGATGCGCTCGCTGGAGGCCATTGCCGCCTGCATGATGTTGTACTTGTCCGAAAGATCCTGAAGTGGCCGGAAGAACATGCTGCTGTACTGATTGAAGGCGATGAAAACGCCGATGGTCACTGCCTCGGCCACTCCGGGACCTATTACCTGCCAGGCGGTGTAGTAGAGGATCAGAGCGGTTGAAATGCCCCCTACCAACTGAACGGTGGGGTAGAAGAGGCTGAACCAGCGGATCTGCTCGACGTGCGCATCGAGTAGCCCCAGATTTACCCGGTCGAACGCCTGTTGATTGCGCAGCTCACGATTGAAGGTTTGGATGGTCTTCATCCCCTCGAGGTTCTCCGCCAGAAATGCATTCGAGCGGCTGATGCGCAGCCGAACGGTGCGGTAGGCGTCGCGGATCCTGGTGCGCAAGAAGTTGAGGGAGATGAAGAGCAGCGGCATTACGGCCAACGTGATGAGCGCCAGCTGCCAATTGATGCTGAACATGTAGACCATCAGGCCCACGATCAGGCCTATGTCGGCGATCAGGCCAACGACACCGTCCGTCATCATCTGCTGGATGGCGTCGACGTCGCTGGTTACCCGGGTTATCAGCCGCCCCACCGGAGTCCTGTCGAAGAAGCCCAGGTGGAGGCGTTGAACCTTGGTGAAGATCTCCTTCCGGATGTCGTAGATGACGTGCTGCCCGAGCCAGGACACAAGGTAGGTGTAGCCGTAGCGCAGCCCGAAGTTGAGTATTCGCAATCCCAGGTAGATGAGTACGATCGTGGTGAGGCCCTGCAGCCGCTGGTCCACCGTCCAGCCGTTGTATGGCGGCTGTCCGGCGATGATGTAGTTGTCGACGGCGCGCGCGATCAGCGACGGAAATGCAGGTACCACCGCACTGTAGGCCAGCAACAGCAGAATGCCACTGAGAAGTTGCCAGCGATACGGCCCCAAGTAGCGGAGTAGCCGCCGCATGATCTGACCGTCGAACGCCTTCTTGAATGCCTGTCCGTCCTCGTCGAAATCGCCTTCCCGGCGCAGCGCCCTGCGGCGGGAGCGGCGGGTGGCCCGGTGCTCGGCCTTGGCCTCCTCGACGGTATAGCGACGGTTGCTCATGTCGGTAAGAGGCGGGATGGTGGTATCCGCGTCGGCCATCAGGCTGCCTCCAGATCCGCTTCCAGCTGCTGCCTGCGGTGCATATCTGCGTACCAGCCATCATGCTCGACGAGCTGTTGATGTGTGCCATCCTCGGTGATTCGTCCGTCCGCCAGCACGTAGATGCGGTTGCAATTCTGGAAGGCGCTGAGCCGGTGGGCGATAACAAGGGTGCTGCGGCCCTTTTGCACTCCAACCAATCCTTTGAGAATCTCCGATTCGGTATGTATGTCTACCGCCGAGAGGGCGTCGTCGAGAATGAGGATCGAAGGATCGCGGATGATGGCGCGGGCGATAGCGGTGCGCTGTCGCTGTCCACCCGAGAGGGTGACTCCCCGTTCACCGAGGCTCGTATCGAAACCTTGCGGGAATCCGTCGACGTCGCCGGCGAGCTGCGCCAGCTGGGCGACCTCGCGAATCCTCGCGGCCCGCTGCTCACTGTCATCCTTGGGTATTCCGAATGCGATGTTCTCGGCGATGGTGTCGGAGAAAAGGAATGGCTCCTGAGGAACCAACCCGATGTGCCGGCGCAACACCTCCAGGGGAAAGCGTTTTATGTCGATTCCATCGATGAGGATCTGCCCCTCGGTCGGCTCCACGGTTCTACCGATGAGGTTGACGATGAGCGTCTTGCCTGCCCCGGTGCGCCCCGTAATGCCCACCGCCTCACCGGCCCGGATCTTGAATGACACCCGGTCGAGCGCGGTGAAATCGTCGAACCGCAGGGTTACGTCACGGAATTCGATCTCACCTCGAACAGTACGTAGCGAATAGTCGGTTTGTACACCGTCGGTGATTCGTGGCTTGGTCTGCAGCAGGACCGCCAAGCGGCCCCAGGAGGTGACTCCGCGCTGAACAATATTGGCTATCCAGCCGAGCGCGATGAGAGGCCACTGAATGCCCTCGAAAAGGAACACGAACGCCGAGAATTCACCGATCGACAGCGCTCCGCCGGCGCCCAGGACCGTACGCCCGCCCAGGAGGAGCAGCAACGAAATGGTGGCGCCGAAGAGGAACTCCATGAGGGGGAACATCGGACCCTCTACCTTTGTAAGCTTGAGGTTGCGCTGAATGAAATCGTCGTTCAGGCGCTTGAAGTTCTCGATCTCGCGGTCCTCGATACCGAACCCCTTGACGACGCGGATCCCGTTGAAATTCTCCTGCGCCATTGCAGAGACGTTGGAGAACTGCTGCTGCACCCGCTCATAGCGCTTGTGGACCGAGCGCAGCAGCAGAAAGAACGACGCGACTATCATTGGAACCATCAGTAGGGTGAGCAGGGTGAGGTCGGTGCTCAACTGAAACATGCGCCAGAGCGTGAAACCGAGCAGGAATATGGTGTTGACGCCCTGGAAGATGGCGACGCCAACGAACATCCGTACCGCGTTGAGGTCGGCCGTAAGGCGGGCCATCAGATCGCCAACCCGGTTGTCGTCGAAGAACGCCGAGTCCAGCCTGGTGAAGTGTTCGAAGAGATCGCGGCGAATGTCGAACTGAATCTCCCAGGAGGCGTTCAGTATCGTTCTTCGCACTACGATCGTGGAGAGTGCGGCGATTACCGTCGCTCCGACGAGGGCGCCGATGTAACCCCACACGGTGTCCAGCGTCATCGCGTCGCGCGTGAATGCGTCGACGGCATTCCCAACGATCAGGGGAATGAGCGTCGCGAAATAGCCTGAAAGCACGAGGGTCAAGAGACCCGCTAGGTAACGACCCGGGTAGCGTCGAACGTATCGAGAGAGATCGGTGAAGGTCTGGCGCACCTTTCAAATCCTTCCAAACATCACAGGTGGACGCGACGAAACGGGCCGGCGGGCGATGCCAGCGAGAGTCGGCTGGCTGATAAGTCTTACCCATTGCGCCCGCGCACCTGCCTCGGCCGCTTTGGTCGCACCGACCGGCCGATACTATAACCGCAGCGTGTGCGACAGGCACCTTTCCGCAACACGCAAGGCACGTCGAGGGGCAGTTGGAAGTGAGTCGGGCAGCAGTTTGAAGTTCAAAGATGAGGCAGCTCAACGACGGAGCAGTTCGACGCCGTAACCTTGATCGTTGAGCGTGAGGTTGAATCGCACGGGCCCGGGATAGGTCGTTTGCCAGCTTCCGTCGACACTTTCGCCACCACGCACCTCCTCCTCCCAAACCAACGTCCTCTCGCCCTCGAGTGTCGTGGCGTAGACCCTGGCCTCCTGCTCAGGAATTCCCGGCTCCACGAACCAGCTGAACTCGATTTCACGCGGCTCGGGCTCACGAATATTGACGACCGCGTCGGGACGGGGTATCGGCACCGGATGCACGTTGACGATCAGAGTTACCGCGTCGTTACCAATAGAGGTAGCCGATGGCGTCTGATCTACGACCCCTTCGGGCAGTGCACGGTAGGAGATCTCCTCGATCGCCACCTCCAGGTTCCCCGCCAACTCCGTTGCTTCGCCTAAGGGCAGTCCCACGAACGAAGGAAGTCCAGCCGAGGTGGATACGAGGTTGCGCTCGGAGTTGGCTACTATCAGACGCAGCACAGCGTCGTCGCGAGCAATCGGCTGGTTGGGGCGTAACGACTGAGCCAAGACCACTCCCGCTGCCCCGCGACCGGCCGGCACCTCGTCCTCGAGGATCCTTTCTGGCCGCAACCCGGCTAGCCGAGCGAGATACCGGGCCTCCTCGACGGGCATCCCCACGAGGTCGGGTAGAAAGGTCATCTGCTCGCTCGGGCCGGCGCTCAGCAGGAGGTCGACCGTTGCGCCCTCGAAGCTCGTGCTGCCGGCAGCCGGTGACTGGGATATGACCAGACCGGCGGCTTGTTTGGCTGGAATGCGGGAGACGGTCCCAACTTCCAGGCCCGCTTCCGCGAGACTCTGGGCAGCGGCCTCGGGGAACTGGCGGGCCACCACGCGAGGCACTTCGGTACGTGTGACGGCGCCGGGCGGCAGTGCGTAGGTGAGGCGTATGGTCCGGCCGGGTCGGATCTGACTGCCGTTTTCGGGCTCACTCTTGAGCACGATGCCGGCGGCTTCGCCCGATGCTATCGGGACGGCGTCGACGGTGAGGCCAAGGCGGTGAAGGCGCAACGCGGCCTCGTTGACCTCTTGGCCGCTCAGCTGCGGCACGACCACCAACTCATCATTACTGCGTAGGGCGAGGCCGGCGCTCAGGAGGCCGACCGCGGCCCCGGCCAGTAGCAGCGTTGCGAACGCGGTGACCAGCCAGGCCGGAGGAGTGACGGGTCGCCGGACTTTCGGCTGGACGATCTCTTCGGCATTGAAGGTGGCTCTAGGTAATGGCGTGCCGCCGAATGCGAGACCGTAGAGCATGGAACGACGGTTGCCACGGCGAACATCGGCGTCTTCAAGGCGGAAGCCGGCAGCCTCGAGGGCTCCGGCAAGCTCCTCATCGGGAGCGGTCGGTTTTTCGTCGACCGGCAGTCGCCAAGCCACATAGTGAGCGCCGGGGCGCGAGACCACGTCAAACACCGCGGCCTGCTCTGAACGTTTGAGCCGCTTCACTGTTCGCCGGTAGTGCTCGAAGTGGGCCTCCTGCGGCGAAGAAAGCTCATACCAGACGATCCGAACCCCTGCTCCGTCGGGCGCAGTAGCCTCGAACAGCGTTTGCTCGGGGCCGAGCTGCTGTTCGCTGATAATCTCGTACTTACCGTCGATGAGGGGCATAGGGGTCCTGGCCTCGGCAGATGATACCGTGCACTCCGAACTAACGACAAAAAAGGGCGCGACCGCGAGGCCGCGCCCTGTCGCTCGGGGAGTAGCTAGCCGCGGGTGCCTTCCGGCGCCGGGCGCCGCTCCACCGGCGGCGCGTGTCGTTCGCGTTCGGCACGCCGCCGCTCTTCGGCGATGCGTTCGCGTTCGGCGGCTTCCGTCTCCAACCGTTCGCGCTCGGCCGATTCGGCCAGGATCCAATCTTTGATCTCCACTACGGTCAGGCCATTCTCGGACTTGTCGAAGGCCTCCTGCACTATCGTGCCGTCCAGGGTCTCCTGAACCAGCAGCGACTGTGCGACGGCTTCTACAGCGGCCCAGTGCGCTTCGATGAGGGTCTGGCACTTATCGTACGATTCGCTGAGGATGGCTGTGACCTGCTGCTCGATCAGCCGGGCGGTCTCCTCGCTGAAGTCCTTGCGGCGGCTGATCTCGCCGCCCAGGAAAACAGGACCGCTGTCGGAACCCCAGGCCACGTACTCCTCGCCGCCCATGCCAAGGTCGAGGACCATCTGCTTGGCCATGTCGGTAGCCTGCTTGAGGTCGTTCGAAGCGCCCGAAGAAATGGTTCCGGTCACCCGCTTCTCGGCGATTCGCCCGGCGAACGCCACGATCAGCTGCTGCCTGAAGCGGTCGATGTTGTAGAACATCTGCTCCTTCGAAAGCGGCGCCATGAAACCCCCGGCGCCCCCGCGCGGCATGATCGTCACCTTGCGGATTTGCCCCAGGTCGGGCTGGGACGTGTAGGCAATGGCGTGACCGGCCTCGTGATAGGCGAGGATTTTTCTCTCCTCCTCGCTGGGCACCAAGCTGCCTCGCCGCAAGCCGAGGGTTATACGGTCGAGCGCCTCGTTGAAGTCGCCCCAGTTGATTATCTGCTTGCTGGTGCGTGCTGCCACCAGCGCCGCCTCGTTGGTGAGGTTCTCGAGATCCGCCCCGGAGAACATGGGGGTGGCACCGGCGAGGCGATTGAGGTCGACATCCTCGGCTATCGGCTTGTTGCGGACGTGAACCTTGAGGATCTCCTCGCGCTCTCGTAGCGTTGGCAAGCCTATGGTAACGGAACGATCGAATCGCCCGGGCCGCAGCAGGGCCGGATCGAGGATGTCGGGCCGGTTGGTCGCCGCGACCACGATGACCGAGGTGTCCTTTTCGAAACCGTCCATCTCGGAGAGGATCTGGTTGAGCGTCTGTTCGCGCTCGTCGTGCCCGCCGCCGATCCCTGCGCCGCGACGTCGTCCGATCGAGTCGAGCTCGTCGATGAAGATGATCGCCGGGCTCGACTTCCGAGCCTCCTCGAAAAGGTTGCGAACGCGACTGGCGCCCACGCCAACGAACATCTCCATGAATTCGGAGGCCGAAACGGTGAGGAACGGAACTCCCGCTTCTCCTGCAACCGCGCGTGCCAGCAGTGTCTTGCCGGTGCCGGGCGGGCCAACCAGAAGCACGCCCCTGGGAATCTCGGCGCCAATACGCAGGTACTTCTGCGGATTCTTCAGGAAGTCGACGACCTCCTTGAGCTCCTGCTTGGCCTCCTGATGCCCGGCAACATCGTCGAACGATGTCTTGACCTTGTTTTCTCGGCCGTAAGTCTTGGCTTTCGACTGGCCGAACTGCATCACCTGGTTGGGGCCGCCCTGGGCGCGCATGAAGATGAACCAGAAGAAGCCTATGAGTATGACGATGGGCAGAATCGAGATGGCGAAACCGATCCACTGCGGCGGATTGCGAATCGTTACCTGAGGGACTTGATCCTCGAGTCGCTGTAGTAGCGAGTCGGTGACAATTGCAGTGGTGGTAAACGAACGAATCGTTTGCGGTTCACCCTCTATCGTCACCTGCGTCTCGGTACGCAGTTCCCCCTGAATGCCGCCATTGTTACGCTCGACGACTACGGACGCGACCCTGCCTTCATCCACCAGTTCGGTAAAGGTGGAGAAGTTGATGTCTCGGCTGGTACCGCCCGCATTGAACTGGTTGAACACGAAGATACCGAGTATGATCAGCATCACGAGCAGCCAGGGGTTGAACGATCGTTTCAACAGAGCCTCCCTGTGGATACGGACCTGCACCGGCAACGGTCGACGGACACAGGCCCTATCCTAGTCCCGCTAGGTTATCACTCGGGCATGAGCTGGTCCTGTAAGCTGTCGGACGGCATGGAAAGGGTGACAGGGGCGGAATTCGCATGCATCGAACGGCCCCGCGACGAGTCCCTTTCGGCTACTTGAAACACTACTCGAAAACATAGCTCTTTGGTACTGTCACAACGCCTCGCTCGGTCACGGCGAAGCCTCGTGCTTCGTCCTCCTCGCGGTCTACCCCGATCCGCACGCCGTCGGGCACCGTCACGTTCTTGTCGATGATGGCGTTGCGGATCACGCAGTGCCGGCCAATCGAGCTGTTGTCGAAGATCACCGAGCGCTCCACCAGCGCGTATGAGTTCACCCGAACCCGGCGCGCCAGGATGGACTCGCGAACTGTCCCGCCCGAGATGATCACCCCGCCGGCGACCAGCGTGTTGAGCGCCTGACCGCGGCGCTCGGGCGTTTCATGCACGAATTTCGCGGGCGGCGAGAACTCGGCCGAGGTACGCAGTGGCCAAGCCTCGTTGTAGAGGTCGAACTCGGGTTGGACCGCCACGAGATCCATGCTCGCCTCATGATAGGAGTCGATCGTTCCTACGTCCCGCCAATAGGTATTGGGTCCCCGCTGGCCGGGAATCTGGTTGCGGGCGAAATCGTAGGCCGTCACCCGGTAGCCGTTGCCCAGTGCCTTGGGGAGCAGATTCTTGCCGAAATCGTGCTCGCTCGAGCCGTCCTCGGCATCGTCATGGAGCATCTCCAGTAGGCAATCAGTCGAGAAGATGTAGTTTCCCATCGAGGCTAGTGCGTGAGTGGAACGCCCCGGAATTGGATTCGGATCGGCCGGTTTCTCCTGGAACTCGGTGATGTGGAAATCCTCATCGACCTGGAGCACGCCAAAGCGGGTCGCATCGGCGACCGGAGTGGGATAGGCGGCGACGGTGGCGTTGGCGCCCTTTTCGAGGTGGTAGTCGATCATGTGGGCGATGTCCATCTTGTAGATGTGATCGCCCGAGAAGATCGCCACGAGATCCGGGTTGTGGTTGTCGATGAGATGAATGTTCTGATAAATGGCGTCAGCCGTTCCCCGGTACCACTCGGCGCCCAACTCCTCATAGAGGTACATCTGCGCCGGCGCCAGAGTAATGAAGTACTCGGATAGGAATGAGCCGAAACGCCAGTTTCGCTGAATATGCTCGGTCAGGCTCTGCGCCTTGAACTGAGTGAGCACGTACATGCCGTAGATGCCCGAATTGATCATGTTGTTGAGGGCGAAGTCGATGATACGGTACTTGCTGCCAAAGGGCACGGCCGGCTTGGTACGCCTAAGCGTGAGCGGGTGGAGTCGCGTCCCCTTCCCGCCGGCGAGAACCATTCCCAGGACCTTCACGTCTCGTCTCGTTTTCATGCTCACGATGTCGCCTCCCGCCGGCATCCGGCACGGCCTGATTTTACGGTCGCCTGCACTTCCGCTGTCCTTCGACTATATCGAATGGTGGACTGGTCAACCGTATGCGTGGGGTCGGTGTGGCGCTGGTATCGGCCGGGGCGTCGCGTCTGCTCTGGTGGGCCGGCGATGCTGATCCCTTCCTCCGCTCAGCGATTCCGCCTCATCGATAGGCTGAGTCGTGATCGGGGTGCAGGGAGAGAAAGCGCAGGAGATTGCCTTCTCGCGCGACAACCGCCCGGCACCTCTTGGTGACTCGGAGCGTATATGCGCCTGTACCCAAGGATTTGATGCTCTCCCAGCGCAGTCCCCGGTCCCGATAAAGTTGCGGCCATGTCAGGGCTCTAATCTTACGCAGGGTCTTGAAGAACGCCAGCAGTTCTGCCTTCTCTAGCGCCACCAGATCGTCTTGGAACCGAGGTTCGTTCAGATCAAGCTCTATCACTCGTCAAGGACTTGTCCGTGCCGAGCTTCCCACCGAGAGCGAATGTCCTCCTCGAACTCGTCGAGATCGTTTGGTATCGTCGGAGACTCTTTCGCCCAGGCGAGACCGGCCTTGACCTTATGCTTGTTCGGCTCTTCGTGTAGCCACAGTTCGTTGTCAGGGATGACCTGGGCGGTGCGGATGATCCAGACGCCTTCTTCAGGGCTTTCCATTACCACGGTGCGCCCTGCGTACTCCTTGCCAAGTGAGATCTGGCCGCTGGCCCCAACTCTCTTAATGCTCATGCTGCACGATAGCATGAAAACGCCAGTCGTCTAATCTTGGTCGCTCGACGTGATGCCGCCGCCTCCTGAAGTGGTTTCTAATCCTCTGCGCTCCGTCCTTGTTTCGGCGACTCCCCGTACCGGCCCCGTCCGGTGCTAGCCTTGGCTGGTGGACAGCGAGGCGACTACCGGGAAGAAGAATCTGCTTGATCCGCCCATCTCAGGGCTGCCGATCCCGTCCCAGCGTGAGGAGTACCGGCGCCGTCAACTGGCCGACTGGCTCTACCGCCAGGGGGCGGCGAGCTTTGAGGCGATGAGCAATCTGCCCGTTAGTTGGCGGGAACGGCTGGCGGACGAATGGGATATCGACCCGTTCACGCTTACCGAACGTTACCCGTCGCGTGACGGATCGGTGCGCTACCTCCTTACCCTTTCCGATGGCCGGCAGACCGAGGCGGTCTACATGCCGTACGCCAACCGGAAGACAGTGTGTGTCTCTTCGATGGTGGGTTGCCCGGCCGGTTGTGCGTTCTGCGCTACCGGGGCGATGGGCTTTGGCCGCAACCTGCGGCCCGGCGAGATCGTTGGTCAGCTCCTGGCGGTCGCTTGGAACGAGGGTTTTTCGCCCCGCGAGATCCGCAACGTTGTTCTGATGGGAATGGGCGAGGCGCTGCTCAACTACGATTCGGCGCTTTCGGCCATCCGCACGATGATCGATCCGCAGGCCCTGGATATGTCGCCGCGGCGCATCACGCTATCGACCGTGGGGCTGCCAAAGAAGATGGTTCGCCTTGCCGAGGAGGGCCTTCCGCTCACTTTGGCGGTGAGCCTGCACGCTCCCGACGAGGAAACGCGCAAGAAGATCATCCCCACAGCTCATGCGCACTCGATCGAATCGATTATGGAGGCGCTTGCTGTATGGCAGGAGCGGATCGGACGCCGAATCACCATCGAGTACACGCTGCTGGCGGGCGTGAACGACCATGCCTGGCAGGCGAGAGAGCTGGCGACCCTCTTGGCCGGCTTGCGAAGCCACGTCAACCTGATCCCCTTCAACCCGTGGAACGGCGCCGAGTTCAACTCTTCAACACGCGCCACCGTCGCACGTTTCCAGCAGACTCTCGAGGACGCCGGGCTCTCGGTCTCGGTGAGGTTCAGCCGTGGCCGCGACGCGGGCGGAGCGTGTGGTCAATTGGCGCTCACCAAGGAGGGAGCCGGCGGCGTTCCCGCTGCCCTTTGAGGCTGCAGAAATGCCGTCCCCATCGCTTCTCATCGGAGTGCTTGAAGGTTTCTTCTCGTAGGGGATTTCACATGCTCGGATGACCGGCCCATACTAGACTGGCGCATTGCAATGGCGGTTCGTTCCACGCGAGCCGTGACGCCGGGAGAGAACATGGGTATCGGTAAACTCGAGCGATGTGCGCGCCTCCTGCCGTTCGCCCTCATCGCCCTGCTGCTCGCCCCCGCATTTGCCCAACCCTCGCTCGGCGAGCTGCGCGCGGCGACTGAACAACAACCCGAGAACCTCGAAGCTTGGGTGAACCTGGGGAACGCATTGCTCTCCGAGGAGCGCAATGAGCCGGCCAAAGACGCCTTCCTTGAGGCAATAGCCCTCGATTACCTCAGTGGCGACGCCCATTTCGGGCTCGGCCTGGCAGAGTTCGGCCGGGGCGACTTCCAAGCTGCCCTGTTCGCTTTCAACGAGGTCACCCGTCTCTACCCCGAGCGATTCGACGGTCATTACAACCGTGCCGTGACTCTTGCCCGATTACGGCGCCCGGGCGACTCCGCCGAGGCATTTCGTGAAGCGGTTGCTCAGGCGGAACCGGAAGCGTCTCCCCCCGAACTGGCAGATGCGTACATCGGCCTGGCCGACCAGCTCAAGCGCTCGGCCGATTTCGGTGGCGCCGCCGACGCCTACGGCGAGGCGCTGGCTAACGAACCGACAACCGACACATTGGAGTTGCGCTACCTCCGGGCCGATGCCCTCTACCGGGCAGGCCGTGGCCTGGAGGCGCTCTCCGATCTAACCGATCTCGAGGGAGAGTCGACCGATTACCGGGTGAGCTCGCTCATCGCCGACATCTATATAGACCAGGGCCAAGTGGATTACGCCCTTCGCGCACTGGAAAGAGGAATTCGTAGCGCACTCGCAGAGGATAACGTCCAGGTCCGGGCCAACCTGCTCGTCAAACTCGGGTTGCTGCAACGACAACTCGGTAGAGACGCCGAGGCCGCTGCCTCGTTCCAACAGGCAGCCCAGATCGACACGGCGTCGTGGGAAGCGCTCTACAACCTCGGCGTTTCCTACCTCGAGATGGGACAGGCCGACGAGGCGGCAGATGTGCTCGAAGAAGCAGCAAATCTTTCCGGCGCGGGCGGAGAAGTCAACCTGGCGCTAGCCTCGGCCCTTGAACAGCTTGGCAGGCTGGACGAGGCGATGGCGAGTTCGCGGGCCGCGATCGACAGGCTCGAGGATGCTGAGCTCGCAGCGCAGGCGCGTCTCATCCTGGGCCGTACCTTTTATCGCCAGGGCGAGTTCCGGCAGGCCGCCACGATATTGGCCCAGGTCGTGCAGGAGCGGCCGAGTGACCCTCAGGCGCAGTTGTGGGCGGGGCTCGCAGAGTACCAACAGGGTAACTACCGCACCGCCGCACAGTATTACGAGCGCGCCGTGCAGTTGGCGCCAAATAGTGCAGAGGCGCGAGCCAACCTTGGCGCTGCCTACCTCGCCAGTGAGCGATTCGGCGACGCAGAGGCCGTCTACGAGTTGCTGGTGCAGCAGAATCCCGAGGACGCCGAAAGCCAATACAACCTGGGCTGGGCTCTCATGTCTCAGAACCGTCGAGCAGCTGCGCGTGAGGCCTGGCAACGTGCGGGAGAGCTGGGCTACGGCCCGGCGAACGAAGCTTTGTCGCAGTACTTCTAATTCATGGGCGCAGATAGAATTGGGGCACAATGGACTGGATAAGACGCAACTGGCCTGACCTTCTCATCGGCATCGCCCTGATGGCTGTGATAGCGGGCATTATCGCGACTTTGCTGACCGGCGGATCGTTCTTCCCGCTCGGACAGTCTGATGGGAGCAGTAACCGGTCACAGCAGTCATCGTCTTTCGACAGCGGTGTCTCTTCGAGGCAGTCCGAGATTCCGGGGACCGGCTCCGCTGGGAATTCTGCGGAGAACGACGGGGCCGTCACCAACGATCGAACAACGACCGGAGGCGACGACGGGCTCTCGTCCACGGACCCGCAAGACGATGTGGGCACGCGTCAGGTAACCGTGACTGCTCTGCCGCTTCCGGGTACCCCAATAGCCAACAACATCCCGGACACGAGCGGTGAAGCCGGCGCCCCGGCTTTGAACGCTTCGAGCTCCGCTGGTGACTCCGCAAACAGCGGGGGGAGCGACAGCCCGAGCAGCGGCCAAACGCCTGCCAACACAGTTTCAGCCAACACAACCTCTGCCGGCGAAAACCAGAGTTCGGCACCTGTTTCCTCTGCCGATAGCGGCGGGACCTACCGCATCTCGGTGGGCGCCTTTTCCGGTGCCGAGAATGCCGAGCGCCAGGCCCAGACGTTCCGTGATGCCGGCTTTCCGCTGTTCATAGGGACTCAGGGCGAGCTCTCGATAGTACTGGTCGGGCCGTACGACCAGCTGGCCGAGGCGGAGCAAGTGGCGGAGCGCATCCGAAACGGCGATTTCCGGATTGAGCCGGTCATCTACCGCTTCCAAGGGGACGCCGATGCCGCCGCATCGAGCGCCAATGGTAGCAACAGTGGCAGCAGCAGCACGAGCGCCTCAGCTTCAAGCGCGCCTACCGCTACCTCGCCTGCAGCCACCACCGCTGCAGCTACCGCCTCATCGTCGACCTCGCCCGCACCTCAGGCAACCGCTGCCGGAGCGACGGCAGGCCGTTACCTGCAGGTGGGCGCATACGTGACGGCGCAGAGTGCGGAACCGCAGCGCGTCAGGCTGGAAGGCCTTGGCTTTAGCGTGACCGAACGAGTCGAGGGCACCCTGATAAAGCTTTTGGTGGGACCGTTCGCAGGTAACGATCTCAGCAGCGCCCGCTCTCGTCTTGTTGAACAGGGTATCGAACACTTCCCACGCTAATGCCCGCAATCCCGAGTGCGACGGTCAGTCGTCTCGTTACCTACCTTCGGATTCTCGCTCGACTCGCCGAGGCCGAGGTGACGCACACCTCGAGCGGTGCCCTGGCGAAGGAAGCCAACGTCTCGGCATTCCAGGTGCGCAAGGATCTTACGCTCTTCGGCAGTTTCGGCAAGCGAGGCACGGGATACGAGGTGACAACGCTGCTGGCTACGCTTCGCGGGATCCTGGGGCTCAGCCGGCCATGGCGTGTCGCAATCGTGGGGATGGGGCGACTGGGCCAGGCAATTGCCGACTATCCGAACTTCGACCAGTATGACTTCAAGTTAAAGGCCTTTTTCGATACCGATCGACGCAAGGTCGGAACGGTGATCTCGGGAATCGAAGTCGAACACCCCGACGAACTGCCCAGGGTGGTGGTCCAAAGGGAAATCGACATCGGTTTCATCACCGTTCCCCAGCATGCCGCTCAGCTGGCCGCCGATACGCTCGTGAGCGCAGGAGTTCGTGGCATCCTTAATTTCGCTCCTACCGTTATCTCGGTTCCGCAAGAAGTCCACCTGGAGCCTGTGGATTTTTTGGCCGGACTCAAGAGGCTGGCGTTCTATATCCAAAAGCCGTAGCTCGGCCCGGTTTGCCCGACGCGTAGGGCACCTGCTTCCCTCGTTATACTGAGCCCTGCTGTGTTCGATCTGATTAAGGACGATCTCCAACTCTTCGAAAAACGTTTGGCGCACGAGCTGGAGAGTCAGGTCGAGTTCATCCAGTCGATAGCCGGCGACTTGGTGGCTGCAGGCGGAAAGCGCCTGCGTCCGTCACTGGCGCTCCTGACAGCCCGGCTATTACGAGTCGATCCCGAAATCGGTCAGCGCGTGGCAGTTACCGTCGAACTGCTCCACTCCGCCTCACTGCTTCACGACGACCTGATCGACGGCGCCGAGTACCGCCGGGGCAAAGAGGCTGCCTTCAGACGCTACGGCAACGTAGTTAGCATCATGTCGGGCGACTACATTCTCGCTCGAGTGCTGCGACTCCTTGCCCAGGCCGATAACGCCGACTTCACCCTGCTGGTGTCTCACACCGCGGCACGAGTTTGCGAAGGCGAAGTACTGCAGTACGAAATGGCGACTTTCGAGAACTACTCGCTCGACGGTTATCGGCGGGTAATTGAGGGGAAGACGGCCGAGCTCATCGCCGCCTCGTTAGAGGGTGTGGCGGTTCTGGCCGGCGCTCCACAGGAGCAGCGTGAGGCCTTGCGGTCGTTCGGAATGCGTTACGGCCGGGCGTTCCAAATGCAAGACGACTATCTCGATCTGCTGGGGGACGAGAAGAGGCTCGGCAAGTCCATCGGCGGCGATCTTCGCGAGGGCAAGGTTACATTCCCGGTCCTGATGCTGTTGGAGCGTGATTTGAAGGAGGCCTGGGAGATAGTTCGGCGGCGTGCATCGGAGCCCGGTGATGCCGAGTCGATGGCCACGTTAGTGCGGGCGCACGGCATCGACGCACTAACCCGCGAGAGGATCGCGAGTGAATCCCGTACGGCTATCGAGGCGCTGTCGCTGATGCCCGACGGGCCACCGCGCCGGGCGCTTGCTTCCCTGGCCGAGCGGGAGTTCGAGCGCGCGAGCTGAAGTGATACGGTCCTGTGTGCCCCAGGGTACGGCATGAGCCGCGCAATGGGCAAAAATTCGTGCTGGCTGACGGGTAGGAATAGTCGCGCACGCTAGGATGGCCACAATGAACGGATTGGAAGGTTTGGACAGAGATAGTATTTTCGAGTTCTTCAAGCAGCATCCGGAACGTCCCTGGCACGTGCAGGACATCCAGAAACGACTGCAGATCGACGACCGGTCCGGGTTGCGCAAGCTGCTCGCCGAGCTCACCGACGAAGGGAAGCTGATTCGCACCCGCCGCAGGGCCTACGGCCTGCCGCAGGAAATGAACCTGTTCCTCGGCAAACTGCAGGTGACCTCGGGCGGTTACGGGTTCGTGATCCCCGAGAGCGGCAACGCCAAGGATCTCTTCATTCCGGTGGATCGCTTGGCGGGAGCATGGGACGGCGACAAGGTCGTCGCACGGCCCAATCCGATGAAGAGTGACAACGGGCGGACCTCTGGCGAGGTAGTGCGCATCCTCGAACGGAAGCACCAGCGCGTAGTGGGAACGCTCGAGTATTCGCGCGGCTACGCCATCTTGCGGCCCGACTCGCCCAAGCTTCGAGAGCGGATCCTGCTTACCCCCGATTCGGTGGGCAAGCTCGACGCCGGCTCGCGAATCGTTGCCCGAATGGCCTGGCCAGAGGAGTCGGGGGACAACGATCCGTTCGCCGAGGTCGAGGAGTACCTGGGGGACGGCGACACGCCGGAGATCGAAACTCGGGCTGTGATAGTGAAGTACGACCTAAAGGACGATTTCGATCCCGACACGATGGCCGAAGCTTCCGCCGTACCCTCCGGCGTTACCGGCGACCTGATGGCGGGCCGAACCGACTACCGCAGCACAAACACATTCACCATCGATGGTGCCGACGCCAAGGATTTCGACGACGCTATCTCACTCGAGCGGCTCGAGGGCTCGGGCAAATCGGGGCTGCTGCGAGTGGGCGTCCACATCGCCGACGTTAGCTACTACGTGGCCGAAGGCACCAGCCTGGACAAGGAAGCGCTCGAGCGAGCAACCAGCGTATACCTGCCCGGCAAGGTCCTGCCGATGCTCCCAGAACAGCTCTCCAACGGCATCTGTTCACTGGTTGAAGGCGAACCCAGGCTGGCATTGTCGGCGTTCATCGACATAACGCGCGACGGCGAGGTGAAGGGGGTTCTTTTCAAGGAAACGGTCATCAAGAGCGACGCGCGCCTCACTTACGAGGAGGTGCAGGAGTTCACCGATGGCGGTCGACTGCCGCAGGGAAAGCGCAAACTCGAGCGCGACATCAAGCTGCTCGCGGGGCTCACGCAAAAGTTTCGTGAGCAGCGAATCGGCGCCGGCGCACTGGATTTCGAGTTCACCGAAGCGAAGGTCGATGTAGACGAAGAGGGGGCGCTTCACCTCACTCCGATCCGCTCGAACCAGGCGAGACAACTGATCGAGGAATTGATGCTTCTGTCCAACAGGCTCGTGGCCAAGGAGCTTCACGACAAGGACATTCCGGCGCTCTACCGGGTCCATGAAGACCCCTCCGAAGAGAAAATTCAGGCGTTGCAGAAGGCACTTGCCAAGTTGGGGTACATTCTGGACCTCGAGTCGGCGAAACCGCAGGATTTGCAGAACATACTTCGCGAGGCGGCGGGGAAGCCCGAGGCGCAACTGGTGAGTACGTTGCTGCTGCGTTCGCTCAAGCAGGCCCGTTACTCGTCCGAGAATTTGGGTCACTTCGGCCTGGCCTTCGAGAACTACCTGCACTTCACCTCGCCTATCAGGCGTTACCCCGACCTGGTAGTACACAGGGTACTTAGGGCGTTGCTGCAGCACCGGCTCTCACCCACGCTCAAGGAGCGGATGAAGAGCGACTTCCCCAAATTGGCGCAGCACGCTTCGGACCGGGAGCGTCTGGCCGAGGAGGCGGAGCGCGATCTCACTCGCTACTTCCATGCCAAGTGGGCCAAGGAGCGCATCGGCGAGACGTTCAATGGGGTCATTAGCGGGGTCACCAACTTCGGAATCTTCGTTGCGCTGCCCAACGGTATCGAGGGCTTGATTCACGTTTCGCAGCTCGACGACGACTACTACATGTTCCTCGAGGACTCGCTCATGCTCATGGGCAAGCACAGCCGAAAGAAGTTCAGGATGGGCGATCGGCTCGAGGTGAAAATCTTCCAGAGCAACCCGACCATTCGTCAGATCGACTTGATACCGGGCTGGATGGAGTTGCCGGAGGTGGAGCCCGAGGAGAAGCCGCAACGTGGCAAGGCGCCCAAGAATCTCAAGTCGCCCGGCAGCCATGATCGGGAGGAAGACACGGGCAAGACGCCGGAACCTCGACCGATTCAGGCGGGCAGTGACACCAACAAAGGTAGCGTCAAGCGTGGCAGCAAGGTTGAGGTCGAGGATGAAGCGCCGGCCAAGGCCAAGAGGGGCAGATCGAAGAGCAAGCGACCGGCCGATGCACCAGTCGAGACGGCACAAGCCGACGCTGCGCCAGGGAAGACGGGAAGCAAGGCGAAGCCCAAGAGCGCCGCCGCTGTAGCGGTCAATGCAATGGCCTCCGAGCGGCCGTCGAGACGGGCGCGCGGACGCAAGGACGGGGAGCGGCCCAACGAGGCCAGAAGCGAGCCCGGTGGCACCAGAGGCGCCCAGGCCAAGCCGCACACGGGGAGGGAGGCAGCACAGGAAACCAGGGAAAGCATCGGCAAAAGCGCCGAACGGCCGTCTGGTCGGCGGCGACGGCGCCGCCTGGTGTTCGGCGACCCCGGGCCGAGTCGCTAACCGCAGAAGCTCAAAAGCTTTGGAGTTTCCGAGTCCTACCGGCCGAGTTCTGCCGGCCGAGTTCTGCCGGGCTAGGTGTATGCTCGAATTCGAAGAACACCATGAAGCCGCCCACCACTCGGGCGATAGAGTTCGCAGGCCCCGATGTCCGCGTGAACCATCCCATTAGAGCAGCTGTTCGAACGGTTGGAGCGCGTGGTTACGGGCAGGCGAGAGGAGTTGCAAGATGCCCCTGGAGTTTCGCTACTCGCTGACGCGTATCTGCCTACGTACCGGCCAGCTGTCGCTGTCCCAGCGGATGGCGGAGGTTTTTCCAGCTTCCGGCAGAGTTCAGGTAGTAGATACGCTGAGCGACCGGGAGTTGGATCTCACCGTCGAGGCGCCGCGAAGGGTGTCGGGCGTTGGAGATTTTCTGCGGCGGCATCGTCTCGAGGTCAACGACGCGGTGCAGATTCGCTTGCTGGCCGACGGCAAAATTGCCTTTACCGCCATGCCTCGCCATGCTCGCCGAGAGCATCTGGACGGCGAGTCGGTAGCCGAGCTGCTCGAATCGCTGGTCCACGAGAAGCCGCGCACGGAAGCGGAGATTCGCGCGCTACACCCCGAAATCCCTGCGGACTTCCCGCTTGCGGCGACCCTCGATGCGCACGCCGGTTTCAAACTTCGTGGCGGCAGGTGGGTAGGCGAGAAGACGGCTGCTGCCCTTGAACATCTAGCCGAGTCGGTGAGGCCGGCGGCTGCCACTTGTGAATCGAGCGTGGAACCGAGTCCGGATCCGGGCATGGAATCGAACGTGGAACCGGGTGAGAGCATGGAAGCGCGACCGAGCGTGGAACCGGCCCCGCACTTGGAAACGAGCCCGCACTTGGAACCGAGTCCGCACTTGGATACGAGCCCGCACTTGGATACGAGCCCGCAACCACCGTCCGGACCTGAGCGGCGGCAAGCCGCCGGAATACCAGCCGGCGACGGGGATGTCCCGGAGCGTCGCCGCCGGGCAATACGACCCGATGCCGATCCCAACGCTCCGACCCGGAGGGCCGCGGTGACCCCTTATCCGCGAGGCGTAATGTTTCCGGGCGAGGCAGCACTAAATTCGAAGCGACCAAGCGCGAATCGACAACTTCTGAACAGGGCCAGAAAGGCCCTGGGCGGTTTTGGCTACCGCGTTGACGGGTTACCACATGGGATGCTGCTCGCCAAGGCCGACCTGGGGCGCCGCCAGCACTCGGTTCTGGTGCGGGTCTTGAGCGACGGCGAACGGCTCGATTGGGCCGCATTATTGGCCAGCCGGCGGGAGCACATCGCCGACTACTTGGCGGTTTTCGGTGACCATCGGGATCTGCACCGACTTACAGCGCCGGCCGAGCTAGCCCGCGCGACGCTCTGGTCGTGGGATGGAATCGATCGGGTGCAGAGCTTGGGGCTGTCGATCCTCGTAGGCCCGTTCGATCTCGAGCCGCACTTTGCAAAGGGTGGGATGTTCGGTCCCGGCCTGCAGCAGTTCGAGCGTTCGGTGGGGAAGATGGTCAGCGAGAAGGGTGTACTCTCGGCTGTTGTCGCCCGACTGGCGGCGATTCGTGCGCCGGCGGTCTTCGTGCTAGATGATCTGGTCGAGGGGAACCTGCAGCGAGACCAGGTCGCGAAGGTGTTGGACCTTCTGTCCCAGGCGCCGTTCCACACCATAGCGAAAGTCGACAGGGGCGAGTACTATCTGCGCCACGGCGCCGATGAAGCACTACTGCGCCTCTCGGAGTACGCGTTGTCCCTGCGAGAGAGATTGCCGCGGGAGCGGAGCGAGCGGGTAGAGGCCGGCTGGAGCGAGGCCGGTGGCTCCGAGGAACCCTCGGATCTCGAGATGGTCGACGAGGGCAAGGTCTAGCCGTCTAGTCCTGGAGCGCCCTCACCTCCAGTTCGGAGTTTTTAGCTGCAGCGAGCGCCTTTACCGTCCACTCGGCGGCTTGACGAGTCGTCACGTATGGAATTCCGGCCTCGAGCGCCGTGCGCGCCTCGCGGGCGCCCAATAGGTCAATGAGCAGGTCGTAGTCGGGTTCCGAGGTTCCGGCGCACTCTCCCGCGACGGTTTCGAACCCCAGATCGCGAAACTGCTCCGCTACAGACTCGAGCCCGTCCCCCAGCAGGCAAACGCGGCCCGTGAGAGGCAGGCTAACGCCCGCTCCCAACTGGGCTTTGTAATAGGCGAGGTAGGGGTCGGACGAGATCCC
Organism: Trueperaceae bacterium; assembly: GCA_040905665.1. Taxonomy (GTDB): domain Bacteria; phylum Deinococcota; class Deinococci; order Deinococcales; family Trueperaceae; genus DASVCN01. The sequence goes on from JBBDRD010000004.1 coordinate 21,718, forward strand.
CATGCTCTCCCCGGTGGAGCGCATTTCGGGGCCCAGTTGGGGTAAAACTCCGGGAAACTTGAGGAACGGCAGCACTACTTCTTTGACGGAGTAGAGACGGGGAATGGGCGTGGTAGTGAAGCCGATCTCCTCGAGCGTGACGCCGGCGGCAATAAGGGCAGCGTACTTGGCCAGCGGGTGCCCGATCGCCTTTGACAGGTAAGGAACCGTGCGGCTGGCGCGCGGGTTGGCCTCGATCACCATTACCTGCGAATCCTTGATTACGTACTGGACATTTATCAGACCCCGGACGCCGATCGCCTCTGCCAGCTGAACCGTGTAGCGAGAGATAGTTGCGATGACCTCTGGCGAAAGCCCAACAGGCGGGTTAATGGTAGCGCTGTCGCCGGAGTGAACTCCGGCCCCTTCGATGTGCTCCATGATGCCGGCTACGACGGTGGTATGCCCATCTGACAAGGCGTCCACGTCGACCTCGCCGGCGCCCTCGATGAAGTCGTCGACGAGGATCGAAGGATTGCCGGGAAGCTGGGCGTAAACTTCTTCCAGATAGGTTTCGAGTTCGTCGTCGGAGTGTACGACCACCATGGCACGTCCGCCCAGGACGTAGGAGGGACGTACCATCACGGGGTAACCGATCTCGTTGGCGAGATGCTTGGCCTCTGTTGGCCGCTCGGTAACGCCTCCGGCGGGTTGGGGAATTCCCAGGCGCTCGCAGAGTGCGTGGAAGGCGTCGCGATCCTCGGCGAAGTCGATTGCCTGAGCGCTCGTTCCCCAGATAGGCACGCCTGCCTCACTGAGCGCCCGGGCCAGCCGGAGCGGGGTCTGCCCGCCCAACTGGACTATCACGCCCTTGGGCTTTTCGTGTTCGACGATATTGAGGACATCCTCGAAGGTAAGCGGTTCGAAATAGAGCCGATCGGCCGTGTCGTAGTCGGTCGATACCGTCTCGGGGTTCGAGTTGACCATTATCGTCTCGAAACCAACCTCGCGCAGCGCCCACACCGCGTGTACCGTGGCGTAGTCGAATTCGACACCCTGGCCGATCCGGTTTGGACCCGAGCCAAGGATTATGACCTTGTCGCGGTTCGAGGGGAGTACTTCGTCTTCCCATTCGTAGGTGCTGTAGTGGTATGGCGTATAGGCCTCGAACTCGGCGGCACAGGTATCCACTGTCTTGTAAACAGGGGCGTTGTCGTGCTCGAGGCGAAGCCGCCTGACTTCCAGGGGCGCGATTTTCGTTAGCGCGGCGATATCGGCATCGGAGAATCCCAGTCGCTTGATCTCGCGCCACAGTTCCCAGTCCCAATCCGCCGGCGGAGGGAGCGCCACGATCTCACGTTCTACTTCAATGATCTCGCGGAGTTGATGCAGGAACCAGGGGTCGATGCCGGTGCGCTCGAAAAGGTAGGGAACACTCTTGCCGCGTCGCAACAGTTCCATGACGGCGAGCAATCGTTGCGGCTGGGGTTCGAGCCGGGCTTCGAGCTGCGCCAGGTTGAGATCCTTGGTCTCACCGCGAATATCGAGTTCCAGCGAGCGGACCGCCTTGAGCAGGCTCTCCTTGAAGGTGCGGCCGATCGCCATGACTTCGCCAACCGAACGCATCTGGGTCCCCAAATCGTGTGCCGCGGCAGGGAACTTCTCGAAGGCAAAGCGCGGGATCTTGGTGACCACGTAGTCTATGGAAGGCTCGAAGGCGGCCTTGGTCTCCTTGGTTATGTCGTTTGGCAGTTCGTCGAGGTGGTAGCCGACCGCCAGCAGGGCGGCTACCTTGGCGATCGGATAGCCGGTTGCCTTCGACGCCAGGGCCGAGGAGCGCGATACCCGAGGGTTCATTTCGATGACAATTACCTTGCCGCTGCGTGGATCAACGGCGAATTGAATGTTCGATCCGCCGGTGTCGACACCGATCTCTCGAATTATGGCGATCGAGTAATCGCGCAGCTGCTGGTACTCCTTGTCGGAAAGCGTTTGCGCCGGCGCCACGGTGATCGAGTCACCCGTATGCACCCCCATAGGATCGAAGTTTTCGATAGAGCAGACGATTACGACCGTGTCGTTCTGATCGCGCATCACCTCGAGCTCGTACTCCTTCCAGCCCAGTACCGACTGCTCTACCAGCACGGTGTGGACCGGTGAGTCGTGCAGGCCCTGGCGTACGATCTTGCGGAGCTCGTGCTCGTCACGAGCGATGCCGCCCCCGGTCCCGCCCAGGGTGAAGGAGGGCCGGATAATCGCCGGATAACCGATCTCCCCCACGAACTCGAGGGCCTCCTCGAGGGTTGCGATCATCCTTCCGGCAGGGGTGGCGATGCCGATGCCGGCCATCGCCTCCTGGAAAAGTTGGCGGTCCTCGCCCTTTTGGATCGCCTCGTAGTTGGCGCCTATGAGCTCTACCCCGTGTCGAACGAGGATTCCCTGCTCCCAGAGCGTCTTGGCCAGATTCAGCGCCGTCTGGCCGCCGAGTGTTGGTAGCAGCGCCTGCGGACGCTCTCGTTCGATAATCCGCTCGACCACTGCGGGCGTGAGCGGCTCGATGTAGGTGCGATCAGCAACATCAGGATCCGTCATTATCGTGGCCGGATTGGAGTTCACCAGCACAACTCGGTATCCCACCGCGCGAAGGGCCTTGCAAGCCTGAGTTCCCGAGTAGTCGAACTCGGCGGCTTGACCGATGACGATCGGCCCGGAGCCGAGGATGAGTATGGTTTCAATGTCGTTGCGTCTTGGCATCAGGGGACCCGCATTCGGAGCGGAGTGTATCACGCTGCTTGGAGCCGTCCTTACGCGGTAGGCGACGGCCCGGAGCTTCCCGGCAACGGTCAGGATAAACGCCCGCGGACCGCTATGTTCGGGAATCCTCGGTCATGTTCGATTTCCGGTGGGAGGCAGCCAGATTGGCAGCCGAGTTGGCGCGGGCTGCGACCGATAGGGCGGTGGTGTGCCTGGGTTGCACTTTGGTAGGGGAGAGTCATGGGCGCGGACAGGCAGCCGCGCTCCTCACCCTGTCCAAGCCGCCCCTCGATATGGCGCAAGTGGAGCTTGGTCGCCTACTTCTCGTCGTGTCGCTCGATACCGTCAGCGCCAACGGTTATGCCCGGCAATGTGCCGAGGCGGAAGTGCCGGAGTTTTGGCGCTTCGACCTGGAGGAAGGGCTGGTGGAAAGATTGTATCGGCCCATCGCGGGTCTCTACCGGCGCCGTGTACCCATACTCCCGGGCGAGGCAACCGGCCTCGTGGCCCTGCCCGGCGTGCGCGTTATTCCGCTACTCGCTGCTTTTCGAAACGGCTGAGACCGGATCGCTCTTCCCGACATGAGGTCCAAGGTTCGATCAGCTCGAGGAGAGAAAGTCCGGTCCTCCCCTTACTCCTCGAGAGGACTGTCCTCCTGAAGCTCGACGACGAACGTTTCTCCGGACACGTCGATCTCATCTCCGTCACGTACGCGTCGCTTGCGGCGCCGCTCGACCTCGCCGTTCACCCGCACCTGCCCCTCCTGGATCAGAGCCTTGGCATGGCCGCCCGTTTCGGCGATGCCCGACAGCTTGAGGGCGTCGCTAAGGGTGCAGCTGGGATTGTCTGCTGCTCCATTCGTCGCTGGAGTGGCTGCTTTGTCCGCCGCTTGGTTCGTTCGTTCTGCATCGCTGCTACCGCTCATGACCCAAGTCTAGCGCCGTGATGATCGGTTCTGGCCGAGTCAGGGCTCGAGCATGACCTGCGCCGCAGGATAGGAGCCGAGGTACTTCACGAACGCCGCCTTGCGCATGAGGGCGGTAAGGGCAGCCGAGACGTTGCTGTCGGCGACGTGCCCTTCTATGTCGATGTAGAACAGGTAGCTCCACGGCTTGTCGCGCCGGGGTCGGCTCTCCACCTTGGTTATGTTGATTTCGTTCTTTGGGAACTCCTCCAGGCAGGAGACAAGGTCACCCGGTCGGTGACGGGTCGCCAGCACCAGACTCGTCTTGTGTGGCCCCTCGCCTCTGGGGGCTTCGTCATTGCCCAGGATAAAGAACCGGGTGTAGTTGAAATCGGTGTCCTCGATCTCTTCGGCCAGCACGTTCAGTCCATAGATTTCCGCCGCACGAGCCGAGGCGATAGCCGCTTTGCCGCTACCGCCGTTCTCGGAGAGGAGCTTTGCTGCCCCGGCCGTATCGAAGTCGGTTACCGCTTCGAATTTATGCCTGCGGATGAACTCCTGGCACTGCGCCAGCGCCTGAGGGTGACTATAGACCCTCTGCACCTCGTCCAAACGAGTTCCCGGCTTCGCGAGAAGGTTGTGGTGTACCCGCACCACTTGCTCCCCTACGACATGCATCGCTGAGTCGGTCAACAGGTCGTAGGTCTGATTGATCGAGCCGGCGAGGCTGTTCTCGACCGGAAGGCAGGCGTGGCTGCATTCGCCTTGGAGCGCCGCGCCGAACGCCAGTTCGAAAGTTGGGAAGCCGATTGCCTCGCCGTCGGGTGCGAACTGCAGCGAAGCGATCTCGCTAAAGGCACCAGGAACACCTTGGTAAGCGACTATCGCCCGCCTGGACTCTGTGCTCATAGAAAGGGAGTTTAACACCAGAGTATTTTTCGGGACGCTCCTCGGTGCTCCTCGGCGCTCGACGGCGTTGCTCTGTGCTCCACGGCGCCTCCCCCGGGAGTCCCTCGGCGCTCCCCTGCAGGACGAACTTGAGTTTGGTGGACGACTGCGGTGCCGGCGCCGGGTGGCTCTAGGCAATCGCTTCTGGCGCAAACCATGCAGCTGGCCGATACTCGGCGTGTGCGCACAGATCGTGCAAAAAAGCAGGAAGTCCAAGTCGAGATTGCGAGGTATACCAATGAAAGCACGAGGTTCGAAGACACGCCGGGGTAGCGCCTTCAAGAAAGGGCGGCCTAGTCGCTCGATGCAGGCACCGGCGAGGGCGCTGCTGGTTTCGGCGTTTTTGCTTTCGTCGCAGCTGCTGTGGCCGCTCGTTGCGCTCACCCAACCAATTTCGGCGCCGGCGCCGGCACTGGAACTCGTCGGTGAGGCCGAACTCGCCTCGGTTTTTGGTGGTTGCCTATCCGGCTGTAGTGGCGATGATGGCTCGTCTGACGACGAGGAGCGGGAGCCGAGGAAGACCGGATATCCCTACTGGGAGTACGCCTATCGGGCGCTCATCGCACGCCCATCCGTTGCCGGCGACCTGATCTGGCACAGAGTGAACAGCACGAATCAGGACTGGGGTCCGTTTGAAGTCAGCTACCGGCATCTCGAGAGTTTCAACTGGTCGTTGAGCGGTTCCGTTCCCAAGTCGACTGTTCAGGCGCAGCTGGGCGGGGCTCGCGAGACGGTCAGGACGCTGTCGGAGAGGTTCACCATCCCCCCAAGGACCTACTACAAGTTCTTCGTGGCCTATCCCTACGAGCGCTGGCGCTACTACTACCGCAGGTACCAGGATTACAGCGACAACTCCCGAGACGTCATTGCGAGCGGAACTGCAACGGTCTACGACCAGTGGACCAAGACCACTTTGGTGCAGGGTCTCGCGTACTGAGCGAGGTGGGCGGCGGACGGGAAGCTCCGCCGCCCACCCTACGGCCGCTATCACTCCAACACACGAGAGGAGAATTCATGATCACGGTTCGTCGCCTGAACCCCGTCGCGCCGCTGGCGCTTGCCATTCTGCTGTTCTGGAACGGCGCTGGAGCGACTGGGCCTAACGAGTCCACACAGGTCCGGTTCGCCTGGACCTCTCCCGGAGCGCCGGCGGTAGTGGTCCTGGCCCTACCCGAGGACGTCGACGCCGGACAGATCGAAAGCGTCTCAGTGCCGGCGGACTTTACGTTGGTCGGTTTCGCGGTCGACAAAAACGCTCGCAGCCTCGATATCTACCTTCGGTTGGGCGAGGGCGGAGATGCCTCTTTCGTCGCCATCGACTTGGGTCTCACCGACGGTTCCGAACGGCGGTTTGGCTTCGGCTGGGCACGGGTAACGACCGTGGACGCACAGACCGGACCGCTACGCTTCGAGCGCTCACTTGCGGCCACTGCAGGGGGGCTTTATCAGGCTGTTGCCCTACATAACGATGGCGATCGAGACTTGCGCATCACAGCCATAAAGTACCTAGCCGAGCAGGCAAGCGAATCGGCCCACGATCTCGCGCTCCTGTACGCAATCGGGACCGATCCTGTCGCGCTCCTAACCAGGCTGGAGGAGGAGATGACCCCTTCCGCGCGGCGCGAGGCGGCCCGCGATGACCACCGGTCCGGGCCCGTACCGGTCGAGGGGTTCGAGTGGTTGCCTCCTCTCGAGCCCGATTTGGTCCTGGCGCCGCGAGACGTGGTGGTGCTGGCCTGGACGGAGCGAGCGTTGCCGGCTGATGGCGGCATCGCCTCATATGTCCTGCAGCCAGTGATCGCGTACCGCGTGGCCGGCGACGCTACCGGTACTGCGGCCGGTGCTTCGAGTGAAGCGGTTGATGGAGCCGGACCTGTCGGGGATGACGCCCAATCTGTCTGGCGCCTTGGACTCCCTGTGGTCGTACGCGCTCCATGACTCGCAGCCCCATCATTACGCGCGTGACGATCACCCGTCCCATCACTACCAACGCGACGATCACCCGTCCCATCACTACGCGCGCGACGATCACCCGCCTCGGTATTGGCCGAACGGTTCGACCGAACTTCACCCTCTTTCCAATCGCCCTGTTCCTGCTCATGACGGCGCAGGTCGCACTTGCCGAAGAGGCGTCAAGCGCGCTGCCTGGGCCGCCGGCAGACGGGACACTCACAGCCGCCGTGCTGCTCGAGCGCTTCGAAGAGCGACTCCTTAGCGAACCCGGGCAGGAGGACGTGGGCATGCTCGAGCGCGAGCTCGAGCGGCAGGAACTCGCCCGGCAACCCTCCTTCAGCCTTCGAGAGAGCTCCAGTTGGGACCTGGGCCAGGTATTCGAAGTGGGGGTGGGAGGGTCGGTGTCGTTGCCGGTGAGCAATCCGGAAGCTGTCGCCCACCTGGCGCTTGGAGAGCAGCGGTTGCTTCTCGCCCGCTTCAACGCCAACTCCCAGCGAAGTCGCCGCCGCGAGGAGTTCCTGCGCAGCCTCCGTTTACTGGCGCACGTCGAAGAGGTCGAGGCGCTACTGGTCGAGCACCGCCGGCAGCTTCTCAAGCTGCGACCGGAATGGTCGGCGGTGGAGACCGATTCGTTCGATATTCCCGACCCTGCACGAATCGGGTACCTAGAGATGATCCAGGCGTTAGCGCGGACGCGTGGCGAAAGGGTGTTGCTGGCTCAGTCCATCGCGTATGGGGCGAGAGTCGACGCCGCCAGGCTGGCTAACATGAAGGTCGGCCGGCCCGCACTGCCGCATGTTCCGGGCGAGCTTGGCATAGCAGAATGCAGCCATAGCAGCGAAGAGGTGAGACGCGTCGAGTTCTTGCTGCACGAGGAGCAGTTGGCGTCGCAAGTCGATGCTTCCCGAGGATTGCCAAAGGCTCAACTCGACCTGAGCGGCGGCCTACGTTACGCGACGGGTGTGCTGGGGAATCAACCGTGGAACGGCGACTTCCGGCTCGCGCTGAGGGTGGTAATGCCTACAGCTACCGGAGTGGCGGCCGAATTGGACTTCGATGTCAGGCCAGACCGGCTGGGACAGGCGTTCAGCCTCAGCTGGCCTCGCGATGTGGGACCGAGCCGTCCACCGGTCGGTGACCCGGAAGAAGTACACAGAGGTGTACTCGAGGAGTCTCGGCTCAGGGCGATGCGGGTTTCCCAAACTTTCCGAGATGCCTCCGCCCGCCGGCGGCTTCGAGAGCTGGAACTGATGAGCGCCCAGGTGGCACTGACGCAAATGGGGGCAGGTCAAGACCCCGCACTTCTTGCTGCACGAGCCCAAGCGGAGCTGTCACTACTGAATGCGGAGTTAGAGGTTGACCTCGCGCGTATCGAACTCACTTCCATCTGCGGCGGCGCGTGAACAGACCGGCCCGATCATCTCAAGCCTGTACGACGGCAACCTCTCGCTTGAGGTTCTCGAGCCGCTCGACGAGTTCGTCCAAGTCGACCTGGAGGTCATCCATTCGGCCGAGTTCGCTCCTCACGAAGCGTGTGTAGGGGAGGAGGGCGCCGGAGAGTTTTTCGCCGGCCCGGTCCAACTCCTTCTCGAGCTGAGCGCCCAGGCTCTCCTCGAGACCGTCACGCAAGGCCTGCATCTTGTTGTGCAGCTCTCGCTTGGCCCGCGTTCGCCGGCGTGGAAGTACCAGGACACCGAGGCCGGCGATGGTGAGGCCCAGAGCAATCCCGGTAACGTCGAGTGCAGCACCGGAGAGGAAGGCCACAACGGCCGCACCCAGTCCCAGCCCGCCAACTTGCAGCAACCCGGTGCGAACCACCGCAGCCTGCAGGCTCGTTGCCAACCGGTCGGCTTCCAGCTGCTCATCGTAGGTGTCGAGCACCCCGGCGGCCTGGTCCCGCAGGTTGCGCAGCAGGGACTCGCGGTCGTACTGGAAACGTCCCCCAACCTCGCCGATAACGCGCTCCTCGGCGGCCTTGCGGCGATCGTTTACGAACGCCATGATGTCTTCCCAAAGTTGCAGGTTCCGTTGCAGGAACCAGTCGACGGTCTCGCTAACGGCGCGATCGACCTCGTTGTCGGCGCCGCGAATCACCCGCTCCTCGAAAAGCTTGCGAACGCGGTCGCTGTTCATGAGGCTCAGCACGTTCCCGAACCGGATGGTGTCGTCGAAAAACACGTCGCCGCGCCGCTCCACCTCCACCAGCACAGTCTTGATCCTCGCGAGGTAACCGGCGAACTCGCGCCGCATGTCGCGCTCGTACTGAGCTCGCTGGCGATCGATCTCCTCGAGCGTCCGGCGGTCGTCGCCAAGCAGCGCGAGCTGCTCCTTGAGGCCGTCCCGGTACTTGCGGGCCACGTGCTCGGTAACACCCAAGGGGCTCTGCAGCTTGAGACGCAGTCGTTCGCTCCCATAGAGACTCGCCTCGATATACGCCTCGAGTTCGGGCAGGCCAGTCCCAGCCAGGTTCGCAGGAGTGCCACCAGCACGGGCCCTAAAGGCCTTACGGGCCGAGACGCCGAATACCTGAGGAGTCACATGCAGCGTCTCGCGCGCGTGTTCGCGCACGAATTCGAGGACCTTCTGGCGCTCCTCACTGCTCTCCAGGATGTCGATCTTGTTGACGACCAGGGTTATCTTCTTGCCCCAAGTGCTGATGAGTTCGAGGAAAGCCCGCTCACTCTGGGTGAACGGGCGATCGGCCGAGGTTACGAACAGGACCAGATCGGCTCGCGGGATGAAACGCTCGGTGAGCTCCTGGTGGCGCGAGATTACCGCGTTCGTTCCTGGCGTGTCGACGAGAGCAAGATCCTGGAGCAGCTCGGAAGGAAATGTGCGCCTCACCAGCCAACCCGACTCCTCGACTTCCCGGCTCTCCTCACCGTGCCCCAGGATGGTTATTCGGTCGGTTGTGGGGGTGACCCCTTCGGGTACGACCAGCTCACCCATCAGCGCGTTCAGCAAACTCGACTTGCCGGAGTTGTACTCGCCGCACACAACCAGCATGAAGATCCCCTCGAGATCTTCGTGAGCGTTGCGTAGGTCTTCGAGGTCTTCCGGCGACGCCTCAATGCGGCCCAGCAAGGCCCGGAGGTCCGAGATCGCCTGTCGTTCGCGGTTGACGAGCTCGCGTGCCTCCCGGCTCATCTCGACGTTCATTGGGCGACGATAACACGCCCCACAGGGAACTCATTGCGCTGTCAAGCGCGTTCCGAGCCGGTTTCACGGACGGTGCGACAGGAGTTAGGTGAGGCTCGTCATGGTTAGACTGACGGAGGTGTAAAGGAGATTCGATGCCCTACCCATCAAAAGTCGCTGAGGATCTCGCGGCCCTGCGGCGCCGCTTCGCGCTTCTCGACGACCTTTCGCAAATCGGCGGCCTACTCTCCTGGGATCAGCACACGTATATGCCAAGTGGAGCGGCGGAGTCCCGTGGCCGGCACAGCGCCGCGCTGGAGTCCGTTCTGCACGAAAAGCTGTCGGACCCTGCAGTCGGCAAGTGGCTGTCTCACCTGGAAGACGCCGAACTCGAAGGGGATGACGCGGCGATGGTCCGCCTGTGCCGGCGTAGGTTTAAGCGCGCCGTGTGCCTGCCCGCCGAGCTCGTAGAGGCACTGGCGACCGGGCGCTCTCGGGCGCAGGAGGCCTGGCTGGGAGCCCGGCGCGACAATGATTTCGCTTCCTTCGCGCCCCACTTGCAATGGATGTTCGAGCTGAGCCGGGAACAGGCCGAGCTCATAGGGTACGTCGATCACCCCTACGACGCACTTCACGAGGAGTACGAACCGGGCTCGAGCTCCAAGCGGGTTCGTGAGCTCTTCGCGCAGCTGCGACCTGCACTGGTGGATCTGGTGAAGAGAGCTGCAGGCGAGGAGCAGCAGGACGCCGTGCTCTACGGAGAGTTCGATGTGGCCAAGCAGGAGGAGTTCCTGCGGGAGGCGGTCGCCCGCTTCGGCTTCGATTTCCGGCGCGGACGCCTCGACCCAACTGTGCATCCGTTCGCCGAAGGGGTCGACCGGACCGACGTCCGCATCACCACCCGCTACAGCAGGGAGTACCTGGCAAGGTCGCTCTTCGCCACCTTCCACGAGGCGGGCCACGGTCTCTACGAACAGGGCCTCCCCTCGGAACTGAGCCACGGCCCCGTGGGCGAATCGGTGAGCCTGGGAGTACACGAGAGCCAGTCGAGGATGTGGGAGAACCTGGTAGGGCGGTCGCTGCCTTTCTGGCGGGGTGAATATCCTCGTCTCCAAAAGTACTTCCCGGCGCTCGATGGAATTGACCTGGAGAAGTTCCACCGGGCAGTCAACTGCGTGAAGCCAAGCTTCATTCGAGTCGAGGCCGACGAAGTCACCTATAACCTGCACGTTATCGCCCGCTTCGAGCTCGAGGTGGCGATGCTGGACGGATCGCTCGTGGCTGCCGATCTGCCCGAAGCCTGGAACAGCAGTTATCGCGACCTGCTGGACATCGAACCGCCCGACTATCTACTCGGTTGCCTCCAGGACGTGCACTGGTCGGTCGGTCTTATCGGCTACTTCCCGACCTATACGCTGGGCAACCTGATGAGTGTCCAGCTCTTCGATGCGGCGAGAGGAGCGATGCCGGATCTCGACCTGAGGATCGAGGCTGGCGATCACGGGGCGCTGCTCGACTGGCTGCGCCGCAACATCCATCGGCAAGGCAGCCGATTCGGGCCCGATGAGCTGCTGGAGCGTGTGACCGGCAGTCCGCTCGACGCCGCTCCATATCTGCGTTACCTGACAAACAAGTTCGAGGGACTCCGGCAGCCGGCGGGGTCGTCTTGAGGAGGTTCGGAGGGGCAGCTAAACTTGAACTCATGTATCTTAGGAGCTTCTTCGTAGCGCTGGCCTGCCTCGTCACCCTCCCTTTGGCGCACGCCGCGATAGGTGAACCGCCCGAGATGCTGCTCGCGGCAGTTGCGGAATATGGTCCCGCTGAGTTCGAGGAAGGTAACTACCGGGCGGCCGACTCGTTCGAATTCGAGCTCGAACTGCGCGGCGGCAGGGTCTTCGAGCTGAGTGGCGAGGGAGTGCTCAACGAGCGCAACGTCGAGTTCATGGCGGATCTGATAGCCGCCGGGACGGATTACGGCGAGTCGATATCCGCGCCAGTGGCGGAGTTCCTGGCGACCAGGGCCGCCGATTTGGCGGGCAGGGGCGAGACCGCCATCGGAGTAGAGCAGTACCGTCTGGCGCTCGACGTTACGGGAAATGCCCGACCCTATGAGGTGCGCTTCACCCTGGGCCTCCAGGAGGTTCCAGCCGAGGCGTTTCCGCCCGGGCGCCACGAGCTTGGCGCCGCCGATGCCCGCTACGTCATCCGAGAGTTCAGCGACTTTCAGTGCCCGTACTGCGCCAGTTACGCGTCCCAGGTCCTCCCCCTCATCAAGGAGCGTCTGCTCGCGCGCGGCGATGTTCGTTTCGAGTATCACCACTTCCCGCTCCGCAGCATCCATGCCAACGCCGCGCCGGCGGCGGAGGCGGCCGAGTGTGTTTCTGCCGTGAATACTGCGATGGACTTTTGGGAGTATCACGACGCGCTCTTCGAAAGACAGCGTGCCTGGCAGGGACTAGGCGATCCCGCGCCCTACTTCGTGCGGCTCGCGGATGAATTGGGCTTGGACCCTGCTGGGGTAGCGGAATGCCTGGAGGAGGACCGTTTCCAAACCGTGGTGAGCGATTCCTACCGCCTGGCAGCGGCGGAGCTTGGCCTCACCGGGACCCCTAGCCTCTTCGTGAACGGCTACAAGGTCGAAAACTACCTGGACTTGCAGGCTTACCTCGATCTCATCGAGCTGGTGGACTCCTTCTCCGATGAGTAGGTCGCTGTTCGCTCAGGGCGCTTTGCGCCTTGCTCCTGCAAGGCACGCGAGGTGACCAGCCCGCTGCTGCTCGTTGCGGTAGCGCTACCCTTCCTCGCCGCTTGCGTTGCGCCGCTTCTGGGTAGGCGCCTGGGTGCAGGAGCCGGCCGTTGGCTGGCACTGTCGTTCTTGCCTACGTTGGCGCTGCTGCGGTACGCACCCGCAGCCCGCTCTGGGGCGCCCGTTGAGGCTTCGCTCCCCTGGGTGCCGGGTATCGGTCTGGAGCTCGCCTTCAGGGCCGACGGCTTCTCGTTACTCTTCGCCCTGCTGGTCGCCGCCATCGGCACGCTAATCCTGCTTTACGCCGCCGCCTATCTGGATGAGGATGAGCGGCACGGCCGCTTCTTCTCCTACCTGCTCCTCTTCGGTGGGGCCATGCTCGGCCTGGTGCTCACCGATAACCTCATCTCCCTGTTCATGTTCTGGGAACTCACGTCGATAAGCTCTTTCCTGCTGATCGGTTTCTGGGACAGCCGGCAGGCGTCCCAGGACGGGGCGGTAAAAGCGCTCCTGGTCACCGCGCTGGGCGGCTTGGCGCTACTGGTGTCAGCCGTGCTCCTGGGTATGGCAGGCGGCACGCTCACAATCTCGGAACTCGACGCCGCGGTCGTGCGCGCTAGCCCCTTCTTCACGGCAGCGGTGGTTTTGCTCCTGTTGGCTGCGTTCACCAAGTCGGCGCAACTCCCCTTCCACCTGTGGCTACCGACCGCCATGGAGGCGCCCACGCCGGTGTCGGCGTTCCTGCACAGCGCCACAATGGTGAAGGCAGGCGTGATCCTGATCGCAAAGTTCGGTTTCCTTCTGCAGGGCACGGCTTTTGCCGAGGTAACGATGTACGTGGGGCTTGCGACGATGTTCTGGGGCTCGTACCTGGCACTGCGGCAGGTCGATCTAAAGGCGCTGCTGGCTTACTCCACGGTCTCGCAGCTGGGCATCCTCATGGCGCTGTACGGGTCGGGCCACGAGTTCGCGGCGACCGCGCACCTCGTGAACCACGCCGCCTTCAAGGCGACCCTGTTCATGGTCGTGGGAATCGTCGACCATGAGACCGGTAGCCGAAGCATCACCAAGCTTTCCGGACTGTGGCGCAAACTTCCCATCACCGCGATCCTGGCTGTTCCCGCAGCGCTCTCGATGGCCGGGCTGCCGCCGCTCGGTGGGTTCATATCCAAGGAACTCTTCTATGAGGCGATGCTCATGGAAGGAACTGTGCCGATCGCGCTCACGGTTGTGGGCAGCATCATGACGTTCGCCTACAGCCTGCGCTTCCTGGGCGTCTTCTTCGGTCCTTACAGAGCGGAGCGGCCCCAGGTACACGAGGCGACGATTCCGTTCTGGGCGCCGGTGGCGCCTCTGGCTGCGGCCGTGATCGTGTTCGGAGTCTATCCCTGGCACGACACGGCCGCATCATTCTTCACCCGCTTGGCCGCTCCCTCTTTCGGCTACTCCTCCGAGTCCCTTACCCTATGGCACGGCCCCAACGTGATGCTGGCGCTAAGCGTCCTCACCTGGTTCTTTGGAACGGCCCTGTTCGTCGCCCGACATGCGTTCGCGGCCCTGCAAACTCGGCTCACTCCGGACTGGAACGCCAATAGCGTCTACTACGGGCTCTTGGGCGCCATTGGCGAAGGCGCGCAGTTCGCCATTGGGCGTACGCAGGGAGCGGCGTTCGCAGGGCACCTCCGCCTGCTGCTGTTGCCTGCGGTTGCTGTCGGCCTCTACCTGGGTTTGCGGAACTGGCCTGCGGAGCTTACCGCGCCGCCAATCACCGTCCTGCTGGTGGGGGTGCTCATCCTGGTGGGCGCGGCCGGGGTCCTGTTGGCGCACTCGCGCCTGGTGCTACTGATAATGCTGGGTATAGCTGGGTTCGGTTCGACCCTGGCGTTCGTGCTGCTCAGGGCGCCGGATTTGGCGCTCACTCAGCTGCTCATCGAGATCGTGACCGTGATCCTGTTCCTTTCCGTATTTCACTACCTACCCAAGCTCAGCTACTACCAACGTCCCCGGCCGCTGGTTGCGCTGGACGGACTCATCGCCCTGGGGGTCGCCTTCACCGTGTTCGCTCTGTTGCTGGCGGTACGGAATCCGGTCGCGCCCCGGCTGGCGGATTTTTTCCTTGAGAACAGCAAGGTGCTGGGAGGCGGCTACAACGCGGTGAATGTGATTCTCGTGGATTTCAGAGGCTACGACACCATGGGAGAGATAACGGTACTGGGCATAGTTGCTGTCGCAGTTTTCGCCCTACTTAGACTACGCGCCACACCGGGTACCGCCGAGGAGGATGGGGCAGAGGTGGACCGCCCGGAGGAGAAGGGGCCGCAAGGAGGAGCAGCGAAGTGAAGCGCTTCCCAGATATCTTCTTTCGCACCCTTAGCACTCCGATCATTTTCGCTCTCGTCGTCCTGGGCCTGCACTTCTTCCTGCGCGGACACAATTCTCCCGGTGGGGGATTCATAGCGGGTCTGATAATAGCCGTAGCGGGACTGCTGGCCCGGATGTCGGGCAAACGTCGGCTCCTGAACATCGCTCCGCTCCGGCTGGTGCCCGTGGGCTTGGTGTTGGCTGCGGTCACCGGGATCGTCCCCATGCTGGCTGGCTTCGGCTTTCTCAAGAGCGCCTACGGTTACCTCACCTGGCCCCTAATCGGCGAGTTCGAATGGGCGACCGCTGTGCTATTCGATGCCGCAGTGTTCCTGGTGGTAGTGGGCGTGACTTTGACCATCATCGACCTGCTCGCCGAAGGTGAGGGTCCGGCGAGAATTGGACACGACCGGGCCACAACCAAACGGACGGAAGACTGATGGAGATCGTGATGCCTCTGCTCGCCGCCCTGCTGGTAGGAACAGGCGTGTTCCTACTCCTCTCACGTGCACTCATCCGTCTTATCGTGGGGCTCAGCCTCATCTCCTACGGCGTGAATCTGAGCATCCTGATCGCGGGAGCGGGAACCCAACAAGGCAGCCCGCCGCTGCTCGATCTCGGCGGTCCGTACAACGATCCGCTGCCTCAGGCGCTTATCCTCACCGCCATCGTCATCGGATTCGGAACAACCGCCCTCCTGCTCGTGCTGGCGACGCGGGCATATCAAGTTACCGGAACCGATCACGTGCAAGACCTTGTCGAGCGTCCCGATCCGGTGCACCCACCGATCGTCTACGCCGACCCGGAACGGCCCTCGGTCTCTCCCGAGCGTGGCGGCTCGTCGGACCTTGACGACGACAGAGAGGAGGGGCGATGAACCATCTGATCACCTGGCCCGTGCTCGTCCCGCTCCTGGCCGCAGTGCTGCTGCTCGTCGTCCCCACCGCCCGTCTGCGACTTATCGTCTCGGCCGCCGCCGCGCTGCTCACCCTGGGCCTCCAGATCGCCATTCTCATCCGCGTCGCACAAGGGGAAGTGCTGGTGGCGCAGATGGGGTCCTGGCCCGCCCCCTTTGGCATATCCCTTGTAGCCGATGGCCTCGCCGCGATAATGCTCGTGCTGGCCGGGATTACCGGCCTGCTTACCGTGGTGTTCGCCGGCTCGAGCCTGCAGCACGCGCCGCACCGGGTGCTGGGTGGCCTCCTAAACCGCGCTCGAGAGGCCCACGGCGCTCAGGCATTGCTGCAGTTCCTGTTCATGGGCGTCAACATGTCGTTCCTCACCGGTGACCTGTTCAACCTGTTCGTCGCCTTCGAGGTTCTGCTGGTAGCCTCGTACGGCCTGTTGCTCCTTGGGGGTGAGCTACCGCAGCTCCGCGAGGGCTTCCGTTACGTGGTGGTGAACCTGCTCTCCTCGGCGGTGTTCGTGGCTGCTGCCGGAATGTCCTACGGGCTCTTCGGTACTCTCAACATGGCCGACATAGCGCAGCGACTAGCCACGCACGGACCCGACCCGCGGGTGACCGCCGTGGCCGCCCTGCTGGCCCTGGCTTTTGCCGTGAAAGCCGCGATGTTCCCGCTCGGCTTCTGGCTGCCCAACAGTTACCCGGTGCCGGCGGCCGCCGTGAGCGCCTTCTTTGCAGCGCTCCTTACCAAGGTGGGCGCTTACGCTCTCATCCGCGTGTTCACGCTGATGTTCCCGGCCGAGGATGGTATCAAGCTGATCCTGCTGGCCATGGCCGGACTTACGTTACTGTTTGGCGCCCTCGGCACGATCACGCGCCAGCGCTGGCGTCACGTGCTCTCCTTCGCAAACGTCGCAAGTATCGGCTACCTCCTCTCGGGCGCATTCCTGGGCAGCCTCGCGGGGTTGGAAGCGGCACTGTACTACATGGTCAATTCGGTGCTGGTGATCTTCGCGCTCTTCCTCATCGCCGCCCTGGCCGAGGCGATCGGCGGCCAGAACTTTCGGGCGCCGGGTCATCTGGCGTCCTACCCGTGGCTGGCAGGCGGCTACTTCCTGGGAATGCTCACGCTCAGCGGAATGCCGCCCACCAGTGGCTTTATCGGTAAGTTCGCGATCATCGGTTCGCTCCTCGCTACTGGCGGTTGGATCGCCGTAGGGGTCGCAGTCGCGGCTGTCCTCGGTAGTCTGCTGCTGCTCTATGCCGGCGTAGAGATTTGGCGGGCCTTCTTTTGGGGTGGAAGTGACGCAGTACACCCTGTATCCCTGCCAAGGACGATGAGCAGCGTCACGGCGATCTCCGTCGTGCTGCTTGCCGCGTTGGCGCTCTTTAGCGGTCCCGTCTACTCACTCACGGCTATGGTTGCCGATCAACTGGGCAGCAACTCGGCGTACCTGCAAGCGGTCATGGGCGGCGCCGGCCCGGAAGGGGTGCGCTGAGATGGCGGAGATTCTGGTAGTCGTCGCAATCGCGCTGCTTTGGGCCTTTCTCTACGGTGAGCTGAGCACGTTCAACCTGCTCATCGGGGGCCTATTCGGGATGCTCCTGTTGATGACGTTGCGCCGCGAAGGGTCGACCTCATTGCCCACCCGGCTCTGGCGCGTCCTGCGCTTCATGGTGGCGTTCCTGGTGGAGCTGGTAATTGCCGGCGTGGTGATAGCTCGTCTGGCCGTCACCCGCAAACCACGGTTTCACCCTCATGTAATCGCCGTGCCTCTACGAGTGAAGAGCGATGCTGCCATTACCCTGCTATCGGCGACCATTACTCTTCTGCCGGGCACCGTGGCAATGGGTACCTCGGAGGACCACAGCATGCTCTACGCCCACGCTATCGGAGAGTCCGATCCGGCTCGTTCACGTGATTCGGTTACCCGAATCGAGACCCTTATCCTGGGGTTCATGCGCTAGGAGTTGTTTGATGACTGTCGACCTGGCTGTCGCCTGTATCGTGCTCGCAGTACTCTTCGCCGGCTACCGCGCGTTCAGGGGGCCCTCCACCGGCGACCGGATCGTAGCGCTCGACTTCCTGGGCGTCAACGTCGCCCTTCTGATAGTGCTGGTGGCGCTCAGGAGCGGTTATGCGGCCTTCCTCGACGCCGCTCTCATCGTTTCTATCCTGGGCTTCCTCACTACCGTCGCTCTTAGCCGCTACCTCCTCACCGGGCGCGTGATGAAGTGAACGTGCGCGCAACGCTGGTCCTGACCCTTATCGCGCTGAGCAATGCTCGTGCCGCTCAAGAGGGGGGGCGGTTCGAGAGTAATCCTCTGGCCGAAGGACTGATCCTGTTTGGCGCAATCTTCATCCTCGCGGCCGCGCTGGGTATGCTCCGCTTTCCCGACTTCTATACCAGGCTCCACGCCACGACCAAGCTCGTCACCCTGGGTGGTATCGGGATTCTCGGGGGAGCGGCAATGGTGTTCGCTTCGGTGGGGGCAAGCGAGCGAGTTCTGCTCATCGCCGCCTTTTTCCTGCTCACCGCGCCGCTCTCGGGTTACATGATGGCCCGCTCGGGCTACCTGGCGGGACTACAACCTTTCCGGGAAGACACCAGCGTGGACGAGTGGCAGGCGTGTGGAGCGATGGCGCCGGAGGGCGCCGAGACTCCGCTGGTCACTGGTCGATCCCCCAGCCAAAGCGATACGAATAGCTGAGGGGAAGCGGCTCGATTTAGGCCGGAAGCGCCATTAGTGAGCTTCGATAATGTACACTTGGCGAGATGCATGAGTATCCAAGCCTTGTTTGGCATCTGAAGAACACGCAGCTGTTCGAAGATCTCTCCGAAGCGGAGTTGGAACAGCTATCGCGAATAACGCCCTACAAGCGGTTCGCCGCAGGCGAGATCATCTATCACATGGAGGATCCGGCCGACGCGCTGTACTTCGTCCGCGATGGCATGGTCAAGATTTCCATGTATTTTCCCAACGGCAAGGAGATGATCCTGGGGCTGTTGGGTCAGTACGATATCTTCGGCGAGTTGCTGCTGCTGCCCTCCGAGAGGCGGCCCAATCAAGCCGAAGCGGTTGTGGACACCACGCTGATCGTCATGCCCGAGAGTGACTTCCAAAAACTCCTGGCGCAGCAGCCGGCGATCGCCATGAAGTTCATTCAGGTGATGTCCACGCGGCTGTGGCAAGCCCAGCAGTGGCAGGCCGAGGTGGGCGCGTTCGACGCGCCGGGGCGCTTGGCGAACCTGTTGTTGCGCCTGGCCACGGACTTTGGCGCTCCCGGCGACCGAGGCACCGTGATCGATTTGAACCTTACGCAGCAGGACTTGGCCAAGATGATCGGCGCCACGCGGGAAACGGTGAGCCACTGTCTAGCGAGACTTCTGGAGTACGGCGCCGTACGGCGCCGCCGCGCGCCAATCACGGTAAATACCGAAATGCTGCAGCAGTTCCTCGACGAAGCCAGCGACTAGTTCTCTAAGCGGTTGTCAAGCGCCTAGAACTTTAGGCGCTACCGCTGGTTGTTTCACGCGGCACTAGTGAAACGACGCTCGAGCCCGGCTCCGGAACTGGCCCGTCCTTTACCAACACCCTGATGCTCTTGCCGTTGATGACAAACATCGGCAGGACTTCGCTGCCGTACTCCTCGGTGAGGCTTTCGAAGCCGAAGTGCTCCTTCACCTCGGTCTTCACGATCTCGCCGCCCTCGACCAGGCGAGCCAGTTCACGGTATGGAACGCCCCGGTGAAAGACTACTCGCCCGCGGCTCTCGTCCCCTAGGCGGTTACGTTCCGAAGCCTCCCTGCCAGACTCGAGTTGATAGACATCTTGAGAGCCGAAGTCCCGGGCGTACTTGAGGGCAGTGAGGGCATTCGCCTCATCGTTCGAGGTGAGCGCCAGCAGGCGGCCGATGCCGCCCAAACGCAGTTCGTCATCGCTGCGGTCCGACAGCAGACTGCCGTAGTAGGCGCCGAGCCCTTCCGAGCGCGCCTCGGCTACGTTGCTCCAGTTGGTGTCGGCCAGGAGCACCTGTATGCCCTCGCGCTGCAGAAACCCGGCAATTTTGCGGGCGGCGGCGTGAGCCCCCAGGATCAGGAGACCTTGGGGGTCGGGGTCGGCCACCCGTAGTAGCCGTCCCAGTGGCCGCGCGGTGATGCTATTGAGGAGTACCGTTCCTACGATCACCAGGAACACCAGCGAGACCAGGGTCTGGGCGCCTTCGAAGCCGGCCTCTCCTAACCGCGCGGCGAAGAGCGAGCTGACGGAAGCGGCCACGATGCCTCTTGGTCCGATCCAGGAGAGGTAAAGCTTCTCGTTCGCTTGCAACTGGGTTCGCCAGGTTGATACGAAGATGTCCAGCGGGCGAAGCACCAGCATCACCACCGCCAGGAGCGACAGGCCGGATACGGTGAGGACTCCGACGAAGGCGTCGAGCTCGATGTTGGCGGCGAGCACGATGAACAGAACGTTGATGAAGAGGATGGTGAGATCCTCCTTGAACGACAGCAGATCGTTGATGTTGGGGACACCGCTATTACCCACGATGATGCCCATCAAGACCACCGCCAGGAGGCCCGACTCGGGACCAAGTGCGCTGGCGATACTGAACACCATGAACACCGCAGCCAGAGCTACTACGTTGATCAGATAGTCGGGGACGGCGCGGATCCGCAGCAGTCCGGCCAGTGCCAGTCCTCCCAGCACCCCGGTGACCGTACCGAAGAGTATGAACTGCAGGAACAGCAGGATCGTCTGCCCGAAAGCTTGGTCGCGGTTGTCGATGAGCACGAACTCGAAGACCAGCACGGCGACCATCGCGCCGATTGCGTCGATGATGATCCCTTCCCACTTCAACACGTTCGCCACTCGCGCCTGCGGTCGCACGATCCGCAGCAGCGGGCCGATGACGGTTGGTCCGGTTACGATAATCAGGGCGCCAAAGAGAAAGGAGAGCGGCAGAGAGAGGTCGGTGAGCAGGTAAGCGGCTAGCGTGCCCCCGAACCAGGTCACCAGCGCCCCCACGGTCACGAGGCGCAGCACCACCGTACGGATCTCCTTGACCTCGGGGATTCGCAGGGTGAGGCCGCCTTCGAACAGGATCAGACCTACCGCGAGGGCGATTGCCGGATAGAGGAGGCCAGACGGCACCATTTCGTCGGGCCTGATCCAGCCCAGTATCGGACCCACGACGAACCCGGTTGTGAGCAGAGGCAGTATTGCGGGTAGTCGCGCACGCCAGGCGACCCACTGTGAGGCGGCTCCGAGTGCGATGATGACGGCGATAGTGAGAGAGATATGGCTCTCGAAGAGGGTTGCCATGCGACCAAGTGTGACACAACAACCCCCCTTCGTTCATCTCTGGCTCACGGTGATAGTCGCGGCTGTCCTATAGTCGGGAGGCCGAATCGATCAACGGGCCTCACCGACTAGGAAGTGACAGGTGGGGTTGATGAGTTGAATGGAGTGGCACGAGGAGCTGACCGCTTTGGCCGAGAAGGCGCAAGACAAGTTTTTGGTGAAAACCGACTACGGCGACGTGGTGGTGAGGATAAATCCGGAGTGCGCGAACGCCCTGGAGGGCGATCTGCTCCTCCTGGAGGCGCCCGATGCACAGGAAGAGTTCTCGATGGAAACCCCGTTGCGAGCCTTCGGAGCCAAGATGGTCGATATTATCAGGAGCGTCGGTACCGGAGGTTTCGATCCCGGAGGCACCATGTTGGAGATGATGATCAAGGAGAAGGCCGCGAGCGATCTAAATCGAATAGAACGCTGGGCTAGAGCCAACCACTAGGTTGCGGCCCTCGCTAGCGCTCCTCGTCCTCAGGCTCCTCGACAACGTCGCCGAGATCCTCCAGCAACTCCTTGTACAGTTCCAAGGCAAACTCACGAACGGCTTCGCGAGCCTCGTCCCCCGCCAAGCGGTTGTCGGTTCGATCGTTCGCTACGCGTAGGGAGGTAGCCAGGAGGTGCTCGAACACCGGCCATGGCCCCTCGAAGCCACCGTCCTCATAGACGTCTTCCGCAATCGGCTGGGCGCGCGCCTCACCTGAGTCCGCTGATGTGGCGGCCGTTGAGGTGGCCACAGTTGAGTCGGAGTCCGCCTTTGGCGGCGTTTTAGTGCGGCCCGCCGCTGCTCGGGATCCTGTTGCTCCGGGCCCTGTTGCTCCGGGCCCTGTTGCTCGAGATCCTGTTGCTCGCGGCGTAGACGCTGCCGCAGGCTCGGCCGCTTGGCTCTCCAGCTCCAGCGGATTACGGTCGAGGTAGGCGAGCGCCTCCTCGGCCGCCAAGCGTTCCGCCTCTCGTTTGGTGTTGCCCTGGCCGGTACCGTAGACTTCGCCGCCTACCAGCACGTCGCTCAGAAAGGTGGGTTGGTGGGCGGGGCCGGTGTTGGCCGTGCGAAACTCGGGCTGCCCGACGTCCAGCTTCTTGAGCCGTTCCATCAGCAACCCCTTTGGATGTGCCATTTGCTCCTCCGTTGCAGCCGGCGGGCGCCCGACTCATGTCGCGTGTCCGCCGGCTGCACGGTCACGTTATCACGGTCGAATGCGATACCATGACCGCGTGACACGTCTGCTGCTGTGCGACGACCACGCGATGTTCCGTCAGGGAGTCAGGAGCATCCTGGAGACCGAGGAGGGTCTCCGGGTGTCCGGCGAGGCCGCCACGGGTCGCGAAGCGGTGCGCCACGCGCTACAAATCCGTCCCGACGTAATCCTGATGGACATCCAGATGCCGGAGCTGGACGGTGTGGCGGCCACCAAGGAGATACTGGGCGAGTGGCCCGAGGCCAACGTCATCATCCTCACCATGTACCGTCAGGATCGTTACGTGTTCGAGGCGATAAAGGCCGGTGCGCGCGGCTATCTCCTCAAGGATTCCGGGGCAGATGAGCTGGTTGCAGCGATACGCAGGGTCGCCGAAGGTGAAGCGTTGCTGAGCCCCGAATTGGCGGTATCGGTGCTCGACGAGTTCCACAAGCTACGTGGACTGCCGGATCATCCCGAACACAAGATCAGTGGGCTCACCGAACGTGAGGCCGATATCCTGCGCTTGGTTGCCAAAGGCGCCTCGAATCAGGAGATCGCCCACGCGCTGGACATGAGTGAGAAAACGGTGCGCAACCGCCTCTCGGAGATCTTTTCGAAACTGCGTATCAACAATCGGACCGAGGCGGCGTTATATGCGTTGCGTGAAGGGATCGCCAGTCTGCGGGATCAGGCGTGAGCGGGCCCAAGGGCGTAGCTGGTCGCGCTTCCGAGGATCGTCGGGAAAGCCCGGACGAGTTGGGCGAGTTGCTGACGCTCATCTGCCAGACGCCTGCCCCTACCTTCGAGGAAGGTGAGCGGGGCCGGCTCATCGCTCGGCTCTTTCGCGATACGGGGCTGGAACCTCATGTTGACGTGGTCGGAAATGTGGTGGCATCGGTGCCCGGCGGACGCGGGCCCCGGGTCCTGCTGGCGGCGCACCTAGACACGGTGTTCGCCGCCGACGTCGACGTGAGTGTGAAGGTAGATGGACAGCGTTGGCGGGCCCCTGGCGTGGGAGACAACAGCGCAAGCCTGGCGGTGCTCGTCTACTTGCTCAGGAACCTGCTAAGGCGAGATGGCCGAGGGGGCCGAGGAAGCAAGGCGCAAATGCCGCGGCTTACGGTAGCCGCCACCGTAGGCGAGGAAGGCCTGGGCGACTTGCGTGGAGCAAGGGCGCTGCTGGATGCGCACGCGGGTGAGTTCGACCTGGTTGTGGCGGTCGATGGTCACCTGGGGACCATCGTGGACGCGGCGGTGGGCTCGAAGCGTTACGAGGTGCGCCTGCAGGCCCAGGGCGGACATTCCTGGGGTGACTTTCCTGCTCCCAGCGCAACCCATGCGCTGGGAGCCATGGTGGCGTCGCTCGAAGGCCTAAAGGTGACTCGTCAGCCGCGTTCGACTTACAACGTGGGTCAGGTGTGGGGCGGTACCGGGGTGAATGCGATCGCTCAGGAGGCGGGCTTCAATCTCGACCTTCGCAGCATCGACGCGTCCACTCTCGAGGAGCTCGAGAGTGACGCGCTGGCAAAGCTGCGGCGTGTCGCCAAACGGCACCGGGTGGAGATTGCGCTCGAAAAGGTAGGTGAGCGCCCAGCCGCCACCGTTGCCAACGAGGTGCTGGTGGGACACGCCCGTGACGCCCTTGCCGCAGTGGGCGTGGACGCTCGTACCGCCGCCAGTTCGACCGACGCCAACATAGCCATGGCGGCGGGCATCCCAGCGATCGCCTTTGGCGTCTATCGTGGCGGCGACGCGCACCGCATGGGTGAGTGGCTGGAGCGCCCGTCGTTGAACAGGGGCTACGAGGCTCTGCTCGACCTGCTTGTCAGGTTGGCGAAAGGGTCGGGGCCAAAGCAGGAGTAACGCCCTGCGCTACTGGGCCCGGAAGGTCTCGTCCAAGCCGCGCCGGGAACGCCGCGCAGTAAGCGCCAGGTCGTCCACCACCTCGTTTTCACGGTGTCCCGCATGCCCTCGAGTCCATTGCCAGTTCACCTCGTGGATGCCCGTGAGTTCCAACAGCCGCAGCCAAAGGTCCTTGTTCTTAACCGGCTGCTTGCTCGACGTTTGCCAACCGTTGCGCTGCCAGCTGGTCAACCAGCCGTCGGTGAATGCCTTCTTCAGGTACTGGCTATCGGTAACGAGGGCCACGCTGCACGGCTCGGAGAGGGCTTCCAGGGCCTTGACCGCACCGGTGAGCTCCATCCGGTTGTTCGTCGTGTTCGGTTCGAAACCGCTGGCCCGGCGTCTCATATCGCCGTAGGCAAGTAGATAGCCCCAGCCGCCGTCGCCTGTCTGGGTCTCGCACGACCCGTCGGTATAGATGGTTACGTTCTTGCGTGACATGAAGCCGATGCTACCTTGCGCGGTTCTCGAGCAGCAGTTGGAGAATCCCGAGGCGTGATTTTCGACCGAAACCGAGCGGAACTTCTGTCCGGTAGTGTATAAAGCCCGTAGAAGGTACGCCGATCGATGAGAGCCAGAAATAGTGTTCCGGGCAGTAAAGGACCGAAGACGTTATCACCTCGTGCTCATTTTCCTAATCTCCCACAGGGATTCTTCAGCTTGACACAATGGAATCCACCTCTCTATAATCAAGTCCGAGGTTGTACAGTTCTTGTACATGCTCGATGAAAGAGTCGACTTGGTAATTCAGCCGACTTGGGAATTGAGTCGACTTGGGAATTGAGTCGACTTGCGGAATGAAAGGTGGTCCCGGGGGGGACGACCGGGGGGAACATGACACGCGGTAAGTTCACGGTCAACGAGGTCGAGGAGCGCACGAAGGTGCCCGGCAGCACCTTGCGGCAATGGGAACGTCGCTACGGCTTCCCCAAGCCGGAGCGTTCCGAGGCCGGTTACCGTCTGTACAGTGATCAGGATCTGGGTCACATAGATGCCATGAAGCGGCACATTGCCGAGGGCATCCCCGCGTCACGTGCGGCCGAGCTCGTCCGCGGCGTGGTACCCCTGGCCGGCGGAACGCGATCGGTGTCCAACCTGCAGGAGGAGCTGGTGGCCTCCCTGGTGGGACTCGATGAGGAGGTTGCCGAGAGGCTCCTCAGCGAGGCTCACACGCTTCACCCGGTCGACACTGTCGTGCTGCAGCTCATGGCCGGCACACTCACGCGACTGGGTGAGTTGTGGCAGCAGGGATCGGTCGAAGCTGCGGTAGTCAACTTCGCCTCTTCCTATCTTCAGGGACGGCTGCGGGCGCTCCTCGATCACGCGGCAGCAGCGCGCACCGCCCCGGCGGTACTGGTGGCTTGCGCTCCGCTCAATCGCCATGAGCTGGGGGGCCTGATGCTCGCGGTAATGCTGCGCCGGGCAGGGCTGCGTACCTATTGGCTGGGAGCCGACACGCCGGTGGCCGACCTCACCGCTCTATCTGACAGGCTTCGGCCGGTGGCGGTGATGGTGTCGGCCAACGGGCTGGAATCGCTCGGGGCACTCGAGAAGGAACGCCGCGGGCTGCTAAGCCTGGCGCCGATCCTCGGTTTGGGTGGAGCGGCCTTCAACCGGTTTCCCGAATCGGCAGATACGATCGGCGGCCACTACCTGGGCCCCGATATTGCTCAGGGGGTGCAGCGGTTTCGTCAGCAGCTGGACAACCGGGGCCGTCCCCAGCAAGGAGGGCCATGAACAAACCGTAAATCGACTAGGACTAGAGGGGGCACGACCAGGCAAGCAAGCAGCACCGGCATAGGGAGGCGGGGACTATGAATACGATGTTCAACGAAATCGGGGTGCGCCAAGAAGAGGTGCATATGGAGGGCGTGCTCGAAGCGCCAACGCAGACTCTAAGCTTTCAGCGGAAGCAGACGCTCTATCACAGCGGCGATCCGGCGCAATCTGTTTTTCGGGTTCGCGACGGCCTCGTTCGCATCACGAGGATGACACCCGAGGGGCGAGTTCTGACGGTACGGCATGTGATGCCCGGCGACTTCTTTGGCGAGGAAGCGTTCATGCATGGTAGCCGCGAGGAGATAGCCGAGGCGCTCACCAACGCTCAGATAGAGGCGATCGATCCGGAGCTGATCAATCACGGCGACTTGATGACCATCACTCAGTCGCTGTCCAAGCAGATGCAGCGGCTGATGGACTACGAGTACCACCTCCAGACCGGAGACTTGCGCCAGCGGGTATCGCGCTACCTCATAAAGCTTTCCGATACGCCGCTAGCGGCGAAGGATGAGGCCGGCAGGCCGGTAATCTCGGCGACCCACGAACTCATCGCCGAGGGAACCGCAAGCACGCGAGAGAGCGTATCGAAGATCATCACCGAACTACGATCGGAGGGGATGATCGAGTCGGGCTATAGGAGCATCACCCTCATCGACCAGCTCGAGCTGCAATCAATAGCCGACGGCCTGTAGGCCTAATCCTGTAGGTCCAAGCCGACTAAAGGAACTTCTGGGACGCGCCGCTCGGCGCGTCCCTTCGCTTGTGGCTGGAGTCCGGTCCGGTTTGGACTGGAGCTAACGTCAACCCACCAGGGGGCGAACCTATGGCTTCTCGAGCACCACAACCGCTGCAGCATGGTCGCGGGAATGGGTGAGGGAGAGGTGGACGACCAACTCCTGCTCGGCGATCCTCTGCTCGATCTGCGGAGCGAACGCCAGCTTTGGCTTCATTCCGTCCCGAACGACCCATACGTCCTGCCAGCCGTGACTCTCATGCCAGCACTTCTGAAACGCCTCCTTGGCGGCGAAGCGCGCGGCGATCGACGGGAGAGGGTCCGCCTTGGAGCGGCAGAAGGTGATCTCTTCGGGGGTGAAGTGGCGGTAAAGGAAGCGCTTGGGATGCCGCTGCCAGATGCGCTTTATCCGCACCAGCTCGATGATGTCGAGTCCAACCGAGACGATCACCGGGCGGCGCTCGGGGCGAGAGGCGACACGATGATCACGTGCGCCTTCGCAGCTCTTCGACCCCTGCTGACGAAGCGACGAGAGCCAACTGAGCCTGCTCGAGGAAAAGACCGTGTTCGATGACTCCGGGCAGTCGGATCATCCGCTCGGCCAACTCTTCGAGATCGACCGACTGCCTCACACGGCAGTCGAGAATGGGGTGCCCGTTGTCGCTCACGAAGAGGGCGTCGCCCTCCAACCTCGGTGCGGGCTCGAGCCCCAGGTCCTCGAGCAGCCGCGCGGTGCGCCGCCAGCCAAAGTGGAGTACCTCCACGGGAATCGGCGTGTGCTCGGCCAATCGCTTCACGCGCTTGCTAGAGTCGCCGACCAGGACGAAGCGCTTCGCGCTAGCCGCCACGATCTTCTCGCGGGTTAGAGCGCCGCCCAACCCCTTGATCGCACGCAGCTCATCGTCGACCTCATCCATTCCGTCCACAGCCAGCCCAACCCCCTCGGGGGGCAACTCGACGAGCGGCACTCTGGCAGCCCGGGCCAACCGTTCGCTCGCCACTGAGGTCGCAACCCCCTGCACGCCCTCCAGGCGGCCGTCGGCGAGGCGCAAGCCAAGCTCCTCGATGAAGCGCTGCGCCGTGCTTCCGGTCCCCAGGCCCACGACGCTCGAGCTCTCAACCAGGTCCACGGCGGCGAGTGCCGCCGCACGCTTCAACTCCGCGGCGGTGGTGGCCGACGGTGTCACCCGCGCAGTTCGCCCAACCGTTTGCCCACCCGTTCGGCGTGGCCGGTTGCCTTGACGTTTCGCATCGCCTCGGCGATGTTGCCTTGCGGGTCGATGATGAAGGTGGAGCGGATCAGGCCAAGGCTGGTGCGGCCGTAGTTCTGCTTCTCACCCCAAGCGCCGTAGGCCTCGGCGAGCCCGTGGTCTTCATCGGCAAGGAGCGGGAACGGCAAGCTGTGATTCTCCTGAAACTTCCGGTGGCTCTCGACGGTATCGGGCGAAACGCCCAGCACCTCGGCGTCCAATCCGGGTAGCAGGTCACGAAAGTCGCAGGCCTCGGTCGTGCAGCCGGTGGTTTCGTCATTGGGATAAAAATAGATGACCAACCATTTGCCGCGGTAATCCTCGAGCCGTTTGGGCCCATGAGTGGACTGCTTGTCGAAGCTTGGGGCCGCATCTCCGATGCCTGGTTCAGTTGACATGATCAAGTGTAACGCGAGCCGACGGGCACGAGAGAAGTTGTCCATCCCAGGGGCCAGGCAGCACGAGGTAGAGTGATGGACGTGTTTCATGACCGTGCCCTGCCCCCGATCGTTTTGGCGAGCGGCTCGCCAAGGAGGCGCGAGCTGCTCCTCGGCCTGGGATTGTCGTTCGACGTGAGCGTGGCGGACATCGATGAGAGCGCGCGAGCCGGTGAAGCTCCGGAACGGTTGGTAGCGCGGCTGAGCGCGGGCAAGGTGGAGAGCGTGGCGGCAGACGTTCCCGAAGCCCTCGTCATCGGCGCCGATACGGTCGTGGTCATGGGTGGAACGATCCTCGGAAAGCCACGAGATGAGAGCGAGAACCGCGAGTTCCTCGAGGTGCTTTCTGGTGGTAGCCACGACGTCTATACCGGGCATAGTCTGAGGCTCGGAGGCCGCGGGGCCGATCGAGTGGCGTGTACCCGGGTGACATTCCGGCCCTTGTCTCCCCTCGAGATCGACCGTTACGTGACTTCTGGCGATGGGCTCGACAAGGCCGGCGGCTATGGGATTCAGGGACGTGGAGCTGCTCTGGTGTCGCGTATCGAGGGTTGCTACTTCAACGTGGTGGGAATGTCGGTCGCCACCGTAGTCGAACTTGCCGGCCAACTGGGAGTGGAACTTGTCTAGCCTCTTCAGAGCCTGGTACACCTTCCTGGCGCTGGGTATGCTCACCTTCGTACTCACCGCGCTGGTAGGTCGCGTGCCCACCGACCTGAGCTCTTTCGTGTCACTGCCGCACGATCTGCTGTACCGGCCGGGCGTGAACGTCCGTTCGGCGCTGCATACCCTCACCGACCGCAGCGACCTTCGGAGCGAAGTAGAGCGTCTGTCGGAAGAAGCCGCGCGGCTGAGAGGGAGCAACCGCGAGCTCGCCTTGCACGTCGAGCAGCTGCAGGAAGTGGTGCGGATTCGCGAGGATCAGTCGCCGGGGGTGGTCACTACCGCTCCGGTCATCGGCGTTTCCTCCGGCTCGGTGCTGCGGCGCCTCACCCTGGGGAAGGGCAGTACCGACGGGGTAATCCCCTACATGCCGGTGACGGTTCCGCAGGGGCTGGTGGGACTCGTTACCGAAGTGGGCAGAGGTTCCTCCTCGGTTCGAGCCGTAAGCGACGTGGAATCGCGGGTGGGAGTAACCGTGCGTACACGTGGCGGGCAGGGAGTGGCGATCGGCGAGGTGGGCGGCCGAGTACGGGTGGTGGACTTCATCGAGCGTGATCCGGTGCGGGTCGGTGATCTGGTGGAGACGAGCACGTACGGCGGGCTCTTCCCCCGAGGGGTACTCCTTGGCGAGGTGGTCGAGGTTCTCCCCAAGGACCCCAACGAGTTGCGCCAGAGCTTCATCGTTCAGCCGGCGGTCGACCTCTCGACCCTGCTCGAAGTAGCGCTCATTTCACCGCAGTAGCCGATACGTAGTCCACCGCTTTGGTAAGCAGCTGCTTTAGGGTCGTCCGGCTCGAGTCGAGCCTGAGGTGCTCACCTTCGACCGGCTGGAAGCGGTCCTTGAGTAGAGCGTAGGCTTCGGGACCTGCTTCGCTCAGTTTCCGTTTGCGCCCGACTCGCCTTAGTGTGGTCGCTTCGTCCGCCACCATGTGGATGAGCAACAGGTTTACGTCCGCTTCCCGGACGAGCTCGTTCGCCTGCTCCCTAAAGCGCCGGTTGCTGAACGAGCCGTCGAGCACTACCGAGTGGGCTAACTCGAGGCTCTGGCGTGCGCGGTCCATCATCTCGTCGTAGACAGCCGTAATGCTTTCCATCCGGTAGTCCCCTTGGAGGCCGCGTTCGGCGCGCAGCACGTCACTACTGAGCCAAGTGGCGCCGATTCGCTGGGACAACCGCTGGGCGAGGGTGCTCTTGCCCGAACCGGGCAGACCGAACA
Organism: Trueperaceae bacterium; assembly: GCA_040905665.1. Lineage (GTDB taxonomy): Bacteria > Deinococcota > Deinococci > Deinococcales > Trueperaceae > DASVCN01. The sequence continues at coordinate 51,918 of JBBDRD010000004.1, forward strand.
CCACGATCACTCTGGGCAATCGCCTACCGGCCAATTCACTTGATAACGAGATTCACGAGCCGGCCGGGAACGACGATCTCCCGCACCAACTCACCCTGGGCAAGGTAGCGCGCAACATTCTGTTCGCTCCGGGCGGCGCTGAGCAGCTCATCACGCCCCGATTCCGCAGGGACGGTTATCTGCGCTCTTACCTTGCCGTTCACCTGAACTGCAATCGAGACGGTGTCGGCCACCAGGGCGGCATCGTCATGGCCGGGCCACTCCTGCAGGTGTACCGATCCCTCGTGGCCGCTTTGCTCCCAAAGCTCCTCGCTCAGGTGCGGCGCTATCGGGGCGAGGAGCAAGAGCAGACTCTCGACCGCCTCCGACCATTCCGGCGTTGTCGTGAGCGTACTGCTCTTGAGCCGGCTCATGGCATTCTGCAGCGTCATCAGCTCGGCGATCGCGGTGTTGAAGGAGAAGGCTTCGAAGTCGATGGTCACCTCTTTTATCGCATGGTGTACCGCCCTGCGAAGCTCCTTGATGTTGGCCTTGGTGTCGGCCTGGCCGTCGCGCTCCGCCGTCCCATCTTGGGGAGGCTCCTTTTGGGCCGGCTCGGTCACCACGCTCCAAACGCGGTTGAGGAAGCGCGTTACGCCTTCTATCCCCTTGGGGTTCCAGGGCCCCCCCTGGTCCCAAGGGCCGATGAACATCAGGTAAGCCCTTACCGAATCGGCCCCGTAGCTCTCGACCAGATCGTCCGGGTCTACGACGTTACCCCTCGACTTGGACATTTTTTCGTTGTCCTCGCCCAGGATCATCCCCTGGTTCCGCAGTCGCAGGAACGGCTCGCCGCTGTCGATGAGCCCAATGTCGCGGATCACCTTGGTAAAGAAACGGGCATAGAGAAGGTGCAGTATCGCGTGCTCGATGCCGCCGGTATACATGTCGACCGGTGTCCAGCGCTTCGCCCGCTCCCTGTTGAACGGAGCGTCGCTCTCGCTTGGACTAAGGTAACGGAACCAGTACCAGGAGGAGTCCATGAAAGTGTCCATGGTGTCGGTCTCACGGGTGGCCGGTTCACCGCAGCTGGGGCAGTGAGTATTGAGAAACTCCTGATGGTGCTTGAGCGGTGACTCTCCGGTGGGCATGAAAGCGACATCTTGCGGCAGTTCGACCGGCAGGTTCTCCTCGCGCTCGGCAACCAGTCCACAAGCTTCGCAGAAGATCATCGGGATGGGCGTGCCCCAGTAACGCTGCCGTGAGATGAGCCAGTCGCGCAGACGGTAGGTGATCTTACGGCTTCCCAGTCCCTGCTCCTGGAGCCAAGCCACCACCCTGGTTATGCCCTCGTTCTCGCCGCCCTTGCCGGCCGGTGTCCCGTCGAACCGCCCCGAGCGCGCCATCACGCCATCGCCGGAGTATGCCTCCGTCATGGTCGCGCCGTCGAGCTCCGCACCCTCGGGCACGATGACTGGAACGATCTCGAGACCGAACTTGCGTGCGAACTCGAAGTCGCGCTGGTCGTGGGCGGGAACTGCCATGATGGCGCCCGTGCCGTAGGTCATCAGCACGTAATCGGCGATCCAGATGGGAATTCGCTTGCCGTTTACCGGGTTGGTTGCGTAGGCGCCGATGAACTCACCGGTCTTCTCCCGCCCCTCGGCCTGACGGTCGATCTCGCTGGTGTGCTCCGAGCGAGCAACGTAGCTCTCCACCGCCTGGCGCCGCTCGCTCGTGACGAGCTTGGCGACCAGCGGATGTTCGGGGGCGAGCACCATGAAGGTTGCGCCGTGAAGCGTGTCGGGCCGAGTTGTGAAGATCTCGATCGGATCATCCTGCTCGCTTTTGAAGGTCACCTGAGCGCCTTCGGAGCGGCCGATCCAGTTGGTCTGCATGAGCCGCACCCGCTCGGGCCAATCGAGTCCGGAAAAGTCGAGCAGCTCCTCGGCGTAATCGGTGATCTTGAGGTGCCACTGCGGCATGAGGCGGCGTTCCACCAATGCCCCGCTGCGGTCGCCGCGGCCATCTATCACCTGCTCGTTGGCGAGGACCGTCTGGTCGACCGGATCCCAGTTGACGTACGATTCCTTCCGGTACGCCAGGCCCCGCTCGTACATCTTGATGAAGAACCACTGGTTCCAGCGGTAGTACTCCGGGTCGCAGGTTACGACTTTTCGGGTCCAGTCGATCATCGCGCCCATCTTGCGGAACTGGCGCTCCATGTACTCGATCCGGTCGTAGGTGAGTTTCGCGGGGTGGACCTCCTCGCCCTCCTTCGCGGCCTTGATGGCGGCGTTCTCGGCAGGGAGGCCGAAGGAATCGAAGCCCATGGGGAAGAGGACATTGTAGCCGCGCATGCGGCGGTAGCGAGCGGCGGCGTCGGCCGGGGCCTCGGCGTACCAGTGGCCCACGTGCAAGTTGCCGGAGGGATAGGGGTACATTGTCAGGAAGTAGAACCTTGGAACGTCACTCTCCAGGTTCACGGTGTAGAGCTGCTGTTCCTGCCAGCGCGCCTGCCACTTCGGCTCGATCGTCTGCGGGTTGTAGCGGCCCGCCGCTCGAGCGGCGGGTACCGCTTCACTAGTCTCAGCCATAGTCACTCCAGTATAGTCGCAATTGCTTCTCGTTCAGAACGGCAAAAAAAGGGCGGCCCAACCGAATCGGCCGGACCGCGACAGCCAGCAGTCGTGAGACCTCAAGCTAGCGCCCGGGCCTCCCGCCTCAATAGTCGTCCGTAACGAAAAACGGTTCTCATTGTCACGATGCTAAGCGCGCTCCACCCCGCTGTCAATCTGCGCTGTCAAAGTGCTGTCAATCGCTGCCGTCGCCGGTGCCGTGTTCGCTCACGGTATCGGCCCAACGGTCGACCTCCACCCCCGCCTCCTCGAGTGTCAGGTCGTACTCGTCCTGCAACACCTCCATCAGTCGGGTGCGGTTTCCGTCGATCTGCTCCAGCGTGTCACCGTCGAGTCGCGGCCAACGTTCGGCCGCCGCGGCCCCCAGCCGCTGCCAGTCATCTTTGATCGTCTGCCAGTTCATCGTCGGTACCAAGCATAGTCGGATTGGCGGTCACTGACGGTACACTGGGCTCGTTTCGCCTGCGTCAGCGGGCCAAGTGATGCTCTTACCGCCTTATCGCGCCAGTGCGGGCGCTGGCGGGCCACCTGCTCGACGGGAGGACTATGGACTACGACGTTATCGTGATCGGCTCGGGCCCCGGCGGCTACCATGCCGCCCTGCGGGCCGCCCAGCTGGGTCTAAAGACCGCATGCGTGGAGAGGGATGCGGTAGGCGGCGTCTGCCTCAACGTGGGCTGCATACCCACCAAAGCTCTCCTGCACGTGGCGGCCGGACTGCGAGAATCGAAGTACGCAACCGACTACGGCGTCTCGTACGGCAAGCCCGAACTCGACCTCGAGCGTCTGATGGGCTGGAAGGACAGCGTCGTCAAGAAGCTCACCGGCGGTGTTGGCCAGCTGTTCAAGGGGAACAAGGTGCAACTCATCGAGGGCGAAGCTCGCTTCAAGGACCCCCACACGATCCGGGTGGGGGAGAAAGAGTACAGCGCCAAAGCGTTCATCGTGGCCACCGGCTCGAGCCCGATACAGGTCCCCGGCTTCGAAACCGACGGTGAGGGCGTTGTCGACAGTACCGGAGCGCTCATGGTGAGCGAGGTGCCCAAGCGTTTCCTGGCCATCGGCGGATCGGCCATCGGCCTGGAGTTCGCCGACGTCTACAACGCCCTCGGATCCGAGGTCACCGTCGTAGAGCTGATGGACCGCATCGTGCCCACCGCCGATCCCGCGATTTCCTCAGAGCTGGCGAAGGCGCTGGAGAAACGCGGCATCAAGCTGCGCACCAAGACCAAGGCCGGCGGCATGAAACGGACCGGTAAAGGGATCGAAGTAACCCTCGAAGGCGATGGGTCAGAGTCGGAGAAGCTGGTAGTGGACAAGATCCTCGTCGCCGTTGGGAGGCGCCCGAACGGCAAGGGGCTGGGGCTGGAAGAGGTAGGCGTCAACGTCGACGAACGGGGCTACCTGCCGGTCAACGACCAGCTGCAAACGAACGTCGAGCACATCTACGCAATTGGCGACGTGGCCCGCGCGCCTCTGCTGGCACACAAGGCGATGAAGGAGGGCCTGGTAGCGGCCGAGCACATCTCCGGAAAGCCGGTCGCCTACGACACCGTCGTACCGAGCGTCATCTACACTTCGCCCGAGCTCGCTTCTGTGGGCATGACCGAGCAGGAGGCGAAGGAGGCCGGCTTCGAGGTGCGGATAGGCACGTTCCCCATGGCGGCATCGGGCCGGGCGCTTTCACTGGGCGCGGCCGAGGGCATGGTCAAGATAGTGGGCGACTCGAAGACCGACCTGCTGCTGGGCTTCCACATGGTGGGTCCCAACGCCGGTGACATCGTCGCCGAGGCAGCGCTGGCGATCGAGATGGGAGCCACCCTCGAGGACGTCGCCCTTACCCAGCACCCTCACCCGACCATCAGCGAGGCGTTCATGGAGGCGGCGGAGCAGGCTCATGGGCGGGCGATTCACGTGGCGAACAAGCGGCGTTGAGGCTTTGATGTCCCAGCCTCAAACCTTCTTCGCCGACTTGCCAGGAGGCCGTCGCTGAAACGCTTCATCCTTCAAGCTGTCACCGACGAGAATCATCTTGAGGCAGTCATGCAACTCCTGGCCTTACCGGGCGCCAACCAGGTCGTCCTCAGTACAGCCTTCATGAACGGCGGCGGTCTTGCTCTACTTGCTGAGTCACTGCGTCCAGTAGCCGATCGGACCAGGATTTTCGTCGGTATACGAAACGGGATTACTACAGCTCAAGGGTTGCAAGAGGCACTGAACCTTGGCTGTACCGTCGTCGCTGTTGATACAGGCACGAGCCATCAGATTTTCCACCCTAAGGTCTACTGCTCGCGAAGCACGAAGGAAGCACGCATCATTATTGGAAGCGCTAATCTTACGGTTGGTGGGTTGATCAGCAACATCGAGGCAAGCTCTTTGGAATCAATGTCGCTTGCCGACAAAGGGAGCGCCGATTTTGTAGACAGCGTATTTCATGGTCTTGACCGGATGACCGTCGAGTATCCAGATAATGTCTTTGCGGTACGAGATGCGGTTCAGATTCATGAACTCTTGGAGGCCGGTCGGATTGTCGATGAATCGTCACCTCGACCGCCCGAGTCGGTTGGAATATCAGAACGCCGTGATCTTGATCAAGTTCCGCGCATGCGCCTCAAAGTAACTCCACTGCCAACGACAAGGGATCGTCGTCAGAACGGAATGACAACGACTGGTACGGCAGGCACGGGGCCACGTAGTGTAGGAGGCTTGGCAAAGTGGCGACAGGAATTGGTCTGGGAAAGTAATGAGCTTTCTAGGCGCTACTTGACGATTCCGACTGGTGAGAACACTAACCCAACAGGGTCTATGCTTTTTCACAAAAGGCGCACTTGAAGATATTGACCAGCGCCACTACTTTCGAGATGAGGTGTTTGGTGATCTCGACTGGCAGTTTGACGTAGCTGCCGGCCGTGAGCACATGGAACGTGCTATGGCGCTTTTTCAACTGATCATTCGAGGCGTCGACTATGGTGAGTTTGAGCTTCGCCTGTCTCACAATACGCGGACAGATACCGTCGCCTACGAACAGCGCAACAGCATGACTCAACTCCACTGGAGCGAGGCGCGCAGCATAATCGCACGCGAAGATCTGTTGGACAGGGTGATGCGGCTATACCGAGATACCGGCAACAAGAAAGCTTTTGTGATAGAGATCGACTAGGCTGAGCGGTTGATTCGACAGGTTGGCTCAGTTTCTGCCGGCAACAGGCCCAAGCCTATAGGGCCAGCGAATTCTGCTCCGTTATATTTTCCTGACTCGACACCTCCTGTCTTTGTCGTCTGGACTTTAGTCGTAACCAAGCTTCACGCAAAAGGTCATTCTCTTTCTCTGTGAAACCGATTGACTTCAGTACACGTTTGTCCTGTTCGGCTAGGACTTCTAGGGCAGGTACTCCCTTTCGTACCACTACATCCAGGGCATTAAGATCCACGACTCTCTCTGATGGAACCGCAATCAAGAGCTTCTCGATCTCAGATGGAACAAGCTCTAGCACTCCGCCACCGTAGTGGCGTCCCTCTAGCTCGGCACTAACGGCAGTGAGGCTATTTACAAAACTGCCGGTCAGGAGTGAGGGTTCTACTGTTGAGGCTTTTATGCGATAGGCCGTGTCGGTCGTGAATGCTCCCACCCTGTTGAGTACCAACCGAGGGAAGTTATGGCAGCGCTTAAGCATGCCGACAGAGCTTGAGTAGACGGACGGTACGGCGTACCAGGGGCTCCGCGTTCGACACTTATATCGTGTGTGTAATTCTTGAATCTCGCCCGTCTTGATATATGACTGCGCCCTAGGGGTCAACTCCTCGCCACTACCCCTGAACCAGATAAAGTTGGTCGGTAAACCTGCTTTACGGTTTTCTTGATGCACGCCGGCATCGTAGATGACGCCGGGTACATGTTCACTTCTTCCGAACATTGGATGGGCCCAAGAGTGGAGATCGTACTCTTCAACTACTGCGTCAGAAACAAGAAAGAATTTATTGGCCCCCGTGACGATGCCTACGTCAACGCTTGCCACTTCGCCAAACAGATGGACGTGCTGATTCTCGAACCTTGCCCGACGAAGAAGTTCTCGTTCTGAATGCGTAAGTAGTGCCGGCATCCATTTGCCCCGGACCGTCTCCCCATTTGCGTAGTCCGCCGTTAGAAAGGCGATGTCAACATCAGTTCTAAGAAAGGCCATGCTTCTTGTTCTAGTGATTGCAACTCCCTGTGATGCAACCGTCGGCGAAACCTTTTTCTCTGCCAACAGAAGCACCGCTCCCTGCAGGGTACCCTCGAACCAAATCTCCTCGGGATCAATGACAAGGATTCGAGAGCACTCCTCAGTCAAAAAGGTTCGAAGGGACTGCGCATGAAGGACGTGTAATATCTCAGATGGCACAACCATTGCGAGCCGTCCACCAGGGCGCAAAAACTCGACCGCTGCCAGCACAAAGGGAACCCAGGCGTTCGTATGCTTCGTGAATCGCAAGCCAAGTTGCCGAAATATCTGTTCTGAGCTGGTCTGGATTTCTTTGTCAAGATATTGATATCGGATAAATGGGGGGTTGCCAACTACGGCATCAAATGTCGGGCGCTTTCCGGTTTTTAGGGGGCCGTCTAGGCGTTGAAGAGCCCAGCTAAGAAAGTCCCTATTCTCTAGTGTTACATCAACGCCAGACATTTGCCTTAGAACATTCTGAGATTTTGTGAACTCTCGAGACTCGATTTCAAAACCGGTAATTCCCTCTATCCCGAACCAATCAAGCTCCTTTAGTGCTCGGAAGAAGGCACCGTCGCCACAGCTCGGCTCGAGAATTCGTTTCGGGCTTACCTGTAGAACCCATTTGAGGAGGAAGCTCGCTAATTCCTGACCCGTGTAGTAGCCGCCGCGAAGTTTAGTGGCGGTCTCATGTGATTTGAAATTCATGCTGCCACCTCAACTCTTCTTCTTCGGGCTGTTGACTTGCTGTTCAGCGAAGAGAGGAAACTCCCGCTCTGACCAAAGATAATCGTTGACCCGTTGAAGGAACCATTCCTTTAGGGTTATGCCTTCGCTATCTAGTCTCTCGTAGAGTGAATACTTCTTTGCCGGGTCAATCTCTACGACAACACGGCCTGATTCTCCACGGGGCATGCCATGTTATATAACATATTTGAACAACAATCCCTTAAGCAAAGCTGAGGCTGGCTCAGAAGGAGTAGGTGCATCTGCGAAATTCTTTGTGATAGCAAGGTGACCAACACACTCAGGTCGTGTAGTCCGCGTTGATCCTCACGTACTCCGCAGAGAGGTCGCAGCCCCAGGCGGTGCCGCTGCCGTCACCCGCTCCAAGCTCCACCTGGATGCGCACGTCCGGTTGAGCCAGGGACGCCGAGACCAACTGCTCGTCGAACACCACCGGCGCCCTCTGATAGACCGGCACTCCTTGCAGGAAGATGCTCACGTTTCGAGCGTCGAACTGAGCTCCGGAGCGGCCCAGCGCCACTAGAATGCGGCCCCAGTTGGGGTCGTTGCCGTGCACCGCCGCCTTTACCAGTGGTGATCCGGCTATCGTCCGGGCGGCCGCCCGCGCCTGAGCGCCGTCGCGTGCCCCTTCGACGGCTACTGTCAACAGCTTGCTCGCCCCCTCGCCGTCGCGGGCGATCTTTTGCGCCAGGCGGCGGCAAACGCTCGTGAGCGCCGCGGCGAAAGCCTGCATATCGGCCTGCTGCCGGCCGCTGGAGAGCACCATCGCCATGTCGTTGGGCGAGGTGTCGCCGTCGACGGTCACCTGGTTGAACGAGCGCGTTACCACCTGCGGCCACAGGTTGCGCAACTCCGCCTGATCGACCGCCACGTCGGTGAGCACGAAAGCGAGCATGGTGGCCATATTGGGATGGATCATCCCCGATCCCTTGGCGATTCCGACGATGCGTCCACCACCCGGCAGGTCGGCGGCGACCTCCTTGGTGACGGTGTCGGTAGTGAGCACCGCACGTGCGAAGTCGGCGCCGTCCTGCGAAAGCGAGTGCGCCAGCACGGGCAGGGCCTCGCGGATGCCGGCAAGTGGCAGCGGGACTCCCACCACGCCGGTACTGGCGGTGAGGACGTCGTGCGGATGGGAAAGGTGGAAGGCGGCCGCCGCCTGTCCAGCGAAATCCTCGTTGTCCCACACGCCCTGCTCGCCCGTTGCACAGTTGGCGTTGCCAGAATTGACGAGGATCGCCCTAACCGGCCGCCCCGACTCGAGTTGCACCCGGTTGCGGTCGACGCAGGCGGCTCGAACGAGGTTCCGGGTGGTGGTGAGGGCCCAGGCCGCAGGCTCATCTGCAATGAGCACGCCCAGATCGTGACGGCCCGAGCGCTTTAGTCCGCCCGCAATCCCTGCAGCACGGAATCCACGAGGAAGCTTCACGGCCAGCGTCCTTCCAGCTCGAGCCCCAACGTTTCCGGCAGGCCGTGCATCACGTTGAAGTTCTGCACCGCCTGGCCCGCCGCCCCCTTGCCCAGGTTGTCGAGCGCGGCGAACGCCACCAACATTCCGGTGCGTGGATCGACCCGTACCGTCACGATCGTTCGGTCGCTACCCGATACCGACTTGGTTTGCGGTAACTCCTTCTGGACGTGGACCATCGGGTCCCCAGAGTAGAACTCGCGATAGAGCACCAGCGCTTCCTCGGTCGTGAAGTCATCTCTAGTCGGGCGGGTGCTGCAGGTCGCCAGGATGCCCCGGATCATCGGCACCAGGTGCGGGTTGAAGGTGACGGCTACTCGGTCGGCGTCGGCGTGGGTGGCGACTCGCTTCCCCATGACCTTGGTTCGACCCAGGGTCAGCTCGATCTCGGCGGTGTGACGATGCTCGCCGGCTACCTTGTAAGGCTTCACGCTCTCGGCTGCTTCGGGCAGATGAAAGGGCACACCAGGACCACGGCCCGCTCCGGAGACGCCGGTCATGATGTTCGCCACTACGTCCTCGCCCAGAGCGCCGGCAGCGGCCAGTGGGGCCAAAGCCAGAATTGCGGCCGAGGCGTTGCAACCTGGATTGGCAACCAGCGAGGCGCCGGTGATCTCCTCGCGGTGGAGTTCGACCAGGCCGTAACGGGCCTCGTCATAAAGCTCGGGGTGGGGGTGAGCCTGGCCGTACCAGACCTCGTACTCCGAAGGCGGCAGGCGGAAGTCGGCCGAGAGGTCAACGACTCGCCTACCCGCAGCTTGCGCCTGCGCAACCAGCGGCGCGGTTGCCCCATGCGGCGTGGCCGTGAACAGTACATCGCCGGCAGTGAGCGCCTCCTCGGGAGCCACGAAGCGGGCACGCGACAGCCCCGCCAGGTGGGGCCAGCAGGCTTCGAGTGGCTGGCCCGCGAACGCCCGGGAACCCAGGGCGATGACCTCGACCTCAGGGTGCCGGGACAGCCTGCGGATGAGCTCCGCTCCCCCGTAGCCGCTGGCGCCCAACAGCGAAACCCGGATCACCCGTTGCCGCCCATCTCTCTGGCCTTGCCCGGCCCGAAGATGGTGACGGCTCGCCTCTCCCTGCTGCCCCTGCAGAGCGCGACCCGCACCACTAGCCTCCCGTAACCTCTCCGGTGAGGAGTGCGGTGAGGATCGCTTTGTGGGCGTGCAGCCGGTTCTCGGCCTGATCGAATACCCGGCTTCTTGCGTGGTAGACCGCTTCCTCCGTACACTCCTCGCCGTAGTGCGCAGGCAGATCGTGCATGAAAATGCCGCGCGGCGAGAGCTCCTCGAACCATTCCGGGGTGACTGTATAACCGCCGAACGCTTCACGGCGGCGTGCGGTGTCCTCCTCCTGGCCCATCGAGATCCACACGTCGGTGTAGAGGACGTCGGCCCCTTCGATC
>JBBDRD010000005.1:0-55067 GCA_040905665.1 Trueperaceae bacterium
GATCACCCGTGGCCCGCAAACCCAACAACAGCGAATGATTATGCGTATACAAGCCCCGGCCATAAGGGTAAGCGTCGTCGCTCGCGGCCAACGTCATCGCGTCGAGAACCTGAACAGAGCCTGTTGTCGCCTCCCACAACCGCCGATACCACCGCTCCTGGTCACCCGTTAGATTCTCGATCTCGAAATCCGGATCGCCGCGCATCGGTAACTGCTTATCGATCCGGTAAACGAGGTTTGCCGGATCGTTGACACGCGTTGTCGGTTGCGGATTACGAAATATCTGCCTCACATTGGCCCCATTGAGAGTGAGAGCGGGGAGAGGATCACAGGCCGTAAGGGAAAGCGCTGAAATGAAGCTCACGGCATAAAGGAGCGGCGAGCGCCGAATGTTGGTGAGTGCATGATGTGCATCCTGCAAAAATAGCTTGGTTCTAGTCCTAAAGTGTCCCGGTTTCTTTCCCATAAAATAGAACCGCAATTCAAAGCCGAATGTCGGGCCCACCTCTGATTCCGGCTGGGCCCGGATGCGAACTGTGACTCATCTGGATGATAAAGCCTGTCGCAGGGCATGCTGTGATGCGTGCGGACACCACCTGCCGTGAGTGCATTAGTGTCCAATCAAGTGCCGGTTCCTTTCCTGTCAGCACCCGTAAAGAACGTTTCGAGGCCTTTGTGGTTTATAAGAACAATAGGAATGATGCGCCGCCCTTTGCATGATTTTGGAAGGGCCGGATCAACCCTCGGCCAACTGCTTCGCTCTCTCGTTAGCATTATGATCCTGCCGCGGTTTCCATATTTGAGCCAAGTTCCCACTCTCAGTACGATCTGGAGATTTTGACCATGCCAAACATCCTCGTGACCGGCTCCGCCGGTTTCATCGGGTACCACGTTTGCCAATCGCTGTTGCAACAGGGGTACGAGGTAGTAGGGGTCGACAACCTCAACCCCTACTACGATGTTCAATTGAAGGAAGCTCGACTGGCGCGCTTGACGCCGCACCCGGCATTCCGGTTTCATCGGCTCGACCTGAGCGATCGTGCCGGAACCGAGCACCTGTTCACGACGACGAGACCCGATCGGGTCGTCCATCTGGCTGCTCAGGCCGGCGTTCGGTATTCACTCTCCGACCCGCACGCTTACGTCGACAGTAATCTGGTTGCTTTCCTGAACATACTCGAGGGGTGCCGGCAAACCGGTGTAAGACACCTAGTCTTCGCCTCTTCGAGCTCGGTTTATGGCGCGAACACCAGGCTGCCGTACTCCGTCGATCACACTGTCGATCACCCGGTAAGCCTCTATGCCGCCACCAAGAGATCCAATGAACTGATGGCTCACAGCTACAGTCATCTCTTCGACCTACCGACGACCGGCCTTCGTTTCTTCACTGTGTACGGCCCCTGGGGCAGGCCGGATATGGCGCTCTTTATTTTTACCAGGGCGATACTCGACGGTCGGCCCATTGAGATTTTCAACGAGGGGGCAATGCAGCGGGACTTTACCTACATCAAGGATGCGGTCGATGGAGTGGTCAGCGCGATCGAGCGGCCCGCTCAGGTGAGCATGCACTGGTCATCGAGCGACCCTTCGCCGGCGACGAGCGAGGCTCCATTTCGGCTGTACAACATCGGCAATAACCACCCCGTCGAACTCGTGCGGATGATCGAGGTACTGGAAGAGGCACTCGGGCGCCGGGCCGAGAAGTGTTTCCTGCCGCTGCAGGCGGGTGACGTCCTGGCAACTTGCGCAGACATCTCGGCATCGGAGCGAGATCTGGGCTACCGGCCTGCGACTCCAATAGAGGAGGGCATCAGCCGATTCGTAGACTGGTACAGGGAGTACTACGCGGTGGCCGCCGATACGCCATGAGGGTCGCTTATGTGACCATGCAGTTCCCTGTTCCTTCCGAAACGTTTGCCTGCAACGACGTTCGTCAGTTCGTGAGACGGGGTGTCGAGGTTGAGATTTTTTGCCTTTATCCGTGGCATAGCGACGGCAAGAAACTACTCGATGAGAGGGAGCTGAGTTCGGTCAGCGTTTCGGTGAATGGAATCGCCGCGATGTTGAAGGGAATAGCCGCTGCGCTTGTCAGGCCGGTGCTGTTCATACGGTCGCTCGGCTGGATATGGCGTGCGAACCGAAGACGGCTGCCGCACCTGGCTGCTTCGCTCGGTCTTTTACCGCGCGCTTTCGACATCTTGTCGATGTTTGAGAAGCATCCTCCCGACATCGTCCACATCTTTTGGGGACACTACCCGGCTCTGGTTGGGTATCTCGTGCAGCAGCGGCTTCCCCGCGTGCCGGTGTCGATTGCCCTCAATGCATACGATCTGACCATGAAATATGGCGGGTCCATCGAGGTCATTCAGAAGGCCGACTTCGTTCGGACGCTCGCCGCCGTCAATGTGCCGGCCGTGGCGCGGCACGCCGAGGTACCGGAGAGTCGGGTCGAGGTGATCTACAACGGCGTCGACATTGAATGGCTCGACGGTATTGCCGGCAATTTCCCAAAGATCCCGCGACGAATTGCAGTTGCCGGTCGCTTGATCGCGTCGAAGGGCATGGACGATGTAATGCGCGTTTTCGCCCGGCTTCGGAGCCGATGGCCCGACGCGACGCTGGTGGTCATGGGTGACGGCCCCGAGAAGGAATCGCTGCTTCAACAGGCCGAGACGTTGGAGGTGTTCGACGCCGTCTCGTTTCTCGGTCATGTTGCTCACTCACGTGTCGTCGAGGAGCTGGCGAGGGCCGAGGTTCTCCTGTTCCTCTCAAAGAAGGATTCCGAGCGCCTTCCGAATGTCGTGAAGGAAGGAATGGCATGCGGTTGTGTATGCGTCACGACTTCAACGCCCGGAATCCGCGAACTGATCGAGCCGGGGTGCAGCGGGTTCATTGTGAGCGAGGGCGACATCGCAGGTACTGCCGAGGTCGTCGGGGATGTCTTGTCGCGGCGTATCGACATTGCCAAGGTGGTCGAGCGTGCTCGTGGACGTATCGAGGAGGCATTCGATCTGCGCGTGACGACCGATAGATATTACCAGCGCTGGCAATCGCTGCTCAAATCCAGGAGTGGATAACGTGGGGCGGAATAGAACTCTCGACCGGACGCGCCAGTTTGGTGCCGCCGGCCTGGTAGGCAAATCACCGGGCTACGTTGACGTCGCGCGTTCCCGGTGAATCAAGTTCGATCGCTCACGGCGTCTGATCGGAGCCCGCCAGCCTCGGAGCGCAGGGGCTGCCTTACTACATGCCACCAGATCAACAGTAGGAGTCCGAACGCGATGACCGAGGTGGGCAGTGCAAGCGCAGGCCGACTGTTCACAGCCCAGGCGGCGAGCCCGAGGACGAGCGTGATCGTCAGAGCCGCGACCATGACGAAGCGGTGGCTGTAGCCCAGCTGGACGGCACGCTGGTAGGCATGAGTCCGGTGGGCCTGATGCCACGGCTCACCGGTGACCAGTCGCCGCAACAGGGTCGCGGTGGGATCGACCAGGAATACGCCGAGCAGAAGGAGCCATACCAGCAGAGGAGGGCCGCCACTGCTCTCGGAGTACAGCGCAAGCACCGCAAATACATATCCGAGAAAGCCGCTGCCCGTATCGCCCATGAAGAGGCGCGCAGGCGGCAGGTTCCACCTCAGGAAGCCCGCGCAGCTGGCAGCCACGAGAGCGGCAAACCAGGTCAGTCCGGCATTCGGCGTTGAAAGCGAGAGTAGTGCGGCTACCGATCCGGCCAACACGGCCTGTCCTGCCGCAAGCCCGTCTATTCCATCCATGAAATTGTAAGCGTTGATCAGCCAAACGACGAACAACCAGGTTATGACGCCTCCGAACACCCCGAGTTCCAACTCGAGCAGGCCGAGTCGGACGGTCGACAGCCCTCCCAACACGATTACGACCCAAAGTCCACCTAAACCGTGAATCACAATGCGCAAAGCCGACGATAGGGAGAGCCGGTCGTCCAACCAGCCGGTTATCGCCACGAGCACGGAGCCGAGGAGAGAGAGCCAGAGGGTCGCCTCCATTGGAAACAGATACCAGAGAACGGCCAGACCCAGGAGGATAATCGACACGAAGCCCAGTCCGCCGCCCCGCGGAATCGCCCTGCTATGGAGAGACCGACTGTTGGGCAGGTCGAGGATCTGTCTTCGTTCCGCGTACTTCCTGACCCTGTCCGTAACTACCCAGCTGATGCCTACGATGCCGGCTAGAATCAGAGCCGGCATCACGAGACAGCACCCCGTGAGTACCAGAGTGCGATTCTTTCGGCTGCTTTATCGAGATCGTAAGAGGGGTGGTAGCCCGTCGCCTCCCTGAACTTGGTTATCGAGTAGGAGACAGACTGGGTGAGGGTGTTGATCCGTTGTCGGTCGATAAGTGGGATCGAGTTCCGGCGCACGGCACGCTTCTCGGCGAAAACGGCTGCCGCGCGTGCGGGCGCGGCAGGAATCGACAGCAGGTAGGGTCGCTTGCCCAAGGCACGCGCAAACGTCGCTACTATTTCCCGGAATGAGTAAGAACGTTCGTCACCCAGGATGAACGTTTGGCCATAGCAGCTGGGATTCCGAAGCGACAACGCTACGCCGTCAACAATGTTGCCCACATAACAAAATGGAATTGAGGCCCTTCCGGCGGCCGGCATCGGCACCACCGGCCATGAAACCAGCCTGCAGAGTAGTTTCGCCAATCCTCTCCCCTCCCCGAATATCGAGGTGGGTCGAAGTATTGTTATGGACAACCGATCTCGAAATTGTTCCAGCACCTGTTCCGACTGCAGCTTGCTCCTTGCATAAGGGGTGGCGGGTTCGCGGAGCATCTGCTCGTCGACACCCGTAATGGACCAGGCGCCCATCGCCGCAACGCTACTCATGTGGACCAGTTGACAGGCGCCGCGCGCCACACAGGCCTTTGCCAAGGCGTGAACGCCTCGTACGTTCACTTCCTCGAAGAGACGCATTCCGGCCGCGGTTGCATCAACGGCATTGGCATAACCTGCGCAGTTGACAACTATGTCACCCGGCTTGATAACTGCTCGAAGCGAATCCGGAGCTGTCAGCTCCGCGGTCGAGTATCCGTCCCCGGGGTGGCGCGATACCCGCACCAGTTCGAAGTTGGGATTTTGCGCTACCGCTTGCGAGACTGCCGACCCAATGAATCCGCGCGCCCCGAATACCAACACCCGCGTCACGTATGGGCAGCGGTGACGGTAGAGCGCGATTCATTGGACAGTGGGGGCACGAGCGGGGGCGAAGATTTGAACGGAAAGCGTCCGCCGCTTGTTACGTTGAGCAGGAACCCCGAGCCGTAGCCCACGTGCATGGCGACAAACGCCAGCGGCAGGTTCCAGAATGCGAAACCCTCGGCCCGACCGCGCCGCCCCACCGCAGCAGCCGTCAGGGTCGCTACATAGGTGGCCAGGAGCAGCCCAATGCCCAGGGCTGCAAGCTGCGAGAGTGGAGCCGCCACTGCAAGCACGAGCAGTGAGAGGACAAAGGTAGCGGGCAGGAGTTGACGCCAGCGAGCAGATTTCCGGTGACGACGGAGGGTCTCGACGCGCCACCAACCGTACTCGAAGTACTGCTTCCACAGGGCGCTCCAGGTTCCTCGAGGCGTGTAACGCGAGCGGATGGTGGGATCGAGATATATCCTTCCCCCGGCGTTCCTGATGCGCACGTTCATTTCGTAGTCCTGATTGCGAACCATACTTTCGTCGAATAATCCGGAAGCTTCAAAGATGTCCCGTCGGAAAGCTCCCATATACACCGTATCGACGAATCCCGCTTGCCCATCGATGTGAAAACGAGCGTCTCCCACTCCGAACGGGTGCTGGAGAGCGACCGCGACGGCCCTGCCGAACTCGGTTTCGCCAGCAGGTAGCATCGGACCACCGACGTTCGCGGCTCCTGTCGCGTTCAAGGCTCGGACACAGGACGACACGTAGTCGCTTTCGGGAACCGTGTGCCCATCCATCCGTACGATGATCGAACCCCTGGCGGCTCTAATTCCAATGTTCAACGCAGCGGGTACGATCCGTTCCGGATTGGCGAGCAGGCGCAGCCGATCACTTTGCACCCGCTGAAGTATCTGTTGCACGACCTCACGGGTGTCGTCGGCAGAGTCCCCATCGACGACGAGTATCTCGAACCGATCCTTGGGATAGTCCTGCTCCAGCAACCGGGAGAGGCAACTACCGATGTGCTGCGACTCGTTGCGCACAGGAAGCACGATCGAGACGAATGGAGCGTTGTGAATAAAATTCAGGTGGTCTACAGTTCTCACGCGCCCAGCCTTCGTATGAAAATGGAGTATTTTGCTAGCCTACCGATTGCACTGTACGGATCCAAACCGAATGAGCGGGTGTGGAGGTCACAGCATCTGAACGAGGATGGATTTGACATGCGTCATCAGGCGCTGCTCCTGCACCCGGTCGCCCGATGCTGCCGGCGAAGAGGCATTACAGGGCGAGCTTTCCCTCGAAGTATTCGACGTAATCGTCTACGATTTCAGCCTGCGAGTATCTTTGACTGCGTGCCTGAACTTGTGCCGGCTGCCTCGCCGAATCGAGCGTACGCACTATTGCTTCCGCCATACCGGCAATGTCCCCCACCTGTACCAGCTCGCCGTAGCGACCGTTGTCGAGAACCTCTGCGGGGCCACTTCGGCAGTCGGTCGCCACGACAGGGCAGCCGCAGGCCATAGCTTGAATCAGCGCTCCCGGGAGACCCTCCCACCTCGACGAGAGTACGAACACGCCTGCCCGGGACATGAAGGCGAAGGGATTCTCCACGAACCCCGGTAGTGCAACCCGGCCTTCCAAGCCGAGCTGCCGTACCAGCCCTTCGAGCTCGCTGCGTTCGTTACCTTCGCCCAGTATCATCAGCCTCGAGTCACGCTCCTTCTGCAGGCGGGCAAAGGCGTGGATGAGAGTCGCGAAATCCTTTTGGACGTGCAGCCTCCCCACGGCCAGGATGACCGGGGGGGCATCCGGTTCGAACCAGGAGTGCTCGGGCTCCAGGCATGCGAGCCGCCCGAGTTCGTCCGTCACAACCGGGTTGTACAACACGGCAGTCTGGTGGATCGGATGCCCGAAATACCTTTCCAAGTCCTCGGCGACGCCCTTTGAAACAGCAATGACTCCGTCGGCCTGGCGGTAGAGGCGGCGAATCATCTTAGTGATAAGCCAGCTCTTCGGTCTCCGAAGGCTCGGCTCTTGCTGCGACGGGGTATTTGCTTCGCGGATGAAAACAGGAATATGAGTATTGGAGAGGCGCCGGGCAAGAAGAGCGACGACGCTGGCATGGTGCAAGGTGGTGAGAAGCAGTTGAGGTCGTTCGCGCCTCAGGTAGCTTGTGAGGAGGGGCAATGCACGCAGGACGCGACCGGCGTTCAACTCTACCAGTCGGACCGATTTCTGTACCTCAGCAAGGTAGGGACCGTCGGTATTGGCAAGCAGGAGATCCACCCGAATCTCCTTCCGGGCCAGCCCGCCGGCTAGATTTACCATCATGCGCTCGGCCCCGCCGCCCTGGAGGTCGGCTAGGAAAATTGCGACGTGCTTCAGCTCTCGGGCCGAACCGGCAGTAGCCTCAAATTGGGGAGGTGACACGCGCTCCTCCCGTAAGCGGTTCCTCACGCGCTACCGATTGCCCCTCCCGGTGACAGATGAATCCGACTACCGAAAGCAGGAGCCAGGTGTAGCGGTCGGTGTAGGACACTCTCGCGAGATCCATCATCAGTAGCATGAGAACGAAGGCCAGGACCAACCAGGAGCGACCGGAGCCGGCACGTGCCTGGCTGGTTGTTCGCCACAGGAGGTTGACGTGGATCGAATAGAACAAAATCAGACCAACGATTCCCAGGTTTGCCAGGACCTCGGTGAAATTGTTGTGCGAGTAGACCCGGTAGGGATTGAGCCAGCGGAACTGATCCACGCCATGCCCCCATAGCGGAGAGTACGACCACTGCTCGAAAGCGTCCTCGATAAGGTTGCCCCGCAGATTGGCGCTGCTGTCCTCGCCTGCGATTGCCCGGTCCAAGCGTTGATAGACGGTGAGGTTCTCGATCGGGGCCAGCCACGTTTCGCGGGTATTTATAAGCACGAGGACGGAGGCCGGCACCATGAGAAGGGCAACGGCGGCGATCAGGGTGGAGCGTTTGACGCCCATCGTCAGCCATCTAGAGAGGAGCAGCAGATAAGTAAGCCAGACGAAGACCATCTTCCTGCTGCCGCTGGTGACGGTCGCAATTACGATCAACGAAAGAGCGGCGGCACCCACGAGAAAACTCCTGCGCCAAACCATGAGAAGCAGAAAGGCCGTCAAGGAGAGCTGGATGGCAAGCTCGTTCGAGTTCCCCCCGAGTCCCTCAACCCGCTCCAACGACCCCGTCCAGAACTGAAACAAGGCCACTCCTGCCTGAACGGCGGCCCCTACTCCCGCACAAGCGGCTATCCATTTGAGCGACAGGCCGTTGAAAAGCGCGATCCACACAAGAGTGGCTCCCAGGACATCGAAAAGTAGGGACACCGAGCGCACGGTAGCAGGCATGGTCTGGCTCGACCATAGGATGCTGGCGAACGTGAACAGGAAGAAGACCCAAAAGAGCCAGGGGAGCGGATCCGCGTTCAGGCTCACTCGCGATTTTGCTGCCTTCCATAAGAGTGCGAGCAGCATCATGGCCACGGACAGGTGCACGACGCGCGAAAGTCCGGGTTGCGAGGATGCCAGCAGGACGGCCAGCACGTAGATGCCCGCCGAACCCGCCAGGAACATGTCAGGGAGCCTCATGGTCGGCTGCAAACGCCTTGCCGGGCGCGGCTGAATCACGATGGGAGGCATCTAATGCTCTACCACCTCGTTCGGCGTCATCTTGGAGAGCGTGAACCGGTGCTTCCCACTGACGGTCTTCTCGATCTCCTGGA
The DNA here is from genome assembly GCA_040905665.1 of Trueperaceae bacterium. Taxonomy (GTDB): domain Bacteria; phylum Deinococcota; class Deinococci; order Deinococcales; family Trueperaceae; genus DASVCN01. The sequence continues at coordinate 8,920 of JBBDRD010000005.1, forward strand.
CGAGGTCGATCTCTACCCGACAGTCACCGCCCATCACCAGACGCACCTGGTCGGTAAGGGAGCCGAACTCGGCAGCCAATTGTGCTCCTCCGGGCGGGTTAACGCCGGCCTTGATGCTGATCCTTATCAGATCGAGCTCCTCCTGCACCACCTGAAACATCTCCACCCAAGCTCGCTCGTAAAAGAGGTGTGTAAAGTACTCTCCAAATACCTGAGTACCGGCGGACGTGTAAAAAGTGTCCGTGATTCGCCCCATGACCCGCGCGAGTCGCGGCCACTGAAGGCCGGTAGTATCGGGGGAGGCAGGCGAGCAGGCCATATCGCCGATTCGGTATCGTAACAGCGGCATGGCGAGGTTGTTCAGTGGCGTAACGATGAGTTCACCAGTCTCACCGGGCGCCGCAGGGCTGCCATCTTGCTTCACGATCTCCACGAAATGTGTGGGGGCAGAGATTATCAGGCCTTCAGAATCGGGCTGCTCGCAGGCCACTACACCCACCTCGCGAGAGCCGTAGCGATCGAGGACCGGTGCCCTGAATACGCGTTCGATGGTCTCCCGCATGTGCGCGTGGAGCGTTGTGGCAGACGTAAAGATCACGTTAGGTGCGTGGACGTCGAGCTTCTCCTGTTCCGCGAAACGTGCGAGGCGGAAGATGCTCTCGGCATACGCCAGTATCAGGCTCGGCCGGAAGGCGTTGATACGCTGAACGTAGTCGCGCATGGTATTCACCGGCATGAGGAACGTGTTGAGAAGCTCCTCGTTGCGGACCCGCTGGCCCAGCCGGGATTTCCAGCTGCGTCTGATCCCCATGATGTCCCGTTCCGAGCCCCACAACTGGAGGATTCTGGCGCCAAGCCGGTGCCCCGCCCTACTTTCGAAGAAGAGCTTGGTGGAGGTGTTCCAGTCTTGGTAGTCGGCATCTTGGATAAGCTTGACCGGCTCGCCGGTGGATCCTCCCGACTGGTTGATCCTGGTCCGACGCCGACTGAGGTCGTCGGATTGCAGCTGGGCCCAGTTTTGGCGGAGCGTAGGCTTGTCGAGGTGAGGGAGTTCGAAAAACCGCTCGAGCCGCACCTGTGAGCCCGTCACGACCCCGTGACGCTCGAGCAGATTCCGATAGAAGGGAACGTGGTCGTACGAATGCCTCAGGAGAAACTCCAGGCGTTCGTGTTGAAGTGTGGCCGACTCCTGCGCATCGAGGGTCGCCCACTTCTGCATGATCGCCAAGTTCTCGAGCGCCGATCCGCCAAGCTTGAGCCGCAGCCGCCACAGGTTTCGGTGCAGGAGCTCGCGGCCTGCCGTCACTGGACACTCCGTACCGATTTCGTTTCGCGCGCTCGCCGGTAGAGCATCACCAGTCGCTCATTTAGCGCCCGGCTGTCGTACTCCTTCTCCACTTTGGCGCGGCCCGCGCGACCCATCGCCGGCCAGAGCTCAGGGTGGTCCACCAGATCGAGAAGCCGCTGGTACAGCGCGCTGCTGTCGTGTTCCGCAACCAGGTAACCCGATATGCCGTCATCCACGAGTTCCGGCACGCCGCTGTGGATCGTGCTGAGTACCGGCAGTCCGGAAGCCATGGCCTCCTTCAGCACGTTCGGCACGCCCTCCTGGTCACCGTTTGACGCAGTCACGCAAGGGGCGACAAGCAGGTGGGACTCCGCAAGGTGGGACGCGACTGCGGCAGCAGGTTGTGGGCCCGCCCAATGTACGCGTGATGCAATGCCCGCTTCGGCCGCCTGGCGCCGGGCTTTGGACTCCAGCTCGCCCTCGCCCACGATCGTGAGCTCGAGCTCGCGGCCCGCTGCGATTGCCCGTGCCACCGCCTCGATTGCCGACAATATGCCCTTTTTCTCGGTAAGACGGCCCAGGAAGATAACCCGAGTCGGTTCACCCGGGTTCCTGCTCCGCTGGCGAAAGGGGAAGCGGTCGGTGTCGATCCCCGAGCGAAGAACCTCGACGCGTTCGGGAGGAGCCCCAAGCTCCTCCAGTCTCCGTTTGAAGAAGTCGCTTACGGGCAGGAACAGGTCACCCGACCGCAGTAGCTCATCGTAGGCATGCGGATTCCGTTTGATGACGCTCGACAGGTCGGCGCCTCGGAACGATACCACCAGTGGCGCCTTGCTCTTTCCGCCCCTCGACAGTCGAAGCAGGGAAGGACCGAGGTTACCGAACTGAGCGTGGACTATGTCGTAGTCCGGCTGTCGCAGAAAGGAGAGCGCCGTATAGAGCTGTGCCATATTCAAGGCGCTGCACCCGTGGCGGCGCAGATTGAACGCATCCAATATCCCCGGCCGCCAGGCATACGGTCTCGCAAAGTGACTGGCGGCCGTGATCAAGCGGTCTGCCGGGTTGTTGGGGATGCGCAAGTGGCGCATCCTCTCCTCCATCCGGTACTGGCGAACCAGTTCGTGAGTGTGGTTGAAGTCTCCGGCCGAGCGGGCGAAGATGTTCACGTCGTGTCCGCGGTCCAGAAGACCGGCAATCTGATTGAGGATAAAGGTGTTGGAGATTCGCGGGAAGACATCCATGAAGAAGGCTATTCGCAATCTTTCTTCACTCGAACGACCTTCCACAGGCGCCCTTGTATGTCCATGCGGTTCATCGTCTGTGGAGCGTGCCGAGCTTACGAGAGTCATGCGAGTCGTGGCCCTCCCCTTCGGCCCAATAGCCGGCCGCACACTGCCACCGCGGCTCGACTACGCCACACTAGCTCGGGCTGCCGGGAGCGCCTGTGATGGGGGTACGGGCCTGCGGAGTCCCCGAGCGGCAGAAAAATCGTTCGATGCCTGTGACGCATTTGGTGCCGGTAGCGGCTCACGGTAATAGGTTGGGTCGAGGAGAACCGCTCTGAACGTTCCCGCAGAGACACCCACAGAGCTCGAATCGGGAATTGAAGGGAAAGCAGCCGCATGACAGAGAAACGATCTCCCTTCTTTACCGTGGTAATTCCCACGTATAGGCGCCCAGAGATGCTCAAGGAGGCCGTGAGCAGCGTCCTGAGTCAGAGTTTTGTCGATTTCGAACTGATCGTAGTGGACGACGATCCGGCCGGATCCGGACGCAGTGCCTTGGGGGAGATCGTCGATCCTCGCCTGGAGTACATAGCCAACGACCGAGGTCGCGGTGGCGCAGGCACCCGGAACGCCGGAATTTTCCGCGCCAAGGGCGATTGGGTTGCCTTTCTGGACGATGATGATGTCTGGATTCGCGAAAAACTTTCTGCACAGCACCGCAAGATTGTGGAGGCCGGCCCCGATTTCGGGATGATCTATACGGGGTACGCGGTCTACGATTTCGCCAAGCGAGAGGTGATCGAGGAGCGGCGTTGCGATAGTTGCGATAATGGGGAGCAAAGCGTTGCGAAACTCCTGTACCGAAACTACATCGGAGGCTTCTTCAGTGTCGCCATTCGCACCGACGTCCTGCAAGCGGTGGGCGGTCTCGACGAGCGTTTTCCGGCCCTTCAGGACGTGGATTTGTACGTTCGTGTGGCGCAACGGACGGCGATAACCTGTGTCGACGAAATCATGGTTCTTACGCGCAAGGACCATTCCGAACGGATCACCGGGAATACCGCCGGAAAGCTGATGGGAAATCGGCTCTTCTGGCAGAAATACCGTTCCGAAATGAGACGGGACCCACGGTTGATGCATCGAGCTGCGTCGCGGGTGTTTACCTTTGCAGTGGCCTCCGGCGATCTCCGCGCAGCCCTGAGCAGCACGCCTTGGCTGCTGGCTGGCCTGGTGGTTGCTCCCGGCAACATGCTTTCGGTCGTGGCGAGAAGCTTGAAGAGTCTCATGCGATTCCCGCCGAAGCGCGGGGCTCTCGCAGACAATAGCGGCCCCTAGCACCCTATTTCATCTTCACGGTCCCCCAAGCGAGGTACTCGATGTCGAATAGGGTGGCGTGTGGCGGCGGACCAGTTGGCCGAGGCCGGTCCTGACGTCCTTGCGCAGTTGCTCGAGCGCGAAGCTCACCGGCGAGCAGGACCGTTCGAAGCGCCGGTAGATGATGAGGTAGGTGCGCCAGCGGTCCCACGACTCCGGTATCGCCCGGGTGATCCGGTAGCACTTGCGGCAGAGGTAAGTGAGTCCGGCCGACCGGAGTTCCTCTTCGCTTTCGGGCATCAGGTCGCACAACTGGTCGAGAAGGTAGAGCGAGTCGTCCGCCCAGGCGATGGCGGAGGCGCTCGAGCCCTTGTTCGCATCGTGACGCCGGAAACTGGCCTTGATCTCCTCGACGTCGACTCGGCCGTAGCGCACTGCCAGCTGCGCCAGAGCGACCACATCCTGGAACAGGCCCGTTGGGCTGGCGAAGCCGCCGACCTCCCGCAACCTGGCAGTGTTGAAGAGCGTGCTGCACAGGTAAAAGGCAGTGTCTTTGGCGAACCACTCGAGGAACATCTGTTCGGAGGAGAGGCCGTCACAACCGTTCACCTTGCGGGCTCCGACCTGATTTTCGTGATCGATGACGCGAGTTCCGGTGCGTATGATGCCTACCTCACCGGTTCCGCGCTTGGCGGCGATACACGACTCCACGAAATCTGGGTCGATGAGGTCATCGTCATGCAACAGCAGGAAGTACTCGCCTCGGGCCTGTTCCAGACAGAAGTTGAAGTTGTTGTTGGCCCCGATGTTCCGTTCGTGGCGAAAGTAGCGAAGCCGCTCGTCGGCTTTCGAGCGCACCAGGCTCGAGGTGTCGTCGCTGGAACAGTTATCGGATACGACGATTTCGCAGTTCGGGTAGGTTTGCCCCAGTGCGCTGTCCAGGGCTTGTCGAAGATAGCCGTCGGCCCTGTTGTAGGTCGGGATTCCGATCGTTACAAGCGGTCGATCGGACATCATCGGCTCCGGCCGATCTCGCGTTGTGATATGCACTTGCCCCCAAAGTTAGCTCTCATTGACTCGATACCCCCACTGTACTCTTCTTGCTTCGACACCCACTTTTTTGCCTCGACACTTCGGACGTTTTCACTTCCCGCCTCTACGATTGCCGGACGGCGGCCGTTCCACTGTCGCTCGCCCGCGAGGCTTCCGCGGCCCTTACCCAGGCGGCGGCGGCAACGTCCCAGGTACGAACGACTTTCGCCGGAGCCCCGACCGCCAAAGACTGGGCGGGCACGTCGGCACTAACGACGCTGTTCGCTCCGACGACGGCGTTCTCGCCGATGGTGACGCCCGGGAGTATCACGACATTCTGGCCGATCCAACTCCCTCTGCCGATAGTGATCGGCGCTATGCCCTCAATCCCCTGGTACTTGTAGGGCACGTCGCCTCTACCGGTGGCGTGTTGACCGTCGCTCAGATAGATGTTGCCGGCAAACATCACGTCGTCCTCGATCGTGATTCGCTCGAAGGCAACCACTTGCAGCGCGGATGTTGCCGTTACTCGGTCACCGAAGCTGATGGAGGGCGTGAACTGCTGGCTCACATGCTGGCCATCGGGATGACTCAGCCAACTGCCGGGAAAGCTGGTGGTCGCCTTGATCACGCTGGAAGGACCGATCTTTACATCGCGGCCGAAACGAATGAGTTGAGGATTCACGATCTCGCGCGGCGCACGTATCACCAGGCCTGGCGCCGGCCCCGCGAACTGCGGAAGGGAGGCGGCCGCGATACCAGGCTCCACCCTTTGCAGTCGTGACCCGACGGCCATGAACAGTCGGTTTGTAACGCAATCAATGAGGTTCATCAGACCCTCCGAATTCCAGGGATGGAGGCTCGCACGACAGGTATTGCCTTGCTGCCCTCGAACTTTCCACGGTGCGTCCTCCTTCAGAGGTTATCGGCGAGGGGACGAGATCCCGGCACACCAGTCACACTGCACACAGGGCGCCGAGCCTATAGTTGGCGGGCGGGGGTAATCACATGGCACGGCGCTGTCAACACCACATCTTTCACCCTAGACACGGTACGCCCGGTACCCGGTGGCGGAGGATCATCAAGTGAGGTCCAGAACCGGAAACATACCTGCAACGGTTGGCAGGCGCGAACAGTTAAGGAGCGAATCGGACGAGTCGATTGGGGCCGCGATAAGGAAGATGTATGCGCTCCTTTCCGTCTCGGAGCGGAAGCACGTCCTTCTGCTCGTTCCTATGATCACTCTGATGGCTCTCATGCAGGTGGTTGGCGTCGCCTCGGTGACACCCTTCCTTGCACTGGTCGCAAATCCTTCCATCCTGGAGGAGAACGAAATTCTCAGCACGGTCTACGAGGCGCTCGGTTTCCAGAGTTACAGCGGTTTCCTGCTGTTCGCCGGCTTTGGCGCGCTGGGGCTGCTGCTGTTGAGCAACGCCATTTCGGCCTTCACCGATTGGACCTTGTTGCGCTTCTCATGGAGCCTCAATCACGCCCTGTCACGGCGCATCCTAGAGCGTTACCTGTACAAGCCCTACGTCTTCTTTCTGAACAACAACACCTCTCGGCTCGGCAAGAATCTGTTATCAGAGGTCAAGCAGGTGGTAAAGGGCTTCGTAGTTTCGGGGATGAAGCTGGTTGCCAACAGTGTTGTAGTTCTTTTCATACTGATCCTGCTGATCGCCGTCAATCCACTACTTGCGGCAATGGCCTTCTTTACGTTGGGTGGCGCTTATACCCTTATTTTCCTCTCCGTTCGCAAGAGGCTGGCTGTCATTGGGAAGAGGCGCTCCTATCATGACAGGGAGCGGTTCAAGACAGCCAACGAGGCGCTTGCCGGAGCCAAGGAGATAAAACTCCTGGGCAAGGAACGCTCCTTTTTGAAGCTCTACAGCACCCCTTCCAAGCGCTACTCCAGGTACATGGCGAACCACCAGGTCATCAGCACCTTGCCGCGTTACGGCCTCGAGACGATCGCCTTCGGAGGAATGATCCTCATCGTCCTCTACCTGCTCGGCACCGGCCAAGGTCTGGCGAACGTGCTTACCTTGCTTGGCCTGTACGCATTCGCCAGCTACCGTTTGATGCCGGCTCTGCAGCATATTTTCAGTTCCATGACGGATCTGCGCTTCAGCGCTCCGGCTGTCGACCTGATTTATCAGGATATCGAGGACCGCAACTTCAAGCTGCCCCCGGATCGCGATACCGTCAAACCGCTCTCGATCCGCGAGCGCATCGAGTTGAGGGACGTCACCTACAGTTATCCAGGGAGTCCAGCGGTGCTGCGCAACTTCAATCTCACGGTTGAGGCTAACACCACGGTTGCGCTGGTTGGCTCCACTGGATCTGGTAAGACCACCACCGTCGACATCATCCTCGGTCTCCTCGAACCGCGCTCGGGGGCGCTCTTCGTCGATGGAGTGGAAGTGACTCGCGACAATCTGCCGCACTGGCAGTCGAACCTGGGTTATGTGCCGCAGGAGATATATCTGGCAGACGCCTCGGTCGCCAACAACATTGCGTTCGGTGTACCGCCCGATCGAATGGATATGAAGGCGGTTGAGCGTGCGGCCAAACTGGCCAACATTCACGACTTCATCGTGAGTGAACTGCCCGAGGGCTACGAGACGATCACCGGTGAGCGCGGCGCGAGGCTGAGCGGCGGCCAGCGCCAGCGGTTGGGGATAGCGAGGGCGCTCTATCACGACCCCAGCGTGCTTGTCCTCGACGAAGCAACGAGCGCACTCGACGGCGCGACCGAGGAGAGCATATTCAGCGCGGTGAGCGAGATCGGGAAGTCGAAGACGGTCATCATGATCGCTCACAGGCTGGCCACCGTTCGAGACTGCGACGTTATTTACGTGCTCGAAAACGGCAGGGTCCTCACGAACGGCACATACGACGAACTCCTGTCCGGCAATTCCGAGTTCCGCCGACTTGCCAAACTGAACGAGACTGTCGACGAGCAGATTGTCACGTCAACGTGAATTGGACGACATTCGGCATCGGCCATTGTGATTGCGGCAGTACGTCACAATCGGTCTCTTGGTATCGTTGAACAACGATGAAAGAAAGCATAAAAGTTGACGAGGGGGCGGTGGCGCCGCCGGTGCCGAGGCAGGATTATGTCCGTGTGGGCGCCTTCTACGTCAACTCTCGCCTGAATCTCCTTCAACTCAGCCGCTACCTTTGGGAGCAGTCGGAGCAGTTTCTGGGCAGCGAAGGGAAGGCCCGGGTGACATCGGGCCGGTTGTCCCGCGTCGTGCCTCCTCCCGTACTCAAGGCGACGCGAATAGCCAAGCACATCGTGCAATTTGTACGGGCTCGTGCGGGACTACGCTCAAGCGCGGGTGCCCGAGACGGAGAACTGCTCGCCCTGCCCGTGGCAGGCGACCTTGCCCTCACAAGGAGATCCGGAGCCGTCAAGATTCTGGACATGCAACGCAAGAGGGTATATACACTGTTGCGAAATGAAGAGGAGAAAGCAAAGCTCAGCGACAGGGTGGAGTTGACCAAGTCCATCGCCCACTTCCCCTTCGCACCTCGCATCGAGGAGGTAGCGCTGGAGCAAGGCTATTTTTCGGAAGAGTTCATTGGTGGCCGGCATCCGATCAACTTCGCCGGTTGCAAGGATGATTACGCGCAGGTGTATCAGCCGCTTCTGGTGCAATTCCTCAAGGCGATCCCATTGCGGTGGGTCGACGCCCGCAATCATGTCAAATCTCTGCACGAGGATATCGTGGCACCGGATGGTCTGCTCGCCCGGATGGACCCGCGGGACCGCCAAAAGGTCGTTTCATTCACAGAAGATATCTTCGGGCGCCTCAGTGACGTCGACGGCAAGATTCCCCTGGTCCTCTCGCACGGCGACTATTTCTCGGGCAATATTGTCATCGAGGGAGAGGTGCATAGAGCGATCGATTGGGCGAACATGGGCTACCGAGTCCCGCTTCACGACCTCTACTATCTGTTCATGAACCACTGCTGCCGTGTTCTGGATCAGGAGGCGCTGGAGCGCCGCGCGTATAAAGCCATAGCGTTGCTGAGGGAGGCATTGCAGGCAAAAGACCGTGAGCGTTTCGCAGAACTGGCGGATTACATCACCACCAAGGACCGGTTCCGCTGGATCTTCTACCTCGAGTGCGTACAGGTTCCTTTGGTTCGCTGTAGCGACCCCAATGACCGCTACTTGTCTTCCATGCTGGAACGGATTTCCTGGTTTCGAGATTATGAGAGAGCGTTGTCGGTTCGCGACGAAGGGAAGAGATCAAGCGCTACCGACGACGGCTTGGACGGGAGTAAGGCGGTTGACAGCCGCGGGTAGTGTGGGAAGGGCAGCTACGGGACGCTGGCGCAGCTGTCGTCCCGCCAAGGCCGTGCCGGTCGAGATCTCTCGGGCGATATAGCAGGCAAGGGTGGCGAGACTCAAGGCGATGCTCGGCACGTTCTACTCGAGGGCCAAGCCCTCGATCCTTCGCATGTTGTCGGCGAGCGGGTGGACGGATGCTGAGTTCGACAAGCTAATCGAAGTTGACCCCGCCCGGATTGTGTACTACCAGGACGTCGGCCGCTGGCAGCATCGCCGCTTGACGGAATACAACCCGCAAGCGGGCGTGGACGCCGGCCGCTTCGTCAATGCGAATGTCGGCAAGATCCTCGATGGTGACTGGGACCTGGTGCACGTGGACTTCAGGCAAAATAACATTTACCGTCTTCTGCACGAGAGGTACATACTCGGGGTGCGGTGGGAGGAAACTGAGATATTCCGTAAGTATGCCGCCGAGATAGCCGCCGGAGAGCGACGCTGGCACTGGTCGACGTCGTACGAAGAGCTTCTGGAGACCTCGCGAGAGATCGAAACTCTCTATAAGGAGATTCGGGAGAATGGCTACCGCACCAGGGCAGATGCTGGTCGAGGCGGAGTGGGAGACGAGGTCACCGTAAGCATCGGTCGTGAGGGCGAGTTGCTTTACAACAACGTTGGCGGTCACCATCGTTTGACGATTGGCAAGCTGCTGGGGTTACCCAAGATCCCCGTCCAGGTGCTAATCAGGCACCGGCAGTGGCAGGATGTCCGGGACGAGGTTCGTTCCGCTTCGCAGATGGAGGCGCTGAGCGCACGAGCTCGTGCGCTCTTGGGGCATCCCGATCTGACCGACATCGAATGAATGAAAAGAGATGGGACCCGCAGAGCGCGCGGGTCCCATCTCGTCGTGCGTTATCGAGCAGTCGGTCGTTAAGGACCGGTGAAGGTCACCTGAAGCACGGGCGCGGTGCGGTCCGTGCCGAAGGACTCAGCCGAGCGGTACTCTGCAACGTCCACTCCGCTGATTATGAACGCCATCTCGTTGCCCGTGGCCCATCCGCCCAGGTCAACGATCTCCTGAACTATGCCTGTGAGATCGGCGGACGAGTATTCAGTCCCCGCAGTCCACGCCTCGGCGATGTTCCAGTCCACGCTTGCCGTGGTGGCGATGCGGGAGGAAACGTCGCTCGTCGCCGTCGTGTCGGCATCGTTATTGAAGGCCAGCGGGGCAGCGTCGTTCTGACCTTCGATCGTTACCGTGACGTTACCGGTCGAACCTGGATTGGCTGCGGCGGTAAAGACGATCTGAGCACTGGTAACGGTAGCTCCAGCCGGGATTGCGACATCCGAGAAGCGAAGACCAACGTGCTGCGTGGTGCTGTGAGCCGGATCAAAGGCGAGATCCAGGTCGCTGCTGTCGGTGTAGGTGTGACCCGCAGGGAAGTTGGTTGGATCGATGCTCGAGGCGCTGTCCAGCTCCTCTGCGTCATCATTGGCAGCCGCGATCGCGTAGCCTTCGGGCACGACCGGAGTACCGAAGGTAGCGGTAACGCTGGTGTTGGCGTTGATGGTGAACGTGCAGGTGAGATCGGTCGTGCCGTCACAGGCGTCGCCGCTCCAGCCGGTGAATGCGTCGACAGCCGCGGTCGCGGTAAGCGTAACCTCTGTGCCGCTTGCCAAGGTCGTAGCGCAGGTTTCCTCACCGGCAGCCGTGCAGGTGATTCCCCCGACATCGCTGGTCACGCTACCGTCGCCCACTACAGTGACCGTGAGTTCCGGATCGCCAACCTGCTCGGCCGCAAAGGTCGCCGTAACGGTGGTGTCTTCAGTGACAGTAAAAGTGCAGGTGGAAGTAGGGCCGGTGCAGTCCCCGCTCCAGCCGGTAAACGTGTTGCCAGCGTCGGCCGTAGCCGTGAGAGTGACCTCGTCACCATCTTCGACCGTAATGGTGCCAGATCCGTCGGCCACATCGAGGTTGCCGACGCTGCTGCTCACCGTACCGTTGCCGTTCACATTGACGGTAACGGTGTGCATCTCGGGTACCACCGAGGGATCACCACAGGCTGCCAATACGAGCAGTGCGATCGCGCTGAACAGCCACTTCGCACTTCTGATGTCGATAAACCGTTTCATCTAAGAGGGCTCCTTTCTAGAGCTCATTCGTACTGATGCAGGTTTCCAAGCGGCTCGGTTTTCTCTTTCGATTGCCGAGGCCATCTTTCCCCGCAGGCCGAGCTAATTGGTCACCGATGTAGTCGTGTCGTACCTGAAAAGGCCCCCCCTTCCTTCGTAGCTAGGCGATGCGGACTACATCCTCTTGCGACAGCAAGGCCCGCTCGACACATGGTCGAGCCTGATCTACCTTGTACCCGACAGCGCAAGCATCGCTCAGTGATAGCTGCACTACATCTAGAGCGTTCTTACTCTCGATGACAAAAGATTGCCGCGGTGATTCAATCTTTAGCGGCAATGCTGTTGTTCGGGCTTGCGCCCGCCTCGGGGGCTTGGCGCAGCGGCCACGGCTTCCTAGAATTGTTTCAAGCATCAGCGGCGTGTGACGGGGTAGGGAAGGCGCAGTAGCGGTCGATGACATAATCCCCTACTGAGTAGCTGAAGGGCTGACGCATTTGGCGTCGAACCGAAAAATGCAATCGAGGGGGCCTCGAAAGTGACAAAGATTGACAGTTCAACGTGATTCGATACCTATGGGGTGCCTGCAGCTGGTTGCCGCTGCTGGTCCTTGCCCTGACCTCCTGCTTCGAGTTGGGCGCAGGCCCTCGGATAACGGAGTTTTGGGCTGATCCATCAACAGTGGAACCTGGGGAAACCGTGGTGCTGAGCTGGCAGGTGGACAACCTTCAGGGAGCGGAGGTGATACTCGAGGCTACGGAGGCCGGCTCCGACGTCGTATCTCTGCGCGCTCCAGTGACAGACCAAACGCGCATGGCCGTTACGGTGGACCAAACCACCACCTACCGCCTCATCGCCTCGGGTATTACAGGAACGTCCAGTCGTGAAACGACGGTATCGGTGACGGGCGATTCCTCCGGGGGTGAAGGAGCTCCGACCATAAGCTTCTTCACTGCCTCTCCTACCGGTCCGGTAGAGGCTGGGGAGACCGTCCGCCTGCAGTGGGCCGTCGAGGACGCCGACCGAGTGACGCTCGACCCTCCGGGGGGCAGCGTAGCCGTCAGCGGCAGCGACGAAGTCCAGCCGTTTGCGACTACGACGTACACACTCAGGGCGAGCAACGAAAGTGGCACATCGCGAGCGACAGTAAGAGTTGAGGTCAAGGCCGGCGAGCGGCTGCTCTTCCTGGTCGCCGGTCAATCCAACGCTTCGGGAGCAGGCCTCGAAGAGGGTGGCAGCTTCCCGACCAGTCAAACGGAGCAGCCGGCCGATGGTGTCTTCATGTTGAGTACGGATCGCAAGTGGGTACAGGCAAAAGAACCGACGCACGCCGGCTACAAACACTCCTTCCTGTTGCGCTTCGGCAAGGAGGTCCAGGCGGCAACGGGAATGGATGTTTACCTCGTTCCGGCGGCAGTTGGTGGCAGTGCGTTGGATCAGTGGCAACCGGGAAGCGACCACTTCGACGAGGCCCTATCACGGGCCGAGTTCGCTGCGAACTCCCTAGGGATACCAGTAGCAGCCGTTGTCTGGTTTCAGGGGGAGTCGGATACCAAGTCGGGATCCAGGCGTCGTGGATTCGTCGAGAACACTGACGCTGTTTTGCAAGGCTTCCATCAACAACTGGAGGGCAGTCCACAGATCGTGTTCGTCCAGCTCTCCAAACGCCTGTGGTCTCAAGAGCTGGATGAACCGGGCGACAACGTGGAGGGGCACAACTTGGCGTACCAGGTGATCCGTGAGGAACAGCGGCTGATGGAGGCGGGCGCCAACAGGGTCGAGGTGGGTAGCTTAGCCGAGTCGTCATACGATCGCGCCTACTATCACATGGCAGTGGCCCACGACCTCCCAATGAGCGACGCCAAGCACGTAAGCGCCGCGGGGCAACGTTATCTGGGGCAGAGGATCGCCAATACGTTCCTGAGTGCGATCTGGCAAGAGGACGCACAGGGGACGTTTGGTCAGGGACCGCGCCTTGAAGGCCTTTCCTTGGAGGATGGCGGTCACACCGTCCTCGTGAACACCACACTGCCGATCGAACCAGCTGCCGACTATGACGGCTACTTCACGGTATTCGAAGACAGCGAGCCCCGGACGCCAAATGGAATCGGGCGGGACCCAACCGATCCCACCCGCATCAAGATCACCTTCGCTGCGCCTCTATCCGGAAAGGTCGAGGTGCGCTACATGCCACCGCAAGGTACGGGACTCTATACCTGGAGCGATCAGGCGGTTCATGCCAACGTAGGCGGCTTGAAATTGCCGCTGCCGGCGTTCGGAATGCCGGTAGAGGAGCTCCCTGCAGACCCAATTCCAGGAGTGAGAATGCCGGGTGAATGAGGCCCTCAGACCGCCGGTATTGCGGCCCGAGGCACATCAATCGGCACAGGTGTCACAGCGATCGTCCACTCCGCAGTAGAGAATGACTATACAGGGATTGGATCGCGGTACTGCCGTGAGATCCGCTTGCGGAAAACTTTTCGGGGGGCAACATGAAGCACAACGCGCTGATAGATCGCCGGGTCGAACGGCTATACCCGAGAGAGAGCCGCTGCGGTAAACCGATGCAACGTTTAACGATTGCCTCGAACGGGCCGAAGACATCATGAGCCTGCTGCCCGAGCGCTTGCCTTCACTGCTACCGGCAGTTCACGTATTGCCGCGGCACTGGAAGATTTGGGTGGACGCGGCGATCATGCTCGTTGTCACCCCGTTGGCTTTCGCGGTCCGGTACGACATGAGAGCGCCTGCCGACGGTGTAACCGCCATGTTGATTGCGACGCTGCTCCTGCTGGGCCTCAAAGTAGGCGGTTACCTGCAGCTGCGGTTGTACTCCCGTTCCTGGAGTCGTGTAGCGTTCCGGGACCTCGGGGATCTCACATTCATGCTTGCCGCGGTCGCCGTGGCGGGCTCGGCTATACTCTTCCTCTTTGGAACCCAAATTGGAGTCCCACGCTCGATCGCGGTCCTGGATGCACTGCTTACCCTCACGCTGATGGGGGGCGCTCGCGCACTTGCCCGCTACGTCTATGAAAGCAGACGGGGCCAAGAGGTCGAGCCGGCGAAGCGCCGTCGGGTTCTGGTTGTGGGAGCGGGCGAAGCGGGTTCGCTGATCGTCCGCGAACTGCTCCGGCACCCTGAGACCGGGCTAAAGCCGGTAGCCTTCCTGGACGACGACCCGCATAAGGCGGGGCACCGTTTCGCATCGGTTCCGGTCGTTGGGACGGTTTCCGAGGCCGCCCGGGTGATCCCGCAGTACGATATCGACGAGGTCCTCATTTCGATGCCGTCCGAGAATGGGACTACCGTTCGCCGGGTAATCGAAACCCTGCAAGACGTCAAGCCGAACCTCACCTACAAGATCATTCCCGGAATGTACGAGCTCCTCAGCGGGCGTGTGGCGATCAAGCGCATGCGCGACGTCGAGATCGACGACTTGTTGGGACGGCCGCCGGTGCGGCTCGACAACGGCACGATCGAGAGCTACCTGCGCGGTAAACGAGTGATGATTACCGGTGCGGGCGGATCGATCGGTTCCGAGTTGGTGCGGCAAATCTGTCGGTTTGGTCCGGAGGAGCTGATTCTTTTCGGCCACGGCGAGAACAGCATCTATGCGCTCGAGCGTGAGCTGGAGCGCGACTGGCCCGATATCAGCTATCGAAGCGTGATCGGAGCTATCCAGAACGGCTCGCGGCTGGAGTACATCTTTTCCCGGTACCGGCCCGACGTGATCTTCCACGCCGCAGCGCACAAGCATGTGCCGCTGATGGAACTCAACCCCGAGGAAGCCGTATTCAACAACATCGTGGGTAGCCGCAACCTCGTGAATCTGGCGCTCAAGTACCGAATAACCCACTTCGTCAATATTTCCACCGACAAGGCCGTGAACCCCTCCTCCGTGATGGGAGCGTCCAAGCGGATGGTCGAGTACCTGGTCCAGGACGCAGCCGCCAAGGCGGACCCGGAGCAGACCTTCGTGTCGGTGCGGTTCGGAAACGTTCTGGGCAGCCGCGGTAGCGTGATTCCCGTCTTCAAGAGCCAGATCAATGCTGGTGGACCGGTCACCGTGACCCATCCCGACATGGTTCGTTACTTCATGACGATCCCCGAGGCCGCCCAGCTTGTCCTCCAGGCCGCCGGCCAGGGACAGAATGGCGAAACCTACATCCTGAACATGGGACAGCCGGTGAGAATCGTCGATCTGGCAAGGGACCTGATCAGGCTGTCGGGCTTCGAGCCGGATATCGACATCCAGATTGTGTTTTCGGGAACCCGGCCCGGCGAGAAGATGTTCGAGGAGCTCATGACGACCGAGGAGCAGAGCCGCTCCACGCCGCACGAGAAGATCTTCGTCGCTCGCGCCGAGTCCTTTTCGGGGCTGGAGTTGCACCACGCCGTCGATCTTCTCCAGGAGGCGGCTCTCAACTCGGACCACCGGCGAATTCGGGAAGGGCTGCAGAACTTCATCGGCGGTTGCGCCTTCACTGCCGGTGGGGATGGCCCCGACTCCGAACCGGCGGCGATGCCGGCCCGTGCGAGCTCGGTCTCCAACTAACCGGCCCGAGACTGATTTGACATCGAGACCTCCTAGAGGTGACTCCTCGGCTGTGACGCCTTGAAGTGGGAATGCTTGGGCGTCCTGGTACAGTCGAGCGCAGAGAGTATTAGCAGATAGGAATCTGAAAGAGGGAAGTTCCGGGCGGTAGCGCTTTGCGCGAGCGGCGACCCGGACGTGCAGTGGGGGTCTAGAAAGCATGCAACAAGAGATTAGCGTCGACATAAGTGCATTGTTCCGCTTCATAGCCCGCGGCCTCGTGCTGGCACTCCTCGTCGGTGGCGCCGCGGCGTTCGTGGCAATGCAGATGAGCCGTCGACAGCCCCCTGTATTCGAGGCGCAGGCGACAGTGCTCGCGGCGCAGACGAATCCCGAGTTCAGGCAGTTCGGGCTCTCCCTGGTCACCGCCCCTCCCTTGGACGTCGCTGCTTATCGGGTGGCCGGGACGAGCGATCCGGTCCTGCTCAATGCGCTCGACAGGATGGGGGTCGACTCGCCCACACAATCCGACGTAAGAAGCCTGCGAAGCCGGGTATCGATACAGGCCGAGGAGACTCGGAGTGCCAGTCTCATCTATATTCAGGGCCACGGCTCTACTCCGGGGGCGGCCGCGAACCGTGCGAATGCGGTAGCCAATGCGCTCGTAGCCTGGGACCGTGGCAGGGCAAGCGAAGACATGGATATGCTCGTCGAAGCGCTCGAGGCGCAGATAGAAAATTACAGCGAGCAGATCCGATCGCTGCAGACACTGAACGACCCATCTGTGGCCACGCAGATAGCCGGCCGGATCAGCCTGAGGGCAGAGCGGCAGGAGCAGTTGTCCTATGCTCGCGCGCTCAGCGCCTCCGCGACTGCCCTTCTAAGTGTTCTGCAGCCGGCCAACCCCCCCGGTGGCCAGATCTCTCCACGACCGATGCTCAATGCGGCGGTGGCGTTCATGCTTGGCTTGATTGCAACTTACGGACTTCTCTTGCTACGCCGCGCTCTCGATACGAGACTCACCGGGGTTGCCGATCTCGCCCAGGCAGCCGGCCTGCCGGTCCTTGCCGAGTTCCCGCGCCTCCAGCGTGGCGACAAGAATACGTTGCGTGAGGCCTCGAGTTACCTGCGCACGAATCTGCTCTTCTCCACGGTTGACGCCCACCCTAAGGTGATACTGGTGACCAGCGCTCAAGGGGGAGAAGGGAAGACCGTGACTGCCAGCAGCCTGGCGGAGGGGTTCGTGCGCAACGGTTACCGAACCCTGCTAGTCGACGCCGATCTACGCTCCCCCTCGCTTGCCAAGCTCTACCGCATTACCGGCGGCAACCGCTCCTCCCTCGTCGATTGGCTGCAGGAGCCCTATGGAACTCATCACCCAGTAGAAGTCGCGGTGAGCCCAAAGCAGCATCTATCTGTCATTCCGGTGTTTCAGCCGGTAAGCCAGCCAGCCGAACTCCTGAGCATCGGCTTCCGCTCCTGCCTGGAGAAATGGAGGCAGGACTACGACGTTATACTCATCGATTCTGCGCCAATTCTCGCCGTAGCAGACTCGCTCACCATCGCCCCCTTTTGCACAGGTACCCTCCTGGTAACTCACCTTCAGAAAACCGATCGTAACCAGATCCGCACAGCCGTTGATCTCATTCGGCGAATTGGTGCAAGAGTGCTGGGCGTAGTGGCCACGCATGTCCAGGACTCAACCGGTCGCGGCCCAGTGTACGGGTACGGTTACAGCGTCCCAGACGATCCCAAGCCCCCTATCGACCGCGGTGGCAACCTGAAGTCCTCGTTACCCAGGGGTGCTTCCGCGGAAGCGTCGGGACCTCGCGGCCGTCGCGATCGTTCCGTTTGAACTAGTTCGACCCGTACCTCAACATTTTGGGCGCTCCGTGAGGCGCGCCCAAAATGTTGTCTTGCCAGCAGCGGTGACGCAACGGCTAACTCACTGCGGCCAGCCGGGAAAGGAGGCCCCTTCCGGGACCACCAGCGCGGTGAAGCGGACCTCCATTGGGTAGTAGAGTTCCGAGTCGGGTGGGCCGCGGCTGCCGTCGCCAAGCAGGTATCGGTTGTCCACCGGCAGTCCGGACGGATCCTTGATCACCAGTATTACGCTCTCCAGGCCGTTCTCCCAGTCGATTCCCCCAAAGCCGCTCAAGCTCGAAAGCAATTGCTGGGCCTCGAAGACCCCCTCCTCGTTAAACACGAGAAGGTCACTGGTGGTGCAGGCCGGCTGAACCGATATCGAGTCGTTCGGCACCAAGCAGAGTTGATAGTGAACCGGCACGTCGCTTGGTTTCGAACGCACCTCGAGGCGTTGGAAGAGGGTTCCGGATGCGTAATTGATTGGGGACGAGAGATTGCGCGTGAGCTCGTTGCCGGACAGGAAGGAGAAGGCGCCGGATCCACCTTCCTCGGCACTTTCATGGGTGAAGGAGAGGTCGGCGACTACCAAGCCGGCCGACGGCGCCGGCGTGGGTGAGGCAGCGGGCTGTGCCGGCGCCGCCGCGCCCGCCACGACCTCCTCGGTGATCTGTTGCTGCTGCCTGTCGTTGGGAGTCTCGGCTACCGGCGGTGCAGCTCGGGCCTCGGCCTCTGCTTGGGCATCTGCTTCTGCTTCCGCCTGAGCGCGCGCTTCTGCCGCCGTTTGTTCAGCAGCCGCTTGCGCCTCGGCCTCTGCTTGCGCCTCGGCCCGGGCCTGCTCCGCCGCTTGCTCCTGCGCCGCTTGCTCCTGTGCCGCCTGCTCCTGCGCCGCCTGCTCCCTGGCTGCCTCTTCCTCGGCTTCCTGCTCGGCAAGCGCCTGCGCCGCCTCAGCCTGCGCTTCCGCTACGGCTTGTTCCTCGGCCTGAGCCTGCGCCCGCGCTCTCTCCTCTGCCTCCTGCTGCGCTCGAGCCTGCTCCAACGCGCGTTCAGCTTCCGCCGCCTGCTGCCGTTCCTCGGCCGCGGCGCGCTCGCGTTCTGCGGCCAGCGCCAACGCTTGCTCCTGCAGCCGAAGTTGTTCCTCGGTGGCCGAGAGGTAGAAGCGGTAGCTCGAGTCCGCAGGCGCCAAGCGTACGGCCTGCTCGAAGCGCTCGAGCGCTATCGAGAAATCGCCCCGCTCGAAGTGAAGGCGGCCGAGCAAGGCGTGAGCGTCAGGAATATCGGAGTTCAGAGCCAGGGCGGCTTCCAGCAGACGCTGCGCCCCGACTCGGTCACCACGTTCGTAGGCCTCACGACCATCCTGATAATCGCCGTAAGCATCGGCGCCGAACCGGTCACGGTTTTGAGCAAGCGACAGACCCTCCAGCGCCTCCTCGTCGGCCGGGTTCAACTCAACGAGCCGCCGCCAGTAGTTCGCCGCCTCGCCGGGCCGGTCGAACTCCAGCGCAGCACGCCCAGCCCACCGGAGCGCAGCAGGGTAGTTGGAGTTCAGCTCGACAGCTCGCCGGAAACTCTGCAACGCTTCGTCCGCACGGCCACTCGCGTAATGCGATTCGCCCTGCCTCACCGCGTCGACCGCTTCCACGCCGTACGTGAGGTACGCCTCAACGCGCTCGAGCAGGCCGCCGGCATCGGGATCGAGTTCGGCCAGAGCCTCGGCATACGGTAGCGCCGCGGCTGGGTCGTCGAGCGCTATGTGGGACTGGCTCAGCCGGCTAAGCGTGAGCCTATCGTGCGGATTGAGGTTTAGCGCCTCCTCGAGATAGGGAAGAGCCTGGCGATAATTACCGCTTGAGTAGCTGTTGAAGCCGAGCCAGGTTGCAGCGGCCAACAACTGACTGCGCGCCTGAGCGTCGATCTCGCCCCCGCGCTCCCGATACGACTGCCACGCCGCCCAGGCTCTGCTATACCAACCGGTGACGCTGTAAACCTGTCCGAGGAACCGGTATGGTTCGGTTCGCTCCGGCGCCAACCTCTGCGCCCGCAGTCCCAGTGCTATTGCTTCACGCCACAGCGGCTGATCGGGGTAGTGGTCGCTGTAGCGAGTCATCGCTTCTGCCGCGCGCTGCTGGCCCTGTCGCAGTACGTTGCGCGCTTCTTCGTCCAGCCCTTGCGCTTGCGCCGTCGCAACCGATCCCAACAACAGCAAGTATGCGGCAACTAGGAAAAGGGCGGTGCCGCCACCAAAGATCTCGCGGCTGCGTCCACCTTGTCGCTTCGAAAAAAAGTTCACTCCGCACTCGCCCCCCCTTTGCGAGCCACTGAGGCAACACACCGCCCCTAGCGCCCGCAAGCGCATCTCTCATTGTAGCGGCGCCTGCAACTGACCCTGTGACGTGAACGGCCCGCCCGACTCCAGTCACGGAGTTACGGGGAAACCGACGCTAGCATGAGAGGAGAACGCTATATGCGCCCAAGGAATCGCGCATCCACTCGAGGAGTGCCGATGGAACGCAAGATACTGCTACCGCTCGCCATCATCGTTCTGGCCGTCGCCGGAATGGCGTTGATGCAATCCGATGGTGACTGGCGAAGCCGAGCCGTAGCCAATCTAAGTGAGCAGGGGATCGATCCGGTGTTTCCCGATGGAGCTTTTTTGGGCGAGGGCACCCTCACCGGATATCAGGCTGCGGTGCTCATCGACAGGCTGATGTCTGTGGTTGACGCTAGGACCGGCTGTGATGATCCGATGGCCGGCCTGCCTGCGCCCGACGCCGGCTTTAACGATGTTCCTGCCGATCATTGGGCGAGCGCTGCAGTGGCGCGAGTGGCTGCATTAGGGGTAGAGGAAGCGTTTCCCGAAGGTGAGTTCCGCGGGGCGGAGTTCCTCTCGGGCTACCAGACAGCATTCCTCGTCTCCAGAGCGCTCGAGGCGGTGGAGGCAAAAACAGCTTGCGGCGAGAACAGTGAGCAGGAGCTTACGAGCACCCTGTTGCAACGAGTCGATGAGCTCGAAACCCAACTGGCTTCTGGCGCGCTGCAGGGTACTCAAGGGCCGGCTGGACCGCAGGGGGAGCCGGGCTCCGCGGGACCAGAGGGTTCTCGAGGAGAGGCTGGGCCCGCTGGGCCGCAAGGCCCATCCGGACCACAGGGAGAGACGGGCATGGCTGGATTCGATGGAGAAACCGGTGCGCCTGGACCTGTGGGTCCGGCCGGCCAGGCTGGGTCACCGGGGCCGGCGGGGGAGCGGGGTACACCCGGGTTGGCCTGCTGGGATCTGAATCAGAATGGCTTGCCGGATGCCGCGGAAGACCAGGACCGCGACGGCACCGTGGATATTTTCGATTGCCAGGGACCGCCTGGACCAGCGGGTCCGTCGGGCCCGGAGGGTCCGCCTGGGCCCGAGGGCCCCAGGGGACCGCGGGGATCGGACGGTTCACCTGGATCCACTGGACCACAAGGACCGTCTGGGCCCGAAGGCCCGCCAGGTCCGCAGGGCCCTCAGGGACCACCTGGGGATTAGAGCCTCCCGCCGCAGCTTTCCTCGGCTGCGGAGTGTACGACAGAACGGTCGTGGTTCGCGAGGGCTTTCTCGAGCGTGACTCAACCCGCAATTCACCGATCACAACAGCCTCATGCGTCGCCCGCACCGCCAGAGTCTGTCGGTTCGGTCGGGTCGAATGAGACGGAAATGCTTTTGTCGTCCTCCATCGTCAGTTGGCAGACTTCATTCGTTGGCTCGCTGCATTCCTCCGACCACCCCGAAAAGTCGCTTCCGTCCTCGGCACGAGCAGTCAGGGAGATGGTTGACTCGAAGGCAAAGGTGCGGTCGCAAGTGTTGCTGCAGCTGTCCGCCCCGGCATCGAACTCCACGGAGCCCAAGCCCTCGCCGATAAAGGCGAGGTGCAGTTCCACCTCTTCCGGTTCGGCGACTTGCTCGTCGAAGGTCGCGGTTAGGGTCTGGTTTTGATCGATGGTGAGCGAGCAAGTCGAGTCCTCACCGGAGCAGGCGTTGGTCCAGTCTACGAACGAGGCGTCCGGTGCCGGCCGTGCGGTGAGTTGGACCGGACTGCCCTCTTCGTACTCCTCGCTGCAGTCATTGGCATCGGGACCGCAGTCGATCCCTTCGTCCTCGCTAGTGACCGTGCCCAGGGAGGGTTGAGGCGAGATAGTGAGTTGAAAAATAGTTGCAGTCGCGAGATCGAACGTCGCCGTAACCTCTCTCGGCTCGCTCATCGAAAACGAACAGCTGCCCGTGCCGGTGCAATCCCCGTTCCAGCCGCTGAAGTTAGAACCCTCGGAAGCAGTCGCTTCAAGACTTACAGTGGTCGTTTCCGCAAAAGTGGCGCTGCAACCCTCCGGTTCGCTCGCGCTCGTGCAGTCGATACCGTCGGGGGCACTCGTAACTGTTCCGTCGCCGTCGCCATTCAACAGAACGGTCGCTTCGTTCTCCTGGGGAAGCGGGGTAAAGGTCGCCGACACGGTCCGGTCTGTCGAGATCGTTACTATGCATTCGAGGTCGGCCGTCTCGTCACAACCGGTCCACGAGTCGAGTTCGGATGTATCTGCCGGAACGGCCGTCAGGGTCACCTGTTCGCCTTCCTCGAAGTCGTCCTCGCACTCGGCCGGGCAGTCTATCGTCCCGGGACTGCTAGTCACACTGCCATCGCCATCGCCGCTGACTCGGGTGGTCAACGTGTGTTCAGTCGGTTGCGTCACCACTTGAGTGAACACGGCCTCCACAGTTTTTGGGCCGTTCATCACGACCGTACAGGTGCTCCCCTGAGGATCGTCGCAACCGTTCCAGTCGCTGAACAGCGAATCTGCACCTGCCGTAGCGTTCAGTTCTACTTCCGTTCCCTCATCAAAGTCGAATTCGCAAACACCCGGACAGTCGATACCGTCCGGGGTGCTTGCGACACTTCCTTGGCCGCTGCCTTCGATGTCTACTTCGAGGGTCTGGGGCGGCGGCTGTTCCGGCGCGAACATGGCGGTAGCGGATCGATCATCCAACATCTCTAGTTCGCATACGGGACCAGTTGCCTCGCTGCAGTCGCCGCCCCACTCGGTGAAGTTCCAGTCCGGGCCATCGTTTGCGGTGAGGGTGATGGTTTCGCCTTGGGTGAAATTGTGCTTGCAGTCGCCGGGGCAGTCGATGGTGCCGGGATTGGTCACGCTTCCGTCCGTGCCCTCGGTGACAGCGACCGTCAATTCGTGTTCGACGACCGGTGGTGCCGTCATCTGGAATTCGGCGCTTACATTGCGTGCCTGGCTCATGGTCACTTGGCAGGTCTTACCAGTTGCCTCGCTGCAGTCGCCGCCCCACTCGGTGAAGTTCCAGTCCGGGCCATCGTTTGCGGTGAGGGTGATGGTTTCGCCTTGGGTGAAATTGTGCTTGCAGTCGCCGGGGCAGTCGATGGTGCCGGGATTGGTCACGCTTCCGTCCGTGCCCTCGGTGACAGCGACCGTCAATTCGTGTTCGACGACCGGTGGTTCTGTCTCGAAGCGCGCTACCACCGAACGCGCTTCTGTCATATCGACGTCACAAACAGGCTCGTTACCCGAGCAATCCCCACTCCAACCAGCGAAGTCGGACCCTTCCGCTTCAACAGCAGTCAGTACGACGTTCTGATCGTAGGTATAGGACTGGCAACCATCGCCGCAACCGGCTCCCATGGGTGACAGCGTGATGGTCCCTTGCCCTTCCCCTTCCCGGGAGTACGACAAGGGAAACGTAGTGAGCTCAAAGTTCGCTCTCACCACCTTGTCGCTGTTCATGTTGACAACGCAGGTAGGCGACGAGCCGCTACAGGCGCCGTCGCCCCAGCCCGTAAAGCGCGAGCCGGGTCCCTCGCTGGCGGTGAGGGTGACGCTGGTTCCGTCCTTGAACGCCTCGTTGCAGTCGGTGCCGCAGTTGATGCCTGAGGGATTGCTAGTTACGGTGCCATTGCCTAAGCCCGTGACATCGACCGACAGTAGGAAGCTTTCCAGTTCAGTGATCGCAATTGACACCCCGACAGCCTGCGACAAATTCCCGCTGCTGTCCCGCGCCCGGTAGCTAAAGCTGTCCCCACCGGTTGCGCCCGAGTCGGGGGTATAGGTGAACGATCCGTCGGAGCGAAGGTTCAGGTCCCCCTTCGACGGCTGTGTGACCAGCTGGGCAGTGAGGGATTCTCCGCCACCATCACTGTCGTTGCTCAGTACCCCGTTGGCGGCGTTTACGTCGAGCCGCTGACCTTCCTCGACTGAGTAGTCGGAGTCTGGGTTAGCAACTGGGGGACGCACGAGGGTGAGTGTTGCGCTCGTTTGACCCTCCACCGGCAGTTGGCAGTACCGCCTGGTTGCGCTGTCACTACAGGCGCCACCCCACTCCTTTACGACCGAACCTTCGGCTAGGGTCACGGTGAGGCTCACGTTTACCGGCGTCGGGAAGCCGTGGGTACAATCGTCGTTGCAGGTAACGTCCGGCGGCACGATTCGAACCGACCCGTCACCATCGCCGTTCATCTGCAACGCGAGCACGTTTTCGGCGAAAACGGCGCGAACTGTTTTATCGCCGTCCACCTCGATAGTGCACTGCCCGTTGCCCGTACAGCCCTGCTCCCAGCCAACGAAGCCCTTGCCGCTATCGGCTTGGGCAAGTAGTTCGACACTGACCCCGGCACCAACGCGCGCCGTACACTCGTCGCTGCAATTGAAGTCGAGCTCTTCGATAACCACACTGCCGGGACCTTCGGCAATCGTAGTCAGTTCATATGTGCCCTCGGTAGATCCTGGCTGCGGTACACCATCGCCCTGCTCGCCGCAGGCGGCCAGCAGGAGCGAAACCGTCAGCGCGACCAGAACAAACGTCGCGAAACGCAGATATCTCATCCGGTTTATCCCCCCATCGGCACCCAGTTGGAATGCCGGTTGCTGACTCGATGATAATCCTCTTGCCGGCAGCAGCCAGTGACGCCTGCTTTCGTGGTCCTGCGTGTTTGAATCGGCTAGCCGGGTACGCCCAATTTTTCGTTGAGCAGCCGGCGTACCAGGTCGGGCATGGCCTTTCCGCGGCTCTCTTTCATTACCAGTCCCAGCAGGGCATTGATCGCTTTAGGGTTATCGCCCACGCTTTGCACTATTGAATCGTGACTGTCGAGCACACTATCGATCAGTCGCTCGATCTGGCCAACATCGGCGATCAGATTCAGACCGCGTTCCTCGACCAAGCGGCCCGGATCGGCTCCGGCCATTACCTCGGGAAGCAGATCCTTAGCCGTCTTGCCCGAGATCTCACCTTTCTCGACCAGGCGCACCAGGTGCACCAGCAACTGCGGTGTGAGCGGACTGTCGCCCAACGCCTCTCCTCGGCTTCGCAGGTAGCCGGTGACGTCGCCGTTGAGCCAGTTGGCGACGGCCTGCGGCTCCCCGCCACCTCGGAGGGCCTCGTCGAAAAAGCGTGAGAGGTCGACGTCGTAGGCAACGAGGTCGGCGTCGAAGGTTCTGACGCCGGCGGCGAGATAGCGTTCCCGCTTCGAGTCGGGGAGTTCGGGCGTCGCTGCCCGGATCCGCTCGAGCCACTCGCTGCTTATCGTGATCGGTGGCAGGTCCGGGTCGGCGAAGTAGCGGTAGTCGGAGCTCCCTTCCTTCTCGCGCATGAGGTAGGTCTTTTGGCCGCCCTCGTTCCAGCCCCGCGTCTGCTGCGTGACCGCTCGCCCCTCTTCCAGCAGCATCGTCTGGCGCTTTATCTCGAAGGCGAGCGCCGACTGAACACTCTTGAACGAGTTGAGGTTTTTCACCTCGACCTTCGTGCCCAAAGGTTCTCCCGGACGCCGGACCGATACGTTGACGTCGGCACGCATCTTGCCCTCCTCGGGGGACGCGTCCGAAGCGCCCAACGCCTGTGCAATAGCCCGTACCCGCCCCAGGAACTCCCGGGCCTCCTCCGGCGTCCGGAGGTCGGGCTCGGTCACCATCTCCACGAGCGGCGCCCCGGCTCGGTTGAGGTCCACGAGACTATAGTCGGCGTACGGAGGGTGGACGGAGCGGCCGGCGTCCTCCTCCAGATGGCAACGCGTGACGCCGATGCGACGCCCGTCTGCCAGCTCCAGGTAGCCGTGCTCCCCCAGCGGGCGGTCGAACTGGCTTATCTGATAGTTCTTCGGGGCGTCGGGGTAGAAGTAGTTCTTGCGGTGGAACTGGGTCCGCTCGGGGACCCGGCAGTGGAGGGCGAGGCTGAACATCAGGGCCTTATCGATCGCGGTGTGGTTGGCGACCGGAAGCGAACCGGGGAGGCCGAGGCACACCGGGCAGGTGTTGCTGTTTGGCTCGGATCCGAAACCGTCGGCCCGACAAGCGCAGAACATCTTGCTGCGGGTCTTGACGGCGAGGTGAACCTCGAGGCCGATGACAGCCTCAAGGCTGTCGCTCTTCAAGTTGCCGCTCTCGAACATGTCGGCCAGTCTATCAATGTGCCTCTCGAGAGTGGTCGTGAAGTTGGGGGGCCGGAATCGTCTGGGGCTCGTCCCAGCACCTCGCCCGCCTCACCTAACTCGCCTGGGGCGAGCATTCTGGTGCTGGACAACTGGATTGCTCCACACGCTGCGCTAAGATGGCCCCATGGTCGAGGCCGTCCTCGAGGATATTGCCGTGGCCGGCGAGGGAAACCAGTTCCTGGTGCTTCTCCGGACGAAAGATGACGACGTTCTGCCCATCGTAATCGACGCCTTGCAGGCGATGTCGATTGCGGCGGGACGGTCGGACGAGCCGTTCGGGCGACCTCTGACCCACGACCTGATGCTTTCGGCTCTCAAGATGTTCGACGCCACTGTCGCTCGCGTCGAAATAACCGATCTCGTTGAGGGCACATACTACTCGATGCTGATTCTGGAGCGGCAAGGTGTCCACTTCGAGGTCGACGCCCGGCCGAGCGACGCGTTGGCGTTGGCCGTTCGCTCGAAGGCGCCCATACTCGTCGCCGAGCATGTGATCGAGCAGAACGCCCTTACCGACGACTATTCGGGCGGCGGCGGTTTCGAGGCATAAGCGCCAACCGGTAGCGCCCATAAACAGCAAAAGCTCAAGAACTTTCGTCATCCACGGCGTTTCGCGCCTGCCCTCGGCGAGTAGACTGTCTTGGGAGACAACATTGGCACGCTCAGTTGACAAGCCGTTCGAAGACCCGTTCGACGCGGACGTCGTCACAAACGGTGCAGTTGCCGACACGGTTGACCACAGTCCCGACCGCGGCAGCGGTGACGGTATCGATCATGCCGACCTCACGCCCCTGCTTCGCGACCTAATCGTCAGTCTGGGCGAGGATCCGACGCGTGAGGGGCTACTCAACACTCCCGCTCGCGTGGAACGCTCCTGGCGCTTCCTCACGAGTGGCTACGGCGTCGAGGTGGAGGAGGTGGTCAACGGGGCGCTGTTCGCGGCCGAAGGCTCCGAGATGGTGGTCGTGAAAGGTATCGAGTTCTACTCGGTGTGCGAGCACCACATGCTGCCTTTTTTCGGCAAGGCCCATATCGGCTACATCCCGGGTGAGAGGTTGTTGGGGCTGAGCAAGTTCGCCCGGGTTGTCAATGTGTTCGCACGTCGAATGCAAGTCCAGGAGCGGATGACCTCACAAATTGCCGACGGCCTGTGGGATTTGCTCGAGCCGCAGGGCTTGGCGGTAGTAACCGAGGCCAGCCACCTGTGCATGATGATGCGCGGCGTCGAAAAGCAAGGGTCGAGCACTCGCACCAGCGCCATGCGCGGAGTGTTCAAGAGCGACCCCCGAACGCGCCAGGAGTTTCTCGACGCTCTGAGGTGAGGTCGCATGTGGTGGCAGCACAGCTAAATCCCTAGCACTACACTCGGGTATTGACAGAAGCGCCATCGGCCGATACCATTACGCCGTCCATACCTGACCGCTTTGGTCGGAATTCCCGGACGCCGGCGAGGTACCCATGATCAAGAAATTCTCCTTACTTCTTTCCGCTCTACTGCTTCTGGGCGGCGCCCTGGCGCAGACGCTCACCGTATACTCCGGCCGCAACGAAGCGTTCGTCGGCCCCGTCATCGCAGCCTTCGAACAGGAGACGGGCGTGGAGGTAGAGGTTCGCTACGGGGGAACCGCACAGCTTGCCGCTCAGATCCTCGAAGAGGGCAGGAACTCGCCTGCTGACGTCTTCCTGGCCCAGGACGCCGGCGCCCTAGGAGCGTTAGAGGAAGCCGAACTCTTCGCGACGCTCGATGAGGGGATTCTTGACCTCGTGGAGCCCCGTTTCCGGAGCGACAGCGGCGCCTGGGTGGGCGTCACCGGTCGGGCACGAGTATTGGTGGGAAGCCCTGACGCCCAGGACGTGCCGTCGAGCGTGTTCGAGCTGGTCGATGAGCAGTACTCCGGCCGGCTCGGCTGGGCCCCCACCAACGCCAGTTTCCAGGCGTTCGTTACAGCCATGCGAGTACGCTACGGCAACGAGCTAACCCGTGAGTGGCTGCGCGGCATGATCGTCAACGAGGTAAACGTCTACCCCAACAACACTTCCATCGTTGACGCCGTTGGCCGGGGAGAGATCGATTACGGCTTGGTCAACCACTACTACCTGTTCCGCTTTCTGGCCGAGGACCCCAACTTCCCGGCCCAGAACTACTTTCTCGAAGACGCCGACATCGGTGGGCTCGTCAACGTCGCTGGTGCAGGTGTGCTCGCCACGAGTGACAATCGGGAGCTAGCGGGCAGATTCGTGGAGTACCTGCTGGGCGAAGATGCGCAGCGCCACTTTAGTGACGAGGTGAGCGAGTATCCGCTGGCGCAAGGGATCGAGGCGCGCTCCGAGCTGCCCTCGCTAGATGAGCTGGAGACACCGAACGTCGACCTGTCCGATCTCGCCGACCTCGAGGGAACCCTGGAGTTGCTGCAGGAGACCGGTGCACTGGAATAGACAGCAGTAACCGGTGGGCCCCCTTCCACCAACGACCCTAACCAGAGCCCGCCGGCGTCGTCAGAATAGGCGCCGGCGGGCGCCGCCCATGCTGGTGGCGCCCGCTCTACTGGTGGCTGCGGCTACCTTGCTGCCGCTCCTCTACCTCTTCCTGCGCGCCCAAGGCGCGAGCGGAGGTTTCATCGGCTACCTCCTGCGGCCGCAAACGGCCGAGGTGCTGGGCCGCACCCTCCTGCTGGTAGCCGGCGTGTCGCTCGCCAGTCTGCTGGTGGCTCTGCCGATCGCCTATCTAACGACCCGAACACGGTTGCCCGGCCGGCAGTTGTGGTTCGTGCTGGCGGTGCTACCGCTGGTGATTCCGTCTTACGTAGGCGCCTACGCCTACGTCTCGGCGTTCGCCACCGGAGGGCTGGTGCGGGAGTGGATCGGCCTCACCCTTCCCGTCTACGGCTATTGGGGTGCGCTGCTGGTGATGACACTGGTGAGCTATCCCTACCTGCTGCTTACCCTCCGCGCCGGACTCCACGGCTTGGATCCAAAGCTCGAGGAGGCCTCTCGCAGCCTGGGCCGCTCCTCCTGGACGACCTTCATGCGAGTTACGCTGCCGCTGCTACGGCCGGCGATCGCCGCCGGGATGCTGCTGGTGGCGCTCTACGTTCTCTCCGACTTCGGTGCCGTGTCGATGCTGCGCTACAACACCTTCACCCGGGCGATCTACATTCAGTACGAGAACTCGTTCAACCGGTCAAATGCCGCCGTGCTCAGCACGATGCTGGTATCGCTTACCGGAGCCCTGCTACTGCTCGACAACTGGTTGCGCGGCCGCGGCCGGATAGGTCAGGGCGGCGTTGGCGCCTCGAGGAAGGCGGTTCAGCGTTCGCTGGGTGTGTGGACAGCTCCTGCGATCTTGTACATGGTCACGGTTGTGCTCCTGGCGCTCATCGCCCCGATCGGCATCATCGTGGCCTGGCTGCTTCGTGGTATCGCGGCAGGACAGAGCTTCGCGCTCGATTGGAGCACCGTCGTGAACGCTGCCGGTGTTTCGGCAGTGAGTGCGCTCACCGCTCTCCTGGCCGCGGTACCAGTGGCTCTGTTAGCGGTTCGATTCCCATCACGGCTCAGTGCGTCGGTCGAACGCCTCACCTACGTGGGCTACGCCCTCCCCGGCATCGTCGTGGCGCTCGCTCTCGTGTTCTTTGGGGTTCGTTTCGTTCCCTGGGCGTATCAGAGCCTGGCCATGCTCGTTTTCGCCTACCTGCTGCTGTTCCTGCCACAAGCGGTGGGCAACCTGCGTGCCAGCCTGCTGCAACTGGACCCCAGCCTCGAGGAGGCGTCCCGCGGGCTAGGGCGCCCCCCGCTTTACACGCTCTCCCGGATAACATTGCCGCTCCTCAAAAGCGGGTTGGTAACAAGCGCCGCATTGGTGTTCCTAACGACGATGAAGGAGTTGCCGGCGACTCTTCTGCTGCGCCCGACCGGGTTCGACACCCTCGCAACCGAGGTCTGGTCCTGGACCATCGAAGCGTTCTTCGCTCAGGCGGCGCCGTATGCCTTGCTTCTGATCCTGGTGTCCTCGTTGTCCGTGGGCCTGCTGCTGTGGCAGGACCGGAGGTGACAAACCCGCCTCGCCGGCTCGGTAACCGCTACCCGCGAGTTAGCTTGATGCGCCCTCCAGACGCTCGCCCACAGGTGCGCCGGTCAGATTCTGCTCGATCCAGAGCGCCACGCCATCCTCTTCGGGCGCGGCTATATGCTCATCTGCACCGGCCACTACCTTGGGGTGTGCGTTCGGACCGACCGCAACTCCCCGCCCGGCCCAGGAGATCATCGTGACGTCGTTCAGCCCATCGCCAAAGGCCACCGTCGCCTCACGCGGAACCTCCAGCAGGTCGGCGATGAGCTTCAAGGCCCCGCCCTTATCGGCGTCCGCTCCGGTCACCTCCAGGTAACCGTCGCCCCAAAGGTAGGTAACCAGTTGCGGAAGTCGCGCAACTATCTCCCTTTCGATCTCGGCGGTGCGCTCATCGGCAGCGAAGATGACTTTGTCGGCGTTCACCACCTCTTCGGGATCGAAAATCTTGACCAATCGATTTCGGCTGTGCGCCCACGACCAGCGGTCGTCGTCGGGATCACGAACATAGAGCATGTCGTCGACCACGCAGGAAAAGTCGAGGTCGGCCACGCTCAGGTAGGGCTGCAGCACCTGGGCAACGATCGAGGCCTCGAGCCTCGTGCGCCGGATCAGCTCACCCGCGAAGCCGTAAACCATCGCGCCGTGATTGACGCTATGCGGCCCATCTACCTCCAGCTGCTCCAGATAGGGCAGTGCCGCGGCTCGCGGTCGGCCGGTAAGAACGGTCACAAGGTGACCACAACGGCGCGCCTCGCGGATCGACTCTTCGATCCTGAGCGGCAGGCGGTAGTCGTCGGTAACAAGGGTTCGGTCCAGGTCGAAGGCCAGTAGCCGGGGCGAGTCCATATCCACCAAGCTTATCGCGCCCTGCCCCTGCTAAAGCGTCGCCTGTGACCGGCCTCACTCCAGCTCGATCGTAACTACCTCCCCGAACTCCTCCGGAGATCGGTCGAACTGCTGTGGGTCGCCCACCACCATGATCACTGCCCGGTCGGGGTGCAGCTCCTCGCGGGCTACCTGTTGAATCTCCGCTACCGTGATCTCCTGCAGATTCGCCAGATAATGCTCGTAATAGCCGGGATCGAGCCCGAGAAGTCTCACCCTGGCGGCGCGCTGCGCGATGGAAGCAGCCGAGGTGTAGCGGAATAGCGACTGGTTGAGAATC
The DNA here is from genome assembly GCA_040905665.1 of Trueperaceae bacterium. Classification (GTDB taxonomy): domain Bacteria; phylum Deinococcota; class Deinococci; order Deinococcales; family Trueperaceae; genus DASVCN01. The sequence continues at coordinate 40,318 of JBBDRD010000005.1, forward strand.
GTCTCACGTGCCCGCTCGAGCTCTGCCGGAGCTACCCCCTGATCACGCAGCCGCTCCATCTGGTCGAGTATCAGTTCGACCACCTGCGCAGTCGCCTGGGCCGGCGAAATGCTGTAGGCCACGAAGACTCCGGGATAGTCGAAACCCTGCGTGAGTACCGAAGCGGTCGCGTAAGCCAGGCCGCGACGCGTGCGGATCTCCTCGAAGAGCCAGCTGTTGAAGCCGCCTCCGCCCAGTATATGGTTGGCCACATCCAGGTCGTTATATTCCGCCGTGTAGGCATGCACAGCCGGGTGCCCGATAACCACGACGCTCTGGCCGATATCCTTGGCCACTAGGTACACCTTTGGCCCCGGGTCCCCTTCGAAGGCGGGCAATTCTGGCGGCGAGTCCACCACGGCCTGCCAGTTTCCCAGCAGTTCCTCGAGAGTGGCAAGCATTTCATCTCCATCGAAGTCGCCTGCCAACGCAATTACGGTGTTAGCTGGACCGTAGTAGCTCTCGTGGAACGCGATCAGATCGTCACGAGTAATCCCCGCTACCGTATCTTCGGTGGGGTAGGTTCCGGACGGATGCCCCTCGGCAACTCGGTAGAAGAACTCGCGCAGAGCCAGCTGGACCGGGTCGTCCACCACCCGCCGGATAGCCTCCAACTGCCGCCGGCGATGTACCTCGACTCGTTCGGTTTCGAAACGGGGGTCGACCAGGACGTCGCGCCACAACGGCAGAACCTCGGCCAGTGTGTCGCTGAGGGTGTCAAAGGTAACCGCTGCCAGCACGCTGTCGGCGCGTGCCTCCACCGAGGCCGCCGACTGCTCGAGCCGGATATCCATTTCGTCGGCGGACACGCTGCCCGCACCCCCCTCACGGAGCAGCGCCGCGGTCATGGCGGCGAGCCCGGCCTTCTCGGTCGGATCGTAGAGTGACGGCGCACGCACGTACGCCACTCCCCGGACCAGCGGCAACGTGCGGTCCTCCAGCAGGTAAACGATCATCCCGTTATGCAGCCGAGCCTCGCGCGGCTCAGGCGGTGAGTAGTCGATCGCTTCGGGGTCGAGCTGCGACGGGGCGGGCCAGGCGTCAGGCGCCGGCTGGGCCAGCACCTGAGCGAGTAGCAGCCAGCCTGCGCCAAGCGCGACCAGTGGCGCCCATCGAAACGCTCCGCGACGACTAGTCATCATTGATCCCCTGCCTCACCGGCGCCCTCCGGCAGCAGGATCGCCACCGTGCGGTTCTCGGGCGTGAAGATTCGCTGGGCCACCGCCTGGATCTCCTCTGCCGTAATCGACTGGTAGATTTCGAGGTCCGCCATCAGGCGCTCCCAGCCGCCGCCATAAAGCTCATGGAAAGCGAGTGCCGCCGCCAAACCGCTGTTCGAATCGAGCGAGCGTACCGTGGACGCGCGAACCAGATTCTTGACCTTGTCGAGCTCAGTTTCGCTCACCGGCTGGGCCTTGAGCCGGTCCAGTTCCTCGTAAAGAGCAGCCTCGAGTTCGGCGGGCCCGTGGGGTGCGCGCGGCTGACCATAGAAGAGGAACAGGTTCGGATAACGAATGCCAGGATAGGCCGAAGACGTGGTGACGTTGAGGGCCAACCCGTCCTCCAGGATCATCCGCTGGTAAAGCCGGGACGTACGGCCGTTGCTAAGGAGCGCGTCGACCAGGTCGAGAACGAACGCCTCTCGCTCCGGATAGGTGGGCTTGTGCCACCCGACGACGAGTTGCGGCTGCGCCTCATATCGCACCGTGACACGCCGCTCCTGGGACTGCTGCGGTTCGGCGGGCGCGCCAACCCGCGGAGGAGCGCCCGCAGGGACGGCGCCAAAATAACTCTCAAGGACCGGCAGGTCGCGCTGGGGGTCCACGTCGCCAACGAGTACCAGGACGGCGTCCCCGGGGTGGTAGAAGGCCTCGAAGAACGCACGCGCCTGAGTAGCCCGGTAGCCGTCGATCACCTCGGCGCTGCCGATCAGTGAACGTCCGTAGGGATGCCGGATGTAGGCGGCCCCCTGGAACGCCTCGAACAGGAATCCCTGCGGGTCGTCCTCACTACGTTGGCGGCGCTCTTGCCTCACAACGTCCCGCTCGGCATAGAAGTAGCGGAACACGGTGTCTCGTAAGACATCGGCGTAGATGCGGGCGTAGAGCTCGAGCCGGTTTGCCGGCAACTCGACCACGTAGGATGTGCGGTCGAAGCCGGTCGAGGCGTTCAAGCCAACCGCGCCTGCTTGCGACAGCAGTTCGTCGAGGGCGGAGGGACGTGCCAGCGCTTGCGCCCGTTCGCGTGCCCCTTCGAAGGCACTCTGCGCTGCAGCAGCTTCCTCGGGCGTGCCCTCCCTGCGCAGGTAGGACAGTGCCAGCGCTCGCACTTCCACTTCCGCCAGCGCCGCGCTTTCCCCAGCGGCGTCGCTCGTGCCCACGGTGCTGGTGCCCTTGAAGGCCATGTGCTCCACCATGTGCGCTATCCCGCCCAGGCCCTCCGGCTCATCGATCCCACCAACGCCGAACATCAGGTTGAAAGCGATTACCGGTGCGCTGTGGTCCTCCACCAGGAGGATCGTGAGGCCGTTGTCGAGTTGCCTCTCGGTGACTCGTGTGGCGAGCTCTTCGGCGGGGGCGACTGATTGGGCCGGCGCCTCCGACACCACGCTCAAGTGCGTCACGATCAGCGCGATAACCCACGATTTCCGCATGGCGCCCCTTCCTGCCCCCGCATGAATCAACAGTGGAGTCATGCTAGATGGCACGATCAACGGCGTCAAGTAGCCAGGTTGCACTCTCCGCCCGCCTGGTCGGCAGGCCCGGCTCCCCGACATCAGGTCCTTGTCTGATTCGGGACATCTCTCGTGATATCGTCGCAACGATTGAGTCCCGTTTCCTGCTGCCGAGCTGCTCGGGACGGGCAAGGAGGTTTCTGGATGTACCGAGGTAGAGAAGGTCAATGGGCCTTCATCTTGCACCGGCTGTCGGGAGTGGCGCTGGCGCTGTACCTGCTCCTGCACGTCATAGATATCAGCCTGGTGATGTACGGTCCGGAGGGTCCGTTCAATGCGTTCCTGGCCTTCTATCATCAGTGGCCGTTCCGCATAGGACTGCTGATGGTAATAGCCGGGGTCGTGTATCACGCCTTCAACGGCTTGCGCATCATCCTGATGGACTTCACCGAGTGGGGTGTGAAGTACCAGCGATCGATGTGGTACGGAGTGCTTGGGATAACCGCCGTCATAGGTGTCCCGGTAGCGATCAAGATTCTGCCCGAGATCGTGGCGGGGCTCTAGCATGGCTGCGCGACCGCGTACCCTTCGCGACGCACGATCGACCTACGGCGCCAACTCGGAGTTGGCCTGGTGGGTATTCATGCGCATCTCCGGCCTTGTGCTGGTTTTCCTGGTCCTCGGTCACGTGTACTTCAACAACATTCTGATCGACGTCGCCGACGTGGACTACGACTACGTAGCCGACCGGCTGAGCAGGAGCTGGGTGAGGGTTTACGACACCTTCCTCCTGGGCTTCGCCATGCTGCATGGCATCAATGGGCTGCGCTACAGCATCGAGGACTACGTCCAACGGCCGGGGAGGCGCTTCTTCTGGAAGACGCTGCTCTTCACCGTTTCAGGGGTCGTCTTCGTTCTGGGAGCCATGACGCTGTGGGCGTTCAGCTTCGACGAGATGGGTGCAGCAGTGCGCGCCCTCAACTTCGAGTGATGGTCGAGAGTTCGGAGCGAAAGACGGGCGTTGGCGTGGGTGGAGCGCCACGATGGGCCGGCCCGAGAAGCAACCAGGCAAGACGAGAGGCGTGCTAGTGAAACGACCACACAGATACGACGTAATCGTCGTGGGTGCAGGCGGCGCGGGTCTGATGGCCGCCCGTTACGCGGCCCTGAACCCCAATGTATCGGTTGCGGTGATAAGCAAACTCTACCCCACCCGCTCGCACACCGGCGCGGCCCAGGGCGGAGTGGGTGCGGCATTGGGCAACGTGAGCGAGGATCACCCCGAGTGGCACGCCTTCGACACGGTCAAGGGTGGTGACTACCTGACCGACCAGGATGTCGCTGAAGCATTCGCGCATGAAGTGATCGAGGCGGTATACGAACTAGAGCACATGGGGCTGCCGTTCAGTCGTACCCCGGAGGGCCGAATCGCCCAACGCAAGTTCGGCGGACACACCCGCGACTACGGCAAGGCAGCGGTCGAGCGGGCCTGCTACGCTGCCGACCGCACCGGCCACATGATCCTGCAGACCCTCTATCAGCAGTCGATCAAGGACAACGTCAACTTCTTTAACGAGTTTCACGTCCTGGACTTGATTCTCGAGGAGGGGGAGTGTCGCGGAGTGGTGGCGTACGAGTTGGCCACCGGCCAGTTGCACACCTTTCATGCCAAGGCGGTAGTGCTTGCCACCGGCGGCAACGGACGGATGTTCAAAGTAACGTCCAATGCACATGCCCTAACCGGTGACCTCATGAGCGTCGTTTGGCGCCGCGGAATCCCGATCGAGGACCCGGAGTTCTACCAGTTCCACCCCACCGGGCTCTATCAGATAGGCGTGCTCCTCACCGAGGGCGCGCGTGGTGAGGGCGCCATCCTCCGCAACGCAAACGGCGAACGGTTCATGGAGCGTTACGCGCCCACCATCAAGGATCTGGCGCCGCGCGACATGGTGAGCCGCGCGATGTACCTCGAGATTCGCGAAGGACGCGGCGCCGGTGAGGATAGGGACCATATCCTGCTCGACCTCACCCACATCGATGCCGAGATAATCGAGTCGCGGCTGCCCGATATCACCGAGTTCGCACGCATCTACCTTGGCGTCGACCCGGTAACCACACCGGTCCCGGTGCAGCCCACTGCTCACTACGCCATGGGTGGCATCCCCACTACGATCGACACAAATGTAATAAGTAACGGCCTCAACAGCGTCGTGCCCGGACTCTACGCCGCCGGCGAAGTGGCCTGCGCCAGCCTTCACGGGGCCAACCGGCTGGGGACCAACTCGCTCGGTGACCTGATCGTGTTCGGCCGGCGTGCAGGTGTGAACGCCGCCGGCTACGCGGCCGGAATCGACTACGGCGGTTTGCCGGGAGACGCTAAGGAGCGCTCTCGCGAGCTGGTTTCTTTGAACAGTAAAAGCGGTTCGGGTGGCACTGGGGCCGAGAAAGCCTCGCGAATCCGAAAGGAGTTGCAGGCCACCATGATGGACAACGCCTCTGTGTTCCGTACCGCCGAAACTCTCAGTATCCAGATAGACGTGTTGAACCAGTTGAAGGCACGCTACTGCAACGTGAAGGTAGAAGACCCGGGCCGTCAGTTCAATACAGAGATGATGGAGGCGGTCGAACTGGGCTTCTTGCTCGACAACGCCGAGATGCTTGTCCACGCGGCGCTAAATCGACAGGAATCACGCGGCGCCCACTCGCGCGAGGACTTCAAGGAGCGCGACGACGACAACTGGTTGAAGCACACGATGGCCTTCCGTGAGGGAGACGGCGTGCGGATCGACTACAAGCCTGTGACCCTCGGCAAGTACGAGCCGAAGCCTCGGGTCTACTGAGCGTCTGATGGCTGGAACCGAAGCCGCACACGCTCCGCAGCGATAGGAAGCGACATGCAGATAACCGTCAGGATCAAGCGTTACGACCCCGAGAACGACAAGCGCCCCCGCTGGACCGAGTACCAGGTCGAGGCGCGCCCCAGCGACCGAGTGCTCGACGTGCTTCACGAGATCAAATGGGAACAGGACGGCAGCCTCTCGTTCAGGCGCTCCTGCGCCCACGGCATCTGCGGCTCCGACGCGATGATGATCAACGGCAGCAATCGGCTGGCCTGCAAGCTGCTGGTGAGAGACCTGGGCGAACGCATCACCATCGAACCGTTGCGAGGGATGGCGGTCCTCAAGGATCTGATCGTCGACATGGACCCGTTCTTCGACTCGTATGAGGCTGTGCTGCCCTACTTCATCAACGATGATCCGGAGCCGGCCGGCGAGCGGCTGCAGACCCCCGAGGACCGGGAGATCTTCGACGCCAGCACCAAGTGCATTCTCTGCGCGGCCTGCACTTCCTCCTGCCCGATCTTTTGGACCAACGGACGCTACATCGGGCCGGCGGCGATCGTCAACGCACACCGCTTCATATTCGACTCGCGAGACCAGGGTTCGGCGCAGAGGCTCGAAGTGCTGAACCGGATGAGCGGGGTGTGGCGCTGCCGTACCGCCTTCAACTGCACCGAAGCGTGCCCTCGGGGTATTCCCATCACGCAGGCTATCGAGCAGGTGAAGCGGGAGCTGGCGCGAAGCCGGGCGTAAGGACGCTGCTGCGAGGGACGTTCACGGCCGCAGCCCGTTGGTTTGAGCCCTCATGGGCGCAATATGCCGCTCGTGAGTCCATACTCCAACGCCGGCTCGTCTTCTCCCACGTAGATATTCGCGGTCCGACTGAAGCTCGGGTTCATCGTGTCGGCGATCATCGCCTCGACCTGTTCGCGCCCGTCGGTTTCCTCAGCCAGCGTGATGGTGATCTCGGCGCCGCAACCATAAGCGGCCAACAGCTCGCGGCTCACGGCGACGTGGCGCCACGGTTCGAGGATGACGCCGCAGGCCCCGGCGCCACCGGTCACGAAGGAGAATCCTATCCGCTCGAGCTGCACCGAGCCCGACGGCACCGGCTCGGGTTCGGCCACCTGCGGTTGGTTCGACTCCTCCCGTGCTACGGTCGAGCGTTGCTGAGTGTTTGCCGATGATTGCGATTCCTCTTCCGGCGCCACCCGGGGTACTTCGCCGCCGGCCGGTGTATTTCGTTCCAACGGCAGTGGCTGGATTTCGGTCGTGCCGGGCTGGTTGCTCTCGGTGACCGGCTGGCGATTGACCGGCCTGGTCTCGCTCCTGTTGAGCGTAAGCAGGGTCCAGGTGATGCCGAACGCCACGATGATCAACGTGACGATGAGGGCGATGTCGACGACTTTCTCTTTCATCGCGCGCTCCCTGCGGCCGCATGGCCTCCGAAGGTCATCAAGGGGCTATAAGCGCCACGGCTTCGATCTCGATCGCCACGTCGCGTGGCAAGCGGGCGACCTGAACTGCACTCCTGGCGGGCGGATCGCTGCCGAAGAACTCGCCGTATACCTCGTTCATCACTGCGAAGTCGTTCATATCCGCCAGGAAGCAGGTACACTTCACGACTTGCTCCAGGCTCGAGCCCCCTGCTTCGAGCACGGCTCGCAGATTCTCGAGAACCTGCCTGGTCTGGGCCCGCACGTCCCCTTCCACGAGGGTACCGTCGGGTAGTAGGGGTATCTGCCCAGAGGTGAAAAGTAGCGGATCCACCCGGATCGCTTGACTGTACGGTCCGATCGCCGCGGGTGCGTTTGGAGTGCTGATCGTCGATCTTGCCATGCCTCACTCTACCGTGATGAGGCTGCCTGGCGCTGTTTAACGTGCCCCGCACGAGTCGCGCTCACCGAGCCAGCGAGAAGATCACGATCAGAAGCAGCAAGTAGAGCGACCCGAGTAGCCACACCCGGTAGGGGTACCACTTCTGGCGCCTCATCCTGGCGAACAGATCCTGTACCGCGTACGCCTCCTCGATCTTCCGTACGCCGCTCATCGTCTCGCCCAGGTTCACCGACTCGGGGACCGAGTTGCCTTCCGGCAGCGCGTAACGCTTGGGGCGTGGTTCGAGCGTGACTACCTCCATCAGGACGGCGGTTACGTTGTCGGGGCTGCCGCGTTCATCCGCCTCGGCGATGATACGGTCGGCGACCTCCTCTGGGTTGCCTTCCGATGCGAGCGAGAGCAGTAGCTCGTCAGGCAACAGCATACTGGCGCCGTCGCTGCACAGCAGAATCCTGTCCCCGGTACGCACTTCGAAATGGAGGACGTCGAGTTTAATCTCTGCCGCCGCCCCCAAGGCGTTGGTGATGATGTTTCGGTAGCGGTGGCGTTTCGCCTCACCCTCGGTGAGGAGGCCCTGCCGAACTCGGTCGGCAACCCAGGAGTGATCGAAGGTGAGCGGCCTGATCTCGTTTCCGCGTAGCAAGTAGGCGCGCGAATCTCCCACGTGGGCGACCAAGCCCACCTGATCGTCGAGCAGCACGGCGGTGAGCGTGGTTCCCATGCCGAAGCTCTCGGGGTGCTCGGCGGCGTAATCGACTATTCCCAGGTTGGCCGTACGGACGGCGCGTGCCATCGCCACAGGCGACTGTGCGCGGCTCTTCTCGAACTCCTCCAGGACGATCTCGATCGCCTTACGGCTGGCGACCTCGCCGGCCTGGTGACCGCCCATGCCGTCGGCCACCATAGCCAAGAAACCGCGACCGCCCACCTCACCCACGAAGAAGCTGTCCTGGTTGACGGCCCTTACCCGACCCGCTTCGCTAACTCCAGCAAAGCGCACCCGCGTTTGGGAGCCGGTCTCTGCTGGACCCAGCACACCCATAATGGCGCAAGTATAAGGCTCTGACGGGCTCTGGCGTCGACGAAACCTTACAGGCTCTTCATGACCGAGCGCTTCGCGCTGTCCGGCCCATAAGCCCTCCACCCGGGCCGAAGCGTGCGAAGCGCTTTGGTATGCTCCGCGAGATGACGACGCCGGACGAATTGGCGGAAATGACTGCCGTGGCGATCTCCGCGCGGGTGCGCTCGGGCGAACTCTCGGCGACTAAAGTGGTTGAGCGCGCGCTTGAGCGGGCGCTCGCCGCGAGCCACCTAAACATTTTCATTACCCTCGACGAGAAAGGGGCTCGGGAGGCCGCGGCCCAGCTCGAGTCACGTTTGGCAAGGGGGGAGGAACTTGGCCCACTCGCCGGAGTACCGGTCGTGATCAAGGACAACATCCTCACCAGGGGGCTTCGTACTACCGCCGGCTCGCGCTCCTTGGAGGGCTTCGTTCCGCCCGTCGACGCCACCGTTGTCGCCCGCTTGCGTAGCGCCGGCGCAGTGATAGTGGGCAAGAGCAACCTCGATGAGTTCGGTATGGGCTCGTCGAACGAGAACTCCGCCTTTGGGCCAACGCTCAATCCCTGGGACCCGTCGAGGGTGCCGGGTGGTTCATCGGGGGGATCTGCCGCGGCCGTTGCCGCCGGTATCGTGCCGCTGGCGCTGGGAACCGACACCGGCGGCTCGGTTCGACAGCCGGCTGCTCTGTGCGGCGTCATGGGTTTCAAGCCGACCTACGGCAGCCTCTCACGCTACGGAATGATCGCCTTCGCCTCCTCCTTGGATCAGGTGGGGGTGCTGGGCCGCAGCAGCAAAGATGTAGAGCTCGCACTGGAGGTTATGGCCGGCGCCGACCCGCTCGACGCAACCTCTCTGCCCGGCCGGATGACATTTGGGAGCGGAGGTGACGTGAGTGGACTAAGAGTGGGAGTCGTAAAGGAGCTGTCTGAGGAGGGGAATAGCCCGGCGGCGCTAGCCGCCCTCGCGCGGATGGTCTCCTCTCTCGAGTCATTAGGGGTCGTGGTTGAGGAGGCCTCGCTGCCCACGGCTACTTACGGCGTGGCTACCTACTATCTCGTCGCAACCGCCGAGGCGTCCTCCAACCTCTCTCGCTACGACGGGACGATCTACAGCGCCAGGCACGGGGACAACGCACTGGGGCAGGCGCAGGTGATGATGGAGAGCCGCGGTAAGGCGCTAGGGCCCGAAGTAAAGCGGCGGGTGTTGATGGGTACCTACGTTCTGTCCGCCGGCTACTACGATGCCTACTACGGGAAGGCAATGCGGGTGAGGCGGTTGATAGCCGACGACTTCGACCGCGCCTTCGAGTCGTTCGACCTGCTGCTCACACCAACAGCTCCGGGGCCGGCCTTCCCCCTGGGTGAAAAGCGCGATGACCCGTTGGCGATGTATTTGGGCGACGTGGACACCTGTCTCGCGAACCTGGCGGGACTGCCTGCGGTTAGCGTTCCGGCCGGTCACGCACCACAAGGACTGCCCTGCGGCGTGCAGTTCATCGCCCCGCCGGCGCGGGACGCGAGGCTATTGCGAGTGGCCGAGATGCTCGAGCGGCTGGCCGGAGATGGCTTCGCGCCGATCGCCGGCTGAAACCGCTTCGCAACCACTCGCGGGTGGCGCTTGCGTGTGGTATCGTCCTAAGGCTTGGCTGCCGGTAAGCCGTCAGTCGCAGTCGATTGCGTAGCGCCCCCAATTTGGGATGTCGTAACGCCAGAGGCCGTATCGCCAGACGCGTAACGCAGATGCTTATCGCCAAATCCGTAACGCCAGACCGTACCGCGAGCGACGCCGCGCGCACTAATCGAATCAAGACCCGGAGGGAGTAGACCGTGAAACGCACCTACCAGCCGAACCGCCGAAAGCGCGCCAAGACACACGGCTTCCGTGCCCGCATGAAGACGGCCGGTGGCCGCAATGTCATCAAGCGCCGCCGTGCCAAGGGCCGCAAGCGGCTGAGCGTCTCAGACCCGGCCTGAGCGGCAGTACGAACGTACCCGGCGTCCGGCCGGCCCTACCAGCACTGATGCCTGAGATCGCTTCCCTCAAGGGTGACCGGGCCTTCCAGCGGCTCCGCCATGGACGACCGGGCGGAGCGCGTCTTCTGAGCGTGCGCTGGCGGCCTCATCGCCGGGAAAGCGTTGGAGTAGGCATCGTTGTGAGCAAGAAGGTTGGCAAGGCAGTCGTACGCAACCGGGTAAGACGCAGGCTCAGGGAAGCGCTCCGTGCGCTCCTTGCCCAAGGCGTTGGCCCCGAGGCCCAGTACCGCGGCCACGCCTCCTTCGATATGGTCATAATCGCCCGACCCGACGCGGCCGAGGCCAGCTACAAGCAGCTCGCCGCGGCGCTGCGCCGGGCATTGGAACGGGGAAAGGTGCTGTGATGGCCTCGATCCCGCAACGATTGGTTCTGACTCCCATAACCCTCTACCGGCGCTTCATCTCGCCGCTAAAGGTCGCCCCCAGTTGCCGTTTCCATCCCACATGCAGCGCCTACGCAATCGAAGCGATCGAGGTGCATGGCGCCGCGCGAGGCGTCTGGCTGGCAATACGCCGCATCTCGAAGTGCCACCCGTTCCATAGAGGCGGATCGGACCCTGTTCCGGCTCGTCCAACCCCCGGGAGATCCTCAGAGAGTTCCTCAGAGAGTTCCCCCACGGAGGCAAGTTGAAGACCTCAAGGTATCTGTTATTCGCGCTGGCCGCAGCGCTGCTCCTCCAGTTCGCCTCGGCCAGAGTGGAATTTGCTCTCAACGATTTTCAGGCAAGCGAGTTCCGCGACCTGAACAGGATCGAGGAGGTCTGTGCCGCTCCTGCTGCATCCGCTTTTTGGTGTGGCGAGTTGGACGAGATACTCACCCGTATCCCCACGAAGGGCGCCGACTACTTCTTCAACGACGCCGGGGAGCTCCTCGCGGTGTTCGCGAAGCAGCAGAAGGGTCAGAACCTGGGGAACTACAACGTCGACAGCGGTCAGAATCTGATACCGTTCGACGCCCAAATTCCCGGCCTCTCCCTGTTGCTCGCCGGCGAATACATAGATCCCGAAAATGTCGACGCGACATGGCAGCGCATTAGCGATACCGAGTACCAGGGCCGCTTCACCTTCGAGTTGGGCGACATTGAGGTCGAGAAGGTCGTGCAGGTGAGCAACATCACCCACACGCTCAAGGTGGCGGTGGCGGCTCGACGCGGTCCCGAGAGCCAGGCGACCGAGGTGCAGCCGCTGCAGGTCGCCTTCGACGGTATCGCGCGGCAGGACGACCCGACCATCAAGATCGGTCAGGGCAGCTCCTCGACACTCAACCCGGTGTCTCAGCCGGTAGCTAATGCCAGCTACGCCTCACTGCAGACGAACAACCGCAACAGCGGCTACGCGATCGTCATGCGGCCCGCCGGGAGCGGAGAGCGCTCACTGTTGAGCCTCGAGGAGGCCACCGAAGGCAATGCCGCCGGCGCCGCCTCAAGAGGACTCGCAGCTCAATCACTGCCTGGCAACGGCATTGCCATGCAAGAGACGCTGCCGGCCGAGCCCGGCAGCGAGGCGCGGGTAGCACTCGACGTCTACACCGGCCCCAATGAGCTGGTGCGCTATACCCAGGAGGGTTACGCCGAACTCCCTGGCCTCTTCAACGCCAACATCCTGGGACAGATGTCGCTAGGCATCATCTGGACGCTGCGCTACATCCACGAGTACGTGGGTTCCTGGGGCCTGTCGATCATCGTGCTCACGTTATTATTCCGCGCGCTCATCTGGCCGCTCATCAGCACCCAAACCAAGTCGATGTTCGGGATGCAGCAGCTTCAGCCCAAGATCCAGGCGCTGCAGAAGAAGTACAAGGACGACCGGGAGAAGCTGACGCAGGAGACGATGAAGCTCTACCGCGAGGCGGGCGTCAACCCGGCCGGCGGCTGTCTGCCGATACTTCTGCAGATGCCGCTATTCATCATCCTCTGGCGGGTCTTCGTAAACTTCGAATTCAACGAGGGTTTCCTCTGGATCCCCGACCTGGGCCAGGCCGATCCGTTCTACATCCTGCCGGCCCTGTACGTGGGCGTGATGGTCGCGCAGTCGTACTTCGCGACCCGCGGTAATCAGTCGCAGTTCCGGCAGCAGTTGTTCATCAACGTCGTCTTCGTCTTCATCATGGTTGGCTTCCCTGCCGGCGTAATTCTATACTTCGTGGTATCGATGCTCGTGCAGGTAATCCAATACTGGCTCCTCAGCCGCAACAAGCCACAACAGGCGGTGGCGGTGAAGCCGAGCAAAGGGTAAATCCGGCGTGTGTCGACCCATGTTGATCGAACCGTGGGCAGGCGATACGGTGCCCGTGGGCATGGCAGAGGTACCAGAGCCAGATGGAATGGCAAACGTTATAGAGGGTGAGGATGGCTGACAACGATCTGGACAAGTACCTCGAGAATATCGGCATCAGCGTGGACGAGGACGAGAACGAGGCGAAGATCCCCGAGTCTCGTGAGGCAGCAGAGGAGGCCTACTCCGCCCCGGCAGGCGTGCTGATCGAGGGCGATCCGCGCGAGCGGACGGAATCGTTCCTGGTACACCTGCTCCTCAACTTCGACCCTTCATACGCGGTCGACATTACCTATGGAGATGAAGGTCCCGAGGAGCAAAGCGAGGTCACTGCCGAGATATACGGTGGCGACCCGGGCAAGATAATCGGCCGCAATGGCCGTACGCTGGCGGCGCTGGAGTACCTAACGAACGCGGTGATCAACCGCCAGGAGGGTTCCAACGTACGCGTGAGCGTAGACGTCGGTGGCTACAAGCGCCGGCGCGACGACCGCCTGCGCGAAGCCGCGTTCAAGGCGGCTGACCGCGTACGCAAGAGCGGCGATGCGGTCGAGCTCGACCCCATGAGCGCAGCGGAGCGCCGCGTCATCCACGTTGCCCTCGCCGATGAGAGTGACGTCGCCACCGAATCGAGCGGGGAGGGCCGTGCCCGCCGGGTTGTAATCCGACCGAGCTGACCGTCACCGCGGACCCTGTTCCGCGTGGCTTACATTTGCCTCCCTCTACGACATGCGAGTTTGAGAGGAGGGAGGCAGCGATGATTACCAGGGATGATCTGGTTTCACTCAGCGAGCCCAAAGAAGGGCTCGCGGTGTCGTTCTATCTACCAACACAGCGGGCAGGCAAGCCTACCCGAGAGAACCCCATCCGCATGAAGAACCGAATAAAGGAGGTTCGGGCGCAGCTAGACAGCCGCGGCTGGGACGACCGCGATATCGATGGCCTGATCGCGCCGGCCCTGACTCTGCTCGAGGATTACGAATTCTGGCAGCACCAGCTCGACGGGCTCGCGATGTTCATGGCCGAAGGCGAGGAGCACCGGTTGCAGGTGGAGCGCGACCTGCCCGACCTTAGCGTGGTGGGCAAGCGCTACCACCTCAAGCCGTTGATCCCGCTACTCAACCAGCAGGACAGCTACTACGTGCTGGCCGCCAGCCTGGGGAAGACGCGACTCTTCGAAGTCGACCGGGGAGGGGCGAAGGAGATCGACCTGCCCGAGGACACACCTCGCAGTCTCGCCCAGTCGTTGCGCTTCACCGACGACGACCCCGATCCCACCGTGCGTCATCAACTCTCCAGCCGAGGGCAGAGTCGCGAGCATGAAGCCGCGTCGCACGGCTCCGGGCCCGAGCAGCCGGATCGCAAGGCGGAGATCCTCACCTTCTTCCGTATGCTCGACAACGGCGTGCGTGAAGTGATCGCCGGCACCGAGAAGCCGCTGATGTTCATGGGGGTGGAATACTTGCACCCGATCTATGAAGAGGCTAATCACTACCCTCACCTCTTCGAGGGCGAGTGGGTGCGGGGCAACCCCGACCAGTGGGGCCCAGACGAGATCCAAAAACATTCCTGGGACGCTGTAGCCGAGCGGTTCGAGCAACCCAGGAAGAACGCCGAGGCCCATTATCACGAGCTCGCAGGCACCGGGAGCACCGGAGACGAACTCGAAGAGGTGATAGTGGCGGGGATCGACGGGCGGGTAGACACACTCTTCGTCGCCCTCGACCGGCAACGCCTGGGAGCCTTCGATGCCCAGGCGCGGGCGATCAGCGAGATCGGTAGTGACGGTGACGCCGCCGGCGTAGGGGAGTTCGAAGACCTGCTTGACCGGGCGGCCGTGGAGGCCTTGCGTACCGGGGCGGCTGTGTTCCCCTTGCCGTTTGAAGAGATGCCGTCCGAGAGCGAGCTGGCGGCGATCTACAGGTACTGATCGGCGGGGTCGGTCGGGCGGGGGTGTCGGCTCGGCTCCTGAGAACGGGGTTCTAACCG
>JBBDRD010000006.1:0-3127 GCA_040905665.1 Trueperaceae bacterium
CGACGTTATTCGTTGTCTCGTGGCTACCGCGACAGAACGAAATATTGACAATCCCAACGATCTGAGCTTCCTGCCTGACACACTTCTTGCGACGTAGGTAAGCCGCTTACCGTTCGGTGAAATCTTCACTTTGACTCCACGCGAGCGGCAGGTGTTATCCGGCATCGCTCAGGAGAAGCAAGTCAAGGCTACCGCTGGTGACTTGAAGATCGCGGAAAGTACGACCAAACAGCGCCTTGCCAGCGCCAGGAACAAGTTGGGCGCGCATAACCGGGTCACGGCAGTACTCAAAGGGATAAGCCATGACCCGATATCTATCCCGCACGTCGTGGCCGTGACCCCCGGCCTTCACTTCCAAAAGTACTCAAGGATGCCGTCCCCTACGCAATTAGTCGTTCCACTAGGCGTTTGTAGTAATCCAAAAAGAGGATTGTGGAGCGGGCCGGACATGTGGAAGATGGAGCATGGAACAGGAGCCGAGGAGGAGGCGGATTCCGAGCGGCGTCAGAGCTACCGTCGAGGGTGACAGCATTCTACTGCTGTCACCCAAGGGCGACTACTTCGGTCTCGACGACCTGGGCGCTCGAGTGTGGCAGGCGGTCGAACGAAACGACCTCGAGGCAACGATGCAGAAGCTCAGCGAAGCCTACCGGGCGCCACCCGAGATCATCGCGCGAGATGTTCGTTCCCTGCTCGAAGAACTGCGCCGAGCCGGCCTGCTCAGCCGGGATCAACTCAGCCCAGACCAACTCAGCCGGGGCCAACTCAGCGGGGATCAACTCAGTCGGGAGAGACGATGACCTGCTACCTCGCACTCGTGAGAGCCGACCTGGAACTGGCATTGTTCGGGGTGCACAACGTGATCGACCGGTTACCGGCGGTCCCACTTCGCCCGGTAACGACCGAAGAGCTTACCACCATGCGGGCCGTCGCCCACCGACTGCAGGCAGCCGCCCTCTACTACCGGCCCGGAGCCCGCTGCCTGCCGCAGGCGATAGCCATCACCCGACTCCTGCGCTGGCAGCAACACCCGGTCACGATGATCGTCGCAGTGCGGCGCTTCCCGTTCGCCGCCCACGCCTGGGTCGAGTGCGAAGGGCAAGTACTCACCGACCGGCAGGACGTAAAGCTGGAGTTCAACCCGATACTCTCGAACACACCAACCAGCGAAGCGGTCGTGCCGGCATGAGCGGCATAGCAGCGGTACTGCATCGTGACGGTTCAGTGGTGGCGCACGAGGAACTTGCCGGCATGCTGCCCTCCCTGAAACTCCAGGGGCCGGACGGCACCACCGGCAAACACCTCGGTCCGGCAGCACTGGCTTGCGCCCGCTTCGACACCCTCCCCGAGGACGGCCCGCAACCGGTAACAGTCGAGGACGTGACAGTGGTGGCCGACGCAAGAATCGACAACCGTTCCGAACTCATCACCGAACTACGGATGACAAGAACAGCATCCGACGCCGCCGTCGTTGCCGCCGCGCTCGCCCGCTGGCACGAGCAGGCACCCGAGCACCTCGAAGGCGACTTCGCTGCCATCGCCTGGATAGCGCAACAGCAGAAACTACTCGCCTTCCGCGATCGCTTCGGCGTACGACCCCTGTTCCTCGCCGAGGCTGCCGGATCCCTTCTACTGGCCTCGAACATAGACGCCCTGCTATCGCACCCCTCCATCCCCCCAGACTTCAACCCGGACTACTTCATCTCCTACTTCGCTACCCGCCGCGTAGTCACCGAGCTCACCCCGTACAAAGGGGTGAAGCGGCTGGAGCGCGCCACCATTCTCAGCGTCACGCCCGCCCGAAGCATGAGGATGTCGACGTACTACACCCTGGAGCCCACGCCCGCGTCCACCAGCTTGGCGGAAGCAGCCGAGAAGGTGCGAAGCCTGCTGGAGCAGGCAGTCAAGGATCGGGTCAGAGCAAAGCGGCTCAGCTGCGAGGTATCGGGCGGGATGGACTCCACCAGCGTGTTCGCCCTTGCCCGCAGGCACATCCCCGAGCTCGAAGCACGCTCGATGGTTTCGGACCGCCTCCCGACCATGGACGAGCGCAGATACAGCCGCGGCTTGATAGGCAGCTCACCATGGAAGCAGATCCGTGTCGACGATCTCCTCTCCCTTGAGGAGTTCAACGCCGCCCACCTGTTCAACGAACCGGTTCAGGAGCTGCTGCTGGGACGCGTCCGCCATGCACTCTACGAACCTTTCAGTCACGTGCAGCTGTCAGGACATGGTGGGGATGCCTTAATGACAGCCCGCTACGGCCTCATTCGATCGCAAGTCCGTAGGGGACGGTTAGCTCAGGCATGGCGCGATGCTCGCGCGTGGGGGGACAGCAGGGACAGAGCCATATCTCGCATCCTCCGCTACGCCCTCCAGCGTTCTATGATCCCCAGGGTACACTTCGACTGGGCTACGCGCAGCGCCGGCCGGTTGGCTCACTCGTCGGCCTGCGAGATCCACGCTGGAAGCTGCAGCACTGGGTACACACCGGAAGTAAGCATTTTCAATCTATACAACGAAACCGGGCTAATTGCGCCGGTCCAGCCGGTAGAGCTGCGCTACCCGTTCCTCGACCGGGCGTTGGTCGAGTACTCGCTCGGTCTCGCTCCACACTTGAAGTCTGTGGGAACGATGGATAAGGTCGTCTTGCGCAGGGCGATGAGCGACCTGCTTCCTGCGGAAATCACAACGCGAGTGCAGAAGACCGGCTTCGACGGAATTCACGGGTTGAGCGTCAGCCTTAACTGGCCAACCATAGAACGCTGGCTGCGCCAGCCTACCTTGGCTGAACTGAGAGTGCTTTCGGCTGAAGGATTGCGGAATCTGGCGCAAGGGCTGCGGGACGGAAAATCGAAGATGCTTACCGAAGCGATGATCGCCATTAGCGCCGAAGCTTGGCTTCAGGGTCGAACTGCCGACACACCGGCTCATCGTCAGCGCCAGCTGGCTGAAGAGAAGTTCTCGCTGGAGATGAGGGGGAAGGAGGTGCAGATATGAGCTATACAACGCCAAGACTCATCCGCTTTGGCCGTGCGCTGCGTATTACGCTCGGCAGCGGCCCCGCGGGCCCAGACATCAGTAACAGCCTGCAGCCGTAGTTGACCGAGGTGGGGGGGGGGGGGGG
>JBBDRD010000006.1:3137-55043 GCA_040905665.1 Trueperaceae bacterium
GGCGACTCGGTCGCCGCCACCTCGTAACTCACTCGTAGTAAAGCAGTTGCAAGATTGGACCTTGGAGGAACGGTTGCGAGTAATCGTCCGAAACCTTGTCGAAAGTATTTCGCAGATTGCCGGCATACGCCTGGAAGCGCTGAAGCTCGACAAGTGGAATCATCGGCAGCTCCTCGGCGAAGATCACCGTCGCTTCCGCTGCCGCAGCGACTCTCTCTGACAGAGGCTGATTGGACTCAATCACCGCAGCCAACTCACTGAGCCGGACTTCCCAGGGCTTCAAATCGACAGGGGCCACGCTGATTTCGGGACCTATCCCCCAATAGCGAAAGTCTCCAGCGACATCGAATATCTGCCGGTAGAACTCGCGACCGTCGATCGCTGCCCCCCGGGAAGCGAACCAAAGATCGAACTCCCTGAAGTCTTCGCTATCTCGAAAGAAGACACGACCTGCAAGCTCATCTACGGTTAGTGGAGCGTCCTTCACCTCCAGGCCAGCCTCGCCAAGAGCCTCGACTACCCAGGCTGCACCTTGGTTTGGCCCTGCACGGTCGAAGTGAATTAGATTCAATACAAGTGGAGTACTGTCTGCGAACGAGTAGCATCCACCCGGGCAGGCCGAGCGAGCGGAGTCGCGCCATAGTCCGAGCCCTTCGAGCAGGTCGTGAGCCTCAGCAGGGTCGTAGCTGAATACAGGGTATGGAAGATCGCGATATCCGTCGCGGTTGTTCCAGTTGTAGAAGGGGTTCGCCCGCGAGCCGTAGAGCTGCTCAGCATAAGGCTGTCGGTCGATCATCATCGAGAGGGCACGTCGGAACGCTCGAGCTTGCATGAGTTCCCGCCTTCGAGGCTCCGGGTGCACTAAATTGGGCACCAGGTAGTCCATATTGGACGTAACGGTTTGAAGCGGCACGACCTCGTTCCCCGCCTCCCGCAAGTCGTCGAGCAGGCGCCCGTCCGACACGTCTACAACCAGGTCCGCTTCGCCCGCTAGCAGTAACTCCGATTCGTTACCGTCCCCGAGACCGAACTGGTGGAACTCGTCGAGGTAGGGAAGCTTGTTGCCGTAGGCGTCGGTCACCCAGTTTCCCTCCCGATTCTCCAGCAGGACCAAGCCGCCCTCCTCGCTGTAGCTGCCAAAGCGCCAGGCGCCGGCCGAAACTATATCGGTGCTATCCAAGGGGTAGAGCTCTTCGACCGCGGCGATACCGCCCTGCTCGTAGGCAGGGCCGAAGATGTGTGTGGGAAGCGCCGGTAACCTAGCCAGGGGCCTCCAGTCAGACTCGGGGAGGGGTGCAGGAAGATGCATGACCAGGGTGTGATCATCCCGGGCCGTGTAAGTGACAACGTCCTCTCCCACGCGTACCCGTGATACGTAGTTGGTTTCACTGTCGGGATCGGAAACAATGCGCGCCATAAGCGTAACGTCGTGCGCCGTAAGCGGCGTGCCATCGGTCCACTCGATACCCTCGCGCAAGACGAACGTGACATCCATGCCGTCCTGGGACACTTGATAAGAGGTGCAAAGCCAGCATTTAGTCAGCCCGCTAAATGGGTCGTAAACCATCAGGTTCGGGTAGAGGGAGCCCAGCATGGGGGAAGAGTTGATGTCATCGATGATGTTAAGCGACTGAAAGGGGGCGTAGTAGGGCAGGGGAATCCGCAGCACTCCGCCGTACTCCCCCTCCGACACATTCTCTTCGCTGTATGCGGGCCACATCGTCGAAATATCCAGCGGCTGCGCAAGCGCCAACGCGCCCAGCAGGGGGACCACGGCAAGCAGGCCGGTGAGTAGTAGTCGGGCTAGAAAAGAGGGCACGATCAACCTCCCTAGGAGGCTTGGAGCGCCGGCAAACCCTTTCTGAAGTAGACTCAAGTCGACCCAACGCGGGCGCTCGACCCGATGGCCTCGTCATCACAAGGGGACGGTCCCGGCCTACCAGAGCAAGGAACCGAAAGATGCCCGGGTTGGGCACTTGCGTAGCGAGAGGCGGCACGCAGGGTTACATACGAAACCGGGGAACACGGCTACACCATCAACCACCTCACATCTTGAAAGACGGGTAACACGATACCATAGTATCGTTCCGCCGCGCGAGTGACCCTTCGATGATGGGGCAGTGACGGATGAGCTTTACCTCGCCGTAGTGCGACGTCGAATCCAGCAAGCGCGACTCGCCAGGGAACTGCGGCAAGAGGACGTTGCTGACCGCTTGGGCATATCGCTGCGCGCCTACCAGCGGTACGAAGGCGTGGAGACAGCCAAAGAGTTCAACCCTTACGTCCTCACGCTGAGAAGGATCGCCAGCACCTTGGGCGAGGATGCCGGTCACATTTTGCGAGAACCGAGCAGGACCGAGGTTCAGGCGCTCGATCGGTTCACAGGATCTAGGCGCGCGCCCAAGCGAAGTAAATAGCGCCCTGGCACATGCTCCGGCTTCTGCCGTGAGGCAGCACCCGCGTTTGGCCTCTCCTTGCAGGTGCCTTCGCCGCAAACCGGAAGAATTTAGGGCGACCCAGATTACCGCCTGGGGATGGGAGCGGCCAGAGCGCCTACCTTCTCTTGAGGCCGTCAGGACGATACCATAGTATCGTTCCGCTCGTCCGCACCCCCCTGCAGCTTCCCGCATCACGTGGACCGCTCCGTTGGGCCGCCCGGTTCGATCCCCCCGCTCTGCTCCTGAACGAATAGGAACGCTTCGAGGAGAGGCTTCGCGACTTGCGGGTGGTCCCGCCACAGGTACATCGGCAGTAGAGCATCGAGCAACTCATGCAGGAGGTCGATGGCCCGCCGCCGCTCGTCCAACGACCACCTGACCGCCTCCAGGTTCGCGCCATTGTCTCGCATATCTCCGGATGGACCAATCCAGAGAAGCGCGTCGACCGCTTCGGCGAACTCCTGATCGCTCATCCCCCACCCCCTTCCTCGAAGGAGCCGGTTGCGACTCCTTTACTCCAACGTTGGAGTAGTCTAAGCTCACTCGTGCGAGAATGTCAGGGAGGATTGAGTTATGCCTAGAGCCGAGAGGTCGGACCGAACGAAGGAGTTACCTGGTCCGTTCAGCACGCGTATCGCGCGCAGGATGAAACAGCTCGGCATGACCAGGCTCGAACAGTTCGCCGAGTTCTCCGGCATCGGGGCGACGACGGTCTACGGCCTCATGCAAGGAAGGGTTTCGCGCCACGGGAAGTTGGTTAAGCCCTCGCTGGACACGCTCGCGAGGCTGGCCGACGCGCTGGAGATGCCGCTACACGAGCTCGTCTACGAGCTGGAACCGGCCGCCCGGGGAGCGGAGGACGTGACACCACGAAAGGTGCTGCGTCTACCGGTTCATGTAGCCGGATGGGTTGGTGCGGGGCCCACACAGGACGACTCAATTCTGGGAAATGACGTATGGGTAGATGCCCTCTTCGCACGAAGCAAGGATCTCGTTGCCTTTCGAATTCGAGGGGACTCGATGGCGCTCGGACCCCGCCCCATCCTCGACGGAGACCTGGTCTTGGTGAATCGAAACGACAAGGGGTACGACGGCGCCGCGGTAGTCGCCCGCTTGGCCTCCGAGGGGTACGTGTGCAAGTTGTTGAAGGACGATCAGTTCGGCTGGAAGCTGGTGAGCGCAAATCCTCGAGCCACCGATGGCACACCTCCATATATCGGGGCGGATGAGGTTGCGGAAGTTGTAGGTCGAGTAATCGAAACCCGCCACCTCGAAGTAGGCCGATCTGACGGCACTTGAGCCATGACGCGTATAGTAAAAAGCAGTCATGCAGTTGCCCATCTTGCCCTTCGAAAATGGACACCGCCGGTGAAGGACGAGGCCCAAACAGCTCCCTGCTGCGGCGTCTCGCGGCCCCCTCGTGAGGATGCCGAGATTCGCACCAGTTCCGCCCGAACTCCGTCGGGCTCGACCGGCGGGACGACCGACGGGATGATTCTCATCGGCGGCGGAAGCTTCCTCATGGGTACGAACGAACCGACCTTTCCGTACGACGGTGAGGGGCCGGTACGGGAGGTAGTAGTCGACGGCTTCTGGATCGACCCATTCGCCGTGTCGAATGCCAAGTTCCAGACTTTCGTAGACGAAACCGGCTACCGGACGGAAGCCGAGAAGTACGACTGGTCGTATGTTTTCGACAAGTTCCTGCCCTCCGGCCACCCACCCCTGTTGAAAGTCCCTCAGGCGCCCTGGTGGCTGCAGGTTCACGACGCTACATGGAAGCATCCCGAGGGGCCGGGCTCCTCCATCTGCGAGCGCCCGGATCATCCTGTTGTACACGTGTCCTGGAACGACGCGGTTGCCTACGCCGAGTGGGCGGGGAAGCGGCTTCCGACCGAAGCGGAGTGGGAGTACGCCGCCCGAGGTGGACTCGAACAGAAGACGTACCCCTGGGGCGACTGGCTTTCGCCGGGCGGCAAGCACCGCTGCAACATCTGGCAGGGCACCTTTCCAAAGAAGAACACCGCCAAGGACGGCTACCTGGGAACAGCTCCCGTCGACTCCTTCGAGCCGAACGGCTACGGGCTATTCAACGTAGTGGGCAACGTTTGGGAGTGGTGCCAGGACTGGTGGGGCACAGAACATGCCGCTCAGGATTCGACCGGGCCACACGGCGGGACGTCCTACAATCCGGAGGGACCGGGGATTGGCGACGCCAAGGTGACCAAGGGCGGCTCCTACTTGTGCCACAGCTCCTACTGCAATCGCTACCGGGTCGCGGCCCGCACTCACAACACCCCCGACAGCTCTACAGGGCACATCGGGTTTCGGCTGGTCCGTGACGTAGGCTGAGAAGTCGGGCAGAGCGGAGTCGGGCACATCGAACTCCTGCTTTCAGCAACCAATCACTAACTCGCGATCTGCAGCCCCCTGGGCGTGAGTACGAATTCGACCCGGCCAAGGATGTAGTCGAGCAGGATCGCCAGCATGGCGGCGGGCAATGCACCTTCCAACACGTAAGAATAGTTAGCTGTGCTGATGCCCCCGGCAATGGGCACGCCCAAGCCACCCGAGCCCACGAAGGCGCCCAGCGCCGCCGTTCCCACGTTGATTACGACGCTGGTACGAATGCCGGCCAGAATGATGCTGCTCGCGTTTGGCAACTCGATCTGCCAGAGGATCTGCGGCGCCGTCATCCCCATGCCCCTGGCCGAGTCGATCATCGACGGGTCTACCGCCTCGAGACCCGCCACCGTGTTTCTCACGACGGGGAGCATGCCGTAGAGGATGAGCGCGATGATGGCGGGCCAAAAGCCGAAACCGAGGATGGGCACCATGATCGCTACGATGGCGAGGGTAGGCACCGTTTGGCCGGCGCTCACGAAGTTGCTCACCAGCGGCAGGAACTCCCGGAACTGCAAGCGGGTCACTAGGATGCCAAGCGCCAGGCCCACGGATACGGTAATGATCGACGAGACGATTATCAGCTCGAGATGCTCGGCGGCGAGTCCGATGACCGTTGCTCGCGGGTAGAGAAGCCTGGTGGAGAGCGGAAAGACAGCACCCAAAATCGCGTCCCAGATGGTCAGCGACCCGAAGAGCGACCAGAACGCCAGAAAGATGGTCGCCGCTCGGACGAGGGGACGTACTATCGTGTACTCGCTGCTACGGTAGGCGTAGGCGAGGGCCACTTCGATGATTGCAAACAGCAGGGCGGCGTAGAACAATGGCACGTCGGTATTCACTGCCCCCACGTGCAGCAGAGTGAGTTCACTGAAGCCCAGCGTGGGCAGCCAGAAGGTGGGCGCCAAGGTGGCCATCTCCGCCATGAACCGCCTGTCCTGTAGCTCGACTTGAATGAAGCTCAGGACGATCAGCAGCAGCGAGACGCCTACCCATGCGAGAACAGCCGTGGGGACGACGAAATCGCCTCTCGACTCCGCCCGCGACGCCGTCACGCCTCGCTCCCCTCCGCGACGCTATTCCGTTCGACCAACGCCTTGAGCGCTTCCAGGGTGACGGCGCCCACCAACCGCCCCTCGTCATCCACGACCGGCGTCATGCGAAATCCTCGCGTGAGCATTACGGACAGCGTGTCGCGCACTGTGGCCGTCTCCTTAGCGGCGACATCCCGGTACGCCACCTCGTGTACCGCTTCGAGCAGCGTCGAGCTCGCCTCGGCTGCGCTCCTGTTCACCCAGCCCTTGAGCCGCCCCTCGCGATCGAGCACGAACGCGCTCTTGTGGCCGTGCTCGCGAATGACCTCAAGGACATCCTCGATCTTGCTGTCGGGGCCCACGACCGGTGGCTCCCGGTCCATGATTTCGTGTACCCGCACCAGCCCCAGTCGCTTGAGCTGCCGATCGGCGCCTACGAAATCGCGCACGAAACCGTCCTTGGGGTGGGCCAGCAGGTCGTCGGGCGCGTCGAACTGGACCATCTTCCCATCGCGCATTATGGCGATCCGGTCACCCATCTTGATCGCCTCGTCGATATCGTGCGTCACGAAAATGATCGTCTTGCCGATCTCCCTCTGAATCTGCAGGAACTCGTCCTGCAACGTCTCCCGGGTAATTGGATCGACAGCGCCAAAGGGCTCGTCCATCAGCATGATCGGTGGATCGGCTCCCAGCGCCCGTGCCACGCCCACGCGCTGCTGCTGTCCGCCCGACAACTGCCGCGGATACTTGCCGCGGTGTACGTCCGGATCGAGACCGACCAGCTCCAGCAGGCTGTCGACCCGATTGCGGATGCGCTGCTCGTCCCAGTCGAGGAGCCTGGGCACGACCGCGACATTGTCATGTACGGTCATGTGCGGGAAGAGGCCGATTTGCTGGATCGCATAGCCGATCTTGCGCCGCAGTTCCTCTAGCGGCACATCACGGTTGTCGCGCCCCTCGACGTTGATGCGTCCGCTGCTGATGTCGATCAGGCGGTTTACCATTCGCATCGACGTCGTCTTGCCGCAACCGGACGGACCTATAAGAACGCAGATCTCCCCCTCGGGAACATGCAGGTTCAGGCCGTCGACCGCGCGGAAGCCGTTGGGGTACTGTTTCACGACGTTTTCGAACTGGATCATGTCCCCGTCCTTTTGATACGTGTCCTTCCGAACCGTGTCGCTTTTCTGCGTGTCCTACTGCTATGCGCCCTCTTGGTGTGTGCCCTCTCCGTCGGCATCCTTCTAATCCTGTAGCTGCCGAATGCCGGGCGAGGTCAACAGCCGCTCGATTCCCTGCAATCCGGCGTCGAGAAGGAAAGCCAAAAGCACTGCCGGCACCGCGCCCAGGAGAATCTGGTCGATGGAGGTGTTGTTGATGCCGTTGAAGATGAAGTCGCCCAGACCACCGGCGCCGATTACCGAGGCAACCGCGGCAATCCCTATCAGCGCCACCCCGGCGTTGCGAACGCCCGCCATGATGACCGGCAGAGCAATGGGCAACTCGATCTGAAAGAAGCGCTGGGACGGTCCCATCCCCATCCCGCGGCCGGAATCTATTATCGCCGCGTCCACGTTTTGCAGACCGGCGTAGGTGTTGCGCACCAGCGGCAGCAGCGAGTAGAGCGTGAGCGCGATAACGGCCGGCGCGACCCCGATTCCCGACACCCCCAGTTCGCGCATTGTCAGGACCGAGGCACCTTCCACGCCTTCCAGGAACCGCCGCGAACCCGCTACATACGCCAAGAGCAGCGCGGCTGCAAATCCACCATAGCCTGCCCACATGCCGTATCTCAGCAGTTTCTTCAGGGGACCGGCCCTGAGCGCTCGACCCAGAAGCCACAGGGCAACAGCCGCTGCCGGCAGGACCAGCATCAGACTCCTAAGGATCCCGAACTGCGGCACGTTCGACGCGAACACGATGAAGCTCACGCGGAAGAGGTAACTGCTGAGCACGACGACGAACAGCGCGAGCGGGATCGCCGCGACAACGGCGCTCAGGAGCAGAAGCGCCTGGCGCCGCTTGCCCGGGAGAACCTCTGCGTAGCGGGTGTACGCGCCTACGAGCAACGCCGCCAGCGCCAGCAGCGCGAGGAACCAGAGGCCAATGGTGAGCGCGCGGCTGCTGCCCAACCAGGCGAGCGGCACCAGCAGCACCCCGAAGAGCGCCAGACTGGGAATGGTCTGAATGATGCCCACCGCGTAGAGGAGCACCGGCGCAATCCGCTCATCGCGGGATGCCCACAGGCCCAGGCCGATGCCGAGCACGAATCCGATCGTGAGCGACACGGCGACCAGCAAGGTGTGCTCGAGCAGAGCCCTGCCCAACTGGTCTCCCCTGGCCTCGAACTCGACCATCACCGAGTAGACGTCGAACGTCCCGGCGATAAAGAGCAGCGCGATGAGCACTGCGCCTCCCCATGCCGCGATTAGCCGCGCGATCTGCGAGACTCCCGCTTGCGTCAGATCCCGGAGCCCAGCGAAGAGCACCACGTAGCCGCCCACCAAGCCTAGCGCCAATGCCGCCGACGGCAGTATTCTCGGGTTGCGCAAAATGAGGCCCTCCCCCAGCAACGCCTCCGCATTGGCCAGTAACTGTTCGCCGGCCATGGCGCCGAGAAACAGGGTCAGGAGCAGCAACAGGTTACCCAGGCCGGCGAGCAGCCAGCCGCGAGTGCTGTTTGCCGGTCTGAGCGCTGCGAAGAGGGCCAGGACGGCCAAAGCGAAGAGGATGAGGTAGCGCAGATCGCCCTCGAGCTCGAGTAGCTGGAACGAGATGCCCGAGGCGATCCGGTTGGGCTTGAGCTCGATGAGCGGGAGGAAGAAGAATCCCAGGCTGGCGACCAGACCGCCCAAGATTGCAATTCGATTTGCGATCGCAGCACCTCCGCATGAAGCGCATCCTCAGCCAGAACCGATCAGTCCAATAGGGGTCAAGCCGAAGGGGTCAAGCAGTTCGCCGCCTGACCCCTCAGGTTACCCGTTCGACTTTTTCGGCCGCTGCACCGACAATGGATCCCCCTTTTACCGGGCAGGGTTCCTGAACTCAGTTGGAGTCGATGAAGTCGTTCTCCTCGAGATACTCTCTCGCCACCGCCTCGGGGTTCTCCCCCGCCACGTCGACCGAGGCGTTGAGGCCCTGGAGCGTCTCATTGTCCAGGGACGAAAAGATGGGATTGAGAATATCCGCGATCTCCGGGTTCTCAGCGATTGCATCGGCCCGAACGACAGGCGTGGGCTGGAAGACCGGCTGGGCACCTTCCGGGTCCTCCAGCACCGCGAAGTTATAGGCCTGGAGAGCACCGTCCGTGGCGAATGCCATCGCCACGTTGACGTTGTTGGCGCCTTCGGCGAGCGCCTGTTCGGTCTGGGCAGGGGTACCGCCGGCGATCACCAGCAACTGATCGTCGGTAAGCTCGAAACCGTAGGCCTCCTCGAACGCCTGCAGGCCGTCTTCACGCTGAGCGAACTCGTCACCCACGGCCATCATCACTCGACCGCCGTCGTTCACGTACTCGGCGAAATCGGCGACCGACTGAAGATCGTTCTCCTCAGCGAAGGAGCGCGTCACGGCAAAGGCGTAGGTGTTGTTGGCCGGAGCCGGTTGGAGCCACACGAGATCGTTCTGTGCATCCGTTTCGCGCACGAACTCGTACAGATCCTCGGCATTCTGCGAAACGCCCTCGGGAACCTCGACCTGCTCACTCACGTAGTTGAGGAACGTGCCGGTGTATTCGGGGTAGATGTCGATCTCGTCATTGGCGAGAGCTAGTCGGTTGACATCGGAGCTACCCAGATTGGTCCGGTCCACCACGTCGTAACCGGCGTCTTCCAAGGCAAGCACCATTATCTTGCCCAAAACGATCTGCTCCGTGAACTGTTTGGAGCCGATGCGAAGCGAGTCTTGGGCGAAGCCGACGGCTCCGACGGTCAGCGCTAGTACCAGTGCCAAGCCGGCAAATCTCCTCATAACCACGACCTTTCAGTGAGAACTTCGCCGCCGAATTCGACGACGCGCGAAAGCGTAAGCCGTTTGCGCTTCGGGCAGTTAGCTTTGGTATCGTCAACCGTAGCATGGACACTCCGCCCGAACAACTCGAATTGCCCGGCACCGCTTCGGTGACGAGCGCAAAGCCAATGAGCACAAAGCCAATGAAGGTAGCCGTCGCCCAAATTGCTCCCGAGCTGGGGGATCTTTGGGCCAACCTAGAGAAGGTTCGCAACTTCCAGCAGCAGGCTCACGCGCAGGGCGCCGACTTAATCATCTTCCCCGAACTGGCCATGACAGGGTACGCGCTGGGGCACGAAATGGCTCGCAGTTCCCTAAGGCGGAACGACGAGATATTTTGCGAGTTGTTGGGCCTGAGCCGGACCCTCCCACTCGTCGTGGGATTCGTCGAGCGCAGTCCGCGCGGACGAATATACAACTCGGCGGCGCTGCTCGATGGCGGGGAAGTCGTTCACCTCCATCGCAAGGTCTATCTTCCGACTTATAGCGTGTGGGAGGAGCAGAAGCATTTTGCCAGGGGCAAACGGCTGACCGTCTTCTCCTACCGCGGCCTCCGTATCGCCCTGTTCATCTGCAACGATTTCTGGTACCCGTCGATGGCCTACCTGGCCGCTTGCGACGACGCCGACGTTTTCTGCGTGATCGCCAACTCGAGCATGGACGGCGAGGGCACGAACCCGCGAGCCTGGGATCTCCTGCTGCGACCCCCGGCACTCCTCTACGGCACCTATGTTCTCTTCGCCAACCGCGTGGGCGAAGAGCAGGGTTCGACATACTGGGGCGGCAGCACCATTATTGCGCCTCTGGGCTACCCCGTTGCAACGGCAGGGACCGGTGAGGAGATCATTTATGCTCAGATCGAACAGGGCAACGTGGAGCGAGCGAGGGACGCCCTTCCCACCCTCCGTGACGCCAACATCGAGTTCACCCTGCGCGAACTCGAGGAAATCGCCAAGCGGCGCGTGGTGGAAAATGACTAGAGCGGAACGTGCGCCTGGCCGTGAACAGCGCTGTGAACAGTGCAAGGAGGCCTGAGGTGCTGAAAAGGAAGATCGACTTCTATAGCGACGGCCTCCACCTGGATGGCGCACTGTATCTGCCCGATGACCTTCGCCCGGGCGAGCGGCGCCCTGCAGTGGTGGCGTGTTCGGGCTATCTGGGCCTGAACGTGATCTACCCGCGACTCTTCGCCGAACCGCTCACCAAGGCGGGGTACGTGGTGTTGGGCTTCGACTATCGCTGCAACGGGGAGAGCGAAGGAGTGCCGGGGCGTCTGCTGATCGAAGAGCAGGTACGGGACATCACGAGCGGCCTTACCTTCATCCGGGAGCAGCCTCAGGTAGATCGTGAGCGAGTGGCCCTGCTCGGTTGGGGCATGGGCGCGGGCAATGTGGTCGAACTCGCCGCACGGGATGAGCGGGCCAAGGCGGTGGTGGCACTCAACGGCTTCTACAATGGACGCGCGTTTCTGCTTGCCCGGCACGGCGAAGAGGGCTTCGCCGCACTCCTTGCCAGGCTCGAGCAGGACCGCATCCAGCGGACGATGACGGGGAGCGGCCAGTTCGGCGACCCCTACGACACCTACCCTCTCGACCCCGATACCCGCGATGAGGTCGAAGCGAACCTGGTGCCGGTCCAGGGTTTTGGGCCGCAAACCGCCTTCGAGCTGCTCGAGTCACTCTTGGTCTTCGACGCTCAGAGCCTCGTTGACAAGATCGCACCCAGGCCCCTTTTCATCGGCCATGGGACGCACAACAAGCTGCATCCGTTCAAGGACGCCCTGTCCCTCTTCGATAAGGCCGAAGAGCCGAAGACTTTCTACCGGATCGAGGGCAAGCACAATGATTTCATGCGCCTCGGCCATCCGGTCTTCGAACGACTTACGGGCGTGCTGGTGGATTGGCTCGCGGAGCAGTTGAACTCTCCCGTAGCCCGACGTTGAACCGCAAGCCAGGTAGCGTGCCGGACTGGTTTCTAGGCGCCATCGATCTCCACGTCCATAGCCGACCCAGCATATTTCCCCGGCTGCTCGACGATCACGAGGTCGTGCAGCAGGCTGCCCAGGCGAAGATGGGCGGCGTCGTGCTCAAGGCCCACGAGGGTTCGACGGTCGCTCGGGCGCAACTCGCACAGAGTACGGTTCCCGACTTGGTAGTACGGGGCGGCGTGGTGCTCAATCGTTTCGTCGGCGGCGTCAATCCCTTTGCCGTGGAGCTGGCCCTTGGCCTCGGCGGCGTGATGGTGTGGATGCCCACGATCCATGCCGAGAACCATATCGACTACTACGGCGAGGCGGGCTTCAAGGAGCAGCGTTCCGACTACCGGAGCAGGGTGGTCGAGCCTCTATCGGTAATGAACGCGCAAGGCAAGCTCAGACCCGAGGCGATCGAGGTCCTGGAGGTAATCGCATCCCACCCCGGCGTCGTCCTCAACAATGGTCATCTGAACGCCAACGAGACGGCCGTGCTCTTCGGTGAAGCCAGGAAGCGAAAGATCAACCGTCTCATGGTCGCCCACCCCGAGCTACCTCTTACCGGCTATAGCCTGGACTTTCAGCTGGAGATGATTGACCTGGGCGCTATCATCGAACGCTGCTACCTGCCTCACCTCGCCCATTGGGGCGGCTTCCCCATAGACCGCACGGCAGCCGAAATCCGGCGGCTGGGTACACAACACTGCGTTTTGTCGACCGATTTCGGGCAGGTGGACAGCCCTCATCCGGCTAAAGGGCTCCAGCAGTTCGGCCAGGCGCTCATTGGAAGCGGACTGGGCGAAGAGGACGTTCGGCGGATGATCAGGGACAATCCAGCCCACTTGCTAGGACTGTAGAGAGTCCTGGTCCTAAACCTTGGGTCGAAGCACGCCGCCTAGTCAAGCGAACGTTTTGCTTGACTGCCTGAACTGGCCATCTTCCAGCGCATCAGCTGCTGTACACTTCGGTGCATTGGTAAGGAGGTTCGTATGCGTACGACCGTAAACCTGGACGACCGGTTGCTTGCCGAAGCTCAGCGTCTCACTGGCGTGAAAGAAAGGAAAGCTTTGGTCGACGAGGGGCTTCGGGCGCTGATCGAGCGCGAGAGCGCAAGGAGACTGGCGAAGCTGGGCGGTACGGAGCCGGAGTTGCGGGAGATTCACCGGCGACGTATCGAGGCTGAATAGTGCTGGTCGACACCTCGGTGTGGATCGACCACCTGCAATTGTGTGATTCGGCATTGGCAACTGCCCTCGAACAGGGCCGCGTGCAGATGCACCCTTACGTAGTGGGCGAGTTGGCGTGCGGCAACATCACCAACCGGGCCGAAGTATTGGGCCTACTAGGGGCCCTACCCGCGGTCCCCACCGCCACCCACGATGAGGTAATGGACTTCATCGAACGACGCGATCTGATGGGTAGGGGATTGGGATACGTCGATGTTCACCTGCTTGCTTCGGTGTTCCTGCAAAGGACTCGGCTATGGACGCGCGACAAACGCCTGGCCCGCGTTGCCGTGAAACTCGAGGTTGCCTTCACGAAAGAGACTTGACCGCACGCCACGACGAACGGCGCAACCTGGTACCGTGTCGGCATCAGCTCGCACTTGTCGTTGCCCTCAGGGAGATGACTCTTGATTAGCCCCCAAACACTCGTTCGAATGGTCGCGTCGCTCCTTTTCATGAGCATCCTGGTGGGGGGCTGCGGCCCGAGCCAGCGAGAGCAGGAACTCACCACTCAAAACGACCAGCTTCTTTCGCAGACGGAGGAGCTGGAACTGCAAATCGAGGAACTGACCGGGCGCCTCCAACAGGTCGAGAGGTCGAACTCGCAGTCGGCGTCCCAGGTTCGGGCACTGCAGGCCGAACGCACCGAGATGCAGCAGGAGATTTCGGAGCTGAACGCTCGTTTGAGCGAGACCCAGTCTCGTGCGGTGGAGGCCGAGGAGGCAATGGTTGATGCTGAGTCCCGCGCGGTCGCAGCCGAGGAAGCTTTGGATGCGGCCCAGTCTCGCGCGGCGACGATCGAGGATGCCGTGGCCGAGACCGAATCTCGGGCTGCCATAGCCCAAGTGTCGCTCGCCGAGGCCGAGGAGCGCATTGCGTCGTTAGAGAGTGAATCGAGCATCAGCCAGGCGGAGCAAATCGACGTGGCGCAAGCTCTCGAAGCCTCCGAAGAGCGAGTTGCTCAACTCGAGGAGGAGCTGGGCACGGCCATCGGCGAGCGGACGGAAGCGGCCCAAGCTCTGCAAGTCGCCCAGGAGCGTGCTACCGAGCTGGAGACGCGACTCATCGCCAGCCTCACGGAGGAGGCGAATACGGTGCATACCCTCGAGACGACACGGGAACGAGTCGAGGAGCTCGAGAACGCCAGTGGGCAGATGAGCGAGCAGGTGAGCGAGCTGCAGGGCAGAGAAACTGAGCTACAGAGCAGAGAGACCGAGCTGCAGAACAGTGTGGCCGAGCTCAACGAGCAGGTCACGACCCTGCAGAACGATCTCGAGGCCCAAAGGGCCAGCGCTACCGAGGCGGAGCAGGCCCTGGAACAAGCCACCAACCGCCTCGAATCCGCAACGGCTGAGCACGATGCGGCGGTCACCGAAACAGCCGAACTCACCACGCGGATTCAAGAGCTGACAGCGCAAGCAGCGGCTCTCGAAACTGAATTCGCGAGCGCGGTGCAACGGTCCGGGTCGTTGGAGGACCGAGTCGCCCAGCTCACCCAGGCGCTGTCGGAGAGTGGGCAGGCACTGTCTGAGAGTGGGCAGGCACTGTCTGAGAGCGAGCAGTCCCGGGAGCAACTGGCTGCCGAACTCGCCTCAAGCCAGGAGGCGATGCAAGAGACCGTCGCGCAACGCGACCTGCTCCAGAACCAGCTCGACGATCTCGATGAACGCAGCGCGACCCTGGACGAACGACTCGGCGAGGCGCAAGTCGAGTTGGGCACAGTTCAGGACCGGGCAAGCGAACTAACGGACCGACTGGGCGAGCTTTTGGAGCGCGAAGCGGGTTTAGAGCAGACGACTCAGGCACAACGAGACGAGCTGGCCTCGGTGCGAGCCGCTCTGGAGGAAACGCAGAACCAGGTCGCCTTCCTCACCGGCGCGCGCGGCATCTACACCGTCCAACCGGGTGACTCCTTGTCGTCGATCGCGACCTTCTTCTACCGCGCCGGCAACCGCTGGCCCAACATCCTCGAGGCAAACAACAATTTGGTACAAGACCCCGACCTGATCTTCGCCGGCATGGTCCTCATCATCCCGAACTGATCGGACAAGATCAACACCTCTACCAGCACGCTAGCTGCCCGCCAACCCGCGGAACACCCCCCGCAACGCCGGATACGACTCCAGATACAGCTCGAACATCTGCGCGTAGTGCTCCCGTTCCTCCGCAACGGGAGCAAAGTCCCGCCCTTCGATGTTGAACCGGTAGTCCTCGACCTCGCCCAAAGCAAAACGCACGGCGGTGTGCGCGCCGCGCACGCCCACGTGTTCGACGGCGCTACCCACGATCACTTTCACGCCGATGATCGTCGCAAACAGTTGGCACCAGCCTGCCGACTTCGCCCCGCCTCCGGCCAGCACCAAGGTCTCGATTCCACCTGGCGCCAGTGCCTGTAACGCATGACGGTAGCCGTAGGCGATTCCTTCGAGGACCGCTCGGTACAGGTGAGCCTTGGTCGTACTTGAATCGAGACCGATGAACGCCCCGCGCGCCAAGGGATCGTTGATCGGAGAGCGTTCGCCGGCGAGGTAGGGCAGATAGAGCAGCCGCGAAGGCGATCTCTGTAGCGCCTGCTCCACCACCGAACTGAAGGGCTCACCATTCGAGCCATCGACAAACCCATCGGCGAACAAATCCCGTACCCACTTCAGGTTCCCACCGGCGGTAAGTAGCGGCGCAATCTGAATGAAACGCTTGCGATGAGGATGAGCGAGGGTGATTGCGCCCGTATCGGGATCAGCGCGGTTGCCGGCGCTGAGGGCCACCCATCCGCTGGTACCGATGTAGCCGTAGGCCGGTCCAATCTCGCCACTACCCGCGCCGATGGTGGTAGCGCCTGCGTCTCCGGGTCCAAGGTAAACAGGCGTGCCCGAGCGCAGCCCCATTGCGGAAGCTGTCGAGCCCAAAAGCTCACCGGCGAGTCGTCCGCCTTCCCGCACGCTCGGCAGCAGGGCCGGCACCCGTTCCAGGCCCAGCGCCTCGAACAGGCTCGCGGAAAGGGGCGAACGCGCCTCGAGATCCAACAGTCCGGTAGTCGACGCGGTAGTACTGTCCGTCACCGCCTCACCGGTCAGTCGGTAGGCGACGAAATCGGCAGCCCCCAGAAAGATCCGGTGGGCGCGCACGTACAAGTTTGGCTCGTGCCGCTTCAACCACAGGAGCTTGGCCAGCAGACCTGCGGCGCCCTGGTCGTTGCCGGTACGCCGGCGCAATTCCGAGGCGCCAAGCCGTCCCACTATCTCAGCCGCCTCGGCAGTAGCGCGAACATCGCTGTAGAGAATCGTTGGACGCAAGCAAGCCCCTTCCTCGCCCAACAGGGTGAGGTTCTGCATCTGCCCGGTGAGAACGACCGCCGTCACCCGCCGAAAGACGGAGGGCGCCAGCTCCAGCGCACACTCGACAACCGCTTCCCACCAATCGCCCGGGTTCTGCTCGGCGTAACCGCCGGCATGGCGTACCGTCTCGTAGCCCCGAAATGCACTCAAGACGACCTCGCCGCTCGGTGTGAGCAGCGCCGCCTTGGTGCCTCCGGTACCGATGTCGAACACCAGATGCAGCTCGCTCATGTCCGCTTCGACAGGCTGCCCAACGCTACCGCGAGCACGATGATTGAGCCGGTGAGGACCTGCTGCACGTAAGTATTGATCTGTAGCTGGGTGAGACCGTTCGCAAGGATGCCGAGGATCAGTACCCCTACAAGGGTACCCAAGACCCGCGGTTCCCCCTCGTCGCTCATGGTGATGCCCAGGAACACGGCGGCGATGGCGTTGAGCATGAGCCCCTCTCCCTGAGTGGGATTGGCAGACGCAAGCCTGCTCGCGAGCATGAGCCCGCCAATGCCGGCGCCCAGGCTGCTCAGCACGAAGGCAACCAGGGTGAGTAGCCGTACCCGAATTCCCGAAAGCCGCGCAGCCTCTGGGTTTCCGCCGATCGCGTAGAGCCTCCTGCCAAAGACGGTGTGCCCCAACAGCACGTACACGGCGACAAAGACTGCGGCGGCTACCAACGTGAGGTTGGGCAGCATCAGCGCTCTACCCTCGATTACTCCCAACGGGATACCGTTCCGTCCAAATTCCCCGAACGCCCGGGGTATCGCGCGACCGAAAATCGTGTTTCCACCGGAGACGAGCAGCGCCACACCGCCGAAGATGGTGAGCGTACCCAGGGTAGCGACGAATGGCGTGATGCGAATGAATGCGACCAGGAAGCCGTTGAGTACTCCGGCTGAGAGTGCAACCAGGACCGTGAGCGCGAGGGCGGCCGGCACGGGCGCCCCTTGGCTCATCAGCACCGTCGCGACGATGCCCGCCAGGCTCGCCAGCGCGCCTACCGACAGGTCGAACGCCGCGGTGACCATGACGATGGTGCTGGCAAACGCGATCACCCCGAGAATGGAAACCTGCTGGCTGATGTTGAGCCAGTTGCCTACCGTCATGAAGGTGTCGGGCCGTAGCGCCCAGAACACCCCCACGATAAGCAGCAGACCCAGCGGCGTGCCGTAGCGGCGCAAGCGCGGCAACCAGATACCGAAGGTGCGCGAGCGAGTAGCCTGATCGCGGGCGATCACGCGGCCTGCTCGCCGTAGCAGTGGGCCAGGAGTTGCGCCTTCTCGAGACTGCCGTCGTTGGGGAGATCGTGCGTAAGACGCCCCTGCGCGATGACCACTATGCGGTCGGCCAGGCCCATGAGCTCATTCAGGTCCGACGACACCATCAGAACGGCGGCGCCGCGCCCGGCGGCATCGAGAATGAGATTGTAGATGTCGTACTTGGCGCCCACATCCACTCCCCGCGTAGGCTCGTCGAGCAACAGCGCTCGTGGTTCGGCCAGCACGGCGCGCGCCAACACCACCTTCTGCTGGTTGCCACCGGAGAGATAATGCACCACCTGCTCTGGGCTTCGGGCCCTCAGCCCCACCTGGCGAGCGAGCCGGTCGGCAGTTTTGCGCTCCCGCCGCATGTCGACCAGCCCCAAGCGCGATAAGGACGAGAGGCGAGGCAGAAGCATATTCTCGCGCGCCCGCCCGCTCATGACCAGAGCCTGAGAGCGGCGCTCCTCGGGAACGAACACCACGCCTCGCTGCCAGGCGCGCTTGGGCGATGACAAGCGGGCCACACATCCATCGAGAAGTATCGTCCCACCTCGCACTTGGTCGACGCCGGCTATTGCTCGTAGCAGTTCACTGCGGCCCGAGCCCGCGAGTCCGGCCACGCCGACGATCTCGCCGCCGTGAATAGTAAGCGAAAAGTCCTTCACCCGAGAGTTGCTGAGCCCTCGGAGCTCGAGCACCGGCTCTCGCGTCCGGTTCCGCTCACGTCTCGGGAAGGCATTCTCCAACGACCGACCGGTCATCTGCCGGATTACGCTCCCGGGAGTCGCGTCTTCGGTGGCGGTAGTAGCAACGACACTACCGTCTCGCATGACCGTGATGCGGTCGGAGATCTCGAAGATCTCCTCCATTCGATGGGAAACGTAGAGGATTCCGCATCCTTGCGATCGCAGGCCACGAATCACCTCGAATAGCAACTCGGTCTCACCGCGCGACAGCAGGGCGGTGGGCTCATCCATGACGTACAGGCGAGGACTGCTCTCGCTCTGGCCGCCCTCCTCTTCCACGAACGCTCTCGCGATCGAAACCAGCATCGCGTCGCCCGGGCTCAGGTCACCCATTCCGCGATTCGGATCGATATGAAGCACGCCCAGTTGCTCGAGCACTGTGCGCGCCCGGCGGGCGAGCTGGCGCCAATTCACCACGCCCAGCCCCAGGTGTCCCCAACCGGGATAGGGACGGCCCAGGAAGATGTTCTCGGCCACCGACAGGCTGGGAACCACGTTGAGTTCCTGATGGATGAACCGCAGACCCAACTGCTGCGCGTCCGCCGCCGAGTGGATTGCCACGGCCTCGCCACGCACTCGAATCGAAGCGCTGTCCGCGGAGAGCACACCGGCGAGAATTCGGATGAGCGTCGACTTCCCGGCCCCGTTCTCGCCCATCAGGGCGTGAACCTCTCCGCGATCCACGGTAAGATCCGCGTCCCTGAGCGCGGGCACGCCGTCAAACTTCTTGGATGCTCCACTGATCTCGAGTAGCGAGGCGAATTCAGCCACCTTGGCTCTCGTCAGTCGAGATCGTCGGCAGTGAGAAGCCGGGCAGGCACATAGACGGTGGCCTGGGCGGGTTCGCTGCCGGTGAGATGGGCGTGTACTCGATCTGCCAGCGTTTGCGCGATCCGCTCGAAGTCCTGAGCCACCGTCGCCTCGAACGGTCCGCCGTTGGCGATTGCCTCGCGGGCAGGATCGATGGCGTCGAGGCCCACGATTACTATTCCCTCATCTTCGCGGCCCATCGACTCGATGGCCTGCAACGCGCCCAGGGCCGGCTCGTCCCAGGCTGCCCAGATCCCGGCGATCGAGCCGGGCTCGGGATTGGCGAGCAGGAGCGCTTCGACGGCGTTGCGGGCGTTCTCCAGAGGCCCCGGGACCGCGACGAACACCTCTTCCACTACCTCGATGTCGGGAGTGTTGTCGAAGATGGCGCGAGCCACTACACCGCGCTTCTGTACCGGCGCGTAGGGTGGATGCACCAGCATCACTACCCGCCCTTCGCCGCCTAGCCGGTCGACAATGTAGGAAGCGGTCTGCGCGGCCATCGAGTAGTTGTTGCTGGTTACGTCGAGCACCAGACCCTGGGTCGAGCCCGCGTCGAGGCCAAACACCGGAATGTCCGCCTGCTCGGCGGCCTCGAGCCCGGCCGGGACGAGCTCGGGGTTGGCGGACAGCACTATTGCGTCGACACCCTGCGTTATCACGTCGTGAACGCGGCTGTCGAGCGCGGCGATATCGCCGGCCGTGTCGATGACATTGACGTCATAGCCCAGCTCCTGCATCGCGGCCCGGAACTCGTCCACCATGATCCTGGTGGTCGCCGACGCAAGATAGGGGGTAAGGACCGCGACGGTCTGCGCAAGCGCGGTGACAGCGAAAAGCGAGATCGCCAGCGTCGCGAGGGTGGTGATGGTGAAGCGCTTCATGGGGCCTCCGTGGATCGAAATTAGAACACGTCTGACGGTAGCGGTCGTGCCGGTATCCGCCCTGTTGCTTGGACGTACGTAGTATATCTGGCCCCCCACTACGGGCTGCAGATGTACTTCGATATCCACGGTTCGAAAGAACCGCTGGTGCTGCTTTATGGTGGACTAGGGACCGGCAGTCACCGTTCATCGAACACGCATGCGCTTAAATGGAGGATATGGGGACAGAGCGGCAAGGCGGTAGTCAGCGCGAGCTGATGGAGGAGGATGCCCTGTTTCGGGTGGTCGCCCACAGTGCACACGACTCAATCGTCACCATCAATAGCGAGAGCACGATCCTCTTCGCCAATCCCGCCACCGAGGAGATGTTCGGGTACAACCAAGACGAGTTGCTCGGGCAGTCGCTGATCAAACTCATGCCGGAGTATCTGCGGCACCTACACGAAGCCGCGGTGGAGCGCTACCTCGAGACCGGCGAGAGGCATGTGCACTGGGGTGGCGTCCAGCTCCCTGGGTTGCACGCGAGCGGCAATGAGATACCACTCGAAGTGAGCTTTGGGGAGACCGTCCTGACCGGCGAGCGCATCTTTACCGGCGTCATTCGCAATATCAGCGAACGCAAGAGGGCCGAACGCCGCTGGGAAGCGCAATACTCCATCGCTCGAATCCTCGCTACGGCCGAGGATCTGGACGATGCCGCATTCAGGATCCTCCAAACCATCAGCAAGTGCCTGGATTGGCAGGTGGGGGTCTTTTGGGTGCCGGACAATCAGGATGATCTCCTCCACGCCACCATCAGTTGGAACGACCCGACCTTGGATGCCGAGCCGTTTCTTGCAGCCACTCGTGACTCAATCTTCGCCACTGGAGTGGGCGTACCTGGCCGAGTGCGCGAGACCGGCGAACCGTTATGGATCTCCAACGTGGAGTACGACGCCAACTTTCCTCGCCGGCAGCTTGCCCGTGAAATAGGCCTTGGCGCCGGGTTCGCCTTCGCAATCGTCGACGGGGACAACTTCATCGGCGTGATGGAGTTCTACAGCCAGGAGATACGCGAGCCCGACGAAACCCTTCTGAATCTCATGAAATCCACTGCCGTGCAGATCGGTCAGTTCGTGCGGCGGAGGCAGGCGGAGGAGGCGCTTCGGCAGCTCAACAGCGAGCTGGAGAAGAGGGTACTCGAACGAACGGCTCAACTGGAGGAGTCGACCGGCGAACTAGAGTCTTTCGTCTACTCGGTTTCGCACGATCTGCGTAGTCCGCTCCGTGGAATCGACGGTTTTAGCCACTTGCTTCTCGAGGACCACGCAATGGAGATCAGTGACACCGCCACAGATTACCTGCTTCGGATAACCGCGGCAACCAGACGCATGGGAGAGCTGATCGATGCTCTGCTGAACCTCTCTCGCATATCGAAAAGCGACCTGAAGAAACAGACCGTGAACCTCAGCGAGATCGCCCTGGAGGTAACAGAGCTGCTCGAGCAGCGGCAACCGGAGCGCGAGGTGGAGGTCAAAGTGACTCCGGGCCTGCAGGCCGAGGGCGACCGGCAACTCCTTCGCATCGTGCTGGAAAACCTACTGGAGAACTCATGGAAGTTCACCGCTGGCCAGGAACGTCCTAGAATCGAATTTGGCACGATCACCGCCGCTAACCGTCAAGCTTTCTTCGTGCGCGACAACGGCGCCGGGTTCGATATGCGCTATGCGGAGAGGCTCTTTACCGCGTTCCAGCGCCTGCACTCGCCAGAGCAATTCGAAGGCACCGGGATCGGTCTCACTACCGTCCAGAGAATCATCCAGCGGCACGGCGGAGCAATTTGGGCCGAGGCCGAGGTGGGAGCGGGAGCAACCCTCTACTTCACTCTGTAGCGCCACGTCGAGGGTGCTGGTCAGGGCGAGGCAGGATCGGGGCGGCCCGCCACTTGCGAGCCGCCCCGATCTCGGTCATCCCGACTTACGCCTTACCCACCGCCTTACTCAGCCGCCTGGTGCGACAGCCATTGTCCCTAGCCTCTCGTTCTGCTTCCCGTCCTGTTACTCCTCGTTCTCGACCGGGTGACCTTCCGGGCTCACGATGTACCAGATGGTAGGTGCCGAACCGCGGGCCTGGCCGTTTGTCTGGCCGGGCTCGGTATCATTCGCGAAGTAGTAGAGGGGCCAGCCGTTGTAGACGGCCATCATCGTGCCGCCAACGTCTGCCGTGTAGAGGAGTTCTTCGTCTACGCCCTCGCCCGCCTCGACTTCACCGGTGAGCGGTGGCCAGGCATTGAGGCAGCCGCCGGCACAGGGTGCAGCGTTCATGCGAACGCCTTCGGTCATGCGCTCGTCTCCGGCCTCGCCCTCCTCATTGATGAACAGGTAGAGGGTACGGCCTTCGGCGTCGGTGAGATAAGGACCGTATTCCTCACTCTCCATCATCTCGACAGAGGTTGAGCCCTGGTCTTGGGCAAATGCCACCGCAAGAATCCCCAGCGCAAGGAACGCTCCGATTATCGCTTTCACATTCATACTCCAACTCCCTCGATACGAGACTTCAAGTGAGAACGAACGCCGCGGTTCGCGGCGGCATGTGGGGCCCAGCCTGGCGTCACGACATCACGTCGCTAAATCTTGGTCCATCCACCCCCCTCTCGATTATAGATATGCGCGAAAAGGGGAAATGGATGTAGCCTCACCCCTGTCCGCACTCTCACGCCCCAGGGGCAAGCGGTCACGAGCGTTACTATGCGAAGCAATGAGCGGTCTAACGAATCCGATATCGAGCATTGCCGAACTGGAGGAGAAGCTCGCTACCTCGTCCCCTGCCCTGGTCGAGGACATGTCGCGTTTGGAAGGGGACATCCTGGTGCTGGGCGCCGGCGGCAAGATGGGGCCCAGCCTCGTGAAACTGGCCTGTAATGCGGTCGCTGGTGCAGGCGTGAGGAAGAGGGTGACGGCGGTTTCGCGCTTTAGCCAGGGGGG
The DNA here is from genome assembly GCA_040905665.1 of Trueperaceae bacterium. GTDB lineage: Bacteria > Deinococcota > Deinococci > Deinococcales > Trueperaceae > DASVCN01. The sequence goes on from JBBDRD010000006.1 coordinate 26,216, forward strand.
TGTGCGCGAGGAACTCGAGGCGGCCGGTGCGACCACGATCGCTAGCGATCTGCTCGAGCCCGGCGCGCTCGAGACTCTTCCCGACAGTGAGAACGTCATCTACATGGCGGCGACCAAGTTCGGCACCGCCGGACGCGAACACTTCACCTGGGCGCAGAATGCTTTCTTGCCGGGGCTAGTCGGCAAGCGCTACCGGGATTCGCGGATAGTGGCCTTCTCGACAGGTAATGTCTATCCACTCGTACCGGTTCGTACGGGCGGCAGCCGCGAGACCGACCCGGTGGCGCCGATCGGCGAGTACGCGCAGTCGTGCCTGGGGCGAGAGCGCCTCTTCGAGCACGCATCGCATAACTACGGCACGCCGATCGTCCTGTTCCGGCTCAACTACGCCGTCGAGCTGCGTTACGGCGCCTTGGTCGACATCGCTCTGGCGATCAGGAGCGGACAGCCCATCGATATTTCGATGGGCCATCTGAACGTCATCTGGCAGGGCGATGCCAACGAAATGGCGCTTCGTTCGTTGAGCCTGTGCAACTCTCCTCCGGCGGTCCTCAACGTCACCGGGCCGGAGGTCGTCACGGTAACGCGGGTGGCGCGGCAGTTGGGCGAGAGGCTTGGGACCGAGCCGATCCTGGTGGGCGAGGAGCAGGACACCGCGCTCCTTTCCGACGCCGGCAAGGCCTTTGGATTGTTCGGATATCCAACCGTACCGCTCGAGCAGCTCATCGACTGGGTCGCCCACTGGGTGGAGTCGGACGGCAGCACCCACGGCAAGCCCACCCACTTTGGCGAGAGAAGTGGGAAGTTCTGATGGCGGTTCCTCAAGCAATCGCAAAGTCTTTGCACGCCGGTATCGTTATCCCGGCGCACCCGCTGGCTCTCGACCGCAACCGGCGCCTCGACGAGCGGCGCCAGCGGGCGCTCAGCGGCTACTACCTGGCGGCGGGGGCCGGTGGGCTTGCGGTTGGCGTACACACGACTCAGTTCGAGATCCGTGATGTGGGTCTGCTCGAGCCGGTCTTGCGCCTGGCTGCCGAGGAAGCATTGGCGGTCTCCCAGGACCGCCCCATCACGCTGGTCGCAGGCGTTTGCGGCCCCACCGATCAGGCGTTACGCGAGGCGGAGCTGGCCCTAGAGTGCGGCTATCATTTGGCCCTTCTTAGCCCCGGCGGGCTGCGGGACTACAGCGAATCCGAGCTGCTCGAGCGAGCTAGAAGGGTCGCGGAGGTGATGCCGCTCTTCGGCTTCTACCTTCAACCGGCCGTGGGCGGCCGGGTTCTCTCGCGCGCCTTCTGGCAGGAGTTCGCCGAGATCCCCGGAGTCGCGGCAATCAAGATGGCGCCCTTCAACCGCTACCAGACTCTCGACGTGGTGCGTGCGGTCTGCCAATCGAGCCGGCGCGACGAGATTGCGCTCTACACGGGAAACGACGACAATATCGTGGCGGACCTACTCACCCCCTTCGACCTGATCGTGGACGGCAAGCCGGTTCGAAAGTGGATCGTGGGGGGCCTGCTGGGCCAGTGGGCGGTATGGACCCGGGCGGCGGTCGAGATTTTAGAGCGGGTCAAACGGGTGCGCGAGAGGGCGGATGCCCAGGAGCAACAGGCGCTGCTTTCCCTGGGTGTGCGGCTCACCGACGCCAATGCCGTTATTTTCGACGCCAGCAATGGATTCGCGGGCTGTATTCCGGGAATCCACGAGGTGCTAAGGCGTCAGGGCTTGCTCGAAGGGACCTGGTGCCTCGACCCGCACGAGGCGCTCTCGTCGGGTCAATTCGAGGAGCTCGAGCGAGTGCGGAGTTCCTATCCCGAGCTCACCGACGACGCCTTCGTTTCGGAATTGCAGGCCCTCGACCGGGTCTGATGCTCACCTCCGTCACCAGCCCTCCCGGAGCACTCCTCTCCCAAGAGGATATTCGTGAGGCGCTGGCCGGCGCTCTCGGCGGCCGCCACGGGGGCGAAAAGATGCTGGTGTTGATCCCCGACCACACCCGCACCTTGCCTCTGCCCATGCTCTTCCGCGTCCTGGTCGAGGTTCTGGCTCATGCGGCAAAGATCGACTTCATGGTGGCGTTGGGCACGCACCCGCCGCTGAGTCAGGAACGGTTATTGAAACTGGTGGGCTTGAGCGAAGAGGAGCGAGCCGGACGATACCGCCATGTGGGGCTGATGAATCACGACTGGGGCGACCCGGCCACACTCGTTCCGGTCGGCACGCTCGGCCGCGACCGGGTTCAGCAGATCGCCGGCGATCGCTGGCACCCCACACTGGGAGGCGACGTCGAGGTGCGCATCAACCGTGCCGCTCTCGAGTACGACCACATAATCATTCTGGGCCCAACCTTTCCGCACGAGGTCGTGGGATTCTCCGGCGGAGCCAAGTACCTCTTTCCGGGAATCAGCGGGCCGGAGATGATCAACGTGACGCACTGGCTGGGCGCGCTTGCTGGAGTACGTGGGACCATCGGCATCAAGAACACTCCGGTGCGGGCGATGATTCACGCTGCGGCGGAACTTGTTCCCACCCCGGTCACCCTGGCCGCCCTCGTGGTTGAGGGTGAGGGGCTCGCAGGACTCTTCGTGGGAGCCCACCTGGAGGCGTGGTCCGCGGCCGCCGACCTCTCTGCCAAGCGGCACATCCGCTGGTTCGACCGCCCCTTCGAGCGGGTGCTCTCGGGCGCGCCGCCCATGTACGACGAGCTGTGGACCGCCGGCAAGGCAATGTACAAGCTCGAGCCGGCTCTGGCCGCAGGTGGCGAGTTGATCATCTACGCTCCGCACCTCGACACAGTGAGCCGGGTACACGGTCGCTACATCTGGGAGATCGGCTATCACGTGCTGGAGTACTTCCTGGCACAGTGGAAGCGCTTCGAGCAGATACCGCTGGGAGTGTTGGCCCATTCCACTCACGTGCGCGGAGACGGCGCTTTCGAGGACGGCGTCGAGAGGCCGCGCGCCAAGGTCACTCTCGCCACACGACTCTCCAGGGAGGAGTGCGACAGGCTGAACCTCGGTTATCTCGATCCGGCGGGGATCGACCCACAGTCGTGGAAGGGTCGTGAAGGAGAGGGGATCCTCTACGTACCCAAAGCTGGGGAGATGCTCTACCGGGTGCGCGGGAGCGGCTAGTTCAGTACTGCCCCAGCAGCCCCCGGTTCATGGCGCGCCGCTCGGGCAGGCCGTAGAGGAAAACGCCCAGTCCGAAGTAGAAGAGGGAGTTGAGGAGCAGCAGGCTCCATTCGTCGCCGGAGAAGCCCATCAGCGTGGTCTCGCCGGTCATCGCTTTAGGAGGGGCGTTAAGGTTACGAGGTCGAAGATCAGCCACTTCCCCGCCGTGGCCATCGCCATGAGTAGCATCAGTCCAATGACGAGCAGATTTACGAGTATGCGCTCGCCGCGAACGAGAATGCCGTCGAAGTACTGGGCAACGACGAACTCAAGGTAATCGCCCACGAACTTCTCGAGAAACTCCGCAAGAACGTAACGGTGGATTGGGCCCGCCGCGAACAGGTCCGAGCGCGGTTGCGAGTGCTGGTCAAGGACATCCTCGAGGACCACGGCTATCCGCCGGACCTGTCGAAGGAGGCGGTGCAGACAGTGCTGGCTCAGGCGGAACAACTGTCGGCGCGGTGGGCGACGTCCGGGGAGTGAAGTACTGCTGGCTTAGGTCACAAAGTGGACTTTAGTTGGCATTCCACACGCAAGAGTTTCCGGCCTTTCAAAGCGCATCCGAACCCTAGGCGCCGGTTACAGCTTCATCACGTACCGGCTCTCCATGGGCTTTGGCCTCTGAAATTTAGTACGGGATAATCGTATGCCGTATGTTCAACCAAGTGGCGCCGAGACCAAGTTCCCCCAAGCGCTTTGCGACAGAAATAGGAAATGGAATTCGCCTCCGAACAGTAGTTCACCGTCCTCGCGGTGAGTCAGAAGAGTTTGCGATTACTCTGGAGTACGAACTGGCACAGGATATCTGGCGCAAGGTCGTCTGCATTGACAACAAGGGTAGAACAGTGCACCGTGATAGGTATTCGCCAGACGGGACGAGGTATGAACACAGGAGGTCAATGTTTGACTCTAAAGACGTCAACCAAGCTATCAAATGGGCGCAAGAGCATCTCACTCGAGAGCACGATCGCTATGTGTTCGAGTTCTTACAGATGCGATAGCGTTCAGTCTAGACTCCAGGTGCAAGTGCAGTAGCAGAGTTCTTGGGCGAGAAAGGTATTGATACCCATGGTTGATACAGGTCCAACAGCAACTGAGAAAAGCCTTCTCGATCGCAGCACCTATTGGGCCACGTACTTTACCGAGTTGGCTATTAAGTTGCCGAACCTATGCGCGTGGATCCCGGACGAGGCGACTGTAATCGTCCTTCCCGAAAGCGATCCGGAGTTGTGCGCTCACAACCTCCAGTTGGTCAACCGGCAGCGTGAGGGTCAAGTGCTTCTTGTAAACTTGAAGCTCGAGCGTGGGGAACGCGAAGAGCGGGTGCATGTGACACCATACCTACAGCAGATGCGGCAGACTTACACGCTCCCAATTTAATAGGAGAATGTAGACTTTTTAATAAGTCGTGTCCGCAAATGCTCCGTACGTTTAGAATCTGAACGCTAATTTTACAATTCACAATCGAGGCCGCGTGAAACAGCCGATACAGGACCCCGAATTTCCGGGGTCCTTCAAAGTTCTGACGCAGCCGCCATGCTGGCAGCAACTACGCTAGGTTTTTGTCGGCGTAAGCTTCCATCGCATCCCGCACGAATGCCGCGGTTCCTTCGCCGTTGGCTTCGTAGTTCGCCATGAAGCGCGGGTCGTCGACGTACATCTGGCCCAGGCCCTCGAACTGCTCGGCAGTGGGCTTGCGTCCCTGCCAGGCAACGGTAATCCAGTCGTACTGCCGCTACGCGATAGCTTGCGCCAGATCCCCAGTGGCCGGTTCACCAGCCTGAATGGCCTTGGCGAAGCCACTCGCGATGTCCCGCTGCCTCTCCTGGAACTGCTTCTTCTCCTCGGCCGAGAGCGAGCGGTACCAATTGTCGCCCCGCTCGTAGGCGTCCTTGCCCCAGCGATCGATCACCTCGTCCTTGTACTGGGTGTGATCGAAGCCGTCGAATGCTTCTTCTGCCATTAGTTCTTTACTTCCTTCCAGCTTGCGCAATGTGGTTCGCACTGAGCCGATCTGCCCGCTGTACCCGCTCGAGCTGCTGCTCCAGCAACTCCAGGTGCACGTTCAGCGCCGCGGCCGGGTCCGTCTCACCCTGCAACACTTACGCGATGGTGGGCAGGCTGAGTCCTAACTCCCGCAGGAGGAAGATCCTCTGCAACCGAACCAACGATTCTCGGTCGTAGTAGCGGTAGCCGTTGTCGCCCACTCGGCTGGGCTCGAGCAGCCCGATCCCGTCGTAATGCCGCAGCGTTCGGCTGGTGGTGCCGGCGGCGCGGGCGACCTCTATGCTCGCCACTACTGACTGCATTCCGTCCCGCAGCCGTGTAGGCATTATCGGCTACGAGCAGTTGCAATTCATCTGACGAAAGGAGGATGGCAGAATGAGTGGCAGGAGGACCGATTCATGGCCGAGTTGAAGACAAAACCTACCGACGAGAGTGTTACCGCGTTTCTCGAAGGAGTAGAAGATGACTCCCGCCGGCAGGATTGCTTTGAACTGCTCGAGCTGATGCGGGAGGTGAGCGGGCAGGCGCCGAGGCTTTGGGGCGGTAGCATGGTCGGCTTTGGCAGCTATCACTACAAGTACGCCAGCGGGCGCGAGGGGGACTCGTTCCTCACGGGCTTCTCCCCCCGAAAGCGCAACCTCACGCTCTACAGCATGGCCGGCTTCGATCGTTATGAAGAGCTGATGGACCAGCTGGGCAAACACAAGACCGGTAAGTCTTGCCTCTACATCAAGGAGTTAGACGATGTCGATCGTGATGTGCTGAGAACTTTGATCGAACGCTCGCTCGAGTACATGCGCAGCAGATACGTTTGAAAGGCGCGGAGGGAAGGATACTCGATGAACTCAGCAGAAACCAGCGCGACGCCCGGAATTCCGCTCTTCCGACAGCAGGCAAAGATAATTGACTCGACCGTGCGAGCGAACCTCGACGGAATCTCGCACCAGGACAGCCTGATCCAGCCCGAGCCCGCAGGTAGCTGTCTCAACTGGGTACTCGGGCACCTTACGCACACCTACGAAATTGCGCTGCCACTGGTGAAACAGGAATCGGTGTTGGTGGAGGGCGCGCTGAAGCGGTACGAACGCGGCTCTCCTCCGGTGGAGGAGGGCACCGATGCGTGGCACTTTCAGGATCTTCTGAATGCCTGGGAGGAAGCCGCCAAGCGTTTCGACTCCGGATTGCAGACGCTCAGCCGAGCGGATCTGGATGAGTCGGGGGATTACTTTGGATCGGGCTCGGAAACCACACTTGCTCGATGTCTGAACTTCATCCACTTCCACCAGGCCTACCATTCGGGGCAGTTAGGCGTGTTGAGGCGGATGACCGGCAAGCGCGGGGCCATACGATAAGTGCTCGAACGAGGTAAGGAGGTGGCGGGTGGCGACGAGCAAAGCGCTGCTAATCGTTTGCCTATCGTTCGCGGCCCGACCGACTTCGACATGCTATTCTTACCGTTAATCGTAAGGAGAAGCGTGGTAAGGAAAGCCAGGATAAGCAGCAAGGGACAAATCACTATCCCGCAGGAAGTTCGCAAGGCACTCAAGTTACGAAAGGGCGACAGCGTCTTGTTCGAGCTTGAAGGCGATCAGGCCCTTTTCAAGCCTGAGAGGCCCGAAGATCCGTTCGCCAGATGGATGGGAGCATGGCGCGAAGGCGAGGGAGACGATCTGGATACGATCATCCAGCGCGAGCGTGAGAATCGCGGATGGTAACCGCCGTTGACACCAATGTCCTCTCTGCGATGCTGGCCGGCAACGAAAAAAGTTCCCTTCGCGCCGTGACCATGCTTCGTTCAGCGTCAGAGGTAGGCGAAATGCAAATCTCGCCGGTTGTCTTTGCCGAACTGAGCGCCGCTCCCAAAGCGAGCCACGAATCCATCTCGGAACTGTTGAAAGCGCTTCGAATAGAGGTCGACTGGGAGTTGGGTGAAGAGGTATGGCGTGAGGCCGCTGCTGCCTTTCGCACCTATGCCGAGAGGCGGTGAAAGCAGGGCGACGATCTTGTGCCCAAGCGGTTACTTGCTGACTTCATCGTAGGCGCCCACGCTCTACACAATGCAAAGCGGCTCCTGACCTTCGACAGCGGCAGGTATCGAACCGCTTTTCCCGGGTTGGAGCTAGCGACATAGAAACTAGTCAAGAATAGTTCTCCGACTTCCGAGAGGTGCTCGCATGACAACCGGATCCCGTGCCTCAGGATTTCCGGACGGTCTCGCCAGCCCAGCCAGGCGAGCGCTGGCAGGCGCCGGATTCGAGAGGCTGGAGCAGCTTACGACGGTCACCGAGTCTGAACTGCGGCAGTTGCATGGCGTGGGCCCGAGCGCCCTTGCCCGGTTGCGGCAAGCGCTTGGGCAGCAACTGGACGTTTCTCGACCTGACGCCATTGGGCCGGCAGGAGGAGTGGGAGGACTCGCCGGAGGGATGGCACTTCGGTACCCCTCTTTTTTAGCCACCTTCAACTGCCCTCGATAGACCGGCGTGGAGTAGTACGATAAGGCGCTCATACGACTCCTCGAGGTCGGTCGCTAGCGCAAAGCCACGGTTGGATTCCAGCGCCACGAAACCGTGGAGTGCGCTGCGCACGATCCTGGCGGCATGAATCGCCTCCTCGCCTTGCAGGTCGTAGCCGGTCAGTACGGCGAGCAGCACCTTGACGATGTCGTTTCCCGCTAACCGCAACTCTTCGTCATCACCCTCCGTGCTCTCCACCGTGAGTGCGTAGAGAGCGGGATTGCCGTGAACGAAATCGCGGTAAGCATGTGCCAGCTGCGAGAGCGCCTCTCTGCCCGAACGTCCGACGGCTGCACTCTGCAAAGCCTGGCCGAGCTGCTGAAGCCCCCTGAGCCGTACAGCACGACGAAGTCCCTCACTACCCTCCACGTGATTGTAGAGAGAGGGCGCTCTCACACCGAAGTGCTGAGCCAGTCTTGCCAGGGAAAGACCGGCGGCGCCGTTGCGCTCGAGGAGCGTAACGGCGGCATCCACAACCTTCTCGCGGTTGAGCCCGGGCCTAGGCGCCATGCCTGTTCCTCTGCAGGAACTCCAGGATGACGCTCGCCGTCTCGTCCGGCATCTCGGTTTGAGGGTAGTGTCCCGCTCCATCTACGATCTGGACTTCACCCCTCAGCCGCTCGGCTATCCAGCGGGCTTCGGCGCCCGGGTCGGGGAAGTCGGAATATTTGCTTCCCATGACCACCAGGTTGGGAGCGGCCGCTCGAGGCAAGCGCGCCTCGACCTCCGCGTCGCTGCGGTCGCGCATTTCCCGGAGGGCCGCTGAACAACGTTCGCATGAGGAAGCGCATATGGGCCGGAATCTCATGGTCGCGAACGAATGGTCCCATGAGCACCAGACGTGAAAACGCTTCCGGGTTCTCGGCGGCTGCCCACATGGCCGGCGCGGCGCCGAAGGAGTTGCCCACCACCGTAGCCGGTCCGGCCTGCAACTCCTCGATGAGAGCGAGGAGGTCGGCGCCCGCGGATTCCGATGTGTAGTCGGGCCACTCGCACTCGAGCCGCCGTGGCCACGCAGGTCGGCGGTAACGACCCGGTAGCCTGCCTCGACCAAGCGAGGCGCCAGATAACGGTACTCCTGCCGTAGGTCCCCCAGGCCGGGGAGCCATGACGACCAGCGGACCGCTACCTTGGTCATCGTAAGCAATCGTTCCGTGGGGGCGAACCAGCTCTTTCATCGTTTATTTCCTCGATTCCTACTTCGCATAGTTTCTATACTACCGGTCTTAGTTTTGTCAAATGCATCGCTCGTCAATGCCTCGCCTACTCGAACCTCCGATCGGACATGCCCTCAACGCTATTGACCTCGGAGGCACTCCCGGTTAATACTAATCTTCCACCCCAGGGGGGGTGGGCCTGATGAATGACCAAAATGACCGCACCCGCAACGGCAGTGACGCCGCAGACGAAACCCAGGGGCGCCTTCGGGACCGAGTGGAGCACGCCCGGCCGCTCGAAACTCGCGATGAGGAGCGGGAACACGATAACCACGCTCACCGCGACGGTGAACACGTGCGTACCGCTGATGGCCACGCTCATGACCACGATCGCCCCGGCCACGGTTCCCACGTCGACCACGACAAGCACGCCGGCCACAGTCCGGCGATGTTCCGCGACCGCTTCTGGCTGAGTCTCCTCCTGGCGCTGCCGATCCTCTATTTCGACCCGCACTTTCAGGAGTGGTTCGGCTACCGGGCGGTGCAGCTTCCCGGCGACTCCTGGATCCAGCCACTGCTGGGAATCGCGCTCTTCATCTACGGCGGAGGCGTTTTCATGCAGGGAGCCTGGCGCGAGCTGAGGGCTCGGCAGCCAGGAATGATGACGCTCATAGGGCTCGCGATAAGCGTGGCATTCGCCTACAGCCTGGCGGTGAGCCTTGGCTTAGCGGGAATGGCACTCTACTGGGAGCTCGCCACCCTCATCCTGGTCATGCTGTTGGGCCATTGGATCGAGTTGGCATCGGTTCAGGGCGCGGGCCGTGCGCTCGAGCACCTGGCCTCGCTCGTCCCCTCAACTGCCTGGCGGCTAACCGGAAATCGTACCGAAGAGGTTCCGGTCGGCCTGTTGAAGCTTGGAGACGCGATACTGGTGCGCCCAGGCGAGCAGATCCCGGCGGATGGTCACGTCACCGATGGTGCTTCCAGCGTAAACGAAGCCTTCCTCACCGGCGAGTCGAAGCCGCTGAGCAAGCGGGAGGGCGACGAAGTCGTCGCCGGCTCCGTGAACGGCGAGGGCGCCCTTACGGTCGCGGTCTCTCGCGTCGGAGAGCAGACCACGCTCAGCCAGATACAGCGGCTGGTTGGCGAAGCCCAGGAGTCGCGTAGCCGCTTTCAGGGATTGGCGGATCGAGCCGCGGCCTGGCTCACCTACATCGCCGTAGGCGCGGGCGCCGTCACACTTCTCGTTTGGCTCCTGGCCGGCTTCGGCTTCGACTTCGCCCTCACGCGAACAGTCACCGTACTGGTCATGGCCTGCCCCCATGCGTTGGGACTCGCCATCCCACTGGTAATGGTGAACGCGACGGCGATGTCCGCCAGGAATGGAATTCTCGTTCGCAATAGGGAAGCGTTCGAACGCGCAAAGGATTTGCGGATAGTCGCTTTCGACAAGACCGGTACCCTCACCGAGGGCAAGTTCGGCGTGCGAGGGGTCTACACTTCACGAGTGAGCGAGGAGGAGGCGTTGCGCTTGGCGGCTACCCTCGAGGCGCGCAGCGAGCATCCGTTGGCGCTGGCCGTGGTGGAGGAGGCGGGGCGTCGCGGCCTGGAGCCGCAAACGGTCGCCGATTTCACCGTCAGCGCAGGCAAAGGTGTAGCCGGCACGATCGCCGGCACGAGTTACCGGATCGGCAGCCCCGAGTGGGCAAGCGAGTTGCAGTTGGAAATGCCGGGGACATTGCAGGAGGGGCTCGAAGAGGCCGAGGCACGCGGCGAGAGCGTCATCGCCCTGAGCGACCCGGAGCGCGTACTTGCGCTCTTCGCCCTGGCAGACAAGATCCGGGCGAGCGCACGAGAGGCGATAGAGAAACTCCGCGACCTGAAGATCGAATCGGTGATGATCACCGGTGATGCCGAGGCGGTCGCGGCCACTGTCGCCAGGGAGTTGGGAATCGAGCGCTATCACGCGCGGGTACTGCCCAGCCAGAAGGCCGAGTTGATCGCTAGTCTGCGCCGGGAGGGGGGAGTAGCGTTCGTAGGGGACGGCATAAACGACGCTCCAGCGCTGCTCGAGGCAAACCTGGGGGTGGCCATCGGAGCAGGAACGAACGTAGCTATCGAATCGGCCGATCTCGTCCTCATCGAGAACGATCCCCTCGACGTGGTGCGGGCGCTTCGCCTCTCCAGGGCTACCTACGGCAAGATGATCCAGAACCTCTTCTGGGCCACCGGCTACAACGCAGTCGCACTGCCACTGGCTGCGGGCGTGGCCTACGCCTGGGGATTGGTCCTCTCCCCCGCGGCAGGCGCGGTCTTCATGAGCGCCTCGACCGTGATCGTGGCCGTCAATGCCATGCTTTTGCGTCGGGCGCGACTGAACTGAGTACCTGCGGAAGGCGTCTAGCCATATACTCGACTCAGCATGATCGTTTGGATGGTCGTTTGGCGGGCAACCGGGGAAGCGAGGAGTTACGTGAAGTCCACTCTTTTGAAGAACCCGCTCGGCGGCGGCATGCTCCGCAGCCTGGCCCGCAACTTGGTCCGCTACTCGGCGGCCTCATTGGCCGTAGCGGCCCTGGCGCCGCTGCTCGCCGTTACCCTTGCCCCTCACGCACTCGCGCAGTCCGGCGCCGACTCAGCCAGCGAGACAGACGCCGAGGCACAGCCAGAAGCAACGACTGCGGCTGGAGCAGACGTTTCGAGTCCCGCGTTAACACTGGCCCGCCGGCTGCTGGGGCCGTGGGGCGACGCCGGTGGCGGGCTGGTCGAGATCACTCCCCAAGAACTCCCGCAGGATCTCCCCAACGAACTCCCCTTGCCCGAAGAGTTGAGCGTCGTGGGGAGCCTCGCGAACTACGGACCCGAAGGCGACCTCCTGCACGCTCAGGTCGTGCTCAACAGCCCTCACTCCCCCAATGAGACGCAACGGATTCTCGAAACGGCCTTTTCCAACGCAGGCTGGACCGCTACGCCGCAAGGCGCACCCACCGGATTCATGCCCCTCAACGCTCACGTGGCTGCCCTCTACTGCGGACCGGAGAATCTCTCTTTCATTCATATGAACGCCTTCGGAGCGGGCGGAATCACCGACGTCAGGTTGGAGGTGAATACCGAGACCATGTACAGCCCTTGCGACGATGGCGCCTTCTTTGCAGAGGAAACACCGCATATCCCGCTACCTACCCTCAACGCGCCTGAGGGCAGTCAGATCACCCTGCACGGCGGCAACTACCTAGAGGAGCAGGCCTCGTCGAGTGCCGTACTACGCACCGATCTTCCGGGGGATGAACTGCTGAGGCACTTCGAAGCGCAGCTCGAGCAGGCCGGCTGGTCTCGCGCAGACGTGGAGGATCCGGGACAGAGCGTGTGGACTCGCACGCACGAGGGCCGCGACTGGCGCGGGGTGCTCAGCATCACCAACCTCGGGGCGCCAGACCCTCAGTACTACGCTGCCTTCGTGGTGGTGGAAACGACGAACTGAGGGTGCGCGAGCCTGCGACCGCCGCAATACTCGGCAGCTACACCGCCGCCTTCAGTCGTAGACCAAAGGCCTCGCCCAGCAACTCGTACGAGCGCAAGCGCTCCTGGTGCGAGGCGATATGAGAGGTGACGATGAGCTCGTCGGCACTAAGCTCCCCGGCGAGTTCAAGAAGCCGCTCGCGCACCGTGGCTGGCGTGCCCCATACCAGCATTCGGCGCGAAGCCTCGACCAACTGCAACTCCTCGGGCGTGAAGTTGTAGGCGCCGGCCTCCTCGGCGGTTGGGATCGGCCTACGCTCCCCATTGCGAATACGAATCCAGAGGAGATCGTGCGTCTTGGCCAACTCATTGGCACGCTCCTCGGTTTCGGCACAAACAACGGAAACGCCCAGGATCGCGTGGGGCTTGCCGAGGTGTTGCGACGGCTGGAACCCTTCCCGGTAGGCACGCATGGCAGGAACCGCATGGTCGGGACTAAAGTGATATGCGAATGCATAGCCGCGTCCCAGCCTCGCGGCGAGTAGCGCTCCAAAGGTGCTTGAGCCCAGTAGCCAGATGGGCGGCAGTGCGACATCAGTTGGACTGGCCTCCACTCGGGCCAGCGGATGCCCCTCGGGAAAACTGGCTTCACCGGCGTACGCTTGCAACATGGCGATCTGCTGAGGGAAATCCTCCCCGCCCAGCAACTCGGTCGCGCGCCGCAATGCGAGAGCAGTGATCTGATCGGTTCCCGGTGCCCGCCCGAGGCCCAAGTCGATGCGCCCAGGGTAGAGAGCCTCGAGCGTCAGGAAGTTCTCGGCTACCTTAAGTGGCGAGTGATTCGGAAGCATGATGCCGCCCGAGCCAACCCGAATCCTCGCGGTTTCTCTGGCTAGGACGCTAATGAGAATCTCGGTCGCGGAACTCGCGAAACCGGCGGTATTGTGGTGCTCGGCGATCCAGTAGCGAGTGTAGCCCAGGTTGTCGGCCAATCGGGCCAGCTCGATGCTGTTCTGCATCGCCTGCGACCCCGAGGTCCCGCTGGGAACGGGGACCAGATCGAGTACGGACAGCGGGATGGTCATGGCTGACGATACCTGTCGCATAGTCATGCGCTGCTTCTCCAAGGAACAGTAGCGGTCGCGCGAACTGCTCTACCCCAGCTTGCCCACGCGTAAGATTTCGTCATGCGGCTGCCGCAGAATTCACAATTCATCTCTCTCGCGAGTCGTACTGCGAGGGACCGATTCTTAGTCTTGGGAGGTTCAGGTGGGTGACGACGCGGACAACAACGCACACGAGAACAGGGACGAGAAGACGGGGCTCGAGTTGGCCAACCGTTACGCAGGGCCCAAGGATTACGACGAGGACAAGTTCTGGAAAACGGTTGGCAGGCACGCCGCCAAGTGGGGCGGCGCGATGCTGTTGCAGGCGCTCACCCTCTACTACTGCATGATCGATCCGGCCACCCCGGCAAAAAGCAAGGCGATCATCGCGGGTGCGCTGGCCTACACCGTCTTCCCTGCCGACTTGATTCCCGACCTGATCCCGGCGGTGGGCTGGGGCGACGATGCTGCCATTATCGGTTGTGCCGGCTATGAGGTCATCAGCAGCATCAACGAGAAGCACCGCACGCAGGCCAGGGCCAAAGTCGACTCGTTGTTGGGGAGCAAGCCACGTTCGGCCGAAGCGCAATGACCTCTACCTGACCGCAGGCGGTAGCAGCGTTGGCCAACTGCTCAGTACGGGCGCAGGGACCTGCCTTGGGGGCGCCGGTCAGTTGGCAGGAATTGGTACCTGAGGATCCGGTTCCTGCGTGACCAGCAGCGGGGCCGCCTCGGGTGTAGTGAGGAACCTAGCAAGTGCATCGAGAGCTACCGGATCGACACCTTCGCCCACGTCGCGGCGCAGCAGCTCGAGCGCCGCTTCCGGCGTCATGCCGTCGCGGTAAGGCCGTGGGGCGGTGAGGGCCTCGAACTGGCCGGCAACAGCCAGCAAGCGCACCTCGAACGCGAGGGTCCCAGCCGATATTGCGTTGTGATAGCCGCGCCCATCCATCCGCTCGTGGTGACCGCCCGCAAGCGGCGCCAACTCCCTGAACGGCTCGACCCTCGCGAGGATAAGTTCGCTGTGGGCAGGGTGGCGACGGATGAGCGCAAACTCCTCGTCGGTGAGCCGGCCCGGTTTATCCAAAATAAGGTTCGATACGCCCAATTTTCCCAGATCGTGCAGCAGGGCGGCTCGAGACAACCGCCTCAGCTGATCGTCCGAGAGAGCTTCGGGACCCGCCAGCTCCGCCGCCGCACCCAACGCAAGTTGTTGCACCCGCTCTGAATGACGGTAGGTCCAAGGAGACTTGGCGTCGATCACTCGCGCAAAAGCCTCGGCTACCCGGTCGAGCTGCGCGTCGCTGGCGCCCAGCACCATCTCGCGAGACTCCAACGCCAGAACCCGCGCCTCCAACCCGCTGTCATCCAAATCCAACCAGAACTGCTCGTCACTCTGGGCCAACTCGAAGGCGGCCACGACTTCCGGGTCGAACCAGGTTCCGGCGCGCTCCCTTGCCACCAGGCACGCCTGCTGTGGGCTTCCTTCACGGAAGAACACCTCGACGGTTTGCGCCAGGCACAACATCCGGCCCAATAGCGGGATCTTCTCGCCTGCGACCCTGTAGGGGTAGCCGTTACCGTCCCAACGTTCGTCCAGCGAGCGAATGGCGGCAGCGGTCACCTCGGAAAATCCCATCTGGTGGGCGATGTCGGCCCCGCGCTCGCAACGCACCTGGATCAAACCCGCCTGCCCACCTTGGCGTCCCAGGCTCACGTCGATAACGTGCTTCAGCCGGCTCACGAGCGGCGTGCCGCTCCCCGCGTTGGTCAGTACGAAACGAGCACCCTGTGAGACGCGGTCGAGGTCGGTCGTCTTGAAGGCCCGCTTGACGCGCAAATCGTCGGCGCCAAAGATGTGGCGAATCTTAGCGGAGTTGCTCGAGCAGCCCAAGTCCTTGAGCAGCAGGGCGTAGTAGAGGTCGGAAGACTCTTGCGGGCCGATTCCCAGCACCCGCCCCACGCCCATTCCGATGAGGCAGGTGCGCATCGCGTGACCCTCGGGCTGCCCCTCGGTTATATCCAGGGCATAGGTCATCGCCGCCACAACCTCGGAAGCCGCAGCGTTTGCTCCATATGCGCAGCTGCGATTAGCGGCTCCTCGCCGGAGCCGACCCGCGCGTCCACGAGCTGGCCCTCCGTAGCTGGGGACAAGGGCTTCCGACCGGTGGGGGCCATTACCGAGAAGGGGGCGCTTCTCCGATCAACTCAGCAGCGCAGCCAAGATGAGGTTAACCACGAACGAACCGAGGCCAGCCAGGAGCAGAACCGTCCAGGTGGTGCCTCCGCCCGATAAATTCATGCTCGACTGCACCGCCAGATAGCCAAAATAAACGTTGAGGGCGAGTGCGGCAAGAGCCACGAGCGGCAACAGGAAGACGCCGATGATAGTGATGAGGAGAACTAGCGTCACCACGCCAAAGATGACGGATAGCGGCGCCCAGAAGAGCGCGAAGGAGTAGGCCACCTCATCGAGGGTGCCGGTTCCGCCCCTCTGCTTGCCTATCCAGTGGACTAGGTAGGTGAAGACGAGGAAGCCGACCAGCGTGGAGATTACGTTACGCAGAAAGCCGCCTACGCCCTCGCTAAGGCCGAAGACTCCGCTGATCGCAGCCGCGATCGCCACGTAGATTAACGCGTCCCTCAATGTGCCTCGGCCCTCGAAGCGCTCGAAGGTGGCGACACTCGGGCTGGTCAAAACGGTGCGGCTTTGGCTCAGCATGTCGGAAATCGACGGGCTGGTGGTCATGGGGGCCTCCTTCGTGATCTTTCGGCAGTTTACCTCGTGAAGGTTGTTGCCGAGCATTTCCCCGGGGTTCCTATTGGGGCGCGTTGACGCATGTCAGAAGGGCCGGGCCCGGTTCGTCGGTTAGACAGTAATGCACCGGTCGAGGCGCAGATCCTCGGCCCACTGTGTACCCTCGACCTCGGGCCAGCGGGTCCACGGTCCATCACCGCGGCGGCGTTGCGCCTCATGGACCATCAGCCTGCCGTCGCCCAGCTCTTCGACCCGCAGCCTCACCACGGTGCCCGTCGACAACACTCGTTCGTACATCTTGCTTGGGTCGAACATGGTCCCCAGCAGGTGCCGCTCGAGCGGTTTGGGTTTGATGCACGTGCCGGTTCGTGAAGCCCTTCGCCGTTTCGCCATTTGCCACCTGCAATCTAATGGAGATGCGGTCGCCTCATCCAGGGGCGATTCATTCAGGGTCGATGTGGCAACCGGCGACAGGCATGAGGCTCGACCGAGCCTGCTCTATCGGAAGCTCCAGGCGCTCACGGTTCAGGAAATAGCTGACATGCTCATAACCGACATCGGTCAGTAGCTCGTAAGCCTCGTCGTAGCGATCGGCCACGCGCTCGGGGAGATGGGCATCGGCGCCTACGACAACGGGTATGCCGCGCTCATGCATCTGGGAAAGCATCCTCTTACAGGGATTCATTTCCTTGATTGCCTTGTTGAGGCCAGAGGTGTTGAGTTCCATGGCAATACCGGTCGCGGCGATACGATCCAGGCAACGATTGACATGCCCTTCGATCCGCCCGTAGTCCCACTCCTCCGGCTCGATGTTCTTCACGAGGTCCGGGTGAGAAAGCGAGTCGTAGAGCCCTGTCTCGGCCGCCATGGCAAGGTGCTCGAAATAGGTCATCTGGAACTCGACGGCGCTACCCGTCCAGAAGGCCTCTCTGTACTCGCTCATCTGAGGATGGACGGATCCCAGGATGTAGTCGAAGTTGGCCGAAGCGAACTGGCGTTCGAGCCAATCTTCCATGCCCGGCACGAAGTCGCCCTCCAGGCCAAGACGCACTTCGACCAGTCCCGACATCGCCTCACCGGCTTCCGCCACCATCTCCTGGTATTCGTCGAGCTGGTCGTCGTCCATCCGGGAGCCACTGGCGTAGCCATCCGGCAGCGGGTTGTGGCAGGTAACGATGATCCCCTTCAAGCCCCGCTTGCGTGCAACCGCAGCGTACTCGGCAGGCTTACCCGTCGCGTGATTGCACAAGGGTGTGTGCATGTGAGTTTCGTATACGAGTGGTTCAGTGGCGATTAAAGGTCGACCGTCCATACCGGGAAAGGATACGACGCCTGGCGAGGTTACCCGGTCCTCCACCATCAGGACGCCATGTTGAAGTATAGGTAGCATGGAATATAACGTGCGGCAGGGAGAGGCAGGTCGACGGGTTGATGAAGGTAGAAATCTGGTCCGATGTCGTGTGTCCGTTCTGCTACGTAGGCAAGCGGCGCTTCGAGAACGCACTTTCCGAGTTTGAACATCGGGACGGGGTCGAGGTGATCTGGCGCAGTTTCGAACTGGATGCGAACGCGCCCACGGAGTCCGAGGGCTCGCTCGATGACATGCTGGCCAAAAAGTACGGCATGGACCTCGAGCAAGCGAAGGTGATGAACGCTCGGGTTACCCAGATGGCCGCCGATGAGGGGCTAGGCTTTCGGCTCGAGGAAGCGAAACGTGGAAACACTTTCGATGCTCACCGCCTGATTCACCTGGCCGCCGCACATGGGTTGCGGGCAGAGGCGAAGGAGCGATTGCTAAGGGCCTATTTTACCGAGGGAAAGCCGATCGGAAGCCGTGAGACACTCATAGAATTGGCTGCGGAGCTGGGACTCGACCGACAAGAGGCAGGAACAGTACTAGGGAGCGACGCTTACGCCGCGGAAGTCCGGGCGGATGAGCAGCGAGCCGCGGAGTTGCACGTAAACGGCGTTCCCTTCTTCGTGTTCGACGGGCGCTACGGGGTGTCGGGCGCACAGGAAACAGAGACCTTCGCCCAGGTTCTCCGCAAAGCTTGGGACGAGGCGCGGTGAAACCTCTGGCCGTTAGGACGCGGGCGGTACGACCCCGGCCGGCTCGCCCTCAACCAGGGCCTGCAGCCACTCGAGGAGTTTCTCATCGCCTCTAGCTAATCAGCGGCGACGGTTCGAGTCGCGACTCTAGGCTAGGCAAGCGGACTTCGAAACGACTCCCCGCGCCCGGCTCCGAGAAAGCGGCGATAACGCCGCCATGCTGTTCCACTATGCTCCGGGCCACGCTAAGCCCGACGCCAACCCCGCGGTTCTCGCTGAACCGATGCTCGAAAACGCGTTCCAGCGCCTCTCTGCGAATGCCGGGGCCCTCGTCGACCACCTCTAGCACCTGCTCGGCACCCTCTGAGGATAAAGTCACTCGCACTTTTTCCGGGGAGCCGGCAGCCTGTAAGCCGTTTCGCACCAGGTTTCGAACAACCTGCATAAGCCGTTCGGGGTCCCCAACGACGTCGCACGAAGTGTTCGCGTACACGAGTACACCGGGGTATTCGGCTTGCACTCTCTTCAATAAATCCTCGAGGAAGAACACCCGCGGCTCGAGTGGTCGCTCGAGTTCACCGCGCGCCAGCACCAGGAGGTCCTGCGAGGTGCGGAGCAATTCCCTGGCGGCGTCGGCGGCGGCCACAAGCCGCGAGTCTCCCGGCTGCTCACCTTGCACGTTAGCCAGATGGTAACGCACAAGCGTCAGCGGGGCCGCGAGCTCATGCGAGACCTCCAACAGGAACGCCCTTTCCTCTTCTTGCCTAGAGCGAATCGCGGCCAGTGCGATATTGAGCGCCTGCGCAAGATCGTGGATCTCGTCGTTCGGGCCCTTGTAACTGATTTCGTTGGGCGCTCCCGGATCGATTGCGCGCGCTTGTTCCGAGACTCGGCCGAGCGGCCGCAGGTGACGGCGGGTCGTCACTAGTCCAACGAACGCGGCGATGAGGACGATAAGGGTTCCGTTGAGCAGCAAGTTGCGGGCGAGCTGCCGGCGAGCTCGAAATGGGGCTTCGATGTCATGCGCCAGCCGGATCGTTCCGCCGGTCGCGCCCCACGTCGTCTGGCTCACGAGGTAAGGCCGGTCATCGAGCCGAACCACCTGTGGACTCGAGGCCGGAGGAAGCGGCGCCGAGTCACCCCAGGACATAACCACCTGTCCATCGGGCGTAACGAACTGAAGCACGAATGCGCTCGCCTCCGTGTCGCCGAACGACGCGCCCAAAGTGGGTCGGACCAATATCGCTGCAACTCGGTCCAGATCCTGCTCCAACAAAGCGCGCAGCTGCGCATCCTGCTGTCGCGAGAAGGTTTCATAAGTGAGGACGCCAAATCCTACCGCCGCGAGCAGTGTGAGCGCAACGATCGTGAGACTCAGCCGATTGCGAAGGCTCATGTCATTCTTAGCGGATCACGTAACCGAAGCCGCGGATGGTCTGAATCGGCTCGCCGGCGCCGGCCCTTGAAAGCTTGCGACGCACTTTCGATATCAACGCCTCGACCGTGTTCGAGTTGGGACCTTCTCCCTGGTACAGCCGATCCTCTATGTCGTCCTTCGAGAAGACGCGGCCCTGATTGGCCAATAGCAGGGAAAGTAGGCGAAATTCCAGGGCCGTGAGCGTTACCGGCGTTCCCGCGACCGTACAAATGCAGTTTTCCGGTACGAGTTCCAGGTTGCCGTAGCAGATCGTTTGGAGGGGGGAACGATCACGAAGCCTGGCGAAGACACGAGCGACGAGCTCATGCATGTCGAAAGGTTTGGCCAGATAGTCGCTCGCGCCCGCATAGAGACCCGCCACCCGACTCTTCACGTCGGCACGGGCAGTGACCATCAGCACCTCGGCTTCATTGCGCCGGAGCTCCTGGGCGACTGTGATGCCATCGATGTCCGGAAGGTTGAGGTCGAGCAGGATCAGGTCGAACGACTCGGTTTCGGCAAGGAAAAGGGCGTCTCGGCCGGTTCCCGCTACTCGCGTGGCGTAGGTCTTGCAGAGTTCCCCTTCGATGGCCTGCGCGAGCTGCAGGTCATCCTCAACGATCAGGATTTGTTGACGCTGCATGTTGATTTCACGCTTTCTCCCGACTACTGTCTCTCCCGACTACCGTGAAACTACACCCTAGAGCGAGTGTTGGAAGAGAACTTCTCCTCCAACACTCGCCGGTCCCTCGGATTCTTTAGGCCGTCGCCTAACCGGCGACTAGCGTACCCCTAGTCGGTTCCCACACCAACTCCGATACCCACTCCCACCTCGACGGAGCCTTCCGCCTCGGCGCGGCCGTCCTCGGAATTATCGGCGCCGACTGCAATGCGCCCCTCTGCTTCGGCGTCCACGTCTACACCGGTTCTGGTCTCGCCGGCCGCGCCCGCCGCCCCGGCATTTGCCCGGCCCTCAGCGGCCGCATCCGTAGCCGCCCCGAAGTTCTCAATGGCGCCATCTATTCCCGCTTGCGCCTCATCGGTAAGGTTCGAGACGTCGTCAACACCCTGGGCGATGCGTGCTTCGAATGCCACCATTGCCTCGCCGCCGGCCGCCTCGACCGTTGCCACCAAGTCCTCGAACTCACCTTTACTCGTCAGCAGGACCTGCCCGCCTGCGGTGACGACGCCCTCGAGGGAGACGATGCCGTCAACTCCTTCCAGGAGCAGGGTCACGAAACCGTTTGCGCCGGCTTCGAGCGTGAGGCTGAGGTCGCCGTTCGTAATCTCGCCGACCCCCAGTACGACGCCGCTCTCGCTTATCAACGTCACGCGAGCATGCTCCGGAAGGGTGAACGCCCAAGCGGTGGACAGGACTAGTAAGGTAAGAATGAACGAAAACACACGTGTCATAAAATTCCTCCGATAGAAGCAAGATGAGTTTTGACTTGCGACACTCTCGACGGCTTCGATGCTCGCCGAGGGACAGTTCCTTGCGAACGATCCACAAGCAGCCTAGGCAGTGAACCTTACTTCAGGCTTACCGGGTTACTGAATCCGCACTGAAAGGGCGCGAGGAAAGATTTTCCTCGCGCCCTCATGAAAGTCGCCAAGCCAAGCGATCTCGACTTCTTCCCCGCGACACTCCTGGATTTGATGACCGTAAATCGCCGAGCCGGGGATGCGACCGAGCGAACTACTTACCTAAGCTGCCCGCGAATCTCGCCGGCGCCGTTCATTGCCGTATGCACGTTGACGTAGAAAAGACCGTCGCGAAGCTGTTGGAGCTGCTCTTCGGTCATATCAGCCCAAGTGCCGGACAGGTTCCCGCTGACCGCATTATCGACTTGTAGCGGAAACACCACCCCGGCCGCTTCACCCACGGGGGCGGGACCGTGAATGTGTGCAGCCGTCGCCGGGCCGGTCAGACCGGCAAAGTTTCCGGTGACCGTAAGCGTGTTTCCTGTGAGCATAGCGGTTGAGCTGCCTGAAGGCGTGGCGCCGTCCAGAGTGGGAGGGGGCACCTCGGCGGCGGTAGTCAGGTCGGCATTGAAACCGGGCTGGAGTGCGGGCACGCACGCAGCGAGCACCCCGGCGAGAGCGGCAAGAAACGTCAGTAGAACAGATCTTTTCATAAAATTTCCTCCCCTATGCGATCTTTACCCGAGACGGGACTTGATTGTGCCACACTTTGCGGCGCAACAATCGCAAGCCGGTTCTCCGAATTTGGAGCCGGTGGCGACCTATTATTTAATGGTAGTGGGTATAGGACTGGTATTGAGCGGGGGCGGGGCGAGATGCCTCGCCCAGATTGGGGCTTTAAAGGCGCTCGAGGACCGCGGGACCGAGGTGGGCGCGATCGCCGCCAACTCCACCGCTGCCCTCTTGGGCGCCATCTACGCGGCGGGTCATCCGGCCTCCTCCCTCTACGAACTGGCCGCCGGTCTCGACTACTCCAGGTTCCTTCGCCTGAGTGGGGAGGGCGGGCTGTTGGGCCACGACGGCGTGGCGGCGCTGCTGCGCGAGTATGTGCCCGAAACCTTCGAAGAGCTCGCCATTCCCCTGGCCGTGCCCGCAGTCGACATCCAGAACGGCGAGATGCTGGTGTTCTCCGCCGGTCCTCTGGTAGAGCCGGTGTGCGCCAGCAATGCCTTGCCCGGCTTGTTCGTGCCCGTAGAGCATCAGAGCCGCTTCCTGATGGACGGAGGGATCATCGACAATGTACCGGTCGATCTCATCCGGCCTCTATACAACGGCCCCGTGGTGGTAGTCGACGTGAGGCTCTCCCCGACCGAACGGCTCGACCTCGAACGCCCCAACGAGGGGCTATGGGAGAGGTTGAGGAATAGCTTCTCGAGTGGACTGCCGCTGTCCGTCGATATCCTGATGAAGGCCTACACCATCACTCAATCCCGGCTGATCGAGTTTACCTACGCCGCACACCCACCCGACCTGATCATCCGGCCCGAACTCGGCGATGACTTCGACCTGCAGGACTTCGGTCGCTTTGACGAGGCCTACGATCTGGGCTACCGGGCGGCGACGGAGAAGCTCGAGCAGGCGGGGTTATAGGCGTTGCCGCATGAATTCGCCAGCGAGTTCGTGGAGGTCGCCGGCCTCCGTACCCACGTGCTGCGCGCCGGCGACTCGGGACCGCCGCTGGTCCTGCTCCACGGCACCGCTATCGACTCGGCCCGGCTCACCTACGGTGCCAGTTTGCCGCAACTCGGCAAGCACTTTCGGGTCTACGCTCCCGATTGGCCCGGATACGGCCAGAGCCAGCCCGGCCCGTCGGCGCACGGCTTCCGGTTCCTGGAGGATTTCCTTCACGCGTTCCTGGATGCGATGGGCCTGCCCCGCGCCCACCTGGCCGGCTTCTCCATGGGCGGCGCGGCCGCGCTCGGCCTTGCCCTCGACCACCCGCAACGGGTCGACAAGTTGGTGCTGATCGACTCCTACGGCCTCGGAGGCACTGTCCACCTGCCGCTCCTGCCCTACCTTGCCCTTCGCGTCCGGAGCGCCGACAGATATGTGTGGTCTGTCCTCCGGCGCAACAAGGGGACACTGCGCTGGTTCCTCGCGACCTTCGTCCTTGGCAACGCTTGCCTAGCCACCAGGGAGCTGGTCGACGAGGTGCACCGACAACTTATGGCCCCTGGCGCCGAAGGAGCATTCATGGACTGGCTACGCGGCGAGATTCGGCCCGGCCGGCTGCGAACCAGCTACCGGGCCAGGCTCAGGAACCTGCGGCCTTTGACCCTGATCCTGCACGGTGCCCGCGATCTGATAGTCCCCGCCTATCGCGCCAGACGAGCGGTTCGACTGATCCCCGACGCGCGGCTGGTGCTGGTACCGGGTTGCGGGCACTGGCTGCCGCGCGAGGCGCCGGGGGTCGTCGAGCGGAAGGTGATGGAATTCCTCGGATAATTGAGCAGGCGGTTTGTTTCTGGACACTTTCGGCGGTCTAGGGTCATTGCCCCTACCAGGTCGGCGCGAAGTGAGGGCCCGCTTCGACCGGACCAATATAAGTGACGGTAGAACTGAAGCGGGGCAATAGAAAGGCTACCGTAGAGTCGTCTGTCGAAACGCACCGGCTCGCGCAGCAAGCGGGCACCACGCTCCAGAAGCTATCTCCGAGCAGTAACATGGACTGCGATTTCCTGACTCGAAACGGAGGGGCAACCGTGAATCCCTATGCCAGGTTTGGCGCGATGATCGCCACTTCAACCATCGCCATGTTCGGGCTGATGTACCTGAACACCTACCAGCTCGACCACGTGTTCTTTAGCGAAACCAGAACGTACATGGCGCTCCTAATGGGCGCAACGATGGCCGTCATCATGCTCGGCTACATGCTGGGCATGTACAAGAATCGAAGGGTGAATCTCGGCATTTTTGGAGGGAGTGTCGTACTCTTCGCTGTTTCACTCTGGTTGGTACGCAGTCAAGCGACCGTGGAAGATGTCGCATACATGAAGGCGATGATTCCGCACCACTCGATCGCGATCCTGACCAGCGAGCGGGCGAACATATCCGATCCGCGGGTGCGAGAGCTCGCCGACGGAATTATCGAGAGCCAACGCGAGGAGATCGCGCAAATGAAGGTTCTGATTGAGGAACTGGAGGCAGTAGACTAGACAGCTTTGTCTGCCTGCGCTTGACACGATTTTGCGCCCGCCGTGCCTCCGGCGCACGTAGAGTCCTTGTTGCTATTTGCGGTCCACCGCGCCCACATCGAGAAGCGGCGAGGCGTCGATCGCTCCTGCGTTCAGCATCGCGCCGACCTTCTCCAGTGCCGCGACGATCATGGCCTGTTCCCAGTCGGGAAGCTGCTCGAACTGCTCAGAGAAGGTCCGTTGCAAGGGGTCGGGCGCCGCTTCGAGCATGTCCAGGCCGGCCTTCGTGGGCGCCACCCAGACGGCACGCCGGTCCAGCTCGGCCCGGGTGCGAGTCACCAGGTCACGCGCCTCCAGCTTGTCCACCAGCGCTGTTACCGTTGCTTGGCCGACGCCGGCCCGCCCGGCTATTTCCTTCGGCGTGAGACGGCCCGCCGCGGCGACGATCTCGAGCACGATGAGTTGCGGAGTCGTCAGCCCTGTCGCACGTGCAAGCGTGCGCGCATTGAGTTCCGTGGCGCGCAGGATGCGCCGGAGCGCAATAAGGCTGGTCTGGGTGCGATTTTCCATGCGGGGCCTTTCGGCTAACAGTTAAAAATGTCCTTGACGGACAAAATAGATGTTTTGATGGGCGAATGACATTTACCGTAGGCGACGATTCGCCGTTTGGCTCGTGTGTGACGCCACGACTGGACAATGTTCCGTCCGCGGTTGCAATGTCCCTCGCATATCGTAATATATCCTTCGTCTATCGTAATATGTGGGACGACGCCAGGAGAGGAGATCCATGCCCACCAGCAATGTCCGACTTTTGCAAAAACGAGCAGACCAAATCACGTTCCGCGAGCCCCGCACAGAGGATGGTACTTCCGTCTGGCAGCTCATCAAATCGAGCGAGCCCCTCGACGACAACTCCCTCTACTGTAACCTCATCCAGTGCGATCACTTCGGCGACACTTGCGTGGCCGCCGAGCGCGCGGAGGACGGAACACTCGTTGGCTGGGTTTCCGCTTACCTGATGCCCGATGATCCTCAGAACCTGTTCGTCTGGCAGGTCGCGGTTGACGAAAGCGCCCAGGGGCAGGGCGTCGCCGGAAGGATGCTCTCTGCTCTTCTCGAGCGCGAGATCTGCCAAGACGTTTGCCAGCTGAAGACAACCATCACCCTGGACAATACGGCTAGCTGGGCGCTCTTCAGATCGTTCGCCCGGAGGCAGGGCGCACAATTGAAGAGCGAGCCTTACCTGCGCCGCGACGACCACTTCGACGGGGCGCACGCAACCGAGCACATGGTGACGATAGCGCTGCCCGAGGAGGCTCGAACCGCAGCCTGACGGCTCGGACTTCGATTCGGCCCCTACCCCTGCACCCCGACAAGACTCGTATGCACCGAACGAAAGAACCAATCCGAAGGGAAGATATGACTACCGTACTAACCGAGAAGACCGTACCAACGGACGACAAGGCCATATTCGAGCGGCGCGAATCCGCCGCGCGCAGCTATTCCCGCAGCTTTCCGATCGTATTCGAGAAGGCGCGTGGCGCCATTCTCACCGCCAACGACGGCCGCGACTATATCGACTTCCTGGCCGGCTGTTCGTCCCTCAATTACGGCCATAACGACCCCGACATGAAGGCCGCGCTCATCGACCATATCGCCGGCGACGGCATCGCGCACGGACTCGACATGCACACGAGCGCCAAGGCCGCCTTCCTGGAGACCTTCGAGCGCCTCATTCTGAAGCCGCGCGGCATGGACCACCGCATGATGTTCATGGGCCCCACAGGCGCCAACGCCGTCGAGGCTGCACTCAAGCTTGCCCGCAAGGCGACGGGGAGGACGAATGTCATCGCCTTCACCAACGGCTTTCACGGCGTGACGCTGGGAGCATTGGCTGCCACCGGCAACCTCTATCACCGTGGCGGCGCCGGCGTGCCTCTGACGGGAGTCACACGCATGCCCTTCGAGGGTGCGATGGGCGACGATGTCGACACGGCCGACCTGCTCGACCGAATGCTGGCAGAGCCCTCCGGCGGCATCGAGCCACCGGCGGCGATCATCCTGGAGACGGTCCAGGGGGAGGGCGGCCTGAACGCCGCCTCACCTGAATGGGTGCGCCGTATCAGTGAGATCGCCCGCGACAACGGCGCTCTGCTGATCATCGACGACATCCAGGCCGGCATCGGTCGCACCGGCCCGTTCTTCTCCTTCGAGGAGATGGGGATCGAACCGGACATCGTCACGATGGCGAAGTCGCTCTCGGGCCTCGGCCTGCCCTTCGCGACGCTTCTGGTGAAGCCGGAGCACGACGTGTTCGGCCCCGCCGAGCACAACGGCACCTTTCGCGGCAACAACCATGCCTTCGTCACCGCGCGTGCAGCCCTGGAGAAGTTCTGGGCTAACAGTCGCTTCCAGGAAACGATAGGCGAGCGCGCGAGCTACCTGACGTCGCGCCTGATGAGGATCGCCGAGATCCTTCCGTCCGCCCGGCTGAAGGGCCGGGGCATGATGCTCGGCATCGATGTCGGTTCCGGTGCGCTGGCGGCCGAGATCTGTGCTCGGTGCTTCGAAGAGGGTCTCATCATTGAAACCTCCGGCGCCCGCGATGAAGTGGTGAAGGTGCTGGCGCCGCTCACCATCGATGCAGGGACGTTCGCCCGCGGCCTCGACATCCTGGAACAGGCCGTGACGGAAATTGCCCAGTCTTCGAGAGTCGCAGCGGCGTTGAACACATGATCGTGCGCGACCTGAACGAGGCGAAGGGCACCGAGCGTCACGTCTTCTCGAAGGGGTGGGACAGCGTGCGGCTGCTTCTGAAGTCGGACGAGATGGGCTTCAGCTTCCACATCACGACCATCCATGCCGGCGCCGAGCTGCCGATGCACTACAAGAACCACCTGGAGAGCGTCTACTGCATCGACGGCTCCGGCTCCATCGAGGACCGGGCGAGCGGCGAGATCCACCCGATCCGGCCGGGCGTGGTCTACGCGCTCGACAAGAACGACCGGCACATCCTGCGCGCCGATCCGGACAAGCCCATGATCATGGCCTGCGTGTTCAACCCGCCCGTTACGGGCAACGAGGTTCACCTCGACGACGGCTCGTACGCGCCGGCAGTCGAAGAGGCGTTAATCGAATAACACCGGCTAAAGACCACAACAGTTAGGAGAAAAAGATGTCTGCAATTACCCAGACCACCGAGCGAAGACAGGACCCCTATTCGACCCGCCTGCAGGAAGAGCAGTGGCTTGCGCGCCAGGACAAAACCGTATGGAGCCGATGGCACTCTGAAGCGCCCTTGAGCGCGCAGCAGGCCGATCAGTTCGACTGCGACGGCTTCATCGTGCTCGAGGACCTGTTCTCCGAGGAGGAGGTGAAGGCGCTGATGGCCGAATCGGCTGCGTTGCGCAACGGCGAGCGTAAGCTCGAGGAAGGCAGCGTCATCACCGAACCCGGCTCCGACAAGGTGCGCACGGTCTTCAAGCTGCCCGAGCAGAGTACTCTGTTCAACCGCCTGACGCGCGACCGCCGGCTGGCCGGCATCGCCAGCTTCCTGCTGGGCGACGATATTTATGTCCACCAGTCGCGCCTCAACTACAAGCCCGGTTTCACGGGCAAGGAGTTCTACTGGCACTCCGATTTCGAGTCCTGGCACGCCGAGGACGGCATGCCCCGCATGCGCGCCGTTTCCGCCTCGCTGCTCCTGACCGACAACGACGTGCTCAATGGCCCGCTGATGCTGATGCCGGGCTCGCACAAGCACTTCGTCGCCTGCGCGGGCGAGACGCCGGAGGACAACCACAAATCCTCGCTCAAGAAGCAGGAAGTAGGCGTACCCTCGCACGAGGCGCTGACCAAGCTTGCCTCTGAGCACGGCATTACGGCGGCGACCGGCAAGGCGGGGACGCTGGTGCTGTTCGACTGCAACACCATGCACGGCTCGAACGGCAACATCACGCCGTACGCCCGCTCCAACGCATTCTTCGTGTTCAACGCCCTTTCGAACCAGCTCGAGGAGCCTTTCGGCGCCAACAAGCCGCGGCCAAACTTCCTTGCCCAGCGCGACGAGGCAGAGGCCGTAGAGGTCGCCACCGGCAAGCTAGTCTGACGAAAGGCAATGGCCTAACAAAATGAATAGATTTCCGGAAGACATTCGCGTCGCGGCGGATCGCGACGCGTCCACACTCACGCGCAACGCCCACACGCGCCCGGCCCATACTGTGGAGAAGATCGGCGGCTCCTCCATGAGCCGCGCGAGCGAGTTGATGGACACCATCCTGATCGGCACCCGCGCCGGCCACGCGCTCTATGGCCGCATCTTCGTAGTGTCCGCCTATGGCGGCATCACCGACCGGCTGCTGGAGAACAAGAAATCCGGTGAGCCCGGCGTCTATGGCCTGTTCGCCCATGCCGACAACGAGCATGGCTGGATGGACGCGCTGAGTGCGGTGAGCCGCTCCATGCGAGACATCAACAGGCAGATGTTCGAAGACGCCGCCGACCGGCACGCCGCCGATGATTTCGTGCTCGAGCGCATCGAGGGGGCGCGCAGCTGCCTGATCGACCTGCAGCGCCT
>JBBDRD010000007.1:0-52472 GCA_040905665.1 Trueperaceae bacterium
GGAGCGTTTGAAGTGGTGAAGCGCCATCGCCAGTGTGATCTCGAAGAATGCCGGGGCAGAGGGTAGACCTACTGAGCGCACCAGATCGACGAACTCGACCACCTGTTGCGGGTCGATGGGCCGTCCGTTCACCGAGATGCGCTCGCGGAAGTCTTCGACGTGTGGAGACAGGAAGCTGCCGCTGTCTACGCCCGCGGCAGCCACACCCGCGGCGATCATGGAGGTAACCGTTCCCTTGCCGTTGGTGCCCACGACATGAACCGATCGAGCGGGCATCTCGAGGCTCAACGCCTCGATAAGACGAGCCATGCGAGCCGGGTCGCGAGGCTCAGAGCCGCGGGTTTGCCGGTAGAGCCAGGAGAGGCTTTCGCGGTAAGCGAGCTCTGAGTGGTTGTCGCTGTTGGGATTAATGGTGTGTTCCACGGTCATCGACCGCAGGAGATCATACCGCCTGGCCGCGCACGATCATGCAACTGCTAGCGTCGCCGGCGACGGCGCCGACGCCGGCGACCCTTACGAGGACTCTCGCTCTCGCGTAACGGCATCGAGTCCTCCTGCGCGACCTTGACCAACAGCGCTTCGAGGATTTGCCCTTCGACCCGTTGATTCATCTGCAGGATGGCGTGAGGCTCTGTTGCATCGACGTAGACGTAGGCCGGGCCCGGGTGCAGTTTGTAGGCGAAGGCGCCCCGTTTGCCCAGGACAGTATCGAGTTCGGTGGTGCCGAGGTAGAGAACAGTGACGTCCTTGCCCAGCATCGGGATGCGGGTTGGCTCATCGCTGGGCTCGAGCCCGCGGAGTTCGAAGAGGAGTCCCAATGGGTCACGATAGGGCCGGATATAGGGAACGCTGGCCTCATCGCCAGATCCCCGAGAAGCTCTTACCAAGCCCTGGTTGGCATCGAAGACCACGTCATAGACCCGCTTTTCACCACGCCTCTCGGTGTCCTCTCGGAAGCTGAGCGACAGATTGCGACTTCGGAGGACCCTGCTGACCTGGGTTGTCGTCAACTGTCCCAGGTTCCCCTGGAGCAGCATCCGACCCTCTAGATGAGCCGTTTGACCGCGTTGCTCGGTACGCAGTACATGAGTGCCCACGGGCGCGCCCCGCAGTGTAAGCCGGTAACTGCACACTTCCACAGCCATTGGCGCAGGCTACCATGTCGATCGCGAAACTCACCTTGGTGCCAGGTGTACCTGCCGAGCCTCACGCGTTTTCTGTTAAGCGAAGGAGCTGAGGGTGACCTCGAGCGGAGGTCATCTGCGCCCAGCGGTTCAGCTTGCGCGCCATACCGGATCACGTCGCAGCAGTCGGCCGGCCTCCATCGCTGGCAGCGGGCGGCTGAAGAGGAAGCCCTGCCCTTCGTCGAAACCGGAGCCGGTGAGGAAGCGGAGCTGGTCTTCACTCTCGATCCCTTCGCCCACCACCCGAAGCTTCAAGTTCTTGCCGAGTTCGACAACCGCGCGCAGGATCGCCGCATCCTCGTTCCCTCCCCCGCGCACAGCCAGCCCATGCACGAAGTTGCTGTCCACCTTGAGGGCGTCCATGGGCAGCTGCTTGAGGTAACTGAGGGAGGAGTACCCCTTGCCAAAGTCATCGATCGCCAGATACACGCCCAACTCCTTGAGGGCGCGAAGCATGTGGATGGTGCCGTCCTGCGTGCCCACGGTGGCGCTCTCGGTGATCTCCAGTTCCAGGCAGCGTGGTTCGAGTCCGGAACGCTGCAGCGCCCGCTTCACCGTGTCGACGAAGGTAGTTACTTGGAGTTGCTTGGCGGAGAGGTTCACGGCGATTCGGCCGATGGGTATGCCCGACTCTTGCCAGGCAACCGTCTGACGACAGGCTTCGTTGAGCACCAGCTCTCCGAGCGGCTTTATCAGCCCGGTCTCCTCGGCCAGAGGCACGAACACCTCGGGCATGATGAGACCCCTCGTGGGGTGCTGCCAACGCACCAGCGCCTCCATCCCGGTAACCTGGAGATCATCCAGCCCGAGTTGTGGCTGATAATGCAGCACGAACTCCTTGCGTTCGAGCGCGCCCCTCATGTCTCGCTCGAGGTTGAGTCGTTCCACGGCTTCGATGTCCATTGCCGGAGTGAAGAAGCGGTATTGGCCCTTGCCGGTTTCCTTGGCCAGGTACATGGCGAGGTCGGCGTGCTTGAGCAGGTCGTCGATTTCGTGGTTACCGCCGTCGGACAAGGCGATCCCAACGCTGGCGCTCAATGCCACATCCTGGCCGTGCAGCTCGAACGGCTCGGCGATCTGCTGGAGGAGCTTCTCGGCCACCTTGGCGGCGTCCTCGGGAACGTCGATGGCCGGCAGCACCACCACGAATTCGTCGCCGCCCAAGCGCGCGACGGTATCCTCATCGCGCACGCTCTCCAGGATGAGACGAGCGGCCGACTGCAGGACCTGATCGCCGAACTCGTGACCCAGCGAATCGTTGAGCACCTTGAAGTTATCGAAGTCGACGAACATGACCCCAACCGAGCGTCCCACCCTTCGTGCATGCGCGAGGGCCTGCCGCAAGCGATCGCGCAACAGGGTCCGGTTGGGAAGACCCGAGAGCGGGTCGAAGAAGGCAAGCTGCTTGAGTCGCTCGGTCATCTCTTTCTGAGAGGAGATGTCACGAGAGATGCTCACCATGTGCGGCTCACCGTGCCACATGACCAACGAGGTAGAGCCCTCCAGCCAGCGCCATTCGCCGGTGGCGTCGCGCATTCGCATCTCGAAGTGGTCCATTGCCCGCCACTGCTTGAAGCGCTCGCGGTCCTCGGGATGGATGAGTTCTAACGGTCCCGTGGCCAGCAGGTTTTCCTCGGAGAAGCCGAGGACCGTGGCATGGGAGGGACTCACGTACTCGTAGCGGCCGGCCATGTTGGTCATGGCGATGAGATCTCGGGCGTTCTCGGCGATGAGCCTGAAGCGCGCTTCGCTCTCGCGCAACGCCTCCTCGGCCGCTCGGCGCGCACGCCGCTCCTCGGCGTCACGCAAAGCGCGTTGGACGGTGGGCGCGAGGAGATTGAGCCGGCTCTTGTTGACGTAGTCGAAGGCTCCGCTCTTGAGCAAAGAGACGGCGGCCTCCTCACCTATTGCGCCCGATACGACGATGCAGGGAATGTCGGCGTCACAGGCGGCGAGCACCTCGATAACCCCCTGAGCGCTAAAAGTGGGCATGGCGTGGTCGGTTAAGACTATGTCCCAATCGCAGTTGGAGAGCGCCATCTCGGTCCTGGCACGGTCATCGACGCGAGTCGTCTCCAACTCGAAGCCGTTGCGGCGCAGTTCCAGCTCGATGAGCTCGGCGTCGTCGGGCGAGTCCTCGACCAGGAGGGCACGAAGCAGCTTGTCTGGGATGCTCACGGCGCCTCGTTCACCATCAGCCAGTAGATGCCCAGTTGGCGCACGGCCTCGCTGAATTCCCGGAAGTCGATCGGCTTCTGCACGTACGAATTGGCGCCACTGGTATAGCTCTCCACAACGTCTCGTTCCTGCTTCGAGGTGGTGAGCATGACGACCGGCACCATCCGCGTAACCTGCTCTCCACGCAGTCGCTTGAGCACCTCGAGCCCTGACATTTTGGGCAAATTGATGTCGAGCAGCACCAACTGCGGTAGGTCCAACGGATCGCGCCTCGTATAGGAGCCGCGAGCGAAGATGAAATCGAGAGCGTCGGCGCCGTCGCGCGCCACTTCGATGTGGTTGGCAATATTCTGCCTCGCCAGGGCGCGCAGCGTGAGATCCACATCGTCCTCGTTATCCTCCACCAGGAGAATGTATCGGTCGGTCGATGTCACTGGTCATCCTTTAGAATGTGCGCCATCTGGCGGCACGACACCAAGCTGACTATTTCTAAATCGAAATTCAACCTTTGCCCCCTGCTTTCGGCGTCACAGTTTCACTAGCGACCCCTCTGTCGACGCCTTGCCACCATCACGTTAGCCCACCCCCCGGGAATGAACAAGGTCATGTGCCCCCAATCCAGCGGGGCGGCTGTCATGCGGTTACTCGATGCCGGGGTTAGGCTGACAGGCATGGAGAGTCGAAGCAGTTTGGCTCGAGCATCTGCTCGGGCATTTGGACGACTAACAGGACTGGCTCTCGTGTGCTCGCTGCTGCTCCTCACTGCCGGTTGTCTGCCGATTCCCAACATCCATGTCGACCTCAACGTCGCTCCGCCCTCTTACCGTGCCCCGCTCGACGAGATCCTGGTCGATTACGTCGTGCGTCCCGGTCATCCCGAGGGCCACACGCCCACCGAACTCAACCGTACCGCCTACCTAACGTACAGCCTCGATCCGGAGCCGGAAGTCATCGTTCTGTTGGTGCCGGGAATTTTCGGCGGCGCCGGCAGCTTCGACACTCTGGCGCGGCAGCTGGTCGCCAGTACGCCCGGGATGGAGGTATGGGCGCTCGACCGCCGCTCGAACCTGCTGGAGGACCGCTCGGCGATGGAGCGCGCCATCGCCCTTCGGGATCCCCGTATTGCCTACGACTACTATCTCGAGCGCTGGGGGGAGGAGGACGGCTTCAACCTGCCCTCTTTCGAGGATGTATCGTACCTTCGGTACTGGGGATTGGAAGTGCATCTTCGCGACCTGCACGGCGTCGTGTTGGACGCCCGCGCTCGCGCGCCCAACCTGATTCTCGGGGGACACTCCTTGGGTGCTGCGTTGGTAAGCCTTTACGCCGCATTCGACAGCAGCCGCGATGACACCGGCCGCGATGATACTGCTCTCAACGAGGAACGGCGCTACGGCTATCAGTACATAGACGGCATGGTTCTGCTCGATGGCGCGCTGGGCCGTACCGGCGGCTTTGCTCGGCAGGACATCGGTTACGCCGTGGGTCCGCTAACGCTGGCTCCCTCGGTGAGCGACCTGGAAGCTGGTCGCGGCGCTCCTTACTCCAATTCGGTGATCAGTCCCCGTTTTCAAATCGAGCGCGAGGTGGCGGCGCTGTTGGCCCGCTTCGTTCCCCAGGAGAACGCTCCTTCTAAACTGGCCGACTTTCCGATGAGCAACGAAGCTCTGATGGGAGTGCGCAACGATGACGAGTATGGTTCCGTGCCTATGTTCGACGCAACGCTTGGGCACGCTGTTGGCGCCGAATTCCAGGGAAATCTGGGCGCGGTGATCTTGAGTGGCCTCGAGGGCATCTACTCGCGCAGTGTGACCGGCGTGGCACCCGGCTTCGAGCGCGTTACTTGGGCCCCCGGAGACCCGGAGCGGGAGCGAACCGATCTCGACAGTTTCGTGCGCTCTTGGACGCTGGCCCAAACGAACCGCTCGGAATGGTACTTCCCTTTGCGTCTTGTGCTGGACATGACCTTGCTCGACCCGGCGCTCGACGACTCGCCCCTGTTCCTTCCAAACCGCCTGGTGCCGGTCCCCACGCTCGCCCTGGGAGCGGGGCGGGGACTCATTCCCACCCTCAATGGCATGCGCACCTACGCCAACATCCGCTACGGCTCCGCCATCACCGCCTACGTCTTACCGGGGCTCACCCACATCGACATCGTCTCGGCGCGTGCAAACCCGGTGGTTCCCATCCTGCAACGCTGGATTGCCTTCTTCACACGTGAGCCGTCCTAGTACACTTGTCACCATGCTCGATCTGCGCTTCATTCGGGAGAATCCTGAGTCCGTCCGCCGTGCCATCCGCGCCAAACAACTACCCGACGCCATCGCCACGCTCGACAAGCTGCTCCTCGTCGACGAGGAGCACAGGCTGTTGCGGCAGGATCTGGAGGAGAAGCAGGCGAAGCGCAATGCCTCCAGTAAGGAAATAGGTGATCGCAAGCGGAACGGGGAGCAGGCCGATGAGTTGATTCGCGAGATGGGGTCGCTGTCGGCCGCGGTGAAGCGGCTCGAGGAAAAGAGTCGCGTGTTAGAGGCTCAAGTCGACGAGCTGCAGCTCGAAATACCGAATCTGCCCCACGAGAGCGTCCCGTACGGTGAGAGTGAGCACGATAATGTAGTCGTCCACGAGCGCGGCGAGGCGCCGTCACTCGACTTCGAACCGAAACCGCATTGGGAGCTGGCGGTCGAGCGAGGCTGGATAGATCTCGAGGCTGGAGTGAAGATAGCCGGTGCCGGCTTCCCGGTGTTCAGAGGAGTCGGCGCGCGCCTGGTTCGGGCCCTGGAACGCTACTTTCTCGACCGAGCCCGAGAGCGTGGTTATGAGGAGATCATCCCGCCACTGCTGGTAAACGCGGCCTCGGCGCGCGCGACCGGACAACTGCCGGACAAGGAGGGGCAGATGTACCGGTTGGAGGAGGGTCTCTATCTCATCCCCACTTCCGAGGTTTCACTCGCCAACTTGCACCGCGGAGAGATTCTCGACGAGTCCCTGCTACCGCTGCGCTATGTGGCGTTCACCCCCTGCTTCCGGCGAGAAGCAGGTTCCCACGGCAAGGAGGTGCGTGGAATAAACCGTGTTCATCAGTTCGACAAGGTGGAGGTGGTGCAGCTCACTCATCCCGAGCTGTCCTACGAAACGCTTGAACAGATGACCGAGGAGGCCGAGGAGCTTCTTGGCGAGCTCGGCTTGCGCTACCGTCGTCTCCTGATGTGTACCGGCGACATGGGCTTCACCCAGGCCAAGAAGTACGACCTGGAGGTTTGGAGCGTGGGTCAGGGGAGGTGGCTGGAGGTGTCCAGCGTCTCGAACATCACCGAGTTCCAGGCTCAGCGGCTGCAGACGCGCTTTCGCCCGGGTGGGGCGGGTGGCCGTGGCCGGCCTGAGATGGTCCATACCCTAAACGGTTCGGCTTTGGCGCTGCCGCGCACCTTGGCGGCGATTCTCGAGCAGTACCAACGGGCCGATGGGAGTGTTGTGGTACCGGAGGTTCTACGGCCCTACGTCGGTACTGAACTGCTGGAATGAACTGCAGGAGTGGGGAAGGGGACCTAGCCGTCTCCGTCAACCGTTCGCGGGACCTTGAAGAACCCGTCTTCGGTCTCGACTGCCAAGCCAAGGGCTGTTTCTCGCGGCAAGGAGTCGTGTACCTCGTCCTCGCGAAGCACGTTGGCGAGCGGCACCGGTCGCACCATCTCCTCGACGCCGTCGGTGTCGAGTTCGTTGATCGTGGCGAAGTACTCGAGTACGGCGCCAAGATCGTCACGTAGTGAGTCCCGTTCCTCGGGATCGAGCGCGATTCGCGCTAGCCCCTCGAGGCGAGCGAGTTCTTCGTCGCTGATTCTCACGTCGGGAGTCTAGCACGAGCCCGGCCGGCGCGGCGGCCCCGAGAACGCCCCACCAAAACCGAAACTGGTCGCCAAAGCCAATGCGGCGATGCTGTCGAGAGCGCTTTTGAGCAGTAGAAACCCGTTATCGCCGGATAGGCCGTTCTGGATAGAGCCAATGACCGTAAGCGGCCCCACGCAAAAGAGCAGACTGGCGGTGACAAAGCCCTGGGTAGAGTGCCGGAGGTCTGCTCCAAGAGGGTCAATCGGCCCTGTCCTTGCGCGCGGTGAGCAGCAGGAGCGTGACCAGCACCGCGGCCAGGAGCGGCAGGCCAACCAGCCATACGACCCAGCTCCCCAGGCCTCCGCCGCTGGCGGGCAAGACCAGCGCCAGCTCGACTGGGGTGCTCCCGTCGAGCGTAAGGACGCCCGAGGCTGTCGCCGCCTCTCTGTCGGCGGCCGGCTCGACCAGGCTTATCCGGTAGCTGCCGGCGGGCAGCGGTCCCAGCTCGCCCTGATAGACTCCCTGCCGAGCACTCCCCAGCAGTCGAGCCTCCGGGTACTCGCTCTCCTGAGCATCCGACCCGGCATCATTGGCGCCCGGATCCACTGCGACCTCGGCGTACGCTTCGACCACGCGAGCTACCAGTGTCAGCCCGACGACCTCCTCGCCGTCCGAATCTGTGAGCATCACCTCCAGTGCGAACGGTTCACCTGGCTGCGGTACGGTGGGTGTACTGCTCAGCCTTGCGAAGAGCACCTCCGGGTAAGCTGCGCAGCTACTCAGCAGCAGAAAAAGAGCGAGTAACAAGCCTGGGCGGTGCAGGGGCTTCATCGAACGCCCGCCTCGACGTCCAGCTCCCGCCAGAGCCACTCTCGCAGCGATAATGCGCTTTCGTGAACGTGCATCGCGCGCTCGCGGCCCACCCAGCGGTAGTGCCACGGCTCGTAGGCGTAGCAGGTGAGCGCTTCCTTGCCTTTGGGGTAGCTCATGACGAAGCCGTAGAGCCAGCCGTTCTCCTGCAGCCAGCCCCCTTCGGCGGTGAGCGCCCAATCCGCTAGCTCCCACGGCGAAGGTCCGCCGGGGCTCCTCAGGTCGAGAGCCGTACCCAACTGGTGCTCAGAGTGTCCCGGGCGGGCACTGGTTCGGAGCGCGCGCTCCCGACCCAGCGTCTCGATCCAACCGGCGAACACTCGTTCCTGATAGTCGAACGAGCGGTAGGCGCTCTGCAGTTCAAAACTCAGGCCATCTTCGCGGGCGGCGGCGAGCAGATCGCCGAGGTCAGCCACTACCGCCGCCCTAAGTGTCCGGTCGTCGGCAAGCCCGGCCCGGCGCACCGGCACAAGATCGGCGGGAACGTAGTCGGCAGGCAATCGGAAGGCGGTATCGACCAGGGCCGTGCTCCAGTCGTCCGAGGCGGCCAACAGCGCCGGCTGGTCGGCGTACTGGCAGGGCGGCGGTGAGGCGAAGCCGATAGGTAGGAGGGCGCCGGCAAGGAGTAACAGACGAGTGGTGAGCGTCAAACCCATGGCGGACAGAGTACCGTGAGCGCTGCTTGGGTCAGTCGGACGGCAGCCTACCCGTCGACTCCAGGTAGGAAACGATGCCCGTTTCCAGAAGTGCCGCCACCCGGTCGGGAGTTGCGAGCAACTGGCTGTCCTTCGGATGAGTGAGGTAACCGAGCTCCACGATGGCTGCCGGGGTGCGGCGCGCCAGACTGTGACGGTAGTGCCGATTGAAGGCGTAGTACTCCAGCATGTTGCCGGTGACGTTGTCGTCGTCATCGGGGAGTCCTGAACCCGCCAGATAGGCCCTGTCCAGTTCCGCCTTCAACCTGGCGTCATTGGGGTTGCGCCGCGGGCGGAATACCGCGCTCTTGTAGCCGCGGCGATGAGTGTCGGGACTGCTGTCGGCATGAATCGACACGACTAAATCGGCGCGATATCTGGGTGGCACGGTTGCCGGCAGCAGATCGACGGCAATGCCGTGCGAGCCAAGCCGTTCGGCAAGGGAGACGGCAACGGCCTGATTCACCTCCACCTCGAACCTACCTCCCCCAAAGCCCCCGGTCGAGACACGCAAGGCTGCCAGTTCCTGAGGGTGCGAAGCAGCCTCGAGATGGCCCACTTGCAGACCCACCAACGGTGGGCCAAGTACCCGGTTTCGCAGCCCATGGTAGAGGGAGGTCTTCGCCTGGCGGGCACTTTCCGTGAGCGCAGCGGCGTGAGCAGGTAGGTTCAGAGCGAGAAAGACGGCGCCGGCCGTCAGCAACATAATGACCAACAGCAGTCGACGGGCGGCCGGCCGCGGGGAAACGAGTTGCTGCATGTCTAGAGCTTAACGAAAAGCCGCTCGCGCTGAACCGCGTCGTAGCTGCTCAACCGTCGGAACGCCGGCGACGACGCCGAAGCCCTTCGGCCGGAAGGTCGAAGTGCGTGAGATCGGTCCGCCGACGCTCTGTTCGCTCATCCGGCAGCGGTTCGATTACCGTCCGGCCGTCGTCGACCGCATCGAAGATTCTGCTCTGCGGGAAGAACCTTCGGTAGGCTCCCGGGCTAACCGCCAGCAGCACGACCGCCGAAGCCAGTACGCCCGGCCAGGCGCCGGCATGCCTTGCCAGTGGTCCCTCGGGGCCCAAGGCGCCGAACTGCCACTGGCTGAGCGCAAGTCCTGCCGTGGCCCAGGCCAGTGCGTAGGCGAGGACGGCGTTTAGCGGACCGGCCCAGCGATGCTCTCGCGGAGATGGGTAGATCGCCAACCAACCGACTAACGCCAGCTCGAGCGCCAGTACACCCTCGCGTGCGGCCGGGAGCGCGCCTTGCGCGCCGAAGGAGGCGTAGAGTGCCGCCACCACCAGGCCGGGGGTGGGACCGTATGCCAATGCCGCCAGCACCAGCGGGAAATGCTCCAGGCCCGCCAACAGCGGCTGCGGGCCAGGGGTGACGCTCAGGTCGCCGTAAATGAGAAATCGCAGCAAAACGGCAGCCGCCACGCACAGCGCACACATCAGAGCAGGCTGCGGCTCGCCGAGGGCCGCCAGGTCAAGCCGGCTAAGTCCCGCCGTTACGCTTACGAGTGCGAGAAAAAGAGCGGCCAGCAGACTGTAGCCAAGGATAGGGTCGTCGACGAACAGGGCGACCAGGGGCTCCAGATCCGGCATTGGCAGAGTCTAGCACCCGGGCTTATCTCACAGGTGCGGCAATACTCATGCCGCCGACATCGGCGTAAACATGGACCCCCTATACTTGGTCTTGATGACTTCTACGTCCCCGGGAGAGACTCCCGAACCTCAATTAGAAAATTTCAGCCCGGCCCGCCCCCGCATCGGAATAGCGCTCGGTGGCGGTAGCGCCCGCGGCTACGCCCATATTGGGGTGCTGGCCACGCTCGAACAGCACGCGCTCGCTCCCGACCTGATAGTCGGAACCTCGTTCGGAGCGGTGATAGGCGCGCTCTACGCGTCAGGTCACACGGTGTCGCAGCTGCGTTACGACGCCTCGGTTATGAGGCGCCGCCATCTGCTGCCGCAGCTTATGGACTTCGGGCTGCACCGCGCCGCTCTTTTCGAGGGACGCCGGCTCGAGAGTTACTTCGATGCGCTTACCGAGGGGCGTCACTTCGAAGACCTGGCCATCCCCTTGGTAGTGGTGGCGACCGACGTAGACACGGGCGAAAGGGTGCTTCTCGACAAGGGGCCGCTGGCTAGGGCGCTCCGCGCCAGTACCGCCATGCCGGGTGTGTTCTGGCCGGTCGAGGTCGAAGGCCGGAGGCTAGTGGACGGTGGCCTTGGGGCCCCGATACCGCTCGAAACGCTCGACGCCTACGAGGTGGATATTCGCGTGGGCATCGGCGCGGGCATGACTGCCGATGACTCTCCGGCTATTCAGCTTGCCCAACGCATGGTGCGAACGCCCATGGGGCGTCGGCTGCACCGTTCGCTGGCCGCTAGCAGGCACCGCAATCCGGTTGCCAGTCTGGGGCGGGCGTTGGCGCTCACGGTCGACAGCTGGTGTTGCCCCGATGTCCAGCTGGACACGCTGCAGGTTCACACCCGGCCACCCATCTCCTGGTTGAACTTCAACCGGGCCGACGCCGCAATACGTGCAGGCGAGGATGCCATGGCCCGTTTCATGCCGAGGCTTCGTACCGCGCTGGCCGCCTTGGACCCTGCTTGATCGCTAGAGGATCCGTTTACCCAACAGGCTCGCCGCCATCTCCACCATCGTGAGGGCGGTGCCGTTGCGCTCGTCGAGGAAGGGATTGACCTCGACCAG
Source organism: Trueperaceae bacterium (assembly GCA_040905665.1). Classification (GTDB taxonomy): domain Bacteria; phylum Deinococcota; class Deinococci; order Deinococcales; family Trueperaceae; genus DASVCN01. The sequence goes on from JBBDRD010000007.1 coordinate 11,462, forward strand.
GTCGACGCTCGTGACTGCTCGGGACTGAGCCAGCAACTCCATGAGCAGGTGCGCTTCACGGTAGCTGAGGCCGCCGGGAACCGGTGTCCCCACGCCCGGAGTCACACTGGGATCGAGTACATCGATATCGAACGATAGGTGAAGCCTGTCGACGCCGCTCAGGTACTGGAGCGCATCATCGGCCACCTCGACTATTCCTCGCCGATCGACCGCCTCCATGGTGTAGGCGCGCAGGCCCAGCTCCTGTATCAGCCGCCTTTCACCGTCGTCCAGGGAACGCAGACCGATGAAGACCACATCCTTGGGTAGCAATACCTGGCCACCACCCCAGATGTCGAGCAAGCGTGGGTCGCCGAGGCCCAACAGGTGAGCGAGCGGCATGCCGTGGATGTTCAAGCTGGGCGAGGTCTCGGGAGTGTTGAGATCGGCGTGCGCGTCGAGCCAGATTACCCCGGTCCTACCGCCTCGCGCGGCCACGCCGGCCACGGTGCCCATCGAAACAGAGTGATCACCGCCCAATGAAAGTGGAAGCCTTCCCTGCGGCAACGCGGCGAGCGTCTCGTATGCTCCGCGGCAGGTTTCGGCGATCGCTTCCACGTACCGCAAATCGTCCGACTCGGGCAGTGCTTCGGGGACCGGAACGTCGATATTGCCCAGGTCCTCCACCTGGTGGCCCAGGGCAGCAAGGGTGTCTTCGAGTTGCGCGAGCCTGAGCGCGCTTGGGCCCATGTCGACGCCGCGGCGACTTGCGCCCAAGTCCATGGGGATTCCCAGTATGGCGATGTCGAGCATACTCAGCCCGGTCCGGGTCGGTGCCAACGCCGCCCGAGTCTCTCCAGGAGCCGGTCGGCCTCGGGCGGGCCCAGGGTGCCGGCCGGATAGGGGCAGGGCTGCGCCTCCTGGTCCTGTCGGTCAAGCAGCGGCGCGACCACCCGCCACTGTGCCTCCACTTCGTCGGAGCGCATGAAGAGTGTGGCGTCGCCCACCATGGTGTCCAGCAGCAGAGTCTCGTAGGCATCGGGGTTAGGGCGTTCGAACCTCTGGGCGTAGGTGAACTCCATGTTGGCGCGCTCCAGGTCGATGTCCTGGCCCGGCACCTTGGTATTGAAGCGCAGGTCTATCCCTTCGTCGGGAGTCAACCGGAGGGTCAGCCGGTCGGCTCGCGGCTCAACGGGGAGCGCGAAGGGGATGTGTGGCGGAGTCTTGAAGTGCAGAACGATCTCGGTCGCTTTGCTTTCCAACCTCTTGCCGCTACGCACGAAGAACGGTACGCCGCTCCAGCGCCAATTTTGGACTTCGAATCGCGCTGCCGCGTACGTCGCCTGGCGCGAGCCCCCATCCACGCCCTCCTCCTCACGGTAGCCGGACATGCCGTTCCCCTCGACATACTGGCCCAGCACCGCATCACCTGGCGCGACGCAGCCCATCGCTTCAAACACCTTCACCTTCTCGTTGCGCACGCTAGTCGCCTCGTATCTCGCCGGCGGCTCCATGGCCACCAAGGCAAGCAGTTGCAGAAGATGGTTCTGAAACACATCTCGAATTACCCCGGACTGTTCGTAGAACTCCCCCCGCCCTTCGACGCCCACGCTTTCCGTCATGGTCATCTGCACATGGTCGATGTAGCGGTTGCTCCAGAGTGGCTCGAATACTGTGTTCGCAAACCGGAGTACTGCCAGATTTTGCGCCGTCTCCTTGGCCAGGTAGTGGTCGATGCGGTAGACCTGATGCTCGTCGAAGTTCCGAGTGACCAGCCGGTTCAGCTCAACTGCACTCTCCAGGTCGTGCCCAAAAGGCTTCTCGATGACCAGTCGCGTCCAGCCCTCCTGGCTCGACTGAAAGCCCATCTCGCTCAACGACTCCACTAGTGTGGGATAAGTGGTGGGCGGCGTAGCGGTGTAGTACACCCGGTTGGATTGCCCCAGTTCCACTAACAGCTGCTGCAAACGTGACATTCCGGCGGTGCCGCCGTAGTCGCCTCTCACGTAGCGCAGCCGGGGCGCGAACGTCGACCAACTGCTCTTGTCGAAGTCCCGAGCGTGCATCCTGAGCGCACTCTCGGCATGCTCGCGCAGGACCTCGTCGTTCCAGTCGCTACGGCCGTAGCCCACGATGTTCGTGTCGGCGTGGAGATGGCCGCTCCCGTGTAGGGCGTAGAGCGCGGGCAGGAGTTTGCGCGACGAGAGGTCGCCCGTTACGCCAAAGATCACGTAGGCGCAGCGAGGCGCCACCTCGTTCTCGGCGGCAGGCTCCTCTGAACTGCCGGCCGCCGGGCGCTCGAGTATTGTCATGGGCGTTTTCCCGTAGAGATGGAACCGCCGCCGCTACTCACCTGCATCTTTCCCTCCTGTTTCGGTCGCTCCGTCATCGTGAGGGTCGTCCTGACTCACCATGCCTTCGGCCGGTGAATCCATCTCCACAACGGCGTGGCCGCCAAACTCCTTGCGCAGGGCCGAAGCCATGCGGGCCGCGAACGGATCCTGCTGCCTGCTACGAAAGCGGCTGTAGAGGGCGGAGGTTATGGCTGGCATGGGCAACGCCTGCTCGACGGCGTAATCGACCGTCCAGCGTCCCATGCCCGAGTCCTCGACGAAGCCCCGAATACTCTCAAGCCGTGGATCCTCTTCGAGCGCCAGCAGGCCGAGCTCGAGCAGCCACGAGCGGATAACGCTGCCCTGCATCCACAACCGAGCAACGGCGGGCAGGTCGATCTCGGAGTGCGGGTAGGAGTCGAGGGCTTCGAACCCCTCGCCGTAAGCCTGCATCATCCCGTACTCGATGCCGTTGTGGATCATCTTCACGAAATGACCGCTGCCCACTGTACCCGTGTGCAGGTAGCCGTTGGACGCCGCCAGCGTCTCGAGCGCGGGTCGCAGGGTTTCGAAGGCGCCCCTGCCGGCGCCCACCATCAGGTTGTAACCGCTTTCCAAGCCCCACACGCCGCCCGAGACGCCACAATCGACGTACTCCACCCCGGCCTTGGCCGCCCTCTCGCCCCGCCTCCTGGAGTCTTTCCAGAAGGAGTTCGCCCCGTCGACCAGGAGGTCGCCCTGGTCGAGGAGCGGCAGCGCCTCGTCGATTACCGATTCGGTGACATTGCCCGCCGGCAGCATGAGCCAAACGATCCGAGGGGCCTCCAATGCTGCGATGAGCTCGACCGTTCCCGAAACCGTCTCGGCTCCCTGGGACCGCAGCCGCTCGCGCGCCTGCTCATCGAGATCCGTTGCTACTACTCGATGACCGCCGCGAAGCAGGCGGGCCGCCATGTTGGCGCCCATCTTGCCGAGTCCGACCATACCTACTTCCATAGGTCCTCCTGTGGGCGATGCTAGCAGGGGCAACGGGAACGGCAATGTATGTTGCCGTTCCCCACGGGTCCGAAGCCGCCGGTCGGAGGTTGAGCTGAGTGATAGACTCGCCGTCGGTCACGCATTAGCGTGCGGGGTGACAGGGCGTGCTCGAGAGGACAGGCATGGACAGCGACGAAAGCTTGAGGCAAGTGGAGAGCGCATTGAAGCGGGGAGCCGAGCACCTCGTTCCCGAGGATGAGCTGCGAGAGAAGCTGCAATCCGCCCGGCGCGAGGGGCGGCCGCTGCGCGTGAAGCTGGGCGTGGACCCGTCTAGCAGTGATCTGCATGTGGGCCACGCGGTGGTTCTCCGCAAGATGCGGCAGTTCCAGGATCTTGGCCACAGGGCGGTACTGATCATCGGAGACCGCACTGCCACGATCGGTGATCCCTCGGGTAAGTCGAAGACGCGTCCGGTGTTAACGCTAAAGCAGACCAGGGAGTTCGGGCTGACCTATCTCGCCCAGGCGACCAAGGTGCTGGACAACGATCCGGAGCGCCTCGAGGTACGTCACAACTCCGAGTGGCTCGACGCGCTCGACTTTGGGGAGATGATCCGTCTGGCCTCGACCTACACGGTTGCCCGAATGCTCGAGCGCGACGACTTCACCAAGCGATACGGCGCCGGCGTGCCAATCTCCATCCACGAGTTCCTCTACCCGCTCTCTCAGGCCTACGACTCGGTCGCGGTGAATGCCGACATCGAGCTGGGGGGCACCGATCAGCTGTTCAACTTGCTTGTTGGCCGCGACGTCCAGCGGGCTTATGGCCAGGAGCCACAAGTGGCGCTCACTACCCCGCTTCTCGAAGGTACCGACGGAGTGGAGAAGATGTCGAAGTCGCTGGGGAATTACATCGGCATAAATGAGCCGCCCGAGGCGATCTTCAAGAAGGCGATGCAGGTGCCCGACGCTCTGTTGCTGCGCTACGCCGAACTCACGACGGCTACCGACCTCACCTCTTTAGGTGAGTTGCTGGAGCGCGATCCGGTTGAAGCCCACCGCGTGTACGCGCGGGACTTGGTGAGCATCTACCAGGGGATTGAGCCGCTCGCTGCCGCCGAGGAGCGGTACGACCAGGTGGCGAAGGGCGGAATACCCACGGAGCTGATGCAGGTCGCCATAGCTGCTAGCGAGTTGACCGATGGTGCTGTCGGTCTATGCAGACTCTTTACGCTGGCCGGGCTCACAACCTCCAACGGAGAGGCGCGAAGGCTGATAGCTAATCGCGGATTGCGGCTCGACGGCGAGGTGGTCGAGGACCCGCAGTCGCTGGTCGAACTCGACCGCCCGAGAGTGCTGCAACGCGGAAAGGACCGTTTTGCACGCGTTGCGCTCGGCTGAGAAGCGGCGGGCTTAGATCGCCAGGACCTTCGCGATCTCGTACAGCTGCCAGTCGAGCGCCTTCTCGTTCTCCCATACGTCGGCCAGCGGTACGAAGACCGCGCCGCGCTTGTCTACCCCTACCATCATGCCGCTCTTCCCTTGCAGCAAGCCGGTAACCGCGACGAATCCGAGCCGTGAGGCCAGCACTCGGTCACGGGTGATGGGGGAACCGCCCCGCTGAGTGTGGCCAAGGATCGAGGTTCGGACCTCGTAACCGCATACCTGCATTATGTGCTCCTGCAGCGCCAGCGCTCCGCCGGGATAGGCGCCCTCGGCAACCACGACGATGCTCGAGCTCTTGCCACGCTCCTGGGCGCGGACGATCATGTCGGCGACCTCGTCGCCACTCATGCGGATCTCGGGCAGGAGGATCGCCTCGGCGCCGCCGCCCACACCCACATTGAGCGCAATATGCCCCGAGTGGCGTCCCATCACCTCTACCAGAAAGAGCCGGTCGTGGGAGGCGGCGGTGTCGCGCAGCCGGTCGATCGCTTCGAGAGCGACGTTGAGCGCGGTGTTGAAGCCGATGGTTACATCGGTACCGTAGATGTCGTTGTCGATGGTGCCGGGGATGCCGACTACCGCGATCCCGTGCTCTTCGTAGAGAAGGGAGGCCCCGCGAAACGATCCGTCCCCGCCGATCACTACCAGTCCATCGATCTCGTTCTCACGCAGGTTTTTGGCGGCCAAGGCGCGGCCCTCGGGTTCCATGAAGGCAGACGAACGGGCGGTACGAAGAATCGTTCCGCCCCTCTGGATGATATTCGCTACCGCCCGGGCGCCAACTTGCTCGATCTCGCCCTCGATGAGTCCCTGAAATCCCCGATAGACGACGGATGTCTTCACACCCTCGTGGATGCCGGTGCGAATGACGGCCCGTATGGCGGCATTCATTCCTGGAGCGTCGCCACCGCTCGTCAATACCGCGAGATGCTTCACGGGCAAAGAGTATAGCCCGCCGATCGCGTTTCGTCGCCTCGCCGGTCCGGTGTGTAATCATGTCGCAGGATGATTCTCTATACCGGTAAGGAACCCCCATCGGAGTCTCGTGTTTCTCTCACCCCCCAGGCGGTGACCCGCCTCAAGGGCCTCGGTTTCGAGGTTCGAGTACCTCCAGGGGTCGGTGCGAGCCTCTATCTGAGTGATGAAGCCTATCTGGAAGCCGGCGCGACGCTAGCAGCCGAGCAGAATGCGGCTCTGGCCGAAGCCGATCTGGTGGTGAGGCTCAACCAGCCGCAGCCTGCAGAGGTATCGGCGATGAAGCGAGGGTCGGCACTCGTTTCGTTTCTGGACCCGTTCCGAAGCGCCGATCTGGTGGGAGCACTGGCTTCGCACGGGGTTAGCAGCCTCTGCATGGAGTTGATTCCGCGTAGTACTTATGCCCAGAAGATGGACGCCCTCTCCTCGCAAGCCAGCCTGGCAGGGTACGCAGCCGTGATTCTCGCTGCCGATCGGATCGATAAAGCTCTTCCGATGATGAGTACCCCGGCGGGGACGATCCCTCCGGCTCGTGTCTTCATCGTAGGCGTGGGTGTGGCGGGGCTACAGGCGATAGCAACGGCGAAGCGTCTGGGTGCACGGGTTGAAGCGTACGACACCCGGCCGGTGGTGGAGGAGCAGGTCCAGTCGCTTGGGGCGAAGTTCGTGAAGATCGACGTGGGCGAGACGGGTCAGACCGAGCAGGGCTACGCCAAGGCGCTGACCGAGGAGCAGCTCGATCGCCAACGACAACAGATGGCCCGCTTTTGCGCCAATGCAGACATCGTAATCACCACCGCTCAGGTCTTCGGCCGGCCCGCCCCCCGCATCATCACGGCTGAGATGGTGGCGGGCATGCGACCGGGCAGCGTGATCGTCGACCTGGCCGCTTCGAGCGGCGGCAATGTGGAGGGTACGGTCGCCGACTCCGACGTCGAACTCAATGGGGTTCGCATATTCGGGCTCTCGAACATGCCCGGTCAGGTTGCTCGCGACGCCAGCCAAATGTACGCTTCGAACGTGAGTAACCTGATTGAGCACGCCTTCGACCGGGAGGCCGGCCGCTTGCGGCTCGACACGAACGATTCCGTGATCGATTCCTGTCTCCTCACTCATGATGGGAATGTACGTCACGAGCAGATACGCGCCCTGGTGGAGGCCGCCGCATGATCCTGTTGCTGTTCATCTTCGTACTCGCCATCTTCCTTGGTCTCGAACTCATCAACAAGGTGCCGTCGCAGCTTCATACCCCGTTGATGTCAGGGGCCAACGCGATCTCTGGTATCACCATCGTCGCGGCGATCGTCGCCGCCGGCAGTAGTGGGCCGTTCGCTACGGCATTAGGGGTGTTAGCGGTTATCTTCGCGACCATCAATGTCGTAGGCGGCTACCTGGTCACCGACCGGATGCTGGCGATGTTCAAGAGTAAGGAGCGCTGAGGTGACCCTCTTCGTTCAGCTCGCCTATATAGCGGCTTCGGTGATGTTCATCCTGGGCCTCAAGATGCTGGGCCGCGCTTCGACCGCGCGCCGCGGCAACCTTCTTTCGGCAGGAGCAATGCTGCTGGCGGTCGTCGCCACCCTCGTCCTGGGTGGCCTGGACTACAGCTGGATCCTGGTGGGACTGATCGTTGGTTCCGCCATCGGGCTTATTGCCGCGCGGCGGGTGCAGATGACCCAGATGCCGGAGATGGTGGCGCTCTTCAACGGCTCCGGCGGCCTCGCCAGTCTGCTGGTGGCATGGGCCGAGTATCACAACGCCAGTGTCGATGCCAACGGTGTGGCGGCGGGCGTTCCGCCGGTCACCGCCATCGCCATCTTCTTCGCGGTCTTGGTAGGAGCCGTCGCCTTCACCGGTAGCGTGGTCGCTTTCGCGAAGCTTTCGGAGCGGATCCCAGGTCGACCGATACAGTTCGGTGGTCAGCAGATCGTCAATGCCGGCCTGGCCATCGCCGTACTGGCCCTGGGCATCTTCTACGTCGTTACGCCCGAGGCCTCCTACCCGATCTTCCTCCTGATCGTCCTGATTTCGCTGGCGCTGGGGGTGCTGGCGGTGATACCGATCGGCGGGGCCGACATGCCGATCGTGGTTTCGCTCCTCAACTCCTACTCCGGCATAGCGGCCAGCGCGGCCGGCTTCATAATCGGCAACAACGTGCTTATCGTCGCCGGCTCGTTGGTGGGGGCGAGCGGGCTCATCCTCACCCAGATCATGTGCAAGAGCATGAATCGTTCCCTGGCCAACGTGCTGTTCAGCGGTTTCGGTGCGGTTACAACCAGCGAGTCGCGGCAGGTCGAAGGCGAGGTGCAACCGATCTCGGCCGAGGACGCCTATTTCATCCTCGAGGCAGCCAGGAGCGTCCTTTTCGTTCCCGGATACGGCATGGCGGTCGCTCAAGCGCAGCACTCGGTACGTGAGTTGGCCGACCTACTCGAGGCGAATGGGGCAGAGGTGCGCTACGCCATCCACCCCGTCGCCGGGCGCATGCCGGGACATATGAACGTGCTCCTGGCCGAAGCGAATGTTCCTTACGAGCAGCTCGTGGAGCCGGACGACGTGAACCCCAGCATGGCGACCGTGGACGTGGCTGTGGTCATCGGGGCTAATGACGTTGTGAACCCGGCGGCGCGCGAGGACAAGGGTTCGCCGCTGTACGGCATGCCGATCATCAATGTCGACGAGGCGCGCACGGTGTTCGTGCTCAAGCGCAGTATGAAGCCGGGATTTTCGGGCGTGGAGAACGAGCTCTTCTACAAATCGAACACGCGGATGCTCTTTGGTGACGCGAAGGCGTCGCTGTCGACGCTGGTGGCGGAGTTCAAGGAGAGTGTGGCGGCGTAAGCCATACGGTCTCGTCGCGCAACACCTGCCCCGTACGCCGGTTTGACAGCAGCAACTCAGCCCACTCGTGTGCAGAGTAGATCCGTAACTCGGCCGGAACCGGCAAAGACTCCAGATCCCAGTCGATACCGCCGCCGTCCCGTGGTGCGCCTGCGCCCTCGTGTATTACAGCCACCAGATCCAGGTCGCTCCCTACCCCCCAGTCGCCCCGAGCATATGATCCGAAGTAGCCGATAGCCCGAATCGTGGAGTTGTTTTCCGAGAGCCGACGTGCCCAAGCCCGAGCGGCGCCGTCGACCTGCTCAGCCGTCGGCCAAACCAGCACGGACGAACTCAAGGATCGCACGGGCATAGCGCATCGCCTCCTCCCCTTGCAGCGCACCGTAGTGCTCGAACGGCGCTCCCTCGGCATGACTGTCCGGATAGCGGGTCGGAATGTAAAAGTTGTCCAGCACCTGAGCCTGCTCCCGAAGGTTCGCGTGAACAGCCGTACTAGCCGGAAGCTCGGCAATCAACCTGGCAACTACGTGCCCCCATGCTTCCTGACCGTTGTGCAGGTGGAGCGCCTTGACCGCCTTTTCGGCAGCCTGATGAGCAATGAAACAGGTCCACTCGTAACGACCGTCCTCGGCCGTCGCCCGCGCTTGCTCGAGGTCGCGTTCGGCCTGATTGAACCAGTCTCGGGCGCGGTTGGTCACTGTTGTCGCCTCCGTGGCAAGTCTAGTAGGTTTTGTTAGAGCGCGTGGTAGGACATCGTCGGAAGGGGGGCTATGTAGTCCCACAGGGCGCAAGCCGATGTTTGAGTTTTTAGGTTGCGCCGCCCGTCGCCTCGGGCAGAAACTTGACACAAGTACACTCAGATTTCATAATATACGGCATGGATGCCGAGCGCCTTACCGAATCAGCACTTCAAGCGGTGGCGTCTGCCCAGCAGGTAGCCCGAACCCGTAACCACCAGGCCTTCGGGCCGCTGCACCTGGCGACGGCGCTGCTTGCCGACTCGAGCGGAGCGCCGTCGCGAGTCGTGGAGCGTGCGGGTGGAGAGCTGCAACAGATACAGAGTGAGCTGGACACGGCGCTCGGCAAGCTGCCCCGAGTCTCGGGTGACGCGGCTGCTCAGGGGGGCCAATACATGGTGCCCGAACTGGCCAGGGCGTTTGATGAGGCAGAGAAGCTGGCACGCGAGTGGGGCGACAGCTTCGTGGCAGCCGATGCTTTGCTGGTGGCGCTCAGGCAGGCAGCGGGCAGGGAGTTGGCCGCGCTTCCCGCCGGCGAGGCGTTGAAGGCAGCCGCAGGGGAGATCAGGAAGGGACGCACGGTGGACAGCAAGACGGCGGAAAGCACTTTCGAGGCCCTGGAACGGTACGGAATCGATCTGACGGAGCGGGCGCGTGACGGCAAACTCGACCCGGTGATCGGACGCGACGAGGAGATTCGCCGCACCATCCAGATCCTGCTAAGGCGCACCAAGAACAATCCCGTACTGATAGGCGATCCCGGGGTGGGCAAGACCGCCATAGCCGAAGGGCTGGCGTTGCGCATCATCAACAAGGACGTACCAGAGGGCCTACACGGCAAACGCGTCGTGCAGCTCGACATGGGTAGCCTGCTGGCGGGTGCGAAGTACCGCGGTGAGTTCGAGGAGCGGCTCAAGGGCGTTATCAAGGAGACGGTGGACTCGGCCGGCGAGATAGTCCTGTTCATCGACGAACTGCACACCATCGTAGGCGCCGGTAAGGCCGAGGGCGCGGTTGATGCCGGCAATATGCTCAAGCCACCGTTGGCGCGTGGTGAGCTGCGCATGATCGGCGCTACCACTCTTACCGAGTACCGTGAGATCGAGAAGGACGCCGCGCTCGAGCGCCGTTTTCAGCCGGTGCTGGTCGACGAGCCCTCGGTCGAAGAGACCGTAAGCATTCTCCGCGGCATCAAGGAGAAGTACGAGGTCCACCACGGCATCCAGATCTCCGACCCGGCGATCATCGCCGCCGCCTCCCTCTCGCACCGTTACATCGCCGACCGTCGACTGCCCGACAAGGCCATCGATCTTATCGACGAGGCCGCCTCGCGCATTCGAGTGCAGCTAGAAAGCCTGCCCGAGGAGATCGACGACCTGCGGCGCCGCAAGCTGCAGCTCGAAGTCGAACTTCAGGCCCTGCGGCGCGAGGAGGACCAGGAGTCGGCCCAGCGGCTGCTTCGCCTCGAGGAGGAGCTCAAGGGGGTCGAGGACCGCATCTCACAGGCGCAGGCCGGTTGGCAGGCCGAGAAGCAGGTGCTCGACGAGCTGCGCGAGGTGCAAGGGGAGCGCGACCGGGTCCGCACCCAGATGGACGCCGCCGAGAGGGACTACGACCTCAACAAAGCGGCGGAGCTGCGTTACGGCCAACTACCGCGCCTGGAAACGCAGCTCAAGGAGCTGTCCGAAAAATTGGAGAACGCGGAGTACGTCCGACTGGAGGTGGGCGAGGACGAGGTGGCCGAGGTGGTGTCACGCACTACCGGGATTCCCGTGTCACGACTAGTGGAGAGCGAGCGCGAGAAGCTTCTCGAGCTCGAAAGTGCGCTCCACAAGCGGGTGGTTGGTCAGAACGAGGCAATCGACGCGGTGTCCGACGCGATACGCCGCTCCCGTGCGGGCCTCTCCGACCCCAACCGGCCCATCGGCTCGTTCATCTTCCTGGGACCCACCGGCGTGGGCAAGACCGAGACGGCGAAGGCGCTCGCCGAGCAGTTGTTCGACAGCGAGGAGAACTTGATTCGCCTCGATATGTCGGAGTATATGGAGAAGCACACCGTCGCCCGGCTCATCGGTGCGCCTCCGGGTTACGTAGGGTACGAGGAGGGCGGGCAGCTCACAGAGGCGGTGCGACGCAGGCCCTACAGTGTTCTGCTCTTCGACGAGATCGAGAAGGCGCATCCCGACGTGTTCAACGCGCTCCTGCAACTCCTCGACGACGGCCGCCTCACCGACGCCCACGGGCGCACCGTCGACTTCCGCAACACGGTCGTGATCATGACCAGCAACATCGGTTCGCCCCAGATCCTGGAGATGAGCCGCGCAGGGGCGGAGCAGGAGGAGATCCGGAACGCGGTTATCGGTCAGCTGCAGGGGCACTTCCGGCCCGAGTTCCTCAACCGCGTCGATGACATCATCGTGTTCCATGCACTCGAGCGCGAACAGGTGGGGCGCATCGCCCAGATCCAGCTCGACCGGCTGCGGAAGCGGCTCGCTGGCCGGCGTATTCGCCTGGAGCTTTCAGCTGCGGCGCTCGAGCATCTAGCAGCGGTGGGTTACGACCCGGTTTTCGGCGCCCGTCCGCTCAAGCGGGCAATCCAACAGATGATCGAGACCCCGCTCTCGCGCAAGATCATCTCAGGCGAGGTGGAGGATGGCAGCACGGTGAGCGTCGAACCGGGCAGCGGCGGCTTCGAGTTCAAGACGGCAGAGCCCGTGCCCCCAAATTGACATCCGTCGGAGGGCAGACGGTAGCATGCTCAAATGGTTGACCTCTGCCTGATCGTTCCGCATCCCGACGACGAGGTCTTCGGTTCCGGCGGCCTTATCCGCCGTATGACCGAGCATGGTAAGCGCGTCGTAACTATCACCCTCACCCGCGGCGGGGCCGGCCGTACTCTTGGCCTCTGCAACCAGGAAGAGCTGCCCGAGCGCCGCGAGCAGGAGCTGTTGCACTCGCTAGCCGCGTTAGGGGTGCCGCGCGACGACAGCTACATCTTCGACTACCCCGATTTCGTCACCGCTGCCGACCGCGGCATGGACCCCCGCCCGGGACTCCAGGGTGTCGACCATGAGGAGATAACCTGCCGTTTGGTGACTCTGCTCGATCGTCTGCAACCCAGAACTCTGCTCACCTTCCCGCCCAACGGCGCGAACGGCCACCCGGATCATGTCACCACTCATAACTTGGCGCGCTCGGCGCTCAACCGAACCGCGCTACAGCCCCAGGAGCTCTACTACTTCGCCAGCGAGCGCCCCTACGCCGGCCCCGTGCCCCCGGGGTTCCTTGCCAGCGAGGAAATTGCCGGAATGCACCTGCCGCCTACGCACTATGTGGAGCTCGATTGGGAGGTCGAGGCCAAGCTTCGCGCCATGGCGCAGCACGAGACGCAGGCCCGCAGCGTGCTCATGTACATGCGCCGTTTCGCCCGGCGACTTCTGGTCGAAAGCTTCCACCGTGCCATGCCGGCTGCCAATGCGGAGTTGGTAGGCGAGACCGTCTACTGGCTTTGAGAAACCGTGGCGCTCACACGGGCTTCGCCGATTCTGCAGCAGCCGACGCGTGGTACCTTGGTGGCGATGTTCGGGAGCGGTGAACTAAGCGATCTGGAGCCGGTTCGGCAGGCACTTGCCCAAGGCAGGTACGATGCCGCGTTCGCGCTGCTCGAGAGTGCTGTTCGCCGCCGCCGCCGCCGCCGTAGCCGGGCGCTGTACCGTCTGCACCTCGCCGGGCTCTACGCGCTCTATGGCGACGACGGGTTGGAGGACGGTTCGCTCGCGCTTCGCTCGGCGGTAGAAACCGATCCCGGGGTGACAGAACTGTTTCTCTATCAGGCCCTCTACTGGGAGTTCGGTGCATTGGGAGGGGAAAGCGCGCGGAAAGTCAAGCGCGGCCTCAAAGGCGTGCGCTCGGGTGGCGACGCAGAGGCCCTCTATCATGCCGCCAACGCGCTTTACACAGCGGGAGCGCTCGAGGAGTCGCTCGTCTACCTGGCCCAGTTGGACGAAGCCGAGCTTCCTGGGTATCTGGGCTGGCGACGCTGGTCGCTGACGGGTCTCATCGAAGAGCAACTGGGGCGGTTGGAGAGCGCCGCTGCCGCGTTCGAGCTCTCGGTCCAACTGGCGCTGGGCGCCGATCAACAGCTCGAGCGACTCGCCCTGGCCGGCTGCCTCCTGGAGTTGCACCGTGGCGAGGAGGCGCTTGCGGTACTGGACGGGATCGACCAGTCGCAGCTGGAACTCGAGGACGACGTAGTTCACATGAAGTATCTGGCGGGCCGGGCCGAGTTCGAGCGCGGGAATCCCAACAGGGCTCTCGAGCTGCTCGAAGAGGCGCGCGCTCTCACTAGCGGTGAGGGCGACGAGCTTTACCCATTGCTGCTCGCCGAAGGGCAGGTGATGCTGGGCCTGGGCCGCGTCCAGGAAGCAGCCGATCTCTTCGAGCGTTCCGTGGACAACGCCGCCGAGGAGCAGCTTTCATACGCTCTGCACGAGTGGGCGTTGGCGCTCATGGAAGTAGGAGATCTGGAGTCTGCGGAGGAGAGGCTCGACGAGGTAATTGCCGACCTCGCCTATGCCTACCGTGCCGATGCACTAGCCGACCTCGCAGAGGTCCTCTTCAAGCTCGGTAACTTCGACCGTGCCGAAATACTTGCCACGCAGGCGCTGGAACTGGGCGCTACCGCTGCCGCCTGTTTCACGCTCGGTTCGATCGCGTACGAGTACTTCCGACTTGACGAAGCGGTCACCTGGTTCGAGCGGGCCGCCAGCGCAAGCGAACCGGGCGAGCCCGTATGGGTACTCGCCCAGCAGTTGCTGGCCGACGTTTTCGCCCAAAAGGGGCCCCAGATGGCGGAGCGCCTGGTAACTCATGCACGCGCTGCACTTGCCTACACCGATCCCGCGAACGAATGGTTCCTGCCCCTGAAGGGGTTTCTGGAAACAGCTGAACGGGAGCTGGGCGGAAACCGCCGGGTTCTCAACTAGCGGCCGGGCCGGCCGTATCCCGTGGAAGGACTACTAATCGCCGAGGAGCTTCGCAGGCTCCAGCGGCTACTACCCAGCCGCCGCTTCTCTTGGCGCTTTCCCGATGCCCATACCTTCGTGCTCCCTCTCGAGCGCGGCAGCCTATGGCTCTTCAACCGCCCGCCAAATCCCCGAATAGAACTACGTGATAGCGCCCCCCCTCCTCCTGGGAGGAGCCACTCCGGCTTCCAGGATCTGTTGGCAGCACGAGCCGCGGGTGTGCTGGTTGCCTCGGAACAACGCAAACTGGACCGGGTTCTATCGCTTGAGTTTTCAGGTGCCGAGGGATTCGTCGAGACTGCAGCGGCCACACTCATCACCGAACTCACCGGGAGGAATTGCAACGTCATCCTTCTCGACGACAATGAAATCGTACTCGGCGCCGCCCGCGAGATCCGCTCCGATATCAACCGCTTTCGTGAGATAGTAGCGGGCCGCAGCTACCTGCCGCCCCCGCCATACGAGAAGTTAGACCCGCGCAGCACGAGCAGGGAGGATCTTCGTGAGAGCCTGACGGGGTCTTCATTGCGCTCGTTGCGTGCGACCATCGACGGAATCGGCCCGCAACTGAGTCGAGCGCTGTCGAGAAGCACCGGCCTGCCCGATAATCGGCCACTGGATGAGGCAGAGCTGGAGAGGGTGCTCGATACGCTCGAACGTCTCGTGAGGGAGCCGTCGCGAGTGGTCCGTGAAGCGCTCGAGCTACCGGACGCCGCCACCTTGCGCCGGCGAGAGCGGCGCAAGGAGCTGCTCGAGCGCTTGCGCCGCGAGATTGGGCGGGAGCTGGAGCTCGTGGAGAAGCGCCTCACCGATTTGCAGCGGGCGCGTAGGGCGGCGGCCGAGGCGGATAAGTTGCGCGGCCACGGTGACCTGCTGCTGGCTTTCGCCAACCGGGTTCCCGAAGGGGCGGCAAGCGTCGCCCTCACCGACTTCTCGGGTGAGTCGGTCAACCTTACCCTCGACCCGGCCAAGAACGGCGTGGCAAATGCGCAGGGGTTCTACGAGCGTGCCCGCAAGCGAGAGGCCAGGGCGCGTCAGGCCGACATTCGCGAGCCAGAGCTGCGTAATCGGCAGGCCGAGTTGAGCGAACAGATTGCCTCCCTCGAGAGCCTGAGCGATGAGGAACTGGAATCGCTGCTCGAGCGTCTGTCGCCCGCTGGCAAGAAACAGCGCAAGAGCGGCACAGGGGTTAAGTACGTTGGTCCGCACGGCTACGCGGTCCTGGTCGGCCGGAGCGCGCGCGAGAATGACGCGCTCACCTTCAAGGTGGCCCGCAGTCGCGACGTTTGGCTACACGTCCAGGGCTATCACGGGGCACACGTGATAATCCAGGCGGAGAACCGAGAAGTACCGTTCGACACTATTCTCTTCGCCGCGCAACTCGCCGCCGCCTACTCCAAGGCGTCCGACTCAGAGAACGTTCCGGTCGACTACACCCAGCGAAAGAACGTCTGGAAGGTCAAAGGCCAGAGTGCTGGGGCGGTGAACTTCACTCGGCACAAGACCGTCTACGTGACGCCAAGCCGCCGGCCGGCAGAGGAGACGCAGGAGGGGTAGTCCGGGGGAAGCCGCGCCCGCCCCACGATCGAGTAGCGCCTTGGTGTTTCGCGCGCGCCACACGGCGTTAGAGTATCGCAATGCCCAAGCGCTCCATCGTCCTCTCGGGTTCGTCGCTGGCTGCGCTACTCGTGGCGGCGCACGCCGTCAACGACTCCTTCAGCGGCATGCTCGCCGCCCTACTGCCCACCTTCCAGGAACGTTTCGGCGCCAGTGAGACGCTGCTGGCGGCGCTGGTCGCCACGCTCTCTTTCTCCTCGTCGGTAACGCAGCCGGTTTTCGGTGCCCTGGCCGACCGGCTTGGTCGGCGCCTCGTCGGTGCTCTGGGCGTGGTGGGGTCGTCGGCGCTGCTTAGCCTCATGGGCGTGGTCGAATCCATTTGGCTGCTGTTTGGCCTGCTCCTCATCGGCGGCCTCGGTTCGGCCGCCTTTCACCCCTCGGGTACCGGTATGGCTCGCGGCGCGGCACGCTCCACCAAGGGGCTGGCCGTGGGCGTATTTAGCGCCGGGGGAACTATCGGGCTCGCCTTCGGCCCGCTCGTCATCGGCTACTTCGTAATAAACGACATCCTTCGCTTCACCCCCTGGCTGATGATTCCGGGGCTCATCCTGGGCGCCCTGCTCTACCTGCTGGTGCCCATCCAGGAACGCTCCCCTCGCGACAATCGACCTAAACTGTTCGACTCGGCCCTGTTCGCCGGACCGGTGGGCACCCTCTGCCTTGCCGGCATATTCCGCTCGGTGGCGTGGGTCACGCTCATCAACGGTGCTCCGCTATGGCTCGTTCACGAGCGCGGAATAGCCCCGGACAGTGTGATTCTGTTCTGGACGCTCACCTTCTTCTCCTTCTTCGGTGGCATGGGCGGAATTCTGGCGGGGCTCTTGGAAAGGCGTTTGGGCCGCGAGTTCCTGATAAGCGGCAGCATGCTCGCGGCGCTGGTTCCGCTCTTCTCACTGTTCATCCTGCCGCCCGGTAGCGCCCTCTACTTCCTGGCGGTAGCGCTGGCCGGCGCCCTCGTCAATGGCGGCCTGCCACTCATGGTAGTGAGCGCGCAGGACCTCGCCCCACACGCGATTGGGACCGCCTCGGGCATGCTCATGGGCCTAACCTGGGGAACTGCCGGTGTCGCCTACATCCTCATCGGGGGACTCCAGGAGCTGATCGGCATCGGTCCGGCGATGGCGCTTTCGTTCACCACCCTGGTCCCCGGTGCGCTTCTGGCACTAAAGGTGCTGCGTGCCAACTCCCAGGCGCTCTCGGCGGACTGAAGCGTTCGGGGTCGTTCAGGCTGCGTTCGGGCCCCACCTCCTATCTTGGGTGCATGTTCATCGATATGGAGGTCGACGTGCCGTTACGACTCGAAGGAACTGCCTCGATGTTGGCGGAAAACCATGGCCGGCAGGTATCAATCCTGCTGGTCGAGGATAATGAGGATGACGCCCTGCTAACGTTGCGAGCGCTGAAGAAGAACACCGTGGAACTCGAGGAGGTCGTCGTCGTTTCGGACGGCGTCGAAGCGCAAGATTACCTGTTCACTCGCGGTGAATACGAATCACGAAACGGGGCGGTCATGCCGAAACTGATTCTGCTGGACATCAAGCTTCCCAGGTTGAGCGGTCTCGAACTGCTCAAGTCACTTCGAAGCGATCCGCGTACCCGCATCATCCCGGTCGTGATGCTCACGTCGTCCGCAGCCGAGCAGGACCTCATCGCCAGTTACGGCGCAGGCGCGAACGGTTACATCCAAAAGCCGGTGAGCTCCCGGGACTTCGAAGATGTCGTGCAGCAGGTTGTGAGCTACTGGCTAGGCATAAACAGGGCGCCCGGTGCCTGGTCACCGGGCCTACTGGCCGCGGGCTGCTAGAGCGGCGCAGCGGCCGCTTACCGGAGCCAGATCGACCGACAAAGCGTGGAACAGCGAAAACCGCACCTGCCTGCGATAGTATTAACCGGTGGTTCTCCGGACCTTTGGTGGCCTGACAATCGAGGGCAGCGACTTCCGGCGAGCCAAGCCTCTGTTGCTCGCCGCGTACCTCTCGCTCGAGGGCTCCAAACCAAGGCGTTATCTGGCCGAGATCTTTTGGCCTGGCGCCAGCGACGCCATGAACAGCCTGTCGGTGGCCCTGTCGCAGCTTCGTCGTGGAGCTCAGGGGGCCGTGGAGGCAGATGAATCACGAGCCTGGAGCAGCCTGTCCAGTGATGTCACGGAGCTTCGCGAGCGATTCAGGGCCGGGGACTACGAGCGAGTCGCGCAGCTTTACAGGGGAGCCTACCTTGACGGCGTCGAACTGGAACTTGGCGAGGAGCTCGAGGAGTGGCTCTACGGCACGCGCGAGTCGCTCGCGGCGGCTACCCGTGAAGCATTGCTTAGGCTCGCCGAAATCAAGGCGGGCCAAGGGCGCTTCGACGAGGGCGGCGAGCTTGCAGAGCGAGCATGGAATCTCCCGGGCGCCGCCGAGCCGGAACCCGAGGAGTTCGTGCGGTTCGAAGTCTTGTTGGCCGCCGGCAGGAGCCCGGTGCTCGCCGAGCTACGCAAGGCGGCCGGAACGTTCGGGATATCGCTGGACATCTCCGCCGAGGAGGCACGGGCGCAGGTGCCCCAGGTCCTGGTCGGGCGGGAGCGTGAGCTCGAGCGACTGGGCGGGCTGTCAGAAGGGGAGTGGGCCTGGTTGCGGGGGGCGGACGGTATGGGCAAGACGGCGCTGCTGCGGCACGCTGGGGGTACCTATCTGCCGGCTCGTACGGGATTACCCTATGCAACTCTCGAACTACTGTTAGGGGAAAGCCTGGGCGAGAACGAGACAGTGATGATGAAGCACTTGGGCGGTCGGAGTGGCTTCTGGCTGTTCGACGACTGGGAGCAATCCGATGAGGAGAGCCGTCAACTACTCCTGAAGCTCCGCCAGTTACGGCCTCGAGCCCGGGTGGTTATCGCGTCGAGAGAGCCTCCGGCCCTGCCCGTTGACGTGGTGTTGACCTTGGGCCCGTTGAGCGACGAGGCGCTGGGGCCGTACCCGAATGCCTTGGAGCAAACGGGCGGGCTCCCCGGGCTGGTGGGAGCGCTACTGCGCGAGGACTCGCTGGAAGTGGCGTTGGAGCGCCGTCTGGCGCAGCTTAGTGAGATTGCGGCCCAGGTCTACCTGGCGCTGGCGCTTCTCGAAAAGGCCGACGTTACGCTCGCACGCAGGGCGCTGGGAATATCCAGCACCGCCGTTGGAACTGCCTTGAGCGAACTCCTGCCTGCCGGGCTCATCGAAGCCTCCGGCACCGTGAGAGCAAGGCAGGCGGCTAGTGACTATCTGGAGTCGCGTCCTACGCTGTTGGGCCCCCTGGCGCTCCGCCTTGCCCGGCAACAGAGCGGCACCGAAGCCTTTCCCCTATACGAACGCTCGCGGCCTTTTTGGGAGGAGAGTGACCTCGAACCGGTCACGGGCGCCTACCTTGCCTGGGGCGAGGAGCTATTGCGCCGCGGTTTCGCTCGCCGGGCCGCCGATTTGCTCGAGGAGGCGCCCGAGTCTCCGGCTGTCGTATTGCTTTCGGGGCGCGCCCTGGAACAGGCCGGGCAGTACAAGGAGGCACTGAAGAAGCTTTCGCTGTTGCCCGAGAGCGGTCTGGTTTCGGCTCTCAAGAGCGCCCTGTATTGGCGACTGGGCCAGCCCGAGGAGGCCAGGTCGGCTGCCCTGCAAGGGCTGGACGGGGATACCGAGGCTCGCGCCGAGGCCCTCAATACACTTGGGGTGCTCGCCAGGTCTACAGGGGAAAAGGAGGAGGCAGCCAGTTTTGCCCGTCGGGCAGCCGCTCTGTGGAAGACACTGGGAAACCAGATACGCTGGGTATCGGCCCTGAACAACCTGGCTATCGCCCTGTCCTTGCAGGGTGAGCCGGCCGAGGTGGCGTTCGCCGAGGCGCTCGAGGCGGCCGGAGAGAGCTCGCTCCTCCAGGCCCGCACGCTACTTAACCTGGGCTGGGCGCGGGAGCAGGAGGGGCGAGTGGAGCTGGCCGAGGAGGTCTTTCGGCAGGCCGCGACGCTGGCGGCAGAAGCAGGGGTTACCGAAGTAGCCGCATGGGCCTGGAACAATCTGGGCGTTCTCCATCATCGGCAGTCTCAGGTGGACCGTGCGCGCGAAGCGTACGAACAGGCGCTTGCCCTGGCGCAGCGAGCCGGTGAGCAGCGGATCTTGGGTATGGTCATGGCGAACCTCGCCGAACTCACCGAGAACCTCGAAGCCTGGGAGGAAGCGCTTCGCATTCTCGACAAGTCGGGACACGGGGCGATTGCCCAGAGTTTCCGTGACGGACTCGAGGCCGGGCATGCGTTCGCAGGGCGAGACGAAGAGAGGGCCGGTCAGAGCAACAGAGAGACACAATGAAAAGGGCCGTTGGGTTAGCGTTCAGGGTGGGTTCAGAGGGGCATGCCTATTCTTTGATTGTGGCCTGGACCAATATCACAGACGGATACCTTGAAGGGGAGGTTAGCAATGGCACGACGCAACTACTCGAGGATCGCAATATACATGTCCCTGTTTTTGTTCCTGGGGGCTCTCGTCGCTTGTCAATCCGGCGAATCACCGGAGACCTTTAGTCAACTTTCGGTTACGGCGGAGATCGATCTGGATTACGCCTTGCGCGGGGAGGTGGTGTCGGTCAAGCTCTTCGGTGACAACAGCTCAAGCGCTGCGGTAACCGTGGGCGGAGTACCGGCACAAGTTACCGTGCTGACAGGCAATACCTTCGAGTTTCCGGTGCCGGAAGATGCCCCCACCGGCAGGCAGCCATTGGTCATCGAACTCGATACCCGGACGCTCCTCGACACCATTTACGTTCTGGGTGACGACGTAGTGGAGCGGGAGTTCATGCTGGTGCTGGAGCCTGGTAGTACCGAGGAGGATCTGGCGGCGGCGCTCGAGGGAATCGATTATGAGCTGCTGGCGGGGCCCTACTCGCTTGGGGCCGATGCCGGCTTGTGCAGCGGCGAGAGGGTCGAGATCCGCATCTCGGGTCTGGGAACCGGAAAGGCACTGACGGAACTGAACAGTCTCACCGACGGCGGCACCATCTTGTACAGCGATCCGCAGACCGGCTACTCCTCGGGGACGACAGACCACCTGGCCGCCATCGGCGGCCATGCTCCGCGCCTGCGTGGCGTTACCGGCGCCGGGACCACGATCGCCGTTCTGGATACGGGCGTCTCGAACCATGTCGAGCTGGGCGCCCGGCTCCTACTCGATCAAGGCTACGACTTCGTCGATCTGGGCAGTTCGCCGGTCGATACCTTTCCCGGAGGCCATGGGACCCCGATAGCCGTGCTCGCTGCCGGCTCCCTGTCGGGTGTCGCTCCCGCCGCTCGGGTGTTGCCCGTGCGGGTATGCGACGATAACGGGATCTGCTACACAGACGACATCCTGGCCGGCATCTGTCACTCGCTGGCGACCGCGCAGAACAGCGCCGGTGGAATGGGTGAGCTCATCCTCAACCTGAGCTTCGGCGGCGATACCCCAGTGCAGGCGATCGAGGACGTTTTGCAGTACGCGCTTGAGAACGGGGTGCTGGTGGCGGCTTCGGCCGGGAACGAGGGTGAATTTGGTTCCCCTGTCCACTATCCAGCGGCATTCGAGCTCGACGGTGTCGTCGCGGTGGGCGGGCTGCACGCCTCGGCTACCGAGGAGCTCCTGGGCAACTGGAAGCCCGCTTCGTTCAGTACCCGCGGTGACTACGTCGATATCGCCGCCCCCGCTACCAACCTCACCAGCGGAAGCCCGGACGGGCTCTACCGCTCGGACTACACCGGTACCTCCTACTCGGCGGCGCTCGCCGCAGGAGCGCTGGCCCTGTGGCGCGAGGTACACCCTAGCCTGAGCCCGGCCGAGGTCGAGGCCGCGCTCAAGGCCGCTGCCAAGCCGCTTCCCTACTCGCAGGCAGAGGTGGGAGCAGGAATGCTCGACCTGTCGACTGACCCGAGATAGGGATAATTGCTTCAGAGTAAAGCCGCCGGTAAGGTCATGCTCTACGAGCCGAACCGAAAACCTCTATCCGGTCCTTGACCAGCTGCTTCATCTGGTCTCGGGCCGGTCCAAGGATCTTTCGCGGGTCGAACTCGCCCGGCTTGTCCCGCAAGATCTCACGAATCGCCGCGGTGAAACCGAGGCGCAAGTCGGTATCGGTGTTGATCTTGGCTATCCCCTCGGTCACCGCCTGGCGCACGTCGTCCTCGTGGATTCCAACCGCGTCCGCCAGCACGCCACCGGCGGCCACCAGTCGCTCGACCACGCGCGCCGGAACTCCGCTGGCGCCATGCATTACCAAGGGGTGGGGGAGACGGGCTGCGATCTCCTTGATTCGGGCATGGTCTATGAACGGTCGGCTCTTGCCCTTGTTGGCCCCGTGAGAGGTTCCGATGGCGACCGCCAGATAGTCGGCGCCACTCTCCGCCATGAAGCGCTCGGCTTCGTCGGGCTTGGTGAGGATGGCGTCCTCCTCGGCGACCACCACATGCTCTTCGACGCCACCAAGGCGGCCGATCTCGGCTTCCACACTCACACCAACGGCGTGCGCGGCCTCTACCACCCGGCGCGTCTGAGCGACGTTGACCGCCTCCTCCTCGTGTGACTTGTCGATCATGACCGAAGTGAAGCCGAATCGTATCGCCCGCATGCACGACTCGAACGAGGATCCGTGGTCGAGGTGGATCGCTACTGGTACCGAAACGTCACTCCCCATTGTCCGCACGATGTCGACGAGCTGCTTGCCGCCGTACTTGAGCGCGCCCTCCGAAATCGATACGAGAACCGGCGAGCGGCTCTCCTCGGCCGCCTCCAGGATGGCCTGAGTGATCTCCATGTTGTTGGTGTTGAACGCCCCCACACCGTATTGGTCGCGGCGGGCGGCCGCCAAGATATCCAGTCCGCTTTCGAGTGCCATTCCCCGAGTATAGCGCGCACTATACGACTGGCCTTTTGCCGGGCGCGTTGTCCTAGCCACGGTACCGAACGGGCACCCGGAGGCGCTACTTGCCCCCGGTCGGCGTTCCTCGGCGCAGCCAGTAATCGAGCACTTCATGAGCGGCGGCGATCGCCGCCGCGATCCGCCAGCGGCCCTTATCCCTCTCGCCCACGAAGTTACTAACGCCGCGGACCTCGGCAAACGGCACGCCCAGCGCCAGGCAGACCTGGGCGGCGGCCGCGCCTTCCATCGACTCGATCGCCACGCCGAACCTCCGAGCCAGCTCAGCTTCCTCGCCGGGAACTCCCGTCACCGTCTCGGCGGTTCCGAAAGGGAACATTGGCCAGCGGTCCGCCGCTAGTTCACGGCTCAAGTCGCGGTCGACCGGTATGCGGTTGTAAGTAGTTTGCGGCCGCGTCAGCAGCGGAAACCCGAGCTCCTCCATGTCTAGGAAGCCGGCCCTACTGGTCACGCCACAGTCCAGATGTACCTCCTGGCCGGCGACTGCAGCACTGCCCGGTTCGAGGTGTGAGCCGGCGAACGCTCCACCGATTCCCACCTGAATCACCGTGCTGGCCTCGACCGCTCCCACTGCAAGAGCCAGCCCGGCTGCAGTGTTTACCTTTCCCACGCCGAACGCAGTCGCTACGAGAGGAACTCCGTTTGCGCAGCCGCGCAACGCCTCGCCGTAGGGCAAATGCAACCGCTCTGCTCCTTGCAGCCGGGCAAGGAGCGGCTCCAGCTCTACTTTGGTGGCGGCGATGATGAGATGCAGCGACACGATTGTCTTATTACTCAGCCGCGCCGCGTCAGGCGGCCTTGGCGGGAATGTCGAGCAGCGCCTGTACGAAGGCGGCGGCGTCATAGGGTTGCAGGTCCTCGGCACTTTCGCCCACGCCGATGAACTTGATGGGCAGTCCCAATTCACGGGTGATGGGAAGCAGGATGCCGCCCTTGGCGCTGCCATCGAGCTTGGTAACGATGACTCCGGTCACCCCCACCGCGTCATGAAACTTCCGTGCCTGCTCCAGGCCGTTCTGTCCAGTGACGGCGTCGAGCACCAGCCAGGTGTCGCGAGGTTCGCCGGCGTCGGCCTTACTGATTACCCGCTTCACCTTCTTGAGCTCCTCCATGAGGTTGTGCTTGGTGTGCAGCCGGCCGGCCGTATCCACGAACAGCAGGTCGAGGCCGCGGGCGCGGCGCGATTGGGCTGCGTCGAACGCGACCGCACCCGGGTCGCTGCCGTCGGGACCCGAGACGGTAGGAATCTCGAGCCGCTCGCCCCATACCTGGAGTTGAGCCGTTGCAGCAGCCCGGAAGGTGTCGCCTGCGGCGAACATGACCCGCTTACCGTTATCCCGGTAGTAGCGGCCCAACTTGGCAATGGTGGTTGTTTTGCCCACGCCGTTTACACCCACGACCATTACGACCTTGCCCTGCGGTTCGACAATGTGGCGGGTTACGTCGAGCTCGAAGCCCACGCGGCGCAATTTCTGCCGCATCCTGTTGGGTTCGAGTTGATCGAGCAGGGCGGTCTCGAGCGCCTCGCGAAAGGAGGTGCCCCGCTCTCGCTCGCGCTTGGCGCCCTCGACCACTTCGCCGGCGATGCGGGCGCCTACGTCGGCGCCGATGAGGGCGAACTCCAGATCCTCCCAGTCCATCTCCCAGCCCCGTGAGGTGTCCTGCGTGATTGCGTCACGGGTTTTGCCAAGGCCCTGCCGCAGGCGATTAAACCATGACATTAGCGGCCGGCGCCCGTCTTCTCGGGCCCCTTGCGCCTCTCAGCGTTCTCCTCGCCGACCTCGGCGGAGGGCTCCTTTTGTGGGTTGTCATCGGGCAGCGCTTCGTTTATTGCCCCGATCGCCTTGCCGATCCGGCTCAGTACGGTTGCCTTGCCCAGGATGCTGATCACGTCGATCACCGAAGGCGAGTTGGTCCCGCCCGTTAGCGCAACCCGTAGTGGCATCATCACCTTGCCCATGCCCACGCTCTGCTCCTGAACGTAGTCATGGATGAGTTCATCGATACTGTCGAAGTCAAAGAACTCGACCATCGACAGCCGGCGCTCGAGATCTTCGAGGTAGGACTGCCCGGTTGCCAACCGCTTGCGAGCCTCCTCGTCGTAGCTAACGTCCTCATTGAAGAAGTAGTGGCTCTGAAGGACGAAATCGACAAGTGTCTCGGCCCGCGGCTGCAGCACGTCGACCACATCCAGCAGATAGTCTTCGTCGGGCCAGGAGTAGCCGGCGGCGCTCAACAGGGGAGCGGCTCGCTTCGCCACCTCGTCCAGCGGCAGGAGCTCGCGAAGGTATTTGGCATTGAAGTGCCTCAATTTCTTGAGGTCGAACACCGGTCCACCAAGTGAGATTCGCTGAAGGGAGAAGGAGTCGATCATCTCGCCAACCGTGAAGAATTCACGGCCATCGGGCATGCTCCAGCCCATGTTGCCCAGGAAGTTCAGCAGGGCTTCGGGCAAGATTCCCTGGGAGCGATAGGAGTCGACGCTGGTGTCGAGCCTGCGCTTGCTTATCTTGCTCTTGTTCTGGTCGGGATTGCGCAGTAGCGGCATGTGGGCGAACACCGGCAGCGGCCAATCGAACGCCCGATACAGAAGAACGTGGATGGGCGTCGAAGTGATCCATTCCTCGGCGCGGACGACGTGGGTCACGCCCATTAGTCGATCATCGACGACGTTGGCCAAGTGGTAGGTGGGGTAGCCGTCGCTCTTCAGGATCACCGGATCACGGATCTCCGTGTTGTTGATACTGATCTCGCCGCGGAGCTCGTCCACGAAGGTGGTGGAGCCGTCATCGGGAGTGGCCAGTCGAACCACGTGCAGCTCGCCCGCACTCGCCCTGCGCTCCTGTTCGTCGCGTGGTACCGCGAGGCCGCGTCCGTCGTAGCCCGGGTCGTGGCCCAGGCGCTTCTGTTCACGACGCATCTCATCGAGTTCCTCGGGCGTTTCGAAGGCGCGGTAGGCCCTGCCCGTCTCGAGCAGCCGGTCGACATACACGCGGTAGATGTCGAGCCGCTCGCTCTGACGGTAGGGCCCGTTGGGGCCACCGGCGCGAGGGCTCTCATCGGGCTCGAGGCCGAGCCAGGTCATCATGTCGAGAATCCGCTGTTCCGACTGAGCGTTGTAGCGCTCGCGGTCGGTGTCCTCGATACGCAGTATGAATCGCCCGCCTCGGCTTTTGGCGAGTGCGTAGTTGAAGAGTCCGATATAAGCCGTTCCGACGTGCGGATCGCCCGTCGGCGAGGGCGCGATGCGGGTCACGACAGTCATGGTGAACCCTCCCTATTGGGGCATTCTAGCTCAGTCGGCTTGGCGCGAGTGTCGCACCTGGGCCGTCGCGGGGCCGCTGTCAACGTGCTT
Organism: Trueperaceae bacterium; assembly: GCA_040905665.1. GTDB lineage: Bacteria > Deinococcota > Deinococci > Deinococcales > Trueperaceae > DASVCN01. The sequence continues at coordinate 37,646 of JBBDRD010000007.1, forward strand.
TTGGGCCTCACTGCAGGGCGAGCGAAAGTAGCGTTATAGCCGACACCGTCCACAGGTACGGGGCGAAGATTCGGAAGCGCCCGAGCCGCAGCAGACGGAACAGCAAGATGAGCGCCAAGTAGCCGGTAATGAATGACGCCGCCGTCATCGCTGCAAGGGCGCCCAGCGGGATCTGGGCGGTGCGAACCTCGGTGAGGCCTAGTAGCGCCACCCCAAAGGAGGCGACCAGGTAGAGCAGGAAGGAGAAGCGGGCCGCCAGCGCTCCGTTGGCCCCACGGCCCAGCAGAGTGGCAATGGTAGCGCCCGAGCGCGAGATACCCGGAACGACTGCGACCCCCTGCGCCACGCCGGCAATGAGCGCGTCGCGGAAGGTGAGATCACCAGGGGTGCTCTTTGGTCCCGACCGCGGTGTGATCCAGAGGATCAGGCCGGTAACAGCCAGCGCCAGCGCAACCGGTAGCGGCGAGTTGAGCGAGTGGAACACCTCCCGCAAGGCGAGCCCCAAGAGGGCGGTGGGTAGCGAGCCTGCCAGAATCAGCAGCGCAAGCCGCCAGCCTTCGCTGCGCCGACCCTGTGCGCTCAGAAGCCCGCCGGCGAAACCGCCGACTGCCTGCAGCACATCCCGCCGCAGGAAGATGAGCACCGCCAGTAGGGTGCCAGTATTTGCCGCGATGTCGACCGCGAGTTCGAGTGACTCCCCGGGTCCACTGAACCCAAAGAACCAGTTGGCCAGCACCAAGTGTCCCGAGGAGGAGACCGGAAGGAACTCGGTGAGTCCCTGGACCACACCCAGGACGACGGCTTCGAAGACGGTCATGCAGTCCCTACCTCAAGATCAGGGGTTGGAGAGCGTGGCTCTCCAACCCCTAGATGACTCTGCCGGGGCCGGTTCTAACCGGCCGGCATGGCGTTTGCCGAATGCTCAGCGCTTGCTGAACTGCGGCGCGCGGCGCGCCTTCTTGAGGCCGTACTTCTTGCGTTCGACTATGCGCGCGTCTCGGGTAAGGTAGCCGCCCTGCTTGAGGGCGGGACGGAAGTTGGGGTCGACGTGCAGGAGCGCGCGGGCGACGCCTAGTTTGATGGCGTCTGCCTGTCCGCTGGGTCCGCCGCCACTCACCGTGATGAGGGCGTCGTAGCGGCCGGCTGTGTTAGTGACCTTGAGCGGCTCGAGAGCCTGCACGCCAACGAGGATTCCGCGGAAGAACTCCTGGAAATCCTTGCCGTTGACAGTGATTCGGCCACTACCTGGGCGCAAAAAGACACGGGCGATCGCGGCCTTACGGCGACCGGTGCCATAGTACTGATCCATCAGATAAGCTCCATCTCTATCGGCCGCCGCAACGTGGGCGTCATCCGGCGCCATGCACTGTCGTTTGTCATCAAGCGAGCTCCATCTCTTGCGGCTGCTGAGCGGTGTGCGGGTGGGCGGCGCCGGCGTAGACCTTCAAGCGGCGGATGAGCTTGCGACCCATGCGGTTTTTGGGGAGCATCCCCCACACGGCGTGCTCGAGCACGCGCTCTGGATGCTTGTCCAGCATCTCCCGTGCGGTGGTGGACCTGAGTCCGCCCTGATAGCCGGTGTAGCGGGTGTAGACCTTTTGGTCTAACTTGTTGCCCGTAAACCGTACCTTCGCGGCGTTTACAACCACCACGAAGTCGCCTCCGGCCTGGTTGGGCGTGTAATCCACCTTGTGCTTCCCGCGCAGGATCTGGGCGATCTGCGTCGCCAGCCGGCCGACGGTCTGGTCAGCGGCGTCGACAAGCACCCACTCGTGCGTCGTTTCTTTGGGGAAATAGGTCTTCACGTCAAGTCACGTCCTCTAGCTGGGGTTTGCTCTGTCGAACCATCTCCCCATATCGGTCGAAATGGTCTCGGTCGAAGGATCTCGCTCCGAGGATCTCGGCGCGAGGAACGGGGAAGCGTCGTGGCCGACAAGGCACGAAACCAAACGAGAGTGTAGCACGGGCCCTCAGGGTGAGTAAAGCGCGTACAATCATCTCATCCGGAGGTTTCATGATTCGAGCCGTTCGCGGCCCGCTGTTCGTACTCGTCGTTATCGTACTCCTGCTTGCAGGTCTGTGGTTGTGGACGCGAACCTCCCTTCCTAAGGCGGAAGGCGCCATTACGCTGCCGGGACTCGCTCAGCGGGTGGAGATCGCCCGTGACGCACACGGGGTGCCGCACATACTCGCCGAGTCGCAGGAGGACGTTTACTACGCCCTCGGTTTCGTCCACGCTCAGGATCGGCTGTGGCAGATGGAATACGCGCGGCTAAAGGCTTCCGGCCGCCTCGCTGAGTTGCTTGGTGAGGATGCACTCGACAGCGACACTATCGTTCGTACCCTGGGACTCCGCCGCGCGGCGGGACGGGACCTCGAGTTGCTCACGCCCAGGACCCGCGGAGTATTGCAGGCCTACAGCGACGGTATAAACGCTTTCCTGGGATGGCGAAGCGGCGCTCTACCCCCCGAGTTCCTGCTGCTCGGTCATAGCCCAGGGGAGTGGAGTCCGGAAGATTCCCTGACGCTTCTGAAGATGTACCTGTGGGAGCGTTCTCCCGCGTGGCGGGAGGAGTTATTCCGGGCCAGGCTCGCCGCCGGCCTCTCGGGCGAGGATCTTGCCCTTCTCATATCTGACGATGAAGTGACTGACTTCTCCCTGCCCGTCCACGGGGAGATTTACGCCCAGCTGCCGCTGGCTTCGCTACAAAAACATCTGGCCTCGAATAGTGCGATCGCCCCCTACTCCCGTGCCTGGGTAGTTTCGGGTGAACACACCGTGTCTGGCTCGCCGCTTCTGGCCGAGGAGGGCCGGGGACTTCATACGGCGCCCGCGCCAAGGTATCTGGTCGAACTGCAATCCCCCGGGCTCAACGTGTCTGGCGCGACCGTGCCCGGCATACCCGCAGTTCTCTCGGGGCGTAATGAGCAGCTTGCCTGGGCGCTGGCGCCGGCAAGCGCCGATACCCAGGACTTCTACGTGGAGCGCGTAGTAGGTGCCCGCGCTGGAAACCCGGGAGAGCGCTACGTCACTCCCGGAGGCTCCCGGGAGTTCAGCAGCCGTCAAGAGCTGATTCGAGTGCGAGGCGGTGACAATGTAGAGATCACCGTTCGCGAGACCAGGAATGGCCCGGTGTTTTCGGACCTGGTGGCGCTCTCCGACTTGCCATCGACTGCCGGTGGGATGACCGGAGCAGGACGGTATGTCCTCTCTTTTAGTTGGACCGCCCTGCAAGAAGGGGACCGGTCACTTCAGGGAGCCCTCGACCTCGCCTTCGCCGAGGACTGGCCCCAGTTCCGTGACGCCCTGCGCAACCTCCACGAGCTGGGCGGCGCCGTGCTCTACGCTCACGTGGCCGGCGACATCGGCCGGCAGACGGCTGGTCGGCTGCCCGAGCGGGAGTCCGGCGACGGGACGCTGCCTGTTCCCGGTTGGAGCGACCGGTTCGAGTGGAGCGGAATGCGGCCCTTTGGAACTCTTGCCAGTGAGTTCGCCCCGGCCTCGGGGAGAATCATTGCACTCCCGAATGAGGCAGCGGCAGGGCGTGTCGAAGAACTTCTCGGCACGCTGAGCAGGCACACCCCCGAGAGTTTCGCTCAGTTGCTGGACCAGCAGCACGATCCTCTTGCAGCCATGTTCCTGCCCGTGGCCCGGAACGCCCTCCCACAAAATGAGCTGGCGCGCCGCGCTCAGGCACAACTTTTAGGCTGGCAGGGCGAGGCAGTGCACGACTCCGTAGCGCCACTGCTCTTCTCGGCCTGGTACCAGGCGTTCGTCCGATCGCTCCTGGCCGACGAATTGGGTTACGAGCTCGCCGGCCTGGCCTCGTCGCACCCCGACATCGTGCAGGCTGCCCTGTCCCCTGAGGGAGAGTGGTGCGACAACCGCGGTACGGCGACGGTGGAGGATTGTCGCGACATCGCCTCCGAGGCGCTTTCAGAGGCGGCTGACTACCTCGCCCAGCGATTGGGCGCTCAGCCGGGTGAGTGGCGGATGTCAGAACAGCCGCCGGTCGACTATCGGCATCCGGTGTTCGAGCGGAGTCTGTTGGCGCCCCTATTTCGGGTGGGGCCGAGGTCCGGTACGACCCCACCTCCCCAGGCGGAGTGGATGAAGGAGCTTTCGCTGGAGCAGGGTGCGCCGGTATACCGCGCTGTATACGATCTTTCCGATCGCGCTAATGGTGACGGTCATGCCATTGGAAGTTCCCGCTATCTGATCCCAACCGGTCAATCGGGTAATCCCATGTCGCCCCACTTCGGCGATCTCGCCCAGCGGTGGAGGGAGGGGCAGCTGATTCCACTTCGGCCGAGGGCCGAGGGCGACGGGCGTTCGCTTCTGACGCTCGAACCTCGGCGTTGAGCGCTCCTGGGATTCAGTTTGCTCGACCCGCAGATGTACCCCTGGATGGGTAGGGCTTGCCGCGTTGGGTCGCGGTGAAGAGGTCGCCAAGTCCCAAGGCCTCGAGGAGGATGAGCGTGCGCCCTTCGACAGTGAGCGCATCGTGGTCGACCAACAAGCGCCGGCCGCTTCGCCCCAATGGCTGTACTCGGCGATCCTGGGGAGGCTCGTCGGAGGGCAGCAGCAGATCCTCACCCGGTATCGCGTCCTCTCGCCCGTGTCGAAGCGCCAACTCGGCCAGCACATAATAAAAGGCCGACCGCGAGGTAACTTCGACAGGTTGTCCCTCGAACCAGGCTTGCAGCTTTCCCCGTAGGTGACGCACCTGCGCCGCGAAGTGCCGCACCTCTTCGAGGGTTATGCGCTCGAGGGGAGCGGCCGACGTGAACTCCCCCTGCTCGCCCGTCCTCTCACCCTGATGTTCGCCGTGCAGCAGCTCGCGGAGCGCCAGCGGAAACTCTTCGTCGAAGAGGTCTAGTTTCACTGTCTCGTCATCGGCGGCAAAAGCGCACCACTTGCGTCCATTGCTGGTCAGTTCCAGTTGGCCCTGCTGGACGTTCCTACGCTCCTTGGGCAGCGGCTCTCCGCAGGCCAAGAGTTCTATCCGCACGCTTCTGGTCTCCAGATGGAGTCGGTAGACGACGCTTCGAGATGTGGGTTCACCCTCGCTGCGAAGCACCTCGAGGTCGTAAATGTCTACGCCGAACGCGTGCAGTAGTGGGAACAGCGATCCCTGGGCTAAGTCGGGCGCAGTCGCCGAGGGTCGGGCCACCAGGGCGCGTCTCGCTCGCTGCATGGCCGCTGCTACCCTTGGCTTCGCGAACTGCAAGTGGGCTTCCGGGACGGGCGTGTCGGGCATCGCCCTACTCTACGTCATGCGTGACGCCATGCTTCGGGCGTTACCATCGGTAGCCACCTAATCTCACGAAGGGCGCCGCAGGCCTTTTGGGTAGTGGTTCTTAACTATGTCGCGCCCTCTTCGCCCCCATCCAAGCGGATGTCCGGCGACCGTTATCAGCGTCCAGCCGTCACGTCCCGTGCTTTCCAACTCCAATCCCCTCAGGTATGCGTGCGGTTGCGGGTCTTGGGCCTCAAAGTCCACTGTCTGGAGCGCCTGGGATGCGCGCAGTGCGAGCGCCAGTGCATGCGACGGCAGGAAGCGCCCGCGCTCCACGGTGCCCAGCCACAGGCCGGGACGCAGCACCCTGAGGCCGGTTAAGTCCGGCACGCCCGACGGAACCGCGTAGAGGCCGTCGCGTTCGAGCGTCAATCGATGATCCGGCAGCGGGTCGCCCCGCAGGCTCTCCTCCAAGAAGTCCTGCCACAAACCCTCGGCCGCGCGCAACTCCGTCGTGCCCTGATCCGCGGCGGTACCCTTTCGGGCGAGTCGTCGAGCAGTCGTCGCCGCGGCGGCTGATGTCGACGCTGTCTCCAACGACTCCTGCGGTGACTCCCTGCTCCGCCCAAGCAGCGCTACGAAGTGCCCCTCGCCATCGCTTTGGTGCGGCCATAGCCGCCGTGCTCGACTCAACTCGGCGTTGCATGATACTCCTGGGGCCCACTCCGGGCGCGCCGCCTCTACACCTTGGAGACCGGTCGGAAGCAGCTGCCACTCGGGCCGCCCTTCCAGGAACCGTCCCACCACTTCCTCGTTCTCCTCCGGTGCGAAGGTGCAGGTGCTGTACGCCAGCCGGCCGCCGGGTCGCACCAACTTCGAAGCTTCGACCAGCAGAGAATCCTGCCGTGCGGCGCACGATCTCACCAACTCGGGACTCCATTGGCGTATCGCCTCGGGGGTCTTGCGGAACATGCCCTCACCCGAACAGGGGGCGTCGAGCAGCACCGCATCGAAGCGTGGACCCCACCGCTGCGCCAACTCAGCAGGGGTCGAGCTGGTAATTACCGTCCGACGAGAGCCCCAGCGCTCCAAGTTCCTGCTTAGCTCTCTCGCTCGTCCACCGTGGGTGTCGTTCGCCACCAATAGACCGCTGTCGCCCAGCATGGCGGCGAGCTGAGTGCTTTTGCCTCCGGGGGCGGCAGCTAGATCGAGGACCAGTTCGCCACGAAGGGGAGAAAGCGCCTGTGCCACGGCCATGGCCGATGGCTCTTGCAGGTAGTACAGTCCGGCGGCATGGAATGGGTGCAGTCCCGGGCGCTCGCCCTTTAGGAGCCGATAGCCGCTGGGACACCAGGGAACCGATTGTAGATCCCAGTGGACGAGTCGTTCGAAGTCGCGGGGCGCGAGTTTGAGTGTGTTCACCCTCAGGCCCTGTGCGGGAGGCTTCTCCAGTGCGGCCGCCAGGGCGGCTGCTTCGTCGCCCAGAAGCCCCTGCATCCTTTCGCGAAACTCTTTGGGAAGGTTCAGCCTTCGCCACCCTCTACGGGATCGGCTCGATCACCTTTGGCGTCCTGGACATTGGCAAGGTCGCCGTTTCCGGCGTTGTTCCCTTTGCCGGCGGCAAGCTCGCTAAGCTGTCGAATCTCATCGATGAAGCGGTCTACCGAGTCGAAGTCGCGGTAGACGCTCAGGAAGCGGATGTAAGCGACGTCATCGAGGCCCTTGAGGAACTTGAGGGTACGAATACCGATCTCCTCGGATGCGATCTCTGGCGCCTGGACCTCGTCCTCGAAGCCGTAAGCGAACTCCCGCAACTGTTTTTCGGTCACGGGGCGTTTGTTGCAGGCGATGCGGAGCTTGTCGAGCAGCTTGTCCGGATTGAAGGGCTCGCGCCGGCCGGAACGCTTGCTCACCATCAACGCTTCGAACTGCGCTCGTTCATATGTAGTGAAGCGCCTGTGGCAGGCAGCGCAGTCGCGGCGGCGGCGTATCGACGCACCTTCATCGGAGGGGCGCGAGTTGATCACGCGCGTGTCGTTCGAGGTGCAGTAGGGACACTTCATTGCGGCGCCACGATTCCTGAGGAACGCCTCATCCCGGAAGCTCGCGAGGGAACGCCACTTCGTCGTCGAAATCGTCCTCGGTCCCATCTTCGGACGAGGCATCGTCGTCGTCACCGTAGGCATCGTAGAGGCTGGCCTCGAGGTCGTCCTGACGCACCGATGAGTCGAGGGCGGCCTGGACCTCGGGAAGCAACGACTCCACCACCTTCGGAGGAGGAGGCAGATCGACGAAGAACTGCTGTCCCCGCAAGCCGGCGGCAGTGGGTGAGCCGAGGAACATCACGCTTTCGATGAGCGCGGCGTCGTGACGCGGATCCGAAGCCGCCCGCGACGGGATCACCACGTTCGCCCTGAGTTGCTCGTAGCGATCGCCGAAACCGGCGATCATCCCAGCCAAAGCGGAGCGGACCGCCGTCATCTGCGGTTCATCGGCGCTTTCCGGCGGAGCTACGAGCACCAACCAGCCTTCGCGCAGCACTTGGGCGCACACCTTGAGAGTCAGATAACTGCTCTTGATATCTTCCTCGAGCAGTTCCATGAACTCGCCTTCGCCGAGAGTATGGAACGGCGTATGGCTGCCGTACGCCGCCACGTGCACCACGCCATTGAGGTCTCCAAAGATCTCGTAGACCTTGTGGAAGGCGTTGAGAACGTCCATGTGTGTCGTCATATCAGCCTGGATCGGAATTGCCTGGCCACCGAACTCTTCGATCTCCGCCGCCGTCTTGGACGCGAGATCTACATCGCGGTCGGCGCAAACCACGTCGTGGCCACCCTGCCCGCAGGCGAGCGCCACGGCCCGGCCGAAGCCCTGCCCGACGTTGGTCACAAGAACGACGCTGGCTGTACCCATAACGGCTAGGATACAGCCCCTTACGACAAAGCCACAAGTGATGCGCGCCGCCAAGGAAAACAAGCTGTGAAGACCTTTATGGACGCGCTACCGTCCTCCCCGGATAGAACTAGACAGGGCGCTTGGCGGCAGTTGGAGGGCATCGAGTGTTTTCTAGACGAGGCAAAGTACGACGCGGCAGCGAGCCGTTTACCTATATTCAGGAGGGCACTGTGCTGCGTGGCGACCTGGAGGCCGTCGGCAGAGTACGGGTACACGGGACGATTCTCGGTAACGTCTCGGTCGCGGGAGTGCTAGAAGTAGCCGCGGAGGGAATCATCAAGGGCACGCGCGTCGAAGCCGAACAGGTTCGTATCCTCGGGTCGGTGGAAGCGCTGGTCGCGGCCGCCGGCAAGGTGGAGATTTGGCGAGGTGGACGACTCGACGGCGACGTACGTGCCGCCTCCCTCGACATCGAGGAGGGCGCCAGCTTCACCGGCCGTAGTGAGATGCGTCCATCGGGTACACCGCCCGCTCTACCCGGAGGTCAAGGCGGCGAGAACGCCGACGAGTCCCGGCCGGCCGGCGATTCGGAGGATGGTCCCTCGGACGATGCCGAAGTCAGTCGGGAACAAGTCCTGTAGCACGAGTTCAAGACGCGCCCTCTAGCTCCTCTCAGGAGACATGCGGTGCGCTTCTGCACCAGGACATGACGTCCAGAAGCTCTATGTTACGTTTGGAGAACTGATGGCACTGGAACGTTTTTTCCGGCGCAACCGGCCCACGAAAGGCGACGACGACAACAGCCCGTCGGGGCTGTGGATGAAGTGTGACTCCTGCGGAGCGCAAATCTACCGCAAGGATCTCGTCGCCAACTCGTACGTTTGCCCGGAGTGCCAGTTCCACTACCACATGCCTGTCGACGCTCGGATCGAACTTCTGGCCGACGAGGGCACGTTCGAGCAGTGGTCGGGCCTGCTTGCCCCGGTAGACCCGCTGGGATTCGTCGATACCGAGCCGTATCTCGATCGGCTCGAGCGATTCCAGAAGAAAACGGGCCGGAAGGATGCGATCATCACCGGTGGAGCACTCCTGTATGGCGAACCGGTAGCGCTCGCGGTGATGGATTCGTTCTTCGCCGGCGGTTCGATGGGCTCTGTTGTGGGCGAAGAGATCGCTCGGGCGGCGGAGCGGGCAGCAGAGGAGGGGCGGAGCTTTGTTGCCGTGACCGCCTCCGGTGGGGCGCGGATGCAGGAGGGTGCGCTCTCCCTCATGCAGATGGCCAAGACCACGTTTGCGCTGGAGGCCTTAGCTCGGCGGCGTTTGCCGTACATCAGCGTTCTGACCGATCCCACTACAGGCGGGGTGACGGCCAGCTTCGCTACCCTAGGGGATCTGATCCTTGCCGAACCGAAGGCGCTCATCTGCTTTGCCGGACCGCGGGTCATCCAGCAGACGATCAAGCAGGACTTGCCCGAGGGTTTTCAGCGCTCGGAGTTCCTGCTCAAGAAGGGGATGATCGACGAAGTGGTCGATCGCAGGAGCCTCAAGTCCCAACTGGCCTCCTATCTGCAACTGCTGCGCGGCGGACTCACCGCCTTCTCCGAGGAGGATGCCCGTGGCGTTGTCGTTTGAGAAGCCGATAGAGGAACTCGAAGCGAAGATAAGCGACATGCGCAGTTACGCCGAGGAGCAGGAGATCGACCTGAGCGAGGAGATCAGGCGTCTCCAGGATCGGCTCACACGCCTCAAGGCGGAAATCTTCGCCAATCTCTCTCGTTGGCAGCGGGTTCAGGTGGCGCGCGCCCCGGGCCGGCCCACCGGCCTCGATTATCTGCAGAACGTATTCAGTGATTTCCAGGAGCTGCACGGCGACCGCACGCTCGGTGATGATCCTGCGGTCGTCACCGGTCTTGCCCGCCTCGATGGAGAGTCGGTGGTGGTGCTGGCCCAGCAGAAGGGGCGCGACACCAAGGAGAACATTCACCGCAACTTCGGCATGGCCCATCCCAGCGGCTACCGCAAGGCGATACGAATGTTCGAATTGGCGGACAAGTTCGCCCTGCCGGTAATCACTCTTATCGATACGCCCGGCGCCTACCCCGGTATTGCTGCCGAGGAGCAGGGTCAGGCCTGGGTCATTGCCGAGTCGATACAACGGATGAGCCGCCTTCGAGTGCCGGCGATCAGCGTGGTCATAGGCGAAGGCGGTTCGGGCGGTGCACTCGCAATAGGAGTAGCCAACCGGGTTCTGATATTGGAGAACGCCGTGTACTCGGTCATCAGCCCGGAGTCGTGCGCCGCAATCATTTATCGGGATGCAACGGAGGCCGCACGCGCAGCAGAAGCGCTCAAGCTCACCGCCCGTGATCTGCTGGAGCAGGAAGTGGTCGACCGGGTGATCGACGAGCCGGTCGGGGGGGCGCATAAGGACCCGGACGGCGCGATGGACAGGGTGGGGACGGTGCTGCGCGAGGAGCTCGGACTATTGCGCTCGCTCTCCCCGCAGCAGCTCGTGTGCGACAGAAGCGAGCGTTTCCGCAAGCTCGGCAGGGTTCGCGAACTAACCTGAGCTAACGTTTGCGGCCGCCGATAGCGCCGCAAGGTTTTCGGCGATGCTCGCCTGCTGATTGAAGATCGAACTTCCCGCTACCAGCCACTGAGCGCCGGCCCTTACGGCCCGTGTGGCGGTGCCGGCGTTGATGCCACCATCCACCTCGATGACGCACTCCGGATTGAGCTCGTCGCGCAGCGACCGAAGCCTGCTAAGTCGGTCAAGGCTAGCGGGGATGAAGCTTTGCCCGCCGAATCCGGGATTGACGCTCATCAGGAGCGCGAGATCCAACTCCGGCAGGGCGTCGCGGTAAATCTCGAGTGGGGTGAGTGGGTTCACGGCCAAGCCCGCCTTCACCTGCGCCCCATGGATCACCTGCAGTACCCGGTGTAGGTGAGGGGTGGCCTCAGCATGGATCGTGAGGTAATCGGCGCCCGCGTCGGCAAAGGCCGGAATGAAGCGCTCCGGTTCGGCGATCATCAGATGTACGTCGAGCGGCAGGCTTGTCGAGCGCCGGCAGGCCCCGACGATGACCGGACCCATGGTGATATTGGGGACGAACCGGCCGTCCATTACGTCAACGTGAATGGCGTGTGCACCTGCCTCTTCGGCTTCCCGAATCTGCTCTGCTAGTCTCGAGAAGTCGCTGGACAGGATGGAGGGAGCAATTCGAACGATCACTTGCGGAGTATAACGTTCGAGTTGGCCAGGCAAAAATCTACGTTACGCCACCGCCGTAACCGGCTCAAACACCTGTCCGAGCGCCCGCTCGAGTTTCTCCAGCCCCTCGGCTAGCTCGGCGTCCTTAAGGTTGATTGGTGGCAGTAGCCGGATTACGTTGCCGTAAGTGCCGGTGGGAAGGAGTATGAGACCGTCCTCGCGTGCGGCAGTGACGATGGCTTCCACCGCCTCCTTGTTGGGCGCCTTCTCCTCGCCGTGTACCAGTTCGATCCCGATCATCGCCCCGAGCCCGCGGATGTCGCCTATCTGGCGCCAGCGCTGCTGCAGCTCCCGCAATTTCGCGGTTGCGGCTTTGCCGATCTGCAAGGAGCGCGCCAGTAAGTCCTCGCTCTCGATCACGTCGAGCGTGGCGAGGGCGGCAGCGCAGCCAGCGGGATTGCCCCCGAAGGTCGAGCCCAACATCCCGGGTTTGATTGCGTCCATTATCTCGGCCTTTCCGATGACCGCCGAGAGCGGGAAGCCAGAGGAGAGAGCCTTCGCGCAGGTAACGAGGTCGGGCTCGAGATCGTAGTGATCCACCGCCCACCACTTGCCGGTGCGCCCAATTCCCGACTGGACCTCGTCGTCGATCCACAGGGCGCCGATCTTGCTTGCGTAGCGCCTGAGGCCCTCCAGAAAGCTTCGGGGGGCGGGGATGAAGCCACCCTCTCCAGCCACCGGCTCGATTATGAACGCCGCTACTTCGCTTTCGCCGATGGTGGTCGAGACGAGGTCGATCAGTACCTCGAGCGCCCTTCTCCCGGCCTCTTCGTCACTCTTGGCGCCCCAAGGGTTGCGGTAGGCGTAAGGGTAGGGTGCGCGGTAGATCTCGGCGGCGCGTGGCGCGAAGCCGGACTTGTACGGCTCGGCCTTGCCGGTGAGCGATAGCGCCATGTGGGTACGTCCATGGAAGGCGTGCGTGAACGCTACGAGTCCGGGACGGCCCGTGTAGGCGCGCGCGATCTTGACCGCGTTCTCAACTGCTTCGGCGCCCGAATTGACCAGAAAGGTCTTCTTGGGGCTCGATCCGGGGGCGATCGAGTTGAGCTTCTCGGCCACCTCGATATAGCTTTCATTCATCGCGACGGCGAAGCAGAGGTGCTGGAAGGCCTCTGTCTGCTTTCGCACCGCATCCAGCACCCTCGGGTGCGAATGGCCGACATTCATTACAGCGATTCCTGCCGACCAGTCGAGGTACTTCTTACCGTCGGCGTCCCACACGTAGGCGCCCTCTGCTTTCTCTGGGTAGAACGGATGGACGCTGTAGGCCGCGGGCGCTACCGCCTGGGCGCGCCGTCGAGCGAGTGACTGGTTGCTCATCTTCTCCTCCTTTGCGGAACCCGAATCTCTCACTACCTGTTCCAATTCCGTCCCTGTGATTCGAAACATATCATCTCGTCGGGCCTACTAATGTCAAGGACTAGGTGACATCGACCAAGGAAACATTGGTGACGGCCAACATTTCACCGGAACGGCATCATATTTAAGCCGGCGATTCTCGTGATCGTGCATATGTCATGCAGCGCGTGTACTTCATGTATCGAGTTACGGAACCATCTATCGGACGGGAAAAGTGTAATTATCGATCGAATGCGGATAGCGGTTATGGCATTGGGCGAGGACAACGGCAGAGAGGCTTCCAGCGGAGGGGATGTCCTGCAAGAGGCTGGCCAGTTGGCGGAGAGATTGGGCTTGCCGCTGATACGCGGAGGCGATGATTCCTCCTACACGCTCTTGCTGGCACGCACGCCCACTCGTCTCGAATTGAGGGAGGCCGGTCCGTTAGCCGCTGGACCGGTGGCGGCCGAGTTTCTAGCCGGCCGCGGATCGCCACTGCTGCGACGCGCAACGCTCGCGGGCAAGGAAGATGTCGCTCGCGTAATAGACGCTACGGCCGGTTTGGGCACGGATGGATTCGCAATTGCCGAGGCCGGCTGCCAGGTCGAACTCATCGAACGCTCCGAGATAGTTGCGGCCCTGCTCGCCGACGGCATCGAGCGCGCCCGGCAGGATCCACTCTGCCGCGAGGCGGCTGAGCGCATGCGGTTGCACATGGGAGACGCGACAGAACTGCTGCCGTCGCTGGCGCCCGCCGATGTCGTCTACCTCGACCCGATGTATCCACGCAGTGGCCGCGAGGGTGGCAAGGCGAAGGAGATGCGGGTGTTGCGTGTACTCCTGGGCGACGACGGCGATGCCGGGGGCATGCTGGAGGTGGCTCGACTTGCGACTACCAGGCGCGTGGTGGTGAAGAGGCCGCTGCGGGCTTCACACCTGGCTGGCGTGAAGCCGTCGGGCACCCTCTCGGGAACCACCATTCGTTACGACCTCTACGGCCCCTTGGGAACGGCGGCCGGCGAGCAGCAGGAAGGCATGGAATGAACGAAAGAGCGATCGAGACGATAACGGTGGTAGGTGCCGGGACCATGGGCGCCGGAGTCGCGGCGGTTTGCCTCTCGGCCGGCTACCGCGTACGGCTTTATGACCCAAGCCGGGAAGCCTTGGAGCGGGCCCAGGCAAGAATCGCGAAGCGGGCGCAGGAGGGCGAGCCGGAGAGGCTACAGGAGAGACTGGACATCCATCACCGGCTCGACGCCGCTGCCAAAGGCAGCGACCTGGTTATAGAGGCCGTTCCCGAGAAGCTCGAACTCAAGTGCGACATCTTCCGGCGGGCAGAGGCGGTAGCGTCTCCTCACGCGATACTGGCAAGTAACACCAGCGAACTGTCGATTACCGCGATAGCCGGCGCTACCACCCGCCCAGCTCAGGTGGTGGGGATGCACTGGTTCAATCCGCCGGAGCGAATGCGGCTTATCGAACTGGTACGCGGAGTTCATACTTCGGAGTACACCTTGCAGGCGGTGGCCGCCGTAGCCGAGCGCTGCGGCAAGACCACCGTGCTGGTCGAGGACCGGCAAGGTTTCGTCACGACGCGCGCCCTCGCGGCGCTCCTCACCGAGGCGATGCGGATGCTCGAGGAGGGGGTGGCTTCCAAGGCGGATATCGACACGGCCGTCAAATTAGGCCTCAACCACCCAATGGGGCCGCTCGAACTGGCCGACTACGTTGGTCTCGACACCATGCTGTTCATCGCCGAATCGATGACCGAGGCGCTGGGGGAAAGGTTTCGACCCCCGCAGACGTTGCGCAAGCTCGTCGAGGCGGGCCGGCTGGGGAGGAAGAGTGGGGCAGGCTTCTACGACTACGAAGGGAAGAGCTGAGAGCGGGAATGGGAGTGGCCGCGACGGTTGTGGAGCCGGCCCGCCGGCCCCGTGGAGCTCAAAAGCGAAGCACCGCTCTGGGCGGTGCTCCCCGTTTCGCCTGCCGAATGGTCCTATTTCGATCAGGCGAAGTCTCGCTTAACTGGCTGGCCCACAGGGATTCGAACCCCGACCGACCGGACCAAAACCGGTTGTCC
>JBBDRD010000008.1:0-50543 GCA_040905665.1 Trueperaceae bacterium
CGCGCGCCTCAAGGCGCTCTACCGCCGGGGCGAGGTGCGGTCGAAGAAGGTCACCTGGGGACCTCTGCTCCTGTTGGTCGAGGAGCGGCAGGTGCGTCGTGACGGCTCACCAGTGAGGCTCACCGGAAAGGAGTACGAGGTGCTCGAGTTGCTGATGCTCAATCCCGGGCGGGTGTTCACCCGCGAGGAGGTGTTGGAACGCATCTGGGGGCTGGGCTACGACACTCCCTCCAACCTGGTCGACGTCTACGTGAAGAACCTGCGGCGCAAGCTGGCTGACGGTCTGGTGGAAACGGTTCGTGGTGTCGGTTATCGCTTCCCGGGATGATCCGGCGCGGCTTGCCGCCGCCGGAAGAGTTCGAGTCGGCGGCGGCTTGCTGAGCCTCCGTGGCAGGCTCTCGCTCATCGCGGCGCTCCTCACCTTCGCCGGTCTCGTTCTGACCGTATCGATCACCTACTGGTCGATACTGGGTTTGAGGCTCAGCGATATGGACCGGGAGAGCCGGCTGCTGGCCGAGGTCATCCTCGACGCCGTCGTTCTGCGGCCCGGTGGAACGATCCGCGTGCCGCCCATTATCGAAACCTATCTGACCGACGAGAACGGAGCGAACTCGGCACAGGCCTACCTCGACGGGCAGCTGGCCTGGGAGGGGGGAGTACTGAACGCCCCGCGGCCCCTGGATCCGGCCGGCCTCCTCGAGGGAAGGGGGGAGCGGAGCGTGGGTGGCTGGCGCGTCTACACGGCACGTGACGAGAATGCCGCGGTTATCATCCAGGTGGGCCGCCCCTTGGCGGGTGTGAGAGAGATACTCTCCCTCTACAGATCGATAGCCGTGCCGGCAGCGCTGCTCCTCTCGCTGGCGGCCAGCGTAATCGCCTGGTTCGTGGTCGGCCTGGCGTTGCGCCCGCTGCGCAGGCTGGCCGAGGCGGCAACTAACTTCGAGGACGGTGGGGAGATACCGCCAGTGCCCGGCCACGACGAACCCGGCATGCTGGCTCACAGCTTCGCCGACCTGCTGGGCCGTTTGCGAGGCGAGCGCCAGCGTGAGCAGCAGTTCCTGGCCTACGCCGCTCACGAACTGCGAACTCCGCTTTCCGCATTGCGGGCTGGGCTGGAAGCGGCCCGCTTTGGCCGGGTGGCGGCCGATGCTCCTTTCATCGACCGGCTTCACGGAGAAGCGTTGAGGCTGGAGCGGCTGGCACAGAACCTGCTGGCGCTATCAAGGGCCGAGGGAGGCGAGGTGCGCTTCGAGATGCTGCAACTCGACGAACTCGCTGCTGTTGCCTACGACCGCTTCCAGCCGCTTGCGCTCGAGAAGGGGCTCGAGCTCAGTCTCGAGAACGAAACGGCTCAGGTGTCGGGTGATCCCAGACTACTGGGGCAGGCGCTCGACAACCTACTGGCAAACGCGCTGCGCTGTACGCGTCACGGCACGGTAACGATACGCAGTGGGAGGAGTGCCGGCGACGGTTACCTGGAGGTCTCGGACACCGGACCCGGGCTGCCCGAGCCGCTGCGCGAGGGGCTGGGAATGCGAGTAGTTCGGGCGGTGGCGCGGGCGCATCTTGCCGAGCTGAAGCTGTCCGGCAAGGAGGGCACCAGCGCGCGGCTCACTCTGCCTCTTGATCGTGAGTTGCCGGCTGCTACTCGAGCTGAGTAACTCGATTCGAAAGGAATGGGAATCGGGCTCGCGACGGTGCGACGAATCGTTCGGAGGCACGATGGGCGCATGTGGGCCCGGTCCTTAGAGGGCGGCGGCGCTACCTTCTACTTCACTTTGCCGGCGGAGTGAGCCCGGTCGCGAGCATCTTCGATCAGCGAATGGACGAGGTAGAACGCCACATAACCCAACGAAGCGTAGAGCAGTAGATCTTGCAGTTGGCCCTCGCCAAGCAGCAGGGCAAGCAGGCACGCGAGACCCCACAGTCCGCCCAGCAGGAAGTGGAGGGTGCGCCAGCGACTCAGCCGGGTCACATACAGGAAACGCAGCGGCACTAGTACCGCAGAGGCGAGAACCAAAATCAACGCAGTGTTGAACAGTGGGCCGGTGCCCAGCATCCACAGGTAAAACACGACGATATTCCAGTACGAGGGAAACCCGACGAAGAAGCCCTTACCGGCGATCTTGGCGTCGGTGCGAGAGAAGCCGAAGGCGCTGGCGAACATCACCAGCGAAACCCAAAGCGTGGCCGGCGCGAGCAGCATATCGGCGTGCAACAAGAACAGGGCCGGCAGGGCGACATAACTGAGAAAATCGACGATATTGTCCAGCAGGTCCCCCTGGATACCGGCAGCCGTTTCCGTCACGCGGTAGTGCCTGGCGAGGGCACCATCGGTGGCGTCAATTATGACCGTCGCTGCCATCGCCAACAGGGCGAGTTGGTACCGTTCTTCCACGATCCACTGCATGGCAAGGGAAACGAAAAGGAGGGTAGATGCTGTGTAAGCGTGAACAAGGTAGCCGCGCACACCGGCGGTATCGAGCGGAACCATCGACGTCGAGCCTACCAGGACTCTCGGTATGAAGTCGATAAGAGTCGCCCTCTCCGTCGCCGGCGGCGTTGCCTCGCTGCTGCTTGCGCGCTCGCTACTTGAGCCTTACGGCCTTAGCGAGGAGCATCACGACGCAGCGATTCCCAACCTGCCGGCCTCGTGGGAGGGTCAGAAGATAGTGCTCCTCTGCGACCTGCATGTGGGGATGCGCGGCGGGCCGCCAAGCACAGTTCGGCGGGCGGTGAAACGGGCGATCCATGCACGGCCCGCTGCCGTTCTTATCGCCGGCGACTTCATACATGACAGGGCGCAGGCGATAGATGACGCCGTCGAGCTGCTAGGGCCACTGTTGAATTCCGGAATTCCGGTTTACGCCGTTCTGGGCAATCACGACTACGCGATGCCTACGAAAGACGCCACTGCCGATTGGAAATTGGCCCGCTGCCTCGAAGGTTCGCTCGAGGCAGCCGGGGTTCGCGTCCTGCACAATGAAGCGGTCGAACTCCGGGCGGTAGAGGGCGAGCAGCCGCTCTACTTGGTAGGCATAGGAGCGCATACCGCCAGGGACGACCAAGTCGCGGAAGCCCTCTCCGGCGTTCCCTCGGGAGCGGCACGAGTGGTCATGATGCATCACCCTGCCTCGTTCGATCAGTGCCCTGCGGGCTCGGCACCCTTCGCCGTTGCGGGTCATACGCACGGGGGTCAGGTGCGCCTGCCCCTAGCGCCCATCCTGAACTACCTCACCTACAGCAAGGAGCTAAAGGTAATAGTCTCTGGCTGGATTCATGCCGACGGGATTCAGGGTTATGGCAAGACGGGGAACCATCTCTACGTGAGCCGCGGCATTGGTTGCAGCGTGTTGCCGATGCGTCTTTTTTGTCCCCCGGAGTTCACTGTCTTTACCCTTCGCAGCGCCGCGTGAGTGACTCTATCGGTAACGGTCGGCGCCCGGACACGCCTCGCCGCTCGTTCGGTGTCGCCAACAGGCGATTCGCTCGACCTGTCTCCTGAGTTGTTGACAGCGACGGGACCGTAGCCCATTCTGTGTGGTAGCCAAAGGGGAGTACCGATGGACAAGTCCGAACTGCTGCAGAATCCCGTCGAACATATCGATATCAAACAGGTGAATGTCATTCCGCTGGTGGAGGCGATGGGTAAGACCGCCTTCCAGGCCCGGAATCTCGAGCGTGCGGCGCGTATCGCCGACATGATGGTGCGCGATGAGGAAGCCGGTGTCATCCTCACGCTGGCCGGGTCACTCGTCTCCGCTGGTCAGAAGAGAGTCATTCTCGACCTGATGCAGAACAACATGATCGACGCGATCGTCTCGACAGGTGCGAACATAG
The DNA here is from genome assembly GCA_040905665.1 of Trueperaceae bacterium. GTDB lineage: Bacteria > Deinococcota > Deinococci > Deinococcales > Trueperaceae > DASVCN01. Next base: position 3,841 of record JBBDRD010000008.1, read on the forward strand.
TCGACCAGGATTTCTTCGAGGCGCTCGGCTTCCGGCACTGGCAGGGTAGCCCCACTGCCGATGACAACACGCTGCGCGAGTTGATGATCGACCGCATATACGACACCTATATAGACGAGGAGCAGCTGCGAACCTGCGACGACACCGTTCGTGAAATCGCCGATAAGCTCGACCCCGGAACCTACAGCTCACGAGAGTTCATCATCGAGATGGGCCGATACCTGGTAGAGCGCGACCTGGGCCAGGAGAGCATTGTCCGGGTTGCATTCGAGAAGCACATCCCAATCTTCGTGCCGGCCTTCAGTGACTGCTCGGCGGGCTTCGGTCTCGTTTACCATCAGGTCCACAATCCCGAGCGCCACGTCGCCATCGATTCGGTCAAGGACTTCCGCGAGCTCACCGACATCAAAGTCCATCAGGGCGTCACGGGAATCTTCATGCTGGGCGGAGGTGTTCCCAAGAACTTCGTGCAGGACATCGTCGTGTCGGCTGAGTTCCTGGGCCACGAGGCCGAGATGCACCGTTACGCCGTCCAACTCACGGTAGCCGACGAGCGTGATGGCGCCCTCTCGGGCTCGACGCTAAAGGAAGCCAATTCCTGGGGCAAGGTGGATCTCGCCTGGGAGCAGATGGTCTATGGCGAAGTTACGATAAACCTGCCGCTCGTTGCCGGCTACGTGTATCACAAGCGAGGCTGGGAAGGCCGTGTGCCACGCGAATATAACCGGGTGCTGGCGCTGCAGGAGAGCCTGGCCGTTTGACTTGGCGTTTTCGGCCTCCGGTTTCGAGCAGAATTTCGGGCGTTTCCCTTGCGGAAACGCCCTTTACCTTGCTTCTCGCGGCGGTTTAGGGGCCTGGTAAAGGCAGCCGCACGCATCCCCTTGACGAATAGCGTATATGGCAGTAAAATGTTTTTATCGATCGAAAGAGGGAACGCGCCGTTGGGCGCTTTTTTTGTGACCTGTTTTTGTGATCTGTTTTTGTGATCTTGCGACCGAGCTCAGAAGCGATAGCGCCCGCCCTCGACTCCCTTGTCGGTACTCGCGAAAACCTGGCGGGCTTCTTCGAGCTCCCTTGGGCCCAGATGCTCGGCCGGGGGCAGATGTACCAGCAGCAACCTATCCGCCTTGGCCTCGGCGGCGGTTCGTGCCGCTTCCAACGCAGACGAATGTCCGGGTCCACTGCCTGTCGCCTCGTGGACAAAAATCTGAGCCTCCGTGGCAAGGCGTGCGATGCCCGATGAGCGGGCCGTGTCGCAGGAGTAGGAGACGGTTCCGCCGGCCGAATCTCGTATGCGCAGGCCGATCACCGGTACCGCATGCTCCCCGGGAGTGGCGGTCACCTGCCAGCCGTTGCGCTCAAGCACGGTGGCGCCCTCGGTCTGCTCCACGGGGTGATAGCGGATTTCTGGATACTCCGGCCAGGCCGATGTATCGAAGGCGTCATGAACGCGCTTCGCTTGAGCGATGGCGGGATCGATGCCATAGACGTCTAACGGCTCGATTCGGCCGTAGAGCCACAGCTTCTCCATCAGCAGGGGAAAGCCGCTCACGTGGTCGGGATGCTCGTGGGTAACGATAAGCGCTTGCACACTCGACGGATCGCCACCGCTGGCTACCAGCCTCTGCAAGACGTCGCCGCCGCAGTCCACCAGCAAGATGCCGGCCTCGTTCTCCACTGCCAGCATGGTGGTAGTTCGATGCGGATCCGACACCGCCGCACCGGTGCCTAAGAGGTACAAAGTGGCCAAAGCGCTCCTCCTGAGCTGTCGATGTCCGATGATACCGACGCTCTTCGAACAACCAGACTCAGGGGGCACAGGCAAGCGAGCGCGAGACCGGCAATTATTGGCCCTCGGGCCGGCGAGAGCGACCACCAATAGATCCCCAGGCAGTGTCGGCGGCTACCTAGCCACTTTCAGCCGCTGGCCGCTACCGGCGGACCGGCTCGCGGCTTCGCTCGCCTGTCTGGACGCTCCACAGTCCGGAGTACAGGCCCTCCCTGTGCAACAGCTCGTCGTGGGTGCCGCTTTCCACTCTACCTAGCCACTTTCGCGATGGTGTCGAGCCAGGATCCACAGCCTCCTGAGGGGATGGCGGGTCATGAGCCCAAGGCTAACCCGCTTTGCGCCGGCTCGCGTAGTCGGTGACTGCTTCTATCGAACAAGCACTTCGTACTGGGATACTGGCGGGGGAGGGAGCCCATTGTGAACGAGCTCGTGGATAAGCAAACCGCCCGGGCGATGGCTCCTTGGGTGCATCGACTGGCCCGCTACGGTTACGCCGCTAAGGGGGCTGTCTACATCGTAGTGGGTGGTCTGGCGTTGCAGGCGGCATTGGGCAGCGGCGGTGAAACCACCGACACCGAAGGAGCGCTACGCGCAATCTTCCGGCAACCCTTCGGAGCGCTCCTGCTGTTGATCGTTGGCGTCGGACTGTTCAGCTACACGGCCTGGCGCGTTACCCAGAGCATCTTCGACGTCGAAGGGAAGGGAAGCGGTTTCCACGGCCTTCTCAAACGTTTTGGCTATTTGGTTAGCGGGATCGCCTACGGCGGGCTGGGCGTAAGCGCCCTAAGGCAGGTGATAGGTCTTGCCGCAACCGGTGGCCGCTCACAGGAGGACTGGACTCAACTGGTGCTGGCCCACCCGTTTGGCAGGTGGTTGGTGATCGCTGCCGGCCTGGTTTTGGCGGCCCTGGCGATAAACGCCGCCGTCGTTGCGTTAGGGCGGATGTACCGCCGCAAGCTGATGCGTGATGAAATGAGCGACGCGGCATGGAACTGGGCGGCCTCTCTGGCGGTGATAGGCATGTTAGCGCGCGGCATGGTCTTTGGACTGCTGGCGGTGTTCTTCATCCAGGCCGGATGGGATAGAAATGCCAACCAGGCGGGAGGGCTCTCCGATGTGCTGGTAGCGATCGCCGCGCAGCCGCAGGGCCCCTGGCTGCTGGGCACAATGGCCGCCGGGCTGGTCGCCTACGGTTTATACGCCGAGGTAGAGGCTCGTTACCGACGGATCCCGCTCGATTCGCGCCGCGGATCGAAGTAGCGCGATCGGTCCTCCCCCGGACCTGAGAGCAGCCGCCGCAAGAGTGTAAGAGTTCTGTAAGCTGCGACACGATACTGTTTCAGACGAAACGCCCCGACTGCTGCACCCCCTTTTGTCCCGCTGCGACCTCTCTTGCGACGGGCGTTTCTTTTTGGTTCCGGCAATAGTCTTCCAGCAATGGTTGGGCGGTGCCCGCACACCTGCGGACGCCGCCCGAAAACGATATGACCCAGCAGTTAGCGCAAAGGGATGCCGTCCTTGGGCAGTTTGTTCTCGGTGAAGCGCACGGCCAGCGAGGACAGGAGGGTGAGGACCAGGTAGAGCCCGCCCACCATCGTCAGCGGAATGAAGTAACGGAAGGTGCGGTCGCCGATGATCCGGCCAACATGCAGCATCTCCAGCACGGTAACCGCCGAGAGAATTGCGGTGTCCTTGAGCATCGACACGAGATAGTTGCCTAACGCCGGAACGATGCGAGGGAAGGCCTGCGGGATGATCACGTCGCGGAAGAGCAGCCAAGCGGGCATGTTGAGCGCGATCGACGCCTCCCACTGGCCGCGCGGAATCGCCTCGATACCCGCCCGGTACACCTCGGCCGTGTAGCCGGAGTACTGCAGTCCCAGCGCTATCGCACCGGTGAGGAAAGCCGGAAGGACTATCCCATACTCGGGAAGCACGAAGTAGAGGAAGAAAAGCTGTACCAGGAGCGGCGTGTCGCGCACGAATTCGAGAAAGATGGCAGTGGGCCAGGAGACAATCTTGAGCGGGACCATTCGCAAGAGCGCCAGGATCAAACCCAGCACGATGGCGATCACGAAACCCAGGGCAGTCGCCTGAACAGTCACGATGAGGCCGCGTAACAGGATTGGCAGGATAGAGATGGCGAACGCAAGGTCGCTGCTGGTGTCCCATTCGATACCGAATAGCATCAGGCTCTCGCCCTCCCTTGGGCCACGCCTACCCGAAAGGCGATGACCCGCTCCAGCCAGCGCATGCCCGACATGAAGATCAGGGCCAGAACGAAGTAGATCACGAGCGTGAGAGAGTAGATGGGCACCGAGTCGAGCGTGAGATTACGCAAGTTCTGAGCCCGAAAGGTGAGGTCGGCGAGGGTGATGAGCGATACCAGCGCCGTGTCCTTGAGGTTCTGCACCACGAGATTGCCGAACGGCGGCATCATCTCCACCAGGGCCTGCGGAAGGATTACGTGCCACAGGGTGTAGCGCTTCGAGAAGTTGAGAGCCACAGCCGCTTCATACTGCCCCTGAGTCACCGAATTGATTGCTCCACGAACAACTTCGGCGCCATAAGCACCGATGTTCAAGGAGAGGGCGAGAATGCCGGCCAGCACCGGACTCAGGCTTATCCCCATGAGGGGCAAGGCAAAAAATAGCCAGAACATCTGCACGAGCAGCGATGTTCCGCGGAAGATTTCGATGTAAGCGACCGAGATCGCTCGGACGAAAAAATTGCGAGAGAGCTTGCCGATACCGGCCGCGAACGAGAGAATTCCCCCCAGTACGGTCGATGCCAGGGCAAGCTGAATAGTTACCCAGGTGCCCTCGAGAAGTGGTGGGAGTAAGTTGAGAAGTTGCTCCATATCGTCCCTGGTGTGATGTTGTAGGTGTCGGGCGGCCCGTGCGGGACGCCGACTAGGAAACTTAACCCTCGCCGGAACAGAGCTCCTCGGTAGTGACCGCAAGTGCCGCATCGATATCCTGCTCGGTCAAACCGTGCGAAAGCAGAATGTCGCGGTACTCCTGGGTCTCCTGGAAGGCGCCGAGTTCCTCGTTGAAGGCTTCTCTGAATTCATCAGAATCGGCGTTCAAGGTGAAGGCCCCAAAAGAGCGAACCGGCTCACCGTCGACCACCGGATCCGTGAACGGCTCAGCGGCTTCGACATCTTCCGAATTCAAGGCCAGCCGGCCAACCGTGAGACCGGTGGCGGCGTAGGCGTCCACGCGGCCGGTCGCAACGGCCGAGAGGGCGTCGGTGTTGGACGGAATCGAGACGATCTGATTCTGACGTAGGCCGTATGCCTGGGCGAAGTCCAGCTGGTCGGCGCCCGAGACGATACCCATGGTGAGGTTGGAGTTGTCGACGAAGTCCTCGTAGCCGTGGATATCTTGCGGGTTGCCGGCCTCTACCAGCAGACCCTCGCCGTAGCTGGAGTTGATGATCGAGAAATCGACCTGCTCGCAGCGAGCCGGCAGGACCGCCTGGCTAGCAGCAACCATGTCGAAGCGGTCGGCGATCAGCCCGGGGATGAGCGAGCCGAACTCGGTGACGGTCCAGTCGATATCGGTTACGCCCATATTCGCGAGGACGGCTTCGGCTACGTCGGGCCCAATGCCGCGGGCGTCGCCGTTCTCATCAATCCAGCCATAAGGAATTTCGTTTGCAGTGGCGATTCGGATGCTTCCCGACTCCTGGATCTCAGTTAGATCAGCCTGGGCGAATGCCAGGGACCCGATGAGTGCCAGGGCAAGTGTTGACGCGATCATGTTGCGAATTTTCCGGTTCATGCTTTATTACCTCCAAAATGTAGAGACGTGTGGGGGCGTCGGTTGCGGCCGAGTGCGGACGGTGGTGGGAGCCCGGTGACCTGTGAGTTCACGTCGAACGTCCCTTACGGTCGTTTCTGGTAGTCATGGCTACCTCCAAACGGGGGCTGCGCTGCTGATCAGTGTTCGAGCACGGCCTTGAGGAACCCCTGCGTACGCTCCTCACGCGGCTCGCTGAATATCTGGGAAGGCGGACCTTCTTCGGCAACCTGTCCGGCGTCGAAGAACACCACCCTGTCGGAGACATCGCGGGCAAAGCCCATTTCGTGTGTGACGATTAGCATCGTCATCTGAGTCTCGGTGGCCAGGCGACGTAGGATTCCCAGAACCTCGCCCACCAGCTCGGGATCGAGCGCTGAGGTCACCTCGTCGAAGAGCATTACCTTGGGCTCCATCGCCAAGGCACGGGCAATGGCGACACGTTGCTTCTGTCCGCCCGACAGCTGAACCGGGAACGCATCGAACTTATCTCCAAGGCCGACCGTGTCGAGAAGCTCCTTGCCACGTTCCTCGGCCTCTTTGCGGCTTAGGCCGAGCACGTGGATGGGCGCTTCGGTGACATTGCGCAGCACGCTCATGTTGGGGAAGAGATTGAAATGTTGGAACACCATTCCGATCTTGCTGCGTACCTTGTGCAGCTGCTTCTGATCGGCGGGCACGACCTTGCCGCCAATCTCCTTGTGCCACAATGGTTCACCGTCAACGAAAATCTTTCCGCTGTCCGGCTTCACCAGCGTCATCAACACTCGGAGGATGGTCGTCTTTCCGGAACCGCTGGGACCGATGATGGCGATCTTTTCGCCCTCGGCAACCTCGAAGTCGAGGTCGCGCAGAACCACTAGCTCTCCAAATGCCTTGCGAACCTTTTCGAACCGTACCATAGGCTCTTTGGTGGGCTTGTTAGGCGCTGGGGTCGTGCTTGTTCGTCTCGAAACGCCTGGGGCGTCACTGGTCATGGTGCCTCCCGGTTGTTGTCACCGTTCTTTGGGTTTGGGCTATGAATTGGTGGTAGTGTCCGGTCTTTTCGATCTACCCGGCACACGTACCTTGGTTTGTCGTCTCCTTACGGACTTGGCAAACAATAGCAGCCTGGCGCCCGAGCCTAGTTTTCCCCGAACCGAAATACGTTGCGACTGGTTGTCGCTCCCGGCTTCGATCATGCCCTTTGCGTAGAGGAGGATGTTTTCGGTTAGACACCATTTGCCCACGGTTCGGCAGATGTGGGACAGGAGTGCCGCGCACGTCCCGATACTTCCTCTACTGGTACCCCTACCTTACGTGTGAAGTAGTCCGCAATCAAGGCCGTGGTCCCGTAGGCAGCCTTGCCGCCATATCAACGGGTGTTGCCTTCGATGCCTTCGAGGTCGGCAATATGCGTCAGCATGGGAGTCGCCGAACGCCAACGGCGGTGTGAGAGCGCCGGTCGCGGATCGGTTCCGGAAGGACGGCATGATCGAACCCCAGGAGTTTCGTAACGCCCTTGGTCGCTTCCCTAGCGGAGTGACGGTAGTGACCGCCATGGATGGTGATGAACCGCGCGGGATCACCGTCAGTTCATTCATGTCGCTCTCGCTCGAGCCTCCTCTCATCGCAATTGCAATAGACGAGGCCGCCGTGACCCACGGGCTTTTGCAACCGGGCAGGCACTTTGGCGTGTCGATCCTCCGGCGGGGCCAAGAGTTCACTAGCGACTACTACGCCTCTAGGCCGGTGCCGTTGCCGGAACCGCTGCTGCTCAGCGACGGCTTCCCGTTCGTTCCGAATTCGCTGGCCCGGTTGCTTTGCAGGGTAATCGACGCTCACAAGGCCGGTGACCACACCATTTTTATTGGGGAGGTGGAACGGCTGTCTTACGAAGAGGGTGAACCGATGCTTTACCACCGCGGCCGTTACGTCGAGGTGATCGAACTCGACCTGGCCGACGGTTAGACCATCGGCTACCTGTTTTTAATCCAAGCGCTGTTTGGGCAGCTGGGTGACCGCTCGAGCCGACTTCCCTGTGACCTTCTCATCGCCCGCTCGCCCTACTCATTCGCAGCCGGCGCCATACTGCATTGCGGCAGAGAGACCGTGCGGGGGAGGCAACGCGGTGCGGAAGGTCTTCGTTATCGGATTCGAGAACACGGGTACGGATACGCTCGCGGTCTGCCTGCGCAGGCTGGGCTACCGACACGCCGATCTGAATCCTGCACTCGCTCGTCGCGTCTTGGACGACGGCGACATAGCCGCGCTCGAGGCGGCGACGCAGGACTTCGATAGCTTCGCCGGGATGCCTTGGCCGCTCTTCTACCGCCGTCTCGACAGGCTCTACCCTCACGCCCGCTTCATCCTCACCGTTCGCGACTCATCGCAAGCCTGGTTCGGAAGCCTCCGCCGTCATGCCGTGTACTCCGGGCGGGGAGCAGTGCGCGAGCAGGTGTACGGCTTCTCGAAACCCGTGGTGCAACAAGCTTCGCAGATAGACCTCATCGACAGGCACGCGCGCCAGGTGCAGGAGTACTTCGCCGGCCGGCCCGAGCGGCTCCTCGTACTCTGCTGGGAGCAGGAGCGGTCATGGGACCGCCTCTGTAATTTCCTCGAGGAACCGGTTCCGAACACCCCCTTGCCGCATGAGCATCAACGCCGGGTAGCGCGCGTCTCCGGCTACTTCCGCCGTGTGCGCAACACTCTGCGAGGCTACGCGCAAAGGCTCTTTACCGCCGATCCGGGCTGACGGGGCGGTCGGTTGGGATGCCGCGGCGGTCGGTTGGGATGCCGCACCGGACTCCTATGGAACTAGATGGTCCCAGCCGTCGCTCGGTACGACATCCCAACCTCCCTCGGTACCGGCTTCGAACTAATTCTCCGTTTGTGGCTCGAGTCAAATCGACTGCGTAGGGCTGACCGTTTGGCAGTTGTGGGCAAGCCCGGTAGATTCCTCCTGTGCGCTACGACGTCTACTTCGACAACGACGTCGAGTGCCATGCGCCATGGGATGCGCTCAAGCACACCGGGGAGGAGTAGGTGCCGCAGAACTAGCATGAACACGCACTGGTTCATGATCGGACCACCGCCACAGAGGATCCTTCCTCTCACCAGTCGGCGAGAGGAAGGAGGAGTTCCGGTGATTATGTACTCAACAGCCGAAGAAGCCGCAGAAACCGTCCTCGACATCGTTCCAGGTGTCTTCGATGGCATTCCAGGCGTCGCCGAAGAAGCTCTCGACCTCGCCCAATGCATAGCCGGCGGCACCAAGCACCTCTGCCAGTGCCACGTCACTGAGATGGAAAAGACTATCGACTGCGTCGGCTACCTGACTGAGTGCGTAGCCGGCGCCCTTGAGGAGAGTCGCGATGGCCCTATCGCCCAGGCCCAGAGCGGTGTTCAATGCGCTGGTAATCTGGTTGATGGTAAAACCCGCTGCTTTGAGGGCAAGGGTGATAGCTCGATCGGTAATACCGGTCAGGGTGTCCAGTGCGCGGGCAATTTTGTCGGCACTCCAGCCGGCAGCTTCCCGCAGGGCATCCGACACCCTCAATAACCTGGGCAATATCGCGGAACTGGCTGGCGAGTTCGAGCAGGCGCGGCAACATCATTGGGAGGCTTTGGCCCTGCGCCGAGAGGTAAGAGACTACAGGGGAGTGGCCGTGTCCCTCGTAAACCTGGGTGACGTAGCATCCCGCTCCGGTGAGTTTGGGCTGGCCGAGGCGTTCTATGACGAGAGCTTTGCCCTACGCCGAGAAATTGGTGAGCACGGGAAGATGGCCAGTTCATTGTCTCGGCTTGGCGACGCTGCCCTTGTCGGAGGCCATGCGGCTAAGGCAGACTCCTACTACCGGGAAGCTCTGCGGCTCTCGATCGAGATTCACGCCCTGCCCCGCATTATCCAGACCCTTCTCGGAATTGCCAGGGTACTGGCCTTAGCGGGCAGGGAGAGTGAGGCCCTGAAGATCCTAGCTGTTATCGTTCGTCACCCTGCTGCTCAATCCTGGTACAGGGATCAGGCGGATTCGGTGGTAGCTGAGATATCGGCAACGCTACCGGGCACGATCGTCGTCGCCGCCCAGGCCAGGGGAGCCGCCATGGATCTTGTGGAGTTGGCGGAGGAAGTACTCAAAAGCGACGTTGTAGCCCTAGCGTGAGACGGGTAGGGCGCTCCCCGGGCGGTTCGGATCTGATCGTGACTAAAGCCGTTAAGGTGTGGCCAGGGTCATTTCCAACTCTCCCAGCACGGTAGCCTCTCCCTCCACTACCGCTACGTCTTCGATCGTGACCGACCCGTAACCTTCCAGGCTCAACTCCAGGTCGTAGCTGCCTTCGGGCAGGGTTATCAGTCTGAAGCTGCCGTCGGCTTCGGTGATGGTCGCGGTCACTTCATTGCCATCCTGATCGAGGACGGTTATCAGCACGCCGGCAATGGGCGTTACCGGGTCGCCGCCTGCGATCACGCGGCCTTCGACCGTTCCCGAGGTCGTGACGGCGCGGATGGCCGTCGGCTCGAGGATGTAGTTGCCGCTGCCCGGCGGGTTCTCGACTACCGCCCGTTCGGCGTCGAAGTCGAGCACGACTCGACTCGTTTGGTTGGCTTCAACGATCAGTGCAGGTTCGATGTTGATCTTCAGACCGGTCTGGGCGCCGCTGGGAACCTGGACCTCATAAACCTCGGCGCCACCCACGAAGGTGATCTCCGCTTCGTCGACGACCAGGCGCACCTGGTGGTAGGTCCCCGCTGGAAGATCGACTTCACCAAGCACTTCCAGGCCACCATTGCGCAGAGTGAGGACGTCGATGGTCTGCGGCTCCACTTCGACGCTCATTACCCCCTCGGCCTCGCTCACCAGCTCGATTCGGCTGAACGTGACCGGCAGCGAGTCGGCTTCGCTGGCGGGTGCGTCGGTGAGCAGTACCTCCGCGCGGCCACTGTTTTCCGCGCCTTGACCACCACAGGCGGCCAGGAGCAGGAGCATCGATAGGAATGCCAGAACTCGTTTCACAGTTATCCCCCTTTGATCCGCGGGTGTGCTTCGTAGGTGGCTGGAAGGAAAAGTAGAACTCCCCTCGTCACTGCGCGAAACGCACCGGTTTCGATGACAGAGGTTACTGAGCTCAAGCGCCGTTCTTAATCCCTCCCCCGCGAGGTTCCAGTGAAGGGTAACGACTCCGTCTGAATGTTTGCTGAGAGGCCAAGGGCCGTTGCTACTGGACTGGGTTACTGCGCGACAGTAGTAAGGACGGTGTCCTCGGTCGGCGCGCCCGCCCGACCGTGCGCTTGCTCGACCAAAACGCCTACTATATGGGCCAGTGGCCGAAAGCGTTCGAGGTGGAGTATGAGCCGCATGTCGTTGACCGGTGAGCGCCTGGTTCTGGTGGCCTTCGTTGCGGAAGCACTATTGGCCGGAGGTAATGGCGTAGCCGTCCGCTTCAGCAACCGGGAGCTTCCTCCGCTGTGGGGCGCGAGCCTGCGTTTCTGGCTCGCCGCCATTCTGCTGGTGGGCATGATGATCGGGCTGAGGCTGGCGCTACCCCGCGGACGGGCGCTTGTTGGAGCGCTCCTCTACGGCCTGCTTCAGTTCGCCGGCGCGTTCGGCCTCATTTACTACGCGCTGGTCCATATCCAGGCCGGGCTGGGCCAGACGCTACTCGCGCTGGTGCCCCTCTCGGCGCTGCTCCTTGCCGTGGCGCAGGGACAGGAGCGTCTTCGCGGGGCGTCGGTCGTCGGTGCTCTCCTTGGGCTCGCGGGGGTGGCGGTCCTGTCTATTGGGCCGATTCGGGAGCAGGTTCCGCCACTCGCCCTGCTGGCCCTGATCGGGAGCGTGTTGTGCTTCGGGCAGGCGCTGGTGTTGGTGCGACGCTTTCCTCCGGTTCACCCGGTCGCCATGAACGCGGTCGGCATGACTGCGGCCGCCGCCGTGCTGCTTGTCGCCTCGGCACTCGTCGGGGAGACCTGGCAACTTCCAACTATCGCGTCTACCTGGGTGGCGCTCGGTTACGTGGCGGCAATCGGTTCGGTCGCGGTATTCCTCCTATACGTCTACGTTGTCCGGCACTGGAGCGCTTCGCGCGCCTCGTACGTGATGGTGCTGATCCCGTTCGTGACGGTTGCGCTCTCTGCCTGGCTCGACAAGGAACCGCTGACCAGTGGTCTCGTTTTCGGAGGAGTGCTGGTCCTGGCCGGCGTGTACTTCGGTGCGCTGAGACCCGCGAACCCTCCACGTCCAATCGCCCAGCCGGATCCGGCTCCGTAGCCGGTTGCATTGCAGTGGGCCGGGCCCGGCCGCCGGCACTCAGCAGGTCACCCGGCCAGCGAGTCGAGCTCCTTCCGGAACCTCTCCGTGGCCGCCACGGTCGACTTCGGCTGGTCCCCTGTAACGGCGTAGCCGAGCAGGTAGTTGCGGACCCCGATCTCGAGAAGTGCGGGCAGGTCGTGCAGCTCGAGCTTTCGGTCTGTCGGCAGGACAAGTGGCTTGCCACTGCCTTGGATCGCCCTGAGACCGACCTGCAGCCGAACCAGGTCATCGACGCTCAGCGGCGAGCCGAAGGTGTCGACCGGTAGGAACGCCGCCTCGACGACATCTACTCCGGGGCGCCGGGCGAGCTCGGACAGCATCTCGGCCGTGTAGTCGGCGGTCGCCGCCACCCAGTTGCCGATCCCGTCCACGGTGAGGATGGCGGGGCTGGTGTGCTTGCCGTAGAGGTCGACGAAATCGAAGCCGAGGTCACGCAGTCGCTCGACCTCCTCCCGAGTGGTGCCCGCTCGGCCGCGCGGGACTATTCCGACGGGAATGTCCACCGCTGCCAGAACCGCCTCGATACGGTCCAGCTCCCGCTCGAGGCCGCCGAGCGAGCGCCCGGTCGGCCCGTGGGCGAGGTTGGTGTGCAGCTTGAGCCCGTCCGCGCCAGCCTCCTGCACTGCCCTGGCCAGCTCGGCGTCGTTGTCGATCAGGCTTATGCACAGTGTCGGCTCGTCCTGCTTGAGTTTCTCGGTCAGTCTGGTCATTTTCATCTCCTCGATCCCGCGCGGCGGCATGCTGCGGGAGGCGTAACGCGCTCTTCTCGATCCCGCTGGGCAGGAGCCGCCGGGAGGCGTGCTTGTCTCTCGAAGCCGCGCGTCGCTGGTCGACTTGCCGGGGTAGCCGAGACGGCCATCAGCGCTCGACCGGCAGGCGCAGCGGTGCATCGCAGGTGCCGAAGGGGAAGTCGCGGGGCACCGTCCGCACCGACTCGGGCCACTCCAGGTCAACGCCGAACCTCTTCACCAGCAGGTCCTGGAAGTCCCGCAGCAGCCGCCCGTCGTTGCGCACCTGTCGCGGCTGGTAGCCGTGATCCAGGCAGTACGCCGCGAGCGCACCCACGGCCTACGGCCTCGCCGATATTCCATTCAACGGGGTGGAGCCGGTAGCAGCCATTTGTGATGTGGGTGGTGCCGATGTTCTTGTTGGCGGGCAGCAGGTTGTCGACGCGGATCGGAATGAGCGAGCCGAGGGGGATCTGGAAGGGCCAGTTGGCCACGTCCACGTAGTTGCGCTGGCCGGTGCTGGGGTGCAGGTCGATCCGGTAGCTGCGGATCCCCACGCTGTCGTGGAACTGCTCCGCGCCCACCTGGTCGCCGCGTGCGTCCACACCCACATGCTGCTCCAGCACGGTGAACTCAGCCTCTATGCGCCTGGACTCGCGGATGTACGGGTACATCGCCAGCCCGTGCTTGGTCCCGGTTATGTCCCCGCGCAGTTGCAGCCCGGGGTAGCCGTTGCCGCCGTCGAACCGCGGCGCCTCGGTCTGCATCCAATACACCATCGCCAGGCTCAGCTCCATCGAGCCGTGGATGTGCTTTTGACGCTCCTCGGCGCTCACGCCCACCAGCGGTCCCATGGTGTAGTCGAGCTGGGGCCAGTTGGCGATCGAGACGTCGCTGCGGAACGTCCCCAAAGGGTAGTGGCGCCGGTAGAGGATGCGGCGGAAGTGCCAGAGGTCGTTGATCCGCTCCTCGTCGGGGTCGCCCACGAAAATCGGCCGGGTTTCCGGTTCCAGGGTGAGCGGATCGCTGGTGGTCCAACTGAGCTGCTTGGCCGGCCAGTAGGAGGGTTGGTAGCCACGCCAGAACTCGAAGTTGTGGGGTTTCTCGATGGTGTGGTCCTCGCCGGGGTAGTAGGACATGGCGAAGCACCAACTGTGCGCCTGTTGGTCGAGCGGGTCGGGGTCGCCGGGCAGGGCGTTCGGTTCTCCCGTTTGGGCTTGGCTCTCCGATCCGATAACAAACTCAACGGCGGCCAGCTCGAGCAGGTCGCCCAGCTCGGTCGCATCGATCACGAACGATGCGCTAGCCACGATTCGCTCGCCGTCGTCGCGGTCTTCCAGGGTGACCGACATGATCCGGTCACCCTCGGCTTGCACCGCGACTGGCTTGAGCCGCAGCATCACCTTGATCGCTTGACTGGCCCGGAAGGGCGCGATCATCTCCTCCAAACACGCCAGTGCAACGCGGGGCTCGTGACAGAGCGGGCTCACGAAGCCCATGCCGGGGTTGAAGGTAGTGGCGTTCGCGCGTTCGTCGCCGAAGGGGTAGTTGCGGCGGTAGTAGTCGCGGATCTTGCGGCGCAGCAGGCTGTAGCTGGCGGTAGCGCCGACCTCGTCTATCCAGGGGTGCTCGTCCGGGGGCACCGCCTGGGTAGTCAGTTGTCCGCCCAGCCAGGCGGTCTCCTCGGTGAGCACGACGGTCCAGCCCATCCGCGCCGCGGCTATGCCGCCCGGGCCGCCGCCTACTATCAGGACGTCGCTCTTCAGTTCTCGCATTGCTGCTCCTTTGGAAAAGGGTTGTGGTCGATAGAAAGCGCCTTGCCCGAGGAAGGCGCTCTTCATGGCGTTTGAGCGGCCCCTACCCCTTGACGCCCGACATCGCGAAGCTCTCCACGACCTGGCGCTGGGCGATGATGTAGACGACGAGCACGGGCAGGACGGAAAGGGTGGTGGCGGCCAACTGCAGGTGCCAGATGGGCAGGCCGTAGTTGTCGGTGAAGTTGTTGAGGGCGAGCGGGAGCGTGAACAGCTCCAGGTCGTTGATGAAGACGAGCGGCTCCAGGAACAGATTCCAGGAGAACAGGAACGAGATGATCGCCAGCGCACCGAGCGCCGGCCGGGCGATGGGCAGGGCTATGCGCCAGAAGATGCCGAAGCGGCCGAGGCCGTCGATCATTGCAGCTTCCTCGATCTCGCCGGGCAGGCTCAGGAAGAACTGGCGCATGAGGAATGTCCCCACCACGCCGTTGGCGCCGAAGATCGGCAGGACGATGAGCGGGATGTGGGTGTTCACCCAGCCGAGAAAGGTCATGAAGAAGAAGTTGGGAACGATGGTCACCTCGCTGGGCATCATCAGGGCGCTCAGCAGCAGTAGAAAGATGAGGCTGCTGGCCGGGAAGCGGATGCGCGCGAAGGCGTACCCCGCGAGCGATGAAACGAGGATGGTTCCGGCGGTAACCAGTGCGGCGATGTAGAGACTGTTGAAGTACTGGCGGGCGAACGGCTGGTAGCCGAAAACGTCGACGA
Source organism: Trueperaceae bacterium (assembly GCA_040905665.1). Classification (GTDB taxonomy): domain Bacteria; phylum Deinococcota; class Deinococci; order Deinococcales; family Trueperaceae; genus DASVCN01. Next base: position 18,973 of record JBBDRD010000008.1, read on the forward strand.
AGTTCCGCCACTGCCACGTTTCGGGGAGGATGGTGGGCGGGAAGGCGAACACTTCCGAGGCGGACTTGAGCGAGCTGGTGATCATCCACCAGAAGGGGAAGACGAACGGCAGGGCGAGCAGCAGCAGGGAGGCGAACCAGAGGACTGCCCCCAGGCGTCTGTTGGCGGAAAGCGAGCTCATGCTAACGCTCTCTTCCGCGCAGCAGCCAATGCGCCAGGGTCAGGCCGAGCGTCACGATGAACAGGATCACGGACAGGCTGCTGGCGTAACCGGTGGCGAAGAACTCGAAGCCCTGCTGGTAGATGTAGTAGACGAGGACCATGGTGGCGTTGGCCGGGCCGCCGCCGGTCATGAGCAGGATGTGGTCGAAGACCTGCATCGAGCCCACGATGGTGATGATGGTGATGAGCAAGGTGGTGGGCGCCAGCATCGGGATGGTTACGTGCCGGAGGACGTGCCAGCCGTTGGCCCCATCCACCCGGGCGGCGTCTCCGTACTCTCGGGGAATGCCTTGAATCGCAGCAAGATAGATGATCATGTTGAGTCCCACGTTCTTGAGCACGCGGGTCACTATCACGGACGCCATCGCCCAGTTCTCCTCGCGCAGCCAGTTGGGGCCGTCGATGCCGGCGAGCTGGAGGAGTTGGTTGATCGTCCCGGACTCGTTCTGCAGCATGAAGCGCCAGACGATCGCCCAGGCGACGGCCGAGGTGACCACCGGCGCGAAGAAGAGGGTCCGAAAGAGGGTGACGCCGGGGCGCCGCCTCGAGAGGAGCAGGGCCAGGACCAGCGCCAGCACGATGTTGAGAGGCACCAGCCCGGCGGTGAACACGAGGCTGTTCACGAGGACCTTGCGGAAGACCGGGTCGGCGGTGAACATCCACGCGTAGTTCTCGAGCCCTACGAACGTGCTCTGCCCGGTAAGCAGGTTCCGCTCGCTCAGGCTGAATACGAAGACGGCGACGATCGGCCCTACGACGAAGACCAGGAACCCGAGCACCTGCGGGCTTATGAACAGGTACCCGAAAAGAGCGTCTCGCCTAGCGAGCGACCAGCCTCTGCGGCGCTCCACCCGGCGTTCGGCTTTTTGGGCGTAGCTCATCTGGAACCTTCCCTGCGATGAACGGAGCGCGGGCCGTGGGACCCGCGCTCCAGCTCGGCTCAGTCGCTGGCCAGCAGGGGCGAGATTGTGTCGCACACCTGCCCCAGCACGGAGCCGACGTCGGCGTTGGGGCGCCACAGTTGGTCGAAGATGGGGCGGGCGCTGGCATCGATCCGCGGGAAGTTGGGGTGGGAGGGGACCACGGAACCGTTGATGATTCCGTCCGCGATGATCTGCATGTCCTCAGGAGAGACGATCGCGTTGCTTTGGAGAAAGGCGTCGGACTCGAGGACCGAGCGCCGTGCCGGCGGGAAGAACTGCGCCATGGTGGCCACGTTCTCCTGGCTGGTGATGTGCTTGGCGAACTCGATCGCGAGGTCGCGGTTTGGCGCGTTTTTGAACACCACCAGCGCGGCCTGGCCGACGATCGCGACCTGGCCGGCGGGACCGGAAGGCAGGGGCGCGATGCCCCAGTCGAAGCCGGCGCCCTGCAGTTGGGCGGTGCGGCTGAGCTGTGTGATTGTTATGGCGCTGTTGCCGGAGAAGAAGTCCGCGCGCTCGCCCGGCGGCACAATGCTTTCGTCCTCGAAGATCATGTCGTGGTAGAGGGTCATAGCCTCCACCGACTCCGGTGAGTCGAGCAGGCACTCGCCCTGGTCGTTCCAGGCGTCGCTACCGAAGGCGCGCAGCATGGGGGTGATGGCGATCCACACCCGCGATCCGTAACCCTCGCCGTCGCTCTGCTCGTAGCCGTAGACGCCGTCCGGGGTTGCTTCGGCCGTGGCGTTGGCGACCTCACGGAACTTCTCCCAGGTCCATTCGCCCCGCTCGGCCAGCACGTCGGGCGTCTCCATCCCGGCGGCTTCGAACATATCGGCGTTGTAGTAGACGATGAGGGGTGAGTTGGAGAAGGGGATGCCGTAAAGAACGTCACCCTGTTGCCACAGGCCGAGCGCCGACTGCGAGAAGTCCTGGAAGTCATACTCGGAGTCGCCTTCGAGTGCGCCGGAGACGTCCGCCAGCACGCCGGCCTCGATGAAGGTGGGCGCAGAGGCCTCGGCCAGCCAGCCAATGTCGGGCGGATTGCCGCCGGCGAGTTGCAGCGTCACCTTCTGGACGTAGTCGGCGAAGGGGATCACGTCGAGCTGCACCTGGACGCCCGGGTGGGTCTCGCGGAAGCTCTCGGCGAAGCCGTTCAGCATGTCGAGGTGCGCCTGGTTGCCGCTCCAGATCGAGAAGCGGAGCGTCTCGCCCTGGGCGAGCGCTGTGCCTGCCGTGACGAGCAGCAGGGCGAGGGTGAGGAGAAATGCCTTGATCCGTCTCATGGTGTACCTCCTGTTGGCGTTCGTGTTGCCAGTCTCGGCGGTGCTCGGCGTGGTCTTGCGGTTTGGGTGGCTTGCCTCTCGGTCACGCTCCTCCTTTCGGATCGACGGCGCGTTTGCCTCGGCACCTCCGTTTGGGCACTTTTGACGGGGCGCCTGTTACTGGACGCCTGACGCTGGCGGCCGCGGTTCCGCCTGCCGCTCATCGGCGCCTTCCCGTGGTGCTTCCAGGCTGGAAGAGGCAGGGCAGCACCGCCTGGCGCGGTTTTGACGGCCTCGGGTCTTCGAGCATCTCGATCAGGAGCCGTGCCGCCTGCCGGCCCATCTCATTGCGGGGAATTCGGAAGGTAGTCCAGTCGGGGGTGTCCTCGGTGTAGAAAAGCGCGTCGCCGAGCACGGCCAGGGAGAAGTTGCCCGGGATGGCGAGGCCCGCCCCCTCGGCCACCTTGAGAATCGGCTTGGCGAGGATGTCGTCCTCCACGACCAGCACGGTGTAGCCCTCGTTGAGCCAGTCGTGCAGCTTCCTTGGCGTCACGTCCTCAGGGAGAGCGTGACGGCAGAAGTCGGGCTCGAGCGGCAGATTGAGGATTTCATGCGCTTGCCGGAAGCCCTCCTGCCGGTCGACGTTCGCTTCGCGCTGCTCGAGCGAGGCGAGGTAGAGGATCCGTTCGTGGCCCAGGCACGCCAGATGCTCGACGACCTCCCTGGTCGCCCCGGCATAGTCCGCGGCGGCATAGGAGATGGGTGAGTCGCCGATCTCGCGCCGGCCAACGTAGGTGAATGCGAAGTTCTCTGCGGCCAACCGCTCCACCTCGGAACGGTCATGCGGCCAGCCGAGGAGCACTGCACCGTCGGCCACTTGGAGGCGATTGACGCCGTCGTGATAGATCCTCCGCCGGCCGTCACTGCTGAGGGTGCTCGAAAAGAGGAGCAGGTCGTAGCCGAGCTCCTCGGCCCCTTGCTCGATTCCCACCAGAAAGGGGTAGTAGAAGCTGCGCAGGTCAACGGGGAAGACGGGCTCGTGGGTGAAGACGCTCTAGCCGCCATAACTACCCGTGCACGCCGCTTGTAGGCCCTTTTGTGCGATCCCAGGAGCTTGCATAATAGCTATTCAGTGTGATATACATAGGTGTTCCGGAAAACAGAATAAGCAACCCGAGAACAATTGGAGAATTATGGGCAATACGAGTAGGTACTTATCATGGTCCTTTGTTGTAATACTGTCGCTGCTCTTGGCGGCCTGCGGTTCTACCGGGGGACCATCTGGAGATACAACCGACACAACCCCGCCAACCGTTGCATCCACGTTTCCTGTCGCCGACTCTACTGGGGTGGCCACCAATTCGCGGGTCACCGCTAGCTTCGCTGAGGCGATGGACGCCAGCACGGTTACTTCTGGCACCTTCACTTTGGCCGGCCCCGGTACGACCTCAGTCGCCGGCACTGTTGCCCTCAACGCGGACGGCACGACTGCCGTATTCACGCCGTCCAGTGCGCTCGCTACCGGGACTCTCTATACGGCGACACTCTCGACCGGCGCCGAGGATGAGGTAGGTAACGCTCTAGCTACAGCCTTCGTGTGGGCATTCACCACCGACGCGGCCGCAGCATTGGGGCCGCAACCGGTGTTCCTTGGAACCGCCGGCGACTACGTAATCCTGGCGAAGACGGCAATTTCGACGACGGGAACCACGCAAGTCGTGGGAGACGTCGGGATAAGCCCGGCCGCCCGAAGCTACATCACGGGATTCTCGGAGAGCATGGACGCGTCGAATGAATTTGCGACGTCGGCCATTGTGACCGGGAAGATCTATGCGGCCGATATGGCGCCACCCACACCAACTCGCATGACGACTGCCATCAGCGACATGGAAACGGCGTACATCGATGCTGCGGGCCGTGTCACTCCCGACTTCACTGGACTTGGCGCCGGAGACATAAGTGGTCTAACGCTTGATCCTGGCCTTTACAAGTGGAGCACCGGGGTAGCTGTCAACTCTAACGTCACGCTCGACGGTGGCGCCGACGACGTGTGGATACTTCAGATAGCGCAGGACCTCACCGTGGCAGATGGCGTCGAGGTATTCCTGACAGGCGGTGCTCTGCCCGAGAACGTCTTCTGGCAAGTTGCCGGCCAGGTCACGCTCGGGACCACGGCCACCATCAAGGGCGTTGTCCTGAGCAAGACGAGTATCGTAATGAACACGGGCGCCGTCTTTACCGGACGTGCGCTGGCTCAGACAGCGGTCACGCTCGATGCCAACGCGGTTACTGCCCCCTAGAGGCTTGCTCTCGGAGTTGGGCAAGCAGCTCACGTGATAGCAAGTCGATCAGGATGATGAGCAATGCGACTACGTGAGTATGACTGACGACAGGTGAAACTCGAGGCCAAGATGGCTCGGGCAGGACGAATGGGGGCGGGCTCACTTTCGAGCCCGCCCCGTCTTCTTGATGCGCCCGGCAGGGCGCATCCACTTGGAGGTGGGAGTCCTCTGCGGGCCCGGCAAGGGGAATTGCTAGCCGAACGGCAAGGGTGCTCATCGTGAGGTGGGATCTGAAGGAAGCCTTAGGCAATGCGCTGGCCCGACGTACAGGAATCGCATATGAGGCGGCTTCGTTGGATGAGGAGTCCAATGTCTTTGAAGTCCTGTTCTTGCTCGGAGAGCGTGGTCGTAGATGCGGCGGGCATAAGCGTGAAGGTGGGTGTGCATTACTCGGGGAGGCCTACCGGTTGGCCTTTGTGCTACTGGCATCGAGAGGTGGTGGGATGGGCCGGTAGGAGTCAGCAGAGGGCGTAGTAGGTCCTGTCGATGGGATTGAAGGCCTGAACGTGTAGTGATTGGATTTGGCCTTGAGTTTCGATGGTTGTGGAGATGCAGGTTGTATGGCTGAGATGCCCGATTCCCGCCCGGATGGTGGTGACCGGAAGTCACGAGAGTATGGGTTGGGTGCGTCAAGTGCCACGGCAATGAGAGTGAACCGGGTCCGGAAGTGATGTTGTTGATGGAGGTGGTGGTCGACCGCGAGAACATGGTGGCTGCTTTCAAGCGGGTATTGGTGAATGCTGGTGCATCTGGCGTGGATGACATGTCGGTGGGTGAGTTGAAGCCTTTCCTGGACTTGGAGTGGTCTGGTATCAAGGAGGAGTTGTTGGCTGGCCGGTTTAGGCCTTCGCCGGTGTGGTTGGTTGAGATACCTAAGCCCGGTGGTGGGGTGCGCGCTCTTGGTATCCCGACGGTGGTTGATCGGTTGGTGCAGCAGGCTGTGCTTCAGGTTTTGATGTCGTGGGGTGCTCGGCGGGTTGGGGATAAGCGGGTGCTTAGGTTCATCCGGTCGTTCTTGCGGGCTGGGGTGATGATGGGCGGGCTGGTTTCAGCTCGTTCGGAGGGAACGCCGCAAGGTGGTCCCCTTTCGCCTCTCCTGTCGAACGTGTTGTCGGATGACTTGGATGGGGAGTTGGAACGGCGATGACGTGGCACAGGGTGCCGCGTTTGAGGGTGTCGCGGGAGTCGGAGAAGCGCCTCAAGGCGAAGCTCCGGAGTGCATTCCGAATGGGTAAGGGTCGTAATCTGCAACGGTTCATCGAGAGCTTGCGCCCGCTCCTTAGGGGTTGGGTTGTTTACTTCCGGTTGGCGGAGGTGAAGCGGGTTTTCGAGGACTTGGACGCCTGGATTCGGCGCAAATTGCGTTGTGTCTTGTGGCGTCAGTGGAAGCGTACCCTTACCCGGGCTCGGAATCTGATGCAGCGTGGTCTTGGGGAGGGGCGGGCGTGGCGTTCGGCCTCCAATGGCCGTGGCCCTTGGTGGAATTCCGGCGCCAGCCATATGAATGCTGCCTTTCCTAGATCCTTCTTTGATTCGCTTGGACTCGTGTCCCTACTTCCTTGGCATCGCGCGCTTCAGCGCACTACGTGAATCGCCGTGGTACGGAACCGTATGCCCGGTGGTGTGGGAGGACGGCGGGGGTAACCCCGCCTCCTACCCGATTTGGTTTGCTGCGGTCAGAGGGTCATGCCTTACTAACCCTGAGGAGCTCGACGAGGTCCATGAACCCTGCAGCAGACTATGAAGTCACTGAAGGCTTGGCGCTTCCGCGTTCGATCCCCCTCCATCTGGTCTCGTCCGAACGGATCCTTCCCGGAGGTCGCTCGCAAACGGCATTGAGATCTTCAGAAGACGCCGTGGAAGCGAAGAGGATTCCATTTTTCCGGCGGACACGAGCGTCGCGGACCAAAGGAGTGTTACTCCCATCGCGGCTCCCGCGGAATGCAGCGGTAGCGCTGCGACCGTAACCGTCGCAGCGACTGCCTACCCTTTCACTACTCGGACCGCTCCGATATGGGAGTCTCGAGCGATTGGAACAGGAGTCGAGTTGACTAAGCGCAGAACAGTGGTGATCGGAGACCGCCTCGCCCACCACCGGGTCACCATGAAGGCTGCGCTCGAGGCGGAGCATGGTCTGCGGGTGACGACGCTGGCAGGCTTGGCCTCGCGCCTGGCGAGACCGCTGGTGCAGATCGCCGATGATGTCGTCGTCCGCCGCGCCCTCGCGAACCTGCCCGTGGGCGAACTGGGGAGCCTCGCCTCGGTGGCGGAATTGCCTGGGTTCGCGCGCGCCGCCGCCAAAAGCCTGCGCAGCGCCTGGAACGCCGGCATCGACATCCAGGCGATGGGGGGCAGTCACGGTGGCCGCTGGAGTGAAATGGCGGCGCTGGAGCTGACGGTGCTCGAGCGGCTCCCGGCCGGCGTCTTCACCACTCCGCGCGTCGTCGAACTGGCCCGCGCCAACGTCGATCTCGCGGAGCGAATAACCGGCTACATCACCCTCGACGGCCTCGACGAGGTGCACCCGGTCTTCCGGCCGCTGCTGGCCGACTTGGCCAAGAGGGTGAACGTCGGTTGGCGGGGACGCTTGGAGAGCCCGGCCTCGCCTCTGCCGGCGGGGGTCGAGTACCTTGCGCCCGGAACGAGTGCCGCCCCTGTTGCACTCGATCTTTGCGCCGATCCACTCCACGAGGTGGTGGAGGCGTTCCGCTGGGCGCGCCGGTTGCTGGCGAGCGGCGAGGCGAAACCGGGCGAGATAGCCATCGCCGCCGCTTCGCCGGAGCCGTACCAGGACGCCTTCGTGGCCCTGGCGGATGAAGCGAACCTCCCCCTCCACTTCGCTCACGGGCTCCCTGCCCGCGCCACCCGCGACAGCCAGACGGCGGCGGCCTTGGCCGACGTTCTGGTGCGCGGCATCGATCGACCGCGGGTCAAGCGGCTCGTCACCCTCTGCCGCGGCCGTGGCGCCGGGATGCCGCAGCTCGCCGAGCTTCCCTCGAACTGGTCGCGGGTACTGCCCGAGGACGCGCCGCTCACCACGCCCGAGCGCTGGGAGCGGAGCCTCGCCGCGAAAGACGACGAGCTGGACCCAGCCCGGGAGTTGCTCAGGGAGCTCGGGCGTGACCTGGCCAAGGGCACCGAAGCGGCGGCCGAGATCGGCGAGCGTTGGCTGCGCGGCCGCGCCCGGCAACTGTGGCGGCGTGCCCTGGACGAGGGTCCGGCCTCCGCCGTGGACGTCTCGTTGTCGTTGCTGAGCGTCGACGACGGGGTCGAGCCCGCCGCGGCGATCGTCTGGGCATCGGCCTCTTCGCTCGCCGGCTCGCCGCGCCCGTTCGTGCGGCTCCTCGGCCGGCTTCACGCTCCTGGCCTCGCCGCGGCGGCGATGATCCGCTGCTGCCGCGGCACAGCTTGGGGCACACGGTCCTACACGAACACACCGTCGCGGAGCGCGACAGGCGCGCCTTCCACGCGATCGTCGCCAGCGCGGCCCGTGCGGTGGCGATTTCGCGCGCGAAGCGGGACGCCGAAGGCAGGCGGCTGGCGCCGAGTCCCCTGCTGCAACGGGTCGAACCCAGCGAAACTAGGGATCTCCTTCCCAGGCGCCTCCCTCGGCACGCCTTCAGCGAGGCGGACCGACGGCTGGCCCGGCCCAGCGAACTCGCCGCCGATCCTCTCGCTCGCGACGCCCTCTCTACCTGGCGCGACTGGTTCGAGGAGCGCCTTACCGGCCAGCATGGCAGGTTGCGGCCAGATCACCCCGCCACCCTTCGCGCCCACGATCTGATCTGAACCGAATTTCAGTTACTGGCTCCTGGCCCCGTCACCGTCGGTGAGCGGCCACACTCGCACCCAAGACCAGCGGTTCTACGGTGCCGGCAACGAAGATGACTCGCGACCGGTGCCGTTCGTGCTGGAGGGGGACGAGCCGCCTGTGCTGCTGGGCGGCAATCACGGGCCAACGCGGTCGAAGCCTCGATCTGCACGGCTTCCTGGGGCTCTCGCAGGACGTGCGTCCGGGCTACCGGGATGTGTCGGTGCGCTACCGCGTTGACGCCGACGCTCCCCGCGAGCAGCCGGTGGAACTGTGCGACTACGCGCAGAGGACCTCACCGGTGCTCGACGTCCTGATACAGCCGGTGCCGGTGTCTGTCTCCCTGGTCGACTGACTCCATCGGGAGAGCGGCAGGGCGGAAGGGTTTCGGCCGAGCCCTTCCGCCGATCCGTGCCGGTGTATGGTGATCCCAACAGCTGCACTTGACAAGCCAATCGTCCCCGCTCTCGTGTCTTTTGGGGACACTTGGCAGAGAACCCGCGATATCGCCGCGACATGCGTCTTGGGTTCGTCTCGTGCCACCGCCAGTCGTTCGCTCTCAGAGAGTGGCAGTCGTTACGAGAGGAGACTGGATGACTACGTGGACGATTGGTACCAGGTCGAGATGGTCGTGGAGGTGCAGCGGCAGGCAAATCCTGCTGGTGCTGTCACTCAGCCTGCTCGTAATCGCCTGTGCGCAGAACGGTAATTCGGGCGGCGGGAGCGAGCAGGAGGATAACTCCGGAAGCGACATCGACGTTGGAGCCGCTCACCCGAGGCTCTGGGTCACGGCGGGCGATCTTCCCAGGCTGCGTGCTTGGGCGGGCAGCGATAACCCGATCTACCAGCAGGGGCTCAAGCCGCTGGCGGAGGAGGCCAAGGCGGCGATGGATGCCGGGCTGGTGCCCGCCGAGGATCACGGCGGCAACACCTGGGTGGAGTACCCCAGCGAGATGTACGCCCAACTATTTGCGTTCATGTCGCTGATAGAGGCCGATCCCGCCGATCGACAGGATTATGCGGAACGGGCCCGGTCCCTCCTGATGTTCGTGATGGGCGAGGCGGCAAAGGGCCAGGCAGCGGAGGAGCCGTTCCGCGATCCCGAGTTCGCCACCAGCGACAGGTCGCGCTGGTGGGGTGAGTCGTTCGCGCTCACCACCGACTGGATCTATCCGTACCTGAGCAGCGAAGACAAGGCGACGATCCGGGAGGTCTTCCTCAGGTGGGCCAGTGAGAACGAGAGTGCCGAGATAACCACTTTCAATCACCCGGAGCCCAGTGGTGTGCTGAACGACCCGGTGCTGGTGGCGGATCCCATCCGCGTCCGCTGGGCAGCGAACAACTACTACACCGCTCACATGAGGAGCATCGGCCTGATGGCGATGGCGCTGGACGCGCGGGACGACCCGGACGGCGAACTCGGGTCACTCCTGGGAAGCGCCACCGGGGCCTGGCTCTACGTGATCGATCACCTGCTCCGCAACGACGGCAGCGGTGGACTGGGGGCAGAGGGGTTCGAGTACAGCCCTCAGTCGCTGGGCTACGTGGCGCAGTTCATGCTGGCGTTGCATACCGCCGGGGAGGCAGACGCGAGCGAGTGGGGACCGCAGGTGGTGCTCGATGACAACCCCTTCTGGGGGCAGGCGGTACCCGCCTATTTGCACTCGCTTAGCCCGGAGCCGACCATCTTTCCCGAAATTGACTGGCGGGGAGAGGTGTATCAGCCGGCCTGGTATGGCGAGGGGCAGGAGTACCTGGCTAGCGACTTCATGGAGTTGTTCGGTCCCCTAGGCCTGTACCGAATGGCCGAGGGCGACCAGGACGGCCTCGAGGCGATCCGCTGGCTGCAGACGCATGTTCCACCGGGGGGCGAGGGCAATCTGCTCGAGCGGGTGGAGGACGCGGAGGTCTTTCGTGACGCCATCCTCTACTTCATGCTCTTCGACCCGTCGGCGGAAGCGCCGGCCGATCCGCGACCGGCGATGCCGACCGCCCATTTCGCGCCGGGAATCGGCAGGCTGCTCGCCCGCACCGATTGGAGCGAACAGGCCAGCTGGTTCACCTATTCGCTGGGCTGGACCACGATCGATCACCGGCACGGCGACGGGAACACGTTCGAGCTCTACCGGCGCGGCGAGTGGCTCACCAAGGAGCGCAGCGGCTACGGGCCCAACATCAGCGCTTCGGATTATCACAACACCATGGCTTTGGAGAACGATGCCCCCGACCACAACTCGCCGTCGGACTATCGGCACAGCTTGTGGCAGCGTGGATCGCAGTGGGTTTACGTAGCGAGCGGTGATGGCCGAATCCTGGGCATGAGCATGGCAGACGATTTCGTCTACGCGCTGGGCGACGCCACCGACCTCTACAACTCCGATTATGAGGATTCCAGCGACATCCTACACGCCAGCAGGTCGATCGTCTGGCTGAAGCCCGATCACATCGTCGTCTTCGATCGCGCAAGTTCCCGGACGGCTGACAGGTTCAAGCGCTTCTGGCTGAACGTTCCAGTGAACCCGGTGATCGACGGCAAGCTGTCGGTGGCGACTACGGACAAGGGTCAACAACTCTTCATCACCACGCTCCTGCCTGCCGACGCCGTGATCACGGGCGAGCCGGCCGAGCCACTGGAGGAGGACGGCGAGCCTGCCAACAACGAGCCGATGAGCCATCGGCTACGGGTGGAGGCGCCCGGTGGACCCCTGGAGGTGAACTTCCTGCACGTCCTCCAGGGAGCCGATTCGGGAGCGGCGGCGGACGCCGTGCAACTGGTGCAGAGCGAGTCCGGAAACGCCTTTGTAGGTGCGGTGCTCGGCGAGACTGTCGTACTGTTCCCGGCCGATCTGGATCAGCCCTTCGAACAGCTCAGCTATGTGGTCCCGACCGGCACGGTCCGGCACCTGATGACCGGGCTCGCTCCTGGCGCTGCCTTCGCGGTTAGCAGCGAGGAAACCGCGGATGGCCTGCGTGTGAGCGTGCAACCCGGTGTTGGATGGAGTGCCGACGACGGTGGGGTGTTGGACCTGGAGTTCTGAGGCTGAGCGAGTTGAGCTCCACCATTACACCTTTTGGCTAGTATTCAACCGGGAGGACTCATGGCACTGAACATCAAGAATCCGGAGGTGGAACGCCTCGCTTCGGAGTTGGCGGAAATCACCGGTGAAAGCAAGACGGAAGCGGTAAGGAAGGCGCTTGAGCAACGGAAGACTAGCTTGTCGGTAGGAATCAAGATGGGCAAACGAGATCGGTGGATCGAGTTTCTCGAGACCGAGATCTGGCCGGCCCTCCCGAGAGAGCAGCTGGGTCGCCGCCTGAGCAAGGAGGAAGAAGAAGCCATCCTCGGTTTTGGGCCTGAAGGCGTATGATCCTCGACACTAGCGCCATCGTCGCCATCCTCGTTCGAGAACCCGAGTGGGACCGCCTGATAGCTGCGCTCGAAGGCGCTGCTTCCATCGCATGTGGGGCACCGACTCTCGCGGAAACGGACATCGTACTGGGGAACCGCTTCGGATTTGAGCCAGCCAAGCTGCACAGGTTCGTGCAGGAGTTTGGCGTCCAGACGGTGCCCTTCGGAGGTGAGCATTGGGCTCAAGCGGTGCGGGCATACCGAAGGTATGGGAAAGGTCGGCACAAGGCGAACCTCAACTTCGGCAACTGCCTTGCCTACTCGGTGGCGAAGCTGTCAGTCAACTCGGGGGTCACTGCGTCCGTTAGCCTTTTCCATTATCAGCGTCAACTGGCTTCGGGTTTTTCGCATGCTGTCTCCGGTGACGTCGAGGCGGTGGGCGTTGTGGATGAACCTGTCGAGGATGGCGTCGGCGAGGGTGGGGTCGCTGAGGTAGTCGTGCCAGGCGCTGGCGGGTAGTTGGCTGGTGATGAGTGTCGATCTGGTTCCGTAGCGGTCGTCGAGGAACTCGAGTAGGTCACGCCTGTTGCTGTCGGTCAGTGGAGTGACACCCCAAGTCGTCGAGCGCTAAGAGGTCGACGCGTTGCAGGCTGGCAAGGAGGGCGTGGTAGCGGCCGTCGCTTTGCGACTTCGAGTTCGTGTAGCAGCCGGGGGAGGCGTTGGTAGAGGGCGCGGTGGCCCTCCTGGCAGGTGATTAAGCATCATCGACTCCTCGGATCGTCTCATTCCACGTCCGAGTGGGGTGAGTGGGTTTGCTGGCGTAGTAGTTGCCACCGCGGATGTTCTGGTGCTGGATGCGGGGGTGCGCTTCGGGCATGTGCTCCCGAACTGTCGTGTAAGCGCCCTTCCTTTGCGATCTAAGGTGGCTGGCGACCCGCCGGTTCTTGTGGAACACTTCGATGGTGGTGGAGGTAACGCGAGCATCCAACTCCCGCTTGGCGAGCTGGTGAGGGACGCTGTAATGGTGCTGGTCGAGGCTCACGTGGTAATCGATGTGCGGCCTGACCTTGTGCCACTGGGCGAACTCGTAGCGCTCCGCTGGCAGCGGCGAGAGGGCTGGCCGGTCGAGCTCCTCGAAGAGGCTCTGGCCGTGCTTTTGACTCTTCGGTTCGTAAAATCCTGAATTATCGGGAAGGACTCAGGGTGCTGATTCGTCGATCACATTGAGGCCGCTTACTCGGCGACCAACGTAGATATTCTTCGGCCCCCATCGATCCTCGACTTGTCGGGAGAAATGACCCCATTTGGGAACCACTACCTGTGTAACCGGTTCAGAACGGATCGTGGATAATGACTCCCGAGTGGTTTCGGCCATCCTGCAGGTCTTCGGTCAGTATCCGCTCAGCACCCGCGGCCAGGGCCGCTTCGACGATCGATGCATCCCATAAGGAGAGCATATCCGTTTCGCTTCTTTCGGCCGCCTCAGCGACCATCTTGGCACCGATCTCAATGGGTGAGAAGGCGGTGAGTTGCCGTACGACGTCGACCGCGTCGGCAGGTGGAAGCAGGGCATGACGCTCGTGGGGGCGTACGGGGATGAGGGTTGCCGTACGACGTCGACCGCGTCGGCAGGTGGAAGGGGGTCGGCAAGCTTCCTGGTTACCGTCACGTAAAACTCTTGGAGTACTTGGGTGCTCAACAGGAGGCTTCCTGCCGTGGAATGAGTTTCGAAGAGCTCCTGCGCCTTGCGCTTCTTCTCTGGCGCCGACTCGTCGAAAAGGTAGACCAGAACGTTAGTATCGAAGAAGGAGCGAGGCATCACCGCTCATGCAACTCTTCGCGCGTCCAGCGTCTGCCTCCGCTTGCGGAGTGGGCGGAACGCGAGAGTGTGAGGATCGAGGCCGCTGCCTTCTCTCGCTCTTTGGACAATCCTGCGTAGGAGGCAAGGAACTCGCTGAGGACAGAGTTGACGGAGGTGCCTTCGTCTATGGCGCGTATACGAGCCCGTTTCAACGCTTCAGGATCTACCGCGACCGTTATATTTGCCATAGCCTGCCTCCTCGTGTAGCACGAGATCAGTGTAGCACCAATGTGTGGTGGATCACGCAATGCAGCAAACCCCCTCGAGTATCTCGACGAGGGTTGCTCCAATGCCACTCCCTCCATCATAGTTCGCAAAATGAAATGCCGGCTTTCCACACCTCCTGCTGCAATGCCTTACCCTTGGCCAAGGTTCAGTAGTCGACACAGAAGCGAAGTTGGAGCGCAACGAGCATATGAAGTGTTCAGGAGGGAAAAAACTAATGTCGGAGGCCATATGAGAGGGTAACCGCTATTCGAAGCGCTACGAACGGAAGCTGCGGCCGTTGATCCAAATCTTCGTGGGCACTTTGACCGTCACTCTCAAAGGAGGCTGCGCCAGCGCCTCACGAGGGTCTCCAGCGACTGGTAGTCCTCGCCGCGATGCATGACGTCCAGCATTATGACGAGCAGTTTGTCGTCGCGAACCCCGTAGATTATCCGGTACTTGCCTGTTCGGTAGCGGTACAGCTCGCTGCCCCGCAGCTTCCTGGTGTTCGCTCCGCGCGGCTCTTCCGCTAAGACACGCAGCGCCGCTTTGATCCGTTCCTGTTCCTTTGCGGTCAGCTTCTCAAGAGCCTTGGCAACATCCTGCGCGAAACGCAACTCATACACGCGCTACTGTGGTTCACCGAAGACCCTCGTCGAAACTCTGCGTTCTCTCCAAGCCGGCCTCGATACGAGCGAGGCGAGCATGCGCTCGTTCTGCGAGCAGTTCCTCCTCAAGCGCCTCGAGCGTTTCCAGCAGCGCTTGATAGCGCTCGGTGTTGATCACCGTCGCTACTGGCTTACCGTGTCGAGCGATGATTACTTCGCCCTGCTCGACCCGATCGAGAAGATCGCTGAAGGCAGCGCGTGCTTCTGAAGCGGTTAACGTGACAGGCAAGGTCTTGGACATAGGCTGATTGTACGTTGTTTTGTGCGTTTCGGCTCAGGTCATAGTCGATCCAAGATCGAAGACTGGGACGGAGGCATAAATAGTTCGAACTGGGGATGAGTTCTTTGCTTCAGTTCTCTTGCAAGGTGTCGCCTGGATTCGTCCGTTGGCCAGCCAGGGCGATATCCGGGTACCGTTCGTCGCCAACTGGTGGGAGGGCGGGGGTGTCGCGTCGAGCGACGGTCAGTACGCGATAGCGTTCTTTAGGAGCCACGCGACACCCCCGCCCGACCCGGCGGTACCCCCGGCCGACAGACCTCAGCTCATCAACGCCCGCAGCCGCACCAGATCCCGTGCATGTCCTTGGTTATCGTCTCCTAGCGGCGTTTCAAGCACCATCGGTTTGCCGCTGAAGCTCGTGTCGGCCAGCAGCCGGACGAACGCCTCGGCCCCGATCTTTCCTTCGCCGATGTTCTCGTGGCGATCCTTTTTCGAACCGGCGGGGTGCTTGGAGTCGTTAAGGTGCAGCGCTTCGATCCGCTCCAGTCCCACGCTGCTCTCGATGGCCGCGATCATCTGCTGGTATCCCGCTTCGCTACTAAGGTCGTAGCCGGCAGCGAAGGCGTGGCAGGTATCGAGACAAACTCCCACTCGTTCTGTTTGCTCGACGCGCCCGAGTACGGCGGCAAGTTGCTCGAAGCGCCAGCCCAGGGTGCTTCCCTGGCCGGCGGTGTTCTCCAGCAGCAAGCGGGTACCGGGTTCGGGCAGGGCCGCGAGGACCAGGTCGATCGAGCGGGCGATGCCTTCGACGCCCGCCTCCTCTCCATCGCCCAGGTGTGTTCCGGGGTGGACGACGAGTGCGTCGACACCCAGCCGGGTGCACCTCTCCAGCTCATCGATGAGTCCGCCGCGAGACTTCTCGATCAGTTCGGGGTTGTTGCCACAGAGGTTTATCAGATAGGCGGCGTGAGCGATGACGGGCTGAGGACTGTCGTCACGGGCCTCGCGGAAGGAGGCAACTTGGCTGTCGGTGAGTTTCGACCCCTTCCAACGGTTGGGGCTCTTGACGAAGATCTGCAGCGAGTTGCAGCCGATCTCGGCGCCACGCTCGAATGCGGTTTGTGGGCCGCCGGCCACGGATACATGTGCTCCCAGGATGTCCATGGGGCGGAGTTTACCGCGGGACTCGAGTCGATACCGCACTTCGAAGCCGCAGACCGGGCCAGTGGTAACCTTTCCTGTGCTGCGCGCAATGATTCACAATCCCACGGCAGTCGAGTTGAGCGACTTCCTGGAGGAACATCTGCGCTCCGGTGATTGTCTGGTGCAGGTGGTGGGGGAGTGCGAGGTTCTTTATCAGGGCCGGGCGGCGAGTGTCGCCGATGCCGGCGATTACGTGGTGATGGCGAAGCGTGACGGAAGCCTGCAGGTGCATGGGCACCGGGGTGTGAAGCCCGTCAACTGGCAGCCGCAGAGCGATGACGTGCGGGTGCTGGTGGAAGACGGCAGCGCGGTCCTCTACTCCGAGCGTTTTTCGCCGGCCGAGATGGTTCGTGTTGCATTCCTCGAGCCGGTCGTGGCGCAGGCTCTTGCCCTGCGTGAAACTGCCGGTTTCGTCCTCATGGGGTCGGAGTCCGAGATGCAGCGAGCGCTTGCCCGCCGTCCCGAACTTATCGAGGAGGGTTTGACGCTGCTCGACCGCGAGCTTCCCACGGATGTCGGCGGCATCGATCTCTATGCTCGTGACCGCCTGGGGAATCTGGTGGTGGTCGAGCTGAAGCGCGGTAAGGCCGGGCAAGAGGCGGTCCACCAGCTCTACCGCTATGTCGAGCGGGTCAGGGAACTTTCGGGGACCCTGGTGCGCGGTGTGCTGGCGGCTCCCGCCATTACTGCTCCCGCTCTCGAGCAGCTTCAGCGCCAGGGCTTGGAGTTTCGCGAGGTCACGGCGCTGCCGGTTGACGAGGATCAGGAGATTCAACCGTCGTTGTTCGAGCTCGCCTCGGGCTGAGCCTCTCGTTGAACCCCGGCGCCGTGCAGCACGTATAGAGTTGCTCACGCGGAGGGGCTGCGGCTTCCTGCTAGACTTCCCTGGATGCCGCTGTTCCGGAAAGACCCCTTCGGGCACGCCTGGGTGCTTATCTCGCCCGAACGAGGCCTACAGGCTTCCGATTTTGGCAGCGTTGCCCGAGAACGAAGCGAATCCGCACTCTCGCCGGGACAGGACGGCGGCCTGAGGGAGATTTATGCCCTGCGGCCCAGCGCCGCACAGGCCAGCGGCCCCGATTGGCGGGTACGGGTAGTGGAGCATCCCGCTGCCTTGGTCCAGGACCGGCCCGCGCAGTTCGCGGGTACGCCTCCCTTCGAGCATGCAACGAGTAGGGGTTTCCAGGAGATAATCGTTGAGCATCCCGATGCCAGGGAGCGACTCGAGACGATGCCGCGCGACCATGTGGTTGAGGTACTCCGGGTGTACCGGGATCGCCTCGCTCTGCTGGCCAAGAGGGAGGGCATCCGCCATGTGCAGCTAAGCCGAAGTGTGGGCACGGCGGCCGGCTCGTTATTCGAGCATCCGCATGCTCAGGTGCTTGCGGTTCCGGTGACCAACCGCTGGCTCGAGGAGGAGGTGAGCGTGTCGCGCTCCCACTTCGAGGCCACCGGCACCTGCCTCTTTTGTGGGGTGCTGGAGTCCGAGTTGGAGCAGCGCGACCGCTTGGTGACGCAAAACGCACATTTCGTGGCCATCGCCCCCTACGCGTCGAAGTGCCCGTTCGAAACGTGGATCTTGCCGCGCCGGCATAGCGGTACTTTCATGAGTGAAGCAGGCAATCTGCTGCCGGATCTGGCTGATATCTTGCAGTCGGTACTGAGCAGCGTACGCACGGCTCTCAACGATCCGCCGTACAACCTGGTGCTCCACACCTTGCTCACGCAGGACGAAGCCTTCCACTGGCACATCGAGATCCTTCCCCGCCTCACCTACCAGTCGGGATTCGACTGGGGCAGCGGTTTCTACGTGAATCCGACCCCGCCTGAGGATGCCGCCCGGTTTCTGCGTGAGGCGCTTGCGCTTCAAGAGGTGGCACAGTGATCGATCAGCGCCGGCAGATTGGTAAGCCGCAAGCAAGCGGGCAGCCGTCCACGAATGGACAGCCGGCCGGAGGACTCAGCCGCGGGAAGTCCGGTCCGGCGCGTGGTGCTCGTTGGCTGTTGCTCCTTCTGGTCTCTTTCGGAAGCATGCACGTGCTTTTCATGCTGGGTGTCGAAGGATTGCGCCTTGCTCGAGCGGAGATGTCGATCAATCGCCTGGAGCGCGAGGTGGGCACGCTGGAGGGCGAGGCGCGGGAGCTACAGTCGATCATCGAACATGGGGACGACGAGCGTTATCGCGAACAGCTGGCGCGGCGTCAGGGGTACATGTACCCCGATGAGGTCCGTATCGTAACCAGCGAACCTCGCTGAGATCGGGGGCGCACTTTCGTCAACTGATTGTCACCTGGCGTTACCGTGCCCGTTGGCAGGTCACCATCGCTTAGAAATCGAGCCCAAGCGGTATCCTGATTTCGAAAGGCGGAACGTAGTGGCAGACGACACGATTGCCTGGATGAACGAACTCACGGCCGAGATGGAAGAGCGTCGCAAGCGAGTGGAGCGCGGTGGTGGGCCGGAGCGGATCGCCAGGCAGCACGAGGCCGGAAAGATGACGGCGCGGGAGAGGGTCGCAGCCCTGCTCGACGAGGGGACCTTCGTGGAGTTGGGCGTGTTCGTGCGTCACCTGAGTGGTGAGATGATGCAGGGTATGGACGCGCCCGGGGAGGGCGTCGTCACCGGTTACGGCGAGATCGCCGGGCGGACGGTGTTCATCTTTTCGCAGGACTTCACAGTGCTCGGTGGGTCGCTGGGGAAGATGCATGCGCAGAAGATCGCCAAGGTCATGGACTTGGCGGCTCATACCGGGGCTCCGATAGTCGGTCTCAACGATTCCGCCGGCGCCCGCATCCACGAGGGCGTCGATTCGCTTTCTGGCTACGGTGAGGTGTTCTACCGCAACGCAATCTACTCGGGCGTGGTGCCGCAGATCTCGGCGATTCTCGGCCCTTGCGCAGGCGGAGCCGTGTATAGCCCGGCACTTACCGACTTCGTTCTGATGGCCCGTGGTTCGTCGTATATGTTCATTACAGGGCCCGAGGTAATTCGGCAGGTAACCAAGGAGGAGGTGACGTTCGAGGAGCTTGGCGGCGCCGATGTTCACAACCGAAAGTCCGGTGTAGCCCACCTTGAAGGTGAGGATGACGCCGAGGTGCTGCGGATGATCCGCGAGCTGCTCGCGTACCTGCCTCAGTCGGCGAGGGAGAAACCAGCCAGGATCGAGTCGAGCGACCCCGTCGAGCGGGAGACTCCTGAGC
Organism: Trueperaceae bacterium; assembly: GCA_040905665.1. Classification (GTDB taxonomy): domain Bacteria; phylum Deinococcota; class Deinococci; order Deinococcales; family Trueperaceae; genus DASVCN01. The sequence goes on from JBBDRD010000008.1 coordinate 38,241, forward strand.
TACTCGAGGTGGTGCACCCCGATCAACGCCGGCCCTACCCGATGCACGACGTCATCCGGGCGCTGGTAGACGATCACGAGTTCATGGAGGTTCAGCCCGAGTTCGCCAAGAACATCGTGGTGGGCTTTGCCCGACTGGGTGGCGACTCGGTCGGTATCGTCGCCAACAACCCGCGTCATTTGGCCGGCACTCTCACCATCGACGCTTCGGACAAGGCTGCCCGCTTCATTCGCACTTGTGACTGCTTCAACATCCCCATCCTCACGCTGGTGGACGTCACCGGTTTCCTGCCGGGAGTGGCGCAGGAGCATGCCGGGATCATCCGGCACGGCGCCAAGATGCTCTACTCGTATGCCGAGGCAACGGTCCCCAAGATCACGTTGATCACCCGCAAGAGCTATGGGGGCGCCTATCTGGCCATGAATTCACGCGATATGGGGGCAGACGTAGTGCTTGCCTGGCCCACCTCCGCGGTAGCGGTCATGGGTGCGGAAGGAGCCGCCAGCATCATCTACCGGCGGGAGATCTCGGCGGCTGCCGATCCTACGGCCGCTCGGGTTGAGCGGATCGCCGAGTACAAGAACCGCTTCGATAACCCGTACTGGGCTGCCGGACGTGGTTACATCGATGACGTAATAGATCCCAAGAACACACGGCAGCAACTGGTGCGCCACCTGCGGATGCTGCAGCACAAGGAGATGGAGCGACCTTTCAAGAAGCACGGCAATATTCCGCTGTAGGCTTGTCGGGTCAGGTTTTGCTCGTCACCGAACTGCTTTGGCTCGTGTCACGCAGGAGCGGCCAAAAGTAGATTACTGACAGGACGATTAGCGCCGATGTCACCAGCAACGCCGTATTGTACGCCTGCGGCGGATAGCTGCCGCTCTCGGTCACTGCAAAGAGGCCGATGATCACGCCCAGGAACCACTGTAGAAGAGCGCTGCCCACCATTCCCAGAAAGTTCACGGCGGTAATCGCCCGTCCGGTCATGTTGAGGGGGAATGCCAAGCGGATGAGGGCGAAGAAGAGTACGCTGAACGCCCCGAAAAATCCGAACATCAGGAAGAAACCGGCGAGAACACCGGAAGGCGCGTCAACAGGGAAGAACGCCAGGACCAGCTGCACAAATACCAGCCCGATCGCACCGCCTGCGGTGACCTTGGCCAATCCCAGCTGGTCGGCCAGCCAACCAATGATCATGTATCCGCCGCTCACGCCCACGCCCATCAGGAGCAGAAGGTTTCCGGTGGCGATGGGTGGAAGGCCGATGCGGTCGACCAGGTACGGCCCCGCCCAGAGTCCCTGATAGGCGAACATGCTGCCGGTCACCGTGAAGGCGAGCAGCCCGATGCGCCAGAAGGTTGAAGAGGCGAATATCTGCCCCAAGGAGGAGGGTTCGTCATCGGCCCGCGTTCGCGCGGACGCGCCAGGAGCGGGCCGTCCGAAGAGGGCGATCGCGCTCGCTGCGGCGAAGACCAACAGCGCTCCACCCAGGAAGACCGGTCGCCAACCCACGGCCTCATTGAAGGCAGCCAACGGGGTGGCGGCGGCAAGCGCGCCCAGCGACCCCACTCCCAGGAAGAGCCCCGAGATCGTGGCGAACTTTCGTGGTGGAAACCAGCCACTGAATGCCTTGAGCGAACCCATCAAAACCCCGGCCATGCCCAGACCCATCAACGCCCGCCCGATCGCGAGAACGATGAAACTCTGGGCGACCGCGAAGAGTAGCGAGCCCAGTACTGCCGCAAGCATCAGGCCTGAAGTCACGAAGCGGGCACCGAAGCGGTCCAGAGCGGCGCCCAGCGGTACCTGAACCGCGGCGAAAGAAAGAAAGAAGAGACTGGTCATGAGGCCCAGCTCGGCCGGAGCGAGGCCCAGGTCACGGCTGAGGTCATCGGCGATCACTGCGTTGGCTGAGCGGTAGAAGTAGGAAAAGAAGTAGGCGATTACGAAGACGAAGAAGATGAAGTAGCTGTGGGCGCTCGCCTGTTCGGGTTCAGCCGACGTCACGCAGGTCCTCGAAAATCTGCCAGCCTACCCCTTCGGGCGTCTGCTCGAGCCGCTCCTGCAACCTCTCGGCCAGCCAAGGGACCATGCCTCCAGCCTGCACCAACGTCTCCTCCTCTGCGTCCTCCAGCAACTTGAGGACGGTGAACTGGTAGACCTGTTGCGTGGCCGCGAAGGTCCCGTCATCGAAGAAGGTGAACGGTGCCTGCGGAAGCGGGTCCCACAGCACGTAAACGTCACCCTCGAGAGTAGTGGGCAGATAATCTCCCAGGTTGAGCTCCAAATCGCGCGGGTGCCAGATGTACCCCTGAAGCAGCTTTACCGGCCGCTCCTGTTCAGCCATCAGGAGGTTTCTAGCCGGAAATCGGGGGCATGCCTCTCGAGCTCCCGCCGGAACTGTTCGAAATCGTCCAGCTGTATCCCGGCGAAGCCGAGTTCGCGACAGGCGGCGATGTTGGCGGCGCTATCGTCAATGAACAGGATCTCCGCCGGCGGCAGGTCGAGCGCACTGCTGAGCGCATCGAACGCCTCGGCCGCAGGCTTCCTGACTCCCAGCTCGTTGGAGAAGAGGAACTTCTCGACCCGCGCCATACGCGGATCATTGCGGACCTGGTCACACAGCACGGGCACGTTGTTAGAGAGGACGGCCACGCGGTAGTGGTCCGGGATTGCGTCTAGTACCCGGTACATCGCACCCCGCTCCCTACCGGAGGCGAGAAAGGTTGCGCGGAAACGCTCGGTTTCGAAGGAGAGACCGGACTCCTCTTCGAAGCGGGTGATGAATTCGTCCAGGTCGAGTGATCCGGTTTCAAAGCGCGCCATGAGTGGATAGTAGGTGCGCGAGATCCGCTCCTCGTCGACCGTGCAGAGGGCAGCGAGGTTGGTTACGGCATCCGCATCGAATGTTCCCTCGGTGAAGATGCCGCCCCAATCGAAGGTGATAGCGCGAATCATGCGCTGCGTCCGCTGACTGCGGTTGCAGGTGTGCTCATTGGGCCTGCAACTGGGCCCGGCGCTCGTTGAGGTCGCCCGGATCCTCACTTCGCTGTGCAGCTACTTCGCCCGCATCTATAGGCGAGAACTCCTCCAACTCGTCTTCGTTGCCCCACGAGGTGAGTGCATGATTGAGGACCGCAGCGATCTGTTCATCGGAGAGCTGCGGCCAAGCGGGCATCGCGCCGTTGTAGGTCTGCCCGTTCACCTCAATCGGCCCGGTGAGGCCATAGAGCACCACATCGACGAGGTAGTCGCGACCACCCTCGGCGTTGTAGAGGTCAGGCAGGTTGCCGGCGAGTGGGGGGAATATTCCGGGCAGCCCGGAGCCGTCGGCTTGGTGGCAGGCCTGGCAGTTGGAGGCGTAGATGCTCTCGCCCAGCTCGCGGTCGAATTCCACGGCCCCAGCCTGCGCCGGCTGCTCCTGAGCGGGTTGCTCGGCAGGCTCTTCGGCCGGCGCCTGCTGAGCCTGAGCGCCTTCAGGGACTGCGCCATCGTCTGCTGCCGCACCTTCGGCGTCCTGCTCGGCCGGTACTGCCTCGCCTCCCGACTGGCTAAGGACCGCCTCTGGTTCGGCGGCGGCAGGCGGTTCTACGACAAGCGAGCGATCCATGGGCCGCGGAGTGTCCAGCAGCTGATCGGCCGAGCGGCTGTAACCATCGCTTTCGATCAGGTTGCTGGTCTCCTCGGCCAGCCCACCCTCAGCCACCTCGGTGTGCTCCTCGGCTTCGGCTCTGGCTTCGACGTTCTGTGGGATCGAGCCAACGGTGAACAGGATAGGCAGGATGACGAACGTCGCGAGGGCGATGAGCATGCCACTGCCAAAGAAGCCGGTATAGGTGCGCTCGTCATCCTTGAGGTGCATGAAGATGGCGACAACCATGATGAACTTGACGACCGAAAGCGCGACCAGCCAGAAGAGGGTCGCGGCGCGCGATAGCCAGGAGATCTCGAACTCGACGATGGCGAACTCGAAATAGGTGATGACGCCGAGGATCAGCGCCGTGATGATGTAGGTCGCGACAGGGTTGCCGTGATGCTTCTCGCTCATGGCTGCTTCTCCTAGACGAACTCGACGAGGTAGATGACCGTGAAGATCACGATCCAGACGATGTCCACGAAGTGCCAGTAAAGTCCCGTTACCTCGAGGTAGACGGCATCCTTCGCGGACGTCGGACGAATGTACGAGATGATCAGCAACGACAGCAGCATGAGCACCCCGATTGTCACGTGAACGCCGTGCGTACCGGTTAGGACGAAGAATGTGGTTCCGAACAGGTTCTGGTCGAGTGTGAGGCCCAGGTCTACGAAGTGGCTGAACTCGTACACCTGGAAGCCCAGGAAGATCGAGCCGAACACACAGACGCCCAGCGTCCATAGGCGGAACTTGGGGATGTCGTTCGAGCGTAGTGAGTGCAGGGCCAGAACCATCAGGAACGAGCTCATCAGCAGCACAAAGGTGCTCACGGTGGTGAGTGGGATGTCGAGGACGTCGGTCGGATAGGGCCCCACGACGCTCTTATCCTTGTAGACCAGGTAGCTGCCGATGAGCGAACCGAAGAACATGCAATCGGACGCCAGGAAGATCCACATCATCAGCTTGATGTCGGGAAGTTTGGTGGATCGGTGCTCCTCGTGCGTGTGAGCGACCACGGTATGACTCATGCTCGACCTCCGGCGGCCGGATCGACGTTCTCATGGTGTCCCCCCACGCCCTCGAGCGCCCAGGCGTAACAGGCGAGGAAGATGATCGCCACGGTGAACAGGCCGAGGAAGAGGTTCTGGTAGAGGAGCGCATACGAGCCAAAGAAGATGCCTAGCGCTGCGATAAGTGGGTACCACGACTGGCCGGGGATGTGAATGGCGATCTGCTCGACGTGCTCCGGCGGTGTGTGATCGGGATCTACCGATTCGGAGATCGGGTCGCGTCGCTCGATCAGCTCCGGGTGCTTGATGAGCCAGACCGGATCGCGGTCATTGATTTCGGGCACGACATCGAAGTCGTAGTGCGGCGGCGGCGACGTGGTGGCCCATTCGAGGGTACGTCCGTCCCAGGGATCGTCGCCCGCGATCGTGCCCTTGCGCAACGCCCAGAAGGCGCTCGCTATCACGATGATCATTCCCGCACCCATCACATAAGTACCCATGCTGGACATCAGATTGTAGGCATCGAGGCCTATTCCCGCCTCATACGTTTGAACGCGTCGCGGCATGCCCACCAATCCGGCGAGGTGCTGGGGCCAGAAGATGAGGTAGAAGCCGGGAACTATCAGCCAAAAGGCGATTTTGCCCAGGCCCTCGGGCATCATGCGACCGCTCATCTTGGGGAACCAGTAGTAGAAGCCGGCCAGGAATGCCAGCAGGGCGCCGCCACCCATCACGAAGTGAAAATGGGCGACCACGAAATAGGTGTCCTGCACCTGGGCATCGAACGGCGGGACCGCCACCATGATGCCGGTGATTCCACCGAGTGTGAAGGTGATAAGGAAGGCGGTGGCGTAGAGCATCGGAACTGCGAAGCGAACGTGTCCGCCCCACATCGTCGCTATCCAGTTGAAGACCTTGATACCGGTCGGGATACCGATCACGAAGGACGTGAGGGCAAACGCGGTGTTGGCGACTGGCCCCAGGCCCGTAGTGAACATGTGGTGACTCCACACGGCGAAGCCCATGAAGCCGATGAAGATGCCGGAAAGCACCATGATCGGGTAACCGAACAGAGGCTTGCGGCTGAAGGTCGGTATCACCTCGGAGATGACACCGAAGGCGGGCAGGATGATGATGTAGACCTCCGGGTGGCCGAAGATCCAGAACAGGTGCTGCCAGAGGATCGGCAACGCGCCGGCCTCGGGCACATAGAAGAGCGTGCCGAAGGTGCGGTCCATGATCACCTGGAAAAGAGCGATGGTGAGAGCAGGGAAGGCGAAGATGATGAGAAACGAGGTGATCAGCATCATCCACACGAACAGCGGAAGACGCATGAAGGTCATTCCCGGCGCTCGCATGTTCACGACCGTGACGATCAGGTTCATCGCCGTGACGAGCGTTCCGATGCCGCCCACGAGCAGACCGATCATGTAGAAGTCAACGCCATTACCGGGGTTATTCGAGAGCGAGGTCAGTGGCGCGTAGGCGAACCACCCCACGTCGGGGGCGCCGCCCAGGAAGAAGCTGGTGTAGAGGAACACTCCACCGAGCGCATAGACCCAGTAGCCAAATGCGTTGAGCCTTGGGAACGCCAGGTCACGGGCCCCGATCATCAAGGGCACGAAGTAGTTGGCGAAACCTATTCCCAGCGGCATGATCGCCAGGAACACCATTGTCACGCCGTGCATGGTGAAGAGCTGGTTGAACACGTCCGGCGAGATGAGTTGCTGCTCGGGCCTTGTGAGCTGCAGGCGGATAAGGAACGCTTCGATGCTACCGAAGGCCAGGAATATGAAGCTGGAAACGATGTAGAGCAGGCCGAGCCGTTTGTGGTCCACGGTAGTCAACCAGCTTGCCCAGCCGGTAGTCCAAGTGGGTCGTGTAATCACGCCCGCGTCACCCGCCGCGGCCGTTTGCCTACCTATCGCCATTCGATCCTCCTCGGGCGTTTGCCTGCGTCTGCTGCCCTTCGGTACCGAGGCTCAAGAGGTAAGCCGCGATAGCACCGGCTTCTTCCAAGGCGTCGGGATCGTCGGCCTGCCATAGCGTTGGCATGTAGTTGCCCGGCTTCACAGATTGCGGGTCACGAATCCAGGTCGTCAGGTTCTCGTGTGTATTGTCGAGAACACCGGCGCCCACGGTATTTCGCATTCCGAAGTTGGTAAGGCTGGGGAAATCGGGGCTGCCCAGGCCCAGAGCGTAGTTGTCGTTGGTATGGCAGCCGATGCAGCCCTTCTGGGCGTACAGGGCTCGCCCCTGCTGGATTAGTTGCGAATCCTGCACCTGGGTGAGTGGCGGGCTTGCGTCGGCTTGCCCGGCCTGCTGAAACGAGGCGACCCAGGCATCGTAATCTTCCTGCTCCTGCACTACGAGGCGGAAGCGCATGTAGGCGTGAGCTCCCAGGCACAGCTCCGCGCAATGTCCGTAGTAGATGCCGGGTTCATCGGCGCTCAGCCACAGCTGGTTGTCCTGATTCGGAATCATGTCGCGCTTGCCGGCGAGCTTTGGCACCCAGAACGAGTGGAGTACGTCGGCGGAATCCAGGTCGACGATGAGTCGGCTTCCCACGGGCATATGGAGCTCGTTGGCGGTAACGATGCCATGCTCGGGGTATTCGAAGCGCCACCACCACTGATAACCGGTGGCGTCCACTATCACATCGCCTTCCTCAGGCGTTACGCGGACCTCGGTCGCGAAGATGGCGCGCACGGTAGGGACGGCGACGAGAATGACGATTATCACCGGAATGATGGTCCAGGTGATCTCGAGCGGCACGCTTCCGTGGGTCTGGTTGGGAATCGCATCCTTGTCTCCCGTGTACTGTCTGCGAAACCGGAAGATGGCGAAGATCAATACACCAATGACCAGCACCAACACGACGATGCTCAACCAGAAGGTCCACATGAAAATATCCAGCTGCTGCTGGGCGACTTCGCCGGCCGGATGCAACATCGAACGGGGGCCATCGGTGACGCATCCGGCGAGCACTAGAGCCAGGCCGAGCAGCGGCGCAACCCGATGGAACCAACGAACTACCGGCACTTGTTCCTCCTAGGAAATTAGGGAATAGGACGTTTGGGATGAAGTCGAAATTCAACCGAACCGATTTCGCTCGGCCGACACAACACCCGGCCAATGTATCACAGCAAGTGAGACAGTAGATGACGTTGTGGAGGCACTATCGGTCGACTTTAGTGGGGTTCGGCGATCCGTTCGAGCGCTGCTCACGATGAGTAGAGGTAGAAGACGTAACCGCCGTAGCTCAGCAGGAGGAGTGTAGCCTCGCGCCGACCGAGTCGTAGACCGGTTATGAGGAAAGGCAGCAGCAGAACGCTCAGTGTCAGCATGATGCCAACGTCCCAGACGACACCACTGTCGGCGGCGACAGGAAGAGGTCCAGCGAGAGCGCTTGCGCCAAGGACGACGAGCACGTTGAGGATATTCGAGCCCACTATGTTTCCCAGTGCGATGTCGGGTTCTCGGCGAACTGCCGCCACCACCGATGCGAATAGCTCCGGCAAGCTGGTGCCCAGCGCGACCAACGACAGCCCGATGGTGAGTTCGGGGACGCCCAGTGAGCGGGCGATTCCGGTAGCACCGATGATCAGCAGCTGAGCGCCGCCGGCAAGCAGTAGGAGACCAACCCCGAGGCGGAGCCAAGCCCGCGCCGGCGACTTCTCAGAAGACTCGCCGTACTCCTGAGCGAACTCCTCCTCCACGTCCGACGATTCACCTCCGCGCAGGAGCACGACGAGGTAGAGGGCGACTCCGGCGAGTAGAAGCCCCCCTGCCAGGCGCGACACTCCGCCGGTGACGACCAATACCTGTAACACGACAGCCACGCCCAACATGAAGGGCACCTCACGACGGAGGAACCGGGCGTGCGTCCTTATCGGAGCGATGAGTGCGGTGACGCCCAGGATCAGGCCGATGTTGGCGATGTTCGAGCCGACGACGTTTCCCAGGGCGATATCGGTGTTACCACGCAAGGTAGCAAGCAGCGAGGCGAAAAGTTCGGGCGTCGATGTTCCCAAGGCCACGACCGTGAGCCCCACAACCATCGGCTTCACGCCCCACTGACAGGCGAGCGCCACGGCTGCCTTGACCAGCGCGTCGCCACCAAAATAGAGGAGCAGAACGCCAAGTCCGATGAGTAGCAGATCCATCTATTTCCCCACTGGCATCGCAGCAGAGCAGGGAATAGCGCAAAACGAGGGGTGCCCAGCCATAACCTACCTTCAAGCCTAACAGCAGGAGATTTGCGTCGACTTCGTGTCGGCACTCTGTTCCATGAAAGGAGGGCACGAAGTTCACTTCGGTCGATCAGCTTCGGGGTGACGCGGTAGCCCTCGATTGTGTTGTGGGTGAGTCAAACCCGCACGTATCCGCTTATGCCCCCGGCTGCCGAGGCGACCTCCGAAATCGGGTCAACCCGCACTCTCATGGCCGTAGCCCCGGCGTGAACGACTCGTCCCCCTCCCAAACAGAGCCCGATATGACCCGGAAACAGCGCGAGGTCTCTCGGCTCCGGTGACTCCACCGGTACGCCTGCCAGCCCCTGTTCATCGGAATCGCGCGGGAGGGAGATGCCGGCCATGCGCCCGAGGAGCTGTACCAGGCCCGAGCAGTCGAGCCCCCAGGCGCTGCAGCCACCCCACAGGTAGGGAGTGGCCAGAAGGGATTGCCAGCTCTCCAACATGGGAACGACTCCGCACTCGTCAATGGCGGTCAGCGTGGCCGCTGCCAGGTAGGCGTCACGCCCATCCGGCAATACCCCACGCCACCATGGCCCCTCTTGCGCGACCACCCTTACGCGGCTGCCCCAGGAGAGCCTCGCCAATACCTTGCCCTGCACTCGTGGCGAGTCGTAGGCGTGTGCCCTGAGCGCCGATACTTGGTGCGTGACCTCGTACGGTTCGCGAATCAGCTCCCCCCGAGGCATCCAGCCCAAGTACCGGTCGGCGATCGTGCGGACCCGAACCCACTCATGGATCTCGTCCTCAACTGCCTCACCGTCATGGAGCCCTCCGGCCATGGCCCCCCCGTCGAGGGCCTCATCCGCGATGGCCTGCCCGTCCATAGCCCCGCCTTCGAGGAAGTGGGGGTGAGGGAGCTGGAGTTCGAGGAGTTCGAGCGGTTGGCCGAGCAGCACCTCGGTAACTGCCGGCGCCTCCGCGCCCGGCGCGGAGCGCAGCCTTACCTGCCGCTTGGAAGTCCCCGGATGCGAGGCGACGCCGCGCACCACCGAGATGATGCCCTCGCTTTGGGCCCAGCTGTCGACGGCGTGAATGAGAGGGGGGTCGACTATCCCTTCGAGACGGCCTTCAATGCAACGCAACTCGAACAGTTGGTGCCGACGGTCGAAGGGAGTGGAGAGGATATCCCGAGGGTCGATGGGGGTCATCGGTAAACGTTACTTCATTTCTGCTCCCCGACGAATCGGTGGCTGAGGTCGTTGAATCGTTGTAGGCAACCCGGACGGGCACCCGCGAATCCGTTGGCTGCGCCAGGAGTGAGGGGTAGGAAGCATCACTTCCTACCCCTCACTCCTTGTCGTTCGGATTTTCGCCAGAGTCGTACGGGTGCTCACCTCTAGCGGCGCTAAGTCAGAAGTTTCCGCCAGCCGGCGACTCCCTCCGGGTCGCTAGGGACGAAATTGACGAAACAGTAGGTTCGGCCGTCCTCGGTCCTACGTTGGTAGGAGCCGATGGAGGTGACGTAGACCTCGGCGCGGACCCGCTTCTTGTCGGCCTGGGCAGGGTCGTCGAGCACGCCGTCGTAGACTACCGCCTTCGAGTCCGCCAACGCCTCACGAACCTTCCCCAGGCGGCCGGAGTCGTCCTCCAGGCGCCAGGTGCCTACGATGCGCAGCACGTCTTCGCGCTGTCCGCGCCACACCTGCAAGGTGCCCTTACCCGGCAAGCCGGCCAGCTTGGCGTCGCCCGTCGAAGCCCCCTGCGACAGTGCCTCCTTGCGCAGGTTGAGGTTCTCGAAGCCCATCATCACACGCCTCGGCCGAAGAGGGTTTCTTCCACGTCGTCGGCCTCGACGGTGAGACTTCCGAGCAGCGCTTCGTAGCTGCGTGCCCAGTTGACACTGACTTCCTCGGGGACAGCACCGCGATCGTAGCCGAGGAACACCATCGCCGTTTCGCCATCGCCGATATCGCGAAGGTCTATCTCGAGGCCACCCTCGGCCGGTTCGACGTCAACGCTCGACCCGAAGCTCGGAAGAGATGCGAGTACGGTCGGTTCGGCACCCGACGGAAGGTCGACCGTGAGAGTGATGTCCTGAACTTCGCCCAAGCCCTCGTTGGAAATCAGAGCTGTGGTCCAGAGGAACTCTTCGCTGGCGAAGTTCTCGATCTCGGCGTCCTCTGCTGCCTCCTGAAACTCCTCGGGGAAGCGCGTCGGTCCGCCTACAAGGTAGTCGAGCTCGACCTGTGGTTGGGCGAGCAGAGCCGCGTTCGCCTCGGCCGTCGACTTTGCGGAGTTGGCGGTGTTCCACAGCCAGATGAACAGGACTACGAGTGCGATTCCGAAGAGCCACAGGACCCAGGTAGGGCTGCCCTGCGCTTCACTACGTGCAGATGTACTGGTGGTCACGATTACCCCTTGCTCTCCGCCTAGTAGGCGGAGTGGCTAGATCGAAAAGTCTGCTGCTATGCAGTTACTGGGGTAATCGGGTCAGACGTAGCTCGAGTGGTGGCGGTAGAGCCGCAAGGTGAGATTGAGCAGCCAAGGGCTCGGCTTGGGCTCATCCGAAGCCCTCGCGTGCCCGCCGAAGAGCTGGAAGGGGAGGGGGCGCGGCACTGTGAGCGCCGGAGGGAAATCGGTAAGGGGCGGAGGCGCGACCGAGGACGCCTCGGGGAGCAATTTGTCGAGCAGCAAGGAACGCGTGAGCGGCACCGAGGAGATCCGTTCGCCGCCGAAGTCGATACCACTGAGGGAGATGCCGATCTGCGGCAATCCGGTCAGGAGGACCAGGAGAAGGAGGGTCAGCATATTCGTCGTCCATGGCGGTTGGCGGACCACGGCTCCAACGCCGTGCGGCTGCAGATGGTGCTCCCTGCCAGCTTGGATCATCGGCCTCCTCCTTCCCAGAACGGTAGCTTGACTCTTCCAGGGTAACAGGGATGTCGCGCATTGGCTGTTCCGCTGAGGATAGGGGCCACCAACGGTACCGCTGTCCTGGGCGTACGACAGGCAGGCCCAGCTCACGCTCGGTACTGGCCGGCCTCATCGAAGTCTCGATATGGATGGACCTATCTCGGTGTTACAAAGATGTGAAATGACTACTTTTGTGGCCCTCCTGTGGGCCGTCAATGTTGGAGGCACCGGAAAACTGCTATCGACCCCAACGGCATTCTGCTGGACCGTCCGCAAACGAACAGCGGGCCGCTCGATGAGAGCGGCCCGCTGTTCGGTAGTTTGAGGTGGTTGCGGGGGCTGGATTTGAACCAGCGACCTTCGGGTTATGAGCCCGACGAGCTACCAGACTGCTCCACCCCGCGTTGTGTCCGCCCTTGGGGGCGGAAGGTGCGTTGATAGCCGCCATAGGCGGCGGTGCGAATATTGGTACCCTGCCACGTTCGCAGGGTGAAAATAGTGTTCTTCGCGCTGTCCTACTCTTCCGGGGAGCTGCCTCCCGAGTACC
>JBBDRD010000009.1:0-50206 GCA_040905665.1 Trueperaceae bacterium
GCAGCCCGACTCGGGCGCCCAAACCCAAGCCTATAAACGCACACGCCCTCCTAGCGGGATCCCGCTTCTCTACCGAGTAGATGAGAAGGTTGGTGTCGAGGAAATAGCTCACTCGCCATCGCGCCGTCGTGCGTAGCGCTGATCCTCCTCGTACAACGCCTGGCGATCGAACTTGTAAGGCTGAGAAGATTCCTGTGTGTTCGCGAATTCGTCTGCATCATGGAAGATCGCATTGAGAATCTCACGTTGGCCCCTAATGACTTTCGCGTCTAACCTGCTACTGAAGGCCTCGTCGAGGGCCTGCCGGACCACCTCGGCCTCCGAAATGCCCAGCTCTCGCGCTCGCCGCTTGAGGGCTTTATCCTGCGCTTCTTCCAGGTGGAGCTTCTTGCGGACCATTCCTACATTATATGCATCGCGACGAACCCATTCTACGGACACTGGGCATAAGTCGTGGCCTCGTCGACTAAAGGTCCGGACGTGTCCACTCAGAAGTAAATCGTACCGAAGGATGGACCCATGAGTTCGTCGTGGTATAAGCGCGGCGTGAAGGAGACCCATGAGCCTCTGCTGGTCGTCGCCGTAGCGGCGGTGGTTTTTCGCGGCAAGCGGCTCCTCTGCATGAGGCGCAGCGCCTGCCGAGACGCCGGTCCGGGGTTATGGGAAACGCTCTCGGGACGAGTGCGGCCCGGCGAGGACCCACTCGCAGCGGTGGCGCGGGAGATCTCCGAGGAGTGCGGTCTCGAGGTCGAGCTGGACCCGAGGCCCATAACCACCTACCCGGCAAAGCGCATCGACGAACCGATGGTGGTGATCGTCTACCGTGCTCAAGCCATTAGCGGCGAAGTAGTGATGAGCGACGAGCACGACGCTTTCGAATGGCTCACGCCGGATGAACTGGCCGAGCGTAGTCCGCTGGCACCGCTGGTAAATGCCGCGCGGCTGGCGCTCGATCTGTCATGGGTTGCTCGCGACAGTGGCGCCCCCGGGAATCTCGCAGGCAGCAAGGGCAACAAATAATGCTCCCAGTGAGACCAGCGGTGCGGCCCATAGTGCGAGATCTCGAGTGAAACTCCTCGAGGTCGTAAGCATCGTGAAGTCGCTCGGCCTGCCCGGCGGCGACTTCGCCCTGCACGGCAGCGCCCCGCTACTCGCCTACGGCCTGATCAGTGAAACCAACGACGTCGACATTGTTTCTCGCGGCGCCGCATGGCACCACGCCACTACGCTCGCTCCGACGCAGCGCGGCAGTCACGATGCCGTGGTACGTCCTCGCGAGGGCGTGGAGATCTTCAACGGTTGGCTTAGCGACGACGCCAACGAGCTGATCGACGGAGCGACCATCAGAGACGAAATACCGTTTGTATCGCTTCAGGCGGTACTCAGGTTCAAACGGCAGCTGAACCGGCCGAAGGATCTAGAGCACATCAGATTGATCGAGCACTACCTGAAGTCGAACGGCTGAGGATGGCAAAGGCTTCGCGAACAGCTCGGGTGGCTTCAATCGACCGACGCGAACGCGTTGACACCTATCGTAGCCCCTGCTACCATGCTCGCCTATGACGTTGACCCGTCCCCTAGTCACAAGCTCGGATAATCCGAATTCGAGGCGCCTCGGGACCTAGACGTCGCCATCAAGAGCAGTCGTTTACCCCGAGGTCCAAGCCTCGGGGTTTTTCAGGAGCGTGATCAGTGAACGCAACCACGACCCCAGCCGCTACTCAGATCTCCCAGTTACGCGAGCGACTGGACGCAGAGGTCGTCGTGCAGGGCTGGGTCCATAATCGGCGCGATCTGGGTGGGATTCAGTTCCTGGTCCTCCGTGACCGAAGCGGGTTAGTTCAATGCGTGTTCAAAGCGACCGAACTACCGCTCTTCGAAAGCTGTGTGCGAGTAACCGGCCGAGTCGTCGAGAACGCCAAGGCGCCCTCCGGGCTGGAGGTGCAGGCAGACTCCCTCGAAGTCATCAGCGAGGCCACAGCTCCCCCACCGGTGGAAATCCCCAAGGAGGAGTGGCACGCCAACCCCGAGACCCTGTTGCAGTATCGCCACGTTACCGTGCGCGGCGTAAAGGCTCAGGCGACGCTCAAAGTCCAGGCCGAGCTGGTAAGGGCGTTCAGGTCGTTCCTGGATGACCGGGGCTTCACCGAGATCTTCACGCCCAAACTGGTTGCCGCCGGCGCCGAGGGCGGCGCGAATCAGTTCGAAGTCGACTACTACGGCAAGCGCGCGTTCCTGGCGCAGTCGCCGCAGCTCTACAAGCAGATCATGGTGGCGGTTTTCGAGCGCGTGTACGAGGTTGCACCCGTCTACCGCGCAGAGCAATCGCATACGACCCGGCACCTTTCGGAATACCTCTCCATGGATGTCGAATTCGGTTTCATCGAGGACGACGGGGATGTGATGGCGCTCCAGGAGGAGTTGGTCAAGGCGATGATGGAGGGCGTGCGCAACCGCTGCGCCTCGCAACTCGCAACGCTGGGGGCCAGTGCGCCGGATACTTCGGCGCCGATTCCCCGGATACCGCTGCTGGAGGCGCGCGAACTCGTTCGTGAACGTTACGGCCATATGACGGGCGGCAAGGATCTCGACCCCGAGGCCGAGCGCCTGGTGGGACGTTGGGCCAAAGAGGAGCACGGCAGCGATTTCGTCTTCGTGACCCACTACCCGCAGGCCGCCCGCCCGTTCTACACCTATCCCACCGAGGATGGGCTCACTCGCGGCCTGGACCTGCTGTTCCGCGGGGTAGAGATAAGCTCGGGTGGCCAGAGGATCCACCGGTATGAGCGCCTGCTGCAGGAGCTGGACAAACGGGGAATGAATCCCGAGTCGTTCACCGGTTATCTGGAAGTGTTCCGTCATGGCATGCCACCGCACGGAGGCTTCGCCATCGGGGCAGAGAGGCTCACGGCACTGCTGTTGGGCATACCCAACGTACGATTTGCTCGCGCCTTCCCTCGCGACGGCAGCCGGCTTCAGCCTTGAAGCGAAGCCGGCTACTCCTCCCGCTCCTGGCGTCCTGCATGCCGATCGCGATGGCACACGAAAAGTGGTTCATCGACGCGGAGCAGTATCCCGGTGACCTTGCCGCCGCTCTCTCGCCTCCCGCTATCTGGTTCATCGTCGGTGCGCTCCTCGTCGTATCACTTGCATACGCGCTGCAGCGGCTCCGCCGAGGTCGCGGGCTCCTTCCGGGTCCGGAGCTGTTCGGCGCCACACCGGGTGGTCGGAGCCTCCTATACGGACTTGCCCCGATGATCATTGGGGTTCATCTGGCGGTACCGCTCTTGATTGCCGGCGTGAGTGGAACCCTTCTTGCCCCCAGTGTTCCGCTGGATGGCGCTTGGCGCTACCTGCTGGGACTGGTGCAGACCGGCATCGCCCTATCGTTCTTTTACGGTGGCTTTGCTCGGCCGGCGGCCGTCGCCCTGGCCGTACTCTGGCTCTTGGGCTTCTGGGTGGCCTCGCCGGTCGCCATGTTCGAAAACGCGCATTTCCTCGGCTTTGCCGCCTTCTTCTTCCTGGCCGGTCGCGGTCCCTTTGCTATCGACCGGCTAATCTTCCCCAAGCTCGAACCTCCGGCTGCCCTGGCGCGTTACGCCGTCACGGTTCTGCGGATCGGCGTCGGCCTGAGCTTCATTGTCATCGCCTTCACCGAGAAGTTGGCGAACCTGCCGCTGGCGCTGGCCTTCCTCGAACGCTATCCCCTCAACTTCACACCATCGCTCGGCGTGCCACTACCCGATCCCCTCTTCATCCTCGCGGCCGGGACGGTCGAACTGATCATCGGGCTGCTGCTGGTGTTCGGGATCTTCGTTCGAGAGACGATCGTGGTCGCCTGGCTGCCTTTCAATCTCACCCTCACCGTATTCAACTGGGTGGAGCTGGTGGGGCACCTGCCGTTCTACGGCGTGATGGCTCTGCTGCTGATCTGGACCGCCCGCGACCGGGAACTCTGGACGGCCGGCCTGGGCATCTCGACGCCGAAAGCCGACGCTCCGGGGGGTGTGCGGTCGGGTTGATTTCGGAAGCTCTTTCGGTGCGTTAAGGGCATCCCGCCTCGATCTGGCGCCGCAAACTACACCGCCGTCGACGGTTCCTCGAGGTCTTCGCGCTCGAGCTGGATCGTCACATGGTCGATACCGAAATTGTCTTGCAGGCACACGCGCACCCGCCTGAGAGTCTCCTGCCTGAAGTGCTCGTTTCGCACGACCACGTGAGCCGAAAGAGCCGGCATTCCGCTGGTGATCGTCCATACGTGCAGGTCGTGTACCGCGTCCACCCCGGAGCAGCCCAGGATCCGCGCACGCACCGCATCTACGTCGATATGACCGGGAGCGCCCTCCAGCAGCACGTTCACGGTCTCCTTGAGCAAGCCCCAGGCCGAGTACAAAACGAGCAGGGCGATCAAAACCGAAACTGATGGGTCGGCCCAGTGCCAGCCGAACGCCCAGATGAGCGCGCCGGCGGCGATCGCCCCCAAACTTCCCAAGGTGTCGGTAAGTACGTGCAACCAGGCACCTCGCACGTTGAGGTTGTCGTTCCGCCCTCCGTTCAATATCAGCAACCCGGCCACGTTGATCAGCAGGCCCCCGAGAGCCACGCTCAGCATCAGCCCACCTTGTACGGCGGGGGGATCACCGATTCGTCGGAACGCCTCGTAGAAGATGTATCCGCTTATCGCAACCAGCGTCGCACCGTTGACCAGGGCGGCCAGGATCTCGGTTCGGTAGTAGCCGTAGGTGTGCTCGCTGGTGGGGGGCTTCCGGGAAACCCAGATCGCGAAGAGCGACAGGGTTAGCGCTCCGGCGTCGGAAAGCATGTGACCCGCGTCGGCCAAGAGCGCCAGCGAATTGGCGAGAAGCCCGCCGATGACCTCGGCGACCATGTAGAGCAGTACCAGTGCGAGCACCCACGTCAGGCGGCCACGGTGGCGGCGCCCCCTGCCGGCCGCGCCATCCCTCTGATCGAGGCCGTGCCGGTGTGAATGGTTCGCGCTCACTGTCACCTCTTCTCGCTATATCCTCCCGGCCAAGAAATGATGGCCGGCAGGCCGACGCACCCGACTCTAGCCGATGCCGCGAGTTCCCGACGAAGGGTTGCCACGGTGGCCGTTGGGCGCGGCGCTTTCGTGCTCAAGAGGCCGAAGGATTCCCCTCTGCTTCCGGAGTGATGAGAATCGGACTCGAAACCGGAGCAGCTACCGGTTCCGGGCCAGCCGGTGAGGCGGTACCCTCACGAACGGCTTCGGCAGCCTTGTGGCCAAGCTCGCGGAACTTTTCGCTAACTCCCTCGATCTTGGCGATCCATTGGGCGTCGGGCTCGAGTCCGGCGGTAGCGCGGTGATAGGCGACGAGCGTGGCGGCCAAGGCGAACGCGTCTGCCACTGCCAGTTTGATCATCCAAGCCGTGATCAACACGCCGACGGCCAAGGCGAAGCGCATGCCGGGCAGCGCGGCGCCCAGCGCGAGCGCGGGCAGAGCCAGGATCACCAGAATCAGGAAGAACTGAACGTAGGTCAGGAGGGCAAGCGCTACAGCGTTCGTGAGGATCGGCTTCCAGGCCTGGGCGTAGAGGACGACTCCGTCGCGGGCAACGCTCCACACATTCTGCTCCCGCTTTGCGTAGGCGCGGCTGAGGATCGACTCATCGATGAATGTGGTCGAGGCGATCGCCACCCGTTCGAGCAGCTTGCCCAGGCCATCGATTCCGGGAATCGGCAGCGCTTCGGAGATTTGCGTGAAATTCCTGACGATGCTCTTAACAACCCCGTCAACGAGCTGGTCCACGGCGAACAGGATGCTCGTGTCGCGGAAGCGCTCGGTAACCTGCTTCCTGCCGTATTCCACCTGCGAGCCCTGGGGCCCTGTCCCGTTCACGATGAACTCCGTCATCACCGAGGTGTGGGCGGCTTTGAGGAGATAGAAGTAGTAGCGGGAAGCCCAGCGCATGCCTCCATAACCTCCGCCTATAGCAACGATGAACACGATCCAGCCCAGCGGCGCCCAGAGCGATCCCAGCAACCAGGCAAGGCCGCCCAACACGGCGAAGTACACGCCCAGGGCCACACCCAGCAGCGCGTACGAACCCAACCTTATCCAAAGAAACGGCATCGTTTTGGCGAGAAGCGCAAGCGCCTCACCGAAGTAGAGCTTCGACATACGCTCTCCTTTCTACTACCACGACCACAATAGCGGTGCGCCGTGACTGGAGCGTTACGGATTCGTCGTCGGGACGTGGGCGGTTACAATCCTAGGCAAGGGGAAAGAGCGGCACCGAGCGGGTCTCCCGAGGAACGACGTGGCACTCTCGGCAGCGCGGCTCGTAACGCTCGGCTGCTCCCACCAGGATCACGGGGTCGTCGTAGTGCGCCGGCGAGCCGCCGATGAGCCGTTGGGTTCGCGTAGCCTGTCTTCCACAGCGGCAGATGGCGGTGAGCTTCTCCACCAGTTCGGCGTGGGCTAGAAGTTGCGGCATCGGCCCGAAAGGTTCCCCACGAAAGTCGAGATCCAGGCCGCCCACGATAACCCGGCGACCCCTGTCGGCCAGGCCGAGCACCAACTCCACCACCTCGGAACCAAAGAACTGGCACTCATCGAGTGCGACGAGTCGGACTTCATCGCGAAGCGCCGCAACTATCCCCGCTACCCCGTCGACGGAGAAGGCTTCCATTCGCCGACCCGAGTGAGAGGCGACGTCCCGTGCGTCATATCGATCATCGATAGCAGGCTTGAAGACCTGCACCTCCTGCCGGGCTATTAGGGCACGATTGACGCGCCTGATCAACTCCTCTGACTTGCCGCTGAACATCGGGCCCACGATCGCTTCGAGTCGCCCTCCGCCGAATTCGTAGAATGGCATTCGCCCATGCTATCCCGGGTACTCGACAGTCGTTGCAGGGTGCTTCATATGGGGCCGTCCGGCCGGGAATCGCCTCTGGAGCCCGGCACGCTCGCTCATCGCGCAAGCTGTTACAGTGCGTCGATATGAGTCGGATGCACGGAACAACCATCGTTGCAGTGCACCGTGACGGTGTCTCGGCAATCGCAGGGGATGGCCAGGTCACGCTGGGCGACACGATTGTAAAGAAGGGCGCGGTGAAGGTAAGAACCCTTCACGACGAGCGCGTATTGGTAGGCTTCGCCGGCGCCGTGAGCGACGCCTTCACACTCTTGGATAAGTTCGAAGGGCACTTGGATTCCAGCCGCGGCAACCTCGTCAAGGCAGCGGTGGAAACGGTCAAGGAGTGGCGTACCGACAGAGTGCTGCGCAATCTCGAGGCTATGCTGATAGTTGCCGACAGCGAACAGATCCTCACCCTATCGGGCATGGGAGACGTCATTGCTCCCGATGAACCGGTTGTGGCCGTCGGATCGGGCGGCGCGTACGCCCAGGCCGCCGCGCTGGCGCTCTTGCGCCACACCGCGATGGGAGCCCAGGAGATCGCCCGGTTGTCGCTGGCGATCGCTGCCGACATCGACATTTACACCAGCGGAACCGCCACGGTGCTCACCGTTAGCGAAGAGCAGACTGTTAGCGAAGAGCAGAGTGAGAATGGGGACTCCGGGGAGGAAGCGCCATGACCAGCGAGGTGATTCTGAGGGCGGCCGCGGACCGCACTCCACTGCAGATCGTCGAGGAGCTCGATCGTCATATCATCGGCCAGCACAAAGCCAAGCGATCAGTGGCGGTGGCGTTGCGCAACCACTTTCGGCGGCGGCAGCTGCCCGAGGCGATCCAGGCGGAAATAGTCCCCAAGAATATTCTGATGATCGGGCCCACTGGTGTCGGCAAGACCGAGATCGCCCGGCGATTGGCGAAGCTCGCAAAGGCTCCTTTCGTGAAGGTGGAAGCCACCAAGTTCACCGAGGTCGGCTACGTGGGCCGCGACGTCGAGTCGATTGTGCGCGACCTGGCACAGGCCGCGTTCATCATGGTGGAGAACGAGAAAAAGGCCGAGGTGACCGAGCGGGCTGCCCAGGCCGGCGAGGAGCGGCTGCTCGACGCGCTTCTCCCCGGCGGCACCCAGGAGGGTCGCGAGAAAATGCGTGCGTTGCTGAGGGCTGGGCAACTCGAGGCGCGCACGATAGAGATCGAAGTAAAAGACGAGCGTCCGGTCACAGGCATGATGCCGGGCATGGAGGAGATGGGGGTGAACCTCCAGGACATGCTCTCCAACGTGCTGCCCAAAAAGCGAGTGAAGCGCAAGACCGCGGTAAGCGAGGCGCGCAAGGTGCTCGAGGGCGAAGAGGCCGAGAAACTGATCGACCACGACGAGGTTACCCGCGAAGCGATCTACCGCGCCGAGAACGCCGGGATAGTGTTCATCGACGAGCTCGACAAGATCGCCGAGTCGGGTGGCAGCTCGGGCGCCGACGTTTCGGGCGAGGGCGTGCAGCGCGACCTGCTACCGGTGGTGGAGGGTACCCAGGTAAACACCCGCTACGGTCCGGTCAAGACCGATCACGTGCTGTTCATCGCCGCCGGCGCCTTTAGCGCTTCGAAGCCCTCGGACCTGATCCCCGAACTGCAGGGGCGCTTCCCGATCCGCGTCGAGCTCGAGGAGCTCACGGCGTCGGACTACCAGCGGATCCTCACCCAGCCGGAACACTCGCTTACAAGGCAGTACATCGAACTGCTCAAGGTGGACGGAAGCATCGTGAGTTTCGAGGAGTCGGGCATCGAAGCGATCGCACTTTATGCCGAGCAGGTGAACCGCGAGGTGGAGGACATCGGCGCTCGGCGCCTGCACACCATGCTGGAGACGGTTTTGGAGGATATTTCCTTCGCGACCGGCCTCGGTGAGGTGACTATCGACGAGGCGTACGTTCGCCGCAAGCTCGAAGATATCGTCGAGAGCGAGGATCTGAGCCGCTTCGTGTTGTAGCTCATTGGTACCGGCGGCAGCCGCCACGACGCCGGTCGCCGCCCTCTGCTAGGTTGAGCACACGGCAGCGTGAGGGGGGTGGCGTGCAAGGACGTTTCATAGCCTATCTCGGGAGCATCCGCTCCAGCTTCTGGTTCATTCCGGCCCTTATGTCCGCAGCGGCGGTAGCACTCTCGGTGATCACGATTAGTGTGGACCAAAGCGGTACCCCACTATGGTTGACCAATCTGCGTTTCATCTTCATGAACCAGCCGGGGGGTGCCCGGTCACTGCTTTCCACCATCGCCGGCTCGATGATGAACGTGGCCGGCGTCGTGTTCTCCCTCACGATCGTGGCACTTACGCTCGCCTCACAGCAGTTCGGTCCACGCCTAATGGGAAACTTCATGCGCGACCGGGGAAACCAGGTCGTGCTGGGCACGTTCGTCGCCACTTTCCTCTACTGCCTACTGGTACTGCGTACAGTGCATGACGAGGGGGATGGCTTAGACGCTTTCGTGCCACACCTGTCGGTCACCGTGGCGCTCCTTCTTGCAGTCGCGACCATTGCCGGCTTGATCTACTTCATCCATCACATCGCCTCCTCGATTCAGGTGGAGACCGTGGTCGGCAAGGTTGCGGGTTCCCTGGGGAGCCACATCGCCGCGGAGCACAATAAAGACATCTTTCCCGGCCGAGTCGGGCGACCGTTGGCCGGGAAGGGCCGCTTGGCGGTACCTCGTCGCTTGGCGGAGCAGTTCGACAGCGTATCGCGGCCCGTTGCAGCGACGGGCGAAGGCTACTTTCAGGCGGTTGACGGCGACGGCTTGCTGGAGCTCGCGCGCAAGCATGACGCAGTCGTGAGGCTCAGGTACAGGCCGGGGGCATTCATCCTAAGGGGTCAAACGATTGCCGACGTCTTCCCAGGCGAACGCAGCAAGGAAGTTGGCACGCTGCTACTACGTCGCCTCTCCTTTGGAACGGGCCGAAATCAGTCGCAGGATACCGAGTCGCTGTTCGATCAGTTTCTGGAACTAGCGCGACGCGCCCTGTCTCCGTCGACAAGCGACCCGTTTACCGCGATCAGCTGCGTGAACCGCATCGCAGCCGGCTTGCTGGCGCTCACCCGCAGGGAGTTGCCCTCGCCACTTCGGGCCGACGAAATGGACGAGCTTAGGCTCATCGTTCCGCCGTTCAATTATCCGAAAATGGCCGCCAGGATCTTCGCCGATCTGCGGAGCTACGTCGCGACCGACGTGATGGTCGCGAGCCATGTGCTCCTGACCCTTAGACAACTTGCCGCAGCAGTGGGCGAAAAGATGGCCGAGGAAAGGGCTGCAGAGCTGGGCGAGGAGCCCAGCGACACCCAGCCGGGGGAGGAACGCTCTCTAGCGGAGTTAGGCCGGCAACCTACACCCGCAGAGCTCAAGAGCGTTCTCGCCCTCGAGTACTTGGCGTTGCTCGACAGCTGCAAGGACAGGCTGGACGATGCCGATCTCCAGACCCTCGAAGGGAGGCTGGCCGTCGAAAGTTAAAACCTATAACTGCCAATACTCGAGTTGCGCCAGATCGATGCGCGGAATGCTGCGTCGCGCGAATTCGTCCAGTCCGTCACGATCCGGCGGCTCCAGATAGTATCGGAAGTTGGAGAGGTAGCGTCGCATCACGCTCTCCGGCACACCGCTCCTGGGCGCCTCGAGCGCGGCTACCTGGGAGATCTCGCCCAGTCCCCGCTCACGAGCCGAACGTAGACGCTCCACCAGAGCCTCTGAAGGTGGGTTGTCGCGCAGCGAGGCCCATACCGCGAAGGTGAAGGGGAGTCGCGTGAGTCGGTACCAAGCTTCACCCAGGTCGGTGACCACCGGCGCGCGACCGTCGATGCTGCGGCAGGCCACTCCCTCGGCCAGCGCCGCGTCACCGATGAGCAGCGCGCCGTCGCAGCTTGCCAGCATCTCGTCCAG
This sequence comes from Trueperaceae bacterium, assembly GCA_040905665.1. Lineage (GTDB taxonomy): Bacteria > Deinococcota > Deinococci > Deinococcales > Trueperaceae > DASVCN01. The sequence continues at coordinate 10,828 of JBBDRD010000009.1, forward strand.
CACCGGCGCCATGGGGATCAATTCGCCTTTCATTCCGTGCCCCTGGAGCAGTACCCGCAGCAACTCGACGCTGGTGGCGGACTCGGTGGTCACGGCAATCCTTGCCCCATGCAGCTGACTCCAGGGCCGCCAATGGAAAAGCATGACGCTATAGGCCGGACCAAGAGTAGCGATCGAAAAGTCCGGCAGCGCGACAAGCCGGCGTCGTTGGCGAATGAACTCGATGCTCGACACCAACGTTAGATCTATCTCGCCCGCCAGAAGGCTGGCATTTAATTCGCTGGGCACCCCGTAGACGAACTCCACACTGGTTTCCTCATCGCACCACGGCTCGAGCCGGTAATGCAGGGGTGAGACGTTAGCGTATGACACAACGCCCAGACGCTCCACCCGCGGCCCACTTTGGGCAGAACCGTCACCGAGAACAGGCTTCTGCCGTGCCTCAGGCATGAACTTGCAGTTCGTTATATAGCGCATCGCGGAGTACGGGGATCCGTCCCGCGTCGCGAATCAGCCGCACCAGCTCCTCTTCGCTCATGCCGGCCTCGGTGACTGCTCCCGAAGCGTGGGCTATTCGCTCGTCCTTGATGGTGCCGTCGATATCGCTCACTCCGGCCGATAGCGCAACTTGAGTGAGCTCCGGCGTGATCATCACCCAATAGCCTTTGATGTGGGGAAAGTTGTCCAACACGAGCCGGGCGACCGCCAGGTTGCGAAGGTCGTCCACGCCCACCGTATGCTCGCGCGTTCCGAGCTCCTCGGCCAGCGGATTATTGTCGGGCTGGAAGGCGAGCGGAATGAAGGAGAAGAAGCCGCCAGACTCGTCCTGCAACTTCCGCAGCCGCAACATATGGTCGAGCCGATCCTCGAGACGTTCAACGTGCCCATAGAGCATCGTCGCGTTCGAAGGTATGCCCAACTCGTGCGCGGTGCGGTGAATCTCCAACCAACCCTCGGCGTCGACCTTGGCGCGGGCGATACGCTTGCGCACCTCCTCGGCGAAGATCTCGGCGCCGCCGCCCGGCATGGCCACCAGACCGGCCTCTTTGAGCTGAGTCAGCACCTCTCGGTAGCTCAGCCGCGGACGGCTGATCTTGGTGAAGTGGTGAATCTCTGCCGCCGTCCAGGCCTTTACCTGCGCCCCTGGATAGCGTTCAGTGAGTCCACGAACCAGGTCTAGGTAATACTGCCAGTCCCGTTTCGGATGGTGGCCCGAAGAGATGTGGATCTCGGTCAGATCTGGGTGCCAAAACCGGTCGACATACTCCCAGACCTGCTCCAGGTCGTAGTCCCAAACGCCTTCCTGGCCGAACCTTCGCTGGAACCCGCAGAAGGTGCAACCTACGTAGCAGATGTTGGTCTGCGAAAGCCGTAGCGAATGTACGTAGTACGCCTTGCTCCCCACGGTGCTTTCTCTTCTGAAGTCGGCCAAACGAGCAACGGTCGGAAGATCGCGACTGAAGTAGAGGGTCATTCCGTCCTCGAAAGTCAGCCTCTTGCCCTCCAGCACCTTATCGGCTATCGGCTCGAGCGCGGGATCGCGAAGTGGTAGGTCGGTGAGGGTGGCGACTGTCATTGCAGGCCAAAGTATAACAGCGGCCCGCCACTCCTCCGGTTGCGGTTGTGCCTTGCGGGCGGCAGCAGGCGAGAGTTAAGCACTCTCTAAGCTCGCGTCGTACGATGTAGCAGGGCGGCGATGGAAGAATGGAGACCGATGAGCCGCGCTCGAGCATCAACTACCCAGCTAGACACCCCCAGACCAACGGCGGCAGCCTCGGGCGTGTGCTACGGGATCGTGGGTTCCGACGGCCGGATTCAGCAGATCAGCCGGGAGTTCGCACGCCTTCTCGGCCGCGACGACGACGCTCTGATCGGCACGACGCTGGCGTCACTGGTACATCCCGAGGAGACCGCATACCTGTCTGACCGCTTGGCCGCAGCGCAGTCCGGCCGCCACGCTTTGTCGGGCCGCTTCCGACTGCGAGACCAGGGAGAGCTGGAGATCCCGGTCGAGCTCGCCATGATTCCGGTTGAAAGTGACCCCGGGGGCAGTTCTTCGGTCGTACTTCGAGTTAACCGGTCGGCTGGACGAGGTGTGGCCGACGTGGCGTTGCTCCGCAGCGAGCCGCACTTCGAGGCGGTACTCGCCGCACTCGAACAAGGAATCATCATCCAGGATCTCCACGGCATTGTGTCTGACTGCAATGGAGCTGCGGAGCGGATATTGGGCAACGATGCACCCGCTCTTATGGACGCTAGCGCCCGTGGTCACGGCTGGGGCGCAATCGATGAGGATGGCAGCCCTCTATCCTTGGAGGAGTATCCGCCGATGCGGGCCCTCCGCAGTGGCCGCATCGTTAACGGCGCCATGGCTATCCGCAAGCACGATGGCAATCTCGCTTGGATCTCTGTGAACAGCACTCCATTGCAGGTCGAAGGGGAGGACTCGCCCTACGGTGTAATCTCCTCACTTTCCGACCTGACATCGTTGCGGGAGAAGGAGCGCAAGCTAGAGCACAGCACCAGGCAAGATTCGCTCACCGATCTACCAAATCGCGTCGCCTTCTTCGAGGTGGCGCGCCGCGCCTTCGCCGACGATCGCCGCCGTCAAGGCGTGCGCGACGCCGTGCTGTTCATGGATGTGGACGACTTCAAGCGAGTGAACGACATGTTCGGTCACCCGGTGGGGGACCAGTTGCTGGTGCAGGCGGCGCTGCGCATTGGGCAATGCATTAGGCCGGGCGATATGGCCGCTCGACTCGCCGGGGACGAGTTCGGCCTCCTGCTGCTCGACGTGGGCAGCGTGTGGAACGCGGTCCGGGTTGCCCAGCGCGTATTGGAGAGCTTTACCGAGCCGTTCCGAATAGCAGGAGTGGCGCTCGACGTAAGCACGAGTATCGGAATCTCGGTGGCGGCCGAAAGTGCCCGTGACCCCGATGTGGTCATAAATCAGGCCGACATCGCCCTGCGCCGGGCCAAGACCGGGGGCAAGGCTCGGTATGTGGTCTACGACGCTCACCTCGACGCGCGGGTAAAGGACAACCTGGAAATCGAGGCGGATCTACGCCAGGCGCTTGCCAAGGACGAGTTCGAAGTTCACTATCAGCCGGTCGTCGAGTTGGGCAGCGGTGCGGTAGCCGGGGCCGAAACGCTTCTGCGTTGGCGGCATCCCAAAAGGGACCTGGTTCCGCCCACCGAATTCATCCCGGTAGCCGAGGACAACGGCACCATCCACCCCATCGGCGAATGGGTACTGGAGCAGTCGCTCAGCCAGCTTAAGATCTGGCTCGAAAGCTATCCCGATTTCCACCTGGGCATCAACCTCTCACCCAGGCAGCTCGAGTCGCCGCAGTTCCTCACAACATTCGCCCGGATCCTCGGCGTTTCGGGGGTGCCTCACGACGCGGTAATGCTCGAGCTGACCGAGACCTACCTCATGCAGGACGTCGAGCGAGCGGCCCGCGACTTGCGGCGGTTCGCGGGTTTGGGTGTGCAGATCGCGATCGACGACTTCGGTACCGGCTACTCCAGCCTCAAGTACCTGCAACATCTCCCCATCACGCACCTTAAGATCGACCGCTCGTTCATTCACCGTGTGATGCGGGACGAGCGCAGCCGGGTGCTGGTGGAGGCGATTCAGTTGCTTGCCGATAAGCTCGAACTCAAAGTAATCGCCGAGGGCGTTGAGACTAGCGCCCAGGCCGATTTCCTTAGCGGCACCGGTTGCCGTTGGGCCCAGGGGTACCTCTTCGAGCGGCCCATGCCGGGACCCGCTTTCGATGAGTACCTCAGGCGGGGCGGCGAGACAGAGGACGGCGGCTGACAAACCGGCTACATCCGCTCACATATGCAGAGCCCGGCCCTCCACCGCCAGCGCCGCTTCCCTCACTACCTCGGAGAGGGTGGGATGCGCGTGTACCGTTCGCGCCAGATCTTCGCTCGAAGCGGAAAAGTTCATCGCCACCACCGCTTCGGAGATCAGGTCACCCGCCCGGGCGCCGATAATGTGTACACCCAGAATCCGGTCCGTCTGGGCGTGGGCGAGTATCTTCACCTTTCCGTCGGTGGCACCCAAGGCTCGGGCTCGGCCGTTGGCGAGGTAGGGGAAAACGCCCTTCTTGTAGGCGATCTTCTGCTCCTTGAGCTGCTCTTCGCTCTTGCCTACCGTTGCGATCTCCGGCTCGGTATACACGATGCCAGGTATCACCTCGTAGTTCACGTGCCCGGCTTCGCCGGCGAGCATCTCGGCGAGCGCGACGCCCTCTTCCTCGGCCTTGTGCGCCAGCATGGGGCCGGCAATCACGTCCCCGATCGCGTAGATACCATCGACGTTGGTGGCGAAACGTCCATCGACCTTCACTCGACCCCGCTCGTCGAGCTCGACGCCCACGCTGTCCAGCCCTAGCCCCTCGGTATTGGGCTTGCGCCCAACCGCTACCAACACCCGGTCGGCCTCTATTTCTTCGCCGCCCTCGATCTCGACCATGGCCCCGTTGCCTTGCGCCTTGGTGCCCGTTACCCTCACACCTGTCACCCTCACACCTGTCACCCTCACGCCGGTTACCCGCAAGCCAAGGCGGAACTCGATCCCCTGCTTCTTGAAGGTCTTGAGCGCGTCGCGGGCAAGTTCGGCGTCCATACCCGGCAGGATCCGGTCGAAGTACTCGAGTACGGTGACTTTGGAACCCAGTCTGCGCCATACCGCGCCTAGCTCGAGCCCGATGTAACCCGCGCCGATTACAACCAGATGATTCGGTGGCTTGCGGTACGCAAGCGCCTCGGCCGAGGAGCCTACCCGATCGCCGTCCAGCTCCACGCCCGGCAGTGTGGAGACTTGCGAGCCGGTCGCGATCACGAGGTGCTTCCCCTCGAGCTCTTCCCTGCCATCCTCGCCATGCACGACTACACGTCCGGGACCGGTGATCTCTCCTCGGCCCCGGTAGCGTTTGATCTTGTTCTTCTTGAAGAGGAACGCGACGCCGTCGCTGTTAGCCTTTACGACCTCGTCCTTGCGGGAGAGCATCCGCTCGAGGTCGAGCTTTACGTTCTTGACGAGCACACCGTGGCGCTCCATCTCGGTTTGCGCCTCGTGGTAGCGCTCGCTCGACTCGAGCAGCGCCTTCGAAGGGATACAACCGACGCGTACGCAGGTGCCTCCCAAGGCTGCCTCCAACTCCACGCAGCCAACATTGAAGCCTAGCTGGGCGGCTCGCAACGCGGCTACGTAGCCGCCCGGACCGCCGCCGATGACTATCACGTCGTGCTTGGGCATGTTGTCCTCCGGTGAGGCCAAAGGTGACCTCCGGTAGCAGCTAAAGGTGTGGGGCGGGTAGCTAGACCTCGAGCAGCATACGGGTGGGCCGCTCGACAGCCTCCTTGATGCGCTTGAGGAAGGTAACGGCTTCACGCCCATCAACGATGCGGTGGTCGTAGGAGAGGGCGATGTACATCATCGGTCTTATCTCCACCTGGCCGTCCACCGCCACCGGTCGCTGCTGGATGGTGTGCATCCCCAGTACTCCGGATTGTGGCGGGTTGACGATCGGCGTCGACATGAGCGACCCGAACACTCCGCCGTTGGAGATGGTGAAGGTTCCCCCCTGGAGCTCCCCCGGCGTGATCTTGTTCGCTTGGGCCCGGGTACCGAAGTCGCCTATTGCCGTCTCGACCTGCGCGAACGACATACGGTCGGCATTGCGGAGCACGGGCACCACCAGCCCCTTGGGGGTGGAGACCGCGACGCCGATGTCGAAGTAGTTCTTGTAGACGATGTCGCTATCACGGATCTCGGCGTTTAGCTGAGGAATGCCCTTGAGCCCGTCGATGACTGCCTTGACGAAGAACGACATGAAACCGAGCCGCACCCCGTAGCGCTTCTCGAAGGTGTCCCGGTACTCCTTGCGGAGCTCCATGACCTGGCTCATGTCGATCTCGTTGAAGGTGGTAAGCAGAGCAGCGTTCCGTTGCGCCTCGACCAGCCGTTCGGCGATTCGGCGGCGCAGGGGGCTCATCGGCACGACTTCTTCCTGGCGCTCACCCCCCGTGCCGGCCTGGGCGCCCGCTCTGTCGTCAGCCGCCCGAGCCGAGGCGGCCGGCGTCGTAGCGGAGCCGGTACTACCGCTACCGCTCGGAACGCTGTCGCTGGAGACCATGTGTCGCTGCACATCCTCTTTTAGCAGCCGCCCGCCCGGACCGCTCGCTTCGACCTGATCCGGCCGAATGTCGTGCTCCTCCAACAGCCGCTGGGCGGCAGGCATGATTCTCGGTTCCCCGCTCTTGGCGGCCGTTCGACCAGCGGCCGCGGCTCCAACGCTTGGAGGGGCTCCACCATCGGCCGCTGCTCCACCATCTGACGCGTCTGCACTATCAGAGCCGGCGCTAGAAGCCTCGGCAGCAGCCAGCTCTTGCGGCGCGGCACTCGCCTCGCCGTCCTCGTCCCCTTTCGAGACGGCGGCGCCCGCCTCCCCCTCCTCGAGGTGAGCGATAACCTCCCCCACCTGTGCCGAGTCCCCCTGCTTCTTGAGTACCTTGGCTAGCTTGCCGGAAACGGAAGAGGGTACCTCGACGGTCGCTTTGTCCGTCTCCAGCTCGACTAGCGGCTCATCCTGAGTTACCGCCTCCCCTTCTCGCTTTAACCAGGTGCCGATGAATACCTCGGAAACAGACTCTCCGACGTCCGGCACTTTGAGTTCAACAGCCATTTCTGCTCCTTGCCGCATTCGTATGGTGACGGTGCATCCTATAGCCGCTCAATTGACGGCCGGTCGGTAGAAGGCCGGTCAGTAGAAGGCCGTTCATAAGACGGGCGCTCATCTCTTCACTGTCTCGAACGCCGCTCGAATCAGCTCTGCCTGTTCGATTCGGTGACTGCTCGCCGAACCCGTTGCGGGACTAGCCGACGCCGGCCTGCTCACGCCCCAGAACGGTCTTCCGTAGAGCTGGCTGCCCCAATGTATCCGCAAGTAGCGCCAGGCGCCCATGTTCTCTGGCTCCTCCTGCACCCACACGATCTCTACATCCGAACCGTAGCTGCTCAACACGCTCTCCAACTGGTCGTTGGGAGTGGGGTAGAGCTGCTCCAGGCGCACTAACGCGACATCCTTCCGGCCCTTCTCCTCACGCTCGGCGAGGAGCTCGTAGTAGAGCTTGCCGGAGCAGAGAAGAACTCTCGTCGCCTCCGCGGTATTGGTAGCAGAGTCGGCCAGGACACGCTCGAAACGGCCCTCTCCAAACTCGGCAAGATCCGATATCGACTTTGGGTGTCGCAAGAGGCTTTTGGGGCTCATCACCACCAGCGGCTTGCGGTAAGGGCGGACTGCTTGCCGCCTGAGGAGATGAAAGTACTGCACCGGCGTAGTCGGGTTCACGATCTGCATGTTGTCCTCGGCGCAGAGCTGCAAGAAGCGCTCGAGCCGCGCGCTGGAGTGCTCGGGTCCCGAGCCTTCGAAACCATGAGGGAGAAGCATGACGAGTCCCGAGAGGCGCCGCCACTTGTCTTCGGCCGAAGCGATGAACTGGTCGATGATCACCTGCGCGGCGTTGTTGAAGTCGCCGTACTGCGCTTCCCAAATGACGAGCGCATCGGGCCAGTCGAGGCTGTAGCCGTACTCGAAACCCAGAACGCCCGTCTCGGAAAGGGGGCTGTTGTATATCTTCACTGGCGCTTGGCCGTCGCTCACATGCTGCAGCGGCACGTAGGTCCTTCCGCCCCGCGCGTCGTGCAGAACGGTATGGCGGTGACTGAAGGTACCGCGTTCACTGTCTTGGCCGGTAAGTCGGATCCTAAAACCGGCGCTCGCCAGGCTGCCGAGCGCCAGCGCCTCGGCTGCCGCCCAGTCCAGTGGTCGTTCGCCGCGGGCCATCTCCTCACGCAACTTCAAGCTCCTGAGGATTTTGGGGTTGGCCTCGAAGTCCTCGGGCAGCTGCGCCAGCCGTGTGAGCAGCAATTCCATCTCTTCGCGCGGCAGTCCGGTATCGACGTCGGGCGCTTCGCTGTCCTTACCGCCCCGGTAAGGCTGCCACACTCCCTCCCCGGCGGAGTAGTGAGTGCGGTAATCGTCGCGTCGCGCGACCGATAGCTCCTGCTCGAGTTTCTCGCGGCTCTGCTCGACTATCTTGTCGGCCTCGGCCCGATCGATCTCGCCGATCGCCAACAGGCGCTTTAGGTAGCCTTCGCGCACGGTGGGACGGTTGCGGATCTTGCCGTACATCTCCGGCTGCGTGAAAGCCGGCTCGTCTCCCTCGTTGTGGCCGTGCCGGCGGTAGGCGTACATGTCTATGACGACGTCGCGGCGGAACTCCCGCCTAAAGTCCATTGCCAGCTCTATCACCTGAGCGACCGCCTCGGGATCCTCACCATTTACGTGAAAGATCGGGCTTTGCAACATCTTTGCAATGTCGCTGGCGTAGGTGCTGGATCGACCCTGCTCGGGTCCGGTGGTGAATCCCAACTGATTGTTCACGATCACGTGCAGAGCGCCACCGATCCGATAGCCGGGCAGTTCGGAAAGGTTCAGCGACTCCTGAACGACACCCTCACCTATGAACGAGGCATCTCCGTGGATGAGTATCGCGAGGGCGCGCTCGCGCTCCTCATCACCGATGCGGTCCTGCTTGGCACGGGTGCGGCCGAGCGCCACCGGGTTCACGAACTCGAGATGAGATGGATTGAAGCAGAGCGACAGATGGAGTTTGGCGCCGGTGGAAGTCACCCAATCGCCCGAGTAGCCCAAGTGGTACTTGACGTCCCCGCGACCGCGGTGCATCTCGGGATCGACATCCTCGAACTCCCGGAAGATGTCGCGTGGGCTCTTGCCCATGATATTGGCTAACACGTTGAGCCTGCCTCTGTGCGCCATCGCCAGAATGACCTCGCAGGAGCCCTGGCCGCCGGCCTTCTCGATAGCCATGTCGAGCAGAGGTATCAAGCTCTCGCTGCCCTCGAGCGAGAATCGTTTGGCACCCACGAACTTCTTCTGAATGAACTCTTCGAAAATCTCGGTGTCGGTGAGTTTGGTCAGAATACGCAACTGCGTGTCTCGCGAAAGGTCGAGCCGGTTACGGCTTTGCTCCATGCGCGCCTGCAACCAGGTCCGCACCCGCAGATTGTCGATGTGCATGAACTGAGAGCCTATAGAGCGGGTATAGGTGCTCTTTAGTGCTTCGATCAGCTCACCGAGCGTGCTGATACCCGGCATGTTGTCGGCCAGGACCGGGCGCTGCATGTCGTCCTCGGTAAAGCCGTAGTACTGAGGATCCAGTTCCGGAAGGGTCGTGTTCTCTCGGCCCAACGGATTGATCTTCGCGAGTCGGTGCCCTCGTACCCTGTAGTTGCGCACCAGCTTATCGACCCGGTGCTGGAGGGCCGCGGCGTCGCCGTTCGCCGGCAACTCAGTTGGCCGAGAGGCCGGCGCGTTGAAGAGGCTTACCGCCTCGAAGCGCGGATTGGGCCTAAAGTGAGTAGTTGCCCCGTTGCCGACACCATTGACTGTGCCGTTGCCGCTGCCGTTGGTGTGGCCGTTGCCGGCGCTGGCGAAATAGCTTCGCCACTCCTCTGAAACGGAGGCCGGATCGTCGAGATAAGACGCGTACATTTCCTCGACGAAGGCCAGGCTGGAACTGTTCATCGTGACGTCTGCCTGACTCATGTTGTCATCTGACGTAGACTGTCGTTTCCTTCCTCCGCCAGCCACTGGGCCGGCGGCGTCCGCTGGCGAGAACACACTTCAGCTTGGGACACGAGCGCATATTAACAGCCAGCCGTACGCATTGACAGCGACATGCAGGCCGTGGCCCGTTACCGCCGCAAGCATCCCAAAGGGGGTGGCGGTCGAATCCTCCATGCTCCCTTGTAGCACCTGATCCGATATCTCGGTGCCGCTCATCTTACGGTCACAGCGGCGATAGCATCTGACTACGCCGGGCGAACGCTTGTGCAGCACTGAAAGTGAGTTGACTATGCGCGGCGCGATCCCGGCCCTTCCTACTTCGGCCGAAGTCGATGCCTTCCTCTCGTCGCCTTCCTCTCGTCGCGGGGCCCGATTCCGCTTAGACTTCGCACATGATCGACGTCACTATCGGCTCGGTTCGTGAGGCGGCGCAGCGCGTGGCCGATGCCATCTACCGCACTCCGGTGATCCGGCTCCCCTTTGGTGAGGACTCCGGTGAAGAAATCTACGTGAAGGCCGAGAACCTACAGCGTACCGGCTCATTCAAGATCCGCGGCGCATACAACTTCCTTGCGTCGATGGATCCGGCCGTAAGGAGCCAGGGGGTGGTGGCGCATTCCAGTGGCAATCACGCACAAGGGGTGGCCTGCGCGGCACGGCTGTTGGGCGTAAGGGCGACAATCGTAATTCCCGAAGGCGCACCCGAGATAAAAGTGGAGCGCACCCGTTCACATGGCGCCCAGATCGTGCGTTGCGGAAACAGCAGCGATGAACGCGAACGGGTGGCGGCCGAGCTGGTGGAGTCGGAAGGGTTTACCCTGGTGCCCCCCTTCGACCACCCGCTGATAGTCGCCGGGCAGGGCACCGTGGGCCTGGAAATTTGCGAGGCTCTTCCGGATGTTCGCAACGTACTCGTCCCGGTGGGTGGAGGAGGCCTGGCCGCCGGGGTCGCCACGGCCGTTAGGGCGCTGTGCCCTGCGGCGCAGGTTCTTGGCGTGGAACCGGAGTTAGCCGCCGACGCCACCGAGTCGCTAGCCGTTGGACGGAGGACCTTCTGGGACGCCGCTCGCGTAACTCGTACGGTGGCCGACGGCGTTCGTACGCAATTGGTTGGCGAGCTGAACTTCTCCATCCTGCAGCGGCTGCTTGCCGGCATGGTGACAGTGAGCGAGGAGGCAATTCTCGAGGCAGCGCGATGGTACCCACGTGAAGCACGACTGGTGATGGAACCGACCGGTGCGCTCACCTTGGCCGCCTTCCGCAAGCTACAGAGCGACCGTAGAACGACCGGGTTGCTACCGGGCAAGACCGTCCTGATTGCCTCGGGCGGCAACATCGATCCCACAGCCCTCAACGACCTGCTGGCATGAAACGTAGGCCTCCTACAGGTGCGGTAGTATGGAAGCCGACATGGACATCGCCCCACTCGCGCTCGTCGTACTGCTTGGGTACGGCTTACTTATCGCCGTGTCCCTCACAGTATGGACGATCGTGAGCTACCGCCGTGACGCGGTCTTGGCCGAGACGCAGCAACCCGAGCGACAGGCGCGCGTAAGGGCTGGTGCGGGCACCATGAGCAACGACGATGTCCGAGGCGCCCGCTCGCGCCGTGAGGGCGGGGCGCAGCGCACCGAACTCAAGCGGTCCGAGCTCAAGCGGTCAGAACCCAAGCGGTCAGAACCCAAGCGGTCAGAACCGAAACAGTCACGTCCCAAACAATCACAACCCCAGCAATCACAAGCCAAGCAGTCCGAAACCGTGGTCGTGGAGCGCAGGCGAGATGTAAGTCGGCCGGCCCCGGTCATAGACTCCCGGAAAGAATCGGATGAAGACGCCTTCGAACGCTTCCTGAGGGCCAGGCCCGATGATTTCGACATCCGCTGATAGATGGGGTGGCGGGTAGGCGAACGCCTTGAAAATCGGGATTCGACAGGAACAACTCGAAATGCTCAACATCCTGGGCGAGATCCTCAACCGGGAGTCGGAGTTCGAGGAGGCGTTGCCCGAGGCGCTCGAGCGACTGGTTCGATTGACCCGCCTTTCGGCCGGTTGGGTGTTTCTGAGCAACACCAGCCACGGTGACAGTCATGGGGGTAGCTTCTCGCTGGCGGCGAGTACCGGCCTCCCCCCTGCGCTCGAGCAGGACGAGCGCCGTCCACTCTGCTCGGGAAGTTGCGAATGCCAGGGCCTGCTACGCCTTGGCAAGCTCGACCGGGGCGTCAACATGGTGACTTGCAGCCGACTTGCCCAAGCCGAGGGCGATCGCGGAGGATTGGAACTGCATGCCAGCGTCCCGCTGCTGGGCGCACAGGGTCCTGTGGGAATCCTGAACCTGGCGGCGCCCGGGGACGCCCGTTTCCCCAAAGGGACCCTCACCTTCCTGGCGGCCGTAGGCAAGCAGTTGGGCATTGCCTTCGAACGCAGCACGCTGCAGGCGCGCCGAAACCGCGAAGCACGTTATACCGCCACCCTGGAAGAACGCGAGCGACTGGCGAGGCAGCTGCACGACTCTCTGGCGCAGCTCCTCTTCGCAGCGGACCTCTCCCTCCAGGCAGCGCTTGCCGAGGAGAGCCAGCGAGTGGCGCGCGGCGCTACCAGTTCTCCGACGTTGCAACGGGCGGCCGATGCGGTGTCGGGTGCGCTTTCAGACCTGCGTGGCCTGGTCGAGGTACACCGTCCAGCGGATCTTTCCAATGGCCTCCTTCCGGCTCTAGCGCGACTTGCAGAGCGAACTGGCGCCGGCAGCGCGCAAGTCCACCTTGACAGTCAGCGGTATGACGTGCGAGGGTCCGTTGCCGAGGCGCTCTACCGCATCGCCCAGGAGGCGGTTGGAAACGCTCTGCGGCATAGCGGTTGCGCAAACATCTGGCTCCGCCTCCAAGCTTCGGGCGGCCATTTGCGCCTCGAGCTGGCGGACGACGGCCAAGGCTTCGATCCCCAACGGTCCGGCGGCGGCTTGGGGCTGGAAGGCATGCAGGAGCGGGCTAAGGGGGCCGGAGGCTGGTTGCAGATCGACAGCGGGAAGCACGGAACCAGGGTAGTTGCGGAGGTTCCATGGCCGCCCGCCTGATGCTCATCGACGATCACCCAGTAGTACGACAAGGGCTCAGCTCATTTCTCGGTATGCAGGCCGACCTTGAAATCGTAGCCGAAGCCGGCAGCCTCGCCGAAGCGCGTGACCGGTTGGACGGGCTGCAGATCGATCTCGTGCTTCTCGATTTGGCGTTGCCGGACGGTAATGGGCTCTCCCTCATCCGCGAGCTGATCGAGTCACCGGCGGCCCCTCGGGTACTGATCCTAACCAGCTTCCTGGACGCCGATTATGTGCGGGAGGCGCTGCGCCGTGGGGCGTCGGGTTATCTGCTCAAGCACGCCGGCACCCAGGCTCTGTTGGATGGCGTGCGCTCGGCGCTAAGGGGAGAAATTCCGCTCGACACCGGCGCGGTCAAGCTGCTGGCTCAGACGCACGAGGATCCGCTGGACTCGCTCACCGCCAGAGAGCGCGAAGTGCTTTCGCTCCTCTGTAGAGGGTTGTCGAACAGGGGGATCGCCCAAGGGCTGGGCGTGAGCGAAAAGACCGTCAAAACCCACCTGACCCACGTGTTCTTCAAGCTCGGAGTACGCGACCGCACTCAGGCGGCACTATGGGCCAAGGAGCACGATCTCTTCGATCTACGACCAAAGTCCTAAATGTGGCCCGACTTCCGGCCGTTTCACAGAGGGTAACCGCCGAGCGATCCTGTAGTCAGGAGGTTGGACCGTGTCTAACGACTACAAGATGGCCGATTACAAGATGGCTTTGGTCACCGGCGCGAGCCGAGGCTTGGGACAAGCGCTCGCCGGCTACCTGGCGTCGCGACGCTACCGGCTGGTCGTTACCGCTCGCAATCGGGATCTGCTGGCTGCAGCAGCTGCCGAGATCTCCGAGCTGACCGACGTAACAGCTATCGCCGGCGACGTGCAAGACGCCGATCATCGCCATGCGCTGGCCAAAGCCGTGGGCGGGCGCCTCGACCTGCTTATCAATAACGCATCCGATCTGGGCGAAACACCGCTGCCCCCGCTGGTCGAGTACGACCTCGAGAGGCTGCGGCAGGTGTTCGAAACGAACGTAGTCGCCCCAGTGGCGCTGGTAAAGCAGACGCTACCGGCTTTGCGCCGAGCAGGCGGCTTGGTGGTGAACATCACCTCCGACGCCGCCAAGGGCGGTTACCCCGGCTGGGGCGGTTACGGAGCAAGCAAGGCAGCCCTCGATCTGATCGGCCGCACCCTGGCGCAAGAGCTCGACGGTGTCACCGTAGTCAACGTAGACCCGGGCGATATGCGCACCGAGATGCACCAGGCGGCCTACCCCGGTGAGGACATCAGCGACCGCAAGCTCCCCGAAGACACCCTGCCCTTTTGGGCTTGGCTGCTGGAGCAGGACGGAGCCCAACTGGACGGCCGGCGACTCGAGGCGCAGGCCGAGGTGTGGGAGTTGGTTTGATGGCGCTACCTTTAATTGGAGCACCAGCAGAGGTACGCGGCGCCGGCGTCATCCCCGAGGAGCGCGGACTGCGGCGCGACGAGGTACGCCTGCTGATAAGCGACCGGCACGGGCACCAGCATGCTCGTTTCTTCGAACTGCCCCGGTTCCTCGAGCGGGGGGACGTGCTCGTTGTGAACCGCAGCGGTACCCTCCCTGCGGCACTACCGGCCCATGCCGGCGAAACGCCGTTCCAATTGAATCTGAGCACTCACTACGGGCGCAACCTGTGGCTGGCGGAGCCGCGCTGGTCGGCGGCCCGACCGGGGCCGATACCACTGACAGAAGGCGCACTCACCAAGGTGGGCGGAATCGAGGCTGCCATACTGGGCGCCTTTCCGGGTATACCCCGGCTTCGTTTCTTCGAGTTCGGCGGTGATTGGCAGGCTGCTTTGAGTCTCCACGGTAAGCCGATCCGCTACGGCTACCTGGCCCGGGAAGCCCCCCTGAGCGCCTATCAGACCATCTTCGCCGACCGCCCCGGTTCGGCCGAGATGCCGTCGGCAGCGCGGCCCTTCACGGCCCGCACGCTGGATGCGCTCGAGAACCGTGGAGTTGAGCTGGTGAGACTCACTCTGCACACCGGAGTAAGCTCGCTGGAATCGAGTGATTTCGAGCGGAACCGGCTCTACCCGGAGCCGTTCGAGGTGGAGCCGAGTGCGGCGCACAGCCTCAACGCCGCTGTGGCCCGGGGCAGCCGCATCATAGCGGTCGGGACCACCATGGTCAGGGCGTTGGCCAGCGTGTGGGACGGGCCTCAATTTCGTGCGGCCCGAGGCCTGACTACTCTCTACGTGCAACCCGGAAGGCAACTGCCGCCTCTCGCCGGGCTTCTGACGGGCTTCCATGAACCGCAAGCAACGCATCTTGCCATGCTGGAGGCGGTGGCAGGTCGCGACCTGCTGGCGGACGGCTACCGCGAGGCGCGCACCAGCGGTTACTTGTGGCACGAGTTCGGCGACGTGCATCTGCTGTTGCCCGCCGCCAACTGACGCCAGGCGACAGTGGACCGATGGGGCCGCTCCCAGGGCGCCCGCGAAAACCTTGACTTCCCAGGGTTAAGCCGGCGAAGTCAACTGCTGATGGGCCCGCTCTGCACGCTCGCGTATTTTCGAGGTATCGGACTTGCCGGCCATCATCAAGTGCATGTTCATGTGCTTATCGACATCACCGAAGATCGAGTTGAGCACCTCGACCTCTTCCCGGCTCCGTAGCGAGGCGTCATCACGAAATGTGGTCGTGTAGGCCTGCTCGAACTGTCGCTCATCCATAACGCCCGAGAGGTAGCCTTCCAGGAGTTTGATATAGGGCGCCAGGTCGCTGGCCGCGCGTGGATCCACAGCGGGGGCCGCTTCCACACCCGGTAGCCGTTCGAAACCCTCGGCTAGTGCTTCGGGGGTGATGCTCCAGTTGTCGAGGTCGAAAACCGCCTCGCCGTCCCGAAACAGGATCACCTGTGGGCTCTCGTGTCTGATGGCAGTGGACTCGGCCACCAGATTCGATGCCGCTCGCGCCTCGACAACGCGGATGAGACCCACATGGAGATCCTCACGAGGCTCCAGCTTCTCCTGAACGAAACCGAAACCCTGCATCGTCTTGTGGCAGGTCCCGGCCTTGAACACGACGCTAGTGGGGTGCGCCGCAAGAAACTCGGTCACCTCGTCGGGGGTCGTAAGGTTTATCACTCGGTCTTTGAACATCGTCACTCCTTCACCGCCCCTGCATTTTAGGCAACTTCTCACCGCGGCGATGTCGCACGAGCCATCGGGAGATCGCCAGGGACATACGGTGAGTCGAGTAGAGCCGTTCGAAGGGCGTTGCGCTACCTCCAACCTTGCTCCAGGTGCAACGGTAATTGACCCTGCTCGGGAGCACTGGTAGACTTCCGTTTGCCGTTGAGCCTCCCTCCGCTTGGAGTGCTTGCGTCCGGCGCTCGCCAGCCCGGTGCACTACATTACTACCGGGCGGCTGACAGGGAGAGGTGTCCGAGCGGTTTAAGGAGCACGCCTGGAAAGCGTGTGTGTGGGGCAACCTGCACCGAGGGTTCGAATCCCTCCCTCTCCGCCACACGCCAACATCAGTACGGGACTGCTTTGGGCAGCGATGGCCCAGGATTTCCGTCGGAGGTTCACGAGCTCAAGTCCTGCGGTGAAGTTCGCAGCCTTCATCGTCGCACTTCCCTCCGGGAAAGCGGTAACGGTTGCGCGCTACCCATCGGTAGGCGGCATTTGCGATCTGTTTGACGCCAGGAAGATAGATCAGCTCGAAGAGCCAGGCCAGGTGAGGCCGGCCCAACGCCAGCGCGCGTGCGGCTGCCGGCGCTCCCCCGTATATCGAGCCGTCGGCATCGATCAGTTTCATCTCCTTCATGCAGTCGCTGTGGCTAAGGCCGGGAAACGCTGTGAGCGTGCCTTCGTCCTGAAACGACAGGGGTCGCACTCGATAACCCGCCAGCCGTTCGAGGCGTTGGGCCTGATCGGTGCAGAAGCGACAGTGCCCGTCGAAGAGCAGAACCGGGACTCTATCCACAGGCTGTACGGTACGAAAATCCGCTTTGGCGAAGGTCGACTGCCAGACCGGCCGGCCGGCACAAGCGTTCCACCACCTGCTGCCAATGCAACAGTGCCGGCCTGGGGGAGCGAGAGATCTGGTCGTACCGCTAGAACGGATCAACCGTCGTCGTCATCCTCGTTGAAATCATCGTCGTTGAAATCGTCGTCGTTGAAATCATCGTCGTAATCGCCGGAGCCCCCACGCGTACTCGGAGAGGAGGCGCCCATAGGGAACATGAGACCCCTCAACTGACTAGCTTGGAATAGCACGACACGTCGGGTGCGGTGCCTTCGGTGAACCATCTGCGCGTAATGAGGCCCAGAGAATCGCCGGAAAGTTAGCAGTTCTTCCCGACGCCTACCGCGGGCCAGCCTACAATCAAGACCCCTCAGGTCGGCTTGGAACCCGCTTTTGCCCGCCTCGCTGTTCTCAACTGTTAAGTCACCATACCTTAGCTGCTGTCGTGGTCCCTCTGCGGTTGTTCCGCCGAAATCCGGGAAAAGCTCCCGGTACATCGCGGAAGACTTGTCCCACACTAATCTTTCGGTGCTATGATGACGGAGTTTTGCAGAGGGGATGAGTCACCCGCTTGGGGGCGGAGGCATTGTGAACCTTGTCGAATTGAGTGTCCTGGTACCAGAAGAGCGTGTAACCGAATTCTATGTAATGTTGGGAAGTTGGCTTGCCGGGACCTCCACGCCGGCGGGTATGACCGGGGGCGCACAAGGAGATGCGGCAGCCGAGGGAGGTCGCCGTCGCGGTGGCCGGCGCCGTGGCGCCCGAGCCGCAATGAACAGCCGTTATGCCGGAATTGCGACATTTTTGCAGGGCCAGAGCGGCGACACAGCAGAAGCCTCCTTCGGGAACCTGGAAGAAGCCATCGGGAATACCTTGCCGGCTTCGGCGGAACGACACCGCGCTTGGTGGGCGAATACCGAACGCAATACGCAGGCGAGAGTATGGATGGAGGAAGGCTGGAGAGTCGACCAGGTCGACTTCGACCGGCGTACGGTTACCTTCTCTCGATCTTGAGCCAAACAGCCTGAGGAATTTATGCGGCCACTCGACTGTAGCCTTCCGCGACCGCGCGTTCCAGTTCGTCGAGAATCTCAGGTAGATGCTCGAGCCCCGTTCGGAACCGCACGTGCAGTACCGGCACGGCGCCCACAAGCGCCATGTACTGCTTCATCATCAGGCGCTTGCGGAGGTGATCGCGAAGCGTGAAACAGTATGCGTGAGGGAGAACTGCCGCGAACGCCTCGGAAGGCGACAATCTCTTTACTTCCACCACTGACTGATTTGTGCCTAGCCCGCGGGCACCGGTCGAGCAAGGATCAGAACCGCTCTCGCTCCTTCCGCCCTGCAGACGTTCGAGTACGCAGATTGCCGCGAACGAGCCGGCTCCCCCTACTTGTGAATCCAGCGCACCGGTAACACGCGCCATTTCCCGCGACTCGGCGCCAAAGTAGTCGGCGGAAGGCTTCCGCAATCGAATCGTGAACGGGACTTGGCCCAGTTGGGGACGACCATCCACGTTGACGTCGAAGACGACGGCATCATCGGCATAGAGCCTGTTTCCACGTTGCCGCATTCCGTAGGCAAGCGTCGATTTGCCAGTTTCCGACGGAGCACAAAAGGTTAGAACGCCTTGAGGTGTTACCACCGCACTGGCATGAAGGATCTCCTGCCCGAGCAACTGCAACGCCATAGGCAGGACGTTCCGGTAGTAGGTGTCGATAACCTGCCACTTTAAGGCACCACCTTGGGGAACGACGCTGGTGGGTCTGTCGTGATCGCCCAGCAGGAAGCTGCCGATGAGAGGTATATGCATCCAGTTCTCTCCGGCGACCGTCTGGCCGAAGGCGCACTCGCGCCCCTCGTTGTCTCGCCAGACCTCGATATCGGGGGAGGACAGGTCGACAGGAGGGGGTGTTACAACATCGGTAAAGGTCAGATCCATCGGAACCTTCCGTTAGGATAGAGGCCGCTTGGCCGCCCCGGAGAATCGGTGCAACCAAGCGAAGGATGTGGGGCAATTCCTACTGCTGATTACTTGTGATTTGCGGTCCACCCAGGTCCGTTCGCCTTTTGACTGATACTCTCCAAATGTAGACCAGATTTCAATTGTCCGGAACGCAGTTGTCACATTCGACCTGATGATGGCAAAAAAGAAAAAAGAGTTCGTCTGGTCACCGGGCTTCTTCCGGGGCCAGACGAACCACATCGAACTGTGGGTGCCAGACCGACACCCCATCGCTTACCTACCTTCGATACCGGATGGTTTGCGAGGCTCGCCCGGATCGCCGCCAACTGTGCTGAGCTTGCCACCGCCCAGTTGCACGACGTCACGTACGCGCCCTGCGTCCTTCACCTGCATAGGCTCCCATGACTTTTTCATATATTCACCTCCACCCCTCCAAGATCTCTAGACACCTAATCTCTAGGTGCGTGGGCGAACCCACGATTCTAGGCTGAGAATGCGCCATACGTCGTCGACACGTCGTTCATCCCGTTGGGCGAAGACGTTGCCAACGTAGGCGTCCAGTAGCGCAGGCTCTACGATGCCGAGCCCTGCCAAGGCCTGCGCTCCACCAAGCGCCTTCCAGGCAGCCTCCCCTTCATTCAAGAGGAGGTTGGAAAAGAAATCTCGCGAAAGCAACTTCTTCTGACGATCGAATCCGAGCCCGGGAAAACGTCGAGCCAGATCTTTTCGCACCAATCCCTTGCTCCGTCCATCACTGTTCAACAGGTGCGGCGGAACGCGGTAGAGGAACTCGATCAGGTCGGCGTCCCAGTAGATGTCGAACTGCATCATCCCCATGCGCCGGCCACTCTCGAAAATCTCCTCCATGTCGACAGCGAACAGGGGGTGCTCCAGCGAGTAGCGCATCTCACCGAAGTAAAAGCCTCCGGCGCCGGGACCGGCTGGGCGCTTCATCGACTTTTGGAAGCGCTCTTCAGCCCGCAGGTCCAGGGAGCGCCGCAGTTCAGGGTCCGGGGCGAGCCACGGTTGACGAGAACTCAGCCTGCGCGCAAGCCGCCGCTCGAGCCGCCGGCGTCGAACGCCGGGAGCAACCCCGTTCACCAGCTGCTGATAAACGATGCTGGCCAGGGGGCGGAGCCCGTTGTTCCATACGACGTTGCGCCAAAGCGCGAGGCGCGGCCTATCGAGCGACCGTTCCAGGGCGGCGATATAACGCACCAACCCACCGAAGTCAAGCGACCGAATCATGTCGGCGCTTACGAGCGGGGAAACGGTAAGCCACTCATCGCCCCCCCCACCGGTAAGAATTACCTCGCAACCGCGCCGCCTTCCCTCCAAGCCCAAATTGAGGTAGGCGGGGAGCCACACGTTCTGCAGCGGAGCCGAGTTGGTGGCGGAAAGCCTTAGTCCCGCTGCCATGAGCCCCCCGGGGCCCGCGGCTTGTTGAAGTTCCAGAAATGTCTGATCGATTCCGAGTTGTTCGGCAACGCCGCGCTGAACGCCCTCTTCACTCACTTCTCCAGGGAAGAGGAGCGACAGTGCCTGGGGAGCGGGGAGCCCCTGAACGAGCGACCGCTCGGTTGCCGCCGCCGCTACCGAAACCGAGTCCAAGCCTCCGCTCAGGAAGATTCCGGTTGGTCCTTGCGCCAGCGCCCGCCCCACCGCCTGATCGAGCAGCTCACCGAATTGCCCGAGCTCATCCTCGCGGACCCACTCAGCTCCGGCACCTACCGCTGGAAGACACCAGTGACGCCAAACACGGACTCCCGACCCGTCCTTTGACAATGCGTGGCCGGGAGGCACTCTTCTGATGCCGCGGTAGAAGGTTTCCTCCAGCTCGAGTTGCTGCCTGGCGATCAAGCTTCCGATAACGGTACGGTCGACGGCCAGTCCAGGACCTGCCGGCGCAGCGAAGGCATCGGTGGTCGTGGAGAAGTGGAGACGATCGCCGTCTTGACAGTAGAACAGGGGATAGATGCCGACCCGGTCCCGAGCGGCCAGAAGGCGCTCGTTCCGACCATCCCAGATACAGAAGGCAAAGATACCCTTCAAGCGTTCCAGGGCGTCCTCGCCCCACCGCTCGAAGGCACGCAGAACGACGGCGGCGTCCTCGTTCCCGCTGTCCGAACCGGACCCTCCTAGACTCTCAGTAAGCTCCCCGCGGTTGTATAGCACGCCTTCGAACACGATGCCGCTGCTGCCGTGGCTACACACCGCCGGCTCCCGCCCCTCGCCAACCATTGCAAGCTGTAAGCGACGTCCGCCACCAACGGCCACCAAGGACCTGGACGCTTTCTCCGATTCACCGGCTGCCGAAAGGGTCGCCAACCACAAGCCGGCAAAGAGGCTATTCCGCCGCATGTGATCCCGTCGAACCTTATCGGCGGCGATCTCAGGCATGGGCGCTCAGAACCTGCTGCTCGGCAAGCGAGGCCAGTACGGAAGGCATTTCGCTTCGCACCACGATCGGATCGACATCGAAGATCTCCACCATGCGGGACTCGACCTCGGTCTCATCGAGGCCAGAGCTGATGAGCTCGAAGAGGGTCGCAGCGGTATCATTCAACTCGAGGATCCGGTCGGTGGCCAGGTTGACCAGCACCATGGAATCACCCAGCCTCTGCATGACTACATCGGGATTTGCTTTCCACCTCATGCTAGCCCTCCCCCTCGCTGCCCAGTTCCGTATCGTTCACTTGTGCAAAAGTGCCTTCGTTTGGGCCCTTGCCCTGTCCGCCTCCGGCCGCTCCACCCTCCAGGACCATCAGGCTGGTAAAGGAAGCCGAGCTGCGTCCGCCTATGATCGTTTGACCCCGCCACTCGAGCCAGGCATGCCCGTGCACTTCGCCCGACTCCTTGCGAAGGAAACCGACCTGTATCAAAGAGTGTTCCCCGCTGCGATGGAGCAGCCGCTGCAGTGCCAGGGCCTGAGTTAAGCAGGTGGCCCCGGGCACCAAAGTAGCGGCCGCCGAGACCGCCCAGCTCATTCGCTCGACCCGCAGCTCAGAGAGCGTGAGGGTGCGACGCGTTCCTTGCATGAGCAACGAGTGGAGGCGGGTAGAGGTCATCAACCAGAGTGCAGAGCGAACCAACAGCACCACGGTGAGCGCCCGGAACAGTAGGCGCATGTCGGCATGGGGAAGGAACTTCGCGACGGGAAGGAGGACCCGTCGCTTTCCTGCGTGTTCGGAATGGTGTGCTCCTGCCAACTCGGTCACCGGCACTTCCCCAAAACGGAATTCACTACGTCGGCAACCTCAGCGGCTGCCCTGCGTCGGTAGGGCAACTGTAGATCAGCTTCCAATTGGCATTTGCGCAAGGGTCACAATCGTCCAACCGTTCCTTCTCTCATTGGGTTCGCGACCGCGAATATGGTGAGTTCTGGAATATTTGCTTGGTTTGCAGTTACCCGGCCTGATCGCCTCGCTTGACCCTCGGCCTACCTGCCTAGCAGCGTTCCACTCTGGTTGAGAGGAAGCCCGTCGATTGCCAGTACGGGGCGTACGCCCCCTTGACCCTCCGGGACCCAACTGAGGGTCGCGGAACAGGATCTACGTCTTAGAGCGGCCAGCAGCGCTACCGCCTCGAGGTCTCGATGCTCTGCTCGCCCTAGACCAAGTAGGCGGAGGCTCCGGTGGACTCCGCTTCGTACCTGCTTCCAACGCTCCGGCTCGAGGCTCTTTGGATGCGAACTCTGCTCGTCGAACCTCCTGGCGACTTCGCGCACGTCTCCTCGGCGCCATACTTCGAGCACGGTTGCCGCGACTCCCGGGAACTCTCTAGCGATATCTACCGGGAGTCGCACCCAGTCGATCAACGACATCAAGCCACGTTCCAGATAACGGTTCCCCCGCTCACCGGAGATGAGCAGGTTCCAGCGCTGCAGTTCGAGTTGACTGGGCGCGCTCAGCACGAATCGACGGCGAAACGGATCGCACCTCTCCAGGAAGAGTTCGAATGTCCCGCGGCAACCCAACGCACTCGCTCTCTCCTGCAGCTGCTCCTGGTCCAATCCGTACTTCTCCACCAAATAACGGAAGTCGAGATAATCGTGCGCCCTTAGCTGCCAATCCTCCGGCGACCAGCAGCGGTTCAGCACGAGACCGACGAGAACTGCGTCCAGCGGGTGTGGCAAGCGAACCGGAACGCCGTCCCAATCCGCTGATTGCGAACTCTCCCAGGCCATGCACGTGATGCGCTCCTGCTGCGCATAGCGGCCAACGCGATTGTGATTATTGTGCACCAGTCTCCGATGCGCGTCGAGCTGGATGTTCGTGCGCTCGTTAAGCAGCTGCAAGATCTCATGGCCGCGGTACCGAAGTCCTCGGAGCCCGTGCGCGGTAACCGGCCTATCGGCGTGCCACAGCTCCCGCCACCCCTGTTCCACGGCAAGGGCAGATGCGCGCAGCCCGTCCTGCTGTTTGATGAGCAGGTCGACATCGCTGTAGAGCCTCCCCCCGGCATTGGGATAGACGAACTCGGCCAGGTGGAAGCCTTTGAACAGCATTACCTCGATACCGGCCTCATGCCACGCAGTGAGGAGCCTCTGCATCTCCTTGCGGACGGCGAGGTGACGAGCGGTAGCGGTCAGATAGGCCGCACGAAGCTTCCCGCCTCCAACATTCCAAGGCAGGCACGAGGCCGCGTACGCGGCCAAGCCGGACTCCTCCAACAGTGGCGTCGCCGGAAGATCAGGAACATCGGAAGCCGTCTGCTCAGGTTCGAGACCGACGCCCCGCCTGTGGTCCGTGACCGGAGCTGCTCCCGGATGGCTCAGCAGGAAGCGCTCGAGTTTCTGCGTCCTGTTCGTTGCTTGCACCAAATGTGGCATGCCACCCATTTTTGCGCGCAAGCGCTTCGGAGCCCGACTCAACGATCACTCCTTCGGGCCAATCGGCCGCTCTCCGAATAACCGATCGGGCGCCTCTAGAATAGTCCAATAATCGGTAGCTCCTCGAGTAACCCACCGACGACGAGCGCGGCGATATGCTGCAGACGATGCCGAAGAGCGCTCCCACCACCGTCGACTCCTGCTCAGGAACCGGGGAATGACCCCCTCTATCCCTATTGCGCTGGCCGCTGGAGTACTCTCCTTCCTGTCACCCTGTGTGCTTCCCCTGGTCCCCTCCTACCTCGCCTACCTGGGCGGAGACTCGGGTCGCCGCGGAACAGTGGTGCGCAACAGCCTGCTGTTCGTGCTGGGCTTCTCCCTGGTGTTCATCGCACTGGGAGCATCCGCCAGCCTGCTGGGTGCGGTGGTGCTGGAGAACCGCTCATGGCTCATGCGCCTGGGCGGCCTGGTCGTGATCGCATTTGGGCTGATGCTGTTCGGGCTCATCAGAATCCCGTTCCTCTACCGCACTGCCCGTCCCGGCTACCCCCAGAACGGAAGCACACCCTTGGGCGCGTTGCTCATGGGCATGTCCTTCGCCATCGGCTGGACACCCTGTATCGGACCGGTGTTGGGCGCGATCCTTACACTTGCCGGAGCGTCTGGAACCCTCACAACAGGCGCCGGCCTGCTCGGGGTGTACGCCCTCGGCCTTGCCATCCCCTTCCTGTTGGCATCCTTGGGGCTGGGCGCGTTCACTAGCTTTACGACTCGCTTCCGCCGCTTCCTGCCCTGGGTCGAACGCATCTCTGGGGGCGTCCTCGTCGTCGCGGGTCTGCTCATGTTCACCGGCTACTACACTCGCATCAATGCCTACCTGATCGGATTGACGCCCCGATGGCTGCTCGAGCGCCTTTAACGGTTCGGGCCCCGCTGCCCATGCCAATGACCCATGCCAATGACCCATGCCAATGAGAGGACGTCGGAACTTCCTCAGGAGCTCCAGAGGTGGGGTGTTAAGCTTTGAGCGTGCGTGAAGGCTCCTCTTCCCCGCTCGGAGTGTTCGACTCCGGCGTCGGCGGACTTACCGTCTTGCGGGAGCTGCAACGCTCCCTCCCTCACGAGGATTACCTCTATCTCGGTGACACCGCCCGGGTGCCGTATGGCAGCAAACCGCCCGAGATGGTGCGTGAGTTCGCCCATGAAATCTCCTGGAGCCTTATCGACCGTGGCGTCAAGGGGATCGTTATCGCCTGCAACACAGCCTCGGCCGCCAGCCTGCCCGACCTAGCCGACTCGTTACCAATCCCCGTCTGGGGCGTCATCGAGCCGGGAGTCAGGGCCGCGGCGCGGCATGCCGCCAACGGCCGCGTGGGTGTCCTCGGCACCGTCTCTACTGTCCGTTCGCGCGCCTACCAGTGTCGCCTCGAAGCGGCAGGCATAGCCACCTGGGCAAAAGCCTGCCCCTTGTTCGTCCCGATAGTCGAGGAGGGCATCTCCGATACCGACATCGCGGACCTGGTCGCCCGCCACTATCTCGGGGGAAGGCCCGAACTTTCGGCTGTGATCCTTGGTTGCACGCACTACCCGGCACTCAAGGGCACCCTGCAAACGGTTCTGGGTGATTCGGTAACGCTCGTCGACTCGGCCGAGGAAACAGCCAGGGCGGTTGCGGCCGATCTTACTGCCCTGGGCCTGGCGGCTACTCGTGACCGCAGCGGGCGAATTCACCATTTGGTAACCGGTGATCTGGACAGCTACCTTCACACCGCCCGAGTGCTCGACGGACCGCTGGGCACGGCGGAACGGCTGACGTTTCCGCTGAGGCGAAGCGAGCGTGTGCTCTCCAAGCTGATCCTCTGAGGTGGGTTGAATCGTGCGTGAAGGACGTGAAGCGAACGAACTGCGTGACGTTCGGGTAACTCCGGGCTACAACCGCTACGCCGAGGGTTCGGCGCTGGTGGAGTGGGGGCACACTACGGTTCTCGCCACGGTCACTGTCGACCCACGTCTGCCCCCGCACCTTCGCGGTAAAGGAGGAAACCGGGGCGGTGGTTGGCTCACGGCCGAGTATGCGCTCCTTCCGCGCAGCACCCAGGAGCGCTCGCCTCGTGAGCGTCTCTACAGTGGGGGCCGAACGCAGGAGATCCAGCGGCTCATCGGCCGAGCCCTGCGTAACGTCACCAACCTTGCGCTTTTCTCCAATAAGACGCTCATCGTCGATATCGACGTGCTCCAGGCCGACGGCGGAACCCGCTGCGCCGGCGTGCTGGCCGGCTACGCGGCACTACATCAGACCGCCAACCGGTTGATCTTCAAAGGTGAACTGGACGAATGGCCGCTGCTCTTCGAACTGGGAGCGGTCAGCGCCGGAATCATCGCCGGCCAGGAATATCTCGACCTCGAGTACAGCGAAGACGTCGTGGCAGAGGTGGACCTGAACGTGGTGGCTACCGGCGACGGCCAGGTCATCGAGGTGCAAGGCGGTGGCGAGCAACAGCCCATACCGGCGGAGCGTTACGTTGCGCTCGTCGCCATGGGAGTTAGCGCTGTCGAACGATTGGTCGACAAGGTTCGTCCTCAGCTGGACGGTAAGTAGTGAAGCACGGGACCATATGAAGCGCTGTCTCGTCCTGGCCACACGTAACGCGGGAAAGATTGCCGAGCTGCGCCTGGCGCTCGCCCATCTCGACCTAGAGCTCGCTTCGGCGGTAGAGCTGGGATTGGGCGAGGGCCCCGTCGAGCACGGCCACACCTACGAGGAAAACGCCCTGATCAAGGCCGCTCATGCGGCTCATGCGACGGGTATTCCGGCGCTCTCCGACGATTCGGGATTGGAAGTAGACGCGCTGGCCGGTGCACCGGGAATCTACTCTTCTCGCTTTGGGGGCGCCTTGAGCGACGGGGAACGGATCGCGCACCTGTTGCAGAAACTCAGGAACGTACCGGAGGAGGCACGGGGGGCGGCCTTCGTGAGCGTTCTGGTGTTGGCCAGGCCCACCGGTCAGGTGAAGTCTTTCAATGGCGTGTGTCGCGGCCGCATACTCCTTGGGCCTCGTGGCGAGGGTGGGCACGGCTACGACCCGATCTTCTGGAGTTCCGATCTGCACAAGACGTTCGCCGAAGTGAGCGCGAAGGAGAAGGAGTCGGTTAGCCACCGGGGGCGAGCGGTCGCCGGGTTCGCGTCGTGGGCTGCGCAGAACCCCTGCTGGTTTTCCTCGCGCGCGGTCGAGGCTCCTGGTTAAGCCCAGTAGAGACTATCTAAATTTCATGGAGATCAGGGAATTCGTCGGCGCCATACTAGAATGACTCGGCGAGGCTAACAGCTGGCCCAATCTGCTGCCCAACCACAAGGGAGGCGTACTGATGAACATTTCCAAAGCGATGCTCGCGCTGCTACTGGCGCTGCTTCTTGCCGGCGCAGCGGCGCAAAGCGATTCTCTCTCCGATGCTGCCGAGTCTGCGCTCGAGGAGGGATATTCGACTATGCAGGAGGCGCTGGCCACCTACGAGGCCCAGTATCCCGATCGCGCCCTGTGGCAGGAGGCCTTCCGTCATGGACGGCGGGCGCAGAGTCTGGCACCGAACAGTTCGGAACCACTCAGGTTCCTCGCCGAGGCGTATAGCCGAGCGAACTGGTATGGTCCCGCCTGGAACGCTTGGCTCGAATATCTGGACCAAGGCAACCTTCTCGACGCCGACGCGACTCCGCTCTTCACCGAGATCGGTTCGCAGCAGGGCTACAACTACTACCGACAAGGGAACCTCGAGCAAGCTATTGATGTGTATCGGCGAGTAATCGACGTAGTGCCTTTCGACCTCGAAGCGCACACCTGGATGGGACGCATCCTCATTGAGATTGGCCGGCCGGAACAGGCGATCAGTTACTGGCAAACCGTGGTGGACCGTAATCCACGGGATAACCGCGCCGCATACTTTCTCGAGCTGGCCCGTGACCAGGCGCAGTGGGGGACCGAAGCGGTGAACGCCTTTCGTGAAGGGGTGGCCTTTTACGAGGAGGGCTCAATGGAGCGTGCGCGCGAGCGGTTCGCACGGGCGACCTCCCTCAACGGCAATTACCCCGAAGCCTGGGCTTGGCTCGGTAGAGTAGCTTTCGAGAGGTTCAACTATAGCGACGCCCGCACCTTTTATGATCGGGCCGCCCAGCTGAGGCCGGGAAACGAAACATACGCTTACTTCTTCGAGGAATCCCGGCGCAGGCTGGACTCGGTGGAAGCGCCGGGAAGCAGTTCAAACGAAGCTGGAGCAGTCGAGGAAAACGCCGGTGGTGGAGCAGGATCACACTCTCCGGTAACGGAGCCGGAGGACGCAGAGGCGCAGTAACTCACGGGTTCGACTGCGAGGATTGGAACGACGCGTACGCCGGCGAGTCTTCATGCTCCTCATCACTATCGAATGTGCGCTTCATTCCGTTTAGGAACCGACCGAGCTGCCCGCCACAAGAAGTGGTGGGCAGCTGCTGTAGGCCCGTCATGCACCTGTTTTCACCTGAGAGGCGACTGAGAACCAGGTGAGATATGGCAGTAACGCAATGGTCGTGCGCGGCATGGTTGACTTCCGGATGCACCCTTAATCTATTAGCCGTGGGCCTTGAAGGGCCTTGTTCCAGATCCAAAGGGGGGATCAACTAATGAAACAGAAACTTCTAATGCTCCTGGCCGTTTTGCTCACTGGTGGAATGCTGGTGGCGTGCGGGCCGGGCGACGGTACGGACGAGACCATAGGCGGCGGAGGCGGCGTAGTCGACGAGCCTCTCGGTAACGACCTCGGCGCCGACGACACGTTCGGCGATGACACGGCGGTCTTCGAGGATGACACGTTAGGTGATGACGTCGCTGCGGACGACGAAACGGTAGGGGCAGATCCACTGGGTGACGCCGATGCGGTCGACACCACCGATGACGCCGCACTCGGTGAAGACGCTGGTTTCGGTGACGCCCAGGATACCGAAGTCGAAGGCGAAACCGTTGAGATGAACCTCGGTGACGACGCAGCGGTCGAAGGCGACGACGCTGCGGTCGAAGGCGAAGCCGAAGTGGATGCCGAAGGTGAAGAGGTTGCCGGCGGCGGCGCCGCACCAGCGGCCGGCGAAACTATCGTCGTAACTTTCAGTGAAGCTGCCGAGGGCATCGCCGTGGAAAACATTCAGGGCGCGCAGGATGCCGAAGCGATTGCCTCCACCGGGGAGGCCAATCCAGACCTGAATCTCACCGTGGGACAGCGTTACGACTTCATGTACGACGGTGATGGCGACCTCGTCTTCTACAACACCGATGGCGAAGAGTTGCTTTCGACCGCCGGAACCGAAGGCGCCTACGGCCAGGACAGCGAAGTAGCTGTAGAGGTCGAGGACGGCCGTCTCAGCTTCACTCTCACCGATCAGCTGGCGCAAGAGATTGATCGCTACAGCGCCGGTGTCGACGAGCAGGGTGGGCAGGTAAACGCCAACTAGACTGGCCCCCTGAACGAAGGTTCAAAGGACCAGACAAAGACCAGTAAAAAAGACCAATAGAAAGTCGAGTGGGGGTGCCGAAATGCGCCCCCACTCGACTTCGATTCAGCTTAGTAGCTCGACTTATGAAACCTCGACGGCTCAGATCTGGACGTGAACCCTGGCGCCGTCCCCCAACAGGTGCACGGCATCAGAAAATCGAACGACCCGCGTGTGGTAGCCAAGCGAGACCGTATGGGTCCGAGCACCGTTCTTGAAGAACTTGACGCCCCTCAGGAAATCGCCATCGGTAATTCCGGTCGCGCTAAAGACGATATTTTCCCCGGGCGCCAAGTCGTTGGTGTTGTACACCCGCCGAGGATCGGCGCCCATGGCCTCGAGGCGGGCGCGCTCGGCGTCGTTACGCGGCTTGAAGCGCGCCTGGATCTCACCGCCGAGGCACTTTAGCGCGGCAGCAGCCAGCACACCTTCGGGCGCTCCACCGATTCCCATCACCGCATGAACGTTCGTTCCTCGTACCGCGGCAGACAGCGCGGCGATGACGTCACCGTCATCTATCAGCTTCACCCGCACACCTGCGGCGCGCACCTCCTTGATGAGCTGCTCGTGCCGGGGACGATCGAGGATTACGACCGTGAGGTCCTCGATGTCCCTGTCTAGGCTCATAGCGACGGCGCGGAGATTGGCTGCCGCGGGCCAAGTGAGATCGACCTTACCGGCGGCCGGCGGGCCGACTATCAGCTTCTCCATGTAGGTGTCGGGCGCCTGGAACAGCCCGCCGGTTTCCGACAGGGCGATTACTGCTACCGAGTTGTTCACCATGCGGGCGGTGATGCCGGTGCCTTCGACCGGGTCCACGGCAATATCGACCGGCCAGCGACCCTTACCGGGAAGTCCCACCCGCTCACCTATGAAGAGCATGGGTGCTTCGTCGCGCTCTCCTTCGCCGATCACTATCTCGCCATCGATCTCGAGCTCGTTTAGAACCCGACGCATGGCGTCCGTTCCGGCTTGATCGACAAGATCGGAGTCGCCCTTGCCGGCTGCGCGGCTGGCAGCAATCGCCGCCTGCTCGGTAACCCGCACGGTGTCGAGCACTAACGCCCGCTCCATGTCCCCGGTGGGCAACGATGAAGCTCTACTCCTCCCCGCCTCGCGGGCGTGCTCGGCTTGTCGCTGCTGCTGCTGCTCCTTGCGCTTTTCGCCCTCTTGAACTTCGTTCTTTGCCATGATGCCGCATTGTTTCACGGCAGCGATTGCCGCGCAGTGTTGTACGGCCTTCCGGCTTCCCAACCTAGTGCTACGCACTCTGCACGGTAGTCCGCTCTGTTCGGCGTGGGCATTGCCCGGCGACACGCGCCACTCAGCTGTCGCTGCGCTCGCGGTGGCGTGCCTCCAACAGGGCGGCGACGGATGCTAGGCTCTGACCGCTTTCGCGCAGGAGGACGGTCAGATGGAAGAGCAGGTCGGCAGCTTCGGAAATGAGCTCGTCCTCACGCCGTTCGAGCGCCGCCACCACCGTCTCCCCCGCTTCCTCCACCACCTTTTGAGCCACATAACCCAAACCCCGGTCGTGGAGCCGCGCGACGTAAGAGCCGTCCGGCAAGTCTCTCAGCCGCTCGGCCACCACCCGCTCGAGCAAGGCCAGGGCGCGCCCGATGCCGGCCTCGTGGTCGCCAGTCACGCCTTCCCGCGCAGCTAGCGCACCTTCGGCATCTGCTTCGGCAACCGTTGCCGTGCGGAAGAAGCAGGACCGGGCGCCGGTATGACACGCCGCCCCCTCTTGTTTGATCCTGTAGAGCACCGCGTCGCCATCGCAGTCCACGGCGATCTTCCTGACGATTTGGATATTCCCGCTACTGTCGCCCTTGCGCCACAGTTCGGCGCGTGAGCGGCTGTAATAGTGGGCGCGGCCCGTCTCCAGAGTGAGCCGAAGGGCCTCTTTGTTGGCGTAGGCGAGCATCAGCACTTCGCCACTCCATGCGTCCTGTGCAATGACCGGTACCAGACCTCGATCATCGAACAGCACCTCAGCCAGGATCGAAGTTTCACTCGTCATGCCGGACCTCTCACTCATGCCGATCCAAGGGCCTGGTCCAGGTCCCAGATGATGTCGTCGAAATGCTCGAGTCCCACCGACAGTCTTAGCAGATCACGGGGTGTAAGGGTATCGGCGCCCTCGATCGATGCGCGATGCTCGATCAGGCTCTCCACCCCACCGAGTGAAGTGGCGCGCCTGATGAGCGTTACCTTGGCTGCCACCGCTACCGCGGCCTCTTCACCACCCCGGAGACGGAACGACAGCATTCCCCCGAAGCCGCTCATCTGCCGCTGTGCCACGTCGAAGCCGGGATGTTCGGGCAGGCCCGGGTAGTAGACCTTTGCCACCGACGGGTGAGTGTGCAGGAATGCAGCGACCTTCTCGGCATTTGCCAAATGTCCCCGTAAGCGGTATGGCAAGGTCTTTATCCCGCGGAGGGTGAGCCAACAATCGAACGGCGACGGTACCGCCCCCTCGTACCCTTGCAGGAAGCGGATCTGCTCGAAGGCCGCGTCCACCTCACGCACCACCAGCGCTCCCCCGAGCACGTCTGAGTGACCCGAAAGATACTTCGTGGTGGCGTGAAGGACTATGTCGGCGCCCAGCTCGAATGCGGGCAGCATTCGTGCCGGCGTCCAGGTGGCGTCGCAAATCACCCGCGCTCCGGCCCGATGGGCAAGATCGGCAATGGTAGAGACGTCGGTGATCTTGAGTAGCGGGTTGGACGGGGTCTCGATCCAAAGGATCCTGGTTTCGCTGGTCAAGGCGTTCGCTACAGCCACCGGATCGCTCATGTCGACACGGGTAATGCGGACTCCCCAAGGCTGCAAAGCCTCTAGCAGCAGCCGGCGAATCCCGTGGTACATGTCATCGGGTACCAGCGCCTCATCGCCTGGGCGCAGGAGTGACCGAAGCGCCACCGACGCTGCTGCCGAACCGGAGGAGAAGGCAGCTGCCGCCGCGCCACCGTCGAGTGCCGCCAGGGTTCTCTCCAGGGCATCGCGATTGGGATTGCCGGACCGCGTATAGACGTAGCCGTGCGGGTAGCTCCCTTCGGGCGAACGTTCGAACGTGGTGGAGAGGTGGATGGGGAGCGTCACCGCACCGGTTGCATCGTCGGACCTACCGGCCGCATGAATTGCGAGGGTCTCGAGTCGCTCGCCAGCGCTTCTGGTTCCACTCATGTCAGCCGCACCTCTACCCCACCGGCTGCCAGCAAGCGCTTTACTTCGCCAACGGTGGTTTCACCTCGATGAAAGATGCCTGCTGCCAGCGCCGCATCCGCTTCACCGGTGGTGAGCACCTCGAGCATATGCGTGGCATTTCCCGCGCCCCCCGAGGCGACCACCGGTAAGTCCACCGCCCGGGAGACCCTCTTCACGATTTCGAGATCGTAACCGATCTTCATGCCGTCGGCGTCGATGCTGTTCACGACTATCTCGCCCGCTCCCAGCTCCTGGCCGCGCACTGCCCAGGCGACCGGCTCGAGCCCCGTACTCTTACGCCCGCCGGCGCTCAGCACCTCCCAGCCCCCCTCCGGCCGCTGCTTTGCGTCGATAGACAGCACGACCGCCTGCGAGCCGTAATGCTCGGCAGCGCGCCGAATGAGCAGCGGATCGGCCAATGCCCCCGAGTTGAGGGAGACCTTGTCCGCCCCGGCGATAAAGAGAGCGCGGAAGTCGCTCAGTTCGCGAACTCCACCCCCTATCGTGAGCGGCATGAAGCACTGCTCGGCAACCCGGATGGTCACGTCGATCATCGCCTTACGGCCCTCGGAGCTTGCGGTTATGTCGTAGAGGACCAGCTCGTCGGCGCCCTGAGCGTCGTAGCGCAACGCCAGCTCGACCGGGTCACCAACGTCTACCAGCTCACCGAGCTCGGCACGGCCGAACTGCTGACCGCGAGTTGTGCGGCCTCCGTGAACGTCGAGGCAGGGGATGATGCGCTTCGCCAGCATCCGAGGAGCATACCGTGAAGCCTCCGCTAGCGACTGAGAAGCGAGAGAATCTCGACATGGTGAGTGTGCGGGTAGAAGTCGTACGGCTGGGCAAGCTCGAGCCGCCAACCGCCGGCGACGAACTGGGCGACGTCACGTGCCCAGGTGGCAGGGTCACAGGAAACATAGATGAGCCGGTCTGCGCTTGAGTGTTCGATCGCTTCACGGGTTTGACGTCCCAGTCCGGCCCGGGGTGGATCCACGGCGATCAGTTCGACCTCCGGATGAATCAGGGCGTCGCGCACGTCACCCGGCTGGAAGCTGATGTTATCGATACCGAGCCGTTTCGCATCGGCGCTGCCGCGTGAGACGCTTGCGCGATCTATCTCCACGGCCTCCACCTGCAAGAACGAGTTGGCGAGGTGCAGGGCTATGATGCCGGAGCCTGCGAACAGTTCGAGCGCCATACCCCCGCTGCCGGCGACCTGTCTCAGTTGCCGGTAGAGCTCGCCGGCGGCTGCCGGATTCGGTTGGGCGAACGAGGTCACCGATACCGACACTTCGAAGTCACCGTAGACTTGCCTGATCCTGCGCTCGCCGGCCAGCCGCGAACTACCGCCTCTAAACCTCCCGCGGGCATCAAAGCGAGCGTAAGTCACCCCCGCTACGCCGTCCCTCACGAGATCGTGTGCGTAGGACAGGAGCGTTCGTTGTGGCGAGGTGGCGACCAGCGCGAGCAGAGTCTCACCGCGATCATTACCTCGCATTGCCAACTCGCGCACACCCTTTGGGGAAGGCCGGCGGCCGATCTCCTGCCAGGCCCAGTCCAGCGCTTCGTTCGCGACCGGGTCGCGGTCGAGAGGAACGGCACTGTCACTGTTCGGCAGCCGGTACCCCAGCCTCCCGCCAACTACCACGGGCTGTACGGCGCTTCTATAGTTCCATTGCT
The DNA here is from genome assembly GCA_040905665.1 of Trueperaceae bacterium. Classification (GTDB taxonomy): domain Bacteria; phylum Deinococcota; class Deinococci; order Deinococcales; family Trueperaceae; genus DASVCN01. The sequence goes on from JBBDRD010000009.1 coordinate 44,788, forward strand.
CGGGCGCCGCATGCACCGGTGCGACCTCCGGAAGTTCCTGTGGTCCCCTCACAGCACGGCGCAAGGCATCGACTACCACTTCGTGCTTGAGCTCCAGTTGTCGTGAGTACTCGATGTGGCCGAAGTCCAGGCCGGGGTGTAGGGGTTTCGGAAGTCGCTGGGGACTGGGCTCGAGTACTTCGGCTACCTCTGCCCGTAGGACGCCCGAGACCTCCTCTACCTCACCGCGCACCAGTTCGCCGGGGATCCCGCCGCTGACGAGTACCAGGCGTCCCCCCGCAAGGCGCGCCAATGCAACACCCCCGTGTACCATCCGTTCCAATCGCAACTCCACGCGGCAGTCTATCCGAGCGGCACTCTATCCGAGCGGCCGTTCATCCGGGTGGCCGGAGCCGCCGGGGCAGCCTGTTATACTCGCGCCATGAAGCGCTCGGTACAGGAAATCGTCGAGCTGTTGGTATTCGGACTCATCGCCTTGCTTATCGGCACGGGACTGCTGTGGCTCACAGGCTGGATCTTCGATCTTGTCGGTGTGCTGTTCAAGTTCTTCGCTGCTATTATTTGGAGCTTGCTCCGCTTCATTGTGCCGGTGGCGATTGGGGCGGCCATAGTCTATGGGCTGGTACGGCTGATTCAGCAGCAGCGCGAGAGGTCGGCAGACGAAAAGGCCCGGCCCAATACGCCCGCCCCAAATGCCCCTGCGTCCTCCGCGACTCCCGCGACTCCCGCGACTCCCGCGACTCCCGCGACGATCATCACATACCCGCCTGACCCGGTAGCCGGCGAGCCGACGACCGAAGCGAACAGCACGGAAACCTCTGCGATAGCGGCCGAGGAGCCGATAATACCTGGAGAGCCGATGGAGCCCGACGCGCCGGTAATTCCGGAGCCGGGCGAGCCAATTGAGCCAGAAGAGCCGGGCGAGCCGCAGGAACCCGACGAACCCGAGCGTCCGCGGCCGACGACGAGCGAGGTATGGGTGCCCCCTCAACCCTCGCCGCCCGCCGACGCGGTTCCCGAATCACCAAAGGTCGACTCCGACACCGCCGCTGATCCGGCGCTGGACGACCGAGAGAGCGAGAGCGACGACGACAGACGTTCGTGAGGAAGGCCAGCTCCACAAACTGTACGCTCACGCCCCGGCAATGGTCGGGCATAGGAATCACTCTTTTACTTCTCGCACTTTTCGTCGGCCTGCTCGAAGTGAGCGCGCAAACGACGGACACGGTGCAAAGCGACGAGACCCCGGCGGGCGACGAATCAGTTGCCGCTCTCGGCGCTCCAAACGAAGCGGGCGCGAAAGTCTACGCCAATAGTTGCTCTGTTTGTCACGGCGTCACCGGTCTCGGCTTGGCCGAGGCCAAGGAAGCCTTTCCCGCCGACCATCGCCACTGTCAGCGCTGTCATAAGTCGGGCAATCCGCCATCGATGACGCTCGCAACGATTGAAATGCGTCAGCACGATCTCTTCGATATCGGCGAGCCTCCGGCAATCCGTGGCGAAGGCACGCTTGCATCCCACGCCACACCGGAAGCGCTACGCGCATACCTGGAGGCTACGATGCCTCGGTACCGCCCCGGCTCCCTAAGCGACGACGAGTATGCCGCGGTCACGGTGTACCTACTCCACCTGAACGACCGCTAAGCGCGTTCAGCTGCTCCTGGGATCGAGGACATCGCGGAAGGCGTCACCCAGTAAGTTCCAGCCGAGCACGAACAGCACGATGATGAGCCCGGGCCAGAACGAAACGAACCAGTAACGAAGTGGATCCCCAGGCGGCCCCAGAATCCATTCACGGGCGAACGAAATCATCTGACCCCAGTCTGCGTAGCCGGGATCCGTGCCCAAGCCGAGGAACGAGAGCGCCGCCGCCGTAAGCACTATCGCGCCGATGTCCAGCGAGGCGATGACCAACAGCGGGCCGATGGCGTTCGGCAGAATGTGCTTCCCGATTATCCCGAATCCGCGCCGTCCCAACGCGCGGGCGCTCTGCACGTAGTCCTGCTCCTTCACACGCAGGATGTCACCGCGTAGCACGCGCGCATAGTTTGGCCAAGAGACTATCGCGATGGCGATCATGATGTTGGTGATGCTCTTGCCGAGCACGATGACGATCACCAGAGCCAGCACTAGCGCTGGAACCGAGATGATCACGTCGGTAAAACGCATGAGAAGATTGTCGACCCAACCGCCGAAATATGCGGAAATGCTCCCGACGATGAGGCCCACGATCACCGAGATACCTACGACCAGGACCCCGATACGGAAGGCGGTGCGAGTACCCCAGACCAATCCGTAGTAGAGGTCGTAACCGCCGCTGGTGGTTCCCAGGACGGTTCCGCTCTCCGCCGCCGAACGCGGCACGGGTGAGAAACCTTGGCGCGGCGTGTCGTAGCAGGTTTCCGGCGCGGCGAACATGGCCCGCCAGAAGGCGGCCTTGGTGGGATTACGGTAGTCGAACTTGGTAGAGGCAGACAAGCCCAGATCACGGAGGCAACCGCGACCCAACTCGGTAAAGAGCGGTGCGAACAGGGCCAGCAGCACGAAGGCGATCACCACGACTGCACCGGTAAGCGCGAGCGGATTCCGCCGAAAGCGCTTCATCGACTTCGAGTGCCACCAGCCGCGAACTCCGGCGGCAGGCTCGCGGCCCGTTTCGACGATCAGGTCCGCTTGTGAATGGGAGTCCGACATCAGTTGTATCTGATTCGCGGGTCGACGATTCCGTAGAGCACGTCGACCAGGAGATTTGCCAGAACCACGGCGATGGCGGTGAACACGGCAAAACCGAGCACTGCGGCGTAGTCAAGGTTGACGGCAGCGGCGGCGGCCCACTGGCCGAGTCCCGGGTAGTTGAAAATCGTCTCCGTTATCACCACGCCATTTATGAGGCCGATAAGTACGAAGCCCGACAGGGTGATAACGGGTATCAGAGCGTTGCGCCGGGCGTGCTTGTTGTTCACGACCCGCTCCTCCAGACCCTTTGCTCGCGCGGTGCGCACGTAATCTTGTGAAAGCGTGTCGAGCAATGAGGACCGCATCACACGCATGATCTGAGCACTTGAGACCGTCGCCAGGGTAATGACCGGCAATACCAGATGGCTGAATGCATTCCAGAAGAGATCCAGGCGACCGTTGAGCAGCGCGTCCAAGGTGAGCATTCCCGTGTAATGTTCGAATCCCCCGCCCCCCGCCATCTCAACGACGAAGCGGGTCGACACCCGGCCCGGCTCGAACCAGCCCAAGGCTCCATAGAAGATCACCAGCAGCCAAATTCCAAGCACGAACGTGGGCAGCGACCAGCCAACGATCGAGATCAAACGCGTTAGCTGATCGACGAAACGGTCGCGGTTCAGTGCCGCCGCGGTGCCAAGCCAGACGCCCACGCCCAGGATCGGGATGATGGAGTAAAGGGCGAGTTCGAGCGTGACCGGGAACCGTTCGCGTATGGTCTCTAGCACCGGCTCGCTAGTAGTGCGCGAATAGCCAAGGTTTCCCTGCAGGAGCTCCTGCAACCAGCGGCCATACTGCATGTACCAGGGGTCTTCCAAGCCGTACTGCTCGATGATAGCCGGGATGTTTCGCGCCTGCTGCTCGCTTTGGACGAAAGCGGCCGCGCGCTGATATGGACTCAGCAATTGCATGAGCAGAACTATGAAGAGGGTCACGCCGAAGAAGACAACCGGCAGCAACAGAACTCGACGAAGAATGAAGCTCAGCAATGTGAGACGCTCCCAGGTTCCCGCCGAGCCCGCTCAGGACACCAGGCAAAAGCATCGGATGAGAAGATTCCACACATAACCAAGAGAATACCCCGATGGCATGCACCGGGGCGAGATCGGGCTTCGGCAGCCTCTGCCGTTCCAATTGGTCGGCCCCAGAGCGGCCTCGTCCTCCGATTGCCCGTCGTATGATCCATGCTGTCTGGAGTCTATGGAGATGCGTAGCGGGCTGCCCATTGGAGTCGCGGCGCTCATTGGTCGCGAACGTGAACGTGCGCAGGTGGCCGATCTGGTCGCGGATGCCCGGGTGGTAACACTGACCGGGACGGGTGGCTGCGGTAAGACTCGGTTGGCGGTCGAGGTCGTCGGGGACGTGGCGTCGCGGTTTTCCGATGGGGCCCGTTGGGTGGACCTGCAAGGCGTGAGCGAGCCCGCCATGGTTGCTCCAGCGGTCGCTGCCGCGGTGGGCGTTCACCAGGGACCCGGACAGGCGCTGGTCGACACGCTCGCCGAGCAGCTTCATGCACGGCATCTGCTGGTCGTGATCGACAATTGCGAGCACTTGGTGGAGGCGTGCGCGGAGCTGGTCGCCGGGTTGTCGTCGGCGTGTCCACAGCTGCACGTGTTGGCCACGAGCCGCGTGCCGCTCGCGGTTGAGGGTGAGGCGACGTTCGAGGTCGCGCCGTTGCGGGTGCCCGGCCCCGATGCTCGGTCCGCCAGCACGGTCGCGGTAGCGGAAGCGGCCCGGTTGTTCGAGGTGCGGGCCCGGCAGGTGGCCGCGGACTTTCGGATCGGTGACGACAACGCTTCGGCGGTGGCCGAGATCTGCCGGCGTCTGGATGGGATCCCGTTGGCGATCGAGCTGGCGGCGGCGCGGGTGCGGGTGCTGGCGCCGGGCCAGATCGCGGCCGGGTTGTCGGACCGGTTCAAGTTGTTGACCGGCGGGGTGCGGGGGGCGCCGGCACGTCAGCGAACGCTGGAGGCGTCGCTGGACTGGAGCTACAAGTTTCTAGACGACGCGCAGCGGTTGGCGTTGGCGAGGCTGTCGGTGTTCGCCGGCTCGTTCGAGCTCGACGCTGCCGAGGCGATCGTGGTCGGTGAGGACATCGACAGCGACGACGTGCTCAACCTGGTCGCTGGGCTCGTCGAGCAGTCTTTGTTGCAGGTCGCCCAGCGTCAGGGCAGGGCTCGTTACCGGCTGTTGGAGACGATCCGGGTGTATGCCCGGCAGCGACTGTCGGAGCTTGACGAACCCGATCGGGTGCGTGGCCGGCTTCTGGAGTTTTACGTCGGGCTGGCGGGGCGGGCGCAGGAGGGGCTCAACGGTGGACAGCCTGAGCCCTGGATGGCGCGGCTTGCGGGCGATCTCGATGATCTGCGTGCCGCGATGGACTGGGCGGTGGAGACCGGAGATTTACGGGCACTGGTGGGCATCACCGAGCCGATCGTCCGCTTCTGGTTCGATCGCGGCTTGTCCTGGGAGGTGCACCGACGGCTGCACGACGCCGCCCATGGCCCGGGTGCGCCCGATGAGCGCGTGCGGGGGCTGACCACTGCGGCGCTCGTGGCCCTCAGAGGCGGTGAGCTGGCCAGCGCCTATCGGTCGGCGAGCCAGGCGGTCGCCGCGGCTCGCGCCGCCGACGTGGGCGGTGCGCTCGCGCTCGCTTTGAGCGTTCGGGGTCAGGCGGGGGCCGTGT
>JBBDRD010000010.1:0-9604 GCA_040905665.1 Trueperaceae bacterium
GATTGTAAAGCGACATCGCCTCGACCCCGAGCGAACGACCGAGCGCCCGCATGCTAAGGCCTTCGGGGCCACGTTCGTCAGCCATCTTTATGCCGGCGCGCAGGACACGGGCTCGCGAAAGCGGTCTCCGCCGCGCCGCTTCATTCTGTGCCCCCATCATCGTCCTCCTTACCTATGGTCGCCAAGCCGCTGCAACTCCATCCGCAGGTTCTAACCCTTTGCCCCTACCCACCGCCGTCTGGTTCTATTGCCATCACCGCGGGTCCTTGACAAGCTTACGGTGTACGCATAAAGTGGCACGACGCTTACGATGTAAGTATCCCAGCATTACCGACAGCAGAGGCGATAAGGAGTCGACATGCGAGAACCTTCCGGAACCAGGGACGACGTGCGAGCTTCGGGCGGGGCGGCCGCCCTATATTTGGCGACTGCATATGTCGCGGGCATTGCCTACTTCCTCGTCGGCGTCGACTTTCCAAGCGTGGTCGATCCACTCGACAAGATCGAGCTGTTCGCGCGGCACCTTCGCGGTCTACAGGTCGCATACCTGGGGATTTATGTAGTCTTCGGCTTCGTTCTCATAGGGCTGGCTTGGTCGCTTCACCGACGGTTGGAGCGTGCCGCTCCTACGACGATGCGGGTAGCGACCAGCGTGGCGATCGTATGGGCCGGACTGCTTGTCGCCGGCGGCATGGTGACAAACGTTGGGATGGAAACGGTCGTCGCGCTCCATGCCGACGACGCTTCCCAGGCCGTTGCCGTGTGGCTTGCGATCGAGGCCGTCACCTCGGGCATGACTGGCGGTAATGGTGAGATTCTCGGAGGGCTGTGGACGCTTCTCGTGAGCTGGGCGGCGTGGCGCGGGCGCCTACTCCCAGTCGCTATGATCGTCATCGGAGCGATTGCCGGCGTGGCTGGTCTCGTCTCAGCCTTCCCGGGATTCGATGCCCTGGTGGCGGCGTTCGGATTGACCCAACTCGTATGGTTTGTCGGGCTCGCGGTCGTCCTCTTTCGACACCAACCCGTGCCGCCTTCCACAGCAACCAAATGAGAGGCCGAGTAAGAGTGACGTAAGAGCATCTGGAGTCGAACTCTATGCTCTCGGGCGTGGGATGCCTCAAGGGAAAACGTGCATAGTAGAGTTCCTTGAGTGTCGGAGGCAACATGATGAGTTTCTCCATCAGAGCGCTGAACGCTGATACCTGGAAGGATTTCGAGAGATTGGTTCAAAAACACAATGGCGCCTGGGGAGGATGCTGGTGCACTGCATTTCACCCGAAGTCACCTGATCAAGGACAGAGTGCGGAGCTCAGCAAGACCTACAAGGAGCGCTGAAGCCCATTATCAACCGTGTCCGTCCCACCACCGGAGTACTCTCAGTGCGTGGAGTGTCACCCAGCGCGAAGGCTTGCCTGCCCCGTCATCCATCTCGAGCCACACCCGTCCAGGTAGGCTCCTGTCGAGAACCCAAGTCCCGTCCTCCTGACGTTTTGACCTGAGATGAGAGATTGCCTCTGCGAGGCGCGGATCGGCAGAGGTGCCGCTCATCACCGATGCGGAACAAAAGTAGTCGAGAGCGCGGAGGATGTCGTAGTGCCAGCGGTTCGGGTATAGAAACTGAAGAAAGATGGGGTCCGCGGGCTTGCCGGTGCTGAGGCGGCGGAAGAGGTCGCGTTCAAGCAGAAATTCTTCGCCCGACCTGCGGGCCTCGCGTGATTCGTGCGTGCCGCCGGTCGCGCGTTCGTACTCGAGCAGCCCTTCCAGAACGTTGATCGTGCTCGCGAAGGACGAGCGAACCGACCCGCTGATCCGCTCGCAGTTCCATCCACCATCCTCGAGGCGCTCGCCAACCAGCCTCTCTACTATCTGCGAAACGTCGACTCCGAAATAGGCACCGTCCGCGACGGTCCTCCCATTGATGCACTCTTCGGTCTCGCCCTCCCAGTAGGGTTGATTGCCCTGGTCCCAGCGGGCGTTCGAACCGATCAGGTCGACCGTACGTTTTGCCCGTTCCGATGACGGATCGAGGCCGAACTCCCTTAGTTGTGAAAGCGTGAAGCTCGTGGCGGTCCAGGGTTGACCAATCTCGCGCCATTCGCGCGGGTCGAAGTCCTTCGGTACGAAGGCACCGCCTGCCCATTGCCCGTCCGGGTCCTGGTGGGATAGGAGCCTCGCGCCCCAGCCCTCGGTCTCGACCTTGGCTCGCTCCGCACTCCGCGCCGCTTCCGGGAAGTCGAACAGCTCGCGCATCGTCTGCCAGCGGATCGCGGGATCAGAAGCGAGAAGCCACTGGACCGCGGGGTCGTACTCCCTCATTCGGACCGCCTACAGGTTGAATGGGGGCAAGACAAGCGGTTACCCCGGCATTGTGGCCTCACGGTGGCGGTTGCTCTCATCACTGTCCGAGCCTATTTGGCTCTGGGAAGAACTGTCAATTACAGTTCAACGATAACGTGCACAATCCGTGGAGGCATCTACTGCGCAGTAGGCTCACCAAAGACGGAGTAGAATGGCTCGAAAAATGGGGGCCCAGGGTTAGGTAGCAAAAGGAAATTGTCAGGTGAACTTCGCGAGAGCGCTGCCAGAATGACTGCGCAAGACTGGAGAAGGACCATCCCTCATAGGCTGCTGTTGTCAGTTGCGCCTTACCGCCTACAGTAGGTGTAGGTGGGAAGGCGGGTTGTCGAGTCTGCTCGGGGTCCGAGCGGAGCGATCTACCTTGTGCGTCAGGCGGTCCCCGTGTTTTTGGACCCCGGAGTTCTCATGGACATCCGTCGTCGTTTCGGCTTCCATCAGGCATGATTGTGCGGCAGAAGATCGCTCCCTCGGTTTCAACGCTGATGAGCGCGGCGTTCTCGAGGCTCGCGTCGGTGAGGTTGGCACCGGTGAGATCCGCGCCTCGAAGATTGACGTTGGAGAGGTTGGCGCCGGTGAGGTCTGCGCCACGGAGGTTCGCTCCACGCATAACGCTGCGACTGAGGTTTGTCTCTCGTAGCGAGGCGTTCTCGAGAATGATCCCCGTGAGGTTGAGGTTGATCGACTCGTGCGAGAGGGTCGCACCGTCGAGCGTGGCGCCGGTTAGATCGGCGTTCTCGAAGGTTGCGGGATGCAGGTGAGTACCGGTCAAATTCGCTCCCCGCAGGTTTGCATCCGAGAAGTCTGGTCCATGAAGGCTCTTACCGCTGAGGTCGGCCCCGGCCAAGTCTGCGCCGGTGAGGTCACAGCCGCCGCACGTGTCGCTGGAGAGCAACTGATCGAGGTCGTCTGCGTCGTATGCGAGGGTTGGTGTGCCAATAAGGACTAGCACCGCGAGCCCAATTAGCGTGACGAGCGCTCTGATCCTACTCGACATGGTTGACTCCCTTCATCCTGGACTGAGTCGGGAGGGCAGGCGACTCAAGCGGAGTGTGCTGCCCTCCCAGCCCTAGCCAGGTTTCGCTACTCGACAACAACTAGGGCGCTTGCTTCCTTGGATGGGTCCTCGATGCTATGAACCTGGACCTCGTAAACGCCACTACGCATCGGGTGGAAGCTGAAGCGAGCGGTGCCGGCGTCGTCGCACTGGACGGCTCGGAAGCTAAGCCCCTGCGTGTAGAACTCCATCTGGTCGACGCTGAGGACGCGGATGTGGGAGTTGGCGACCAGGTCAGGAGCTTCAAAGTGGAAGCCGTCTGCGTCAGGTGCCACTTCGGGACAAACGAAGTTGAAGCGGTAGTAACCGCCCTGTGCCAGCAGGAACTCGTCACGTGAGAGCATCAGCTCCCCGTTTGGGCCGGTGGTTACCTCAATTGTCAAATCAAATGGTGGAGGAGAGCCAATGACTCCCGGTTCATAGTCACCTTCGTACTCCTGCCCGTTAGCACCACCGAGAAGCGACAAGACCAGGAGACAGCCGAACCCCAGTGACCGCAATGTGGAAAAACGTTCCATTACCTTCCCCCTTCCGGCACGTTTGCACGCCTTTCCTAGACTGTAACGCTACTCGCTCAATCGAGCTTTAAAGGGATCGCATTGTACGGTACACAGAGCGTGGGCGTATTCAAGAAAGGGTACACGAAGGAAGAACCTTTAAACCACCGACTTCGTTCCGTCTAACCCTGTCGAGAGCTTGGACCGGGAGGGGTCTATGCCGCAGCGCGTCACCATAAGAACCTATGTGAAAACCCACACTGTGGATCTACTTTCCTCCTGCTCACTGACGACAATTGGGGAATTCGCACGGCTGGGAACGACACCGATGACATAACCAGCTACGACACCGATGACATAACCAGCGGTGTGTGGATCTTGCGGGACGATACCGAGGCCGAGGTGCCGATTCGGTAGCGCCAGATGCCGCTGTACTCGCCAGTAAGGTTCTTGCCAGGGACTGTAGGTCATCGAAAGCTGCCGCCGCCTCGAGGTAATCGGCTATGCGTGTAGCTGCGGTGCGGTCCAGCTTGCGTAGTTGCTTGGCGGCTTTGGTCGTGAAGCGCAGTTCATATGCCAAGTTCCCGCCTTAGCTCGTCGATCCCGACGGTGGGCTCGTTCTTCTCGAGAAGGGAGATGGCCATAAGGTTGTCTCCCCGGTCCTCAAGAAACTCTTCGATTGCCTGGCGCACGTAGTGGCTCTTTGAGCGGCCAGTTGCTTCAGCTAGTTCATTCAGTCGAGCCTCGAGTTCGGGTTCCAGTCTGACGGTCAGCACTTCGCCCTCCTTCCAAGACACTCACTGTATGACATGTAATACGACTGGGCGGAAGCGGTCAAGCGTTAGGAGATTTTGGAGTACGAAGTATAGGGGCGAACCGTGCCTTATTTGCGCACGCTACCCGGTGCTCGCTCCTCCTCGAACTCGTCTCGAGGAGTAAGCGTCAGGTCGCGAGTGCCTTCGACGAACGGCTCGATGTGCAGGGTCGCAGTGAGGTTGGGCAGAAGATCCGAAATCCGGTCCTCGAGGGTCGTTGCGATGTCGTGGGCGGCCAGGACGTCGAGGTCGGGCTCGACGAAGACATCCACCTCGACGAACCGATTCATACCCGAGCGGCGAGAGCGAAGGCGGTGAAAGCCGAGGACGCGCGGCTCCTCATGCAGCACCCCCATGAGCGCGGCCTCTTCATCCTCCGGCAGCCGCACATCCAGAAGGTTGGACATCGCGCCGGTCGTCACGCTCCACCCTTCCCGCAGAATATGAAGGCCGATGACGAGGCCGATTATGGGATCGAGGACGCGCAGTTCGGTCAACTGGACGGCAGCCAGTGAAAGCAGGACGCCCACGGAGGTCCATATGTCGGTCATCAGGTGCCGAGAGGTGGCTTCCAGCGCCGGAGAAAGGTGACGGGCCGTAACCCGGCGAAGGTACCAGGCAGTAAGGCCGTTGATGACCGAAGCTGCTGCAATCAGAACCGCCCCCAGAGGCACGCTGTCCAACGGTGGTGGCGACAGCAGTCGCGGTACCGCGGTCGCCAGGATGACGCCTGCCGCAACCAGGATCAGGCTTCCCTCCAGAGCGCCGGAAAGATACTCAGCCTTGGCGTGCCCGTACGGGTGCTCGTAGTCGGCGGGCCGGCGGGCGAGACGGACGACGTAGATGACCGTCGCCGCTGCCGCTACGTTGACGAGCGACTCGGCGGCGTCAGAGAGCAAGGCGACTGAACCGGTAACGAGGAAGGCTGAGAACTTCGTGGCCAATACAAGCAGTGAGGCCACGAGTGAGATCAGGGTCGCCCGGCGCACAGAGGTCACCCGCCCAGCATTACCACGTCCGAGGATCTGGTTAGTTGCTGACAGGACGATGACACTCGGCGGATACTCTTACCGCAGTGCTGCGCCCGCTGGGAGCGGCGCAAAAGTGCCACCGTGACCTTCGCCTTGCGCTATATTGGAGCGGAGCACAAAATTCGTCCAGTTCCAGACGGCTTCGGACGGCTGGACTGGCCAAATCTGGAAGGAGAAGTTGAATGCTGAGACTACGTCTGCTTCTCGTCATCGCGCTGGCTGCCCTCGTAGCGGCGCCGGTAGCCGCCCAAACCGAGGTCGTCTGGTGGCACGCCATGGGTGGTGCCCTCGGGGAGAAACTCAACGAGATCGCCGCCGGCTTCAACGAAACCCAGGACGAGTACGTCGTCACCCCCGTCTACCGCGGTAGCTACGCCGAGACGATGACAGGTGCCATCGCCGCCTTCCGCGCCGGCGAGCAGCCCCACATCGTCCAGGTCTTCGAGGTGGGAACCGCCACCATGATGGCCGCCGAAGGTGGCATCTACCCGGTCCATGAACTGATGGAAGAGTATTCCGACGGCTGGGATCAGTCCGCCTACCTGCCGGCTGTAATCTCCTACTACGTGTCCGACGACGGCAACCTGCTCTCCCTCCCCTTCAACTCCTCGACGCCGGTCCTCTGGTACAACCAGGACGCGCTCGATGAGCTGGGCCTGGAGGTGCCATCAACCTGGGAGGAGTTGGAAGCGGCCTCCAACACCGCGGTCGAGAACGGCTGGGAGTGCGGCATGACCAGCGCCTGGCAGACCTGGGTCCAGCTCGAGAACTTCTCGGCCTGGCACGACCTGCCGTTCGCGACCAACAACAACGGCTACGCCGGACTCGATACCGAGATGGCGATCGACAACGAGGCCGTCATCAACCACGTCGAGCAACTGAATCGGATGACCGAGAACAACGCGTTCGTCTACGCGGGCCGTGAGGGCGCAGGGCAACCGATGTTCCTCAATCAGGAGTGTGTCTTCTGGTTCAACTCGTCGGCTGGGTACGGAGCCGTCAACACGGGGGCCGAGTTCGAGTTCGGCCAGACGATGATGCCGGTCGATACCGGTGTCCGCGAGGAAGCGCAGAACTCGATCATCGGCGGAGCAACCCTCTGGGTGCTGCAGGGTCACGAGGAGGAGGAGTACCGCGGCGTTGCCGAGTTCTTCGAATACCTCTCCACTCCCGAAGTGCAGGCCGATTGGCACCAGTTCACCGGCTACGTGCCCATCACCATCGCCGCCTACGAGCTCTCGCAGGAGCAGGGCTTCTACGAGGAGAATCCGGGGACCGATACCGCCATTCAGCAGCTCACCCTCAACGAGCCCACCCCGAACTCCCGCGGCCTCCGGCTCGGCAACTTCGTCCAGATTCGCACGATCATGGACGAGGAGCTCGAGGCTGTCTGGTCGGACCAGAAGACACCCGAGCAGGCCATCGATGCAATCGTCCGGCGCGCCAACGAGCAACTTAGGCAGTTCGAGGCCGCCAACCGCTAGATCATGACGTTGGGGGCCGGCGCCAAGCCGGCCCCCGCTTCGACCCCCGATGGGGGAATGATCAGACGCCGGACCGGCGCGCCCGCCACCCCCGCCTGCTGTATCTTGCTATTAACATATGACACAACGTTCCTACTTCAAGAACAAGTGGTTGCCCTACTGGCTGCTGTTCCCGCAGCTACTCATCACCGCAGTCTTCTTCCTGTGGCCTGCCGGTAAGGCGCTGGTTCAGTCGGTACAGCGGCAGGACGCCTGGGGCCTCAGAACCACCTTCGTTGGCCTCGCGAACTTCCGGGATCTTTTCAGCGACGAACTCTATCTCCAGTCGTTTGGCACCACCCTGATATTCAGCGTGGCGGTCACCGTCATCGCGCTGGCCGGCGGCCTGCTCTTCGCTGCCGCGGCCGATTTCATCCTCAAGGGCAGCGGCGCCTACCGCAGCATGCTGATGTGGCCGTATGCCGTGGCGCCGGCCGTCGCCGGCGCCCTCTGGTACTTCATGTTCAACCCGTCACTGGGGATCATTGCCTACGCCCTCGATAGCCTCGGCTACGACTGGAACCACTACATCAAGGGCCGAGACGCGCTGATCCTGGTGATCATGGCCTCCGCCTGGCGGCAGATCGGCTATAACTTCCTGTTCTTCCTGGCGGGACTGCAGGGCATACCCAAGTCCGTAGTCGAGGCATCCGCTATCGACGGAGCCGCGCCGGTACGAAGGTTCTGGTCGATCATCTTCCCGCTGCTCTCCCCCATAACATTCTTCCTGATCGTGATCAACACCGTCTACGCCTTCTTCGATACCTTCGGGGTCATTCACGCCACAACCCAGGGTGGTCCCGTACAAGCCACTTCTATTCTCGTCTACAAGGTCTACGAGGTCGGCTTCCTCGGCCAGAACCTCGGCTCCTCGGCTGCGCAGTCGGTGGTGCTGATGGCCATGGTCATCGTCCTCACCTTCGTTCAGTTCCGCTACCTCGGAGCAAGGGTGCACTACTGATGGTCGAGCGTACGCCGTTCCTGAAATTCCTTGCCCATCTGGTGCTCATCATCGGGGTAATTATCACCCTGTTCCCGCTGTGGATAGCGTTCGTCGCCTCGACCCACCCTATCGAGAACCTCATCACCGGCACCTTCCCATTACTTCCCGGTGATCGGCTGGTGGAGAACTACCGTTCCGTCCTATTCGAAGGGGGCGGCAACTTCGGGCGAATTCCAGCTACCACGATGATGCTCAACTCGCTTATCATGGCCGTGGGCATAACCGTCGGCAAGCTGGTAGTCTCCTTCCTCGCTGCCTTCGCGATCGTCTACTTTCGGTTCCCTGGCCGGATGGTCTTTTTCTTCATGATCTTCATCACCCTGATGCTGCCGGTCGAGGTTCGCATAGTGCCCACTTACGACGTCGTCTCGAACGTATTCGGCCCCTTCCAGGCCCTGCTCGAGGTGACCCGCATCGACCGTCTCATCGAGGCCGTGGCGGGGATCGAGGTAGACCTCCGCTGGCGGCTGCTCAATAGCTATACGGGTCTCATCCTGCCGATCATCGCCTCTGCGACAGCGACCTTCCTCTTTCGGCAGTTCTTCCAGACGGTGCCCGACGAGCTCATCGATGCGGCCCGCATCGATGGCGCCGGCCCGCTGCAGTTCATGACCCTTATCCTGCTGCCGCTCTCGCGCACCAACATCGCAGCGCTCAGCGTCATTCTCTTCATCTTCGGCTGGAACCAGTACCTCTGGCCGCTGCTGGTGGCGCAGGAGGACCGGCTGCTTACGGTGGTGGTAGGGATTCAGCGTTACGTCAATGCAGCAGACTCGTTGCCGGTGTGGCACGAGGCGATGGCCCTCACCGTGCTGGCTATGCTCCCACCGGTGATAATCGTGCTGTTGTTGCAGAGGCTCTTCCTCAAGGCCCTGACCGATACGGAGAAGTAGGGGTAGGGCAGGAACGCTAACTCTTGCAGGGCGCCCGTTGCGACGTTTTGGCGCGAAGTAGTGGAGCTGGCGCCGCCGATTCTGCCGCGTGGTGATGCGGAGCTATCTCAGGCGTGCTGACACCTTGACCGAGGAGGGAGTCCCGGCTGCGGCGGGCGTGGAACGTTAGGAGCGCTCCTCCGTTGCCAGCGGCAGTTCATCAGGACGCAGGAGTTCGTGGCGCGGTTTTTGGGTTGACAATTGGTCTCCTCGAGACTCTAAACGTTCACTAGAAACGCCGTGAAGTACATGATCAGGAGGCCGGCCGCGAACCCGGCCAGGCTGGTGCCGGACAGCCAGGAGGCTTGCTGCCGGTGCTCCTTCACTGTGCGTGCCAGGTAGGCGGATACTTCGACGATGACTTGCAGGATTGCGCCGGCGCCGATGCCGA
>JBBDRD010000011.1:0-49716 GCA_040905665.1 Trueperaceae bacterium
GCCAATGGTACTCGGGAGGCAGCTCCCCGGAAGAGTAGGACAGCGCGAAGAACACTATTTTTGCCAGCAGCCGGAGTCTTAGCAGGGCGCGAGCCACAGGCACCTCTCCGGCGCATATGCGGGAGTAGCTCAGTTGGTAGAGCACTACCTTGCCAAGGTAGATGTCGAGGGTTCGAATCCCTTCTCCCGCTCCACAAACAACGCTTCAAAAGACCAAGCAACAGGGCTTCGCAACCGCGGAGCCGCTTTGCTATGGCATTGCTATGGCTTTCTGCGCTAGGCTGCTGCGTGTTCGGGTCCCAGCCCACGGCGGCGCCCTCGCTCATCTGTCTTCATGGCGAAGGAGAGAGCGACCCCACGTTATTCGGTACCCCGCGACGATCGCGAGGATGGTAGGAGGACAAGATGATTCGAACCCAAGGATATTACGTGAGGCTGGTACCGCAAGGAGTGAGTTTCGCCGAGGAACCAGGTGACGACGCACCGGAGTTCATCATGGCGGAGGACGAACCGCAGCTATTTCTCACCGAGGCGGAAGCGATAGAGGCAGGACGCACGTACGTGGGTAGCAGGCCTAAGCTCACCTATTCGATTGAGCCGGTGGCCCCGTAACGAAGGTGAAAGCTGTTGTTGTGCTTACTTAAGGTTCAGTTGATCTCCTGCGGCTCACTTTCCGCCTCGGCTGCTGCCAGATCCTCGTCGACGTAGAGCGCCAAGTAGGTCCGGTAGTTGACCGTCACCCGTTGCAGGTATTCGCGCGTCTCGAGCGCGTCGATCTCCCGGAAGAAATCGTCCTTGTTGCCGGCGACGTAATCACTCTCGAAGAGCCGCCTAATGTAGCCCTGACCGCGGTTATACGATGGAATGACCAGTTCGGCGTCTCCGTCGTGATAATTCATCAGCCATCGCAGGTAGTAGCTGCCGTAGCGGATGTTAGCCGCGGGATCGAAGCGGTCCCCCGGCTCCTCCTTCTGCAACTCGGCCAGCCAGTCCCAGGTGCTGGGGATTACCTGCATGAGGCCCGCTGCATTGGACACCGAGACGGCCCTTGGGTAGAAAGCCGACTCCTGCCGCATGATTGCCCACAAAAGTTCGGGCTCCAGATCCTGGCTGCTGGCCTCCGTCATCACCAGCTGCGGGAAAGCTTGAGGGTAGGCGGCTCGCCAGCTGCGAAGTTCGCGGCTGCCGGCATTGACGTGGAGTTGCGCAGCTCGCTGGCTCTGCCGGAACTCGCCAAAGGCCTGCAATGTTTCGGCGAGGGCCACGGCGGTAGCCTCATCTGTAGCCCCGTGCAGGGCGAATACAAGCTCCCCTTTCGCCGCTTCCGGATCCGATACTCTGGCCAACTCCATAGCCAACTGCTGCACTTCGAGTTCGACTGTCGGCAGAGTGTCGCGGTCGGCTACCAGCGGTGCGCCGCCGAGCCGAAGATCGAAGAAGGAGCCGGCCGGTATCAGTTGCCGGGCCGTTCCCTGCGCCTCGCTCTCACCCAGGCGCTCTGCCAGGACGAGCGCGCGGTACGCCGAGTCATCGGCATAGACCGAGTTTCCTCGGGCGATCTCCAAGTAGATTGGGAGCGCCTCGCGGTACCGGCTCTCGGCCTCGAGCCAGGAGGAGGCGAGCCAGAGGCGACCTGGTTCTCCCGTCTGCTTCATCAGGCTCACTGCACGTTCCAGATTTCCCTCTCGCCGCTCGATGAGCGCCCGGGCATAGAGACTTGAAGCTCCTTCGAGCTGACTGAACAGTGAACCGGCCGTAGTGAGGTTACCGAGATAGAAGTGCGACCAAGCCCGGCCATGGAGCGCGTCGAGGTTGCCTGGTTGCTCGGCGAGCCAGCGCTCATAAGCATCGAGCGCCTCCTTATGCTCGCCCAGCCGCCCGTACGATGGCGCCTCGATGGAGGGAGCAGAGCGTCCGTCCAGTGCGTCGAGCGCTTCGCGCGAGAGCCGAGCGCCAAGGTACAAGTTGGAGAGCCGGTACGGATCCGATTCGAGCCGTGCCAGAGCCGCAACGGCGACCGGGTCCGGAAGCGCACCGGCGTAAGCAGCTATTGCAGTCGTGCGATCACCGGCGGCTTCCGCAACGGCTCCCAGTCCAAGCTGAAACTCTCTATTCTCCTGCCTTGCCAGAGGTTCGACAACGCGCAGTTCGGCGGCGCGGAGGTAGAACTCGAGCCTCATCGTGGGGTCGAGATCGGCCCACTTGGCCAAGGCAAGCGAGGCGCGGTACGCCAAAAAGCCGTCGTTACCCTGCGCGAGTTCGATGAGGGGAGCCCGGTCGCCGCTGACCATCGAATCGCGATAGGTGCGGTAGCCGTGGAGGAGGGGCGTGCCGTAGGGATCGGGAGCCGAACTGCGGATATTGGGCCTGGATCCTCCGCCTACCGAACCGAACGTGTCAACGAGGAGTACGTTTCCGAGCCAAATTCCGCCGAGCGCGATGGCGGTGGACGCCGCCACGATGATTGGTCGTTTCATTGATTACAGGTTATGGGCTTTGGACGTGTCTTTGTTGAGAAGATCGCAAGAATCAGCGGAATGTGAGATACCGGGCACGACGCGAGCCGAGCCGAACGGCTATTAGCCGGCCGCGTCGGCTGCAATGATCGCGGGTTGGATTTGAGGCACCGCCACATCGTCCTCGCGTCCCGATAGTGTCGCCAGTAGCGCCCGGTGCGTCAGCACGCCCTTCAGTACACCCTTCTTGTCCAAGACGGCGATCGGCACGGGGCTTGCGGCCGCGACGGAGAACACGTCGGCCAGCGGCGAGTTTTGGCCAACGGTTGGCGCACTCTCCGAGAGGAGCTTACGAAGGTCAACGTCACCTCGCCGGGCGCCCTCGCGCACCGCCTCGATGCCTACGATTCCCAGGTAGAGGTCCTCGCTACCGCTCACATAAGCCGTTTGCCAGCCGTCTTCGCTGATCGCCGGTAGGAGCATCGTGGGCGTCGTGTCGATCGACACCGTTAGCGCTTCCTCCATCGCGAGGCGGGCTGTTAGCACCCTGCTCCGGTCGACGTTGCGGACGAACGCTTCGACGTACTCGTCGGCCGGATCGGTGAGGATCTCTTCGGGGGTTCCGATCTGCACCACCCTGCCGGCTTTGAGGATGGCGACCCGGTCACCCAACCGTAGTGCTTCGTCGAGGTCGTGTGTGATGAAGACGATCGTCTTGTTCAATTCGCGCTGCAGGCGAATCAGTTCATCTTGCATCTCGCGGCGGATGAGTGGATCGAGTGCGCTAAAGGCCTCATCCATCAGCAGGATTTCCGGGTCGGTGGCAAGCGCGCGCGCCAGTCCTACTCGTTGTTGCATCCCACCCGATAGCGCCCGGGGACGCGCCTTCTCGTAGCCCTTGAGTCCCACGACGTCGATCCAGTGGCGGGCTCGCTCGTAGCGCTCCGAGCGCTCGATGCGCTGCAGCTTTAGCCCGTACGAAACGTTGTCGATGACGTTGCGGTGGGGGAGTAGGGCGAAGTGCTGAAACACCATCCCCATCTTCTCCCGGCGCAGATTCTGCATCTCGCGGCGGCGCAATTGGACGATGTCCTCGCCGTCTACCAAGATCTCACCGGCGGTGGGCTCGATGAGGCGGTTGAGGCAGCGGATCAAGGTCGACTTGCCACTGCCCGAAAGTCCCATAACTACGAAAGTCTCGCCGGGCTCGATGTCGAGTGACACGTCGTCGAGGCCCACGGTGTGGGCGGTCTGCTTGAGGGCGTCCTGCTTACCGAGGCCGTTGCGCACCCTGGCAAGCACCTCGTGGGGCCGTTTGCCGAAGATCTTGTAGAGGTTCTTTACGGCAATCTTGGGCATCTGACTACTCCCCCTGCTGAACGGTGTGGTCGTAGCGGCGGCTATAGCCTTGGGTAACACGGTCCATGATCACAGCCAAAATGACGATGGCCAGTCCGGCCTCGAGTCCCAGTCCCACGTCGCCGCGCTGCAAACCGCGTAGCACCTCCTGACCCAGGCCCCTGGCGCCGATCATCGAGGCGATGACGACCATGGCCAGCGCCATCATGATGGTCTGGTTGATGCCGGCCATGATGTTGGGAAGCGCCAGCGGGAGTTGCACCTCCAGGAGCGTCTGCCCGGGATTGGCGCCGAACGAGCGGGAGGCCTCGATGACCTCCTTGTCGACCAGTCGGATGCCCAGATCGGTGAGGCGGATGACCGGTGGGACGGCGTATATGAAAGTCGCGAAGATGGCGGCGACGTTGCCCAGTCCAAAGAACATCACGACCGGCACCAGGTAGACGAAGCTCGGCATGGTTTGCATGCCATCCAGGATCGGTTTGAGCGCAGCGCGTACCGTGTCGTTGCGGGCCATCAGTATTCCGATGGGAATGCCGATGATGATCGTCACGAGTGTGGCGACTGTCATGAGCGCCAGTGTCGTCATGAGCTGTGGCCACAGGCCAAAGGTGCCCACCAACACCATCAGGCCTGCCAACACCAGCGCCGGAAGCAGGCGGCGCCCAAAGGCGTGCCAAACCAGCATACCCACGAGCACGATCACGAGCCACCAGGGCAGCCAGGTGAGGAAGTTCTCGACTCGCACGAGGATGTAAAGGAGCGTGTCGGTGATCGCGCGGAAGATATCTCCGTAGTTGATTACCAACCAGTCGACGCCGTCGTTGGTCCACTCCCGTAATGGGACGCGCCAACTCTCGGGAAACGATTGTGTCAGGAACTCGTACATTCACCTACCGCCTCTCGCTAGAAACCGCGCCCGGTGACAGCACCGCCGGGCGGCCGGAAGCTCGATTTGGGGCGCGGCTAGAGCGAGTCCTGCACGCGTTCGGCGACCTCTTCCGGCAGCCATTGCGTCCAAACGTCGGTTTCGGTCTCGAGAAAGTACTGGGCGGCGTCTTCGGGCAGCGCGTCGGTCTCCTGCATGTAGGCGAGTAGCCCACTCACTTGGCCGCTTGTGGTGTTGTAGTTGCTCAAGAACTCGAGCAGGTCGGGTGACACATTCTCGGCGAATTCACCGTTCACCATGATGGTCACTACCGAGGCGGGGTAGGCGCAGGCCTGTTCGGGGTCATCCATGTTGGTCAGATGCTCCCAGCACTCCTCGGTGTACTCCGGTTCCTCGAGCTGCACCATGTCCAGCTTGCCGAGCACCCAGGTTGGTCCCCAGTAGTAGCCGAACCACGGCTCGCCACGCAGATAGGAGCCCTCCATCGAGGTGGACAGAGCAATACCGGTGCCCGGGCGGAAGTTGGTGAACTCATCGCTAATCCCGTAGGCCTCGAGCTTTGCCGTGTTGATTTCCTCGCACACCCAACCGATGATGCAGTTGTAGAAGCGGCCCTTGTCGGGCTGTTCCGGATCCCTGAAGTGCTCTGAGTACTGGCCGATATCGGCGACACTCACCAGGTCGGGCGCTATCGGATCGATGCCGCGCTCGCTGTCACCCTCGATAACGTAACGGGGCACGAAGAAGCCCTGTTGGCCGTCGCCGTAGTTGATGCCCAGATTCACGATCTGACCGCTTTCGAGTGCAGGCGGCAGGAAATCGGGGATGTTGTCCATCCACACTTCCATCAACACGTCGATGTCTCCACGGATTGTGCCCTGCTGCATCGGGATGGTCGAGCCCGGGATGATGCTGGTACGGCAACCGAAGCCCTCCTCCAAAATGTGACGTGCGATGGCGTTGTGTACCTGGGCGCTGTCCCAGTCCTGCTCGCCAAATACGATCGTGTCGTTGTAGCCGCCGCAGTCCTGCGCGACGGCGACGCCTGCCATCAGGAAAATGCCCAGTAGCAGCGCCGTAATACCTCGCTTGATTCGAAGTCTGATTTCACTCGACTCGTCGCTCATCAGTAATTCTCCTTCTGTTTCATGTGCCACGCCGACTCTGCCGAAGTCAAGGCGCGACGGATTGTGCTGCTCACGGACCTGCTTCTAAACATAGGCGGACACCATTATACACGGCCGAGCGGAGGGCCTCCGATTGCCTGTTCGATACCCGTCGGGTAGCCGGCTGAGAGCGACGTGTGGGACAGTGTTCTGCGGGGAAGGGGGAGGGGGGTGTCGCAGTTTATCGTATAGTTGGTTGAATTCGGCCGACGATGGGCTGTTAATGTGTATAGCGATGAATGCTTCCTGGCGCATTCCGCTGGGGAATCGAGGAGTGTGCGGTGGCCGTGCCGGGCAGATAGCGCGTGGGCTGCCGTGCTTCTTTCGGATACTCAGGGAGAAGGTCTAGAGTGATTCAAGCCGAGAACATCTTCAAGATCTTCGGAGATCAGCCGGAAGAGGCTCTCGCCTTGTTGCGCGAGGGAAAAAGCAAAGACGAGATCCACGAGTTGACCGGGCAAGTCGTGGGCGTAGAAGACGTGAGCTTCTCGTTGGAGCGGGGGGAGATATTCGTAATCATGGGCCTGTCGGGAAGCGGCAAGTCCACCTTGCTGCGCTGCGTGAACAGGCTGATAGAGCCGACCTCGGGTCGGGTGCTGCTACAAACCGACGAGGGTGAAGTCGACGTCACGGCTCTCGATCGTAATCGTTTGCGCGAGGTGCGCAAGCAGCACATGAGCATGGTGTTCCAGCGTTTCGGGCTGTTTCCGCATCGCAACGTGCTGGACAATGTCGCCTACGGTCTCGAGGTGCAAGGTACGGCTGTCGATGCGAGGCGAGAAGCTGCCGGAGAGATACTCGACTTGGTGGGCCTGGGCGGCTGGGGGAGCAGTTATCCCGACGAGCTCTCGGGTGGAATGCAGCAACGAGTGGGACTGGGCCGGGCGCTCGCAACACAGGCGCCCATGCTGCTGATGGATGAGCCGTTCAGTGCCCTCGATCCGCTCATCAAGGTCGACATGCAAGACGAACTCCTGAGGATCCAGGAGGAGTTGCACCGAACGATGCTGTTCATTACTCACGACTTGGATGAGGCGCTGCGCTTGGGCTCGCACATCGCCATCATGGAAGCGGGCAGGATCGTGCAGGTGGGGGAACCCGAAGAGATAATCGTCAACCCCCGAACCAAATACGTGGCTGACTTCGTCGAGCATGCCGATTCAACGGGCGTCATCACCGCCGCCACGGTCGCTCAGCCAATGCCGGGACCACGCTTCGAGGTCATCTCCGAGGCCGGCGGAGTCGCCATCTACGCTCGTCGCGGTTTTCCGAATTTACGAATCTCGGTAGACGTAGCCGGCAAGCTGGTGGAGATAGAAAACATGGGCAAGAAGGCGAAGGTTGAAGATCTGGATGAGGTTCTGTCCAACCCGCCGCCCGAGTTGCGTTCGCAGGTGATGGCGTTGCGCTGCCGGCCCGACGCGACTCTAAAAGAGCTATTGCATGGTCGTACTCATACGAACCTGCCGGCGCTGGTGGTCGATGGCGACGATCACGTATTGGGTGTGGTCGGGGAGCGCGAACTGGTCCAGGGGATTTTGGATAAGAGGGCTCCCGTGAGAGAGGCGCCAAAGCCGAATGCGGTTGAGAGGGTCGGTTGAATAACGGATGAACTTCCTGAACATATTCGATGCGTGGACGATTCCGCTGGACGACTGGATTCAAGCTGCTGTCGACTGGCTCGTAACGAATTATCGCGACGAGTTCCAGACGATGAAGTTGCCGATCGAATGGACTTTGGACGCGGTGACCTCCCTCCTTCACGGGATACCCCCGCTCGCCATGCTGGGCCTCGTCATGCTGTTGGCCTGGCGGACGGCGGGCTGGAAGGTGGCGATCTTCAGCACCATCGCGCTCACTCTGGTTGGCTTCCTGGGGCTGTGGGGCGACACCATGACGACGCTGGCGATGGTGATAAGCGCGGTGGTGTTCTGCGTCGCCGTTGGAGTTCCCGTTGGAATTCTGGCCGCACGAAGCGAACGGTTCGCTTCGGTGGTGCGGCCCGTACTCGACGTTATGCAAACTACCCCGGCCTTCGTCTACCTGGTGCCGGTCGTGATGCTGTTTAGCATCGGTACAGTAGCCGGCGTCATCGCGACCATCATATTTTCGATGCCACCGCTCATCCGGCTGACCAGCTTGGGAATCCAACAGGTCCAGGAGGATGTAATCGAGGCAGCTACCGCCTTCGGGTCGACGTCGCGTCAGATCCTCTGGAAGGTGCAGCTTCCCTTGGCGATGCCCACAATAATGGCCGGTCTCAACCAGACGATCATGCTTTCACTCTCGATGGTAGTCATCGCTGCGCTCATTGGAGCCGGTGGTTTGGGTAATCCGGTTTTCCGCGGACTCAACTCCTTGAACGTGGGTTTAGCGGGGATAGGAGGTTTGGGAATCGTCCTGTTGGCAATCGTCCTCGATCGAATAACGCAGGGGCTGGGTAAGCCATCCGAGAGGCGCAGGGCCCGCTGAGGCGATTTTTAGCCGAGCCGGAAGTTAGCCGCCGCCGAATTGTGTGCGAAGCTCCCTTTGTAATGGACGTTGCACGCCTCCTCCCGAAGTCGCGTTAGGGTTTAGGGACGCAATCAATGTGCGCTTGGAAGGCTCATGTTGATTTCCGAAGTGTGTTGGTGGCAAGGAAGCGACCGCAACTAAGTTGGTGTGAAGTGGAGGCAGAATGAAGAAGTCCGTACTATTGTCAGTTCTTGCAGGGTTGGCGCTCGCCGTGGGCGGTGTCGCAGTGGGACAGAACGCGGAGCGACCCGGCGAAGGTGTTCAGGTACAGCCCGCCGTGGCAACGTGGGAATCGGCGTTGCCTATTGAGGCCATTTTCCGCGCTCTCCTGCAGGATCTTGGTTACGAGGTTGCGTCACCACAGGGCGTGTCCAACCCGATCTTCTATCAAGCCGTGACTCAAGGCGACGTCGACTACTGGGCGAACGGCTGGTTCCCCATTCACAATGGCCAGCTGCCGGCTAACTTCGACGAAAGCGCCTCGCGTGTGGGCAAGATCGTCGAAGCGGGGGCCCTCGGAGGGTATCTGGTCGACAAGGCGTCGGTCGAGGAATTCGGCATCACCTCGCTCGAGGACTTCAAGCGTCCCGAGGTGAAAGAAGCGTTTGATGCCAACGGCGACGGATTGGCCGACCTTGGCGCCTGCCCTCCGGGTTGGGGCTGCGAGCAGGTAATCAGCCACCATATGGATGTGTACGAGCTGCATGACCACGTCAATCCCATCACGGCGAGCTATTCGGCTTCGTTCGCCGACATAGTGGCGCGCTATAACGCCGGCGAGCCCGTGCTGTACTACACTTGGACGCCCAACTACACGACCGTGGAGCTGGTCCCGGGCGAAGACGTAATGTGGATCAATGTTCCCGAGATAATTACGAGCGAGGCGCAGGAGGGCCTGGAGGAGTTCATGAGCGTTAGCGGTGTCACGGGCGCCGTGAGCGATCCGCTGGATATGGGCTTCGTGGCGAGCGACATTCGTGCGGTGGCCAATAATCAATTTCTCGAGGAGAACCCGGCCGCAGAGCGCCTCTTCGAGCAGATCACGATTCCGCTCGAAGATATTACCAACATGACCGTTCGCATCGCACAGGGCGAGAACAGTGACGACGAGATCCTGGCGATGGCTCAAGAGTGGATCTCCGAAAACAGCAACACCGTGGATGGCTGGCTCGAGGAGGCGCGTTCCGCTGCCGACTAATCACGGCCGCTAGAATCGGCTGAAAGCAGCCGGCAGGCGAGGGGTTCGATATGGGTCCCTCGCCATTCACGTAATACAGAACTTCGTTCCGTCCCGGCGGGCCCGGTCGCCCTACTGATTCTGGGCAAGTGACACCGAGAGTCAATGGGCGATAGGCTATACTGCTGGCGTCAAATAACGAACAGCGCTTGCCTCCACCGGTTTTCCGGTCGGGGGCAAGCGTGTATACCGGCAGGAGGAAGCCATGGCGCAGGTTCGCCTTACGCAGGAAGGGCACGACCGTCTCAAGCTACAGCTCGAGCAGGAGTTCGAGCGGATGGAGGAGGCGACTCGGATCCTCCGGGAGCTCACCGGCTCTTCGGACGATTACGACGACTCGGGCCTCGAGGAGGCTAAGCGTGAGAAGGCCCGCCTCGAGATGCGCATCGACAACCTGGAAGACCAGCTCAATCGCGCCGAGATCATCGAAGTACACGAGCTCGACAAGGTCGATCTGGGCGCGATGATAATGCTGCAGGACACGGCCTCGAAGGAGGCGTTCGAAGTCCAGGTGGTGTCTCCGGTCGAGGCCGGAGTACTCGAGGGGGAGATCCCCAAAGTGAGCGACGAGTCTCCCTTGGGTCGGGCGCTCATGGGGCGCAAGCCCGGAGATACGGTAGAGGTGGTAATCAATAACCGCCGAACGGAGTACAACTTGATGTCGATCAGATAGTCTCTCAGGTAGCTCCGTGGAAGGCGCGGGTCCAAAGATGGGCGAGCTGCTGTCGTTACAAGGCGCGTAGCGCGTACACTGGTACGTTATGTTGGAGAAGTCCCTTCAGGAACAGCGGCAACAGCGACTCCAGAACCTCGAACAGCTCATGGAGTTTGGCTTCGAGGCCTACCCGTACGGCTATCGGGCGACACACAAGGCGGCCGAACTTCAGGAGCTCTTCGGCGGCAAGAAGGCGGGTGAGCTAGCCGGCGACCAAACCGGCGAGCCGGCCCGCGATCAAGCTGGCAACAATGCAGCCGACCAGGCTGGGAACCAAGCCGGCGAACCGTGGGACGAGGAGGTCATCGTAGCGGGCCGGGCGATGACCATCCGCAGGATGGGGAAGGTTACTTTCGCGACCCTGGCGGACTCGTCGGGCGCAATCCAAGCCTACTTCCAGCGAGATGAGCTCGAACAGTACAAGGCGCTCAAGAAAATCGACCTGGGCGACTGGCTGGAGGTGCGCGGCACGCTGTTCGTCACCAAAACGGGGGAACTCACGGTGCGGGTACGTGACTTCCGACCGCTGGTGAAGTCGCTGCGTCCACTTCCCGACAAGTTTCACGGCCTCTCCGACAAAGAGCAGCGCTACCGGCAGCGTCATCTCGACCTGATGGTCAACCCAGAGGTGCGCCGCGCCTTCGAGTTGCGTTCCAAGGCGATTTCCTTCATCCGCCGCTACCTCGATGACTTGGACTTTCTCGAGGTGGAGACGCCGGTACTTCAGGCAATACCGGGTGGCGCCGAGGCCCGGCCCTTCATCACCCATCACAACGCCCTCGATTACGACTACCACTTGCGAATCTCCCTCGAGCTCTACCTAAAGCGGCTGATCGTGGGCGGATTCGAGGCCGTCTACGAGATCGGCCGGAACTTCCGCAACGAGGGGATCTCCTACAAGCACAATCCCGAGTACACGATGCTTGAACTCTACTGGGCGGGACGCGACTATCTGGACATTCTGGCGCTGGTGGAGCAGATGTACTCGCGGCTGATACAGCAGGTCACGGGCTCGATGGTCATCAGTTATCAGGGTCGGCAGCTCGACTTCACTCCGCCTTGGTCGCGGGTCGACTTTACCGGCGAAATCGCCCGGCGGGCCGGCATCGAGTTCGACCTTCAGGATGAGGGGAAATTGCGTAGCTGGCTGGCGCGTAACCATCCCGATAGGAGTGATGAGACGCTCGAGCGGCAACCACTCAGTCAGGTTTACAACAAGCTCTACGACATCTACCTCGAGCCGCACCTGGTCCAGCCAACCTTCGTGATGGACCATCCGCTGGCGATAAGCCCGCTCGCCAAGAGGCATCGCACCCGGCCCGGGCTAGTGGAACGATTCGAGCCGGTCGCGGTGGGCATGGAGCTGGGTAACGCCTTCAGTGAGCTGAACGATCCGATTGAGCAACGCGAACGGTTCGAGTTGCAGCAGAGGCTCCGAGAAGGTGGCGACGACGAGGCCCACCGGGTAGACGAGGAGTTCCTGAGTGCACTGGAGTTCGGCATGCCGCCAACCGGCGGCCTGGGTTTGGGTATCGACCGGCTCGTGATGCTGCTCGCCGGCGTATCAAGTATCCGTGACGTGATCCTGTTCCCGCTGCTGCGGCCCGAGTAGGCGTGAGCACTTTCACTCATCGGCTTGTAACTCTTGCAAACTTCTCAGGCCTATTGCATAATATTCTCAAGCTTTGAGGAGACCTCTGCACCCCGCTGCCCCCCCGGCGGAGCGATTCTCAAAGCCTTTTCTTTTACCTCCTGATTCTTTTGCCTTCTGAACAAACTTGGACGACTAAGGCGGTCTTGTCAACAAGAAGCGGGGGCGACCAGAGCCGCCCCCATTCGTTCCACTGTCCACTGTGATGCGTTCCCTCGAACTATCCGGTTTTGCGCTTCGACTTCGGGGTCAGTCGTTAGCCGGTTCTTCGGTCGAAGGCTTTTCCGCAGGCTCTTCAGTTGCCGGTTCCTCTGTCGCCGGTTCATCAGTTTCGGGCTCTTCGGTGTCGAGTTCCTCACCCTCCTCGCCGGCACCTCCGCCGGCAGTCTCAACATCATTCCCACCTTCGTCGCGACCCTGCGCGGCTAGATCCTCCCCGGCCGGCATTCCCAGCTCTACCGGGGCAATGCTCGAGCCCAATATGGTGAGTGGCGCCTGCTCTACCGGGGTTCCTACCACATAGACGGTGTTCAGGTTGCCGGACTCCAGGTTGACGGCGTCGAGCGTCAGCGCCGCGGCGCGAGATCCCGAGAGTCGAACCTCGAGATCCTCCACTCCGCCCTCGTACGAGGTGTAAGGGCTGGAATCGCCGAACCCCACGTTGTTGACGATAGTGCCCTGCTCGCCCACAACAGCGAGGTCCAACGCTTCGGTACCGGGAGCGGCGTGAATCACCCGCACCAGTGTTTCGCCTTCATTTGGCACCCGGGTCAGATCGTCCTCCAACAGGCTGAATTGCAGGGCAAGCCGGTCGCGGTTGCCGTCGCCGTCGCCAAAGAGATTCTGAAAGAACGAGAAGAAGCCGCCGTTCCCTTCATCTTCTGCCTGATCGCCCTGCGCTTCGGCGGGCAGCACGAGTCCCATTGCCGCCAGAGTGTAGTAGTTTCCGCGGGCGAAGCTATGCTCCTGCTCTACCGTTCCCTCGATCCCTTCGGCACTGATCGTGTAGTTGCCGGCAGGAATCTCGACGTAGCCGGTAAAACTCTGGTAGCTGACGGGTGAGAATTGATCGGAGCTGAAGGAGGCGGCTGCCTCTTCATCAGTGGGCGTGAAGTTGACGGTCATTTCCGGCGCGTTCGGCGAAAAGTGAGCCAGACGGACCCAGGCGACATCCGGTATCTCCGGCGCCGGTTCGCCCAGCTCGGTTGAGGGCGCCACGGGATCCATCGGCTGGGTCACGTCTTGAGCTACAGCTCCCAAGCCCGCTCCCAGCGCGAGGAGCAGCGCGAGTAATAGTTTTTCCACCCTTTTCATGCAACTACCTCCCCCAACCGTTGGACTCAACCCAAAAGTCCCTTTGCGGCACTCAAAAGATAGCGGTGCGGGGAGTGTGGCATATTGGCGTTCGTTACGATGTTTACAATTCACGGTCGATAGAGCACGATTCACATGACACTTTGAACCCTGCCCCGAACCCTTCACATCGGAATCACGACCTTCTCATCGCTGCCAAGAGCACGGTGAGGATGCGGGATCCAACGGGGGGAGGATTTACAGCATGTCAGATTTCGTATTGCAAAGGGACACCAATGGGCGGCAGCAAATACCGGGGGACTTCTTCGAGGAGAAGTTCCAGAACGTCAGGCTGGCGCCCCGTCAACCGCTTTACCACGAGGGGGACGGGCCCGAATCATTCTATCGGGTCCAAAGAGGACTGATTCGCCTGATGCGCATCAAGCCCGACGGTCGCAGCGTTACGCTGAGACACGTACTTCCGGGAGATTTGTTCGGGGAGGAGATCTTCATTGGGGCCAAGCGGTTTGCCGACGCCGAAGCGGCCACCGAAGCCGTCGTTGAAGTGTTCGACGCACGCGACTTACGCGGACCCAATGTACTGGGCGTCGTCCACTCGCTGGTCACTCAAACGAAGCGGCTGCTCAACGATGAGTACGACTTCCAGGTGGGTTACCTGCGCGAGAGAATCGCTCGCTACTTGTGCAAGCTGATAAAAACGCCGTTGGCCGAGAGGGCCGAGGACGGTTCTTGGAGAATATGCGCCTCGCATGAGTTGATTGCCGAGGGGACCGCCAGCACCCGCGAGAGCGTTTCGAAGGAGCTGGCCGACATGAGGCACGACAGCATCATCGACACCGGCTATCGCAGCATCTCGATCACCGACCTTAGGGCGTTGAGGCGGCTGGGAGATCCCGAAGGCGCGCTGGTGGGCTCACCCGGTCAGGCCTAACACAGGCGCCTACTGACCTAACACTGGCACCTAGGCGCTTAACACGAGCATTCGACGCCAGGCGCAGCGGGAAACGAATGGGCGCGCCAGTCGGCGGGGCATAATATGACTCAATGTCATTGACTGCTCCGCCGTCCTGGGTCGAGGACGCCATTTTCTATCAGATTTTCCCCGATCGTTTCGCCCGCAGCACGAGGGTGCCTAAGCCGGACCGTCTGGAACCGTGGGATTCCACTCCTACCCTTCATGGCTACAAGGGCGGCGACCTGCTTGGGGTGAGCGAGCGACTCGATCTCCTCGCCGAGCTGGGAATCAACGCCCTCTACTTCACGCCGGTCTTCCAGAGCGCCTCGAACCATCGCTACCACACCCACGACTACTATCGCATCGATCCCATGCTGGGCGGCAACGGGGCTCTCGAGGAGCTGATCGAACGGGCGCACGACCGTGGCATGCGGATCATCCTTGACGGCGTGTTCAACCACGCCAGCCGCGGCTTCTTTCAGTTCTCCGATATTCTCGAGAACGGTCCTCATAGCGCCTACCTCGACTGGTTCCACGTTCGCCGCTTCCCGCTCAACGCCTACGGCGAGGGCGGCTTGGGCTACGACGCCTGGTGGAACCTTCCGGCGCTCCCGAAATTCAATACCGACACTCCTGCCGTTCGCGAGTACCTCTGGGAAGTTGCCGAGTACTGGCTGAGAGCGGGCATCGACGGCTGGCGCCTCGACGTCCCCAACGAAATTGATGACGACAGCTTCTGGCAGGAGTTCCGGCGCCGCTGCCGGAGCGTGAATCCCGATTGCTACCTGGTAGGGGAGATCTGGGGTGACGCCGACCGCTGGCTGCAAGGGGACCAGTTCGATGCGGTGATGAACTACCCATTCACCCGCGCCGCGCTCGGTTTCGTGGCGAACGACATGAATCACGCCGAGATAGCAAAGTGCGGTTACGTAGGGGTCGATCATCTGGACGCGGCGGGATTCGCGAACGAGGCGACACGGCTGCTCGCGCGCCGGCGGCAGGAAACGACCTTCTCTCAGCTCAATCTGATCGGCTCGCACGATACTCCCCGCGCACTCAACGTCCTCTGCGAAGACCGGCAGGCGTTGCGCATGGCTTTCTTGTTGCTCATGACGTTCCCCGGTGCGCCCTGCGTCTACTACGGCGACGAGATCGGCCTGAGCGGGGGCCACGACCCTTACTGCCGCGGCACGATCCCGTGGGATGAGGAGGCGCGGTGGGACCACGGCCTGCGCGACTACGTGCAGCAACTGATCTCGCTGCGGCACGAGAACTCGGCCCTGCGTCGGGGTGAGTTCAAAGTATTGCATGCAACCGGTGGCCTCCTGCTGTTCGCCAGACAGGATGGCCGAAACCGCGTGATCGTGGCGCTTAACCGCGACGAGCGGCAGCTGCCGTTGGATTTCGCAGCGGCAACCGAAGGGCTGGCAGGGGAGTATCACGACCCTATAAGCGGGCTGCGTCTCACGGTCGAAGACCGGCGCGTACACGGCTTCGATGTGCCACCGCGGCGGGGAACGATCTATCTGCATCAGGGCTAGGTCTTTCGGGGAACGCGGAGGCCCAACAGCTAGAATAGCCGGATGACCATTGACGAGGCGCAAGAGTCCGAGGGCCGCGAATGAGGGCCCAAAGTAATGCCGAGCGCGTCCGGGAGTTCCATGAGGAGATGGGCGAGTCCTTGCCTGAAACGCCAAGCTTTCCGGGGCGGGAGCTACTGGCGCTACGCCGCAAACTGATCGAAGAGGAGAACGCAGAGGTGATGGAAGCGCTTTCGCGCTTGCGGGGTGCGTCGCCCGAAGAGCTCGAGGAGTGCTTAGCGGAAACGGCGCACGAGCTGGCCGACCTCCTCTACGTGACCTATGGGGCTTTGCTGTGGTTCGGGATCGACGCCGACGCGGTATTCGACGAGGTTCACAGCGCGAACATGCGCAAGACCACCGGGCCCAAGCGGGCCGACGGCAAGCAGCTCAAGCCACCCGGCTGGGAGCCGGCGGACGTCGCCGCGGTGATCGAGCGGGGGCGGCGGAAGGGAGGGGTCTGAAGGTGCCTTCGCGCTTGTAACTGTCACGCTAAGAACTTTCAAACTGCGCACTCTCCAAACGGTGAACCGGGCCAAGCATAACGCTTGGCCCGGTTTTGTTGTCCTAATGTCCATCTGTACTAAGAGGAGGCGACAAGCGTAACGAGAGGATGTAACAGTACGTCGAAAAATGGCGCAAAAGAGGCATACTGTGCACGGGCAGATTGACGGATGACAAACGTAGTGATAACGTTCGATCACGCCAACGACCGTCGGGTTGGCGGGAGGTGTCGAATGATTCGGTGTTGTGCCAACAAAGTCCTGTCTGCTCCGGCAATTCTGGGCTCGTTGCTCTTGGCGAGTACCGCGATTGCGCAGGAGACGGCTCAATCGATCGATCCGGCAGCGACAGCCTGGCTGTTGATGTCTACCGCCCTCGTCGTCTTCATGGTGGTGGGGTTGGCTCTCTTCTACGGCGGGCTGGTGCGACGAAAGAACGTGCTGAACACGATGATGATGAGTTTCATCTGCCTGGGAGTCGTAGCTCTTACCTGGGTGTCCTTCGGATACAGCCTGGCGTACGCCGAGGGTGGGCGGATCATCGGCGGCGTAGACAACTTCTTCTTGCGCGGCATCGACGGCAGTGGAGAAGGAATACCTGGAGTTCTCGACGTCGCCTTCCAGGGAGCGTTCGCCATCATCGCGACCGCCCTGGTCTCGGGAGCGGTGGTCGAGCGGATGCGCTTTTCCGCCTACATGATTTTCATCGCACTCTGGAGCGTGCTGATCTACGCGCCGCTGGCCCACTGGGCGTGGGGCGGCGGGCTGTTCGACGACCTTCTCGGTCGCAGCGCGATCGACTTCGCGGGCGGAACCGTGGTGCATATCAACGCGGCTGTCAGCGCACTGGTACTAGCTCTGATCCTGGGCAAACGGCGCGACTACGGCCTCAAGGCAATGCTCCCGCATCAGATCCCGTTCGCCCTCATCGGTGCCGGAATCCTCTGGTTCGGCTGGTTCGGTTTCAATGGGGGAAGCGCATACGCCGCCGATTCGGTGGCAGGGGTCGCGTTTCTGAACACACTCGTCGCTCCGGCGGCGACGCTTGTCGTGTGGGCGATGCTCGATATGTGGCGCACCGGCAAAGTCACCGCAGTCGGCCTGGCCACGGCCATCGTTGTAGGACTCGTGGCAATCACCCCCGGTGCTGGCGTCATGTCACCTATGGCCGCCATCGTGGTGGGTTTTGTGGCCGCCTTCCCCTGCTACATGACGATCAGCTGGCGGGCGCGGAGCAGCGTCGACGACTCACTCGACGTCTTCGCCGCCCACGGGGTTGGAGGGATCACAGGAGCCCTCCTCACCGGAGTCCTGGCGTCTACCGCCTGGGGTGCAAGTGTGAACGGTAGCTGGGGCCAGTTGGCCACACAGGCGCTGGCGGTACTCATCTCGATAGCGTTCAGTGCCGTCGGCACCCTCGTTATCGTCGGGGCGGTCCGAACGCTGGTGCCCTTGCGTGCGCCGGAAACGCAGGAAGCCATGGGCCTCGACGTTCCCATCCACGGCGAGGAGGGCTACACCGACGGAGAAGGTGCACTGCTGATTCCCGTAGTGAGTTCGAGCAAGGCAGCGGCGGTGGCGGGTAACCGGACCAGGACGCTGGGAGGCAGAGTATGAAGATGATCACCGCGATCATCCGCAGGGAGAAGGTCAACGACGTACTCAAGGCACTCTTCGAGAGCGACATCTACGGCGTGACCGTAACGCCGGTGCGAGGGCACGGAGGAGAGTCCGAAACCGTCCAGACGTACCGTGGCACGACCGTGAAGATGGAGCTCGTCGAGAAGGTCAGGCTCGACATCGCCCTCACCGAGCCGTTCGTGGAGCGGGGCGTGAGCACCATCCTCCGTTCCGCCAGGACAGGGGAGGTTGGCGACGGCAAGGTCTTCGTGACACCGGTCGAGAAGGTCTACCGAATCCGTACCGGCGACGAGGACGAGGCGGCGGTGACGCCGGTCATGA
Source organism: Trueperaceae bacterium (assembly GCA_040905665.1). Taxonomy (GTDB): domain Bacteria; phylum Deinococcota; class Deinococci; order Deinococcales; family Trueperaceae; genus DASVCN01. The sequence continues at coordinate 18,302 of JBBDRD010000011.1, forward strand.
CGGCGCCCTGACGCGTTGCCATTCAGCCTAGCCTCCGGCTGACGCGTTGCCATTCAGCCTCCGGCTGACACTGCCATGACGTTGGCCCATTAGCCTGACTCCGGAGGTCGAACTTTATATGCGAAACAAAGCAATGGCAATGATCGTCACGCTTGCGTCCCTCGTCCTGTCCCTGGGGTTCGCTCAGGATATCCGGGTAGACGGTTCATCGACCGTGTACCCCATCAGCCTCGCGCTCGCCGAGGACTTCCAGATAATCAACCCGGAGTCGCGAGTGACCGTCGCTTTCTCCGGCACCGGCGCAGGCTTCGAGAAATTCTGTCGCGGCGAGACGGACGTTTCGGGAGCCAGCCGGCCGATAACGCAAGGCGAGGTCGACCTGTGCGCTCAGAACGGCATAGAGTTCGTCGAGCTGCCGGTCGCGGCGGACGGCCTTTCGGTGGTGGTGAATACTCAGAACGACTGGGTCGAATGTGTGAGCGTCGATGAGCTGAACGCCATTTGGATGCCCGGCTCGAGCGTTACCACCTGGCAGGACGTTCGCGCCGATTGGCCCGACCAGGAGATCGTCCTCTACGGGGCCGGAACCGACTCCGGGACCTTCGACTACTTTACCGAGGCGATAAATGGGGAGAGCGGCGCAATCCGCACCGATTTCTTCCCCAGCGAGGACGACAACGTACTTGTCCAAGGTGTTTCCGGCGGGGTCAACACCATGGGCTTCTTCGGCTTTGCGTACTACGTGGAGAACCAGGATCGGCTGAAGCTCCTTGGGGTGGATGGCGGCGGCGGGTGCATCCAGCCGAGTCCCGAGACGATTGCCGGCAACACCTACACGCCGCTCTCGCGGCCGATGTTCCTCTACTTCAACACCGAGCGCCTACAGAGCAACGACACTCTGCGGGCATTTGCCGAGTTCACCGTTTCCGCTGACGCAGAACCGCTGATTGCCGATACCGGTTACCTCTCCTACCCGCCGGAGGTCTATGATGCAGCGGCCGAGCGGCTGGCGGACTTGGTGACCGGTAGCGCCTTCCTCACGTTCGAACCGGGCGACAGTGTGCTCGATGCCGTGCGGTCAGCCGGCAACTAGCGACCGCAAACTTCGCACGAACCCGGATACCGAGCAGCGCAACTACGATAGGTTGTTCCCTGGAGCCGACGCTCCAGGGAACCGGCCTGTTTATCTGGGCCGATAGAGGAGCAGAACATGTCGTTTAGCAGAGGCGTCGACAGCGCCGTGAACGCTGCCGGGCTGGGCCGCAGAGGTAGGCGCAGTCGCGGTGAGCGCGCGATTGGGGGGGCGCTACTCGCCTGCGCGCTGGTGTCGGTGCTAACGACGGCGGCAGTAATTGCGGTGCTGGCTGCGGAAACGATCGGGTTTTTCCTGGAGGTGCCGCTGCGGGAGTTCTTTACAAATCCGCAGTGGACGCCGCTCTTTCTCGATCAGAACTTCGGGATAGCGCCCCTGGTTACCGGTACCTTGCTGGTGACGACCATCGCACTGATCGTGGGAGCGCCACTGGGGCTCGGCTCGGCCATATACCTTTCGGAGTTCGCCGGCGAACGGCGCCGTCGCCGCATCATCCCGATACTCGAGTTGCTGGCCGGCATCCCCACCGTCGTGCTGGGTTATTTCGCACTGCTGTTTATCACGCCTCTCTTGCGCGACATCATCCCCGGCATCAACCTGTTCAACCCCCTTTCGGCCGGGATCGTCATGGGCTTCATGATCCTGCCTACCATCTCCAGCATCTCCATCGATGCAATGCAGGCCGTCCCCCGCTCACTACGCGAGGCGGGATACGGATTGGGAGCATCGAAGCATGAGCTGATCCTCCGGGTGGTCATCCCGGCAGCGCTGTCCGGCATCGTCGCGTCACTCATCCTGGCCGTTTCCCGCGCCATAGGCGAAACGATGATCGTCACCCTGGCGGCCGGCCAGAGGCCCGACCTGCACTTCGACCCCAGGAAGACCATCGCCACCATGACCGCGTACATCGTGCAGGCAGCAACCGGCGACCAACCGGCCGGCTCGCTGGAATCTCGCTCCCTCTACGCGGTCGCCGCCACTCTGTTCGTGATGACGCTGGCACTCAATCTGACGGCGCAGGCCGTAGTTCGACGCTTCGGGGAGAGGTACGAGTGAGCGACATCCCCTCATTCTCAGGCGAGCCGGCCCGGGGAGCGCCCCTGTTTGCCGAGGGCGGGCCGAACAGATCGGCGGCACGGCGTCGAGCGGGCCGGCTCTTCGCGTTCATCACTCTGGTGCCGGTGATTCTGGCGATGCTCTTCGTCGCGGTACTCCTCATTGATGTTGTCACCGACACGGTTTCCTGGCAGGTGGTGAACCCCGCTACCAGCGGCGAGTCTTTCTCATGGTTGCAGGCGCCGTTCGGCGGCCAGAGGGTCGTTCGACTCGAACTGGCGGCGCAGGGGCTGGATCAGGCCGAGATTCGCGAGACGCTATCCGACCAAGAGGAGCGGCGCCTGTTCTTTGCGCGCAACCGAGTCGAACTGATGCTGTTTACTAACGACGGACCGTTTCGCTGGGTGGTTACCAGTTCCCGTGACCGGCGCGTGGCGGATTACGGGCTGCTTGCGGGAGCGCGCAATCTGGATGGGGTGAGGCAAGGGCTGGGGGCCGAAGAGCGCCTCTACCTGAACCCTTGGCTGGACGCTTCCTTCTTCAATCGGAACGCTTCACGAACACCGGTCGTGGCCGGACTGCGCTCGGCATTGGCCGGTACCCTCTGGGTGATCGCCCTAGTCATCCTGATCGCCCTGCCGCTGGGAATCGGGACGGCGATATATCTCGAGGAGTATGCCGCGGACAACCGCTTCACCAGAACGATCGACGTCAACATCCGCAATCTCGCGGGCGTACCGAGCATCGTCTACGGGATTCTCGGCCTCTACGTGTTCGTGCGCCTTGCCGGCATGGGGCCAAGCGTCCTGGCCGCGGCGCTTACGCTGGCCCTCCTGATCCTGCCGGTGGTGGTGATCGCCTCGCGCGAGGCGATCCGGTCGGTGCCCGGCACCCTGCGGCAGGCCAGCTACGGACTGGGCGCGACCAAGTGGCAAACGGTGAGCCGGGTAGTACTGCCGAACGCCATTCCGGGAATCGTCACAGGTGTCATCCTCGCCGTGGCGCGCGCGATCGGCGAAACCGCGCCGCTACTATTGGTGGGGGCTGCGGCGTTCGTGCCTTACCTGCCGGATGGACTTCTCTCCAGCTATACGGTTATTCCCGTGCAGATCTACTCGTGGGTTGGTGAGAACGATCCGGAGTTCCGGCACGTGGCCTCTGCCGCGATATTGGTGCTATTGACGGTCCTCGTCGTCCTCTACGCTATTGCCTTCTACCTCAGGCGCCGCTTCGAAAGGACCTGGTAATGACACTCCAACCCATCGACTCCCAGCACGAGACCGTGAGAACCGAGCCGGTAGCAGCCGAGGAGGCGTTGCTCTCGATAGAAGGGCTCAACCTCTGGTACGGAGACTTTCAGGCTCTCCACGACAACACAATTACCGTGCCCCGCAATCAAGTGACGGCACTCATAGGGGCTTCTGGCAGTGGCAAATCTACCCTGATACGCAGCATCAACCGGATGAACGACCTCGTCCCCGGCGTCCGCATCGATGGGCGCATGCGTTATGAGGGCGTCGATCTCTACGATCCGGCTGTCGACCCCGTCGAGGTGCGGCGGCGAATCGGGATGGTCTTCCAGAAGGCGAACCCCTTCCCAAAGAGCGTCTACGACAACGTAGCCTTCGGGCCGAGGCTAAACAGGTACAACGGCGATCTCGACGCGCTGGTCGAGAAGTCACTACGCTCGGCGGCGCTATGGGACGAGGTCAAGGAAAAGCTCAAGCAGTCGGGACTGGGCCTCTCAGGCGGTCAGCAGCAGCGGCTCTGTATAGCAAGGGCGATGGCCACCGGTCCCGACCTGATTCTCATGGACGAACCCACAAGTGCCCTCGATCCGCTAGCCACGGACCGGATCGAGCAGTTGATCCACGAAATAAAGCTGGAGTACACGGTAGTGATTGTCACCCACAACATGCAGCAGGCGGGCCGGGTAAGCGACCGTACGGCGTTCATGCACCTGGGTGTCCTGGTCGAGGAGGGACCCACCGACCAGATCTTCACCGATCCCCAGCATGAGATGACCGAGCGGTACGTTTCCGGGCATTTCGGCTGAACGTTTCCGAATGCCCCTTTACGCTAATGCGCCGTGCGCTGCGAGGGCGGCCGCGGCGGGGGCGGCGGTTTTAGACGCGCTCGGCCGTACGCCAAAAGATGATGTGCTCGTTTACGTTCTCGATGTGGTCGGCCAGCCGTTCCAGATAACGTGCGACGGCGAGAAGCTTGGTCGCCGCCCCGATCGTGTTCGAGTCCTCGATCATGTAAGTGATCAGTTCGCGCTGTATCTGTTCGTAAAGCTCGTCGATCTCCTCATCCATCGCCCTCGCCTCACGGGCGATATCGGCATCGCTTTCGACGAGGGCGTCCACCGTCCGCTCGATCATCCGCTCCGAAATATCGAGTATTCGCTGCATGTCAAGGTACTTCTTCAGCGGCGGCCGGTCGGCGAGTTCGGCGCCCGCCCGGGCGACGTGTACGGCGTAGTCGCCGGCGCGCTCGATGTCCGCCAGGGCCCGGTAAACCGCTCCGAGGAAGCGAAGGTCGCCGGCAGCGGGTTGGCGACGGGCAATGACGATGAGGATCCGCCGTTCCAGGTGATCCTGGAGATCATCCACCTGCCGGTCCGTCTCCTTGCAGAGGGCTGCGGCGGCGACCTCGGCGTCCACCAGCGCCCGGCGCGCCAAACCGACCGATTCCCGGACCAGGCTCAACATGCGCACTACCTCGGCGACGATATCTTGCACCTCGTGCTGGAGCGGATTCATTGCGCTCGAGCCTATCATGCGGATGGAGTCGTCTGGCCCGAATTCTCTTGCCGTCGCCAACGAACACAGCGGTGGACCCTCCCGGTGAAAGTCTTGTTTCCTGCCGTGTCGCATGACGCTGCCATGACCATTGGGGGGGTAGCGTAGGGGGCGAGGTGAGTTCAGCCGCTCAGATTCTCATCGTCGAGGACGACAGCGCGGTGCGTGAGTTGATAGCCCTGCACTTGCGCCGGGGCGGCTTTGTCACCGAGGAGGCAGCTACCGCCGGGGAAGCGTGGCCTCGCCTTCGTCATGTCGACGCCGTCGTGCTCGACCGCATGCTTCCAGACGAAAGCGGCGACTCGTTCCTCCGTCGCCTCCGGTCCGAAGACCGATTGCGAGGGCTCCCCGTCCTCATGCTCACGGCCCGTGCCAGCGAAGTGGACAGAGTCGGCGGTCTCGAAGCCGGAGCGGACGATTACGTCACGAAACCGTTCAGCGCAGCCGAGCTCGTCGCGCGTCTGCGTGCTCTCTTGCGCCGCCTGCCCAGCAGGCAGAGGTTTCGGTCGGGGGATCTGCTCGTCGACCTCGACGAAGCTCTCGTCGAGAGGGATGGGGAGCGAATCGACCTGACTCGCCGGGAGTTCGATCTGCTTGCCTTTCTGGTCGCGCATTCGGGCCGGGTGTTTTCGCGCTCGGAACTGCTCGACCGGGTTTGGGGAGCCGAGTTCGTGGGGAGCGAGCGGACGGTGGATCAGCATGTGGCGCAGTTGCGCAGCCGGCTCGGCAATTCTCTGATAGAAACGGTGCGGGGCAGGGGCTACCGAATTGTGGGATCAGATGGCGCCGGCTGACGCCTGGATGGACGGGCTCGCCGAAGGCGTTGTTCTGGTGAGCGATGGCGTCGTGACCCGAATAAACGCAGCGGCGGGAAGGATTCTGGGCGCAGATCCACCGTGGGCGGCCGGCAAGCGGCTAATCAGCGTAGTTCGCGACCACAGGCTGGAAGGGGTGTGGCTGCACGGCCGGGAAGTCGAACTCAACGTTCGCGGCACACTCGTCCAGGCCGCGCCTATCGTTGGCGGGATCGCCTTGCGGGACGTGAGCGAGGCACGTGAGGCCAGGGAGGACGCGCGAAGGTTGCTCGCCGTCCTGTCGCACGAATTGCGAACGCCCATGACCACTGTGCGGTCGACCCTGGACGCGCTCCACTACGATGATCTGCCGGTTGGTGAGCGGGCACGCCTATTGGAGCGTGCCGTGCAGGAAGCCGACCGAGTTGTCCGCTTGCTCGACGATCTCACAATCGATGTAACCCCACCGCGGGAACGAAGCGTGTCACTGGCGGCGATGGCGGAGAGGGCATGCGCGATTCTGGCGCCCACGCTCGAGGCGCATGGGTTGACCGTGCGGCGCGCCCTGGGTTCAGTCATGGCATGGGCAGATGCAGACAAGGTTCTGCAGGTGCTCCTGAACCTGATCGAGAACGCCACCGTGCATGGCCCCTGCGACTCTCGTATCGATATTACTGCGACGGTCCGAGCGGACTGGGCCCTGGTCACGGTTCGCGACGATGGCTCGCCCCTGCCACCAGCGATGTTCGCAAAGCTGTTCCAGCCTTTCGCATACGGTTCCGAATCTAAGGGAATGGGACTCGGGCTCGGCCTGTACGTCGTCCGTTCGATCGCGGAGCGGTGGGGCGGTCGCGCCTGGGGACGCGTCTGGCGGCAGGAAGGTGGATCCGGGGTCGGCGAGGGGAATGAGTTCGGAGTTCTCGTCCCGCTCAACCGCGGCGCTTCCCAAGCATTAAGGCCCGACATCTACATCGAAGACCCGGCATTGGACGGTGAGGTGGACGAGCGGGATCCTGCAAAGACGATCGAAGCCGGTTAGCGGAGTTCGTGAGCTTATGCCTTCGAGGGGAGAGTCCGCTATTCTGATTTCTTGCTTTGCAAACGGCGATCACGACCAAACCTGGATATAGTATAAATGTGGCTGTACGGGAAAACTACGGCAAGCTGGGAGAGGACGCAGACTTCAGCGTCGACTTTTGGCAGAGCCAACCGCCGGAGATTTTGTTCACGGCAGCATTCGACCTAATCAAGGACTACCTGCTCCTTAAGGAAGGTTATGCTGGCGAGCCCCGACTTCAAAGAACTGTTGAGCACTTTCAGAAAGCATAATGTTCGGTACCTGATTATCGGAGGTTATGCGGTTATGAAGTATACCGAACCAAGGTTCACCAAGGACCTTGATTTGCTCATTGCGGTGGATGATGAGAACGCCTGGGCGGTTTACAGCGCTCTCAAGGAGTTTGGCGCGCCGCTCCAAGGATTGAGGCCTCATGACTTTGCGGCGGAGGGCTACTTTTATCAAATGGGAAGTCCGCCCCTCCGAGTGGACGTAATGATGTCGGTCCCCGGGTTGACCTCCCAGCCCTCTACCCCTCACTGAGCTTTAGGCTGCTATTGTCGCCGATTATCAGCCTGTGTGAGGAGGCCTCGCCGTTCTCCCCCGCAATATGGACTTCCTCACCAATGAGGCTCCCCTTGATTCGCCTGGGGATGTTCTCGATCACCGACCCCGCTCCCACTACCGAGTACTCCAGCTGCGCATCGCGTACGGTGCTCTGGTCACCCACGGTAGTAAAAGGCCCGATATAGGAGCGTTCGATGGTTGCTCCGGCCCCGATTAGCGCCGGCCCATCGATCTTGCTGTCACGAACCACCGCACCCTCCTCTATCACCACCTCGCCGTTTACCTCGGATCTCTCCACGCTGCCCCGCAACTCGCGGTGTACCCGCATGAGTTGCAGCCGGTTGGCGTCGAGGATGTCTTCCGGCCGGCCGGTGTCCTTCCACCAGCCCGGAACCTCGACAGAAGCTACATGGAAGTCGCCCTCGATCAACCTTTGGATTGCGTCGGTTATCTGGTACTCGTCCTTGGCGCCCGGCTCCAACCCCTCGATCATCTCGTGGATGTTTCGGTCGAACACGTAAACCCCGGCGATTGCGAGGTTGCTGGGCGGGTCCTTGGGCTTCTCCACCAACTTCACTACCCGGCCCTCCTCGACTATGGCGACGCCGAACTGGCGCGGGTCATCGACGCGCACCAGGGCCAGCACCGCATTGACGCCCTCCTGGGGCCGAAACGCATCGACGAAGCCATTAATGCCGTGTTCAAACAGGTTATCGCCTAGATACATGATGAAAGGCGAGTCCCCCAAAAAATCCCGTGACACCTTGACGGCGTGCGCCAGGCCCCGCGGTGGGCTTTGAATGATGTATTCGAAACGCGGACCGGCGTAGCTGCTCAGGCTCTTGCGGAGGTAGTTGATGGTGTCGTAACTAACGACGATCCCTATCTCCTCCACGCCCGCTTCCACCAGATTGTCCACGGCGTAGTGGATGAGTTGCTTGTTGGCGACCGAGATGGTCGGTTTGGGGCGGAGGCTGGTGATCGGCCGTAGCCGAGTGCCGTGGCCGGCGGCGAGGATCAGGCCCTTCATTCTTTCAGTTGACATTATGTACGCACGATACCGCGGGGGTATGGGTACGGCGCAGTGTCCTGAGGCGCGGTCCGGTCGCTCAGGCTCGTCTTGGTCCCACGAAACGCAGCAGCACGAAGAAAGCAACTATCCAGAAGCTGGGCAGCAGCAGCCAGTCGCCTGCGAGCACCGAGCCGCGTCCCAGGGCTAGTCCCGCTCCAAAGCTGGCGAGCAGCGAGAGCAGGCTGGCGGCGAGTGCCGCGCGCAACAGTCGCTCGATTATGAACAGCGCCTTGGCAAAGCCCGGGCGGCGGCGAGCCCGTAGGTAGAGGCCTACCGTCACCGCCACTGGCGGCAGGATCGCGGCCGCCGCCAGGGCTGCGACCCCAGCCAAACCCGAAGTCCGTGCTTCTCCGGTAGTAACTAGGTCGACAAACCATAGTCGCAGGGCGTCCTGCCAAACTAGGCCGGGGGCGGCGAGGAGGGTGACCAGGGTAAGCGAGAGCAGGGGCAGCCGCGACAGGAACAGCGGCAACGAGCCACGGAAGCCGGCCGGACGTGGCCTGGCCGGTGGCGCACTCATCAGGGGACGCTTCTGCGCGGCCCGAACCGTCTGGCGCGCCCCAACCCCCGGCCGCGCCCCAACCGCCGGCTCCGCCCCAATCGCCGGCTCCGCCCCGTCGGTCGGCCGCGCCCCAACCGCCGGGCGCGCCTCTACCGCTGATGTCGCCCGGGAAGGGTATGGGTCGTTGCCCAGAAGCGCCGCACGTTGGCACCAGGGGCAACTGGCTAGACCTCTTCGGTAGGCGTGAGTGGGAACGATCTCACAACCGATCAGATCATCCTCGAGGCGCCCCAGCACCTCCTTGAATGCTCGAGCGTCGGGCCTTCGCCAGGCGGGCCCCAAAAGAGCCCGCTTGAGTAGTCCGCGCAATTCGGGGCTCAGAATTGCACGTGGAGGAGCTGCCAGAGGTGGCCGCAATAAACGAGTGCGGAAGTAGGGACTGCGCCGAGAGCGGATGTTCTCTTCCATCCCCGGTGGCTCTCCCGCTCCACCAAACACCCCGGTGAACGGGTGATTCCCCTCCATCAGGAGCAGGAAGGTGAGTACGGCCAGGCCAAAGCGGTCGCTGCCGGCACGCCGATCGATCTCTCGGAACGAGCGTCCTTGAAGTTCGGGGGGCGTGTACTCCGCCTTGCCAACGGTACAGCGAAACACCCGAGTGCCTGAAGCAACCTGGATCGAGTCGAGGTCCACCAGTGTGACGAGGGCCCGGTCGTCCACCAGGATGTTGCTCTCGTTGAGATCGCCCACGACGTAGTCCGCCTCGTGGAGTGCGGCCAGCGTGCCGCTCAGGTTGCGGGCGATGCGGACTAGGTAGCGCCAGCTAATTCCCGGCGCCCGCGATCGCCGGCTTCTGGGGTGGTAGAGCTGGTGTAAGGGCAGATAACGGCGGGCGTCGATGCGCGGCATGACGAAGCCGACGACTTGCCCGGCCGAGTCCAACACCGGCGCCTCCGGCCAGGCGATCGATGCGTGTCCAGGCCGCCGGTCTGGATCCTTGGGCACCTTGGCAAGCATTGCCCCGAGTTTGCGCGCCCGTTCGGGGTTCGGATGCGCATAGAGCTTGACGGCCCTGCCTGTATCGCCCTGTAACGCGTAGACATGCGCTTCGCCGCCTCGTCCCAGCAACTCCCCAAGCTCGAGTCGCGTGCCGTCGGGTGTTCGGAAGGTTTCGGCCGCCAGGGTCACGCCTTAGCGAGCCCCGTTACCCTGCCCACGTCGCTTGGTTTCATCTTCGAACGGCGAGTATGAGGCTGAGGTCATCGGCAGTGCGCGACTGCACCCGGTCACTGCCGAGGAAGCGTTCCAGCTCCGGCCCCAGCTCCTCGGCAGAATGTTTCCCGCGGGCAAAGGTAACCAGCGGATCGAAGAAGGGTGCGTGTGGCGCGCCGCTGGCAACGTTCGTGGCAACGGGCTCGAGCCCGTCGGTCAGCAAGGCCAGCGCATGGATACCGGCGAGGGGGCGAATCTCGACGCTTGCCAATCGTGTCGCCCCGCGGCTGGTGACGAACACGGTCTCGCCGGCGTGCCGCCCGTGGAGAGGCCGGGTGACGCGTTGCCAATCCTCTTCGGCGCGCGCCACCACAGCGCCATCGCCCAGTTGCAGCACGGCGAGGGTGTCGTCCTGAATGACCGCCAGGAGCAGAGTGCAGGCGAATTCGCCTGGCCGTACCCGCACTTCGCGTGCCCGGGCAGCTAACGTTCGACGCACCCGGGCAAGTACCGCGCGTAATACGCGAGCTGTAAGAGGTAAGTCGTCCTCGCCTGCGAGGGCTGCCGCAAGAGCGTCCACAGCTGTTGCGACGGCCAATCGGGAGCCCTCAGCGGCACGTTTCGCCGATCCCGCTCCATCTGCCAGCGCCAGCATCAGCGCCCCCTGGGGTAGACAGGCGGTTAGTTCCGAATCCTCGTTTCCCTGCCCGCGGGCGACGTGGGATAGACCCGTCACACTGGCGGCGATAACTTTCCAGGAATGGGCAGCAGTCCGTTTCGTCTCCCGAATCGACGAGGCGTCGTCGGGCACTACCGTGGGTTCCTCGGTTGGCGCCACTCTCGGCTCAGACGGAAACGTCTGCCCAACCCACCGGCGGTAGCTCGAGTTGCTCGCCCACTCGCGAGTGGGAGACTCGCTGCTGGCTCTGTGACAGCCAAAGGAACAGCTCGGCGAACATCAGCCCCTTGAGCTTCAGAGGAGGTCTACCCTGCGGCGCGATCCGCGACAGCTTGTCCATGTTTGCTCGCTCCACGCCAACGGTGAAAAACACCAGGCCCCTCTGCGTGTCCTCCCGCTTCGCCTGCTGCGCCGCCGCCTCCCATCCGTCGGTTGGCTCGCCGTCGGTGATGAGGAACATCCAGGGCCGGAAGTATTGCACCCCCGCCTGCTTGTACATCTCCTTGCGTTCCGTGAGCAGCTCGATTCCGCGTCCAATCGCCGCTCCCATCGGAGTGGAGCCGCCGGCGACGAGGGGTTCGGGCTCCCAGTCCTCGACCGTTACGAACTCCTGTACCGTCTTTACGCCACCGTTGCCAAAACCCACCAGTCCTACCTCGACTCGCCGCCTGGCGAGTTCATCGTTCATCAGGTCGTCCTTGAACGCCCGCAAGCCTTCGTTTAGCGCCTTCAGCGGCGCTCCCGACATGGAAGCTGACGTATCGAGGAGCAGGAGGCAGGGCGCGCGGGGATCGGGATTGTCGGCAAGCTGCACGAGGTCGAGTTCGTTCATGCGGTCTCCTCGGGGACAAGAGTCGTGTCGTGTTTCTTGACGTCGCGCTTTCTTAGCTGAGTTTACGGCTGCATTCGGCACCAGGCAACGATTCGACTCGCTGAGGTTCGGGTGGCGGACCGGAGTAGCGGCTTTTAACCACGCCGGGCGTCAATGAGTTAGGGCGTAGACTCAGCGGCCCACGCCCAACTATCGAGAGTAACGTTAACTTGGATTCGAGGACTGCGGCCTACCCCTTACGACGCCCCGCAACAATCAGGACGACGCCTCCAATGAGGGACAAAGCGCCCAATATCGGCGGTAGAGGGATCGTTCGCCGTTCCTCGGCTTCTACTTCGAGCGGTCCCACGTCAAGCACGGTTTGTTCGGTCGTATAGCTCACCCCTTGGTAGATGAGGGCGACGATGCCCAGTACGACCAGAATCACGCCAATTATCGTCGCCGTCCTCATGACCCTCCCACGGACCGCGGCGCTATGCCCGGCTGAATAGTCGCACCAGGAAGAGAATTATCCCAACGACGAGGAGAATATAGATGAAATTTCCCAGCGTGTATCCAGTTACCAAACCCAGCAGCCAAAGCACTATCAGGATGATGGCGATTGTCTCCAGCATGTCTGCCCCCCTTTCGTCCCGTCCGCGAAGGCCCATGTGAGGCAGAGAAGCCACGATGAATCCCCAGTGGCGCTTGCCCCGCTTACCTATCACGACCGCTGACTCATGATGGAGCCCCAATGCCTCGGCGGCTGAGACGCTCGTCACACGAGTATCTTGCCTCCTGGTCCGGGAGAGCGGCCTCGCGAGGGCTAGAATTGTCGGCATGAAGAGTTCCGAGATAAAGGTGCGAGTAGATCGATCGGAAGAGGGCATCGACGCCATACGCTGGCAGGCGGACGAAGCTCCGGTGCCCGGCGAGCAGGAGGCACGGGCGATGCTGTTGGCTCTATGGGATCCGCAGGAGCGCAACGCCATGCGGATCGACCTGTGGACCAAAGAGATGACGGTCCAGGAGATGAACGAGTTCATGTTTCAGACGCTAATGTCTCTTGCCGATTCGTATCAGGGTGCTACCCGCAACCAGGCGTTGGCCGCCGAGATGAAGATCTTCGCCCGCGACTTCGCCGCGCGGGCGGTGAAAGCGGAAGCGGGCAAGTAGAGGCTCGGGCCCCTCATCACGGTCCACGCCTAGAGGACACTTGTCCTAGCCGCGTCCCGGATGGCGTGCTAGGCTCGCCGCCAAGATACTAAAACAGGCCGATGGGTCAGCGTTCCCGCCCAGGCGGGGCAAGAAAGCCAGACCAGGGGTGCCGATCATGACGGACGTGATGCGACAGGAAGCCCCCGCTCTCGTTGCGGAAGACTCAACCTTCCGCGCCTACCGAGCTCCCGAAGGGAGCGGCGAGCTAGGTCTCGGCCGCACATTGGTCTCGCTGCTCGATGAGGCGGTGGAGCGCAACCCGAATCCAAGAGCGTTCAACCAGCTCCGCAATGGTCAATGGCAGTCGATGTCGACGGTTGAATTCAGATCGAAGTCGGAACTGATGGGCCTGGGGCTGGCCGATACCGGCATGTCAAAAGGCGACCGGATCGCCTTCTTCGCTCTAAACGATATCTCCTTTTCACTGCCCGACATGGCGTGTCTGCTGGCCGGGCTGGTCACGGTTCCGATCTATCTCACTCACGCCCCCGCCAACATCGGCCACATACTGCGCGAGAGTGAAGTTCGTTCCGTCATCGTCACCAACGAGGAGTTGCTCCGGCAGGTAGCGCCGCAACTTGCGGGTACTTCCGTGACAATGGCGGTGGTGATGGAGGGTGAGGTTTCGACGGAAGCCGTACCGGCAGGGGTGGAATGCCTTGAGGCCGAGGAACTCATGCGTCGTGGACGCGAGATTTCGGCTCTCGACAGGGAAGCGGCGAAAGAACTCCGAGCCCAGATTACCGCTAACGACCTGGCGACGATCATCTATACCTCGGGCACAACCGGCGTGCCCAAGGGTGTGATGCTGAGCCACCAGAACATCTCCTCCAACGCTATCGGCGCTTTTACCGGATTGAAGGGCTACAGGCGCGGGCCCGACGAGACCGTCCTCTCGTTCCTGCCGCTAACGCACATTTTCGCCAGAATGCTGCAGTACGGCTGCATGTGGTACGGGAACACCGTCTACTACAGCGACGCCGACAGCCTGCGCGAGCACTTCAAGGAAGTGCGGCCCACGCTCATGGCTACCGTGCCGCGGGTACTCGAACGGGCGTATGAACGAATCATGGACGCCGGGCGTGAGCTCGAAGGGTTCAAGCATCGAATCTTCGACTGGTCGTTGGGGCTGGCGCAACGTTACCGGATAGAACGAACCCCGCACGGTATGGAGGCAGTGCAGCTGCGGCTTGCCGACAAACTGGTTCTGTCCAAATGGCGCGACGCACTGGGTGGCCGGATGAACTATGTGATCGTAGGCGCGGCCGCGCTGCGTCCCGAGCTGGTGAATCTCTTTGGCGCAGCAGGCATACAGGTCTTGCAGGGCTACGGTCTCACCGAAACGAGCCCGGTGATCAGCTTCAATCGGCCCGATGACAACAGAGCGGGAACCGTCGGTCCGCCCATAGCCGGGGTAGAGGTCGCTGTGGGCGACGAGGGCGAAATCCTTACACGTGGTCCACACGTGATGCTGGGTTACTACAAGCGGGAGGACGCCACGGCGGAAACGATCAAGGACGGATGGTTGCATACCGGCGACTTGGGGACGATCGACGAGGACGGCTTCATCACCCTCACTGGGCGGATAAAGAATCTGTTCAAGCTGTCCACCGGCAAGTACGTAATGCCGCAGCCGGTCGAGCAGCAACTCGAGGCCGAGCCTCTCATCGAGCATGCACTCGTCGTGGGCGAAGGAGAGAAGTACTGCGCTGCACTACTTTTCCTGAGTGCCGAGGCCCTCTCCGGATTCGCTTCCTCTCGTGGCTTGCCCGCCGACCCGGCGGCCCTGCTGGAACATGAAGAAGTGCAAGACCGTATTCGTGCAGCGGTGGTGCGAGCCAATGGCGAGCTACCTAACTGGTCGTGCGTCAAGCGCGCGGTATTGGCGCTGGCCGAGATCACGATCGAAAATGGCCGGCTCACACCAACTCTCAAACTGAGGCGCGAGCCGGTAATGGAGGCCTACCGCCCGGCCGTCGAAAGGCTCTACCGGGCCAAGGGCGAGGAGCTTGACGGAGCGCTAACGGGTACAGCCGTGGTGATCGAAGTGGGGCCGGCATAGAGCCACGATTTTAGGGAATACCGGCCACCGGCCGCAGGGAAATTTCGAGAAGCCCGAGAGTGGCGCCGCAGACAGTGCCATCAGGGTTTCTTGGGCTCAGGCACTGGCAGTTGCGGTAAGTGGTCCTAGTACAAACGTGGATTGGACCATTGTCGCTCGGACCGTTTGCGAACAGGGTGAACTCCATAAGCACGGACCTGGCGGCCGGTGACGTCGCACTCCTTGAGCCGCAGGTAGACCGTTAACGGGAATCGGTAAGCGGTGTCGTGGGTGCCGGCCGGCGAAAGAGCACTAGCAGTACCGAGCAGGGGGTTGTTGGAATGAGACGAGCGATAGTTGTGGGAATAGTCGCGGTACTTCTGGGCGTGGCTCTCGTTCAGGAGAGTCAGGGCGCGGGGGCGTCGCTCGAAGTCAGTACCGATCCGCCGGAATCACTTGTAAACATTACAGGTCCCAAGGGCTTCATGTCGATGCTCGACGTGTCGGGATCGGAGACCCTCACCGGACTGCCCGCCGGACGCTATCTGCTGGTCGCCACGGCAGACGGTCACGCTGTAGCGCGGGCAGAGGTAGAACTTGGAGAGGGCGACAGCGAGACAGTATCGCTGCAGTTGGAACCACTGGATGGTGGAGAGCGGGCCAACCAGCCGGCCGCTCAGTCAGCCGAGGGGTCAGCCGAGGGTCAGACACAGCAGGATGGCCAGCAGCAGGATGGTGTCGCCGGGGGCGGTCAGGCACAGGGCGCCGAGGACGGCGAACAGGTTTATCAACAGCAGTGCGCGCAGTGTCACGGTCAAGAGGGTGAAGGTGGCACCGGACCCGCGCTCGCCGGCAATGAGAATCTACAGGATGCGCAGACGGTAGTCGGTCAGATCCTGCAGGGCGGCGGCGGCATGCCGGCTTTCGCGGGTCAGTTGTCGGATGAGGAGGTCGCGGCTGTCGCAACCCACGAGATGAACAGCTGGGGCAACGATTTCGGTGAGGTGACGCCCGATGACGTTGCTCAACAGGTCAATGGTGGGCAGGGCAATGGTGGCCAGGGCAATGGTGGCCAGGCGCAGGACGGCGGCCAGGAGGACGAGCAAAGCGACCAAGAGGCGCAGCAGGGTGAACAGCGAGATGGCCAGCCGCAGGATCAGCCACAAGCAGACGTTCAGGTCGACCAGGATGGCCAGATGGCTAGGGTAGAGATCGAGATTCCCGCCGGCACTCCAGTTACGCTCAACTTGCAGCTCGAGATCGCTGGGGCCCAGGACGAGATGGGGGCGATGGGCGAGCAGCCCGATGGAGGACAGGGTCAGCCCGAGGGTGATGGCCAGGCCCAGGACCAGCAGGCCCAGGACCAACAACAAAGTGGTCAGCAGGCCCAACAGCAGAACGGCGAGCAGGACCAGGAGGCGGGCGGCCAGGACCAGCAGCAAGTCGGCCAGCAACAAGCCCAGGACGACGTGCAGCAAGGAGTCCTGCAGATCAAGTGGGTCGAGCCGGCCGGGGCGACGGTAACGGTTACTGGACCTGATGGATATTCAGAGCAACTGCAGGTGATTGGAGGAGAGGTCCTGGGGGGATTGACACCGGGAACCTATACCATCACGGGCACGCTGGCTGGTTACGAGAGCGCGGGCGAAGAGGTAGAGGTCGAGGCGCAGGAGACGGCCGAGGTTTCACTGACGTTGCAACAGCAACCCGGCCAGCAGCAGCCTGAGCTTGGCGAGCCCAACGGGCAGCAGGCTCAGGAAGGTCAGCAACAGCAGCAGGATAGCGAGCAGACCCAGCAGCAAGATGGCGAGCAGCAAGAGGGCGAGCAGCAAGAGGGGGCGGCGGACGGTGCTCAGGCGCAGCAAGGCGAGCAGATCTACAGCCGGCAGTGCGCGCAGTGCCATGGCCAGGAGGGCGAAGGCGGCACGGGCCCGGCGTTGGCGGGTAACCAGGCCATGCAGGATGCTCAAGCGGTTGTTACCCAGATCCTTGAGGGCGGCGCCGGCATGCCGGCTTTCGGTAATCAATTGTCAGACGAGGAAGTTGCTGCCGTCGCGACTCATGAGATGAACAGTTGGGGCAACGAGTTTGGTGAGGTGACGCCCGACGATGTAGCGCAACAGCGTGATGGCGGGCAGGCGCAGGACGGTGGGCAGGAGGGCCAGCAGCAGGAGGGCCAGCAGGCACAGCAGGACCAGCAGCAGGCCAACTGGTTCACCTCCCAGCAGGCCCGCAGCGGCATGGAGGAGTATACGAGCCACTGCGCCGTCTGCCACGGCGGTGGCCTCCAGGGTCGTGCGTCGTATCCACCCGTTGCCGGCGAGGACTTCCTCGGCGTTTGGCAGGGACGTAGCGCCGAAGAGTTGTTCGAATACATCAGCACCGAAATGCCGCAGGACCGGCCTGGAGCGCTCGGACATCTGACTTACACCAACATCACCGCCTACATTCTCGATCAGAACGGAATAGCGGCAGGAGACACCGAGCTCGAGCCCGAATCCGGAAGGCTCGCGCAATTCATTCTCCCGGCCCCCGAGGGTGACGGGGGTCAGCAGCAGGAGGGCGACACTCCGGCGCCGGTGGGCCAGGAGACCCAGCAGCAACCCGAGCAGGAAGATCAATGAGAGGCCAGGCAGGAACGCCTATGGGGCCGACGGTAAGAAAAGCGGAAGCGGGGTATTGCATGTTCAGGAGATTGACTTACTGCCTGGGAGTCGTCACGCTCTTTCTCTTCACGTTCTTTCACTTCGGGGCGGCGCAGGGAACAGTCCGTGAACTCGAACTTCCAGGCGAGAACATCTTTCCGGAAGGCATCGTCCATCAGCAGGAGGATGGGACGCTGTACGTCGGGAGTTCGGTGGACGGCGCCATCTACTGGGGGAACCCGGACTCCGATGAGCTGACGGTGTTCGTCGAGGGCGAGTCAAGCATCGATGCTGCCTTCGGCATGGCCATCGATGACATGGATCGGCTCTGGGTGGTAGGTGGGCCCACCGGAATGATCGGTGTGTTCGACAGCGAGAGCGGCGAAACCCTCGCGACGATGGAGGCGCCGCCGGCCGACAACGGCACCTTCCTCAATGACGTGGTAGCAGCCCCTGATGGCTACGTCTACATCACCGACTCGGCGCGTCCGGTGCTCTTTAGGGCCCAGGCCTCCGAATCGGAAGTCGGCGAGTTGGAGGGGTGGCTGGACCTGAGCGACACGCCGATCGACTACGGCGGCGAGGGAGAGGGGCCGCCGGCAACCAATCTCAACGGGATCGTCGTTACCGATGACGGCAACTACCTCATCACGGTGGACATGAATGACGGAAAGCTCTACCGCGTCGACTTGCATGACCAGGAGGTCAGCGAAATCGACCTGAACGGCGAATCGGTAATGAACGGCGACGGCCTGATCATCGACGGGCAGATGCTGTACGTGGTTCGCTTGACCGAGAACGAGGTCGTCACTGTCGAACTGGCAGACGATTATTCGAGCGGCACGGTAGAAGCACGCTTCACTGACCCCAGCCTGCAATGGCCGGCGACGGCCGCGCTCATCGATGATCGCCTGTACCTGGTCAATACCCAGTTCAACCGCCAGGAACAGGGCGATCCCGAGCTGCCCTTCACCGTTGCGAGCGTGCCGATTTCACTCGTGCAAGGAGGCGCCCAGGGCGCGGGCGAAGAGCAGCAGGCCCGGCAGCAAGACGCCCAGCAGCAAGACGCCCAGCAGCAAGACGGGCAGGAGCAGGACGAGCAGCAGGCCCAGCAGCGAGACGCCCAGCAGGCAATGGCCGATTACAGCCCGGTGACCGACGAGCGCCTACGCGACCCCGAAGCAGCCAACTGGCTCATGTGGATGCGTACTTACGATGCGTGGGGCTACTCCCCGCTGGATCAGATCGATCGCGACAACGTGGACCAACTCCAACCGGCGTGGACCTTCTCCACGGGCCTGAGCGAGGGGCACGAGGCGCCTCCGATAGTCAACGACGGAGTCATGTTCGTGAGCACGCCCGAGAACCACGTGATCGCATTGGAGGCCGCCACCGGTGACATGCTGTGGCGCTACGAGCGCGATCTGCCCCACGATCTCTTCCAGCTCCACCCCACCAACCGTGGCGTAGCACTCTACGACGACATGGTTTATCTGGCGACGCTGGACGCCTATCTGGTGGCGCTCGACGCGCGCAACGGCGAGGTGGTGTGGGAGGTGGGCGTCGAGGATTACCGGGATGCCTACTACATGACACTGGCGCCGCTGGTCGCCAATGGCAAGGTGATGGTCGGAGTCTCCGGCGGAGAGCTGGGGGTTCGCGGCTTCGTGCAGGCCTTCGACGCCGCGACCGGTGATTCGGTGTGGAAAAGCTACACGGTGCCGGCGCCTGGAGAGCCGGGCAACGACACCTGGCCTGGCAACACCTGGGAACATGGAGGAGCTCCCGTCTGGGTGACCGGCTCCTACGACCCGGAACTCAACATCAGCTACTGGGGCACCGGTAACGCTTCTCCTTGGACGGGTGACGCGCGGCCCGGGGACAACCTGTACAGCACATCGGTGGTAGCTCTGGACGTAGAAACCGGTGAGTTGACGGCGCATTACCAGTACCACTGGAACGGCTCGTGGGATTGGGATGAGGTAGCCACCCCACTGCTTATCGACTTCGAACGAAATGGCGAGACGGTTCGCGGGCTAATGCACGCGGCGCGCGATGGCTACCTCTGGTGGCTCGAGCGAAGCGCCGACGAGATCTCCTTCGTCGAGGGCAAACCGTACGTGGAACAGAACGTCTTCGTAAGCCTCGACCCCGAGACCGGCCGGCCAGAGTACGACGAGGAGCGCAAGCCCGCCATCGATCAGCAGGCGGACTTCTGTCCCTCCTTGTGGGGCGGCAAGGACTGGCCGCCGGCTTCCTACAATCCCGAGACCCGCCTCATCTACATCCCGGCGAACGAGAACGCCTGCAGCAGGATGACGGGTATCGAGGAGGAGTACGTTGAGGGCCAAACCTACTTCGGCGCCAGCAGCGAGTTCTACATTCGCGAGGGAGCGGACCACATAGGCGAGCTCCAGGCCTGGAACGTCGATACCGGCGAAGAGGTTTGGGTACACGAGTTCGAGGACTCGCATACCTGGGGTCCGGTGATGAGCACGGCCGGCGGACTGGTTTTCACCGGTGGCACGAATGATCGCTACTTTCGGGCATTCGATGCCGAGACCGGCGAGATGCTCTGGCAGCATCGCACCAACTCCGGCGTCAACGCCGTGCCGGTCTCGTTCGAGGTCGACGGGGTCCAGTACATAGCGGTGCAGTCGGGATGGGGTGTCGACGCGGTACGGTTCCAGCAATCGGTGGCGGCCGATCAGGGGGGCCAGTGGGAAATGACGGTGCCACAGGGTGGCGTTATTTGGGTCTTCGCCCTCGAGGGTTCCGAGGATTCGCAGTCGGAACCTTGAGGAGGAGATCGTAACGCCATCGTTCCCAAGGTCGACGGCCCGAATCCTTCTGCTCGCGTGGCTGTTGCTACTTGCGGCGGTCGGGCAGGCGCAGGAGTGGGATCTGCGGATTTGCGCTCAGCCAAGTAGCCTGCCCTACTCGAACCGTGAAGGTGAGGGCTTCGAGAACCGCATCGCGGAGGTCGTTGCCCATGAAATCGGAGCGAAGCCGGTGTATGTCTGGCTGCCGCGACCGGACAATCGCGCGCGGGATGTGCTAATGCGTCAAGGGGCATGCGATCTGGTGATGGGGATAAACGACGGCCACCCGGAATTTCTCACCACCCTGGCGTACTACCGAAGCAGCTACGTCTTCGTCTATAGGCGCGACAGCCCATTCGAGATCGAATCGTTGGACGACCCCTTGCTTCGCGAGTTGCGGATCGGAGTGCAGGTAGGGGGCCGAGGCGTAAGCGCGCCCACCCTCGCACTTGCCAACCGCGACCTGCTGGACCGGCAGGTGGGGTTCGCACCCGACCACCGCGAACCTGAGTACCTGTCGCACCTTATCAGCGCCGTAGCCCAGGGGGAGGTGGACGTGGCGATCGTCTGGGGTCCGGTCGCCGGCTACTTCGCCGCCAGTCAACCGGTTCCCCTCGAGATAGTTCCGGTGACCCCACAGATCGATCAACCGTTCGTACCGATGTTCTCCTCGATTGCGATAGGCGTGAGGCCCGGAGATGACGCGCTGCGGGACAGGATCAATGTGGCCCTGGCCGAGAGGTGGGAGGAGATCCGGAGCATCCTTGGTGAGTACCACACGCCGCTCCTGCAGCTGCCAACTCCCATGCTGGGAGGGCTGTAATCCTGCCCGATCGGCGTATGTCAGGTAAGCCGTCCTCACGGCAACACGTCTCAAGCCGGCGTCTCTCGCGCCGTGGGCTGCTCAAGCTGTGCGGCGCCGGACTCGTCTCGGGGCTCCTCGGGGGCAGCAAAACTCTCGCCCAGGCAAGCGCAGGAGGTGGCCGAACGCCTGGCGACGCCGAACGGTTGCGGATCGGTATGGTTCTCCCCGCCCGAAGTGGCGGAGTTCGCGTGGACCTGGACACGCAGGGACTCGCGGGCGAAGGAGCACGCAGGGGCGCGGTGATGGCCGAGGAGGATTACGGCCGCCCTACAGCAGAGGGAGCCCCTCTGGAAGTGCTTATCAGTAGCGCCCCCGACGCCGATGCCGCGTTTCGGGCCGGCCAAAGGCTGGCCGGAACCGAGGAGGTGTGCGCGCTGGTCGGCGGATTCGGCAAGGATCAGGCACTCGCGCTCAGCAAGCTGGCCGAGGAGCGCGAGATCCTCTTCATCAACATCGGCTCCGCCGACGATGAGTTGCGGGACGCGCGCTGCGAAAGCCACACCTTTCACGTCGAGGCCAGCGCGTCGATGTATCTCGATGCTTTGGTGGGTGCGCAAGCCGATTCCGGCTCCCAAGGCTGGTTCCTGCTGCACGACAGCAGTGATGAGGGCCGGGCGCTCTACCGCCGCGCTCAAGGGAGCCTCGCGAGGTGGGGTGGCAGCGAGGTCGGTTCGATCGCTCTTGGAAGTCCCTCCGAGAACTTGCGAGCGCTCGAAGCGATCAGTCAGTCAGATGCCCAGATCGTGCTGCTGCTGCTCGACTGGCGCGCGCAACTGGACTTCCTCGGCCATTACGAGGCCCAGGGCCTGTCTCAGATTGTTAGCGGCTTCCCCTACCCGGTAACGCAGACACGGGACTTCCTCGCCTCGCTCGTGCGCGCGGCGCCCAACAGCGGCGTCGCAGCTAGAATCTCGTTATGGGAGCCGGCCGGGGAGCCGGAGGCGATCGAGCTCGGCGAGCGCTTCGTGGCTCGCTGGGGACTACCCATTGATCCGCCTGCCTGGGCCGCCTACGTCTCGGTGGGGATGCTGGTCGAGGCCGTGCGCCGGTCGGGAACACTCCAGGGAGCGGCCCTCGCATCCGAACTGAAACGCTCCTCCGGCAGCATGAATCTCTTCAAGGAAGCCGGGACCTCCTTTCGGCCTAACGATCAGCAGTTGCGGCAATCGCTCTTCGTGGTGCGGCCCGATCCGCAAGCCCAGAACCTCCGCGAGATCGTGCAGGTGATCGACGAGTTGCCGCCGGAGCAAGCGTCGGCCGTGGGCGAGGCATCAGACGTAGAAACGGGTTGCTGAGATTGCCGCCCGCGCCCGACTAGGGGGTGAGGCTGGACGCTCCGCCGTGATAGTTCTGCGCTTCGAACACCGCCACCGGACCGTAATCGTTTCCCCAGGAAGTGCGGATGAAGGCTGCCAGCCCTGCCATCTCGGCAGTCGACAGAACTCTGTTGAACGACGGCATGCCGTCGCCCCCCATCACGATTCGAGAGATGACGTACGGGGTGTCACGCAAGATTGGGTTTCCCTGCAGGGCGGGTCCCACGCCGCCGTAACCGATTCCACCGTGACACACGGCGCAATAAGCTTCATACATCTCCTGACCAGAGGCCAGGTCGGCAGGTGGGGCCTCGGGTGGAGACGCGGTCGTTCTTTGCGAGGCTACCTGGTCGGCAGTCACTTCGCCAAAACCGTTGCCCCAGGCGACACGCTCATGCGTGGCAATTGCAGCGATCTGGTCATCGCTTAGTCGATTTCCGAATGATGGCATTGGGCCCACGCCATTCAGGACGCGGTCGAGCAGGAATTGGGCATCCTGCAAGCTGGCATTGCCTGCAAGCGGGGGGCCAACGCCGCCCTGCCCCTCGGGGCCATGGCATAGAGCACAGGAACGCCGATATTCCTGGGCGTTGATCGGGACTGGCGTGGTTGACGCCTGTAATGGAGTCGTGAGTACGCCGGTCTGCACCGTAGTTCGCGCATCGCCGCTACTGTCTTCCGACCCCTCTACCGGCGCGACCGAGGACGACTGCAGGTTGAGCGTTAACCTGCTCTCCTGCAACGGTAAGATTTCGACCGAGGCGATGGCGTTTCTGTAGCCCTCTTTGCCGGCTGTAACGGTATAACTGCCCGGCCGGAGGCCGCTCAGCTCGACGAGGCCAACTTGCGAGGCGTCGCCCGGTGAGACGAAGTGGACGAAGCGGTCGGGGCCCAGAATGCTCAGCCGTGCGTCGGAGGGGAAAACGACGGCTCGCAGCCTACCTGGGCTCTCCTGCGGTGGGCGGGTCTGCAAGGCCCGCACGGCCTCGACGGCTACTTGGCCGAAGCTATTGCCAAAGCTACTGCGAATGTAACTGGCGAGCACGGCTATTCGTTCGGTTCGTAGCAAGCTCTCGAACGCCGGCATCCCCCCTTGGCCGTGCAATATCTTGCCGGCGACGTACTGCGGATCGCTCAGATTCTCGTTCTGCACCAGCGCCGGTCCAAAACCCCCACCCCCTTCCTCTCCATGGCAGCGGGCGCAAACGCGCCGATACAGGTGTTCTGCATCCTCGGCGCCGCGCCACCACTCGGCGGTGAGACGTTCGGCAGCGCTTGCGGCAGCGTCGAGTTCATCGTCGCCGAATGAATCGTTGCCGAGCGAACCGTTGCCGAGCGAATCGTCGCCGGAATCAACTTCGTCGAGAGCATCCTGGGCGGCAAACTCATTACCCCAGGCGCCGCGCACGTACTCGCTCACGCGTACGACCTCTTCTTCCGAAAGCTTGTCGTGGAAGGGAGGCATTCCGTCGCGGCCTCGCAGGATGATGGCGGTCACGTAGTCATGGCGAGCGAGATTCCGGTTGCCGTCCAGCGCCGGACCGATCCGTCCGCCGCCTTGCCGGCCATGACAGGCCGAGCAGGCGTCGACAAAGACCTCTTCGCCGTCCCGAATAGTGATGGTTGCGTCCGTTGCGGTTGCGTCCATGGCGGTTGCGTCCGTGGCGGTTTCATCCAGAGGAGCACCGTCGGATGTCTGATAGCCGAGCGAAGTCGCCAGCAGCAGCCCTAGGAAGAGGCAGAGTGCGAGCAAAGCGCCACGGGAGGCAGAACTCATCGCGCCTCCGGTAAACAACCTAGCCGTAACCAATCAGGCTGCTCAGCCGCCATGTCTTTCAGCCCCCATGTCCTTCAGCACCCACGTCCTTCGGCACCCATGTCGTCAAGACTAGACGCTCGTAGGGGAGTGTTCGATAGTCTCTGGCACGTTTGCCGCTCCTGCAAACTGCCCGGGACGCGCCATCCATGAACGGGAATTGTGCCTGAGTTCGCCATTCTCTTGGCACATGCCCATGCACGATAAGTAGTGGCAATTTGGACGTCGCAATGTCGACGAAGGGGGAATTACGATGAAAAACTGCTTTCTGCTGTTTTCGCTGGTAGCTTTGACGGTGGCGCTCGCCGCCTGTACTCCTGGGGCTGTGCAGCCCGACACCATCACGTATGGCTTGGACCCGCTGGAGGCTTCCGGGGTAAGCGGGACGGTGACGTTCGAGAAGATCTCGGATACCGAGACCGTGGTGACAATTGATGTGGACGGCCTTCAAGCCGGCCAGATGTACCCCGCGCATATTCACGAGGGAGACCATCCGGATGGCGCGATCTACATCAGCCTCGAGATGGTCGACGGCGCCACGGGCATGAGCGTCACAACGGTGACGGAGACGGATGCCGGCGCTAGCGTCGACTACGATTATCTCGTCAACTACGACGGGTACGTCAATGTCCACGAGGTCGGCGGAACTCCGGTGCTCGCCACAGGCGAAACTGGAGCGGGTGGCAACGACGTCCAGATCGAACCTGCGGGGTTCTAGCGAGCTGGGGCACGTCCGTAATTCAGTACCGTCAAGGAGCGCCTGCCACCATTGGCCGGCGCTCCTTCATCGCTGCCTCGCATCCTCGTGTACGCCGAATCAGGAAGCCTGACACCGTTCGCCTAGCACTTTTTGGAGTAACCCGGGGTCTAGCTTTCAGGGCACGGCACTACTCCCCGCCGTCCGAAGTGAGCAGTTTGCGGTAAAGATCGGGCCGCCGATCTCGAAAGAAGCCGAAACCGGCACGAAAACGCCTTGCCCAGGAAAAATCGAGGTCGGCGTGGAGGACGTCCTCGCTCTCCTGGTCCGCTTCCACCAGCTTCTCACCTCGTGGATCGCAGATGAACGAAGAGCCGTAGAAGCTCGCCTCCCCTTCGCTCCCTATCCGATTGGAGGTGCCCAGGTAGCAGCAGTTGGAGACGGCATGGCCGATCATCACCCGCTGCCACATGTCGCGTGTGTCGAGTCCGCCCTCATCGGCGCCGCCTCCATCCAGGACGCCCCCGCTCCCGTCGAGTCCATCCGCCAACCCGCCCGCGTCTATCGGTTCGGAGCCGATTGCGGTGGGGTAGAGGAGGAGGTCGGCGCCTTGGAGCGCCATGATTCGGGCGGCTTCGGGGAACCACTGATCCCAACAGATCGCCACGCCGATATTCCCTAGCGAGGTGCGCCAGGTCTTGAAGCCGGTATCCCCAGGGTTGAAGTAGTACTTCTCCTCGTAACCCGGACCATCGGGGATATGACTCTTTCGGTAGACACCCAGCCGCGAGCCATCGGCATCGAACATCATCAAGCTGTTGTAGTACGCCTGATTGGCCGACTCGAAAAACGACACCGGCAGCACCACGCCCAGTTCAAAGGCCAGCGCTCCGAAGCGCTCCAGGAAAGGGTGCGCATCGACCGGATGGGCCAGCTCGAACATCTCCTCGCGCTCGAGCTGCGGGAAGTAGAGATTCTCGAAGAGTTCCTGCAAAAGCACGATCTGGGCGCCTTCGGCGGCCGCGCGCCGCACGAGCGCTTCCGCCCTGTCCAGGTTCTCTTCGAGACGATTCGAACAGACCATCTGGGTCACCGCGAGGCGAACGGTCCTCTGCTCACCCCGACCGTACTGAGCAGTAGCGTCAGGCGCCACGCGCCACCTTCCCCGCCGGTTGCTGCTGGGTTATGCAGTGAAAGGCTCCGCCGCCTGTGATGAGCCCCTGTGCGTCGAGTCCGATCACCTCACGTCCTGGGAAACAGCGCCGGATGATCTCGAGCGCCCGCTCGTCGTTTTCGTCCTCGTAGGTTGGTACGGCCACGAAGCCGTTGCCGATGTAGAAGTTGGCGTAGGTGAGGGGCAACCGCTTGCCGTCCAACCGAGGCTTCTTCGCGGGCATTGGCAACTCGACTATCTCGAACGGCTCGCCCTCGTGGTCTCGCATGTTCTGCAAAAGCTGAAAGTTGCGGTGCAGGGTGGCGTAGTTCGCGTCGTTCTCGTCCTCTTCCACGGCGCACAGCACGGTACGGTCATCGGCAAAACGGATGATGGTGTCGATGTGGCCGTCGGTATGATCATCGACCATTCCGCCCTCGAGCCAACAGACGTGCTTCACGCCCAGTTGATCGTGCAGCAGATGCTCGTATTCGTTCTGAGTCATCTCCGGGTTGCGGTGCTGAGACAGCAGGCAAGAGCGAGTGGTGAGGCATACGCCCTTGCTGTTCAGTTCGAGAGCCCCGCCCTCCAGCACTACCGGCACCTCGAAGCGCCGCATCCCCAGGGTGCAAGCGACGCTCAAAGGGGCCGTGTCGTCATCCTCCCAGGGCTCATACTTCTCGCCCCAGGCGTTGAAGATCCAGTCTGTGAGGGCCACTTCGCCGGCCTCGTTGCGCACGAACAGTGGGCCATTGTCGCGGAACCAGGCGTCGTTGAGCGGCACTCGGTGGAAGCGCAGGCGCGCCATATCCGCTCCTGCCTCAGCCAGCCTGTCGCGGGCGTCGGCCTCGCTCTCCTCGTCGCGCACGTTGAGCCATACCGGTTCGAAACGGGCGATAGTGGCCACCAGGTCGGTAACATTGGCCCGCACCGGTTCGAGATACCCCTCCCACAGCACGTTATCGAATGGCCAGGAGACCCAGGTCGCCTCGTGTCTCTCCCACTCGGGCGGCATGCGAAAGCCAAGTGCGGTGGGACTCTTTGACGGTTCTAGGTTCATGGCGCAGCAACTCCTCGTCGGTGGTCCTGGCACTCCCCGGTCCTGTCGGCCCAAGACGTACCTGCCAGGGGAAATATGCTACATTACCTCCGTTTTTTCTGTCGCCTGGCCCCGTAGTCAGGCGCGCCAACAAGAGGAGAACTCATTGGTCACCAAAGCAACTCCCGCCCCGTTCCGGCAATCCGAGTTGGACGACATGTATCACCTCTCCAACTGGAGCAGTGGTTATTTCCGGGTGGGCGCCGGCGGTAATCTTGATGTGACTATAGGCGGTGAAAGCGTCCCCTTACCGCAGATCGTGGACGAGCTGCGCAGCGAAGGTCGTACTTTGCCGGTCGTTTTGCGCTTCCCGCAGATAATCGAGGACCGCCTCGAGAGAATCAATAAGGTTTTCGAGCAGGCGATCGGCGAGTCGGGCTACCGCGGTCACTATCAGGGCGTGTTTCCTATCAAGGTGAACCAGCGGCGGATAGTCGTGGAGACGGTCGCCGAGTACGGGGCCAAATTCAAGACCGGACTGGAAGCCGGTTCCAAGGCGGAGCTGGCGCTCATCTTGGTGCAGGACATCCACAAGGACGCCCTCATCCAGTGCAACGGCTTCAAGGACGATGACTTCGTGCGGCTGGCGCTGTGGGGCCGCAAGCTGGGCAAGAACGTAATCATCACGCTCGAGAAGCACGCCGAGCTGGAGCGGGTTCTCCGCATCAGCAACGAGATGGGTGTTCGCCCCGCCATCGGCGCACGATTCAAGCTCCACGCCAAGGGCGCCGGTCAATGGGAGGCGTCAGGCGGCGATGACGCCAAGTTCGGCCTCACCTCTGCGGAGCTGATCGATGTCGCAAATCGACTAAAAGCACAGGGGCTGGGCGATGCGCTCGTCATGCTCCACTGCCACGTGGGCTCGCAACTCACCGACATCAGGCGCATTCGAGTGGCGGTACGCGAGGCCGCCCAAACCTACGTCGATCTGCAGAAGCTGGGCACGGGCGTGAAGTTCCTCAACGTGGGGGGTGGCCTGGCCGTCGACTACGATGGTTCGAAGACGAGTTTCTACGTGAGCGGCAACTACGGCCTGCAGGAGTACGCCGATACGGTGGTTTACGCGCTGATGGAGGCTTGCGATGACTCGGGGGCGCCCCACCCGGTGATCGTGACGGAATCGGGCCGCGCCTTGACGGCGCATCATGCGGTGCTGGTGATTCCGGTGATCGACGCCATCGGCCCTACGCTCAACTCCGTCGAACTGCCGCCCCTCGAAGGCGAGATTCACACCCTCGTGCGTGACATGCGTGAGCTGCTCGACGACATAACCCTCAAGACCTACCGGGAGGTCTACAACGAGGCGGTCTCCAACAAGGAGACGATGCACAACCTCTTCGACCTGGGCTACCTCACGCTGCTCGAGCGCGCCCACATCGAAAACCTCTACTACCGCATCCTCAAGCGTGTGTCGCGTGTCATCGAGTCGCTCGATTACGTCCCCGAGGAGTTCGAGACGCTGCCGAGGGTGCTGGCCGACAAGTACGTCTGCAACTTCAGCCTCTTCCAGAGCCTGCCCGACGCCTGGGCAATTCAAGCAATGTTCCCCATCATCCCGCTCCACCGGCTGGACGAGCGGCCCGATCGCAACGGCACCCTGGTGGACATAACCTGCGATTCCGACGGCAAGATCGATAAGTTCATCGACCTGCGCGACGTCAAGAACGTCCTACCGGTGCATACCCTGCGCTCGGGCGAACCTTACTACCTGGGCATTTTCCTAACCGGCGCCTACCAGGACGTGCTGGGCAACTCGCACAACCTGTTCGGCCGGGTGAACGAGGCCCATGTGCGACTCGAGGAGGGCGGCTGGCGGCTCGAGCGCTTCGTCAATGGGCAAAAGGCCCGACGTGTCATCGAAAACATGGGTTACGAGGCCCCCGATCTGCACCGCTGGCTGCAGGAGACCATCAACGAGGCCGGCAAGGGCCACTCCCTCCCGCAAGAGGAGGCCGAGAAGTTGATGGCCCTCTACGACTCGGAGCTGGTGGGATACACCTACCTGGAAGAGGTGGGCTGAGGGGCGCCAGCGCAGCAAGCGCGCGGCTGTATTCGCTACTGCGACGCGGTGGAGCTGTTGTCTCGGAAGGATAGTCGGGACTTTTGATTTCTGCTATGGGAGAAGGTCGAGTGCTGCGACGAGTCCGCGGTTCAGGTTCCGCATGATTTCGTCGGGGAGAAAGCCGATACACTCACCGAATTTCCGCCTATCGAGGGTCGTGACCTGGTGACAGAGAGCCACGGAGAGCTGCTCTAGGCCTCCCTCCCCGGCTGCGATCGGGATCGCGCTGGGACCCCGCTCCGCTTGCCGGGTCGAGGTGGTGAGGGGAACGATCACCACGCTGCGCCAGGATGGGATCTGGTTAAGGCTGTCGTGCGAAACGACGATGACGGGCCGGCGACCTCGTTGCTCGCTGCCGGAACGGGGCCGGAGATCGGCCCAGTACACCTCTCCTCGTCTTAAGGAACGTGCTCCAGCAGGGCGTCGGTACCGGCAGCCTCCAGTTCCTCGTCGAGATCGGTTCCGGTGCCGGTCATCCTGACGGCGTAGGCCCGGAGTTCTTCTGCCATCTGCTCACGCCGCTTACGCCGCACCCACTCCTCGACCGCTTCACGCACCAGCACTGTCGCTGGAGCACCCGGTCGGTCCGACTGTTCCTTGAGTTCGGCATGAAGATCGGCTGGCAGGGGCAGATGCATATTTTTCTTGGCTGCCTCAGGCATGAATAAGCCCTCCTGATGTCATTAAATTCTGACACAAAAGGTAGTGCGCAGGATGAGTATCAGGCCGAGAAGAGGCTGGCTGCCGGTGAGCGTACGGTACGGGGTGCGGTGAAGCCGGTGGAGAAGAGCGAGCCCTCCGAAGCCGCCGCTAGCGAGCCGGATAGTGCTCCCGGGGAGACCCGGCCGGAACCGGGCCAACCGAAGGGCTGAGCACCACTCACTACAAATTGATCTTACTCACCGACTCGACGTCGAGCGTCATGCCCGGTTCGATGCCGTAGTGGGTGAAGGTGCCAGACTTGGCAGCCAAGAGCCAGCGGTGGGGTTCGGCGACCGACACGCGGTCCTGGCCCAGGCTTGTCGTCGTTACCGACATCAGGTTGCCCTCGGCGTCGAACGCCGCGAGCTCGAGCGGGACGCGCACGTTCTCGAGATTGTAGGAGGTGCGCACGGTGGTCTGGCGTGTCTGAGCGTAAAGGAGGAACTGGTTTGCGAGGGCATCCTCACCGACGCCTCTGAAGCCTGTCATGCGCGCCGAGCTGTTGTCGGCGATGCGCACGGGTAGAAGGGCAGCGGGCCCCTCGGCAGACTGGAGCGAAACGACCCCGGTTGCCAGGCTCATATAGCTGGCCGGAAGATACGTGGGTTGAGCGCGCTGGCGTGAGGGGGCGAACACGTACGTCCCCAGTACGAATGCGATTGCTGCTATCACCAGCCAGGTGCCGTACTCGCGTATGCGTTGAGCCCATACGGGAGAGCCTTGCGATTGGGCGGATGCCGTTAACTGCGTCATTTCCATTCCTTTCCGCCCTGCCCGAAGGCAGCGCAGCGCCGACTTCCCGCCTCGGGAACGCGTCCGGCGTGAGCGACGCCAGGCTCTCTGCCTGTGTCGTCTCGTCCGGAAGAGTAGGTGGAGGCCGTGAATCGAGAATGAAACCGCTGGAGGGCAGGAACCGCCATCGGTCTTAACGCTTTCACCCCCGATTCATCTGCACGTTCTAGCGTGAGGGCGCTTCGCCGGGACGTAGCGGGGAGGGCAAGAGGAGCGGCGTGCGGTTGTTGATCGTTGAGGACGAAAAGAACCTCGCGGCTACGTTGGAGCTGAGCCTTCGGGCGAAGGACTTCGACACGTACGTTGCTCCTGATGCCCATACCGCCTGGGAGGCCGCCTTCGCGCGTCCCTTCGATCTGGTGTTGCTCGACGTCATGCTTCCCGAGGGCGACGAGGCCGGTTTCGACTGGGCTCGGGAATTCCGCGAGTCAGGCTTCCGACAACCCATTCTTTTCCTCACCGCCAGGGAGAGCCTGCCAGACCGGGTACGGGGCCTCGAAATTGGCGACGACTATCTGCCCAAACCGTTCGCGCTCTCCG
>JBBDRD010000012.1:0-9370 GCA_040905665.1 Trueperaceae bacterium
CGCCGCGAGGCAGAGGTGCGCTTCTTGGGTACTGGGTGCTTGGCCATGGGGTACTACTCCTTTGACTCGACGTCGAAATCCTCGAGGGACGCGAACGGCGATGGCGTGGTTTTAGCGGCGCGCTCGGCGTACCGCTCTGAGAGACGCTCGCACGAGACCCCTTCGGGACACTCGACGGCGAGTGGCAAATCTACGCTGAAGATCTCCGTGATCATCTCGGCGAAATCGACCTCGGGCCGGCCGAACATGAGCACTTCGTCTTCCTCGTCTTCGAAAACCATCTCCAGCTCTGGCTTTCCCGGACGGTACTTCATCGGGTAGAGGAAGTCGGACCGCGACGGCACCGCGACCCCCTCGAGGCAGTGGCGGCAGGGCATGATAACCTCCCCGGTCACCCGCCCTTGCACGATGAAGTCGTCCCCGCCCGCGCTGCGTACTCGCAGGTCGTACTCGAGCGGTTTTTCGAAACGGACCTCGCTCGAGTGCCAGGACGGTTGGGGCATGAAATCGCCCTGCCCCTCGACCTCTCCACCGGTGCTGAGGTCGTGCCGAAGCAAGCTCGCAAGGTTGAGGACGGCGTTGAGGATGGCGCCGGCGCTACTTGAGTTCGAGTTGCTCGCGTCCTCGTTTCGAGTCGACATCCCTTGAGAGTATAGGTAGGGGTGGGGGGTAAGTCAAGGCGAAGTAATACCGATTGACATCGGCATTTCCGCACTTCTCGAGGGGTGCTTTTCGAGGCGCGTGCCAGCGCCCGTTCGTGAGGTGCGCAGCCCCAATGGAACCTGCCAGGGATTGGGCGAGGGCGTGCCTGAAAGTCGCCCCACCGCTGTATACTCGCTCCGCTGTGTCCAATACCCATTTCGAGATCATCCCAGCCGTCGACATCCAAAAAGGACGAGCCGTACGCCTCTATGAGGGCGACCCCGAGCGCGAGACGGTCTATTTCGAGGACCCGGTCGCTGCCGCTCTGCATTGGGCGGAACTCGGGGCCGAAAGGCTTCATCTGGTCGACCTCGACGCCGCGTTGGGCAGGGGCGACAACTCCGAGGCGGTGAGGACGATAGTGGCCTCCGTCTCGGCAGGAACCGAGCTGGGCGGAGGAATCCGTTCGCTGGACAGTGCCCTTTCCTGGCTGGAGGTCGTCGACCGGGTGATCCTCGGTACGGCCGCTCAACGGGAGCCCGAACTTGTCGGCGAGTTGATAGAGCGGGTGGGACCTCAGAGGATAGCGGTTTCTATCGATGCACGGGGCGGCATGGTTGCGGTTCGGGGCTGGGCAGAGACTACCGACACGCACGCCGGGGAGTTGGCTCAGCAGATGGCGGCGCTGGGCCTGCGACACCTCATATATACCGACGTCTCGCGAGACGGCACCATGCAGGGCGTCGATCCCGAGCCGGTTCGGATGATGCGGGATGCCTTCCAACACACCCTGGTCGCCGGTGGGGGGGTGGCGAGCGACGCCGATTTAGAGCTCTACGAGGAGCTGGGACTCGACGGGGCGATCGTGGGAAGAGCCTTGTACGAGGGGAGAATCACCTATCCCCGAGCTTCCTGAGGTAGAAACCGTTCGGCGCGAGCTCGAGCCCTGGCTTACGGGCCGAACGATCGTTCGCGCCGATCTGGTCGACGCGGTCCCGGGTCCCAAGTACGCGCGGCTCGAGCGCGCCGCGGGGCAGAGGATCGAGGCGGTGAACCGGCGCGGAAAGTTCCTGCTGCTGCCACTGTCCAAGGGTGACGAGCTGGTCGTGCACCTGGGGATGACCGGGGTGATCAGCCACTGTCCTCCCGAGGGGCACCTACGCGTGCGACTCGATCTGGATGATGGTCCTCGGCCCCGGATGTACTTTCGGGATGTGCGCAGATTCGGGCGATTCCTGGTGGTTTCCGCCGGCGACTACCGGCTTTTGCCGGCCCTCGCGGCGATGGGTCCCGAGCCACTGTCCGACGAGTTCACGACGGCCGGCTTCAAGCGCGCGTTGGCCCGCTCTAGCATGCCGGTGAAGACGTATCTTCTTTCTCAACGCCCGGTGGCTGGCGTTGGCAATATCTACGCGGACGAAGCCCTCTGGCATGCCCGGATCAATCCGGCGACTCCTGCGGATGTGGTTTCGGCCTCCCGCGTCAAAGCGTTGCACGGGGCAATTCGCGAGGTGTTGGCAGCGAGCGTCGAAGCTCAGGGCACCACCCTTAACGACTACCGAACCGTGAATGGCCAAGTAGGAGAGTACTTGGAACAGTTGGCGGCCTATGGTCACGAGGGTGACCCATGCCGTCGATGCGGCACCTCCCTTTCGCGCACGGTAATCGGCGGCCGCGCTACGCATTTCTGTCGAAAGTGCCAGCGGCTGCGTTCGAAGTAGGCGCGTCGAAGCAGAGCACAGGTTGAGCCGGCTGCTCCGTTCACTTACAGCCGCGGTATCGTTGCCGTATGAGTGAGCCGCATGATTGAGCACGTGACTCCCGTAGAGGTGCGATTCGGCGACACCGACATGTTCGGCCATGTAAACAATGCGGCGTTCGCGACCTATCTGGAAAGCGCCAGGCTGGCGTTCTTCCGCGACCGATTGAGTGGCACCCTCGAGAGTCCGGGAGGGGAGGCCGGGGGAATCATCCTGGCCCGTCTGGCCATCGACTTTCGCAAGCAGCTCCTCTTTGGGGCGAGCGCTCAGGTGACCACGGGCGTGGAACGGATCGGCCGGACCTCGATCGCCCTCAAGCAGGAACTGTTTTCGGAGGGCGCCGTAGTCGCCCAGGCCGACTCGGTCGTGGTCGTCTTCGATTACGAGCAGCAGTGCCCCGCCGAAGTGCCGGTGAGCGTGCGTCGCAAGCTGGGCTTCGACAGTTAGCTTTCGATTGAGCGCGAAACAGAATTAAAGTAACTGCCTCACCTCTGGCATCAGGGCCCAGGAAGTTCCGCCCGACCCAGCGTGTGAGTGGGCTCCGGACTTCCGCCGCGAGGTTCTAGGCTCACGCCGATGGCTTCGTAGCCCGTCGTGGTTGTCTCGAACACGGGCCGGTTGAATACCCCAAGCGACACGATCTCGTCCCCCCGCCGTCCCCAGGCCTGATAGCTGTTACCGCGAGCGGGAGAATCCGACAGGACAAAGAGGGTCCGGCCGTTAGGCAGTAGCAGCACGCTTCCGTAGCCGCCCGAAGGATAGATGCCCAAGCTCACGCGAGAGACGTCCTCTCGTGAGAGCCAGCGAGCGACGGTCTGCGACTCCAGATCCGCCTGCGCGGCATTTTCGAGCGCCTGGAATCCCCAGAAACCGGACGCCGCCATCAATACCAGCGAGGCCGCCAAGCCCCAGGCAAGGCGGCGGCCGGCACGAACTCGTTGGCCTCGGATTCGGCTCAAGACCTTCACCCAAACGCCCGTCGGAATCTGAACGCGCGGTAGTCCCTCGACCAACTCGACAAACCCCTCCCGCACATCGCGCACTTCCCCGCGGCAGGAGGCGCAGGAGCTCAGATGCTCCTCCAATCGAACCGTTTCGGCCGCGGACAGGGCGCCGTGGGCGTAGTCGGTCAACAGTTCGCCGGGACGACTCATGGCTCTCCTAAAAGCCCGCGCAGCTTGAGCAGGGCACGGCGGATGCGGCTCTTGAGAGTTCCGAGCGGCAGCCCCGTTCTTTCGGCGAGCTCACTGTTACTGAAGCCATCGAAGAAGGTCGCCTCCAGGAGCTTCAGCTCGTCCAGCTCGAGACGCGCCAGGGCTCCATCGAGCGCCATGGCTGTGGCGCCATCGGCGGCAACGGCTACCGGTTCACGCTCCTCGAGCGGCTGGGTTGCGGGTCGGCTACGCCGACTTCGCAAACGCATTCGTGCCTGATTCCTCGCGATCGTATAGGTATAGGCGCGCACCGACCCGAGGGCCGGGTCGAAGCGGCGGGCGCTCCGGTAGAGGTTGACGAAGCTGTCCTGCAGCACCTCTTCGGCATCCTCCCGGTTTCCCAGCATGTGCAACGCCAACGTGTAGACGTTGCTGCCCAGCCGCTCGTATAGGCGGCCAAGCGCGCTCTCATCCCCCTCGGCCAGGCGGAGCATCAGCTCGGATTCGGCGTCCATCTGAATAGATTGCAGCACATTTGCATCGTGCCTGTCGCGCTCTCACAAAGAGGGCAGTAGACTGAGGCCGCATGGCGGAATCCATCGACACCCAGTCCGATTCGGGCGCCCCCAACCCACCCATCCCTCCGGAGATCAAACGAACAATGCGCGCCTCCTTCGTGGAGGGCTCTGCGATGCAGGTCTTCCTCAACTGGACTTCGGGGAGCGTGCTTATCGGCTACATGCTCCACTTGGGAGCTTCACCTACCCACCTGGGTTTGGTCGCCAGTGTGCCGCTCCTTGCTCAGGCGATGAGCCCGTTGGCAGCGTGGCTCGCCGCGGTCCTTGGACGCCGGAGGCTGCTGGTCGTACTCAACGCCATCTTCGCCAGGGGTCTCTGGATTCTTGCGGCGGTACTGCCCGTGCTTGGACTTCCGCCGGCCGCGGAGCCGACTTTCGTCGTCCTCCTGGTTCTGGTGTCGAGCGTGTTCCAGGCGGCGAACAGCACCCTTTGGGCGTCATGGATGGCGGATGTCGTCCCCGACAATCTTCGGGGCAGATACTTTGGCGCCCGCACAGGCATCGCCGGCCTCGTTGGCACTATCGCCAACCTGTCGGCCGGCTGGTACCTGGACCGTGCCGCCACACCGATCGGCTTCCAAGTCGTGCTGATCGTCGGTGTCGTTTCTGCAGGCATAAGTGTTCTGCTCTATCTCGTGCATTTCGATCCGCCCTCGCCCCGGGAGCGCGTGACGCTCCTGCATGTCGTTAGGACCCCTCTGGCCGACGACAATTTTCGCCGATTCCTGGCGTTTGCGGTGTACTGGCAGTTTGCCGTGTTCCTCTCGGCGCCCTTCGTGTTCCCGTACTTCCTGGACGAACTCCGGCTCACCTTCGTTCAGATCGCCATCTGGAGTGCCATAGCCGCCAGCAGCGCGTTGGCTACTACCATGCTGTGGGGGCGTATCGCCGACCAGGTGGGGAACAAGGCCGTTTTGGCCATCGGTACCTTCGTCGCGGGGGCGGCGCTCCCGACCTGTTGGATCCTGGCCGGTATCACCGGGCGCACCTTCTATATCTGGCTTAGCGCGGTATTCGATGCGGTGGCTTGGGGCGCGATCGGTCCCGCGATTTTCAACCTGGCTCTGGCCAGCGCTCCTCGGGCCAAACGCACCTCCTTCTTCGCGATGTACGCCCTGGCGAGCGGGGTCGCCGGTTTCATCGGCGGTGTGCTCTCGGGGCCGTTGCTCCTGCTCCTGCAGCCGCTCGGCTCGGTGACGTTGTGGGGCGTGCCGCTTACCCCTTACTACGGCCTGTTCGTCCTTTCGGGCCTGGCACGTACCCAGGCGTGGCGGCTGTTGCGGCGGGTGAAGGAGAGCAACTCTTGGCGGACGCGCGACCTATTGCGGCAGATGCGTCACGGCTGGCGAATGTCCGGCTTCAACTGGCGGGCCTGAATCGAGGCGTGTTGCCGCTGGCGGCTAAGCCGGCCCGGCGGTACAGTGACCACAGTGATGAAAGCAATTTTAGGAACGCGAATTTGGAGCCCAGAGCCAGGAAGGCAGTAAAGGAACGACGTGTACGATTCCCTTGACGTCATCGACATCCACGCCCACTTCCCGATCGAGAACACCATGGGGCTCAATCGCCCAGGCTCCTCACATCCAATCTTGGCCAAATACGCGAGCGATCGTGGCGAGCGGATGCGCAGCGAGTGGGACACCGCGCCGGCCGAACCTCTGGCCAAAACCGACGAAGAGATTCTGGTGGCGCTGGAGCGTTGGGCGGGCGAGGTCGATCGCTACGGCCTCAGGCTCGTCAATTTCGTAAGCGGCGCCGGCAACGACCGTTTGGCGGGCCTTGTCGCCAAACAGCCCGAGAAGTTCACCGGCTTTGCCCACCACGCCCTTCGTCCCGGCGCCGCCGAAGAGTTGCGTCGGGCGGTCGACGAGTTGGGATTGCGCGGCTACAAGCTCCTGGGGCCCGCGACCGACTATCCGTTTGAGGAGCCTTCCTTGCGGCCGGTATGGGAGTTCTGCGCCGAACGGGCACTCCCGGTCCTGATCCACTTCGGCTTTCTGGGCCGTGGCGGCGGAATAGTGCAGCACCCTCGCATGAGCCCACTGTCGCTCTTCGAGGTAGCACGGGACTTCCCCGAGATCCCCTTTATCATCCCGCACTTCGGTGCCGGCTACTGGCAGGATTTGCTTGCCTTGTGCTGGAGTTTGCCCAATATCTACGTCGATAGCTCGGGCTCGAACCAATGGATGCGCTGGATGCCGTTCCGCCTCACCCTCGAGGATCTCTTCGCCAAGGCCTACGAGACCATCGGGCCCGACAGGCTGCTCTTCGGCAGCGACTCAAGCTACTTCCCGCGTGGGTTCTCGCAGCGCTACCTCCAGGATCAGCTACGCGTGTGCTACACGCTCAACTTTCCGGAGGATGAAATCCGCCTGATCTTTGGTGGTAACGCTGCCCGACTCCTCGGGCTGGAGAACCCGGTTAAACGTCCGCTACCGGAAGGATCCCCTCTTCGGTAGCCAGATGCGTCATCCGTACATCGTGCTCCTCGGTGGGCAACGACGGAACCAGTAACTCGGCCGGTGCGATACCAACACGGGGCACGCTGGAGTCAAGTTTGCCGAGCAGTCGGTCGTAGTAGCCCTTTCCGAAGCCCAGCCTGTTACCTCTCATGTCGAAGGCGAGTCCGGGGACCAGGACTAGCTCAATGACCCCCGATGTTACGGGGGGAGTGAGTGAAGAGGGCTGAAGAAACCCGAAGCGATGCCGCTCGAGAACTCCAGCCTCGAGGGTCCCGGGCTCGAGTCGATGAAGAGTGAGGACCCTGTCATCGACCCCTTCGCTAACCATCCCCGGGTCGACCGTTCGGGTCGCGTAGAAGGTCTTCTCGGTTTGGGCGAGCAGGGCGCTCAGGTCAGGCTCGTCGCCGAATGCCACGTAAATGAGAACGTGCAGAACGGCCCGGTAGACCGGCCATGCCTCCAGCTGGGCAGATATTGAGCGACCCAACTGGGCGTGACCCGCGGCCCGTCGCCTTGCCCGCGCCCATTTCCGCCAGACTTGTTTCGAGGCGCCTGCGGTGGGTCGGTCCGGGGAATCGGGTGACGCGGAATGCATGGGAGCATGCTAACCGTCCGACCGGATAACCGGGGCGCGGCGAACGGCCCGGTTGAGCGTATCAAATGAGCACTTGATCGGCCCGCTTTCACGGGTCAGTAGAGCTCGTCGATTATCCCCGTTGGCCCCTCGTACTTGCGATCGGCAAGCTTTTGCAACATCTTCATGATGTCCTCTGGCGCATTCGCGCCACGGGCGTGCTCGATGACTTCATTCTTCCCTGCCGGGTAGTCCATTCCGCCCAGGAACTTCTGGATCTGAGTGGGATTGGGTTTGCTCTGCTCGTTTGCCACGTTTACCCCCTTACCCAAAGAGTGAGCCCACCGTGTCCGATGCTCTGTAGCCGGCGCCGCTGTCCTTGGCGGCGCAGCGACGGCCGGCTATCCTCTAGCGACGCTGCCCTTTGGCGACGCTGTCCCTAGGCGCATGCACGTGGCAAAGCATCGGATACTCTGAGTCATGGCCAATACACAAACGACAATCGTCCACCAGCTCACCGGAAAGCGCTTCGTGGGCATCGACTCGGATGGGCTGAGGGTAATGATCGACGGCGAGGAGTCTGCCCGGACCGGCATGCGTCCGATGCAATTAGTGCTCAATGCCGTGGGAGCATGCGCCGCCTACGACATCGTCGAGATGATCCGAAAGCGCAAGATCGAGTTGCGCTCCTACCGAGTCGAGCTCACGGGGGAGCGGGCCGAGGGAACCCCCTCCTACTACACGCGAATCATGGCGAGGCACGTCTTCGATGCACCGGGCCTTGAACGGGCTATCGCGGAGAGGTTCGTCGATTTGGGGATGAACAAGTACTGTTCCGTGGCCTCTTCACTAAAGGCCGAGATGGAGTTCGAAGTCGTGCTCGAGCACGAAGCCACTGCTGCCTCCTAGGCCTGTAATGGACTCGGCAGGCTAATACTAGGCTTGCAATGGTCCAGGCAGGGTGATCGTGTTGAATTCCTCGCCACTCTGACCGGCTGCGAAGCCCGATTGCAGTCCCATCAAGTACCCCAGGCGCAACATGAACAGTAGTGTCTCGATGTCGCCCGCCTCGGCTTTAAGGCGGACGTACTCCTCGGTTCCCTCGGGCAGGGTTACCGAGTCGATGTCCTCTTGGTGGTTCTCCCGCATCTCCTGGAGAAATGCCTCGATCATCTCATCATTCATTCGGCTTCCCTCGGATCCATTCTCGAATCTGCTCTAGAGTTCGTACCTTAACCAGTTCCCGGAGCTGCCGCTGCCTCAACAGCGGCGTCAGGGTCCTGCAGCTGCTCCTCGAGCCAGGCGACGATCGCCTCGGCGCTGCCGAGATTCGTGGCTAGAGGGACATCGTGGACGTCGCAGATCCTCAGCAAAGCCGATACATCCGGTTCGTGCGGCTGCGAAGTGAGTGGATCGCGAAAGAAGATCACCGCCAGCACCCGGTTCTCGGCCACCCGGGCGCCAACCTGGAGATCTCCCCCTTGGGGTCCCGACTGAAGCCTCTCGACGGACAGCTTTGCCTTTTCGGCCAGTACCTTGCCGGTCGTGCTGGTTGCGATGAGCGGGAAACGCGAGAGTATAGCGGCGTGATCCTTGGCGAAAATCGCAAGATCGAGCTTCTTCTTGTCGTGAGCAATCAGGGCGACTGCCTTCATGGTCCTCGCCTTCATGGTCCTCGCCTTCGAGGTCTTCGCTTCGTGGTCTTCGCTAGTGGCCTTCGAGTCGTTTCCTCGCGCTCATGGCCTTGGCGTTCAGAGTCATGGCGGTCAGGGTTCCCGGACTTCCCGGCCCCAGCCTTCTCGGTTTAGTTTGACATGCGGTGGCCGTTCACCACAGTTCGCGGGACGGTTTCCGGCACGGTTCCCGGCACGGTTCCCGGCGCCAAGGACGGTTCCCGGCACTTCCGACGCTGCAGGACCCGCGCCGCAGGACGCTAGATCGGCTGGAGCCATTTCTTCCCTCCCCGTGCGCGTTCCTCGTGGCTTGACACTCCTTCGCCAGAAGGTATAGACTTATTTTTGCCGCTCGCGAGAGTGGCGAGTACGTTGACAAGTGGCGAGCATAGTATGGCAGTGCATGATCTCTCGTGTGGGGCGCTTTTTGCATGCTTTTTTGGGTGTGGTTGGTGTTCTTGAGGGGTTGTGTTTGTCGAGTTGTTTTTTCGTGTTGCTTTGTTTTTTTGCTGGCAGCCTTTTTGGTT
>JBBDRD010000013.1:0-48921 GCA_040905665.1 Trueperaceae bacterium
TGAAGATCAGCATCATCTTCGCCTCGTCCCAGCCCAGCAGGTCTCGGCAGGCGAAGGCATAATCGGCCAGGGTCAGCTGAATGGCACCGTTGAGTAACATGTGGCGCTCGAGGCTCGTCTCCATGAACCGACGGGCCTCCTCCAAATTGTGCCTCAGGTGGGCGTCGGTGAGGGCCGGTAGGTCGGTTGCAGCGAGGCGGTCGCGTTCGCGAATCAGTTCCGGCCGCCAGTCGCTGGCCCATAACTCGATCATCCAGCCGGCTTTGTCCTCGCGGACGGCCTGGACCGAACCGCGGATGCGGTTGCGGAGTTGCGGCACGACGCGGATCAGCAGCGGCACCAGCCAGGCGGGAGGTGTCGGCATGTCCTTGCCACCCAACGGCACTGCACGCTGGTAGAGCCAGCCACCAATCTCCCGCTGCTCCAGCGTCTCGATCATCGGGGAGAACTCACTGAACATGAGGCGAAACGCCCGGTTTACGGCGGGCACGAAGGTACTCCTCGTGGCCGGCGAGATCGGATCGGGGTAGTGGCTCTCCTCGCGCTCCCAGTAGCCTGGCGGGTGCTCGACCGGGACCGGCACCATCGGAAGATGGATCGCCTGCCCCTGGGCCGCTTGCTCCGAGCCCAGCGTCGTGATCGGCCGTGCCTGCAGCAAGAAGAGTTCGTCGCCGCGGATCGCCCACTCGATGTCCTGCGGCTCACCGAAGTGCTCTTCGACCTTCCGGGCAAGTCCGGCCACGCGAAGAACCTGCCGTTCATGCATTGGCGCTTCAATCGCTCGAGGCCTTCTGCCCCGCCGGCGCTGCTGTGTTCCCGTACCCCATCACTCGACGGAACTGCCGATCAATGCAGATGCGACCCAGAAGGCAAACTCCCTGGGACTCGATGTGCAACAGCTGTCGCCCTTTAAAGTTGGACTATAATCAGTCATGCAGCCATCCTCGAAAAGGCGTCTGGAACGAGCACAGTGGCCTGTTCGTAAGTACATGCTGGGCCAGGAGCCGGATGCTCACGTCGATCAGTCGGCGACCACAGAGGAGCGCCTCGAAGCAGTCTGGCAACTCTCTGTGGAGTCCTGGTCTGTGGCTTGCAGAGAGTTCCCTACATACGACCGGTCCAGCATGCCTGTGCGCTGCGTCTCACTCGCTGAAGCGGAACGAGAGGACTATCCTTGAACGAGGACTTTCTCGACATGCTCAGTGCTCTTGTCGAGGAGGCCGTCGATTTCATGGTTGTCGGTGCCTACGCTCTGGCCGCACATGACATTCCACGCGCGACTGGTGACGTGGACATTTGGATTCGTCCGACGCCGGAAAACGCTGAACGTGCCTGGCGGGCCCTCGAGAAATTTGG
This sequence comes from Trueperaceae bacterium, assembly GCA_040905665.1. GTDB lineage: Bacteria > Deinococcota > Deinococci > Deinococcales > Trueperaceae > DASVCN01. The sequence continues at coordinate 1,357 of JBBDRD010000013.1, forward strand.
GGCTCCCTTGGAGACGCTGCATGTTTCTGTGACCGACCTGCAACGCCAGGACGTGGTCATCCAACTCGGACTGCCGCCGCGGCGAATCGACCTGATGACCAGTATCACCGGCGTGGACTTCGAGACGGCAGCGCAGACGCTCATCTATCGGACGATCGACTCACTGGAGGTACCGTTCATCGGCCGAGAGGCGCTCCTACAGAACAAGCGTTCAACCGGGCGACTCAAGGATCTTGTTGATGTCGAAAGCCTCGAGCGAAATATTGAGTGAGTGTGTACCCGTCGGCGAAGTAGACGTTGTGTTCCGCCATTCGATGGAGCGCCTGGACGATGCCCTCGAGGTCATCGGCTTTCAACGCATCGATGTCCAAGAGCGCAACTAGCTCGTCGGCGACCCTCTTCTTGTTATATATGCTAGAAGGATTCGAGCACCCAGACAGTTTCCGCAACAGACAGTGAGTGGACTCGAAGCAGGAGATCCCCCTGATCCCCTCGCTGCAGCAACGCCCGTGCCCGCTCGACCATTTCGGTAGGCACCTTGGTGAAAAGCGCAGCAGCACATTGGCGTCAACCCACACTTATTCCTCGAGCTAGTGCTCGGTTACGTGCTTGCGAGCGGCGGCTCGTTCGGTGCCATGACCCGGATAGGCTTCGTCTGCACCCTGTAGTTGCTCGAACAGCTCGCTCACGATGTGTCGCTTTTGCACGTGCAGACGGATTGTCGCAGCAAGACGGATGCTTAGCTTGACAGGTAGACGCAGCCCCTGCTAAATTCACCTAACCGCATTTGTTTTACTGAGAATGGAAATAAATAAGAGGAGTGGCTCGAGGCCTTCACCGTGGAGAAGTACGCTCGCCAGAATGTTCAAAGTGTCATCGAAACGATTCGCAAGAGTCGTTCGGTGAACAGAAGGGCGATTGCCCGCGAAACGGGCCTCTCGGCGCCTACCGTAACCCGCATCATCAGCGATCTGCTTGCTGCTGGTGTGGTGCGCGCCAGCGACGGCGAAGCCACGGGCAAATCCGGGCCGGGTCGCCCGGCCGGACTCGTGAGCCTCGAGCCGAACCTCGGCTTCATCGTAGGCGTCGACGTCGGCGAGCACACGATACGTGTGGCGTTGGGCGACCTGACGGGTCGAATCGTCGCTACGCGAAGGGTCCCTTCGGTCGCCCGTGAAGGCGGGCACCTCACGTTCCAGAACCTGATCGGCGCCATTGAGGACGCACTGGCAGAGGCTAACGGGAGCCGTCACGAAGACGCGTCGCCAATTCTCGGGATCACCGTCGGAGTCCCGGGCACGGTCGACCGCGAGTCGGAGATCGTATTGGACGCTCCCAACATCCGCAGGTGGCGCAACTACCCGCTGAATCAATTACTACAGGAGCGCTATCCACGGGCCTCCGTACGGGTCGAGAACGACGTGAATATGGCCGCGGTCGGTGAGGCGGCCTTCGGCGTGGGGCGCGACTATCGCGACTTCGTATTCGTCTCGTTCCGGCAAGGGATCGGGGCCGGGATCTGGCTCAACGGAGAGCTCTACCGCGGCGGGACCGGCATGGCGGGAGAGCTCGGTTTCATGGCTTTCGATCCCGCTTTCGACTATTCGCAATCGGCCGGCCTGGGGTATCTGGAGACGTTGTTTGGCGAACAGGCTCTACTGGAGAGGGCGGGAGCAACGGCAGTCGCTGCCGACGAGCAGGACGGCAAGAGCGACCCCTCGCTCAGGGATCTGTGTCTGGCGGCCAAGGCGGGCAATGTTCAAGCCGGCGAGGTCCTCGACCACGCTCTGCTTACATACGGTACGGCCATCTCCAACATCGTCAGCCTGCTCTCTCCTGAACTCATCGTGTTGGGTGGAGACCTCACGGTTGTCGGCGACCTCGCGGTGAACCGCATCAGCGAAACAGTCGATCGGCTCACACCCCACCGCCCCCGGATCATGGCCTCGCTCCTCGGCGAGGACGCCGGGCTCCAGGGGGCGATTCATCAGGCCCAGGTCGACACCTGTGCACTCCTCTTCCTCGACGACGAGGTCCACAGATCCACACTTGTGGGCAGCGAGCGGAACGGGCCAGTGACCGGCGACCGTAAACGGGCAGCGGAGAGGAGCGAGCGGTGAGGGTTCTGGCGGTGGGTGCACACCCGGACGACATCGAGATCCTCTGCGCTGGCACTCTGGCGCGGTTTGTACAGGAAGGCCACGAGGTAGTCATGGCTCACGCCTCGGTAGGAGACAAAGGGCATGGGGAGATAGCCCATCACGAAGTTGGCCAGCTACGCCAATCAGAGGCCCGCGAGGCCGCCAAGGTCATAGGGGCGCGCAGCGAAACGCTGGGCTTTCGAGACGGCGAAATTGCTGTCAACGACGAGAACATGCGGCGGGTCGTCGATCTGATCCGGCATGTTGCACCGGACCTGATAATCACACACCACTTCGACGACTACCATGGTGACCACAACGCGATCACGCGCCTGGTGGTGGACGGCAGCTTCCTAGCCACCCTCCCCTATTTCATTACGTCGCTACCCGCCCACCCGACCGCCTGCCCCATCTACTTCATGGACACCCTCGCCGGTATTGGATTCGAACCTTCCGAGTATGTGGACATCAGCGAGACTATCCCCCTCAAGAAGGCCGCGATGGAGAAGCACCAGAGCCAAATCACCTGGCTTCGGGACCACCACTCCAGCAATATCCTGGAGCTCATCGATACGATCGCGGCCTTCCGCGGGCTGCAGTGCGGCGTCCGGTACGCGGAGGGATTCCAGTCCTTTCGCGCTTGGGGACGCCTGTCCACTCGTCGACTCCTTCCATGACAGAGGAGCAATAGATGCTGCAAGGAATCAAGAAGGGCATTAACCAGTGGTCGTTCCCCGACACGATGGATCTACGCTCCTGTTTCTCGTTGGCTCGTGATGCCGGGTTCGATGGCGTGGAGTTGGTTGTCGCCGACGTCCAGGGAAGCGCACGTGTAAGCGCCGGCGGTGGTGCCGAGCACTTGACGCTCCCGATGACCTATCTCGGCTTCTACCCCTACGCAAACCCGGAGTTCACGCTCGAGAGCACCGCAGAAGAGGTAAAGGGAATAAGGGAATTGGCCGACGAGTTCAAGATTGCGATCCCCAGTCTCGCAAGCGTCATGCCGTTCATCTACGCGCTCTCTGACCCCGATCAGGAGGTCCGTCGGAAAGGTCGGGGCATTCTCGCAACGTGCCTCGGCTTCGCGGGTCAGCTCGGTGCCGAATCCCTCCTGGTGATTCCGGGTTTGGTGACACCGGCTAGCTCGTACGACAGCTCTATACCCCGAGTAAAGGAGAGCGTTGAGGCACTGATCCCGGTGGCGGAAGAGCACGGTGTCGTACTGGCTCTCGAAAACGTTTGGAATCAGTTCTTCCTGAGTCCCCCCGAGTTCCGGGACTTCATAGATTCGTTCGATAGCGACTTTGTGAAAGCCTACTTCGACGTAGGGAACGTGGTCCGCACCGGGATCGGCGAACATTGGCTACGTACCCTTGGGAAGCGGGTGGACAAGATCCACTTCTGCAACTTCCGTGGTGAAGTGGGCAACATCACCGGGTTTACACGTCACCTACTGGACGGGGATGTGAACTGGCCTTCCATATTGGGAGCAATGGATGCGATCGGTTACAGCGGTTGGGTCACTGCGGAAATTACGCCCCCTGCGCCCCACTATCCAGAGAAGGTCATTTACGACATTGCTTCCACAATGGACTGGATGTTCTCGGCTTACGGTGGCGAGGACGCTTTGAAAGGGCGGTCGGCATGAATCCGGAACTTGCCCTGTCAATAACAAGCGCATCCAAAACCTTCGATACGGCGCATGGAAGTCTTCATGCACTGGACGATGTCAATCTTGAAGCCCGCCGTGGAGAGTTCGTCTCTATCGTCGGCCCCAGTGGTTGCGGCAAAAGCACGCTCCTCTGGGCAATTGCCGGACTGGAACCGCTTAGTTCGGGAATCGTAAAAGTTCACGACGAAGAGGTCAGTGGTACACGTCGAGATTTGGGCCTGATATTCCAGGACGCCAACCTCCTGCCCTGGCGCACGCTCATCGGAAATATCCATTTCCCCTTCGAGATCATGCACAAAAGCCCTGATCCTGATGTGATAGCGGGGTTACTCGAATCGGTAGGGCTCAACGGATTCGAGCAGCACTACCCGCATGAACTCTCGGGGGGTATGCAGCAGCGAGCGTCGATCGTGAGAGCACTAGCCTACGATCCGGAACTACTCCTGCTGGATGAGCCCTTCGCCGCTCTGGACGCCTTCACCAGGGATGAGATGAACTTGATGCTCCTCGACATTTGGGAGCGGACGCGCAAGACAGTCCTCTTCGTGACTCACCAGATACCCGAAGCGGTCTTCCTATCTGACCGTGTCTACGTACTCAAGCCGCGACCGGGCCGGAACTCGCACGTCTTCGAGATCGACTTACCGCGCCCTCGCACTCTATCGATGACTACCGATCCGCACTTCTTCGAGGTCGTCGGCCACGTAAAGCAGGCCATATATGACGATGCTCATTTGGAGTTTGGCAAAGAGCGCCGCCTCGCGGCCGAATCGCTGGGTTGAAGTCAAATGATTCGACTGGAGAAAGGACGGACCTGAATTGGCTTCTCCGAACGTAGATCAACGGACATCCGGGGGCACCGATCTGATCGACTTCTCCACCTTGTCCTCGGTAAGTTTCGCTGGCTTGCAGGTACTCGCGATCATAGGACTGGCCGTCGTGCTCATCGGGGGCACGGAACTTGCGGTCAGGATCTTCGACGTACCCGCTTACGTCTTCCCTGCTCCGAGCGCCGTCATCGCTGCTCTCATATCCAGCTTCGACACTCTGCTGCCCCACATACTCGTTACGCTCCGGGAGCTTATCACAGGCTATATTATTGGAGCTCTCATCGGAATTGTCCTCGCAGCAGTGATTACCCAGTTTCCATTCGTTGAGAAGGTAATCACTCCATACATCCTGCTACTCATCACGACACCTATGCTGGCATTGGTCCCGCTACTGATGCTCAAGTTCGGCTTCGGCCTCACACCCCGAATCATCGCCGTCACGTTGGCAGTTGGGCCGATGGTGATGATAAACGCGTCGACAGGCTTCCGGGGAACCGACTCAGCCAAGATTGCCCTGGCTCGCTCTTACGGTGCCAGCACTCTCCAGATATTCCGCAAGATCCGCTTCCCCATGGCACTCCCGATGATCATCGTCGGACTGATGGTGGGTGGAATCTTCGGGCTGATAACCGCCATCGGTGCGGAAATGGCCGGCGGCGGAACCGGACTGGGCACACGCCTCGTCTACTTCTCCTCGCTCGGACGGATGGATAGTTTCTTTGCGGTAATTATTATCGTCGCCGCTATCGGTATTTCTCTTTATGCCCTCGCCTACCTCATGAACAAACGGTGGGCCAACTGGAAGCGCTAGGCCACAAGCATCGAAAGGAGGTGAGCCGCTCGCCCTACAGTCGTCGGCTACACACAATCCCAGCAAAGACGAACGGAGCCTTACATGAAGAAACAGAACCAGAAGAGCCTGTTGGAGGCCCTTGCCCAGGGCAAGTTGTCTCGCCGCGAGTTCCTCAGGAAATCGGCCGCCGTCGGCCTTAGTCTCCCTGTTGCCGGTGCACTGTTCGGTTCATCGGTAGGTTTTGCGCAAGCGGGTGACGGTCTCGATCAAGTCGTATGGATTTCTCCGCGCGGAACACTCGAAGTATTAGATGACTACAACCTGTGGGTACCCGAGAAGTTGGGGTACTTCGAGGACCTGGGTCTGTCCGTCGAACTCCAACCGGGACCACTGGAAGCGCTGGCAGTAACGCGCTTCGTCGCGACCAACCAGGCAGATGTCGGCTATCCGTCCCCGGGCGTGTTCCTCGCCAGCCTGGATGCCGGCATGGACATCGTCATGCCCTGGGAAATGATGGTGGGACAGGTCTTCAACTTCGCTGTAGCACCAGACAGTCCCCTCAACACCATCGCCGACCTCGAAGGAACCACGATCGCCCTGGGTTCACCCGGCTGGGAAGTGATTGTCGATCCGATTCTGGTCGAAGCCGGCGTCGATCCTTCTTCGGTGACTTACTTGCAGGCCGGCAACCAGGCCTCTCGCACGGTCGAAACCGGCGATGCCGACGCGGTGCTTACGTGGCAAGGCCTCGCCGCCCAATGGGCCGCGCAGGGACGCAACTATAAGTACATCCTTGGCCGTGAATTCTCGGATCATCCATCGAACGGATACATCATTCGGCGAGCCGACCTCGAGGATGATCAACTGCTGGACATCTGGGAACGGTTTTTCCGTGGCGTGGCGATGGGCTTCGAGTTCGCGAGAATTAACCCGCGCGCTGCCGCCCAGCTCACGTACGAAGAGTTCCCCGGCCTTCAGGACCAGATGGAGCCCCAGCTGGCAATGGACTCGCTGCTGGAGCTGGCGGAGTCTTACTACGGTAGTTATCGGTTGGGTCAAGGTTATGGCTGGTCCAACATTCCCGGCTGGCAGAACTACATCGACACCGTCCATGAACTGGGTCAGATACAGAACCGGTACGACGCCAATGACGTCGTCACCAATCAGTTGATAACGGAAGCCAACAACTTCGATGCCGAGAAAGTCGCAGCGGACGCAGCAGACTTCAACCTCGACGAGCAGTGGCAACAGGTCGAAGCACCCGACGTACTGGCCACTATAGATAACTGAACGTTTCGGCAACAGGGGCGGAGAAATTCCGCCCCTCCCTGTCGGCCGGGTCCTCTCGGCCGTACCGAAAGGAGATGGTCTGCATGGCCAACGTCTTGGCCGGCCACACCAACAGCTACCACACCTACTCTTTGGAAGAGGCGCTGCGCGGCATCGCCAAGGCGGGCTACCGGCACGTCGAACTCTCAGCCGTTGCCGGCTGGACCGAGCATGTGCCCCTGAACGCGAACGACTCCCAAATCGCCGAAATACGTGCCCAGCTAGATGAGCATGGCCTCACACCCACCGTGCTCAGCGGTCATTCGGACCTCACTACCCCAGACGGATTGGTGGCGGGGAAGAAGGCAGCGGATCTTTGCGTAAAGCTCGGACTCGATACTCTCATCTCTGCCATAGGTGGACACTACAAGGAGGGTGAGGACAAAGAGGCGTTCATGAGCCATATCGATGACCTGGGGACGTACTGCGCAGAGCGCGGGATCACGATAGGTCTCGAAGTTCACGGGGAAATCATGGCATCGGGCCAGAAGTCGCTCGCCGTTATGGAGGAAATAGGACGCGACAACGTGAAGATCAACTACGACACGGCCAACTGCGAATTGTATGCCGGCGTCAAGGCTGTCGATGATCTTCCGGGCGTAGTGCCGCAACTGGTCCTCGTGCATCTGAAGGACAAGCTGGGCGGCAAGGGTGAGTGGAACTTCCCGGCCGTCGGAGAGGGACATGTCGACTTCGCGAAGGTGCTGCAGATCCTCCGTGATGGGGGCTATACCGGTTCTTACAGCGTCGAGATCGAGTTCGAGGGTGAGCCCTGGCCGCCGTTGAGTGAGGTAGACCGCGCTATGGCCGCATCCTATGAGCAACTTCGCAAGTTGGGCCTCGAGTAATCCTGCCTGCCATAGGATGCACTTGATGCTTAATATTGCTGTGCTCGGCTCCGGCTTCATGGGAGCTACTCATGCGCGCGCATTCGCGAAACAGCCGGACGTGAATGTGGTGGGGGTTTCCTCCCGATCCAAGGAGAAGGCAGCGCGGCTTGCCGGCGAAGTGGGTGCCAAGCCATTCGCGGACTCGATGGAGCTTGCCCTACTGGATGAAGTGGATGCCGTTAGCGTAACGCTGCCCACGAACCTCCACAAACGCTTCACTATTGCCGCCCTCGAAGCAGGTAAGCACGTTTTGGTCGAGAAGCCGATGGCCCTTACGACCGAAGAGTGCGACGAGATGATCGCCGTCGCCAAGTCGACGGGACGAGTCCTCATGGTGGCTCACCTCCTGCGATTCTGGCCCGAGTATGTCGCTCTGGCGAATGTGCTCGACGATGGAACCCTCGGAAAACCGCTCTCTGCAATAGCACGCCGACTCTCGACGAGGCCAAATTGGGGTGACTGGTTCAGCGATCCCGCATTTACGGGAGGAGCCGTTCACGACATGCAGATACACGACCTGGACGCGCTCAACTGGCTTTTTGGAAGGCCCGAGACCGTCTACGCCAGGGGACATAAAGGTCCCCAGGGAGGTTGGGATCACGTCCTCAGTACCGTCGACTTCGGTGACGTCAACTCGTTCGTGGAGTCAAGCGTGATGATGCCGGAGGACTATCCGTTCACGATGTCTCTGTGGGTGCTTTGCGAGCGAGGCTCGATCGAGTTCACCTTCAGAGCCGGTGGAACTGGCGTTGAGACCGGCGGGGCCGACGGTACTTCACTAATGGTGTACGAGTCAGGTAAGCCGCCGCGGAGCATACCGACTGCGGGTGGCGACGGATACGAAAACGAAGTTGCCTACTTCGTCCAGTGCCTCAGCCGTAACCGGGAGCCGGAGAAGGGAACGGCAGTCCAGGGACGCCTTGCTGTCGAGGTCGCTCTCGCTTCCCGCAAATCCCTTGAGACCGGAGAGGTCGTAACGCTTTGAGGATTCTCGCGATCGGGGCACACCCGGACGACATCGAGATTCTCTGCGCCGGCACCCTGGCCCGCTACCGCAAGGCGGGCCATGAGGTGACCATCTGTATTGCCACGGACGGAACGGCAGGACACAAGAAGGTGCCACCCGAGGAGCTGGCCCAGATCCGCCGGCGGGAGTCGCAAGCCTCGGCGAGTGTGCTGGGGGCAGAGCTGCTTTGGCTCGGCTTTCCTGACGAACTGCTCTTCGACGACAAGACGACCAGAGTTGGCTTCACCGAGGCCATCAGGACCGCCCGGCCAGATCTGATAATCACCCACTCCCCTTTCGACTACCACCCTGATCACCGCGCCGTCAGCAAGATCGTCCTGGGGGCAAGCTTCGTCTCCTCTCTTTCCAACATACAAACCGAGCATCCCGTTCATGAGAATGTCGCTCCCATCTACTACATGGACACGCTAGCCGGGAGGAATTTTCACCCGCAGGAGTACGTGGACATCGGCGACACATTAGCCGTCAAACGCGAAATGCTGGCCTGCCACGCCAGTCAACTCGAATGGCTTACAGACCATGATGGGATACGAATTATCGACTTCATGGAGACGATGGCACGTGCGCGTGGCCTTCAGGCCGGCGTCGACTACGCGGAAGGGTTCAGTGCGGAACCGGTGTGGCCGCGCGGGAATACCAGCCGCCTGCTCCCATGAATCTACTCAGCAGTGCAAGCACGAGGAGACGTTGACATGAGCTTTGAGTATTCGCTTGCCGACTTCATCGACTTTCGGGACCGAGAGGCACTCGCCCGGGTACGGTCGATAGGCCGCGCCAACATCACTGAACACCCCAACCCCGACTTCCGAATCGCGGTAATAGACAATCCTACCGACTTCTACGCAGCCTTTGCCAGCGACATCGTGAGCAGGATCAAGAAGGCTCTCGACGAGGGACGAGACTTCGTGGGAATCTTTCCGGTGGGACCTATGCCGCAATACCCGATTGCAGCTCGGGCGATCAACGATCTGCGACTGCCGATGAACCACGTACATATCTTCTTCATGGATGAGTATGCCGATGAAGACGGCAACACCGCCCCGCTGACATGGCCCGGCTCGTTCCAGGCTGCTGCCCTAAGCCACTTCTTCGCGAGGATCGATCCGAAGCTACGTCCACCCGATGCGCGGATCCACTTTCCGGTTCAGGAGATCCTCGGCCATTACAGCCAGATGATCGCCGACTTGGGCGGCGCGGACGTGTGCTACGGCGGAATCGGCTGGGGAGGGCACATCGCCTTCTGGGAACCGCAGCTGGGCCACGCGTACGGTGACGACATCGATGGTTACAAGCAGGCCAAGGCGCAACTTGTCGAGCTCCACCCCATGACGATCATGCAGAATGCTCTCCACTCCTTCAGCGGTGACTGGTCGTTCGTGCCGCCCAAGGCCAACACCATCGGTCCTGCCGACATAATGGGAGCAAAGCACCGCAGCTTCTGGCTCGACGGTTATCTGGGCGGCGGCGTGTCGTGGCAGAGGTTTATCGGCCGCCTGGTCGCGCATGGACCCGTCAATACACTGGTTCCAGGCTCGATCCTCCAGGACGCCTCTACCGACTACACCTTCCTCGGCGGAGTGGCCGACGACGTGACCGTGAAGATGGCGTAGCCGTCAAACTACAAGCACGAATCCAGGCGACCCATCCGGAGGGCGCCCACTCCAGATGCGGCAGCGCCTACCAGGGTTCGCCAGCTCCAGGTCCGCCATTCCGGCAACCGCGCGTACTGTAGAGCGCCCCCACATTTGCACCCCGTAACACGGCTTACACATGTTACGGGGTTAGGATTCCGGTCGGTGCCGCGAGGCGAGCGGCACCGAAACCAGAAGGCGGCCGATCTCCACGCACCCTGCACCCCGGGAAAGCGTTGGGTTGGTCACGCCAAACGACTGGGGGCCCCAATTTTTTCTTCCCTTTTATCTAAAGTACAATCACGCATTCGCAATATCAGTTCCAGGCATCTGCTGGTTCTCTGTATCGCCGTGCTATGCGCCCTCTCGTTGAGTTCGTGCAGTCAGCAGTTGGGAGATCCGCGGCTTCCGATAAACCCGGGCGAGCCACCACTTCCCGTCGAACCTGATGACCCCGATGCCCCAGACGCTCCTGGCGCCGGCAGGGTCGAAACAGCGGCGACCAACCTGCTGTTGCTGCCGGAGAACCCGCGCTACTTCGAGTACAAGGGGCTGCCGCTGGTCTCGTTCGGCCATCAGGGCGGCCTCTCCCCCGTTCCCACCGGAACCTTCTCGGCCGACGTGATCGTCCAGGCAGCCCGCTACGGCAACTCTCTGTACACGGCAGCGCATCCGCAGTGGGTCAATGCCTCCTATGACGAGCTCCTCGAGACCCTGCAGGACGACGCCCACTGGGAACACCTGGAGGAGCTGGCCAGGACCGCCTCCGAAAACGACGTGATCCTCCGCGTCTACTTCTGGAGCTACAAATGGAACTACGACGACGAGAGCTACTCGGCGACCGACATGCTCTGGCCCGACCCGGGCGATGACGGCGGCGAGGTCACGGGCGGCTGGACCAGACGCGAGCTGCACGAACTCACCATCGAGCGCGTGGTCGAAGCTACCTGGCAGTACCCCAACGTCGTCTACAACTTCATGTGGGAGTACAACACCAAGCGGTCACTCGATCCCGACGGCGCCTTCCACCAATGGTGGGTGGAGCAACTGCACGAAGCTGGCCGAGAGATCGATCCCGAAACGACCCACCTCGTCTCGATCGAGGAGGGCCGACCACTTCCTGGAGACGAAACCGCAGACTTCGAGTCGGAGCAGAGCCCCGACTTCATCGTGGAAGAGGACGGCAACGGCTTCTGGTACTCCTGCGAGACGGATCGCGAGAAGCTCCTGAGCTACAACGTCCCCCTCGTCTTCATCGCCAGCGACTACCCCTTCGCCGACAACGACTTCAGCGGCTGGGACGACGTCCCCTCCTGCGGCCGTGAATGGAACAACGACTCCGTGTCCGACTACGCCATAAGGCCCGAGGACGTCCGCGACATGCTCATGGGAGGCTTCCATCCCGCGGAAGCCTGGGCGCCGGCTCGGGCAGACACACTCGACTACTACCTGCAGGCGCGCTGGTACATGGAGAACGTGGGCGTGCTCGACACCTCCCTCACCGGCACCTCCCCCACCGGCACCTTCCCCATCGGCACCTCCCCAACCGGTACCCTAGCTAATGTCCCGCGATACCGGCCCTCGCAACGGCCCCAACTGATAAATCCCGAAGGCCTCACCAACGGGCGGGGCGGCGACCAGTACGCCGCGATATACCGCCACCCGCAGGGGCTTCCACCCGCGCAGGCCGAGGTCTGGATCGACGTGAACAGCGACGGACGGTTCTCACCCGATCCCGCGGACGGCGAGCGATTCGAGATGGAGGCGCAGGGAGACGACTTCGCCAATGGTGTCACGTTCACTGCCCAGGGGCCGGCGGATGCCCGCTACCTCTTCCGCTTCGCCGACCAGAACTGGAATCCGCCCGAGACAGGCGGGCTGGTGCCCGGAGTTGTCGAGGGGATCTCGTACGGACACTGGGGCGGTTAGAGGGACCATTTCCGAAGAGGCTCGGCGCTTGTTGTGCGCGGCTTACCGGCCCTGCCATTTGGGCCGCCGCTTTTCCCGGTGGCTCTCAACTCCCTCACTGAAGTCACGGCTGCCGTAGACCACACCGAGTACGTCGTCGTAGGACGGCAGGGGCATGCGGTCGAGCCGCTTCCTGGCCTCCTTCGTCGCCCAGAGCGAAAGGGGCGCATTCTCGGCTATTTGCGTTGCGATCGCTGTAATCTCGTCGTGGAACCCGTCGGCGTCGAAGACCCTGGCGAGAAAACCAATCTCGTGGGCCTCCCGGGCGCTCAGCAGGCGGGCCGTGAGCAACAACTCCGTGACACGCGTCGGCCCCAGTTCGCCTACCAGCCGATGGTAATTGGCGATACTCAGGCAATTGCCCAGCGTCCGTGCCATGGGAGCGCCAAAACGTGCGTCCGGCGTGGCGTAGCGCAGATCACAGTGCGCGGCGATGAGCAATCCCCCGCCCACGGCGATTCCTTGAACTGCAGCGATCGTGGGTTGCGGCAGGCCTGCCAACCGCGTCATTAGCGCGTCTATCCTCTTCTCGTAAGCCCGTCCCTCCACAGCTCCGAACCCATCGAACTGGCGTATGTCCGTTCCGGCCGAGAAGTCCTGACCATTTCCGCAAACGACGACCACTTTCGCTGATCGGTTCTCCGCCAAACGCTCGAGATGTATTTCGAGCTGGTCGTACATCTCCCACGTCAGGGCGTTGCGAGCAACCGACCGGCTCAGGACGAGCCAGGCCACCGACTCTTCCTGCCGCAGTTGCACCTTGCCTCTGTCGCCTGTTGAGACGTGTCCTGTCATAGTCGGGCCTCTCCCTTCAGTCCCTGGTCGGTTGAGTCCCAAACTTCGAGCCTCGTCTCGCCGCTCGCTGCTCCTTTTGCGTGATCAGCCACGGCCGTCTCGAAATATCGACTGCGGAAGGAATGCCGAGACGACCCAGTTGGGCGCGTCGACCACCTCGTTAATTTTCAGGTCCACGGCGACGCTCGCCAAAGCGTACGCCTCCTGTTCGGTCATCTCGTGTCGCTCTCCCAGGTGCCTGATCATCGCGCGCACCGCCATTCGCACCGCCTCCATCAGGTCTTCGTGTATTCCGGTGGTGACGAAGTAGCCGCGTCGATCCGAGCCCGAGTGTAGGGGCCCGGGAATCATGTACTGCGGTTGGGCAACAGCAAAGTCCCGGCGCAACCCAAGCCTCACGGCGAGTGTCATGCCGGACTCGATGGCGGTGCCGCATACCTCGCCGTCTCCCTGGGCCACGTGGGTGTCGCCGGCCGAGAACAGGGCCCCTGGAACCTGCACCGGTAGGTAGAGGGTAGTTCCGGCGGTCAGATGGCGGATATCCATGTTGCCGCCGCAGCTTCGCGGGGGGACGATACTGTGCGGGCCGTCCTGGGCAGGAGCCACTCCAATTGTCCCGGGGAACAGATTCACCGGAATCGATATCCCGTCGCCAAATGCTACTTCCCGGCTGCCCGGCTCGAGTTCCCAAATCTTCAGGTAAGGCTCGGGGAACTCGTTCGCGAGTAGCCCGAAGCCGGGGATTAGCGCCGTCCAGCCCCAATCCTTCACGCTCAACTCGAGGATCTCGACTTCAAGCACGTCTCCGGGCCGGGCCCCTCGCACGTGTACCGGCCCGGTCAACGGATTGACGCGCGAGAAGTCGAGGCCGGCTATGTCGGACGCCTGCGAGCGCTTGTCTAGCTGCCCCCCGGACGCATCGACTATTTCGAGCTCGATCGTATCGCCCGGGTGGATCTCCAGTACCGGCTCGAGACTATTGTCCCATCCGTTGTGGACGTGCGTGCTCTTGGCCCCTTCCGACTTGGTCAGATTGCGAGAGTCTCGTCGAGCTCGGCGCGAGTGGGAGGACTGCTCCCCGCGCGGCCGCAGTTTAGCGCCGCCGCCTTGGCGGCGATGTCGAGGATTCTCTTCCACGACTCTTCATCCTCGGGCAGCTCTCCCGCGAAGCTGTCAGCCAGGCAGGCGAGCATTGCTCCCGTGAAGGTATCGCCCGCCCCTACGGTATCAACCACCTCAACGGCCTGAGCGGGCGCAGTGGCACGCAGTCCGCTGTCAAGATACACCCTCGATCCCAGCTCCCCGTGGGTGACCACGGCGGCCCGGACCCCCAGATCGAACCACTCTCGAATGACCGTCTCCTCCGGCCTCTCGTCGAGCCACACCAGATCCTGACGGCTCAGCTTGACGAGCCGGCTCAACGCGATCCAGCCCGGCAGCCGCTGCATGTACTCATCGCGATCGGCGATGAGGGTGGGGCGGATGTTCGGATCGAATACGGTTATCGCTTTCTGATGCGCGCGGAGAATGTCGAAGATGCTGCCCGCAGCCGGCTCGCGCAACAGGCTGATCGACCCGAACTGGATGAGACCCGTGTCCTCGGGCAGCCTTGGGCGCGGACACGGATCGAACAGGGTGTCCGCGCTCTGGTTTGCCAAGAACTCGAAAGATGGCTCGCCCTCCACCTCGTCTACGAACGCCAGCGTGGTCGGCGCCTCGCTGTACGCCAACAGGCTGATGTCCACACCGTTCTCCTCGAGGTTACGCCGCAACAGCTTGCCGAAACGGTCGGTCGAGAGCTGCGACAGAAAACTGACCGACGCCCCCAGCCGCCCGATGGCAACAGCTACGTTATAGGGTGATCCGCCCAGGTAGCCCTGGAAGAGCAGGTCGCCTGTCCCCTTGAAATCCACCAGCGCCTCGCCTACGCAGACCACCCTCACGACAGCTCCTCCGATATAGCCGACTCTAACGTAAGCTTCTCCCGCGACGGCAATAGTCGCAGGAGGACCGTCAAGGAACCATGTCTTGGTGGCCACCGCCTCCTGCGATAAACTGCCGGCATGAACCAGGAGCTTGTCGACCAATTGCGGGACGCCCAGCAGACCCTGGAGCCGGGGTTCAAGGATCTCCGTGAGGCCACCACGGCCCTAAAGAAAGCCGTGAAGCTCGCGAGCGACGACAAACCCGATGCGCTGCCGATGCACAAGGTGCTGCTGAAGCTGGAGCAGTCCGCCGCCGCGCTGCCGGACGGCGCGTTGCAAGACGCGACGGAGGGCTTCAGGCGCGAAACCGAACGGGCACTGGACGCGCTCGGCTTCGACTTCGCCAAGGACTTACGGGACGTCTTCTCCGAGCGGGGAGTGGAGGTGGGCGGACGACCGCCTACGCTGCTGGTGGGCGAGCTGATACTTCGGATCGACATCGCCGCCCGCAAGGCGCAGTGGTTTTACGGCAACGAGCAGCTGACCGGGCGGCTGCCCCTGTCCAGCGGGGCCATCCTCAAGGCCTTCGAGCAGCAGCAAAAGCTTATCGCGGAGCGGGACATCGATGCGGCCACTTTCCTGCGGGAGCTGTTCGATACCTGGCGCGATGAGCTGCAGGCGCGTCCGCGCAGGGGCAACCGCCTCAACCTGGTTGAGACCCACGGCAAGATGACCATGGCGCGGCAGTCGGCGCGCTTCTGGAATGCTCCCTCGCGGAGAACCTTCAAGGACTACCCTCGACCGCTGTTCGTGCGCGATCTCGTCCTGACGCAGACCGCACCCACGCTCTCGGTCGACGGCGAGCGCTACCGCCTGCGCCTGGGCGTGGCCACCAAGAGCCAGGCCGACAGCGCCAGCCGCAGCGTTTGGCTGCCCAACGGTGGCCTGGAAGGGGAATACTATTCGGATCTCACCTTCGAGGAGGCTCCGGCATGAACCGCGCTCGGCCCCTAGGAGACCTCACCGCCGAGGAAGTCTCTTCATGAACCTGACAAAGCCCCTTGCCCGCCATATCGTCGAGGTGCTCGGCAGCACGGGAACGCCGCCTGCCAGGGGCGTGCAGCACTTCAACGTGGGCAATCGCTCACTATTGGACGCGCTTGACGAGTACTACCTCTCCTCCTACCTTCAGAACGGCGGCGCCACCTTCAAACTGGTGGTGGGCGACTACGGCAGCGGCAAGTCACACTTCCTTTACTGCCTGCGCGACGCCGCCTGGAGCCGTGGCTTCGCCGTCTCCAAGGTGGAGCTGAGCCCGGTG
Organism: Trueperaceae bacterium; assembly: GCA_040905665.1. Taxonomy (GTDB): domain Bacteria; phylum Deinococcota; class Deinococci; order Deinococcales; family Trueperaceae; genus DASVCN01. Next base: position 17,679 of record JBBDRD010000013.1, read on the forward strand.
GAAACGCCCTACAACGACCAGAAGGCGGTCTACGCTGCGGTAGCCCGCAATCTGATCTGGCACGAGGACGACGAGGGAGTATCCGACGAAACCGGGCTGCCGCGCTTCCTGGAGGGCACGCTGAGGCGGGCCGTGGGCGACGAGATTACCCTGGAGACGCTCAACCACCCCAACTACCGGGGCCTGGTGGAGACACTCGAGGCAAGCCCGATCGACGCTCCCGCCTACAAAGCGGCGGTCCTCGCCTATTTCGAAGCGCTCGTCCGCGATCAGGCGGAGAGGCGGGACTCTCTCGAGCGCTGGCTACTGGGCGAGGACACCACCCCGGACGACACCAAGGTCCTGCGCGAGCTGGGCGTTACGGGCAAGATCACTCGCCCCAACGCATTCAGGATGCTGCGCTCGCTGGCGCAAACGGTGCGCGCCCTCTCCTACAGCGGCCTGCTGCTGCTGTTCGACGAGGTTGACCGCATGAGCAGCATCGGCGGCAAGGCTGAGAAGCTGGCGACCGACAACTTGCGCGAGGTCATCGACCGCTGTCAGGGCGAACTGCCCGGAGCAATGTTTGTCTACGCGGTCCCTCCGCAATTCCTTAACGAGGTGGTGCCACGCTACCCGGCGCTTCAACAGCGCGTGCGCTCGCCCGGCCGCTTCTCTCGAGACAACCACTTCAGCCCACAAATCAGCCTCGACCGGCTCGACATGGCCGAGGAGGAGTTGATGCCCGCCATAGCCGACAAACTCGTCCCCATTTTTGAGACGGCCTTCGACACCCAGCTCGATACGTCGATTCAACACGCCAACGCCGCCATTCTAGCCAACGCAGCCCGCGAGGTATTCCTCGACGTCAGTCACCGCCGCCTGTTCATCAAGGCCTTCGTGACGGAACTCGCCCGCCAGCACGCCGGTGGTGAGCGACCGCTGGGCGAGGAGGAGGCCGTCAAGGTGGTACGCGGCCAGGCCGAAGCCCTGGTGGGCGGGGAGACGCCACCGTATTGAGAGCCGCACTATTGAGAGCAGCCCCAGCGAGAACGGTCGTATCGAGAGCCGCCGTATCGAGATGAGGAGCCAGTGATCGGCGAGCGGGTCGAGCACCCCAGTTACGGACCCGGAATAGTTCTGGCTGCCTATCGCAGCGGCAGCGAACTGCTCGTGCGGTTCGAGAGCGGGATGCGTTTCCGCCGGCCGCGGCGGGAGTTCGTGGGGCAGTCGCCGCGGGCCCAGAAGCCGACTTCGTCGTACAGCGCTCCAGCCCCCATGCCGCGGTCGCAACTCGATACCCGCCGGCTCATCGAAGCGCTGCGTTTCGGCGTCGCCCCGGCCGCCCATCTGCGCGAACTGACCATCGGCCTGGCGGCGGAGCGTGAAAGCGTCATCGCGGCCCTCAATGAGAGTCACGAGACGGGTGGGGCGGTGCGCGCCGTGCTGGGGGAGTACGGCTACGGCAAGAGCCACCTGGTCGAGTTGAGTGCCCAAGAGGCGCTGGCGCGCGGTTTCCTGGTCTCCAGCGTAAGTCTCGATCTGCTCGAGCTCCCCCCTCATCGCGCCTTCGACATCTACCGCGAGCTGCTGCACGGCTTGCGCACCCCTGACCGTGACGAACGTGGCCTGGGCCCGCTGCTCGAGCGGTCCACGAAGCTCGGTCTGAGCGCCAGGCTACGCGAGAACTCCCAGCTGGAACTCGACCCGCTTCTCCTCGGCCTGGACGTCCTGGCCAATGCACCTTCCAATCGCCAGCAGGCGGCCTGGCGGAGCTGGCTGATGGGCGGGCGGCGCACCAAGCTCATGAACAAAGTCACGCCCAAGGAGCTCAAGTTTCCGACCATCTACAAGGTGGGACACAACGCTCGCCAGATCGCCTATCTCCTGAGCGGCATCAGCGTCCTGGCGCGGCTGGCCGGCTACAGCGGCCTGTGCGTGCTGGTCGACGAGGCAGAAAGCTACTCGCTCCTGCGCGCGCAGCAACGCCCCAAGGCAGGTCTATTCTTCGCCGCCATGATCCACGCGGCACACAGCGGCACGGGAACGGCCAGCGGCGAACGATCCCAGCCGATAATCAATGAGGGATCCTTGCCCCAACACCGCCTGCGCGATTACCCGGCGAGCTACGGCGCGGGCCAATCGCTCTTCTTCCTGTTCGCCGTTACTCGCAGTGAGAACCAACTCCCCTTGGAAGAGTGGCTTTCCACAGACGAGATCCTCCAACTCGACCCGCACCCCCGCGCCCAGGAGGTCGCCGAGTTCCTGCGGCAGGTGCAGGAATATCACGCCCAGGCGTACGGCTATGGGCCGGGTGAGCGGCAGGACCAGCTGCGCCGGGCGGCCGCCGAGCAGTTGGCGTTGGCGGCGGAGCGGAAGCGCTTGAGCATTCGCGGACTGGTGCGGCTATCGGTGGAGTTACTCGACCTCGCCTACCTCCACCCCGATTACCAGGTGGCCGACCTGCAGGGCGAGCTTCAGTCGTTCGTCACAGGCACCGGGCAAGCGCCCCCTTAACCGCGCGTGAGCACGAACCTCAGGGATACCGCCCTCGCGGCTGCCGATATCAAGGCTCGGCTCCCCCACGTGTGGCGGGCCTTCTTCGCCGTCCACGGCAATTTTACCGATGCCCAAAAACAGGCGATGCCGATACTCCTCGATGGTCGGGACGTGCTGCTGGTCTCAGCTACCGCGACCGGCAAGACGGAGGCCGCCGTGGCGCCTCTGCTCGAACGCCACCTGTTAAGCGGAGTGCGAGGGCAGGCTACCGTGGATCCTGGGCTCGAACGCTATCACTTGAGTGGAGGGCGAGGGCAGGCCGCCGTGGCGTCCGTGCTTGACGGGCATCTGACGAACCCTGCGGACAGGACGAACTTAGGGCTCACCCTTCTCTACCTTTGCCCCACGCGGGCGTTGGTTCGCGACCTGTTCGAGCGACTGCGGGGCCCGCTTAGCGAGCTGGGAATAGCGGCGAGCATGAAGAGCGGAGACACCGGCCCGGTCTCGACCGCTAGGCCGCCGGCTGTTCTAGTCACCACCCCGGAGTCGCTCGATTCGTTGCTGACCCGCGCACCACGTCTGCTTACTACGCTGCGGGCGCTGGTGCTGGACGAGATCCATCTGTTCGACGACGGTCCTCGCGGTGACCAACTCCGCTGCCTGCTTCGTCGCATCGAACGAATACGCGACTTTCATCACGAAGCGGCCGGGGTCCGCCCTCCAACGTTGCAGAGAGTCGCGCTCTCCGCCACCGTCCCCGACCCATTGCTCGTCGCCGAGCGCTACCTGCGCGACCCGGCGATCATCCAGGTGCCCGGGGGCAGACGGCTGAAGGCCGAGCTCTATCCACTCGAAAGCCTGCACGATCTGGCCGCGGCGCTTGCGGAACGTAGCGCCGCCAAGACCCTGGTGTTCTGCAACACCCGCAACGAGGTCGAGCAGGTCGCCAGCTACCTCCGCCACCACCTAGGCTATGAGGCGGCGATCTTCGTTCACTACTCCAACCTCGATCCGCTACTGCGCAACGCGGTTGAAACGCAGTTCGCCGAGGCGGGCGTGGCCGTCTGCGTGAGCAGCTCAACCCTCGAGCTTGGCATCGACATCGGTTCGATCGACGAGGTCGCGCTCATGGGTCCACCCTCCACGCCGAGTTCGTTCCTGCAGCGCATAGGCCGGGGCGGACGCCGCGGGACGACTACCCGAGTGCTGTGCCTGGCACGCTCGGCCCGCGAATACCTCCGTTTCCAGGCACTGTTGGAAATGTCCCAGTGGAGCACGATCAACGCGGGAGAGGAGATGGGGCAGGCGTCCGAATCAGTGGCCGAAGCTCTGGCGGTGAGCGAAGCGTCGCGCGCCAGTCGCGCGCGCGAATACCACTTCAGACCTTCCGTCCTGGTGCAGCAGGTCTTCAGCCTCCTCAAACAGAGTCCCACCGGCGGACTTCGCTTCGCCGACCTCCGGCGCGTGGCTCCCGACGAGGTAACCGACGAAACAGTGCGCCGCATCCTGAACCATCTCGCCGCACTCGGATACCTGCGTTGCTGGCGACCCGGCGAGTGGCGCCCCGGCGAACTGCTCGCCGAGCTGGCGGACGCTCACGAGATCCACGGCAACATCGGCGGCGAGACGCTGGGGGCGACCATCGTCGACGCCTACAGCGGGCGAAAGATCGCCCGTGCAGATCGCCCGCGCTCCAAGGGTGAAACGCTGCTGATGGGCGGCCGTCCCGTCGAGGTCGCCTGGCAGGACCGCTACACCTACGGAGTGAACCAGGGTAAGCGGCCGTCCGAGGAGGCTTTGCGCTTTCGCACCGCCCCGCAAGCCGTCCCCCTGGAGCTGGCACAGGAAGTGGCCGCGCAGATGCGGCTGGCACCCGGCCAGCTGCAGCTCCTGGCCGACGGGCAACACCTCTGGCTCTTCCACTTCTGGGGTGACGTCTACGGCCACCTGCTGGTCGCGCTGTTGCGCAAGCATCTGGCCGAGGATTCCGACGCCTACGATACTCCGGATGATTCGATACGGCCTCAACCACGCACCTGGAACGAACTGTGCCTGCTGCTGCCCTTCCCGCTCGACGCCCTGCCGCCCTGGGACTCCCACCTGGCCTACACCGAGGGTCGAGCACTCCTGCCGCGACTGCAGCGCTATCTGGGACTGGGACGCTTCCAACCGTTGCTGCCCCCGGACGTTGCGACCCGCAGCGCTCTCGACCAGATCGACCTGCCGCGGCTCGAAGCGCTTTATCGCGCCGCTACCGTGGTCACGGCGCCCGCCGGACTTCGTGAAGAGCTGAGGGCGTTACTTTCCTAGGCGTCGCCTGCCGAAGGGGATCTCGCCCTGGCAGCAAGCTCGCTACAACGACAGATTGCCGGCACCGGGAAGGCCAGTACGGACGTGTCGATAGATTGGGTTTTTATCGACACGTTTCGTTGACGTGTCGATGACTTCGACATATGATCTTGACGTGTCGATAAATGACGACAATCTTGACGTATCTTCTAATGTTTGGCGACCGGACCTGCCCTTCAACGACCTGCCGCGCCTGCCGCCAGAGGCCGAGCTGGAGACCAAGAGCGTTCTAAAGCTCTGTGTAGGAGCTCGATCGGCCCTTGCCGAACTAAAGCGAGCGGGTGAGCTAATTCCGAATCAACGGATGCTCATCAACACTTTGCCACTCCTCGAAGCACAGGCCAGTTCCGAGATCGAAGACGTGGTGACCACGGCCGATGAGTTGTTTCGCGCATTGCCCCATACCCCTGATGCAACTCCGGCCGTAAGGGAAGCACTGCGATACCGCGAGGCGCTCTTGGAGGGCTTTCGAACGCTTACCGCTCGCCCTTTAGGCACGGTATTGGCCGAATCGGTCGCGAGCCGCATCAAAGGCGTTGAGATGAGGGTGCGAACAACTTCCGATACGGTCTTGCAGAACAGCATAACGGGCGAGGTCGTCTACACTCCCCCGCAGGGCGAGCCGCTTCTACGCGACCTATTGGCGAACTGGGAATCGTTCTTGCATGGCGCCACGCAGATCGATCCCTTGGTGCGAATGGCGGTCGGCCACTATCAGTTTGAAGCGATCCACCCGTTTGCGGATGGGAACGGTCGGGCTGGACGGGTGCTGAACAGCCTGTTCCTGATCGAGGCTGGTCTTTTGTCTCTGCCGATCCTCTACCTAAGCAGGTACTTCATTGCCGACAAGTCGACCTACTATGCCCATCTGCTCCAGGTCACGGCGAGCGGGGACTGGGAGCCGTGGATCGAGTATGTCCTGCGAGGTGTCGAAGAGACCACGAAGTGGACGCTCGCAAAGATCGAGGCCATCCGTGAACTTCACAACCACACAGTCGACCACCTCAAGCGATCGGTTCCGAAGGTGTACAGCCGCGAACTCGTCGACGTGATCTTCGAGCAGCCTTACTCCCGCATTTCTAACCTGGTAGAATGTGGCATAGCGAAGCGCCAGACGGCGTCCAAATACCTCTATGAGCTCGTCGACGCCAGCGTACTGGAAACCTTGCAAGTAGGACGCGATGTACTGTTCGTCCATCCAAAGCTGCTCAGGATCCTGACGAGAGACGACAACGACTTTCGCCCGTATTGAGCCGGACCGGTCGTCTCGCCCTATTCCTCCAGCGCTTCCCCGGAACGCGACGCTAGCTGTCCGCCCAACCAATAGTGTGGTAGCACCAGCGGCGCGTGAACATTACAACGGTAGCGATTGCAAGAACGGGGCAACTTGGATGAAAAGAAACAGCGACGGCACCATCAGCTTCATTGAGATGGGACACGGCTAGGCCAAAGAGCTGTCGCGGGTAGGCATGTGCCGCCCACCCGCATCCGGTTTCCTCCGTCGCTCCTATAATTGAAATCGCCACAGGAGGCGGTAGGTATGCCACTGGAACTCTCCAAACGCACGTTCAGCATCGACGAGTACCACAAGATGGGCGACAGCGGACTCTTCGCTGACGAGCGCGTCGAGCTGGTGGAGGGTGAGGTCATTGCGATGGCTCCCAAGGGCAGTCGACACGCCGGCTGCGTGACGCGACTAAATCGGGTTTTCACAACAAACATCAACGATTCCTTCCTGGTGCGTGTACAGGATCCGCTACGTTTGAGCGACAGGACCGAGCTTGAGCCAGACATTGCTGTCGTTCACTCGCGGCCTGATTTCTACGCAAGTGCCCACCCATCGGCCAAGGACGCTCTGCTGGTGATAGAGGTAGCCGAAAGCTCGTTGACATACGATCGCGACGTCAAGATGCTCCTCTACGCCCGCGCCGGTGTACAGGAGGCATGGCTTGTCGATCTGACCTGGCAGCAGATAATCATTCAATCGTCACCGTCTGACGAGGGCTATGAAGTGGTTAAGAACCACGGCCGCGGAACGGTGATTAATCCACCCTCGTTGCCGCAGCTACAGCTGACCGCCGACGACGTACTCGGCTGAGTTACCGAGTCGCCTCAGAACGTTCCCTAACAGGTTCCTCCGCACGAGGATTTAGGGTCCAGCCCCTGACGCTCCACCCCGCGACAAACCTCCCCCCAGCCTCACTCCTGCCCAAACCACCCTGCCGCCTTCACATCGAGGTTCAGGTAGAGGTGCTTCTCCTCCTGATACTCGCGCAGGCCGGTGAGGCCCAGCTCGCGACCCACCCCGCTCTGCTTATAGCCGCCCCAGGGCGCCTGTGGGTAGTAGGGGTGGAAGTCATTGAGCCAGACGGTGCCAAAGCGCAAGCGACGTGCAACGGCCATCCCCTTTGGTGTGTCGTTCGTCCACACGGCGGCCGCCAAACCGGTGTCCGTGTCGTTCGCCAATCTCACGGCTTGCTCGGCCGTGTCGAAGGTCTCCACGGTCAATACCGGGCCAAAGATTTCCTCGTGCGCCACTCTCCCGTGGGATGGCAAGCCGCCAAGAATCGTCGGCTCGAGATAACAGCCTTGCGCCAGCCGGGGATCAGCCGGACGCTTACCGCCCAGCAGCAACTTGGCACCCTCCTCCTGCGCAAGGCGGATGTATCCCTCCACCTTCTCCCGGTGCCCGGTCGAGATGAGCGGTCCCATCTCGGTCTCAACCTCCCAGCCAAAGCCCAGGCGGATGCGCCGGGCACGCTCAAGCAGCGCCTCGACGAACCGGTCGTGGATGGACGACTCGACCAACAGCCGCGACCCGGCCGAGCACACCTGCCCGGCGTGAAAAAACACCGCCTCCAGCGCCTTGTCGACCGCCGCCTCGAAGGGGGCGTCGGCGAAGACGATGTTCGGGTTCTTTCCGCCCAGTTCCAGCGCCACGCGCTTCACTCGATCGGCTGCCGCTCGCGAGATGACTCGCCCGGTCTCGAGCCCGCCGGTGAACGAGACCATGTCGACCTGTGCGTGCTCGACGAGCGCCGCGCCCACCTCGCCACCCGCGCCTAGGACCACGTTCGCCACTCCGGCAGGCACCTCTGCCTCATTCAGCAGCTCCGTGAAACGGAGGGTGGTGAGCGGCGTGAGCTCGCTGGGCTTTAGGACGAAGGTGCAGCCCGCGGCGAGCGCCGGTGCGATTTTCCAGGCCGCCTGCAGCAGCGGATAGTTCCATGGCGTGATCATGCCCACCACGCCCAGCGGCTCGTGGACCGTGAAGCTGAGGGCGTTGGCGGGAACCGGGTTGACGCTCCCGGTCTGTGTCGCGATGAGCGCCGCGAAGTAGCGGAAGACGCCGGAGATGTCGGTCATGTCCGCCCGACTCTCCGTGAGGGTCTTGCCGGTGTTGAGGGTCTCGAGCTGAGCGAACTCCTGGACGTCGCGTTCGAGCAGGTCGGCGACCCTGTGCAGCAGACGGCTGCGATCCTGAGCTCCGGTCTGCGGCCACGGTCCGCTCTCGAAAGCATCCCTAGCTGCGGCGACAGCTAGCCCCACGTCCTCGCGAGTTGCGTCGGGTACCTCGACTATCGTTCCTCCCGTAGCGGGGTTCAGGACGGCTCTCGATCGGCCTCCGGTCGAATCGACCGCGTTGCCGGCTATCTGCAACTTCGCCTGAGGTAGGCGGGGATTGATCGGTACTTCTAGGCTCATCTGCCCTGTTGCTCCTTTCGGTCGAGAAGAGAAAGACCCTTCATCGGGCTAAGGCTCGCCCTGCTGCTCCAACGGTTCATACGAAAACGCCTCGGGGCAAGGCCCGCCCGTTCATTTCAATCCTCCAGCAGAGCCTCGGCGGCTTCGATAAGCGACGGCACCACCAGATCGGTCAGTCCAGCAAATCTCGACGCCTTGTCAGCGAACGTAACCGCCACACAAGTGGCCCCGGCACTCACGGCAGACGTCACTCCCGCCACGCTGTCCTCTACCACCACGCAACGCCACGGCTCTATACCCAGGCACGCCGCAGCGTGGAGGTACAGGTCGGGCGCTGGCTTCCCACGCGCCACCTCGTCCACCGAGAATCGACGCTCCAGCTCGCGAGCCCATTCGAACGGCGCCAGTGTCGCCTCGATTACCTGGTGCGACGAGTTCGAGACCAGCCCCAGCTTCTTGCCGCTGGCGGCTGCCCCTTCGACGAGCCCCTTCGCCCCCGGCCTGCAGTTCGCCCCGGCAAGCCGCTCGAGTACGTCCTCCAGGAGCGCGGCCGAGAACTCCTGGGCCCCTGCCTGGAGTCCGTAGTCCGACCGCAGGCGACCGGCGAACGCAACAACGTCGAGGCCGTGCAGGGCAACGGAAGCGGAGTCAGGGAGTACCGCTCCGTAACGAGCGGCTACCACCTGTCCCGCTTCGAACCAGAGCTCCTCGGTATCGACCAGGGTGCCGTCCATGTCGAAGAGGATCGCGTCGTATGCCTCGAGGAAACGCCCGCCCGTCATTCCACCCGCCTCCCTAGTGGCTCCACGAGGGCCACCACTACCTCTCCTTCGCCCTGGGATCGATTGTGTCGCGCAGCCAGTCCCCCAGCAGGTTGATGCCCAACGTCGTGATGGCGATAGCTATTCCCGGATAGACGGCCATCCACGGGTGGGTCGTGAGGAAGCGCCGGCCCAGCGCGAGCATGTTGCCCCAGCTGGGAACGTCCGGCGGGACGCTCAGCCCAAGGAAGCCCAACCCCGACTCGTAGAAGATCATCGCGGACATCTCGAAGGTGGCCAGTGTCGCCAGCGGACCGACGATATTCGGCAGAATGTGCCTTGGGATTATCCGCCCCGCGCCGGCGCCCAGGCCCACCGCCGCCTCGACATAGGTGAGCTTCTTGAGCCTCATCACCTCGCCCCTGGCCACCCTCACGAAGACCGGGCTGCCGGTTACCCCAAAAAGCAGGATCACGTTGGTGAGGCTGCGGCCCAGGATCGTGGCGATGACGATCACCAGCACCAGGTACGGAATCGACAGCAGCAAGTTGGTGAAGCCCGTGATTACCCTGTCGGTCCAGCCGCCGAAGAATCCCGCCACCAGCCCCAGCGTGACGCCGATAGTGACGGCCAGCAGCGCGCCCAGGAAACCTACCAGCAGCGAGACCCGAGAGCCGTAGATGATCCGGGAGAAGAGGTCCTGGCCCAACTGATCGGTGCCGAAGAGATGGGCGGTGGTGCCGTCGGCCTGCCAGGCGGGTGGCAGGCGGGCGTCCGAGAACGATCCCTCGGCGGGACCGTAGGGCGCAATCAGCGGAGCGAACACCGCGGCGGCGACCACGAGCAACAGCAGGCCCAGTCCGACCATTCCCGAGGCGTCCTTGAGCAGGAAGCGCAGCAGCCGCTTGGGATGGAACAGGCCCTGTCCGGAGTCGATCTCCTCGACGGCGGCTTGGGCTCCCAGGGCGCTCACGAATGCCTGAGCCGCGGGTCGATGGCGCCGTAGAGGAGGTCGGTGAGCAGGTGGATGCTGATGGCGAACAGCGAGATGAATATCGTTATCGCCTGAATCAGCGGGAAGTCGCTGTCGCGAACGGCGCCCTCGAGCAGGCTGCCCAGCCCGGGCCAAGCGAACACTACTTCGATGTAGACGGAACCGCCAAGTAGGTAGGTGAACTGGATGCCCAGGACGCTGATCAGCGGGATCGCGACGTTGGGCAGGACGTGCTTGCCGGATACGCGACTGCGCCTCAAGCCCTTGGAGCGGGCGGTGCGGACGAAGTCGGAACTCCTCACTTCCAGCACTGCCGATCTTGTGAGCCGTACCAACTGGCCCATCCCGGCGAAGCCCAGTGCTACAGCGGGCAGTATCAGCGAAGTGAATGAGTCACGACCGAACGAGGGGAGCCAGCGCAGTTCCACCGCGAAGAAGACGATGAAGAGCATTCCCAGCCAGTAGTTGGGGATGGACTGGCCGGCCAATCCAACCGAGCGCGAAAGCTTATCTGCCCAGCTGCCGGGATTCATGCCGCCCGCCAGGCCCAGCGGCACCGACACCAGCACCGCGAAAAAGAGCGCGCCCAACGCCAGCTCGATAGTGGCGGGTAGGCGCTCAAGGATGATCTCGAGATTCGGTTGCCGCAAGCGGAGCGATTCGCCCAGGTCGCCCGTCACCGCGCCCAGCATGAACTCCCGGAACTGGACGACGAGTGGCTCGTTGAGGCCCATCGCCTCCCGGAACTGCTCCCGCTGCTCGATCGGGGCGTTCACCGGAAGGATGAGGCTCACCGGGTCGCCGGTGAGCCTCACCATGAAGAACACCAGGATCAGTACCCCGATCATCAGGAGCACGCTCTCGGCGAGTCGTTTAGATAGGAAGCCGATCACAAGATATTTGGAGTGCGGTCCGGGCGACGCCGGCAGCGACGGCAGCCGCCCGGACCAAAGAGCTTACTCTTCTTCTAGGCTGACGGTCTTGAGGAAGTACTCCTCCGCGGGGCGCGGGTCGTAACCCTCTACGTTGGCTCGTGTCGCTTCGAAGATCATCGGCTGGTAGAGGTAGATGAATGGCGGATCCTCGGTCATCAGCCGGTGCATCTCCTGGTAGAGCTGCGCGCGCGCCTTCCGGTCGACTTCCTGCTCGATCTCCTGGATGAGTTCGGCAATGCGCTCGTCCTCCCAGGTGTTGTAGTAGTTGCCGGGGACGAGGGCTCCCTGGAGACGAGGAAGCGCTTCGCCGATCTCGGAGGACCAGCTATCGACGTACATGGGGCCGGTCACGCCGTAGCGGGGCTCGCTCCAGAAGCTGTTGGTGGTGCGGAAGTCGACGTTGATCTCGACGCCGATGTCAGCTAGCGAACGCTGGATCGCCAGGCACACCTCATTGATGTTGACGTAGCCGTCGGCCGGGCAGCTCAAGGCGATCTGGAAGCCGTCGGGGTAGCCGGCTTGGGCCAGCAACTCCTGGGCCCGCTCCGGATCGTACGGGAAGGGCTGCATCATTTCCTCGTCGTAGGCCAGGTTCCCCTGCACGACGAAGCCGGGTAGCGGCTCCGCCTGTCCGCTGAAGATCGCCTGGATGATGCCGTAACGATCGAGTCCGTAGTTGAGCGCCAGGCGCACGTTGCGGTCCTCGATGGGGCTGCCTTCGCCGTTGCCGATGTTCTTGAAGCCGACATAGTACGCGCGGTCGTTCAGGTAGGTCACTACCTCGACGTTGTCATTGCCTTCCAGGACGCTCACCTGATCGAAGGTAAGGCGGTTGGCTATGTCGATCTCACCGGTCTGGATTGCGGCCAGCCTGGTGGAGGCGTCGGGAATCACCCGGTAGACGAGCCTCTCGACCTTGGGCAGACCCTCGTCCCAGTAGTCGGGGTTGGCTTCCATCACTACCCGGTCGCCGGCGGTTCGCGATACGAAGCGAAACGGACCGGTCCCCACCGGGTTCTGAGCGAACTCGTCGATGCCAACCTCGGCGATGTACTCCGGCGGCACCATTCCCCAGAAGGTGGCGAGACGGGTGAGGAAGGTAGCGTTCGGCTCCGGCGTTGTGATTCTCACCGTGTGGTCGTCGATGATCTCGACCGACTCCGCCTCCTCGAACACATTCGCGTAATCGTTGCTGGGATCCATGCCGGTCTCCCAGGTGGCGACCACCGATTCTGCTGTGAACGGCTCGCCATTGTGGAAGGTGACGCCCTCGCGCAGTTGGAAGGTGTACTCGGTACCGTCCTCCGAGATCTCCCAGCTCGTGGCCAGGGCGGGAACGATCTCGAAGTCCTCGTCGATCCACACCAGAGAGTCGTAGAGCGACCAGGCGGTGTTCGAGGCGGTCCTGTCGGCGGTCCTTGGCATGAAGAGCGAAGTCGGGTCGCTCGATAGTGAGACCACCAGTTCCCCGGAGGGTTCGGTCGACTCCTGCGCAACCGCGGTTGTGGCAAACAGTGTGCTTGCCAGCGCGGCAGATACCAGCAGGGCAGATAGCAGTTTGACGTAACGGGACATAGGTCTCCCTTCGAACTAGACGAAAACTTAGGCGGCGATCGTATGCGGCGAAAAGTCGTGAGCGGCAAAAAGGTCCTGATTACCGGCTTCCAGATACCCACCCGGTGTTCTCTAGTGCCGGTTGCCCAGCGCAGACGGTAAATCTGCGACGGCCACATTGCCTGGGCAGGACTACTGACTTTAGCACGGGCCCTGTTGTGGGCACCCGATTTCCTGTTGTCGGCGATGGCGAGCTGGCGCTACTAGATCAGCGACCTGCCGTTGCCGAAGCTGCCCATTCCCAGAATTTCTGCCGCCGTGGCCGCGACGTCCTCCGCCTGCGCCCGCTCTTCGCTTCGCGCTTCGATTCCGGGGCCGGCAACTATCAGGAAACGCTCGTCGTCGGGGTGCCCTGGTCGAAATCCGTGCGTCGAGCGGTACTTGGGCGGGCCGCTGACCGAATTCGGGTCGTTCTCGCCCGTAGGCCTTGCCTGGAAAGCGAACCCATCTGGGGCAGAGAAGAGCGCATGTTCTACCGTGCCGTGACCGTGGTCGCTGGTGATCATCAGCGTGGTGCTCTCCAGCAGTCCGCAACGCCCGAGTTCCGCCACCAGCGTCCCCACCAAGTCGTCGGCGTAACCGATCGCCCAGTCGCTGAACGTGTAGTTCTGGCCGGCGATGTGCTGGAGGGTGTCGGGAATGAGGATCTCGGTGATCAGGAGGGCGGGAGGGGTTGCGGTGGTCGCCGCGGTAAACGTCTCCGTGGTCGCCCCGCTGCTCGCGGCGGTCGCTTCGCTGGTCGCAAGCCCGGCACTCCAGCGCATCATCGTCCTGTCGCGCCGGCCATGCCGGCAAGCAGATGATGCAACAGGTCGCCCGCGTACGCGTCGGCCACGGCGTTCGGAAAGCCGGCTTCAGTCAGGCGCTGCCACACTCCAGTGCTGTCCTGTTGGCGTGAGGTGCGAAGCCAGCTCTCGTCGGCCGGGACGGGCGCCTCGTCACGTGCCCGCTGCAGCATCTCGTTCGCCCACCAGGGGCCCATGAAATGGGTAGCGTCCTCGGGCCGGATCATGCCAAAGCCCACTACCGCCGACCGGAGTCCGGCGTCCATGGCTGCGCGCGGCAGAGTCGGGACCCGCACGTCGTCCGGGTTGGCGTAACGGAACCTCTGCCCATCCCAGATCATGTTGCCAAAGACGCCGTGCTCGCTGGCGGGCACCCCAGTGACGATCGAGGTCCGGCCGGGGAGAGAAGTTCCCGGCACGTCGGCCGCTATCCGCTTCAGGTACAGGCCCCGCTTGGCGAGTACCTCGAGGTTGGGGAGGTTCCGGCGGCGGCGATCCACGTAGCCGGCGCTCACCCCGTCGATCATCACGATTATCAGCCTGGGCATGCGATCCAGACTACCGGAGGAGCGCGCGGAACTGTCGACGCTCTGGCCTGCATGCTTGACGATGGTGCGGAGTGTGCCGGGGTAGGAACCGCCGCGCTGGCTTGCGGACACCGACTACTGTTAGGCTCGGTCCCGATGACCGCTTCTCGACACGACTACATCATCGTTGGCGGAGGTTCCTCCGGCTCGGTGCTCGCCAACCGCCTTAGCGCCGACTCCGGGACCGAAGTGCTGGTACTCGAGGCCGGCCGGGTCGATTCCCCCTGGGACGTCTTCATCCATATGCCGGCCGCGCTTCCCTTCACCATCGGCAACCCCTGCTACGACTGGCAGTACGAGTCGGAGCCGGAGCCGCACATGAACGGACGGCGAATCCATCACGCTCGCGGCAAGCTCCTGGGCGGTTCTTCGAGCATCAACGGGATGATTTTCCAGCGGGGCAATCCCATGGACTTCGACCGCTGGGCCCAAGAACCGGGCATGGAGGCGTGGGACTACGCTCACTGTCTGCCCTACTTCAAGCGGATGGAGAATTGCCTCTCCGGAGAAGACGAGTGCCGAGGCGGCGAGGGACCGCTGATGTTGGAGCGCGGCCCGGCCACTAACCCGTTGTTCCAGGCGTTCTTCGAGGCAGCGACCCAGGCGGGCTTCGAACGAACCGAAGACGCGAACGGTCAGCGGCAGGAGGGCTTTGGCCCGTTCGACCGCAACGTGCACCGCGGCCGCCGCCACTCCGCCTCGAAGGCCTATCTGACGCCGGTAGTCGGCCGGCCGAATCTGCGCTTGCGCACTCGCGCCTTCGTGACCCGCATCCTCTTCGAGGGCGAGCGCGCGGTAGGCGTCGAATACGTTCAGCGGGGGAAAATAAGCAGAGCCATGGCCGCTGAAGTCATCCTCTGTGGCGGCGCCATCAACACACCTCAACTGCTGCAGCTCTCGGGCGTGGGCGACGCCCAGCACCTGCGCAGCTTGGGCATCGGGACCGTCGCGCACCTTCCGGGCGTGGGCCAGAACCTGCAGGACCACCTCGAGGTTTACATCCAACACGCCTGCAAGCAGCCGGTGTCGATGGCGCCCTGGCTGCAACCGTGGCGCAGGCCGTGGGTGGGCTTCCAGTGGCTGTTCTTCCGCAGCGGCGCGGGCGCGACCAATCACTTCGAAGGCGGAGGATTCGCCCGCTCGAACGACGAGGTGGACTGGCCAAACCTGATGTTCCACTTCCTACCGCTCGCCGTCCGCTACGACGGCAGCTCGCCTGTCGCCGGGCACGGCTACCAGGTGCACGTAGGGCCGATGTTCTCCGATGTCCGTGGTGAATTGAAGATAAGGTCCGCCGACCCGCGCGTGAAACCGTCCCTGCGGTTCAACTACCTCTCGACGGAGCGCGACCGCCGTGAGTGGGTGGAGGCCGTGCGGACCGGTCGCCGCATTCTCTCCCAGCCGGCATTCGAGCCCTACGACGCCGGCGAGATCTCGCCGGGACCTGCGGTGGAAACGGACGAAGAGATCCTGGAGTGGGTCGCGAACGACGCCGAAACCGCACTTCACCCGTCATGCACGGCCAAGATGGGCCGAGACGAGATGGCCGTGGTCGATCCTTCGACGATGAAGGTGCATGGGCTTGAGGGGCTGAGGGTGGCGGACGCCTCGGTGATGCCTCACATCACCAACGCCAACATCTACGCACCTGTGATGATGATCGCCGAGAAGGCGGCGGACCTGATTCGAGGAGATGAACCTCTGCCTCCGTCGAGGGCGTCTGTCTACAGGCGCATGGGCAGTGGGGAACAGGCTTCTGTCAAGAGTCGTGTGGCGGCAAAACCGTAGGAGTGCCGGGATGAAGAACATTTGGAAAGTAGATCCATAACGCATCGCCGACGCGCTCGATTCTCTCTCGTGCCGCCGCCCGCAGCAACAGGCCCTCCTTCGCGTCCACCCTGGGCGCACTCTTGGAGAGGGCGAGCATCACCAGGTTCGGCTGGGCAAGTGACTCCTGAGGAAACGAGTTGCCGGCAATGTAACCCGACCATTCTTCGGCCGAACGGACGATGGTCGGGACTTGCAAATCCAATCGCCGCTCGAGCGCCTGCTCGAGTTCACGCTCCAGTTCCTCCCGATCAGCCCTCTTGCTGAATAGGACGTTACCGCTCTGAATGTAGGTGCTTACGTCAACACAGCCGCTATCATGGCCACCAGCCGCTAAGAACGACTCGAAGGAGGAGAAGGCGATGTCGGACAACGCGAAAGCGAACGTGGTATCGGCCCGGATAGATGCGACCTTGGAGGCGATGTCACCCTTCTTGCGCTTCTTCCAGGACTCCGCCTGGAGCGGGCGCGACCCCAAGCACCAGGACAACTGTGACTTCGTCTTCGGTAATCCGCACGAGATGCCGCTGCCGGAGTTCGTGTCGTCGCTCCAGCGCAACCTCCCACCACAAGATCAGGACTGGTACGCCTACAAGGTCAACGAACCCGAGTCACGACGAACGATCGCGGAGTCGCTGCGCGAGCGGCGCGGGCTACCCTTCGAGCCGCAGGACGTCTTCGTGACCAATGGGGCCTTCGCCGCACTTAGCGTCTCGATATGCACGCTGATAGACCCCGGTGACGAAATCATCTTCATCAGCCCGCCCTGGTTCTTCTATGAGTCGATCATCGTCAACTACGGCGGCAACCCGGTTCGGGTGAAGATCGATGACTCCACCCTGGACCTGGACCTCGAAGCCATCGCCGCCGCGATTACCAAAAGAACCAGGGCAATCATCGTCAACTCGCCGAACAACCCAACCGGGAAGATCTTTCCGCCCGAGACGCTACAGGCGCTTGCCAACTTGCTGACAGAGGCGAGCGAACGTAACGGCAGCCCCATCTACCTCCTCTCCGACGAGGCTTACAGCCGCATCATTTTCGACGATCTTGAATACCCCAGCCCTACCTCCTACTATCCGAATTCCCTCCTGATCTACACGTATGGCAAGACTCTCCTCACACCGGGACAGCGAATCGGCTACATAGCACTTCCGCCGACCATGCCGAGCCGCGCGAAGCTCCGCAACGCGCTGCTGGCCGCCCAGCTCGTGACCGGCTTCGCCTTCCCCAACGCCTTGCTGCAACACTCACTAGCCGAGCTCGAGACGCTGAGCATCGACATCCCCAAGCTGCAGCGGAAGCGCGACCGGCTGACCGACGAACTAGGCGCGATGGGCTACGAGGTGAAGCCACCCGAAGGCACCTTTTATCTGCTCGTTCGCTCGCCCCTGCACGACGACCTGGCGTTCTGCGAGGCACTGGCGGCGCAAAAGGTGTACGTCCTCCCCGGGACGGTCTTCGAGATGCCGGGCTTCTTCCGAATATCACTCACGGCGAACGATGAGATGGTCGAGCGGTCGCTGCCCGGGTTCGCCGCGGCGCTCAAACGAACGCCCTCTACTATTGCGACACCAGCCGAGGCGTGAGGGTTGCGCTCTGAATTCCTCTGCAACATGATCTGGAGGGAGAACTCCATTGTTGACTGAACCCTTGCGATTCTGCTGAGTTCCTGCTCGCGTCGCGGTGATACGCCGCCATCAGGCTGAACGCCTAAGCATCCTCACCACCGCCGCTTCGAGTACAGGCAGATCATCCTCCACTGTTCCCGCCACGATTCCCAGCACCGTGTCGAAGTAATGATGTCAGAACGTCCCGGAGCCGCTCACTCGATGAACGCGGTGTCCTTGGACTCATAGTTCTACCGCTTCGGATTCGATCCGCTTTCGGGTCTCGGGTTTGAGAGATGCTGTTGGAACGATGTCCACGTCGACGCCGAGAATGCGCTCCACCTCCCGGGCGATGGCGCCGACAGTCAAGATTCCGCTTCGCTCCGGCAGATCGACCAGGAGATCAACGTCACTCTCGCTGTCGTCGTCGCCCCGGGCGACACTGCCGAATACATGCGTGCCAGCCCCTCCATGTGACGCCACTATGGCCCGTATCGCCTCCCGTTGGGCGTGGAGTCGTCGACCCATTGAGGTATTGGGTAGCGAACGGACTCCGCCTACTTGCATGCGTATTTCAAGTGCCAAGTCATGACCGGTTGCGTTCAGCAGTCGCTCCAGCATCGTGACGGTAGGGACACGCGTTCCAGTCTCGTATGCGCTAATGGCGCTTTGCCGAGTTCCCGCTCGTTCAGCGAGTTCGGTCTGAGTCATGCGTGCGTGTTCACGAGCGCGCTTGACTATTTCTCCTGGAACTATCATTTCGGAACAAGGATATCACCGGAAGCGTGTTATTGCGTTGCCGAAGCTAGGTGGTCCAAATGAAAGTGCCCTTAGGTAATGCGCTTTCTCGACGCCTCCGGCTTTATCAGTGAGGTCGGCTACCAGGAGTGGCCAGTGCGCGAAGAGAAGCGCGGCCAGCGGATTGTCGGGGCAGGAAGGCTGGAAGTCGTAAGAGGACCCGCCAACTGAGGTAATCAAGGGGTTAAGCAGTCAGTTACGTCTCCTCAGCCAACTCTGGCATCCGCTCGGTCACCTGCGTCGGCGTCAAGCAGGAATCCCCGCCCGACTTCGATCCTCACACCTTCCCCTTCTGAGAGCAGCAGCTTCTTGTCCGTCTGCACCAGCAACTCGAACCCACTTGCCCTCATCCTGTACTCGCAGGCGTTGCCCAGGAAGCTGCGCAACGCCACCATCATCCTCAGGCCTTCCTCAGACGATGAAACCGCTACCGTCATGTCTTCGGGACGTACTGCGAGAAGGGCACGCGGCCCCGCCGGCACGTAATCCGGCCGCGGAATCTGGATCCGTTGTCCGTCGACCAGCTTCAGTTCGACGTGTTCACCGGTAGCCTCCTCAATGTTGCAGGGGAGGTAATTGACCGAGCCGATGAAGTCGAGCACGAACTTGGTCTTGGGACGCTCGTAGATCTCCGCCGGCGAAGCGATCTGATGAATCTCGCCGTTGTTCATTACAGCGATCCGATCCGACATCGACAGCGCTTCGATTTGATCGTGCGTTACGTACAGGATTGGGACGCCGATCTCGCGCTGAATTCGCTTCAGCTCGCTCCGCATCTGCTCACGCAGTTTTGCGTCGAGGTTGGAAAGCGGTTCGTCGAGTAGCAGAACGTCGGGCCGGGCGATCAGCGCGCGTCCCAGCGCCACTCGTTGCTGTTGACCACCGGAGAGCTGGCTGGGTTTGCGGTTGCCAAGCTGCTCCATTCCCAGCATCTTCAGCATCCGGTCGACCTGCTCTCGCCGAATTCTCCCCTCTACCCCTTGCACTCTCAGTGGATACTCGACGTTCTGGACGACGGTCATGTGAGGCCAAACAGCATAGTTCTGAAACACCATCCCGATCGAGCGCTTGTGGGTTGGGACGTCGGTTCCCTCCGCAGAAGCGTAAACGTCGTTCCCCTTGATGGATATTCGGCCGCTGTCCGCGCTTTCCAAGCCTGCTACGCAACGAAGCGTGGTCGTCTTTCCACAACCCGACGGGCCGACGAGGGAGAAGAACTCGTTCTCATTGATCCCGAAGCTAACGCCATTCACAGCTCTGATGTTCTGAAAGCTCTTGGTCAGCTGGTTAATGGCAATCGATGACGTCACCCGTCTCCTCCTAGATGCTTACGTTATCTTGGCTGAGCCACTGCATTATCAGGAACATGACCAGGATAATCGGCAGGATTCCAATGGCCAGGGCGCTGGCGCGGCCCGGGAATCCGGAGTCCTGCATGAGGAAGATCCACACGCCGATCGTCTCGTTTCGCGCGCTCCAGATGAGAACGGAAACGGTCAGCTCGTTGAACGCCGACATGAAAATGAGCACCCAGGCGGCAATCATGCCGGGGCGCATCAGCGGAACGGTGATGTCGCGAAGGGTGCGCAAGCGGTTCGCGCCCGAGGTTGACCCCGCCTCCTCGAGCGAATCGTGGATCTGCAGCAGGCTGGCTCGGCAGCTGCGCAGCCCGTACGCCATGTAGCGCATTAGATAGGCAACGAGGAGGATCCAGACGGTTCCGTAGAGGGTCGGTCCGATCGGCGGATTGCTCCACGCGAGGATCATCCCTACGCCGATGACGGAGCCAGGCAGCGCGAAGGGCACCATCCCGATCGCGTCCAGGATCTTTGCCCCCCTGTAGCGAGCCTTGACGTTCAGGTAAGCGAGGAGGGCGGTAACGACGACCAGAATCGACGCGGCGACCGGCGCGATAATCATGCTGTTGCGGATGCCGCGCCGGGCTGCGCTCATGCTGAACACCGCATCGTAGTTGCTGCCGGTGATGTTCTCGGCAGTAAGTGGAGCGCCGTAGTACGGCTGAACCGAAGTGACCACCAGGGCGAAGAGGGGCAGGACCACGATCACCCCGATGACGAGTAGGAGGCAGAGGGTGACCCACGGTCTCGCGCTTCCCAGCGAGATGATGTGCGGCCGAATAGACTTTCCGGCGATGACGGCATGTTCGCCGGCCTGGCCCTCGAACTTACCCAGCAGCCAGATCGCCCCGGCCGCCAGGATTACCAGCAGCATCGACATGGCTGTGGCCAGCGGCAGATCCGGAATCGTGAGCGCCTCGTAGATGCGGGTGGTGAGCACGTGGAACTGTACCCGCAACCCCAGCACGGCGGGAATCCCGAAGTTGTCGATGCACGAGACAAAGGCGAGGAGGGCGCCGCCTGTGATGGCGGGCCGAACCAAAGGCAGCGTGATGTTGCGCATGATCCGAATAGTTCCGGCACCCGACGTGCGCGCCGCCTCCTCCAGGCTGGCGTCCATCCGCTGCAAGGCACCGGCCACAGTGATGAACACGAACGGGTACTTGGTGATGCCCAAGACAAAGATGATTCCGGCAGAGCCGTAAATGCTCCACGGCACCACCGGAACGTCGAAGATCGCCTTGTACGCGTTGCTCAGCAGGCCCACTGGCCCGGCTAATTGCACCCAGCCCATGGCGGCGAACAGCGGAGGAATGGCGAACGGCAGGATGAGTAGGAAGCGCAGCATGTTCTTCATGGGAACGTCGGTACGTTGAACCACGAAGGCCGCGAGTGTTCCGATGATGGTGGCGAGCATCGTTGCCGTCAACGACACCCAGATCGAATTCCAGATGGCGCGATAGTTGCGGCTACGACCGAAAACCGACTCGTAGTTTTCCAGCGACAACCGCCCGTCCAGCCAGACGCTGCGTATTAGCACCTGGACAAGCGGGTAGACGATCACAACCACCACGAAGATTGCCAGCAGCAGAAAGATGATCGAGCGGGAATCGAGGTTGCGAACTGCTCTCATGGATGGTTGGGGCGAACTGAATTAGGCGGAAGAGCCCGTAGCGTGAGGCCGATGATCACCACCGGCCTCACGCAGTCGCTGCTACTCGTACAGGTTAGAGAAGCGTTCCCGGAGTTCCGCGTCGTTCTCCGCGAGCCAGTCGTAATCGATGTCGAGTGAGACGATCTGGTCGGCGGTGGGCAGTCCCTGCGGCGGTTCCACGTCGGTGCGCACCGGGATGAAGAACTTGCTCACCATTACTTCCTGCCCCTCTTGCGACACGATGAAGTCGACGAACGCCTGAGCCGCTTCCACGTTCTGGCTGTCTCGGGCGATCGCAATCGGACTTGCTACGGTAACCGCCCCCTCCTCTGGGAAGCGAAAGGCAACCGGCGCGCCTTCCGTAGCCTGATTGGCGAGTACGTAGTCGATACCCATGATTACCGCGAACTCTCCACTGGTTAAGCCGCGGGTAACGTCGCCAGTGCCGCGTACCAACTGCACGCCGCCCTCTCTCGCCCGCTCGAACCAGTCCCAACCAAGAAAGTCGTCGTTATAAACGAAGGCGCCCAGTGTGGTGAAAGCGGTACCGCTATGAAGGGGACTAGACATGCCCGCGCGCGGTCCCCACTCCAGAAACTCCTCCCAGGTCGTAGGGACCTCATCCTCACTCACCTGGTCGGTGTTGTATCCGATGCCCATGTTGAAAACTCGGCCGGCGATGAACATATCGTCTTCGTCCTTGAGGCCTTGGGGAACGGCGGCCGCCTCCGGCGACTCGTAGGCCATCAACAGTTCCTGCTCCTTGAGCTTTAGGAAGAACGCTGGGTTGGCCGCCCAGATGACGTCGGCGCGAATGGCACCCGCCTCCTGCTCTGCATAGATCCGCTGCTCAAGCTCCACGCTACCCGAGTAGAGCATGTCGACGGTGATGTCCGGGTGAGCCTCCTCGAAGGCGGCGATGATGTCCTCCACGACATCAACCTGCATCGAGGTATAGAAATTCAGCGTCCCCGACTGGGCGATCGTCCAGCTCAGCCCGGTCGCCGAAAGGAGCGCCAAGCCGATTGCGATTACCCGAAAACCGAAACGAGTGCGTACGGCCTCTTCCATAGCTTCCACCTCCTGGAGTGCAGTTGAACTGGGCTCCAATATAGCAGTGGGAAACAGGTCTGCACGCTCAGAAATCGATCAGTTAGGACTAACGCGCCTCCGCGCCTGCGCGCCTGTGCTGAGGCGACCCGGAGAGGGCCAATCAAAAGAAGCCGATCAAAACGAGCTACGTTCGCGAGGCCCGCTAATCAGGAAGCGGTCGCCCTGAAAACATGGTCGCGACCACTGGTCCTGATAGGGACGATGTCCAGATAGTTGAGGTGCGCTGCGAAGTCTACGTCGGCACCAAACCCGATCTTCCGAAGCAAAGCCGCGTGACTGGCTTCGTGCAGCGCAACTCGCATATCAGTGATCTGGGCGCCGTACGCCAGTACGATCCTCGTGCCGTCCGAAGCGTTCGTTGCGGTGTCGATCCGTACGATCTCCTTGGCAATCGCGTAGGCGCCAAGAGCGTCGTCCATGGACACCTGCCCTGCCGTGCCGGCGCAAATCAGAGTGACACTCTCCTCCGCGAGCTCCACGGCGCGTTCGGCAACTACCCCAGCGTTAACAATCGAGCCAAGGAGCAGTTGGCGAGCACCGGCCGCCGTTACTACCGCTTTGGACCCGTTGCTGGTGCAGAGGACCGCGGATCTGCCCGTGAGATCCATTTCCATATACTCCAGAGGCGAGTTGCCTCCGTCGAACCCGGGGAGTTTCACCCCCTCGCGTTCGCCCAGAAGGAGTGCTCCCGAGGGAGCGGCAGCGGTGTGCGCCTCGGCGATATCCGCTAGGACGCTAAGCTCCGACAGGCCACGCGCGAACAGCACGCCGGCGGTGGTCGTCATCCTGAGCACGTCGATGACGATTGCTACGTCGAGTTCCCGAGGAACTGGCAGAAAGTCGATCTCGAGGCGGAGCATGGCGTGGAGTTATATCACGCGTAGGTGCAGCCTCGTTCGCGCCCTCAAGGATACTCAGGACGAGGACCGCTACAGCATCGCGGCCAGGGGCGTCCACAGCGAGGCCCAAGCGCCATGACCCCATTCGGGCCATGGCGCCGTACTAGCGCCCACTGGCCCCGCCGGGGGAAGTCGTGCCGCTTTAGCGCTCGCTACCATCGGACTGTCGATAGCGATACGAGGACGCGCTCAGTCGCACCTCGGAGGGAGATGAGATGGCGACGACAGTGAACGTCGAGGAGTTGCGAAACCGAGTGCAAGACGTATATCGGGAGGTGGCCGAACGCCCCTCGGGTGAGTTCCACTTCGAGATCGGACGCACGCTCGCAGAACGGCTGGGCTACGATCCGCTGGTTCTCGATCAGATAACGGAAGGCGTAGTGGATTCCTTTGCCGGCGTAGGCTGTCCGTTTCTGCTGGCCGCTGTTCGCGAGGGCGAGAGAGTTCTCGACTTGGGCAGCGGCTCGGGTATGGACAGCTGTGTTGCCGCGTTGCTCACCGGTCCGGAGGGACGAGTGACGGGAATAGATATGACCGATGCCCAACTCGAAAAGGCCCTGCGAGCGACCTCGAACGCAGGGATAACCAACGTGAACTATCAGAAGGGATACGTCGAGTCGTTGCCAATAGCTCCTGATAGCGTTGACCTGGTAATCAGCAACGGGGTCATCAACCTCACCGCAGACAAGCCGGGCGTGTTCGCCGAGATCGTGCGGGTGCTGCGACCCGGTGGGCGCATGTCGATAGCGGACATCGTGAGTGAGCGTCAGTTGACGGAGAACATTGTGTGCGACGCTTCCTTGTGGGCAGCCTGTATCGGCGGGGCCAGCCAGCAGGACGATTACCTCGAAGCGATCGAGGGGAGTGGCATGCGCGTAGCAACGGTTCTCGATAACGAGAGTTACAAGTTCCTGTCCAAGTCTGCACGCCAGGCGAGCCTCGATTTCGGCGTGAAGAGCGTGACGATATTGGCGGAGAAACTCAAGTGATCGTAGTTCGGTCTTAGTATCGTAGCGTCACCCTGGCCCTTGCGGGGGAAAAACCGCTATGGTGAAGGTTCACCAAGAAGCGTTTCGGTGTCCGTCCGCCAGGAGGGAGATGCGCGACATCAGCGACCAATCGTCCCCGTCGGAGAAGAGCGAGAAACGAGTCAAGCTGGCGTCAGGGCGCAACTCCGGTCTCGACCCAGGCGTCGCTTCTGGCTTCGATGCCCTCGCGCAAGGTGCCTGGCAAGAAGCTCGGGCAGCGTTCGAGACCGAGCTGGAACGGGGGGAGGCCCCGGAGGCGTTCGAAGGTCTGGGCATGGCGGCATGGTGGCTGGACGATTCGGCGACGACATTCAGTGCCCGCGAGCGCTCCTATCTGCTACCGGGAGCGAGGCGAGCCCAGGCGGGCTGCCCGTGTAGCGACCTGGCTGGCCTGGGACTATCTGGCGTTCCGTGGCGGTCGGCCGTTTCGAACGGTTGGCTGCAGCGAGCCCACCGGCTGCTGGAAGGCCACGAGTCTAGTCCCGAATACGGCTGGCTGCTGTTGCAGGAGGGCGAGCTGGCCCTGCTGTATGAGAACGACACCGCAAAAGCTAAAAAGAATGGTCGGGCTGCAGCCGAGTTGGGGCGACACCTGGCGCAATTCGACCTGGAAATGGTGGGTCTGGCGCTCGAGGGTCTTGTCCTGGTGACGGAGGGTCGCGTGCCGGAGGGTATGCAGCAGCTCGATGAGGCGACAGCGGCGGCGGTGGCAGGAGAACTGACCGACCTGAACGCCATCGGCGCGACCTGCTGCTACACCATCTATGCCTGCGAGCGGGTACAGGATTATGGCCGTGCCACGCAGTGGTGCTCACGCGTCACGGAGTTCTGCGAGCGCTGGCAGATTAGGTCGCTGCTGGCGGTATGCCGAACGCATCTCGCGAACGTCCTGGTATGGCGCGGGGCGTGGAAGGAAGCAGAGGACATGTTGGTGGAGGCGACGAGCGAACTGGCCGCGACCCGTCCGGCCCGAAGCTTCGAGGGTTTCATGCGATTGGGCGAACTGCGCCGCCGTCAGGGCAGATGGGACGAGGCGGAGTCGTTGTTCCAGGAGCATTCATTTCACCCGTTCACACAGCTGGGAAGCGCCGCCCTGGAGCTAGATCGCGGAAACTCAGTGCATGCACTGGATCTCGCACAGAGGTTCCTCCGCAACCTGTCCAGCTCGGACCGCACCTCTCGAGCAACCGCGCTCGAGGTGCTGGCTCGGGCACAGGTCGCTCTGGGCGACCTTGTACATGCCGTCAAGACCGTGGACGAGCTCACCGAGGTGGCGGAGCTCATCGACACGCTCCAACTCAACGCCGCTCTGCGCCTGTCGAAAGGCTTATTGAAGGCCGCTCAGGGGGAGCCTGACGAAGCACGGGCTTTGCTGGAGGATGCCGTCGACCTCTACACGCGCAGCGGCGCGCCGTTCGAGGCCGGTCGTGCTCGGCTCGAGCTGGCGAAGATCCTGGAGCAGCTCGGCCGTGAGAGAGACGCCGCGCGAGAGGCACATACCGCTCGAGACGCGTTCGGTTCACTTGGCGCACAGCATGAAGCGCGACGTGCCGCAGCAATTCTCGGGCGCTTGGAGGGCGAGACGCCCGGGCGAGATCAACAACTCGTCACACCACGTGAACTTGAAATTCTGAATCTCATTGCGCAGGGATACAGCAACCGAGAGATTGCCAAAGAGCTGTCGGTGAGTGTCCATACGGTTCACCGACACGTTGCCAATATCCTCACCAAGCACGGGCTGTCCTCCCGCGCAGCCGCCGTGGCGTTCGCACACGAGAACGATCTGCTCTAGCCGCTCCGCAGTTTTTCACTGGCCCGGTCGGGCCAGGCCCTTCCAACTACTCAGGCATGGCCTCAATGGGGGAAGAACCGGGCGCCAGAAACTCCTAGGCTCCCAATTACCACCCGCTCTCAAGGGGAGAGGGGCGGTAGACGAGCGGGCATCCTAACGGGAGCGCGCAAGGCAGGGAAGCGAAAGGAGATTCAAGATGGCAACCGTATCTAACAGTCTGAATGGAGTCGACATAGACCAGCTCTTGGGGACCATAGGGGCGATAAACGAAAACTCCCAGCTGGCCAATTTCACCTTCAGGTCAAAGACCGTATGGCAGGAGGGTGGGCATTCGCGCAGCGAGATCCAGAGCTTCTACGGGGCTGGCAACGAAGACGACTCGCGCAGCAAGCCCTTTGTGCTGGAAGGGGATGAACCACCGGTTCTGTTGGGCACCAACAATGGACCGAACGCGGTCGAGGTTGTTCTACACGCCCTCGGCTCGTGTCTGTCCGTGGGCTTCGTCTACAATGCTGCCGCGCAGGGCATTGAGGTCAGGAAGCTCAGCTTCGAGCTCGAGGGGAATCTCGATCTGCACGGGTTCCTGGGCCTCTCCAAGGAGGTGCGCCCCGGCTACCAACAAGTGTCGGTTCGCTATCGGGTCGACGCAAACGCTTCGCGGGAGCAGCTGGTCGAGTTGTGCGACTACGTGCAGCGCACATCACCGGTTCTCGACATCCTCAGACAGCCGGTACCCGTGAGTGTATCGCTGGTCGACTGACTCAATTCAGCACATGGGGCCCGCGCTCGGACCAGAACACCGAGCGAGGGCCCTGCTTAGGCGCAGGTTGCTGCAATACGCCTCAGCTGCCAAACAGTATCCCCCGCCCGTTCGGAATCTTCACCGAGATCTTCCGGCCTGCCTCGGCGCTGTCTATCGCCTTTGCCGGAAGGTCGACCGCCAACTCGTCCGCTATGCCCTCGACGTCGAGCCAAACGCGATTATGTGAGCCCAGATAGTCGCTCGCCGTAACCGTCCCCTCGAGTATCACGCCTTCCGACGCATTCCACTCCCGCCGCTCCTGCTCACTGGTCGCGACCTCGAACCATTCAGGACGAACCATCAGCATGACGTTTTCCGCGGCGCCCACCGCGGAACCGGCTCGCGTGCTGCAAACCATTTCCTGTCCCAGTACCGCCACCCGTGGCTGCTCTCCACCCGATTGCAGCGTTCGAACCGGGATAAAGTTAGTGTGACCAACGAAGTCGGCCACGAACGGATTGACAGGCTCGTTGTAGAGCGCCCATGGGGGGCTGTACTGCTGCAACCGCCCTTCGGCCATCACCGCCACCTGATCGGACATCGACAACGCCTCGTCCTGATCGTGCGTCACATAGATCGTCGTGAGGCCCAGGACCCGCTGAATCTCCTTCAGCTCGGTGCGCACTCGGATCCTCAGCTTTGCATCGAGATTGCTCAAGGGCTCGTCCATGAGGAGTACGTCCGGCTCCATCACGATCGAACGACCCAAGGCGACTCGCTGCTGTTGCCCCCCGCTCAGTTCGTGAGGGAAGCGCTTGGCAAACCTGGTCAGGCCGAGGAAATCGAGTACCTTTTCGACCCGCCGACGTCGCTCCGGTCCCCGTACCCGCCGTAGCTTGAGGCCGTAGCCCAGATTATCGAACACGTTCATGTGTGGGAACAGCGCGTAGTCCTGGAAGACGATCGAGATATTTCGCTTGAAGGGCGGTAAACCTCGTTGGCTCTTGCCGTCGATCAGTACGTCACCACGGTCCGGCTCGTAAAAGCCGGCGAGAATACGCAGAGTGGTCGTCTTTCCGCATCCGCTAGGACCCAGCAGGGTCGTGAAGCTTCCTTTTGCGATTTCGAGATTGAGGCCGTCAACGGCTCTTGCATCGCCGAAATTCTTTGTCAGGTCCCTGAGGACTACATGTGGCATTGCTGTTCCATCTTCACTCCGAATCCCGGCCGATTGCACCGGGTCGATCGGTTCCCTAACATTCGAGCCCATCAGATTTCGAAAAGGTTCAGGCGGCCACCAAAAATCAGCCTGAATATGCCCAGAGCGATCAATGCAACCGCAATGAGGGACGATGCCAGAGCAGCCGAGGCACCCCAGTAACCCTGTTCGGCTAGGTTGAGGATCGAGGCCGAGGCTACCACCGTGCCGTGCGAAATGAGAAAGACGACCGCGCTCAGTGTTCCTATCGCCTTCACGAAGCAGTAAATGAGTGCTGCGGAGAACGAGGTCTTTATGATCGGCAGCACCACGTCGAAGAAGGTCCTCATGCCCGAGGCGCCCAGATCACTCGCGCTCTCCTCGATAGAGGGTTGGAGTTGCTGCAAAGTCGCGGCGCAGATCCGATAACCGACCGGCAGGTACGACACCACCATGCTGAGCACGATGATCGCCCCGGTGCCGGTGAGTTGCAGCGGCGGGACGTTATACGCGAGGACATAGGAGATTCCAAGCAGTGTGCCCGGTATTGCGGCCGGCAACAGCGTGATCACGTCAAGTGCGCGACCGAACGGCAGGCGCTGGCGATACACCAGAAATGCCGCAATCGTTGCAATCGCCGCGCATAGGAGCGCCGCCACACCAGCAAACCGCAAACTGTTCCACAACTGCGACGACTTCACCAGGGTCGATTCGAAGTTTTGCCAAGTGAACGAGTAGTCCACACCCCATACCGGTGTGAAGGCACCGATGAGAATCACCACGTACTGGGCAACCATGAAGACCGTGATCAACAGGCAAAAGGCGAAAAGGCTCCAGCGCACCCAAGCGGAAACAGGCGCTTCGTCCATCCGCGAACCGCGTCCCCCAACAGTGGCGTAGCGAGAGGAGCTGCCCTGGAGCTTCTGCTGCAATACGAAAAAGATGAGTGCCGGAGCGACCAGGACCAGGCCGAGTACCGCCCCCATACGCATATCCGCCCAACCGGAGATCTGCAGATATGCCTCCGTCGCCAGGACCCGGAATCGTCCCGCGATCAACATGGGGTTCCCGAAATCGCCCAGCACAGCGATTGCTACCAGTAGGGCGGCCGCTCCGATCCCCGGGATGGCTAGGGGCAGGGTGATCGTTCTGAACGTATGACCACCCCGCGCTCCCAGGCTCTGTGCCGCACGTTCGAGGTTTGGGTTAATCGAACGAAGCACACCGCTGATCGCGAGGAATGCGATGGGGAAAAAAGACACCGTCTGTGCGAGCCATAGCCCGTGCCAACCGTAGATATTGGTGTTCAACCCGAGTACTTCATAGGTAACGAAACCGCGGCGACCGAAGAGCAGAATGAAGGCTAGTCCGCTTACGAATGGCGGCGTGATGAGAGGCAGCAGAGGAACCAGCTTGAATAACCCCTTGCCGGGGATTCGCGCCTTGACTATCGCATAGGCATAGAGGAAACCGATCACGACCGAGGATGTGGTCGAAAGCGCCGCCATCTGTAGGGTGTTGAGCATCGTTCCTTGCCAACGCGCCGAGCTGACCGCTCGTAGCCAGTCGCTTGCGCGTGGCGTCATTATCGCAACCGCAAGCGGATAAACAATGAAGAGCAACATGAAGAGCGCGATCAGAACGAATGTGGCGGTTACCCAGGGGTCGCGTCGCCACCAACTGTTCAGGGCGGTGATACGCGACGTAAGGTGCCCGAAAACGGGCACCTTACGAGGTCGCGGTACGGCTGTCGCTTGAGGGCTAAGTTCCACTCGAACCGCTGCCCGTGCTACTCAACCGTCTCCGACCAGCGCCTGAGCACCTCTTCACGCTGCTCACCGGCGAGTGCAGGGTCGTAGTCGATCATTTGGATCGAATCGCGGGAGATAGCCGCTGCGGGCAGTTCGACATCGGGATTCAGCGGGGTGGTGAGCGATTGTTCGGTGAATGCCTGTTGCGCTTCGACCGACATCAGAAAGTCCACAAACCTGCGGGCGTTCTCCGTGTTCGGTCCGTCTTTGATGATCGATACCGAACCCACGTCTCCGCCGGTGCCTGGGGGAACGACAAGCGCAACCGGGAAGCCTTGTTCTATGTTGCGGCTGAGCGAGTGAACGAATGCAACCCCAAGTGTGTACTCGCCGGTGCCCACCATGCGAGGAGGCGCCGAACCACTAGAGGGAAATTGACCGACCAACGGTGCCAGTTCCGCAAGATATTCCCAGCCGGCATCCCAGCCCAGACGCTGCAGTTGCGTCTGAACGAAAAGGTACGCAGTCGAGGAGGATACGGGGTCGGTAACGACGATCTCGCCGCGGAAGTCGGGATCGAGGAGATCCTCCCACGTTGCCGGAAGCGGACGGTCGCCGAACTGCTCACGATAACGCTCCTCATTGACGCCGATACCCAATGCAGTAAGGTAGAAACCGGTCCAGTAGCCTTCCGGGTCCTTGGAGCCTTCGGGCACATAATCTGCCTCCGGACTCAGGTAAGGCTCCAGCACGCCCTCGTTATGCATCGTTATGTGCAGATTGCTGGCGCCGCCCAGGACGATGTCCGCTTGCGGAGATGCCCGCTCTGCAATTACACGGCTGACGATCTCGCCACCTGCGCCGCGAATGAACTGTACGTCTATGCCGGTCTGCTCCCGGAACATGTCCGACAAGAGTTGGGCGTCCTGCTCCTGGCTGATCGAGTAGATAAGCAGTTCGCCCTGCGCTAACGCCCCCGGGCCGGCCAGTAAGCCGAAAACCAGAGTCAGTAGAAGCAGCCTCGGCCTTGCGCGGGAAGAGCCGGAAAATGTCGATGCGGGGGACATCACGATAAGAAACCTCCTTCTGCCGACTGGGAGTCGAAGCGAGGTCCGATAGAAGAACGTAAACTCGCCCTGCCAATTCCCAGCCCGTCAGAAAACGCGCCGACTGTTCTGGCGGCTGGGTTCGAGAATATCACGGCCTTGGGCGACGTTATTCGTTGTCTCGTGGCTACCGCGACAGAACGAAATATTGACAATCCC
>JBBDRD010000014.1:0-159682 GCA_040905665.1 Trueperaceae bacterium
AGCTGCATGACGCAGTATAACACGCTGAAACCGCCTAGCGTGAACACGCCCTAGCCAGGTCTTTCCGGCGGGCTCATACCTATTGACCCGAATCGCGCTCCGCCATAACGATTTTCGGGATTTGGGTTCTCCAGAACCACCCACGGGGCCAAGCCGAACTTTGGAAGCCCTCGGTTTGCGAGCCATTGTTTAAAGGCGTCATGCGTCGCCAAAACCTGCTCCTGAGGGCTCTCTCGCCTCGAGGTATTCTCCATTCTCGAGCCACCAGAGTGCCAATAGCCCTCGGCATCGATGACGACCGGATATCTCCTGAACTTGAACTCGATCAGATGAACCGCACTTTCCTTCACGATCAACGCGTCGACTTCGCGGTCATACCCTCCTGGGTTTGCAGGCCTGGCATTGAGTAAGACGTTCCAGCCTCTAGGCATACCTGACAAGATCGAGAGCGTCTCTGGCTGGAGCTCGATGTCGCCGTTGTTGCAAAAGTACAGCTTCGCCACGTTCCGTCCTTCGTCTGACGAAGTCAATTTGCGCAGTAGATTTCTACCCAGCACTCTTTGAACGACAACCGAGCCTACGAATAAGCAGCTAACACGATTCTTACTAGTCAAGCGCACGCGGTCTCATCGCATTTTCTGCCAGAACGCGATCGCGTAGCGAGTAGCAGAACATTTCGGTTAGATTGCAGTAGGCGCAAATCGCAACTGTCGGGTTGGGGCTCACTACTCGCTTAGCACCCCTTGGAGGAACCAGTGCAGCCAGAGAAATTGAGTGTCATGGAGATGTTCAGCGAGTCGAAGCGCTACGTAGTACCCCTGTACCAACGTTCGTACGTCTGGCGACGCGAAACTCAGTGGGAGCCACTGTGGCGAGACATCCGATTCCGCGCCGAGTCCGTCCTCGATACGGGCGCGAGCGTCAAGCGTAATCAGTTGCCATCTCACTTCCTTGGAGCGATCGTCCTCGAACCCTTGAACGTTGGCCTCCGTGAAGTGCAAGCGCTCGGCGTCATCGACGGCCAGCAGAAACTCACCACTCTGCAAATCTTTCTCGCGGCCTTCAGGGACTTCGTGGAACCGTTGGATGACACCTTCCACGGAGAACTTACGAAGGCCACTCTCAATTCCGGCCTCAAAAGCAAGCCGGAGGAAGCCTACAAGGTCTGGCCCACCAACTTCGATCGTGAGGCTTTCAAACTGGTTCTCGATGCTGGCTCACCAGACGGCGTTCGGCTTCTGGAGGAAGAAGCGCGCAAGAACTGGGATTCGATTCCGCAATTGGTCCAGGCTTACCTCTACTTCTCTGATGAGCTTGCGAACTGGTTGGGGCCAGTCGGTGAGGGAAGCAGGGAGGAAGAGCTAGACCGGGTTACTGCTCTTTTCTATGCACTCCGAGACAGTCTGCAGTTAGTCGCAATTCGCCTTGAAGATGGCGATGATCCGCAGGTGATCTTCGAAACGCTGAATGCGCGAGGAGTACCCCTCCTGGCCTCAGATCTAATTAGGAACTTCGTATTCTCAGCGGCAAGTCGTGATGAACTCGCGGTTGACCAGTTATACGAACGCTACTGGCGGGAGTTCGATGGGGACGCTTCGACTGGCAATACCTACTGGCGCGAAAGCGAAAGGGTCGGTCGCGAGCGCAGGTCCAGGCTGGTCTTGTTCTTCTATCACTTCCTAACCTACAAGTTGGCTAGGGACCTGACCTTCGCCAACGTCTTCGAGGCCTTCCGGGGGTGGTGGAACTCCCGTTCGGACATCAGTGTCGAGAACGGCCTGAAAGAAATAGTCGAGGCCTCACATGCCTACCGACGCATAATCGAACCCTCGTCCGAAGATCGATTCGGGGTGTTTGCCCACCGACTCAAGGCTCTCGATATCACTACGCTCCATCCACTGCTGCTCTACCTTCAACTCGAAGCAAGGGTAGACGAGGAACAACTAGCCCGGATATTGTCCGACCTGGAGTCATACTTGATCAGGCGGACGGTTTGCGGGCTCGCCATCAAGAACTACAACAGATTCTTCCTTCAAATGATCGTTCACCTGCGCGAAGGTTCTTCGAAGCCGGCAGACGCGGTCAGGGGCTTCCTTGCTACCGGCGAAGGAGATAGCGTGCGTTGGCCCGATGACGCCGAGTTCGGCAAAGAGTGGCTGCGGAGGCCCGTATACAGGAGGGCTCGATCCGCAGTCGGTACGATTCTTCAGGCCGTAGACGCAAACATGACGACTGGCTTTCAAGAGGCCATCCATCTACGTGAAGCACCGACTATCGAACATGTCATGCCACGAAATTGGCAGGAGCACTGGCCGGCGCCAGACGAAAACCTTGGAACCGCTGACGAAACAGCGCAGGACGTGAGGAACCGGCTGATCCACACGTTCGGCAATCTGACCCTATTGACAAAGCGGCTGAACTCAAAGGTTAGGAACGCCTCCTACGAGATCAAACGCCCGGAAATCGCCGAGCAGAGTGCACTTAGGATGAATGCATACTTCCAGAAGCAAAAGACATGGGACGAGGCCGTGGTTCTCGATCGGGGTAAGTTACTCCTCCTGGAGGCGGTTCAGATTTGGCCGCACTCCGGACCTCGCGCAGCCGGCACCGATTGGGGATCGGAAACAGGTTCGACGCCGGCACGAATGACGGTTACCGTCGAACCTTCGAAAGTGCTTCAAGAGGCCGCGGGCTTGTTGCAGGAGTCCCTGCCTACACCGCTGACGGTACGGGACAAGTCAGAGAGGCAATACATCCAGGTCCTTCACGATCAATGGCCGGCGCAGGTGCACTACGAGATTCGGCACAAGAACGGCGCCTTCTTCGCGGAGGTGCACTTTGAGTTCAGCAGCGGCTCAGAGGAGCGAAGTGGCGTGCGCGGGCTTGTCGAAGAACTGAAGCAGCGGTTGCAAGATCACGATACGGATGGTGAATTCCAGGAGCGAGGGTTCGCCTGGACGTGGTTGGGTGTGCAGCTCCCGTTGGCCACATCGCCAAAGGAACTAGTTCAATCGCTGAAAGAGGTCGTAATGCTCACACGAGATCCCATCGAGACCTACTTCAGGTTTGCCATGGAGGAAGAAGAGGCGGCGTAGCACAAGAAGCAGATAACTAGGCAATGTGGACGGTTGAACACAGCACCTCTCGAGGACCCAGCATTTACCCTGCCTGCGCGAGCGAATCATCGCTGCTCTTGACCTTGAGACCTGCCAATCCCGGCGAGAAGTGTCGTTTCGGCCCTAACGGTATAATTCTGACCACCGACAACATACTCTGAACGTGACTTCTGCTACACTCTCGCCAACGATGTCTAAGGCGGGAAAACGGAAGCGCCAAAAAGGCGTACTCGACGAACAGGCCCTGCACGTGAGTCGTGCGCAAGACGGACGACGTAAGGAACGCCTCGCCGAACGCGAGCTGCTTGAATCTGAACTCCTGGGGTTGCGAACCATTGCTGAAGAGCACGACGTCGCCGAAATTCTCGAAAGAAACCTCGCCGGGAAGTATGACCTGCACACCCAGGTTTCGGTGGCACGAGAACTGCTCAGTTGCTTATCCATTGAACCCGCCGTTAGCAAGAGGACCGAGCCCCAAATCAAGAAATTCCCGGCAATCGAGATCGGATTCAAAGAACGCGAAGAATTCATTCGCAAACGCAAAGCTACTTTGCTGCTGAAGGGCCGCTCCTACTTCTACTGGGCAAATAAGAAGAAAACGATGGCAGAAAAGGACAAATTGGCCAGGAAGTGTCTGAATGGAAACGGTTTCGATCCTGACACACTAAGTCGTCGCCGGAACCTCAATGATGCGAAGGTAGAACGAGCAGTGGCGAGTCAATGTCCGAAGAAGTTGCCTCATCGGGAGAAGGAAAGCCCCGCTAGCATTTGGACCGTGTCGGGTGGCCACCCGGGCCTGGGTAAGAACAAGTAAGGAATCGAGCTCCAACTGTCATGGACAGTAGACTACAAACGGGACTCGTCGGGGCCGCAGACGGCATCCGAGAATGAAATCGTCGAGACTCTCTTATAATCCGACTACCCTATTCCAGTCGGCAATGTACATGTATAGCCGCTGAAACTCACCAGGAAGTAGCATTCGGTTGTGAGCAATAAAGTGGCGTACCTTCTCCATTTCCTCCAAACGCTGCATTAACCAGTGCTGGGTTGGAATGATTTGCTCAAAACACTCCCATCTCGCTACGATTATTTGGCCAAGGTGACCGAACTCAACGTAGCCAAGAAGGTCCGTCTGCTCCCCTTCCAGCCACGAATCCTTAAGCACGCTTTGAGCACGCTTTTCCGCATGAGATCTAATCTTCTGTGGGAGCTTTTCGTGCCAATCCTCACCGTCAAACTCTCGTAGAGTCTGCCGAATGAATCCCTGACTTCATTTTCGAAACAGAACAGAACGGCATAAAGTCGGGCCATTTCGAGCGATTGATTTCTTCGAACGACACTGAAGGGCGTAAGCGCTTCTGCAAGGAGATGCTCTTCTGCATCACGCGAATCAGCGCCAACCTGAATACCCGCCGCCTGAAAACTAACGGCATAAGCTTCGAACATCAAGCCCCTGAACAGATAGTCTCGTAGATCTTTACTGTTCAATCAGATGCTCCCGTAATGATCGGAAGATGGCATTGAACACCTCTACGTCCTTTGTGGCCGGCAAGTGAATTTGAATATTGTAATACAGTCCACCCACACCTCGCCTACCGTCAGCCACCCGTACTGCAGAATCCTGGTCAGGCTCTGCGACGGCTCGAAGTGCCCTCGCATTAACAGGGCCACCAGGGCCGACTTTTCCAGACGCGGTCAAATCTGCAATCCCGAGAAGCGAATAGAAGGTCCTGGTCATGTTCTCGGCTACATTGTCACTAACGTTGTGATAGCTCTTAAATTTGCCCGCGATTGCCTTCCTGTCCTCGTCTGTCGGTTTCTCCTTGATCAAGAAAAGATCGCCATAAGCCTCTCGAAGCGCCTCGGCCATAACTGCACCAGACCGTGAATGGTCCCTATATTCGTGATATCGAGTAGTAGGCTTTCCGTCAGGAGACAAGAATCCTATCGCCTTTAATAGTGGGATCAGCGATCGATCGTTAGATGACGAAAATCCCCAGTCTTTCAAAAGCTGCTGCGAAACCTGTTCAGGAGCTTGGCCATCCCGAATTTTCTCGAATAGTTGCGGAATTCTACCTGCGGCAATCGTGTATGCGCTAGTGAGGGCCATTCGAGTCCTTTCGTCTACCCGTGCTGATCAGCATTCTCGTCCGAATTTGCTTGTACCACACAGTTTACCCCCGGAGATTTCCAAAGTGCTCGTGGGTCTGACTCAGTCACTCATGGCCAGTAGCCGAAGAGATTACAACTACAACCGACCCTGTAGTCGCAAACACAATCAGTCCACGTTCCAGATTCGCCAGCCTCAGATAGTCACTCACCTGCTCCCGATAGCTGGCGATCGTCGACTCTTTGGGGTTTACGTCGCTCTTCCAGTCGATAACCTGATAGGGCTCTCCGTTGATGTTGAGGGCGACTGCATCCGCGATCCCTGAAACGAGCTGATGGCCGTTATGGAGCCGAGAGCTGCCGTAGACGTTCAGCTCTGCCACCAGGTCCTCTCGCACGGCCAGTACTTCAGGTAGGTTCCAGGCTCGACGAGCGGCCCCGGCCATCTCCTGAGGATCAGGCCTCACGGTGCCTTCTCCGGCGGTACTGAACAGAACATCTGTAAGTCGCGCCGAGTGCTCTTCGAGCTCGCCCTCTTGGACCTCGCCGGTTATC
The DNA here is from genome assembly GCA_040905665.1 of Trueperaceae bacterium. GTDB lineage: Bacteria > Deinococcota > Deinococci > Deinococcales > Trueperaceae > DASVCN01. Next base: position 5,781 of record JBBDRD010000014.1, read on the forward strand.
AGCGCTTCCATGAGCGCGTGGAGGATGAGTCCTCGCACGGCTCCGCGTCCCTCGACCGCAAACGAAGACTCAATCGACTCATCGGTCAGCTCCGGCAGATCGATGTCTTGGACTAGCTCATCACCGAACTCGGGGTCGACGATAGGTCCAGCGGCACTGCCATCAACGGCCTCATGTCTGCTTGGCCGCCGCCACTCGATGGACGGTGTCACCTGGCGAATCCTCTCGGCCTCCTCCAGGAACGTCTGCGCGCCTTGCGCTCCGTCCGGAACCTGCTCGGTCGGCAAGGGTTCGGCTCCCACCATGGGGATCGTCGGCCCCTCGACCTGGTGCAAGCCTGCCAGTGTGAGCCAGGAATTAGGTTCGACCTTCCACTCCGGCTTTGGTACGACCAGGAGGTCGCAGGCGCGGGTGGCGGCGACGTAGAGGAGTCGAATCCGCTCGGCCTGCGAAGCCGCCTTCTCTCGGTCACGGGCTTCTTCATAGCCGGGCACCAAGACCACCTGGCCGATCTTGCACCACAGCCTGTTGTCGCTCCGGTCGACGAACGGCGGCTTCAGGCTGTCCGGCTTGCCCAGCATGTTGATCGGGATCACGACTTTCCACTCGAGACCCTTCGCAGAATGGACGGTGATGAGCGTGACCGAGCCCTCCTCCGCCTCCGGACGGCCCTCCTGGCTACGTTCCGACTCCGACCACTTGTCGAAGACGTCCTGAGCGAACGCCCGGAGGCCGCGGACGGACCAGGGGCGGGCCGACTCGAGGAACCGCTCGACGTTCGCCAGTGCCCGTTCGGCCTTGCCCCCATGCCGCTGCAGGACTAGTGCCCGCACCTCGAGCTGTTCCAGAGCCGCCGACAGGGTCGAGTAAGGGGTGCGGCTCCTGGCGCGCATGGCCAGCGGCCGCAGCCGCCCGATCGCCCTCTTGATCACGCCCTCGGGAAGGAGTTCCGGCTCGGTCCACAGGGAGAGCGGCCTCTCCCCCGCCTCGTTCAGCTCCTCGGCAACGTCCAGGAGCTGCTCCTCGGTAGCGCCCACGAGCGGCCCGCGCAAGAGTGCGCCCAATGCCAGCGTGTCGGACGTATCTGCCAAGGCACGGGTGAGGGCGACGAGGTCCTGGATCTCCTGTCGCTGGTAGAACCCCTTGCCCGCCTGGCTGGCGACGGCGATGCCCAGCCTTTCCAGCTCCTGCTCGTAGCGCCATAGTTGAGTACCGGTGGGCGCCAGCAGGGCGATCTCTTCCGGTTCAACGGGGCTTATCGGCAGCTCGGGGTCGCCGCTAATCAAACGGGCGCAGAAGTTGGCAACTGCCTCGGCCTCGACGTCACGCGCGTCGTCACTCTTGAGCGCATTGGAGCTGTCGCCACCTTCTGTGAGGGGCAACTGCAGGCGCGCAACGGCCGGCAGCCCGGAGTCTTTCCTGTGTGGGTCGAGCGGTGTGTAGCCCGGCTGCCCAGGCTCCGACAACGGCACTTCGAAGACGACGTTCGTCACCTCGAGGATGCCGGGCAGTGAACGAAAGTTGGTGGTGATGTTCACTTCGTCGGCGTCTGGGTCCCGCCTCATCCTTTCGCGGAGCTCGAGGTAGGTGTCGACGTCGGCCCGACGGAAGCGGTAGATCGATTGCTTTGGATCGCCCACGACGAAGCGCGAACAGCCGCGGGTGGGCCATTCGGTCCAATGGGAACCGGGTAGAGGTTGGCCGGTGAGGCGCCATACGATCTCCGCCTGGCGCGGGTCGGTGTCCTGGAACTCGTCGACGAGGATGTGGAGGTAGCGTTCGCTCAGCGCGTCACGCACCTCGGGGTGCTCGCAGAGCAGCCTCACGGCCGACGAGAGCATGTCGTCGAAATCGAGGAGCGCAGCGTCGCGCTTCCGCTTTGCGTACGCGGCCAGTACCTCGCGGACCGTATCGACGAGCCGCGGATGAACCGCCCTACAGCTCACCCCTTCCAGCTCCTCGAACGCCTCGCAGGCACGCGTGTAGGCGTCGGCGCACTCGTCGCAGGCACGAAGCGCGTCGGCCATCGATGCCCCGACTTCACTGGCCGCATCCTTCCAGGCGCTCTGGCTACCTGCATTCTTGCGCAGGTGGGTGCCGTTCTTGACGAAGGGTGGGTCGGGACGATGGTGGAGGGCTTCGACGGCGAGTCTCAGGGGCCGCTGCGATTGACGACCGAGATGCTCCACGAACCGCTCGAGAGCCTGCAGCTGATCGGCCGCTCCCTGCGCCTGGAACGGATGAGCTCGAACTGTCCGGCCGAACTCGGCGACCTCCTGACTGAAGTTCTCGAAGGTGCTCGACACTTCCGGGAGGCTCGCTTCCGCCCCACCATGCGCCTCGGGATAGTCGGGGATCTTCTCGGCGATCTGCCCCAGGTTGTCGACGACCCGCTTGCCGTCGTCAGCCAGCACCAGTTGCGCGACTAAATCGCTGGCGTCGTCAGGGCGAGAGAGTCGCTCTCGCAACCAGCCGTCGAACACGTCGTCGAACAGCAGCTGCTTCTCGGCCTCGTCCATCGGCCGCGCACCCGGGTCGATCCCCGCCTCCACCGGATAGGGGCGCACCAGGTCGAGGGCGAATCCGTGGATGGTGGCAGAGGTGAGCTCGTCGAGTCGAGCGAAGCCGTCCGTCAGCGACTCGAGCTGCTGCTCGGAGAGGCCATCGGGAAGGGCGATCGCCAGCTCGATGGGTATGTCGCCGTCCAACAGACTCTGGGCGAGCAGCCGGATCCGGTGGGCGAGTTCGGCAGCGGCCAGCTCGGTGAAGGTGATCGCAGCGATGTTGCGGGGCTCTACACCGTCGGCCAGGAGGAGGACCACGCGCCCGGCCATAAGCGCGGTCTTGCCCGACCCGGCGCCGGCCTCGACCAACAGACTCTTCTCCCTCTCGGTCAGCGCCCGGCGGCGAGCTTCTGCGTCGTTCAGTGTCTTTATCATGCTGGCTCCTTAGGCTGAATCGGCGGCTCGGCAAGCAGGATCGCGTCGATCGTCTCGCGTGTCTCGCCAAGCGCCTTGCCCTTTCGGCTCGTGTAGCCGCGCCCCAGGTCGGCCGGCAGAGCCAGCTTCATGTCGAAATAGTCCTCCTCGCCGTCGGGGCCCAGTACCGCGTAGCCCCGTGAGAGCCTCTCTGCCGCGAGGGTCACGACCTGCTCGAGGCCGCTCAGCGTCCCGTCGGGATCCCGCATCCGCTCGACCGTTTCGGTGGCCGGGAAGACGAGCACAGCTTCCACTTCGACGTCGTTGCCCAGGTGCTGCCGCACCACATGCGCGTACAGGCAGCGCTGCAACTCCTTGCCGTCATCGATGTCGACGAGGCGATCGGCAAGCTTACGTCCCTTCCGCGAGCTCTTGTAGTCGACGACTCGCGCCTGGCGTCCATCCGCAGATAGGTCCAGCCGGTCGATGAAGCCGGTCACCTCGAGATCGTTCTCGCCGATGGCTACCTTCGCCGTTGGATCCCAAGGTGTATCGATGTCACCGTCATGTGCCGTGGGGCCGAACGGTACCTCCACGAATGAACGTTGCCCGTCCAGTGGTTCGAGCGGCTGCGAGAGGGCCGATACGGTCATGGTGACCGCCTCGTCGATGGCAGCGCGCCACAGCAGCTCGGGCGGAACGGGGCTCTCTATGACCCACTTGTCGGCAACGCCTCGCGCCGCCTCTTCGGCCGCAGAACGTATCTGCCCTTCTGATGCCTGCGCCAACCCTGAACCCGCCTCCAGGTCACGCACCGTCTCCTCGAGGACCGAGTGGATGAGGCTTCCTCGCTCCAGGGCATCGAGCGTCAGCACCTCGGAGATATCACTCGGTATCTTCCAGCCGAGCGCGTACCTCCAGACGAAGCCGAGGGGGTTGCGGAGCAGGAGCCTGAGCGAGGTCGCCGAGTGGATTCGGCCAACCGCCCGCGCGATCGCCGGATGCGAAGCTCGCACCATCCCGTCGTGGGGAGTGAGTCTAGCTGTATGCCAGTTTCGCCAAGCGCGTTGTGCGGCGCGAGAATACTCGTCTTGCTCAAGCTCGTTCGGTCGCGCCAAGCGCCTGTCGGCCTCGCTGAAGGCGTGTTCGGGCCGTCTGCGGGGCAGCAGCCTCGTCTCCTGACCGGTCGCGCTATGGGCAAGGAGTGGGCTCGGCGCCAACCGCCTGCCCTCGGCGTCCCGGCTTGCACGCGAGAACACCAGCGCACGGGTACCGCTCGCGAGGATGGCGTGGAAATCGCGCCGGTCGCGCTGCGAGAGGTTCGTCTCGTGGAGGACCAGCTCGCCGAGCACGTGGCGCGGGAGCAGCGGGTCCTCGGCACTGCGCCGCGGCCAGGAGCGGGAAGCGAGGCCGAGGAGCCGAACGTAGGGGCGAGGCGAGGCGGCGAGCACCGAGGCGGGCGCGACCACGATCGCCGCGGCGGGATCGACCTCGTCATCGACGCGGAGGTTCGTCAAGGAGACGTCGACCGCGGTAGCCGGTCCCTCGTCGAGAGCTCGACGCCAGAGGAGCCTGGGCCGGCCTCGCAGCCACCTCTCGCCAATCTCGGCGGCCGCATCTGTACCCTTGGTCAGGTCACGTCCAAGTTCCCGCAGCAGCTCGCGCACACCGTCTCGTCTGTCGTCCTGCGCCTCCAGAGCACGCTCCCAGCGTTCGCGCGAAGCCAGGGGTGCATCCTTGGGGAGTGCTCTGGCCCAGTCGTCCGGAAGTTCGGCGAGCTCGGGTGCACCGCTGCCGCGGCTTCGGATTAGGTTCACCAGCCTGATGACACGGTTGCGGTCGAGGCCCCTCTGCAGGACATCTGCCAGCGCGGCAGTCGCCTGTCCATCGCGATCGGAGAGCGCAGGGATGCCACGCGCGAAGTGGACGGGCAGGTTCGCCTCTCGGCTCAGGACGAGCAAGGGCTCCTCGTACTCGTCGACGGAGGCAGCAGCGATGGCGATGTCACCCGGCGCCGCTTTCCCGCTGGCGAGCAGCTGCCTCGCCCAACGCAACGCCTCGACGACCTCGTGTTGGGGGTCGGCGCAGCGCACCCTGGTCTGGAGGTTGGGCTCGGCTAGGGCCGGCACTTCGTACTCGACGCCCTCAGGTCGTTCGCCGGCCGGTTCGCCCGCTCTTCCGTGCCATGACACCTTCACGTGCCGGCTAAGCTCGGTAAGCAGCGGCCGGTAGACGGGCGGGACCTCGTCCAGGCGGTCCAGGATTATGTCCCCTGCAATCTTCGGCGCCAGGTGCACCTTCTGCAGCGCCATTTCGACGACCTTTGGATTCGGCAGCGTCCCGGCAGGCAGGCGTTCGAGCGCACGCTGTTCGAGAGCGGCGACGTCGCGCCACCTGCCGCCTTCGTGGGTCGCCAGGCTAGCGATGTCGAGGCCAGCCGACCAAGCGGAACGAAGCGTATTCGCGGCAGCGCGGGCGAAGCCGGGGAGGTCCGCAATGGGGGCTAGCGTCTCGAGCTCAGCAGGTGAGATGCCGGAGAGAGCCCGGCGAACGGCAACTCCATCGGCTACCTGGATGAAGGGTCCGGCAAGCCGCGCCACGAGTCCGTCGAGGGTGGTCACTTTGAGCCCGTGCCTAGATTGGAGGGCCGCCTCGTGGGTGACTCTCCGGTGGGAGAGCCGGTCGCCTACTACCGTTGTGCTGCGAGTGATCATGACTTCGCCTGGTTCCTTCGCTTCGCGCGGGTTACGCGGCTATACCCCAGCTAGTGCCACTGGCCGCGTTTGTACTCAGGGACTCCTCACCCCACCAGCGGTCCCGCACCTGATCGCCCTTCCGGCCCGTCAGCTCCCTGTCGTGCGCGCGCCCCAGCCTCCTCGTGCTCGTGACGGGCATCGCTTCGATCGCGCCGATAACGTGGCGGAAGTTGAGGAGCCGGCGGCTGAACCATTCGCGGGCAGTGCAGATTTCGAGGCCTACGTGGATGACGGTGATGACGTGCTCGTCGCGGACGATCGCCACCCAGTAGCGGTCCCTGGCCACGCGCACGAGGTGCAGGTTGGATACCCTGCCGTCGTCCTCGAGAGCCTTGGCGACGAACGCGCCATTCTGAAGGCGTTCGAGCACCGGCTCGGGGATCTGCCTCTCGTCGCATCGAATTTTCGCGTGTTCGGTCAACTCGAACGCCATCTCGGCTCCTCTCCCGACGGTCGCGCCATCGTCTGGGAGAAGTAGCCTAGGCAGTCGATGCGACAGGTAGTGTCGCAAACCCAGGTGTTACTCGAGCCGGGCCCCAGCACGGTTAGTGGATTAGCCACTTTTGCCCACCATCTTGCGCCGCTATTGGGCATCTCCCCTATTATTGGCCTAGCGCATCTCGCGCATTCTGGACAGGAGGAGGGCGTGAAGCCGACGGTCAAGGCTGAAACTAGTGATATTCGAGAGCTTCCCACCTACACCATTGGGGAGGCGTCTCGGTATGCCCGAATTCCGGCGGCGACTCTCCGGACTTGGGTCCTAGGTCGTACTTACGCCACCCTGAACGGCACGGAGCTATCCCCACCCATCATTCAGCCCGCAGACCCGGTCGAAAAGCTTCTGTCGTTCCATAATCTGATTGAAGCTCACGTACTTCGGTCACTCCGAACCAAGCATGGCGTATCGCTCACTGCCGTTAGGAACGCCCTCAGCTATGCCGAGGAAGAGTTCGGTATCGAGAGACTTCTGCTGCGAAAGGAGCTGCAGACTGCTGTCGGCGACCTGTTCCTTGAACGCTATGGCGAGCTGGTCAACCTGAGTAAGAAGGGGCAACTTGCTATGAAGGTGCTTCTCAAGCAATACCTCCTGCGCATCGAGCGAGACTTCGCCCACCTTCCACAGCGCTTTTTCCCGGTGGTTGATGCAATGCCCGCGGCCCAACAGCCACTGATAGTCATCGACCCGCAGATCTCCTTCGGTCAGCCTCATGTTGGACGAACACGAATCAGGACGTCCGCGATTATCGATCGACTAGAGGCGGGCGAATCCATCGAGTATCTGGCCGAGGACTTCGGCCTGTCAGTTCCTGAAGTGGAGGGGGCGCTGCTCTTCGAGACTGCCATGGCTGCATAGTGGCCGTCTTTTTCGCCGACGAGAACGTAGGACGCCGCTTCCCGGCAATCCTCCGTGAACCGTTCATCGCAAGGGTGCACCGACCAAGCCCCCTCTCTGGGGTTGAACTCGGAAAAGCCGGCGCCGTCAAAGTAGTGCTGACGGCCGCCGACTGGAAATCCGGTAGCCGGCAGGGTCGCTAGCCGTCGCAACTCTTCGTTAGCTCTTACGCTCAGCAGCACCAGCAAGAAACCAGACACGGCCTTCACCGTGAATCGACGGGCGCGGGACCATGCCACTACCAGCACCCATCCACAACCCGGTACACTCTGACTCACCATCACTTCCGGCCGAACGCCCCCGGCCCTCACGAGGTCCACCATGGATTACTTCACCCTGGAACTGCTCAGCCGCCAGCATCCCGCCTGGCAGTTGTTGCGTGCCCAATACGCCCCCTTCATTGCGGCGTTCCTGAACCGGGTGTTCCTCGAGCCGAACGTGCGAACGCTGCCCGAGGCGCAACTGGTCGAGGCGCTGGACGATGAGCTCTTCGCGCTAAGGGAGCGGCTAGGCGAGGACGCCTTCCCGCGAGACGCCCGCGCCTACTTGGGCGACTGGTCGCGCAGCGAGCGAGGCTGGTTGCGCAAGTTCTACCCGGTCGATTCCGATGAACCCCACTACGACCTCACTCCGCCCACCGAGCAGGCGATCAGGTGGCTCTCCGGTCTCACCGAGCGCTCGTTCGTGGGCACCGAGTCTCGGCTGCTCACCCTGATCGATCTCCTGCGTCAGCTGAGCCACGGTACCGAGCGCGACCCTCGGGTGCGGATCGAGGAGTTGCAGCGGCAGCGTCGGGAGATCGACGAGCAGATCGCCCGCATCGAGGAGGGCGACCTGTCGCTGCTCGACAGCACCGCCGTGAAGGAGCGCTACCAGCAGTTCCGCGAGCTGGCGAGCCAACTGCTGGCCGACTTCCGCGAGGTCGAACACAACTTCCGCCGGCTCGACCGGCAGGCACGCGAGAAGATCACCCTCTGGGACGGCGGCAAGGGCGAACTGCTCGAAGAGATCATGGGCGACCGCGACGCCATCACCGGGTCGCACCAGGGCAGGAGCTTTCGTGCCTTTTGGGAGCTGCTCATGTCGCAGTCGCGCCAGGAGGAGCTGGGGGAGCTCCTCGACAAGATGCTGGCGCTGCCGGCCGTCGCCGAGGAACGACCGGAGCCGCGCCTACGCCGGGTCCACTACGACTGGCTGGAGGCGGGCGACCACACGCAGCGCACCATCGCGCAACTGTCGCAGCAGCTCAGACGCTTCCTCGACGACAAGGCGTGGCTCGAGAACCGGCGGATAATGGAGATACTGAACTCCCTGGAAGCGAACGCGCTGGCGCTGCACGAGGTGCAACCGTTGGGACCGTTCGCCGAAATGGACGAGATCTCCCCCACCGTCGAACTGCCTATGGAGCGCCGCCTCTTCGCTCCACCCTTCACCCCCGCCATAGCCGCCACGGCGGTGGAGCTGGGCGACGTTGACATCGACGCCGCCGCCCTGTTCGCGCACAGCGAGGTGGACCCGGCGGAGCTGGCCCTGCGCATACGCAAGGCCCTGCAATCGCGTGACCAGGTGACGCTGGGCGATCTCATCGATCAGCATCCGCTCGAGCACGGCCTGGCCGAACTGGTGACCTACCTCAGGCTGGCGGGCGAGAGCGAAGACAGCGTGGTCGACGAGGAGGGCAGCGAGACCGTCGCATGGCTCTCGGCCGACGCCGTCCAACGCCGGGCCAGGATCCCTCGTGTCATCTTCAGGAGCGCATGACGATGCTGAACCCGGTGCCTGGAACCAACCAGGACAGCCCCAAGCAACCCGCGCTCTCCCAGGTCGTCCCCGCTCTACTCAAGGGCGTGCTTTATCGGGAGGAGGACGCCGATTCCTGGGCTCAGCTGGTCGCCCTCCAGGGCGCGGTGAGCGACTACGCCAGTGTCCTGGGCCTGGAGCTCTACCTCGACGAGGCCGAAGGCTTCGCCTTCCTCCGGTCGTTTCCCGAGAGCGAGGAGGCCGAGCGTAAGGCGCCGCGCCTGGTTGCCCGCAGGCAGCTCACCTTTCCGGTCAGCCTGTTGCTGGCGCTCCTGCGCAAGAAGCTGGCCGAGTTCGATGCCGAAGGCTCGCAGACCAGACTGGTGCTCACCCTCGACGAGGTCGCCGAGGCTCTGCGCTTGTTCCTTCCGGACGGCACTAACGAGGCGCGGCTGGTCGATCGGGTGGAGACGCACCTGAACAAGATCGCCGAACTCGGCTTCGTGCGCAAACTCAGGCGTCAACCAGGTTCCGGCCAGCACGCCTTCGAGGTGCGCCGGATAGTCAAGGCCTTCGTCGACGCCCAGTGGCTAGGCGAGCTGGACCAGAAACTGGCCGAGTACCGGCAACACCTGAGCCAGGAGACGGGGGACCAGGACGATGAGTGACTCCCCGCTCTTCGCCTCGTCCCAGGCCGGTTTCCGGCTCGCGAGCCTGGAGGTGCTCAACTGGGGCACCTTCCACCAGAAGGTCTGGCGGCTGGAGCTGGACGGGCGCAACTCCCTGCTCACGGGCGACATCGGCTCGGGCAAGTCGACCCTGGTGGACGCTGTCACGACCCTGCTGGTGCCCAGCCAGAGGGTCGCCTACAACCGGGCGGCTGGAGCCGAGTCGCGCGAACGCACCCTGCGTAGTTACGTCCTTGGTCACTACAAATCGGAGCGCGGCGATTCCGGCAACGGCGGCCGCCCCGTGGCCCTGAGGGAACCGGGAACCTACTCGGTCATCCTGGGCCGGTTCGAGAACGAGGCGTTGTCGCAGACCATCACCCTGGCCCAGGTCTTCTGGTTCAAGGAGACCGTCGGCCAACCGGCCCGCTTCTACCTCGTCGCCGAACGCCCAATGTCGATCGGCGACCACTTCAGCGACTTCGGCGGCGACATGAAGGAGCTGCGCAAGCGCCTCCGCGAGGCCGGCGACACTATCTTCGACAGCTTCAGCAGCTACGCCGCCCACTTCCGCCGCCGCTTCGGGATCGCCACCGAGCAGGCGCTCGAGCTGTTCCACCAGACCGTCTCGATGAAGTCGGTGGGCAACCTCACCGGTTTCGTGCGCAGCCACATGCTCGAGCCGTTCGAGGTTGACACCAGGATAGGCGCCCTGCTCGAGCATTTCGACGACCTGAGCCGGGCGCACGAGGCGATCCTCAAGGCGAAGCGGCAGGTGGAGCTGCTCACGCCCCTCGTAGAGAAGTGCGATCGCCACCAGGAGGTGGCTCTCCAGGTCGAGGAGCTGCGGGCCGCTCGCGACGGCCTCAAGCCCTACTTCGCCCGCCTCAAGATCCGGCTCCTGGACGAACGGCTGCTCCGTCTCCAGGAGGAGCTCGAGCGCTGCGACCGTCGCATCGAAGGGTATGTGCAGGCGGTCCGGAACCTGCGACAGGATGAGCAGGAGCTGCGCCGCAACATCGCTCAGAACGGAGGCGAGCGCTTGGAGCGCCTCTCGGCTGAAATCGAGCGCCAGGGCGAGGAGATCGCCCGGCGCAAGGAGAAGGCGCGCCGCCACGGCGAGCTGCTCAGGCAGGTGGACGCCACGCCGGTGCGAACACTCGAGGAGTTCCTCTCCCAGCGGGAGCGGCTGGCGAGCCTTCGCGGCAAGCAGGAGTCGCTCGGAAACGACCTGAAACGCCAGCTGCGCGAACTGGGGGTCGAGTTCGAGCAGGGCAGGGCCGGGTTCGAAGAGCTCTCGAGCGAAATCGACAGCCTTCGGAGCAGGCGCAACAACCTCCCCGCCAGGCAGGTCGAGTTGCGCCGCCGCCTGTGCGACGAGCTCGGTCTGGCCGAGGAGCGGTTGCCCTTCGCAGGCGAACTGATCGAGGTGCGGGAGCAGGCTAGAGAGTGGGAGGGCGCGGCCGAGCGGCTGCTGCACGGCTTCGGCCTCTCGCTGCTGGTGCCGCAGGAGCAGTACGCCCAGGTAGCCGAGTGGGTGGACCGCACCCACCTACGCGGCCGGCTCGTCTACTACCGGATGAGGCAGGATCAACGCTCCTCTGCCCCCAGGAGCCTGCACCCCGACTCGCTGGTTCACAAGCTAGCGCTCAAGTCGGACAGTCCCTGCTACGAGTGGCTGGAACGGGAGCTGTCGCATCGCTTCGACTTCGCCTGCTGCGAGTCGCAAGAGCAGTTCCGCCGCGAAGAGCGCGCCCTCACCCGCAACGGCCAGATCAAGGGCAGCCGCGAGCGCCACGAGAAAGACGACAGGCACAGGATTGACGACCGTGCGCGCTACATCCTGGGCTGGAGCAACCAGGCGAAGATCGAGGCGCTCGAGAGCGACCTCGAGCGCCTGGGCGAGAGGCTCGCCGGCCTTGGCAAGCGGATCGCGGAACTGCAGGCGCAGGAGGAGAGGGTCGGCGACCGCCTCAAGGCCTTGGCGCAACTCAACGAGTACCGCGACTTCCGTGAGATCGACTGGGGCTCGCTGACCGTCCAGGTACAGCGGCTGCTTGACGAGAAGCGAACGCTGCAAGAGTCGTCGAACGTGTTGCAAGAGCTTCAGGGCCGGTTGGCCAGGCTCGAAGGGGAGCTTCAGGAGGCGGAGGAACGGCTGACTAAGGAGCGCGACGTACGGGCCAGGACTATGCAGAAGCAGAGTGACGCCCACACGACCCGCGGCGAGACGCAGGAACTGCTGGCGGGCGGGGACCCGACCGGCGACAGCAGCGAGACGAACCGGCGAATCGCCGCACTGCGCGACGAACTCCTGGCCGACCGCAAGCTCACGGTCGAGAGCTGCGACGGCCAGGAGCGGGACCTGCGGGTCGAGCTGACCGCCAGGATCGACGCCGCCGACAAGCAACTGAGCAGGCTCCAGGAGCGGATCGTCGCCGAGATGGGGGCCTTCCGCGCGGCCTTCCCACAGGAGAGTCAGGAGCTGGACAGCAGCCTCGCAGCGGCCGGCGCCTACCGGGAGCTGTTGGAGAGGCTCAGCTCGGACGATCTGCCCCGTTTCGAGACCCAGTTCAAGGAGATGCTCAACGAGAACACGATCACCGAGGTGGCCAACTTCCAGGCGCAACTCCAGCGCGAGCGCGCGCTGATCCATGAGCGCATCAACGTGATCAACGACTCCTTGCGGGGGATCGACTACAACGACGGCCGCTACATCCAACTGGAGGCGCAGACCACCAGCGACAGGGAGATAGCGGAGTTCCGCGGCGACCTGCGGGCGTGCACCGAGGGCAGCCTGAGCGGCAGCGAGGACGACCAGTACTCGGAGCGGAAGTTCCTCGAGGTCAAGCGGATAATCGAGCGCTTCCGCGGCCGCGAGGGCCTGGCCGAGATCGACCGCCGCTGGACCGAGAAGGTGACCGACGTACGCAACTGGTTCACCTTCGCCGCCAGCGAACGTTGGCGGGAGGACGACAGCGAGTTCGAGCACTACTCCGATTCGGGCGGCAAGTCGGGCGGCCAGAAGGAGAAGCTCGCCTACACCGTCCTGGCGGCCAGCCTCGCCTACCAGTTCGGTCTGGCGGGCGCCGAGCCCAAGGCCCGGACCTTCCGCCTGGTAGTCATCGACGAGGCGTTCGGACGCGGCTCCGACGATTCCGCCCGTTACGGCCTGGAGCTGTTCGGCAGGCTGGGACTGCAACTGCTCATCGTCACGCCATTGCAGAAGATCCACGTGATCGAGCCGTTCGTCGCCAACGTGGGCTTCGTGCAGAACCGTGACGGCCGCGAGTCGCTGCTGCGTAACCTGACTATCGAGGAGTACCGTAGCGAGCGCGCTCGACACGATGAAAAGTACGCTCCCTCCCCGGTTCGGCTCGCACAGTGATCGCTCTTTACATTCGGTCCGCGCCGTGGCCTCGACCCTCCGCTCTCCCCCACATTCTCCTCCGGTGACTTCTACCCTCCGCTCTCCCCCACGTTCTCGTCCGGTCACTTCTACCCCCGCTCTTGTCCAAGTTCGGCTCGCTCCGTGACGGTTCCTCGGATCATCAGCTCGATCAGGTGAGTGCCTGGACCACGCCTGGCGACTTACGGAGCCAGGTCGAGCGACTCTGGCGCAGCGGCAGGCTGCTGAGCAGTTGCCTCAACGGGGAAGAACTCTTCCCCCGCAGGCTCACGCTCAAGGCGCCTCGAGCGGGCGAGCTCGCCGGAAGATTCGCCGAAGTGAGGGAGTGGATCGTCAAGCTGCAGGCCGGGAGCGGGCACTACCGCTTGGTCCTCAGTGAGGTGAACAACCGCTTGCTGGGCGCCAACTCGTTGCCGGCCGAGGTGTGGGTAGACTCTCGCGACGCCGCGCTGCGGATGATCGGCAACACCCGCGAGGCAGCGACGTTCGAGCGGCTGGTGGCGAAGACACGCGAAGAGCAGCCGGAACTGCTGGCCTGGCTGGAGAAACGCCCGCTCGAGGCGCTCGAGCTGGCAGCGGAGTGGCCCAAGCTACTGGCGGTAGTCCGCTGGTTACGTCTCAACCCCCGCCCGAATATCTATCTGCGGCAGATCGACGTCGCAGGGGTGGACACCAAGTTCATCGAGAAGAGGAAGCGGGTGCTGGCCGAGCTATTCGACCTGGCACTGTCGCCGGCAGCGATCGACGACCGGTGGCGCGGCGCGGGCGGCTTCGAAGCCCGGTATGGGTTTCGCGGCAAGCCACGTCGCCTGCGGTTCCGACTCCTCGATCCCACCCACTCCCCCCTCTTACCTGGGGTGCTCGAAGGGGACGGCCAGCATCTGGAGCTCGACTTCGCGCTGCCTGTCTCGGCAGTGAGCGCGCTCAGACTACCGATAGAACGGGTTTTCATCACCGAGAACGAAGTCAACTTCCTGGCTTTCCCAGCCGTTCCGAACAGCGTGGTCATCTTCGGTGGAGGATACGGCCTCGATTCACTCGAGGAGATTACCTGGCTGCGCGAACGCGACTTGCACTACTGGGGCGACATAGACACGCACGGTTTCGCCATACTCAACCGATTGCGCTCCTACTTTCCTGCCACCAGGTCACTACTCATGGACCGCGAGACGTTGTTGGCTCACCAGGAGCAGTGGGGCTCCGAGAAAAACCCGGAGACCCGAGATCTCATCAGGTTGAACGCCAGCGAGGCCGCGCTGTACGACGACCTCAGGCGGAACCGCCTGGGGGACCGGCTAAGGCTGGAGCAGGAGCTGATCAGCTACTCCCGGCTCTTGGGAGAGTTGACCGGGATCTTGTCCGCCGGACTCTGAAGCACTCGACTTCCGAGCTTCTTCAGAGCTCCGCAGTCGATGTGACGGTTTGCGTCGATCCCATCACCGGTAGCGCTCCGCTGCTACCCCCAGGTCCCTCGCAACCCGTTCGCGAACACTCTCTGGCTCCAAGACCTCCACGTTGTGACCCCAGCCGAGCAAAAAGGAAAGGAGCTCGTGGGCGTCCCCACCCTCTGCCAGGCGGCCCCGGATCACCACCTCGAGTCCACCGTCGTCGAACTCCTGCACTACGGAGACGTTCTCGTCGTGCTCGCGCTGCTCCTGAAACCAACCTGCCACCGACGGCTCGACTCGCAGCCGCACTTCGACTGGCTCACCGACCACGATGCCCCAGGTTCCGGAGAGGAACTCGTGCGGATCGAAGTCCTCGGGGATGCTGTAGGTATCGGCCAGCAGACGCACATTACGCATCCTGGCGAGCTTGAACACCCTGACCTCGCAGAAGTACGACTTCTCGAACGCGACGACGTAGGGTTGGAGGTTCCTCCTATTCAGCTCGTAGAAATAGATCTCGTACTCGTGAGGGTGCCAGTTGCGACCCTTGCCGGAGCGGTACTCGCAACACAGGACCCTCCCTTGGAACCAGGCCTGCGCCACCTGGTCAAGTACTCGGTCGTCGCCGCTGGTCTCGAGCATGTCGACACTCTTCAGCAACTCCGAGCGTGCCGGCTCCGGTAGTCGCTTCGACAGTTTCTCCAGCGCGCTCCTGTAGTGGCGTTCGCCTACACCGGTATGCACCAGCAGCCGTGTGGCGCTGTGCACCGCAAGGGCCTCTACGTTGTTGAGGTCGGTGGGTGGCACAGGTATGCGGTAGCGGTGATCCTTCCCCTCCACGGTTCGATAAGCGCCCAGATCCAGTAAGTCGCGTTCGATCGTTCGACGCGACACGCCGAAATGTTTCGCCAGCTCAACAACGCTGCGGGCTCTCGCTTCGAGCAGCCCCTCGAATTCGCGTAAGCGTTGGGCCCTTGATACGTTCCTGCTCATGAAGAGCGAGCGAACCTCTCCAGCCTAGACGTGGTTCTCCTATCGTCTGCCCAGTTGTGTCATCCGCAGAGTAATTCTCGGCGATATAGCGGAACTATGAAGAGCTGAATAGTAGCATTTCGAGCCTGCCGACCTACGAACTGTGTCGCCGGCGTCTTGTTTGTCCCTGTTGCATCCGACACTAGGAGCGACACTTCCCATCGCACCGTTCGGTACAGGGACATGCCATTATTCTCCTGTGGACCGTCGCAAGCTCGTGGCCCTTTTGCGCGCCCTAGCCGATGCCGATGTTCGCTACGTGCTCATCGGCGGGTTGGCCCTGAACCTTCACGGGCTCGTGCGGGCGACAGAAGACATCGATCTTCTGCTCGAAGCAAGCGAAGAGAACGTCGAAAGACTCAGGCGGGCACTCCGATCGATTTACGACGATCCGGAGATCGCGCTGATATCGGCGGGCGAACTCGAAGACGAATACCCCGTTATTCGCTACGTCCCGCCTGGAGACAGTCCGCCTATCGACCTGATCGCCAGGCTCGGTACCGGTTTCGCTTTCGAGGATGCAGAGTGGCGCCCGTTGGACCTGGACGGCGTCCCGGTGCGTGTCGCCACCCCGGAGACTCTGTACGCTATGAAGCACCGAACAGTGCGGGCAAGGGACCACGATGACGCCATACGTTTGGCTCGGGCCTTCGGCCTTGGTCCACGAGAAGGGGATGAGAACGACTGATGCCGATAGAGCGCTTTTCTTCTATCCATAGAGCGAATGACCGGACTGACACGGTGCTCGACGCAGAAACGGCCCTGGACCGAATGCTCGAACTGAACTCACTGACTGGCACTGACTGCCCGTCGCTCTTCCCACCAGGCATCTACCGCTTTCGCTCTTTGGGGGAGGCGAATGAGGCGCGAGACGCTGCTACGGCAGAGAGAATGAGGGCACTGCGAGCTTCCAGGCGGATCTAGCTGTGTTCCCGGATCGCCGGCCGTCGTTCCGGCTTTAGCATTGCTCCATTCCGAATCACGTCCTCTCCATCCTCCCTCTCAGTGTTTCCGTGCTGCTCTTGAGCTTGCCCTCCATGAGTCGTCGTAGACACAGTGGCTCGAGACGCAGAGGGCGTCTCCTCCGCCGGAACTGCCTCATGACGGTCCCCCCCCAGCGGGAGATCGTCTATTTCCATGCTGAAGGATGCGCAGAGGGCCTCAAGGATTCGCTGCGCCTTTCCCGTTGACACGTTGTAATAAATCGCCCCACCGCGAGTCGAACCCAGCCCTCTCCGCAGGCGATGAATATCTCTCGTCAGAAGGCCCTTGCAATTTCACGGGTTTGGGGTGAGTGCGCAATGAACAGCTTGCTGGGTGGCCGCGCGCCAAGAGGAAGCCCACGCTTTCACCGCACCACACATCGCTTTTACGATAAGAGTTGCCGTCTGAAACGAGAGATGTTTCGCCACATCTCGATCACAACGCCGCTACTGTTTCAACATGTTCCGACTCGACCGCAACGCAAACCGGATTCGCGATCTGCAGAAAGTGACATTCTCGGCACTTGAGTTCGGCGAGAGGAGGCACTTGCAGGAGTGGATTGCTCAGAACCCCACGTGCCTAGGAGAGGAACTGCTGGTAATCCAAAAAGAGTTCCACGGATTCGCCGAAACGAACGAAAGACTGGACCTGCTCGCCCTCGACCAGAGCGGTCGCCTCGTGATTATCGAGAACAAACTCGACGACAGCGGCCGTGATGTCACTTGGCAAGCATTGAAGTACGCCTCGTACTGCGCCAGTTTGACCAGGACGCAGATCCGGGACATCTTCGAGCGCTACCTGGTGCAGAACGGTAAAAACGACGCTGGGGCCGAGCTATCAGGTTTCTTCGACGACACCCCGTTCGAGGAGTTGGAGTTGAACCAGGGGCTAACTCAGCGGATCATCCTCGTGGCAGCTCACTTCCGACGGGAGGTGACGAGCACGGTGATGTGGCTGCTGAACCAGGGGCTGCAGATCAACTGCTTGAAGGTGACGCCGTACGTGCATGGCGACGATGTTTTGCTCTCGTTCGATCAGATAATTCCACCCGTCGATGCTCAGGAGTACACGGTGAGCATGGCCGAGAAGGGGCAAAGCGAACGCGAGCAACACTTGGTCACCGCGCGCGCCAGCAAGGGGCGAGAAGCAGCCTGGGAGAATCTGTTCGAGGCGACTCACCGCCACACCGAGTTGTTTCGCAACGTCAGTCCGCCGTCAGGCTCCTGGGTTGGCGCCGGTAGCGGAATAGGTGGGGTTCGATTCCAGTATGTCTTGTCCCCCAAAGGGACGCGAGTCGAGCTCTATATCGGAATGAGAGAACGCCAGTCGAACAAACTTCTGTTCGACTACCTACATTCGAAGCGACAGCAGATCGAGGCAGACTATGGCAGCTCTCTCGAGTGGCAGCGGCTGGAAGACCGCATTGCCTGTCGTGTCAAGCACGAGATGACGGAAACACTGATGGGCGAGGACCAGGACTCCGGGTTTGCCGACCGGGTTGCCAGGCAGATGGCACGCTTCGAAAAGGCGATTGCACCTCAACTGCAATCGAACTGGCAGGAAGTCCCCCTTTGAGGTTGCATCCAGTAACCTCGATCCACTCCTCCCAGATAGATGTACGAAGGAAGCTTGTTCGGGAACTGGTACGCCGGGTCCACACTGAAGAGTTCCAGCCTCTTTTCCGGAAAGTCGACTTCGGTCGCGCGGTGTGCGGCTGGCCGGAACGACTTTCGTCCTACTTCTGGCCGAAGCCGGATATGGGCTACGCGGCGACACACGAGCAAATGGCGGACTGGCTCGGCAGCGCGGGCGACCTTTCCCAGTCCCTGCTCCGCGTCGGCCAGTGGACGAGCGAGGAACGGGCTGCGGCGACCGACCTGGCGAAAAAGATGCTGGTTTGGGGCGGGGTCGCCCGACAAAGCCTGTTTTCCCCGCAGACAGTCGAGAACGTGTTTCGAAAGGCACTAGGGCTAGCCCACGGCATGCCTGCCCCCATGAACAGCGGCTGGCCAAGGTAGCGGCAATGGCCACGGCCTTCCTGGAGCGCCACGAGACTAAAGCGCCCCACAACTCGCGACCTTCCCGCGCTCGCCGATTTCATGCCTGGCTGGTCGGGCGGACTGATCAGCTACGGCGAGGTAGCGCTGGCACAAGCCCTGAAGCTCGCCGACTTCACCGCAAGCGAGATAGCCAACGCCATCCAGGACCTCCTCGGGCTGGGTTTCGGGACGATCGCTGACGCGGACGCACCCTTTCGTGATAGGTGAGCTGGCGTGCGGCAGTCTCCGAAATTGACAAGAGATACTCGGGCTCTTCCGCGAGTTGCCGAAGGTCACGACATCGACCGATGACGAGGTGCTGTCGTTCATCGACCAGAGGTCGCTCATGGGCAGGGGGATCGGGTATATCGACGTCCACCTGCTCGCCTCGGCGGTTCTTTCCGAGGCGACCCTGTGGACCAACGACAAAAGACTGGCAACGGTGGCCGAGGAGATGGGTTGACAGCTTGAGGAACCAGGCGGTTTGTTCGACCGCCAGCGCCTCGAGGTCAGTCGTAGCGGGCAACTCTTGTGCATCGCCGCAGCGGAGGCGTTACTCAAGGACCAGGAGGATCTTGCGGAGTTCAGCAAGCGTGCCGACGGTCCGACCCTGAGCTACGAGCAGTTCCTGAACGAGCTCAAGTCGCTTGGCAAGATATAACCTGACCTTCAAAAGTCCGCCGCGAAGGACTTTCGCTCGAAGCTCCCCTTCAATATTTCATGATATTTTGAAGTAGATGTTCACGCGTGCGATCGAGCTTCCACCGCCCGGATCCGAGACGTTCTTTCTATGGGGCCCACGGCAAACAGGCAAGTCCACGCTGCTCCATCAGGCTTATCCTGATGCACACTGGATCGACCTGCTCAGGTCCGAGGAGTACCGTCGTTACCTGCAAAGGCCAGAGCTTCTGCGTGAGGAACTGTCTGCCCGACCAGCCCCTCAGGTCGTCATAGACGAAGTACAGAAGGTCCCCGCACTACTCGACGAAGTCCATTGGCTGCTCGAGAACAGTGCCGTGCAGTTCGCACTCTGCGGCTCGAGCGCCCGCAAGGTGAAGCGCGGGGGAGCGAACCTGCTCGGGGGCCGGGCCGTTCGCCGCGAGCTCTTCGGGCTAACCGTCAACGAGGTCGGCAGGGACGTCGATATCAACCGCCTGCTCAACCACGGGTACCTGCCCAGGGCCTACCTCTCCGACAGACCCGACCGCCTTTTGAACGCTTACGTTTCTGACTACCTCCGTGAAGAGGTGGCCGCCGAAGCATTGGTTCGCAACGTGCCCGCGTTTGCTGAGTTTTTGACGATCGCCGCGCTCAGCGACACCGAGCCTGTCAACTTCACGAACATCGCGCGTGAAACCGGCGTCTCCAGTCATACCGTGAAGTCCTACTTCGAGATACTCGTCGACACGCTCCTGGGCCGCTGGCTGCCCGCACACCGCAAGCGACCAAAGCGCCGAGTCGCTGCCGCCCCCAAGTTCTACTTTGCCGATGCCGGGGTAGTGAACCACTTGGCGCGGAGGGGACAACTCACTCCTGGCTCCGAACTGTACGGCAAGGCGTTCGAGAACTGGGTCCATCATGAATTGACGGCTTACAACTCGTACTCCGACTCGTACGCCCAACTCAGCTATTGGCGGCTCACGACAGGGGTCGAGGTCGACTTCATCGTCAACGACATGAAGGTCGCCATCGAAGCAAAGGCCGCCGCGAAGGTGAGGGACCACCACTTGAAAGGTCTTCGCGAATTGACCAGGGATCACCCCGATGTGAGCCAACGCGTGGTCGTGTGCCTGGAAGCCAAGAGCCGTAAGACCAGCGACGGAATCCTCATCCTACCTGCGGCCGAGTTCGTCCGGCGCCTTGGCGACGGGGAACTGATCAAGGGTTAGCAGGCAGCCTTCCCGCGCCTTTGGACAGAGCAGGGGCCGCAGCAAGGAGGTGACGACTGCCCCCGTCCCAGCCTCCACCGTGAACGAGTAGCCGCGCAACCAGGCCAGGCCAGCTCCCCAATCTCAGTCCGGTACAATTCGACTCACCATCGCTACCGACCGAACGCCCCCGCTCCGACCCCCGTCTCTCCAGCTTCGGTAAAACCAGAACCCCCGGGGAGTACGATCATCAACAGCGGAAACGGTAGGCGACGATCGATGACCAGGCGGCACGTCTCCTCGAAGAGTCTAAGATCGGTGGGCTACGACCAACCCACTCAAGCCCTTGAAGTTGAGTTCAACAACGGTGGGATCTACCGGTACTTCGAAGTTCCGGTAACCATTTTCCACCATCTGATGGAAGCGCCCTCCAAGGGCCAGTACCTCAACGCTTTTGTGAGAGATCACTACCCCTTCTCGCGCATAGACTGACGGCGGCGTGTGATAGGGGCGTGCTCCGTTTGCGAAGAAGGCGGTGGATAGCGGAGGAAACCTTGTATCGTCACTCATGTACACCGACCTGCGCCGCCTCCTGGCCTCCCTCGACTACCGTTTCGTTCACGTTACGGGGGGCGCCCCCTCGGGCTTTGGAACTTTCGATGCGGGGGCCGGAGTCAGGACGCCACTCGCTATAGTCGGGCACATGTGCGGCCTGCTCGACTTCGTCCGAGAACAGTTCGAACCGGTGGTCGAGACAAGCGCCTCCAACAGCACGCTCACTCCCCACAACACGTACGAGGCCTCGTGTGTCCGGTTCCGGGACAAGCTGCGCCGGCTGGACTGCTGCCTGGCCGAGGGACGACCTTTCGATCCCAAGCGTGAAGGGCTGACCATCCCCGGCCTCCTGCAGGGTCCGGTCTCGGACGCACTTACTCATGTCGGCCAGTTGGCCCTGCTGCGTCGTCTGGCCGGCTCACCCGTAGAAGGCGTGAGCTACTGGCGGGTCGAGATGCCCCTGCCTGGGTCAAGCAAGAGCCAGGTGGATGACTAAGCAATGGGACCTTGCCAGCGCGCAACGAACGGGAGGGCTACGTCCAAACAATTTCCTCGATTCGCCGCTGATGCACACCACGTCAGTTGGCGGACGGGCTAGTGTCCCGGGTAGCTCGCTCACGCTACGGAGGCCGGAGCAGCAGGCTGGTGCCAAAGGGATGGCGCCCATCCTGGCATACTCCCAACCGAGTCTCGGCTTGCAGCAAAGCTGGGCAGCCCTGCCCCTGATCCAGGGTGGTTACTACCTCCTGACCGGCTTGTGGCCGCTGGTTCATATGGACAGCTTCGAGCGGGTCACCGTCAGGAAGACCGGCGGCGCCTCCAGCAGCTGCAGCTCGGCGCCGTCTGGCGGGAAGAGGTGCAACGAGGCGAGGAGGGTATTGCCCCGCTCGCTCGTGCCCAGGTAGAGCGCGCCATCGGCCGGCAGCCTCGGTTGAGCGAACGCCGCGAGCGGCAGCAGGAGGGGAGGGGCGCACCCTAGGAGACGAGATCGCGCGCCGCCTGATCGTTCCGGCTCGTGCCGTAGCCGGTATCCTTTATGTGGGCGTTCACCCGTTGGGTCCAGCGTCCTGGAGGGAACCAAATCATGAAAGCAATCGTCGTAGGCGAGCAGAGCGAAGGCGCTCCGCTGCGCTGGCAGGAGGTCCCTGGGCTAGAGCCGCGAGCGGGTGAGGTGCTAGTCGAGGTACATGCGACGGCGCTCAACCGCGCCGACCTCCTGCAGCGGGCCGGGAAGTACCCGCCACCCGAGGGTGCCAGCGAGATTCTCGGCCTGGAGATGGCGGGCGTAGTCAAGGAGCTGGGAGCAGGGGTGGAGGGCTTGAGGCCCGGCGACAGGGTGTGCGCGCTGCTTCCCGGCGGCGGCTACGCCGAGGAGGCGGTCGTCCCGGCGGGGATGCTCATCCCGGTCCCCGACTCGTTGTCGATGGAGGAGGCGGCCGGCCTGCCCGAGGTCTTCCTCACCGCCTACTCCGCTCTCTTCTGGGAGGGCCGGCTGAGGGACGGGGAGGTGGTCCTTATCCACGCGGGCGCCAGCGGCGTTGGGACCGCGGCCATTCAGTTGGCGAGGCGCGCGGGATGCCGGGTCTTCGCTACGGCCGGCAGCCGGCGAAAGATCGACGCCTGCGAGTCGCTGGGCGCGGAACTGGCCGTGAACTACCGCGAGGAGGACTTCGAGCCGAGGATCCGGAACACCCTCGAGGGAGGCGGTGTCGACGTCATCATCGACATGGTCGGCAAGGACTACTTCGACCGGAACCTCCGGCTGATGAATGTCCGCGGCCGACTGGTGTTCGTCTCCTCCCAGAGCGGGAAGGACCTGGAGCTGGATATCCGCAGGCTGATGGTCAAGAGGCTTGAGCTGATCGGCGCTACCCTCAGGACGCGCCCGGTCGCGGAGAAGATCGCCCTCAAGGACGCGCTGCTGGAGCGATTCGGGGATGATTTCGCCAGCGGAGCGATAAAGCCCGTAATCGGTAGGAGCTTTCCCATCGAGCAGGCCGAACAGGCGCACGAGTACATGGGGGAGAAGAAGAACATCGGGAAGATTATCCTCACCGTGCCGCGCTGAGCAAGAGAGGCCTTCGGCACCGCGCCTTGCCCCGTCGAATACGAGAGCTGCCCTCCCCTACCCCTACCCGGCCAACTCCACGGCCCGCTCGAGCCTGTCGTTGAAGCGGTTCACCTGACGATGCAGCTTCGTGAGCAGGAAGCCGTGCTCTACCGTTCCCTCGAGGTCCGCCAGGCCGAACGCCCTGTTGATGCCCGGGTACATCGAGGCGCGGTGGGTGCTCATCATCGGCGTGATGTCGGCGGCCTCATGGACGTAGCGGCCGTCGCTGGTGAAGACCAGCGGCAGGAGGGTACGGGCCAAGCGCCGCAGGGTCTCGTTGTTCCGCGCTGCGTCCTGGCCCCCGCTCGCCGCAAGGCGCTCGTTCAGACCCTCGGTAGCCGCTATCAACTGGTCGGCAAGTTCCAGCGTCCGGTCCATGTCGAGCTTGCCCTCCGCTGCCTCCGCCGCGTCTGTAATGAACTCCTTCGTCTCCAACGCGAGGTGGTGGAAGTCGAAGGGGAAGAGCGGGGTGTTGACGAGTCGCGCCACGAAACCCAGCGAGAGCCGAACGTCCTTCGCGAGTATCGTGGTGTCCGCCTTGTCCCTGGTGTCGTGCTCGGTGTGCCACCACCAGGCGCCGGCGCATCCGCCGGTCCACGGCTTCCTGTCGGGGTGGCCGTCGGGCAGGAACGAGTAGAGCGAGCAGGAGGGGATGCCGTTGGCCAGGAACGACTGGTCCGCCGCACGGCTGGGGCGGTGCACCTCGGGATCGCGTTGCTCGGTGAAGCTCTCGATCGCCTGCCTGCCGAACTCCTCGATCTCCGCCGAGGTGTGCCGGAGGATGTACTTGGTGGCTCCTTTTACGCCTGGCGAGTCGATGTTGTGATAGGCGACGCAGTTACGGCCGAGGTCCTCGAAGAAGGTGTCGGCATACCAGGTGCTGCCGGCGTAGCGTCCGTGAGAGTGCCCGGGCCACCAGGCGACCCGCACGTTCCTTTCGAGGCTCGAGCGGTTCTGCCACATGATCCGTGCGATCTCGAGGAGGGCGGCGATCCCGGTGCTGTTGTCGGTGATTCCGACTTCCCAGGAGCAGTAGTGCCCTCCCACCAGCACGAACTCGTCCGTATCCGCGCTCCCGGGGATGCGCACCTCGGGAAGCTTCACGCGCTTCCAGCCGGTCTCCACCTCCGTCGTCACGCGCAGCTCGACGGGTCCGCTTTCGAGCAACTCCTTGAGCTTCTTCCCGTCTTCGTTCGAGATGCTTACCACGGGAACGGTTGGGAGCCTCTCCTGCTGCTCCGGGGTGGGCGAACCGCCCCAGATGGTCGTGACGATCATGTTGTGGATGTACCAGTCGGCGTTCGAGAAGATGAGCGCTTGCACGCCCGCCCGGCTCGCCTGCAGCACCTCGATCGGCATCGCCAGCCCGTCCACCAGCGCGATCCGTCCGGCCCCGTCCTTCATGTTCTTCTCGGGCAGGTAGCGGAGTGAGCCGCTGAGGCCGTTGCTGCCGGTCGACGCGGCGAACGAGTGGGTCAGGCAGCGGATGTTGAGCCTCTCCGGGGCGAGGACCTCGAGCACCGCGTGGCGAGGGTACGAGAGGTAGGCGTCGTGCTCGTGTACCGTCACCGGCACGCCCTCTTTCTTGAGGGTTTCGACGATGTACTCGACCATCTTCTCCTCGCCGGGGCCGCCGGTGTCGCGACGAACACCGGAGCACCAGTCGAGGTGCGCGTCGAGGTTTGCCGATGAGACCCCTTCGAGGATCGGCTCGATGCCGGCGGAGATACTGTCGGCGGAGGTACTGTCGCCGGTGCTCTTGTCTGTGGGTTTCGTTGTCATGCGGGGACTCCTTCGGATTCGATTCCTTGCTTGTCGGTCAGCAGCTCGTCGATGACCTTCGCGAGCAGCGAGCGTGCCAGGACCGTCGGGACCGGCAACACGCGCCTCACTGCCGACCTCATCTCCTCCCCCATGCCCACGCAGGTCATCCACACCATGTCGACACCTGCGTCGGCGAGCTGCCTTGCGGCTTGTTCAGCCAACTCCAGACGGTCGGAGGTGTAGGGAGAGGCTGCCACCACGACCGGATCGAGCCCGAGCTCGTCGCGGTACTGCTTCTCGGTATGGGGTATCTGGCCGGCGTCGGGCTTGATGACCCCCAGCTTGAGGTTGCCGCCCAGGGCCCCAATGACGTTGGGGAAGAGCCGGCCCGGATTGACCACAGGAACCTTGGCCTTCACGGGTGTCCAGTCGGCCCCGCAGAGGATCACCACGAGGTCTGCTCCGCGCTCCACGAGCCCATCCACCACACTCTGCATCTGCGGCAGCGTGCGCTGGTAGGAGAGCCGGTATGCGTTGCCCTCGCGGTCCCTGGTGACCATGTGAAGCGTGTCGTCGCCGGCGTCGAGCGCGAGGCGCTCCTCCGGCGAGAGGTGGTTGAGTACCCCGTCCTCGAAGATCTCGATCTGGGGCGGGAGCTGCTCGCGGAGGAACGGCACCAGGTCGTCCCGGGGGGCCTCTCCAATGGTGGCGAAAGCTAGTCTCATGCGGTTCTCCTTTCACGGTCTAGGCGGATCGGCCATGTCACGCGCGCGCCCGATCCGGCAGAAGTCGGCAGATTGAGGAATCCGTGCTCAAGGGGCAGGTGGGGTGCGTGGGGCGCGTCGACGTCGAGGCCGGCGCTGAGCCCATGAGCATAGCCGCGATCGGGCAGGATTGCGGCGAGGTGCAGGCCGGCGTTCAGGCTCACGGCGCTGCCGAGCGGGTCGATGACGATCAAGGGGAACTCGTGCTCATTTGCGAATCGCGCGATCTCCAGGGCAGGCGCAAGCCCGCCGCACTTGATCAGCTTGATGGCGAACAGGTCGGCGGCTTTCGCCTCGGCCAGCCGGCGAGCGTCGTCAACGGTGAACATGCTCTCGTCGACGAGCACGCGCACGCCGGCCTCGCGCACCTTCCGCAACCCTGCATGGTCGTCCCTCGCGACCGGCTGCTCGAAGTAGGCGATTCCGGCATCCCGAGAGGCCTCGACGAGTTGCAGCGCCGAATCGACGTCGAGCGACTCGTTGGCGTCCATGGAGATCTCGACGTCTGCGCCCACTACCCGGCGGACCGCCTTGATCACCTCAGCGTCGAGGAGCGGCTCCCGGCCCACCTTCAGCTTGAGGGCCTTGACCCCCTGCGCCCGGTACCCTTCGGCCAGCTCGACCGTCTTGTCGAGCTCGTGGAAGCCGATCGCCCGCGTGATCCGTACGCCGGGCGCGGCCTCGCCTCCCAGCAGCACATGGAGCGGCACCCCGGCGCCGCGGGCCATCAGGTCGTGCAGGGCTAGGTCGACTGCGCAACGAGTGGGGGCGCTCCACGAGCCGAAACCGGGTGAATGCAGCCACTCCAGCGCCTCCTCTGACTGCAGTCCAAGCAGCAGCGGCAGGCACTCCCGGAGCTCGAGGAGGATCTCCTCCCCGCCTTGGCCGGTGAACGAGGGGAGCGGAGGCGACTCCCCATACCCCGCTGCCTCGCCCGCAACCAGTCGAACGACGGGAAGGCCGCGATCGCCGGAGATCTCCATGTTTTTAAGACGGAGCCCGTGCGTGAGGCGGCTGGGCAGCAATCGGGCCTCGGCCCCCTGGATTGTCGAGGAAGCGTGTGACAGAGAGTGTTTCATCGATCCTGTGATCTCGGGTCCAGAGCGTCGCGGAGCCCGTCACCAAGGAGGTTGAACCCCAGCACGGTCGCGAAGATGAAGATCCCGGTGATGGTGGTTATGTGCGGTGCGACGCGGATGTACTGGCGTCCCTCGGCGATTATCGCCCCCCACTCGGGGCTGGGCGGCTGCACCCCTACCCCCAGGAAGGAGAGGGCGGAAGCCGTGAGCACGGCGGTCCCGAAGTTTAGGCTCGTGAGCACGATGACGGGAGCCCAGCTGTTGCGGAGCACGTGCCGGACGAGGATCTTGGGATGGCTGTTCCCCAGGGCGAGGCTGGCCTCGACGAAGTCGAGTCGTTTCACCGAGAGGACGGTCCCGCGGACGACGCGAGCGTAGGTAGGGATGCCGAATATGCCGACGGCGATGACGACGCTGGTGAGGCCCGGGCCAAGAACCGCGAGCACCAGGATGGCCAGCAGGATCCCGGGGAACGCCAGCATCGTATCGACCGCGCGACCAACGACCGTGTCGGTCCAGCCTTCGTAGTATCCGGCCACCGCACCGAGGAATACTCCTATCGCTCCCGAAAGGATCACGGCAGAGAAACCGACGATGGCCGAGAGTCGGGCGCCGTAGAGGATACGTGAGAGGAGATCGCGGCCCAGCCCGTCCGTGCCGAACCAGTGCTCGGCGGACGGAGGTTGCAGACGGTTGAGGATGTTTCCGAGGGTCGGGTCGTAGAGTGCCAGCCACGGCGCGAAGATCGCCATCAGTACGAAAAGGAGCACGATTACGGCGCCAAGCACCGTCCAGGGATCCCGCAGCAGCGTGCGCACCGCGCGGGAGCGCCAGAAACCGCGCTTGCCACCGGCGCTCTCCGCCGCGGCGCCTTCGTTGTCGTTGAGTGTAAGTGAGCGTGCCATCAGGGATCAGGCGTAACGGATCCGCGGATCGATGACCGAGTAGACGAGGTCTACCAGCAGGTTTGCGGCGATGAACACCAGGGCGAGCCACAGTACGGCGCCCTGGATCAGCGGGAAGTCCCGGTCGAGCACCGCCGTGACAGTTAGCCTGGCGATTCCTGGCCAGCCGAAGACGGTCTCGGTGACCACGGCACGGCTCAGGAAGGCTCCGAGTTGCAGGCCGAGCACAGTGACGACGGGAACCAAAGCGTTCCGCAGGGCGTGCTTGATGAGAATCGTCCTTTCGGAGATCCCCTTCGAGCGGGCGGTACGCACGTAATCCTGACGCAGGACCTCGAGGACGCTGGAGCGGGTGAGCCGGGCGATGGTGCCGGCTCCGAAGAGGCCGAGGGTCAGGGCCGGCAGCACCAGGTGCTGCCAGGTTCCGTAGCCGCCGGCGGGCAGCCACTGCAGGTTGACCGCGAAGACGATGATCAGCACCAGCGCCAACCAGAACGAAGGCATACTTATGCCGGCGATTGCAAGCACGAGCGTTCCACGGTCCAGCGCCGTTCCCTTGTTCACCGCAGAGAGGGTTCCTATGACCATGCCCATCACTACCGAGATGGCGAGCCCGGCGAGGGCGAGGATCAGTGTCGCCGGGAAGCGTCTCAGAACCTCCTCGATGACGGGAGTGCTGTAGTAGTACGACTCGCCCAGGTCACCCGTTAGGGCTTTGCCAAGAAAGACAAAATATTGAGTCAAGATCGGCCGGTCGAGGCCAAGATCCTCTCGGATGGCCTCGACCGTTACTTCGTTTGCTTCCAGGCCGGCGATCGTCCGCGCCGGATCCCCAGGCACGAGCCTCACGGAGACGAAGACTATGAACGTTACCGCGATGAGTACCGGGATGATCTCGAAGATCCGGCGTGCGACGTACAACTGCTTCTACTCCTTCCGGGCCTCGCGGAGAACGAGGTGCTCGGAGGGCAGCACTACGACGTCATGGATGTTCTGCCCCATCGCCGTGATGACGGGCTGAGGGTAGAGAAAGAGCCACGGAGCCTCCTCAATCACGATCTCCTGAGCCTGTGCGTACGCCTCGATCCGAGCCTCGTCCGAAGTCAGGGCACGGGCTTCCTCGATCAGCCGGTTGAACTCGGGATTGTCGAATCCGGAGTTGTTGGCGAAGGCGTTTGCCCGCTCTCCGTGCAGCACCTGATAGAGGCCGCCCTCGGCCTCGAGTGTCGAAGGAGACCAGCCGAGGAGCATCATGTCGCCGCGGTCCTCGACGAAGGCCACCTCGATGTACTCGCTGAAGTCACCGAAGAGGCGGAGCTCGACGTCGAATCCGAATGCTTCGAGCTGCTGGGCGACTGCCTGGGCCACGGTGGAATCCTGTACGTAGCGCCCATTCGGCGACCAGAGGTCGATAGTTATGTCGCCGGGCTGATAGCCGGCCTCCTCGAGCAGCTCGCGTGCCCGCTCGGGGTTGTGCTCGTAAGTGCGGGTAGGGACGTATCCGAAAACGTTCGGGGCGAGGGGGGAGTCGAGCTGAGGAACATCTGCGCCAAAGAGCGCGGTGATAATTTCGCGAACGTTGACCGCGTGGTTGATCGCCTGCCTCACCCGCTTGTCGTCGAACGGCTCACGCGTGGTGTTGATCGCGAAGAACATGGCTCGGGCGGTTGGAGTGGTCTCCAGCTGGATGTCCTGGTTCTGGGCCAGGCGCTCGGCTTCATCCGGGCTCACCCGCAGGACTATGTCGGCCTCGCCGGTTTCCAACAGGGCGACGCGCGTGGAGGCCTCGGGAACGATGCGGTACTCGATGGCGGCCATTGGCGGCGGCCCTTCGAAGTACTCCTCGAAGCGCTCCAGCACGAGGCGTTCTCCCCTCACCCATTCGTTGAACTGGTACGGCCCGGTGCCGACGGGGTTGGTCCTCAGCTCCTCGCCATACTGCTCGATCGCCTGCTGGCTCACGATGTGACCGGCGGGGTGGGCGAGCGTGTTGAGGAACGGTGCGAAAGGCTCGTTTAGGGTGAAGCGGACCGCGAGGTCATCGACCGCTTCGACGCTCTCGACTATCGGCTTGAAGTAGGCGCTGGCGCTCGTGTCGCGATCCTCCGCCAGGAGCCGGTCGAACGATACCTTGACGGCTTCCGCCGTGAGGGGCGTGCCGTCGTGAAAGACCACGCCGGGGCGGAGTTGGAAGGTGTAGACGGTGCCGTCCTCGCTTATCTCCCAACTCTCTGCCAGGTCGGGCACCGCCTCGCCAGACTCGGTCATCTTCAGAAGGCCGTTGTAGATCTGATAGCGCACCGCCGCCGAGTCGGTGTCGGTGGTGTCCTGCGGATCGAGGGTGGTGAGCTCGGAGCCGAGGAGCACCCGTAGGGTGTCTTCCTGCGCCAGGCCGAACCCGAAGGTGAGAGCGAGAAGGAGCATGCCCAGTCTCTTCATGTGGGTTCCTTTCATGCGTTCAGAGAGCTGCGGATGGTTGAGCCGGCCAGAGTGATTGCGGGCTTTGCGGTTTGCGGAGAGCGGCTACGGATGGAGTGCGGCGCGTGCTGGGACGACCAGCCCTCTGTTCCGGTGGCATCGATCTGATTAGCGGGCTTTCTTCATGCTGCTCGCGTGACATCGACCCCGTCCATTCGGGCGTATCCGAGCTTGAGCGACAGTTCGTTCGCCACGCCAAGGACGAGTTCGACGGCCCCCTCGAGTACCTTCGGTATTCCCAACCGGGTCTCTGGTGCGGCCAGGGCGATTGCAGCTATCACCTCCTTCGAACGGTCTCGAATGGGCGCTGCGATAGCCAGCACGCCCTCGTCGACTTCTCCCTTGCTGATATAGAACCCCTGCTCGCGGATCTCTTCCAGAACGACTCGAATCGAGCCGGGGTCGGTGACCGTCCTCTTGGTTCGCCCGTTCACGGGAGATTGCTGCAAGATGACCTCCTGCTCCGCCTCTGGCGCGTACGCCAGCAGCACTCGAGAGGTCGCTCCCAGCCTCAAGTCCTGGCGGCTTCCCACACGGGCGGCGATCTTCAGCTGGTGGTAGGAGTCGACCTGCGCTATGCACACAGCATGCCGGCCGTCGCGCACCATCAGGCAGGAAGTCTCCTGCGTCTGTTCGGTGAGACTTCGCAGGCTCCCCCTCGCCTGCGCCTCGAGGTCCAGCCCTGCGGCAGCCGACAGGCCAAGCAGGTAGAGGCGGGAGGTCAGCCGGTAGTTCTTGTCGTCGCCCTGCTCCACCAAGCCATGCTGTTGAAGGGAGGCAAGGTACCGGTGGGTGGTGCTGGCGGCCAGGCAGACCCGTCTCGCCAGAGCGGCAACACCGATCCCTTCCGGATTTCGAGCCAAGTGCTCGATCAAGCTGACTGTCCTGTCGACGGCTTCGACCATGCAGTATTCCAATCAGTGGAATCGTAATCCTGTAGTTGGAATAACAGTAGGCCAGCGCATCGGCAGTTGTCAACACGCACCTCGAATCCCGGTGCGGGAGGTCGAGGTCACCGCAGCGGCTCGGTGCCTTCACTCAACACAGCCAGGTATTCGCCATAGACCCAGAGCCGGTTCCGTTCCTTGCCGGTAATCTCGCGAACAATACTCAAAGCCTCCAGATTCTCTATCGCCCCGCCGATCGTCGGAGGAGACAGGTTGAGGTCGGCGGCAGCGTCCGAGATGGAGAGGAAAACGTGCTCCTGGAGATATCGGTGAACTTGAAGGGCCGAACCGGCTGCCCGGCCGATAGTCTCGATGCGGGATCTATCCCTGGCGAACATCGCCACCAGTGCCTGAGCCGTCCTGAAAGCCTGCTGAGCCGTTTCGAAGACGCCATCGAGGAAGAAGAGCAGCCACTGCTCCCAAGCGCCCTGAGTGCGAACCTTTTGCAGGAGTTCGTAGTAGGTCTCACGATGAGACTTGAAGTAGAGGCTTAGATAAAGGGTTGGCTGCAGAAGCACCTCCTCCGCGCACAGGATCAGCGTTATCAGAAGGCGGCCCAAGCGGCCGTTACCGTCCAGGAAAGGATGGATCGATTCGAACTGAACGTGTGAGACAGCGGCCTTGATAAGCGTCGGAGTACGCCCTTCCTGATCGTGGATGAACCCTTCCAGATTGGCTATCAGTTCTGGGACGTATGCGTGAGGTGGTGGTACGTAGAGGGCGTTGCCGGGCCGGGTTCCGCCTAGCCAATTCTGAGAGGTCCTGAACTCACCCGGAGACTTCTCGCTGCCCCTCCCTTTCTTCATCAGCACCCCATGGACCTCCCGAATCAAGCGAGACGAGATGGGGAAGTTCTCCTCCTTGACTCGGCGCAACCCAAAGTTGAGCGCATCGACATAGTTGGAGACCTCCCGCACCTCGTTCAGCGGGGCTCCGGGTGCCTCCTCGTGCTCGAACAGAAGGAGGTCGGACAGGGACGACTGGGTCCCCTCGATCTGGGAGGAGAGCAGCGCTTCCTTGCGGAGATACATATAGATGAACAGGTGCGGATCGGGGAGCAGGGTACCGATTCCATCCAAGCGCCCTAATGCCCGATTCGCCCGCTCGATCAGATCGTAGTGCTCTACTCCGAGCTGCAGAGGTGGCTGGAGAGGCAGTCGCGGCGGTATGTGGGCGTTGACCGGTTCTCCCGATGAGGTGTCGTTGAGGTAGGCACCTGCTCGCGTGATAGGCAATTCAATCGGCCCGGCCTTCGTCATGACGAACCTCCCTTGCTTCCTTGGTAAGATATATCATCTCTTTCTTTCCTAAGTGGAGGCTAAGAAAACTTTCGGCGCGTATCCTTTACTAACAAATCGCTAAGCAAAGAAACTTTAATTAGTCGTGAGCTTAGTAAAAGATTAGTGGCCAAACTTTATTAACGTCGCAGATTTGGGGAGATGTGGAAACCTTTTATGAAAAGCAATAGCGACGGCACCATCAGCTTCTCCCCCACCGACGTAACGATCTTCGCCGCCTGCCGCTACGCCAGCCTCCTTGACGTGCTGGTCGCCGAGGGCCGGCCGCGGGCGAGGCCGGAACGCAATCCCGACGCCGACGTGCTGGCCGAGCTGGGCAGGCGCCACGAGCAGGCGTACGTTCAGAGCCTGCGCGACCGGGGCAAGCAGGTAGTCGAGATGGGCGGGCCGGCCGACGAACCGGCCAAGGTGCAGGCGACGCTCGATGCGATGGCACGAGGGGTCGACATCATAGTTCAGGCCCCTCTTGTGAGCGAGACGACGACCGGCGCCTGGAGGGGTATAGCAGACGTGCTCGTGCGGGTGGACGCTCCCAGCCGGCTCGGCGACTGGTCGTACGAGCCGGTCGACACCAAGCTCTCCAAGACCACCAAGGCGGGCGCCATAGTTCAGCTCACCCTCTACGCGCTCTGGCTGGAGGAGGCGCAGGGGAGGCTCCCCGAATACCTCACCGTCGTTTCGCCCGGCGTTTCCGAGAGCGAGCCGTTCAACGAGCACTCTTACCGAGTGGACGATTCGGCAGCCTATGTGAGGCGGCTCAAGGATCACTTCGAATCGTTCGTCGGCGACGCCCGCAGCGAGCGCGCCGACGCCAGGGCCCAGCCCGTCGACCACTGCGAGGTGTGCTCCTGGTGGCGGCACTGCGATAGGACCTGGCGCGAGGAGGACAGCCTGACGCTGGTCGCCAACCTTGGTGGGGCGCACCGCAGCGAGCTGGAATCTCAAGGCGTGGCGACGGTCGTGGAGCTGGCCGAGCGCGAGCGTGACCTTGGTTTCCGTCCGGACTATGGCAGCGTCGCCAGTTACCAGGCGGCGGCGCATCAGGCGCGGCTGCAGGTGACCTCGCGCGAACGAGGCCGGGTGCTGCACGAGCTGCTCCCGGTCGAGCCGGAGCGCGGTCTCAGCCTCCTGCCCGAACCCTCTGAGTTCGACCTCTTCTTCGACCTGGAGGGTGACCCGTTTTTCGGCACCGGGGGGCTCGAGTACCTGTGGGGCTGGGCCGATGCCGAAGGCGAGTACAGCCACCGCTGGGCGCTCGACAAGCGATCTGAACGGACCGCCTTCGAGGCGTTCATCGACCTGGTCGTTACCCGTTGGCAGGATCGCCCGCAGATGCGCGTCTACCACTACGGCCACTACGAGAGAACCGCCCTCGCCCGGCTAGTGAACGTCTACGGCAGCAGGGTCGAGGAGTTCGACGCGCTCCTGCGCGCCGCCGTCTTCGTCGACCTTTCGACCATCACGCGACAGGGTGCGCGAGTGGGCGTGGAGAGCTACTCACTCAAGGATATGGAGCGGGTACACGGATACCTGCGCGAAGCCGACCTGCGGAGCGTCGGACCGCACAAACGAGCCCTCGAGCACGGCCTGATGCTGGGCGAGCACGATGAAGTGCCCGAGGAGTCGTTCGAGACGGTAAGGGTCTACAACCGTGACGACGTTCTCTCGACAATTACCCTGAGGGAGTGGCTCGAAGGGCAGCGCCGAATACTGCTCGACGCTGGGACAGAGATCTCCCGCCCGCTCATGGGGGATGGCGCCGCCAGCGACCGGGTCGAGGCGGAGCGTAACGCAGCGACGGAGGCGATCGAGGCCCTCCGGCGCGGTCTGCCGGAGGACGAGCAGAGCTGGAGCGACGACCAGCGAGCCCTCGCCCTGCTCGCCGACCTGATCGACTTCGAGCGGCGCGAGGAGAAGGTGAGCTGGTGGGGTTTCTACGAGCTGCGGGGCATGGAGCCCGAGTCGCTCGCGGTGCACAGCAAGGGGATCGTGGGGCTCGAGCTCGTCGGCTCCGTAGGCGGCACGGTCCAGGCTCCAATTCACCGCTACCGGTACCCGTCGCAGGAGTCGGACGTGCGCTCTCGGGACAAGTTGTTCGCGGTTATCGAGGGCGAGGAGCTCGAGATCGGCGATATCGCGTCGTGCGACGCCCGGGCACGCACCTTGGACGTCAAGAAGCGGAAGAAGGCGGCGGACATCCACCCCGACCACGGTTTCCTCTGGAACATCGTCAGGGCTCCTACGATCACGGGGGGGCGGATCGATTTCGCGCACGACGTGGTCGCACGAGGCCTGCAGGCCGAGGGTCGCTACCGTGCGGCGCGGGACGTTCTGCTCCGCACGGCTGGTCGCGGTCTCTTCGACCCACCTCGGGCCGAGCGCAATCCCGGCGAGACGACGCTCGAGGCGGCCTTGCGGATGACCGGGGGTCTGGAGGGCGGGGTGTTGCCGGTGCAGGGACCGCCAGGTTCGGGGAAAAGCTTCACCGGCGCCCATGTGATCATCGATCAGCTCCGGCGGGGCAGACGAGTGGGTGTTACCGCCGTATCGAACAAGGTCATCTCGAACCTGTTGGCAAAGGTGGTTGAGGTTGCCCAGGAGCAGGATCTAACCGCTCCGCCGGTCTTCCAGAAGGTGAGCAACGGCGACACCCTGCCGCCTGGGGTCAACGCTCTGCCCGGTTATCCGGACGTGGAGAGGCTGCTACGCACCGGTGAGGGGCTGGTGGTCGGCGGTACTGCCTGGCTCTGGACCAAGGAGGAGTTTCGCGAGTCGGTCGACCTCCTGGTGATCGACGAGGCAGGACAGATGAGTCTAGCGCAGGCCCTCTCCGCGTCCACCGCGGCCCGGAACGTGCTGCTGCTGGGCGACCCTCAGCAGCTCGAGCAGCCTATTCAGGCCACGCATCCCGCGGGTGCCGAGGTCGCCGTGCTACGCCACATGCTCGGCGAACACAAGACCATCCCGCCAGGGAGCGGCCTCTTTCTCGACCGCACCTACCGGCTCTCCCCCGAGATCGCCCGCTTCACCTCGCAGCTCGCCTACGAGGGCCGCCTGAAGGCAGTCGAGGGCAACGAGCGGATCGCGCTCATCGGAACCGACGGTTTCGACGGCGCCGGCCTCCGTTACCGCCCGGTACGGCACGAGGGGCGCTCCCTCACCTCACCCGAGGAGGTAGAGGTCGTGCGCGAGATCATCGGCCGGGTTCTGCGGCCGGGAGCGAGGTTCCGCGACTCCAAGGGCGCGGAATGGAATCTCTCTCCTCAAGACGTTCTGGTCGTGGCGCCCTTCAACCGCCACGTCGACGCGCTTGACGACGCGCTTGACTACGCGCTTGACGACGACGCGGTACCCAAGGGGGTGCGAGTGGGGACCGTCGACCGCTTCCAGGGCCAGGAGGCCCCGGTAGTGATCTACTCGATGGGCGTCTCCACCGCCGATCTCGCACCTCGCGGCCTCGGCTTCCTCTTCAGCATCGAGCGCTTCAATGTAGCGACCTCGAGAGCCAAAGCACTCGCCGTCCTGGTCGCCAGCGATCCCCTCTTCGACGCCATGTGCCGCACCCCCGAGGAGATCAGGCTGGTCAACGGGCACGTGAGGTTCCTTGAGTTGGCGGCAGCGAGCGTCAATGACAAGAACCTATGAAGGAAGGTGTAACCACCGTATGCATAGTGGGATACTCTCTCACCGCCTGATCGACGACTGCATCGGCCGTCGGCAAGTTCCTGTTCAGGCTGGGCGAGTCGGCAAAGCCAGCTCGCGGTAAACATCCTCCAGATCCCAGCAGATGACCCTTTGACCGCTCCGCCGCGCCTGCCCTTCAAAACCGTCTTCGAATCCTCCGGCTGCCAGGTAGTAGAGGACCGACTTCCCGCTCAAAGCCTCGTGCGCCCATCCCCGTCCGGCATGCGCAGCACGCTCGAGCATCTCCAAGTGCTCGTAATGCAGCCCGATCGAAACGGGCTCCTGGCCCCACTTGACGGCCCCGGTTAGCATCCCTCCGCCAACAAGGGGGGCGACGAGATCGACTTCCAGAGAACGCCCGGCCCTGTCTCGCCCCTCCCACCTGCCCCACTCCTTCACTATCGGCAGGCCTTTCGTGCCCCTTAGCCGGTCGTACGCCTGAACAGCTATCCGCTCGAACTCGAGGCCCATGAACAACGGGAGCTTAGCCTCGACCGCCGAAGACCAGACCTCGTGGGGATCGACTCGCTCCAGAAGAGATAGGTTGGGCTCGACGAAGCGCTGGTGAAACCGGAAGGCGGGATCGGCGATTCGGTAGCGAAAGGGCTCGTTCGCTTTCGCGTCGACATTTCGCCGCGCCTCCAGATAGCCGAGCTCCACCAGTCGATCGAGTTTTGCTCTCAAACCCGAGTCGTTCGTGAGCCCCGCCCGCTGAGCGATCTCGTTCCGCAAGGTCTGTCCGGCCGCGACCGACCTCATGATTGCTTTGTAGGAACTTACGTCCCGCAGCCCCTCCTCCTGATCCAGTGCCGTTTCCACGAGCTGTCGGACTTCGCCTCGAGGCGACAGCATCAGACGAACGACATTCTCCGCGAAGGCTTGCTCTACGTCGACCACTGCCAGAAAGCGCGGTGTTCCTCCGAAGACGCCGTACGTTTGTGCGCGGTCGCGCAGACTCGGGAAGGGAGTCATCTGGGCCGTATTCCAGTAGTTGAAGGGTTCCAGGCGATGTTGCCAGTGGAATCGGCCGTAGAGGGGCGCCCCTCCGCCCGCTAGAGCCTCCATCGTCGTGACCGCGGATCCCGACAACACGAGCAACAGGGGCCGCTTCGCCCTCCTGCGCTCCCACGCCGCATTTAGCTCGGACGCCACCTCAGCCAGGCCCGTCTCGTCGTTGGCGAGGTACTGGAACTCGTCGATGACCAGGACCGTTGGTTCGGGCGCACGCGTCTCGAGTAGAAGGTTGAAGACGCTTCGCCAGGTCGGATAGTCCTCCACGTCGAGCGGTTCGCCCGACCAGTTGGCCAAGTCCGTGAGAAGTTGTCGCCTGTTCAGCTCCGGGCTCGTCCTTGCGGCAGTGAACAGGAACGCCCCTCGGGAGGACCAGGCGTTCGCAAGGAGGAAGGTCTTGCCGATTCGGCGGCGGCCGGTAAGCAAGGCGAGTCTCGGTTCACCCGGATCGAGGAGGTGCCTTAGCTCCCGCAACTCCTCCTTCCGGTCTACAATCCCGCTACTAGCCGGCTCATCGCTCATGCCATCAATCATAGTTGCTAGCATTTACGAATGCAAGCATTCACGATGGATACTGGGATCAAACGGCTGCTCCGGCTCATGAGGCCGGCAGGGAGCCGAGGACATGCCACACTGACGATCATGGCCGTCCACACCTTCCAGCCCCGGCACTACCACAACACGCTCGGCAGCCACGAGCCGGTCCTGCGCGTCGCTAGCGGTGACACGATCATCACGACGACGGTCGACGCCTACGGGTTCGACCACGCACATGAGCAGGTCGCACAGAGGGGCAATCCACAGACGGGGCCCTTCTACATCGACGGCGCCGAGCCGGGCGACATGCTGGAGGTTCGACTCGAGAAGCTGACGCCCAACCGCCTGCGAGGCTTCAGCGGCCAGAGGCTTGCACCGAACGTCGTCGATCCCGACTACGTCATGCACCTACCCGAACCGATTGGGCCCAACAAGTGGGTGGAGTGGCACGTCGACGAGGAGGCCGGGACGGCGACACTGGCCGAACCCGAGACCAGACTCGGGCGGCTCCAACTCCCGCTCGACCCCATGCTTGGCTGCTTTGGCGTTGCGCCGCCAGGACGTCAGGCAATATCCACCGCGACATCCTGGGTTCATGGCGGCAACATGGACTACCGCGGCTTTAGGGCTGGAGTTTCCGCCTACTTTCCGGTCTTCGAGCCTGGCGCCCTACTGTTCGTGGGCGATGGCCACGCACTCCAGGGTGACGGAGAGATATCCGGAAACGGCGTGGAGATCTCGATGGACGTGGAGCTGAGCGTGCGGCTTCATAAGGAAAAAGCGATCCGCTGGCCGCATGGCCGGAACGAAGAGTTCATCTTCACCGTAGGCAACGCCAGGCCCCTCGACCAGGCGACGCAACACGCGACTACCGAGATGCTGCGCTGGCTCGAAGAAGACTTCGGCCTCGACGGGCTGGCGGCGAACATCCTCCTGAGCCAGTGCGTGAGGTACGACCTGGGCAACATGTTCGATCCGGCGTACACGATGGTGTGCAAGGTGGCGACGAGGCTTCTGGAAAATACGGAACCGAGCTAGCGATTTCTGCCATAGGTATCGTCGATTCGAGCGTAATCCTGCAGATTCTCTTCAACGAACCCGCCGCCCAACGGGCCCTTCGCACACTCGGCTCGGCGGGCAGCCTCAAGCTTGCCGCGCCCACACTGCTCGAGACCGAGATCGTATTCGGAGCAGCAACTGGTTTCGGATCCGGTGCGGTCGCTGATGAGGTCCCGTCCTGTCACCTCAAGGGTAGAGAGCCGGGTCGCTCGGGCGAGTTCACGGTCGGGGGTTTATCCGATGTTGCCCGACGGAACCTGCCGGTTCCTGGCCGTCGACTTCGACAAGAAGTCGTGGAGGCAGGACGTTATGGTGTTCCGCGAGGCGTCCGGCACCAGGGGCGTTCACACGGCGATCGAGCGTTCGCGATCCGGCAATGGCGCTCACACCTGGGTGTTCTTCGCCGAAGCGATTTCGGCAACTGACGCGAGGCGGCTGGGCACCTCCCTCCTCTGAAACGAAGATTCCTTTCACGGTCGCTCAAATGCCGCTCAATCTGGCGCTAGTCATCGTCTTAGAAAGGTGATCCGCTCGAGGATGTTCTCGGGTTCGTCCCAGAGTGTCGCGATGAGCCGTGTTCTTCTTCAGCACACCCAGATAGTCTTGCATCAGTCCGCTGGAGGAAGGGCGATTACGCTCTGCTGGCTCTCGGCGCGTGATAGCAGATTAGCCAGCGCTTTCGCCGCCTCCGGCCGATCGTCGTCTTGCCGACACAGACAACTCCGGTCAAGTAAACGCGCACTCTGCTCCTCCTCTGTCTCCACCTCCGTGCCAGAGGGCATGTGGTAGTGCTCGCAGCGATCAAGGCTGACGCGATCGCATCGTTAGATACGAGTTT
The DNA here is from genome assembly GCA_040905665.1 of Trueperaceae bacterium. Classification (GTDB taxonomy): domain Bacteria; phylum Deinococcota; class Deinococci; order Deinococcales; family Trueperaceae; genus DASVCN01. The sequence goes on from JBBDRD010000014.1 coordinate 45,005, forward strand.
TCCACCTGTTTGGGTCACGGCTGCCATGCATAACTGCGAGTACGACGATCAGCGAATCCTCCACGCGATAGTAGATACCGAACGGAAATCGCTTCATCAGTTGTCGCCGGGTTTCTCTATGCACCAGCGGGTACATGAGAGGCGCGTCCGCCATTGCCGAAAGGGCGACCAGTAGTTCATCGAGAAAATCGTGACCAAGTCGCGGCAGTTGCTGCTCATACCACAGCGCCGCTTCCCATATGTCTCGTTCTGCCTCTGGCCGAAGCCGAACCTCCAAAGTCAGAGTTTGCGCCTTATTTTGGCCACGGCGTCGGTGGCCGGACGGCCCGGTTCCCTGTCCAGCTCATACGCATCCAGGCGCCGGTCGAGTTCAGCCGTCTGTTCCGCGGTAAGCCGTAGGACGTGTTGATCTGCGGCTATGCTGTCCCACAAGTCCTCGACGACCTTGATCCGCTCTTCCAACGGAAGCTGTTGCAGTTTTTCAGTCATCGCTCATCCTTACTAGAGACCCTCTGCCAAACTGGTAGGCGCATAACCGAGATCAGGTATGGGCTCGTGTTGAGAAGCCAGTCACCTGAAGTGGGCTCCGCATTCATTCCACCTGCTCATACCCAACAACTCTGATTAGAACTAAATCAACTAGAGTTTACCCAATCTTATCCGTCTTTCTGGCGCCTCTTGGTCTTCGCCTATAGGCAACCAAGATTAACCAGTTTGAATATGCTCGCCTCAAGGTCGGTAAGAAACTCGGCCGGCACAACATGGCCAAGCACTTCAAACTCACCATCAGCGATGATGATTTTACCTTTGAGATCGACCAGGACAGCGTAAAGAGCGAAGCAAAGATGTACGGCATCTGCGTGATCCGCACCAGCGTCGCATGAGCGCCCAGGAGGCGCTGCGGGCCTACAAGACTTCACTCACAACTTAGAACTTGTATCTTGAACCTGGGTCGAGGGAAAGCCGATTGGAACTTGAGATGAGAAGCTCGTGCTGAAGATTGGCTCACCTCGCCTGCCACTTGTACTCCGAACTAGTGTAGTGTCTCAGTTTTAGCTGGCGATTGTTTCGAGGGTTTGTCGGCCTCGACGGACTTTCTCGAGTATGGATTCGGCGGTGGCGGTCCAGACGAAGGGTCTGGGATTGTCGTTGTGGTTTTCGAGGTAGACCTGAATTGCGGCAATCAGGTCGGGGACCGATCCGAACACCCCGCGGCGGATGGCTTTGTCGGTGATATTGCCGAACCAGCGTTCGACCAGGTTGAGCCAGGAGCTCGAGGTTGGGGTGAAGTGCAACAGGAAGCGTGGATGCTTGGCGAGCCAGGCGATGACGTTTGGGTGCTTGTGGGTGGCGTAGTTGTCCAGGATCAGGTGCACGGCCAGTCCCTTGGGGACCTGCCGGTCGATGGTGCGCAGGAACTTGAGGAACTCCTCGTGGCGGTGGCGGGGCAGGCATTGACCGATGACCGTGCCGGTGGCCACGTTCAGTGCCGCGAACAAGGTGGTGGTACCGTTGCGCTTGTAGTCGTGGGTCATGGTGCCGGCGCGGCCCTTCTTCATCGGTAGTGATGGCTGGGTGCGATCCAACGCCTGGATCTGGGACTTCTCGTCCATGCACAGCACCACCGCCTTGTCTGGCGGGTCGAGATACAGGCCGACCACGTCGATGAGTTTCTCCTCGAAGGTGGGATCGTTGGACAGTTTGAACGTCTCCACCTGATGGGGTTTGAGGGCCAGTGCCGACCAGATCCGTTGCACGCTCGCGGGACTGACACCTTGGACCTTGGCCATGCTCCGACACGACCAGTGAGTCGGTGGGCTGTCCTGCAGGGTGGCCCTCACGATATCAGCCACCTTCTCGTCGCTGATGGTGGGCTTGCGACCTCGCCCCGGACGCACTGCGCCCAGTCCCGCCAGGCCATCCTCCAGGAACCGTTCCCGCCACGCGATCACCGTGGTGGGCGATACCCCCACCCGCTTGCCGATGGCGGTGTTGGCCACCCCGTCGGCGGCCAGCAACAACGCCCGCGCCGCCACCACCTCCCGATGCTGGGCAGCAGTCGATCTCGCCAGCACCTCAAGGACACTACGTTGACCATCAGACAGTGGCATGGCTGCACTCGCGGGTCTCATACACCATCCTACCACGAATCACCACTTAATTGCGAGACACTACACTAGCATCCTGGTCCGATGAGGCAAGGATGGGGCGGAACGCTCGACCAGCTCACTGACTACCTGACAGGCACTTGGCGATTCGAAGCTGCGCGAGCGGGACCGTACGCTGAGGCGATTGCGGAAGTGCAAACTGTACCAGCGGCCTCTACAAGACCGAGTTGAGTGACAGCCAGATGCCATCCACTATCCTCGACCGTCTTCAGTGCAGGCATCGAGAACGGCCATCGCGTCATAGACCGTACGGGCGAGATTGCAAATCCAGCGGATCTGCTCACGGGGGTCGACGGGTCCAAAACTAGACATGACCACGAGGCCGAACGATCGGTGGGGCAGGTATACAACGGCGGCCTCACATAGAACGCGAGGTAATTCTCCCGGCTTGTTCGCCATGGTGACATACGCCGGCAAGGCCGAGCGGAAGGGACTCTTCTTCGGCTTCTTCAGCGTTCGCATGCACTCTTCTGCAACCCCCGGGGCAAACCCAGTGCCGGACCAAAGTCGTTCCAAGAGCCGAACGGTATCGAGCGGACTGGCCAGGTTCTCCAATCCTTCAGCAACCGCCTGGTGGTCCTGCATCTTCCGGGCCAATACCGTATTCCTGAGGCCCCACGTTTCGAGAAACGCCGCCATGCGGTCGAGGCCGACCAGCTCGATGATCATGTTCGTCGCCGTATTGTCGGAAACCATGATCATCAGGTTGGCGAGGTCGCGCCAGGAGAGCTCGACAAAATCATCGAGGCAACCAAGGACAGCGGACCCTTGGACCCGTCCCATGATCTCGACTCGCTCGTCCAGGTTGACCAGCCCCTCATGATGGAGTTGGACGAGTGCGGCCAGCAGGTGGATCTTGATCGTGGACGCGGCCGGGAACTGCTCTGCACCTCTAACGTCCAGACGGTCACCGGAATACAGGTCCACAAGGGCTACACCCGCGACTCCGTCGAATGCCTCGACCTTCCGTTCAACGGTTTGGCGAATACGATTCCAGAACTCCGGCTTATTCAACCTCTTCCCCACTCCCGAGATTCAGGGACGGCCGCTCCTGACGATCTTCCCGGCCCTTGCACCGGTATCAGAGCCCCCGGTCCAGACCAACCGCCCATTGACCATCACGCTTTCGACACCGCGGCTGTACGAGTGGGGCTCGGAGAAGGTGGCTGTATCCGAGATCGTGGGGCCAAGCAGGTTCAGGTCGGCGCGCTGCCCGGGACGGATGAGTCCTCGGTCCCACAGCCCGAAGCGCTGAGCCGGCAGCGAGGTCATCTTCCTCACGCTCTCCTCCAGACTCAGTCCCCCAAGCTCATCCGTATAACGACCCAGGACCCGAGGGAAGGTTCCGTAGCTGCGGGGATGTGGCTTGCCACCCAGTTTGGGCGACATCGCGTGGCCATCGCTCGCCACCATCACATGTGGATGCCGCATCACGTACTTCACGTCCTGCTCCGCCATCCCGAAGCGCACGATCGAGAAAGGACCTCCTTCGGAAAGTATCAGGTCGAGGGCCGCCTCGAACGGGTCCTTCGCCAAAGCCGCCCCCAGCTGGTGGATGCTCAGGCCCTCGTAGTCCTTGTCCTCGGATCTGTTCAGGCCGGCAATCAGCACCTGGTTCCAGTCCATTCTCTGAGCGGCAACCGCAATTCTGTGCCTGCTCTCGTTGTCACCAAGCCGCTCCAGCAGCCCTGCGACGCCACCCTCGAGCGCCCAGCCGGGCAGGAAGACCGAGAAGGTAGTGCTCGAGCCGGTGTAAGGGTACTGGTCGAGGGTTACGTCCTGACCCTCGCGCCGCGCGCGGTCGATACGCGAGAGGCTCTCTCTCACGAGGCCCCAGTTCGCCTCACCCATCACTTTGTGGTGGGAGAACTGGACGGGCACACCCGCGCTCTTGCCAATCTGGAGCGCTTCCTCCACCGCCGCCATCAAGCCGGCGGACTCGTCGCGAAGGTGGGTGGTATAGATGCCGCGAAACCGGCGCACCACGGAGCAAAGCTCTATGAGCTCGTCGCTCGAAGCGAAACTCCCGGGAGCGTAGATGAGGCCGGTAGAGAGGCCGGCGGCCCCTGCCTCCATCGCCTCCGCCACGTACCTCTTCATCAGATCGAGCTCGCTGGACGTGGGCGCGCGGTTGTCGAATCCCATCACCGCTACCCGAATGCTCCCGTGGCCAACGAGCGACAGGACGTCGTGACTGAGCGGCAATGACTCCATGTATTCGAGAAATTGCGCCGTAGAGGACCAGTCCCACGGCATGGTGGCACCAAGGAAGGCCGTGTACTTCTGGATCAGTTCGATGCGTTCCGGGTCAACAGGGTGAGGTGTGAGCCCGCAGTTGCCGACGACCTCTGTCGTGATTCCCTGGGATATCAGGCTCTCCGCTCGCGGAAACGCGGGCAAGGAAAAGTCCGAGTGGGTGTGGACATCGATGAATCCCGGCGTGAGGTAGGCATCATGTGCCTCGACAACCAAGCGGGCAGAGGATCCAGAGAGGTCCCCGATGGATGCAATCTGCCCAGCCTCGACGCCCACGTCTCCCCTGAACCAGGGATTGCCTGAACCGTCAACGATTCGCGCGTCCCTAAAGAGGATATCGAGCACTTTGCCTCCGCGACGGCACTTCAGGCCTCCGTCAGTCTCAGGGCAGCGAACTTCTCGATGAACGAGACGAGAACTTGCGTGGTGCGCTCCAGCAACTCCGCCCCGCGACCGGCATCGCCTTGGGTCGGATCCCCGTTCACGCCCGACGGCGTCAGCTCATCGAGGTCTCGAAACAGATTCACTGCGTGGCCGTCGATGAACGTTTCCGATGCGCCCTTCATCGGCAGCCCCTGAAAGTCGGAGTAGGAGCGGGCAGTGCCGTCGGCTAGCGTGCCTACGTCGTTCGGCCGCAGATGGGCCATCACGCTCGACTCCGGTTCGCCTCCGTGCCCGATAGTCTTCCCGAGCTCTGGGAACTGTTCGCGCGCGATCGAAATCATCGTTCCCCAGGGGAAGAAGGAACCGATAAGCAGGTCCCTCCGCGAGCGGAGTTCGTAGGCGCTCTGCTGTACGGCAGCGGCGTTGCTGCGATGGTTGTTGACGAGGATGAACCGGCGCGCGCCATGCTCGGCGAGGCTTTTGATGGTGTGCTCCACCAGCTGGGATAGGAGGTGCGAGGGCAGCGTGACGGTACCAGGGAAGTGCCGGGAGTTGGCGCAGTAGCCGAACGCCATCGCCGGCGTTACTACACTGCCGGTCGACGATGCTGCGGCAAGGGCGACAGTTTCGGCCACTACGGTGTCCGCCGCCATAGGGAGGTGCGGTCCGTGCTGTTCGATGGTCCCCATCGGTATCAGCACCACCGGATTCTGCTGAAAGGCGTCCCGGGCCTCGGTCCAACTCATTCGCGCGAGCTCGTTCGTCCTCACGATCCAGCGCGTTTCATGTCGATAATCGTGCAGCCGTTTTGCTCCAACAACTCGTTGACAGCGTCAACCAGGATCATCTCTCCTCGGCCTATCTGTTCTATCCACTTGTCCTCTTTTGCTTCTCGGGCTTCGGCCGCCGCGATGACGTCTGAAATCTCGTTTCGGGGAACGACCACCGCGCCGTCTTCGTCGGCAACCATCACATCGCCGCTGTTGATGGCGGTGTTGCCGCAAACGATCTGGGTTCCGATCTGCCCGGGAGGCACGTTCCGGCAGGGTGCAATGGGCGTGGTTCCCCTCGCCCAGACGGGGAAGTCGGCGTCTCGCATTTGCGCCGTGTCGCGCACGAGTCCGTCTGTCACTAGTCCCGCTACGCCCTTCTTCTTGGCTAGGAGGCTCATGATCCCGCCCCAGATTGAGTGTGTCGTATCCCAGTGACCCTGGACGACGATCACGTCGCCGGGCTTAGCGAGCTCGATGGCTTTCACGCACATCGCGTTGTCACCGGGCCGAACCCTCACCGTCAATGCCGGTCCGCAGAGAGCATACGGTGCTTGCCAGACCGGCTTAATCCGGTAGTCGAGGGTGTTCAGCTTGAACATCGCGTCTGAGAGGAGGGCCGTGGGGAACCGGCGGATCTTCTCCATCAGCTCGGGCTCTACGTGGTTGTCGCGCAACTCGATGCGGAACGCCGGAAGTGTCTGACTCATTTCATGCTCCTTCGGATGCAGCTAGCCGTAATCGAACGCAGCAGGTCTTCAGGCCGCATGCCGCAGTACCTGACCAGTCCTCGCCGAAGTCGGGGCGCCATTTTCGACGGCAATGCCTCCGTTGACGATCACATGTTGGATGCCGCGCGGGTAGACGTGAGGCCGCTGTAGGGTCGCCAGGTCCTGGACGTCGTCCGGCGACAGGATTACGACGTCGGCCCAGTTGCCTTCCTGGAGTTCGCCGCGCCCTTCCAATCCGAGGCGGCGCGCCGGGAGACCGGTCATCTTGTATATCGCGTTCTCCAGCGTAAGGACGGAGCGCTTGCGAACGTACTCGGCCAACACCCGCGGAAACGCACCATAGGTTCGTGGGTGGGTGTGTACCGCGCTCAGAACACCCGTATCGGCGAGCACCATGCCGTCCGAAGACATCATCACGTTGGGGTGCTTCATGAACGTTTCCACGTCGTCCTCGTTCAACGCCATCGAGATGAGCTTTACGTTTTCGTGGGCCAGCATTTTCAGCACCACTTCTTCAGGCGCGATCTTCCAGTCGTCCGCGATCTCGCTGAGGGTGCGCCCCTGCAAAGATCGGTCGAAGGCGCAGGCTCGCACCATGAGCCTGCTGGGACCGCCTCGCAAGGGAAACAGTTCGGTGACTGCGTCGCGGATGCGGCGCCTGTCCGAGGGATCCTCGAGTCGCTTCGTGAGTCCTGCTCGTCCCCCTTCGAGCGCCCACTTGGGCACGAGGGCGCTGTGCAGGTTGCCCCCGGTCTCGGTGTAGGGGTACTGGTCGCCGGCCACGTCGACGCCGTTCGCCCGGGCCTCGTCCATCCTCTGCAGAACGGCGCCTGCCAGCCCCCAGGCCTTGGGCCCCAGCGCCTTCAGGTGGGAGAGCTGGACCGGTACCCCCGCTTCGACCCCCACCGCGATCGCTTCGTCAACCGCCGCCAGCAATCCTACCGATTGCGCACCCTCATCCCGGATATGGGCCGTATAGAGCCCGCCGAATTCCGGCAGTACACTCGCGACGGCGGTTACCTCGGATGCTTCGGCCGCACTCTCGGGAGAGAAGTAGAGTCCGCTCGAAAGACCGAAGGCTCCGTCGGCCAGGCCGCTCCGCAGATCCGCCTGCATCTGGCCGATCTCATTGCCGGTGGCCGGACGAGCGTCGTACCCCATAGCGCCCACCCGGAGGTTGCCGAAACCGACGAGAATGCCCATATTCATTGCCGGCCGCGACTCTTCCAGAGCGCCAAGATACCCCTTCACATCGTCCCAGGGGAACTCCGTCGGCAGGCCCAACTGGCGGACCTTTTCCTGAATCCAGTTCGTTCCTTCACCCCGGAGGGGTGCCGCTGACCAGCCGCAGTTGCCGTTCAGCTCGGTGGTGATTCCCTGCCGTATCTTGCTCGAGCAGAGCGGATCGACCAGAACCGTGAAATCCGAATGCGAATGTATGTCGATGAATCCGGGAGCGACGACCTGCCCAGAGGCGTCGATCTCCTTCTTGCCGCCGCCCAGATTGCTACCCACAGTGGCGATACGGCCGTCCTTTATCGCGATGTCCGCTTCGAATGATGGTGACCCCGCGCCGTCGACGATGAGTCCGTTTCTGATTACGATGTCAAACATTCTGTTCCTCTCTCCGATCTGCCGGCTGCAAATCACATCTTCGGTTTGAAGGCCACCGGACGAATCGAAGATCACATCTTCGGGTCTAGTACGTCCCGCAAGGCGTCTCCGAGCAGGTTGGTACCTAGCACCACGACAGCTATCGCAAGCCCGGGGAAAGTCACCGACCACCAGGCCTCACGTATGTAGGCGCGTCCGGTCGCTGCCATCGCGCCCCAGCTGGAGGTCTCGGGCGGCAGTCCGAGCCCCAGGAAGCTGAGGGAAGATTCGGCAAGTATCGGCACGGCGACGACAAGGGTCGCGTGGACGATGATTATTGGGATGCAGTTGGGCAGAATTTGCCGGAATATCGTACGCAGGTCACGGGCGCCCAGGGCGTGGGAACTCTGCACGAAGTCTCTTTCGGTCAGGGTCAAGACTTGGGAGCGAACGAGCCTCGAGAAGGACGTCCAGCTTGTGATGCTCAGGGCCAGTATCAGGTTCCAGAAGCCTCCACCGCTCACAGCCATGATCGCGAGCGCCAAGAGGATAGTGGGAAATGACATGAAAATGTCGGTGAGCCGCATTATGACCATGTCGATACGGCCCTTGAAGTAGCCCGCCGCCAGACCCAAGGGAATGCCGATGGCTGCCTGAGCCAACAGGGCGATCAAGCCGACGGCGACAGTTATGCGGCTCCCTATGATGATTCGGCTGAGTATGTCGCGCCCAAAGAAGTCCGTCCCCATCCAGTGCCCAGGGGATGGCGGCAAGTGACGGTTCCCCAGGAGCATCTGGTCGGGCGGGTACGGCGCTATCGCCGGCGCGAAGATCGCTACCACTATCAAACCGAGGCAGATAAGGGTACCGGCCACGGCCGCTGGATTGCGGATGAACCGCTTCCATCTAGCCATAGCGAACGCGGGGATCCAACCAGCCGTAGGACAGGTCAGTCAGTAGGTTGATAACCATATAAATAAGCGAAAAGAGGAATAGGCTTCCCATTACCGTCGTGTAGTCCCGCTGCATCATTGCCAGATAGGCGTAGCGTCCGATTCCCGGCCAAGCGAAGACGGTCTCGGTAACTACAGATCCACCCAGGAGATTCCCCACCTGGATGCCTATGATAGTGGCTACAGGCAGTAGTGCATTCCGTAATGCATGCCGGTACACTACGACGCGCTCACGGAGGCCCTTGGCTCTTGCCGTTCGAACGTAGTCGTCGGACAGGACTTCCAGGACGCTTGATCGTGTCAACCGCATGATCACGCCGGCCATGCTGCTTCCCAGGGCGATTGCAGGCAGCACGATGCTTGCCAGTCCGTTGCGCCCAGACGGCGGGAATATCGGCACGTAGAAGGCAAACAGGAGAATGAGCATCAAGGCCCGCCAGAATGTGGGCGTGGCGTGGCCGGCTAAAGCAAAGACGCGGGAGACAGTGTCGATGACGCTGTTACGGTGAACCGCTGACAGAACACCTACCGGTATTCCAAGCCCAAGGGCCAGGACCATGGATGCGAGCATGAGTTCGAGGGTGGCGGGAAAACGGCCGAGAAGAACGGGTAGGACGGGAGAAGCATCACGATAGGAGACACCGAAGTCTCCCCGGAGGATGCCGATAACCCAGGCAACGTACTGCTCGAGTAGGGGTCGGTCAAGTCCCATCCGCCGCCTGAGCGCTTGCACTGCCTCTTCAGATGCCTGGTCTCCCAGGATGTATACGGCTGGATCGCCGGGGATCATCTGCATGATTCCGAACACGACGACCGTCACTCCGAAGAGCGACGGGATCATTAGCGCGATTCGCCGGCCGATGTACGTGAGCAAGAGTGGCGTCCTTTACCTTCCAGTAATCGAGCTGTGAGTGCTTACTAGTCACTCACAGCTCGAACTGCTTATTGTTCGGCCCTACCTACTCAGCCCAGTAGGCGTTTTTCGCCAGGTCGAAAAGGCGGAGGTAGGTGGGGTAGGTGACGTTCTGGAGGTCGGCGTTGTACGCGAGAAAGATCGTCGTGTACTGGAGCGGAGTGTAGGGAACGTCTGAGGCAATTATCTGCTGGATCTCCTGGTACATCTCCTTGCGAACTTCCTGATCCACTTCGACCCTGGCCTGTTCGAGTAGCTCGTCGACGCGTTCGTTGCTGAAGCGCCAGCGATTGACTCCGGCCGGAGGTACCTGATTCGAGTGGAAGTGAGTGTAGAGATGGCTGTCAGGGTCGGTTTGACGGCCAAAGCCCATTATCAGGATGTCGTAGTTCCCGCTGTTGATGTCGTCCCGGAACGCCGCGAACTCCTTGACCGATACCGAGGCGTCGATTCCGATCTGCTCCAGCTGATTCTGCATGATGGTCGCAATCTGCACCTCGGCGTCGCGGTTCCACGTGTGCAGCGTTATCGAGAGCTCTTCGGGGTCGACCCCGGCCTCCTCGAGTAGTTCGCGCGCCCTTTCGGGGTCGTAGTCGTACTGAGAGACAGTCGAATCGTGAGCCCAGGATGTCGGCACGATCGGTGTATGGGCGGGCGGGAACAGGCCGTAATAGACGTGCTCTACAATGCCTTCCTTGTCGATGGCGTGGACCAGGGCCCGACGAACAAGGGGGTCATCGAACGGCGCACGTTCGTTCTGGAATGCCATGACGTGGAACGCGGCGGCTCCGCCTTCTGCGATTGCGAGCTCCGGGTTTTCGCGAATAGCCTGGATGTTCTCGTTGGGGATCCCGATGGCCATATCGACGTTGCCGGTCTCAAGCTCGAGCAGCCTTACCGTCGTCTCGGGAATGGGGACGAGGACGATGCGCTCGACCCGGGGCGCGCCTTCGAAGTAGTCGACGTTGGCTTCCAGCGTAACGCTCTCGCCGCGGCGCCACTCAGTCATTTCGAAGGGTCCGGACCCAACTGGCTCGCTCTGCAGGTTGTGGCCCTCATCCTCGGCCAGGTGGCGGGGCACGATACCCGGGTTCATATAGTAGAGGAAGGGTGCGAACGGAGAGTCGAGAACGAACTCGACCGTGTAGTCGTCGATGACGTTGATTTCCTGCACAGCGTTGTAGTTAGCTGCGAAGGAAGACCCAAATTCTGGATCACGGAGGGTGTCGAAGGTGTACTTGACATCCTCCGCCGTTACCTCCACGCCGTCGTGGAACTCGACGCCTTCGCGGAGGTGGAAGATGTACCGCTCGGGTGCAGGATTTTCCCAGCTTTCCGCCAGGTCGGGGACCGGTTCGAGATTTCCGCCGATCCTGAGCAGCGAACTGTACACGAGTTCCTGCACGTACTGGGAATTGGAGTCGGTTCCCAGGCGCGGATCCAGGTTGACGGGTTCGGTGGGGATGGCGATCCTGATCTCGCCGCTAGGTTGGGCATTTGCGCCTTCCTGAGCGGTGGCAACCGACAGCATCACCAGAGCGATACTCCAGATACCGATTACGAGTCGAGCGAGGTGTTGACGTGTGTGCACGTTTGCCTCCAATAACCTTAGTGGTATTTTTGTACGGCTACCAGTGGTATACTACAGGTGTCCAAGGCCAGCGTCAAGGAGGTCGGGGCTGTTTGCTTAATGAGAATTGCGCCGGTATAGTACTGGCGACCAGCAGAGTTATTTGAGTGCAGGCCGAGTTTCAGCTAGTTGATCGTAGCCCAACCGGACCGAGCCCTGGAGGTAAGCCATCCAACGTGAGCCTGGCATAAGCGAGAGTTGGAAGCCCAAAAAGAATCTCACCAAGGGCGATGAAGTCTATGCGCTCTTGCGGGAGGATATCCTGTGGACAGTCCTCCCGCCAAACGAGATCCTCTCGGAGAACGACTTCGCAGAGCGTTACAACGCCAGTCGGTCGCCAGTGCGCTACGCCTTGGCAAGGGCGCTCGAAGGCGGTTTGATTTCGGTGAAGGCGCGGCAGGGCTATCTGATCAACTCGCTGGGACTAGCCGACGCACAGGAGATAGTCTTCCTTCGCTCGCTGCTAGAAGGTGCAGCGGCAGAACGCGCCAGTCAACAGATGCGGCCAGAGCAGGTTCGGCAACTCAGGGAACTCGCGCTCAAGGACAACTCGACGGACGGCGTCGTTGATGGGCGAAAACTGGCCGTCACGAACCGTGCCTTCCACATGCTGATAGCCGAATCGACCGGCAACTCCCGCCTGATGGACAACATCTCTCGCCTCCTCGACGACATGCTCCGGGTGCTCGCCCAGGTGTCTGATCAACGCCAGGAGGTCGAAATGCGGGAACGCCATCTGCGGATAGTAGATGCTATCGAATCGCGGGATCCGGGGGCGGCCAGGCGGGCGATGTTCGAGGAACTCGAGGCCTCGAGCCGGCGCATCGCGGACTCCGTTGCCCTGTTCGTCCAGGCGCGCTAGTCCGTAAGTCCGGCTGCGGCGGGCGCGAGGCGGTCGCGAACGCTCACCAGTTGCTTCGAAACCAGCGGCGCGGTGTGCGCAAAGGAGCTAGACGTCGTCCATGAGACTGCAGCAACCCGTCCTGAGCGGGAACTCCATTCTACTCAGCCCTCTCCTGCCCGACCACATCGCTCCGCTCATGAATATCGCGCGGGAGTCTCCCGAGATCTTCGTGTGGACCTCGACTCCTCGCAGCGATGAGGAACGCGACCACTACTTCGGCCAGGCGTTCGCCCAACGCGATTCCGGCGTGGCTTTGCCATTCGCAATCGTTCGCAAGGAGAGCGGCGCCGTCGCGGGGACCAGCCGACTCAACGAGCTCGACCTCCCGAACCGTCGTTGCTCTATCGGCTACAGCTGGATCGCTCCTTGCCATCACGGCGATGGGACCAATCTCGAGTCGAAGTACCTGCTCTTGGAGTATGCCTTCGAAGAGCTGAGCGTCAACCGTGTCCAGTTCCAGGTGGACGAGCGAAATACTGCCTCGAGGCGGGCCCTGGAGAAACTGGGTGCTACCCAAGAGGGTCGGTTGCGCCTTCACATGCTCGCGAAGGACGGCACCTACAGGAATACGGTCATCTATTCGATAGTGGCTGCCGAGTGGAGTGAGATCAAACCGAGGTTGGTGGAGCGGATGCGGGGAAAGGTGAGGGCGGGGGAGTAGTTGGTTCTTTGCCGTCTCCCTGACGTTGTCGCCTGCTAATCAGGCCCGACTAGTATCTCAATGAACAGTGCGCTGGCTGATACTTCTCTTAGAGCAAACAGTGTTCTTGTTGGGCAATAGCGACTTGCGACGGTTCTTGTCGAGCGCAAGTCGATCTCCATGGTGAAAATGGAGATTGCTAGAGTAGGCTCGGTTACGGCGGGGAATGAGACGTAATCAATGGACAGGCATTATCTGGCCTCCAGTAGTTTAAGGTCAGGAATAATTAGTATGGTTATCCATGTACAACGATCTACGCCGCCTCCTGGCCACCCTCGATTACCGTTTCGTCCACGTCACGGAAGGCACCGCCTCGGACTTTGGAAGTTTCGACGCGGGAGCAGGAGTCAGGACGCCGCTCGCCATAGTCGGACACATGTGCAGCCTGCTCGACTTCATAATGGAGCAGTTTGCACCGGTGGTCGAGGGCAGCAGGCCCGAGAGCACCTTCGAGGCCGAGTGTCTCAGGTTCCGCATCAAGCTGCGCGGCTTGGACCGCTGCTTAGACGAGGGGCGACCGTTCAATCCCAAGCGTGAAGGGCTGAGCTTCACGGGGCTCCTGCAGGGTCCGGTCTCGGACGCCCTAACTCACATCGGCCAGTTGGCTACGCTGCGGCGCCTGGCCGGCTCACCCGTCGGGCGCGTCACCTATTGGCTGGCCGATATGCCCCTGCTGGGTCGAGCCAGCGCGAGCTTGAAGGTTGAATAACCCGCTTCGATGAACTGATGCCGGTTCGGGCCGTTACGTATCGCACTCCCATGTCCTCGATCTGCCAGCGATGCAGTTCCCAGCCGTTCGCGTCCGGGGCAAAACCCCCAGCTGCTCGCTAACACCGCGCGGCTCGGGTCCGGCTGAGGCAAGGTGGACGGTGGCCAATTCTGGCATCCTCCTAGCCGAGTTGCCGGCACGCAGGCAGATCTATGCGGCAGCCGCACAGGTGAAAAGGGGGGAACAGCCATGAGAAACTCGGCTAGTCTCTGCGCTCACTGATACAGGTGCCCTGATTCGGCACTCATAAGGTGTGAATAGTCGTTCGAAGCGCAGCTCGACCATCGGCAAGCGTCAGGGGAGTACGTTCCCCGCCGCCCGATATATCCCGTACCACTCCTCCCGGCAAAGCTGCACCTCCGCCGCGCGGCAGCACTCCCGCAATCGTTCGACATTCGTAGTTCCGATGACCGGCTGCATGCGAGCAGGGTGGCGCAGCAACCAGGCGAGCGCGATCGTCGTGCTGCTCACCCCGTGCCGGCCGGCCACCTCCTCGAGCTGCGCGTTGAGTTCCGGGAACCTGTCGCTGCCCAGGAACACCCCCTCAAAGAATCCGTACTGGAAGGGTGACCAGGGCTGGATGGTGATGTCGTGTAGCCGGCAGTAATCCAGCACGTAGCCGTCGCGGTCAACTGCCGCTTCATTCGCCATGTTTACGTTAAAGCCGCTGTCGAGCATGGCCGTGTTGGTGATGCTCAACTGCAGCTGATTCGCGATCAGCGGCTGACGAACGTGCTTCTTCAGCAGCTCAATCTGCCGCGGGTGCTGGTTGCTCACGCCGAAGTGACGAACCTTGCCCTCGCGCTCGAGCTGGTCGAACGCCTCCGCCACCTCATCCGGCTCCATGAGCGTGTCCGGCCGGTGCAGCAGTAGCACGTCGAGATAGTCGGTTCGCAAACGCCCGAGGATGCCGTCGACCGACCGCAGAATGTGCTCCTTTGAGAAATCGAACATCCCCTGACCTATGCCGCACTTGGACTGCAGGATCACCTGTTCGCGAACCTGCTCGTCCATCCCGATGGCCTCAGCGAAAAGTTCCTCGCAACGTCCGCCCCCATAGATGTCCGCGTGATCGAAGAAGTTCGCCCCCTCGTCGAGCGCCGCACGGATGAACCGCTCGGCGGCCGACACATCGAGTTCGGTCAAGCGCATACAACCCACGGCGATTACTGGCACTTCCAGGTCACTCACGCCAAGCCTCATCGTTCGCATTTCTCCGTGCCTCCTCTTCGCAGACTTTGAGCTCTCAACAGGCTTCTACGCACCGCAGGACGACGATGTCCTCGTCACTCCCACACGGGCCGGTGACCTCGACCCACCCTGCGGAATCGTCGACCATCAGCTTAATCGCCTTACGCCAGGTATTCGGGTAGGTGCCGCCCGTGCGACTAGTCGCTGGGTCTCGGTAACCTCAAGTACCCGAACATGTAGGGCAACGCCTCGGCGAACATCGGCTTCCACAACTCCCAGTTGTGACCTCCATCGACGACGCGTAATTCCGCGGCGCTGCCGGCTTCTTTGTTGAGCCGCTCGAAAAGCAGCAGCGACTGGTACTCGACGTTGTACTCCCAGCCGGCCGGCTCGTTCCAGTCGTCATCGCCCACAGCAATGAACACCGGAACCTCGAAGCCCGAGCGTCGGTAAGGGGCCAAGTTTGCCGGGTAATTGCGTTGCCTCCAGAGCTCGGGATCAAAGGGACTTCCGAAGGCCCCGGTGGTGCGTGCGCTGGATCCGGGTGGCGGCAGGTCGTCGTAAAGGGCAGCGCTAAGCAGGGTGGCAGCGCGAAAAACGTCGGGGTAGGCCAAGGCATACCTGAGAGCGCCGTAGCCGCCCATCGAGAACCCCGCAATGGCTCGGCCCTCGCGCCCGCCGATAGTGCGATAGGTTGCATCGACGTGAGGGATGAGGTCTTCCACTGTTGCCGTTTCAAACGGTTCGCTCGTGTCAACCCACCAACTGCTACCTGAGCTGGGAGCGATCGCGATGGCGGGCGGGACTTCCCCGGCCTCGATCAGCTCATCGAGCACGGTTAGGCCTTCGTCCCAGGACGACTCATTGCCACCACTGCCGTGCAGAAGATAGATCACGGCGTACTCGAGATTCGAGCTCTCGTAGCCCTCGGGTAGATAGACGTTGTAGTTCCAGGTACGTCCGAGGGTGGGAGACTCGAACTCCTGAGTGGTGATAGTGCCCGCAGCGGCAACGCCCATAAGCAACGGGGCGATGACGACGAGTGCTGAGACCAGTCGCTTCATTGCGTCCTCCAGGGGCGTGAGGAGTGTTCGATAGCTGATGGAATACCTCCTCCTACACTCGTCCACTTCCAGCGTCAAGCAGCTCGGTGAAGGAATGTGTTGCCTTGAGAGCCTTCACGAAGAGCTTAAAACGTTTCACGACCCTGGTCAAAGCCTGTTTTGTTCGGGACAATGGTAGTGGGCTAGAATCCGCTATACACAGTGAACCGTTTCACGAAGGGAAGTTGTGCCCGCTCCGCTCCTCGACGTTGCCGACCTCAAGACCCATTTCTTCACCGACGATGGTGTCCTCAAGGCTGTGGACGGGGTGTCGTTCCAGGTCGGCCGCGCCGAGACACTGGGGATAATCGGTGAGAGCGGCTGTGGCAAGAGCATCACGGCTCAGTCGGTACTGCGGATCGTGCCACGCCCGGGCCGGGTTGTGGGCGGATCGATCCGCTTAAACGAGGAGGACGGAAGCAGCTACGACCTGGCCCGTCTCCCGGCGCACGGGCAGCAGCTGCGGTCGATCCGCGGCAGCCGGATCTCCATGATCTTCCAGGAGCCGATGACCAGCCTCTCCCCCGTGCACACCATCGGCAACCAGATAATGGAGTCTCTACTGCTGCACCGCACCCGGAGCCGGCGGGAGGCGAAGGCCCAAGCCATCGCTGCGCTGGACACGGTAGGTATGCCCAACCCGAAGGCCCGTATAGACGCCTATCCGCATGAGCTCTCGGGCGGCCTGCGGCAGCGGGCGATGATCGCGATGGCACTTTCCTGCGATCCCGCGCTCCTGATCGCAGACGAGCCAACAACCGCCCTCGACGTGACAATCCAGGCGCAGATCCTGGCCCTTATGGCGGAACTCAAAGAGCAGACCGGGATGTCGATGCTGTTCATAACCCACGACCTCGGTGTAATCGCCGAGATCGCAGATCGCGTTGCCGTGATGTATCTCGGCAAGATCGTCGAAACCGGAACTGTACAGCAGATCTTCGATAACCCGCTCCACCCGTACACGCGAAAACTGCTCAAGTCGGTTCCAAAGCTCGGAGAGAAACGACGCGGGCCACTCGAGGCGATCGAGGGCACCGTGCCGATACCGATGAACCTTCCTCGCCAGTGCCCATTCTTCGACCGATGCCCCGACGCCATGCCAGGCGTCTGCGACGTTGCCATGCCTGAACTAACCGAGCCAGATGGCCGGCACCCGGTGCGGTGCTTCCTGCATCACCGAGAAGTAGAGGAGGCGGAGGTTCATGCCTGAGGCCGCCGGACCCCACGGGGTGAACCAGCGGGCAGCGGCATCAGCGGGCGCTCCGCGGGGACAGAATGCCGGAGAACCGCTCCTCCGTGTCGAAGGTCTGAAGAAGTACTTCCCGATCGAAAAGGGATTCCTGCGCCGCCGCACGGGCGAGATCAAGGCCGTCGACGGGGTGTCGCTGGAGGTCATGCCCGGCGAGACCGTGGGGCTCGTGGGTGAGTCCGGCTCGGGCAAGACGACGTTGGGACGCTGTGTAATGCGTGGGCTCCGGGCAACCGAGGGCAACATCCACTTCAAGGTGGACGGGCGTTACGTCGACATGAACGCCCTTTCCGGTAGAGAACTTCAACCCATCCGGAAGCACATCCAGATGGTCTTCCAGGACCCGTACACCTCGCTCGATCCACGCATGACCGTACTCGAGATTGTCGGCGAGCCACTCGTTCACGGCCTCAACGCCAACCGTGCCCAGGTCGAGACGCGAGTGAGGGAGCTGATGAACGTGGTGGGGCTTAATACCCGCCACATCAATCGCTACCCCCACGCCTTTAGCGGTGGACAGCGGCAACGGATCGGCATCGCCCGCGCCCTCGCGACCAACCCCAGCCTGATAGTCGCGGATGAGCCTGTCTCTGCCCTCGACGTCTCGATACAGGCGCAGATACTCAATTTGCTGGTGGAACTGCAGGAGCGCTTCGGGCTCGCCTACCTGTTCGTCGCACACGACCTGAGCGTGGTGGAGCACATTTCAGACAGGGTCGCCGTCATGTACGTGGGACAGTTGGTGGAGCATGCCAAGACGGAGGATCTCTTCGCCGCGCCACGGCATCCCTATACGGAAGCCCTCCTCTCGGCCGTGCCCCGTCCCGACCCGCACCGGAAGATGGAGAGGATCCTGCTGAGGGGCGAGGTGGCGAATCCAGCCGATCCCCCCTCCGGATGCTACTTCCACCCCCGCTGCCCCTACGCTCGCGACATCTGCAGTGTCGAGAAGCCGGCGCTGCGCGAGGTAAAGCCGGGCCACCATGCCGCCTGCCACTTCTCCGAAGAGCTGGACCTGCAGGGAGTCTCCTAGCCGCTGTTGGCCAGGCTAGCTGGAGTGCAAGTCGGCAGAGTCCAACAGAGTATCCTGGAATCCGCTGCTGGAGTTAGCTCGAGTGCGGGTCGGCGGAGTCCCGCAGCCCGTCACCCACGAAGTTGAAGCAGAGGACCGTGACGATCACGAACGCTGCCGGCAACATCAGCCACGGATGCACAGCAACGGTACGAACGTTCTGTGCTTCCTGGAGCATCACGCCCCAGCTCACTACCGGCGCCTTGAGTCCCACGCCGATGAAGCTCAGGGCGGTCTCACCCAGGATCATCTCGGGGATGGCGAGCGTGATGTGGATGATGAGGTAGCTTGCGAAGCCGGGGAGAAGGTGTTTGCGAATGATGCTGAACTGCGAGGCACCGGCGAAGCGTGCGGCCATCACGTAGTCTTCCGTGCGAAGTTGGAGGATCTTGCCGCGTACGGTGCGCGCCAGGCCGGTCCAGCCGAGGATAGACAGCACGAGGGTGATCATGAAGTAGACTCGCACCGGCGGCCACTCGGTGGGTACTGCCGCCGCCAGTGCCATCCACAGGGGGATGTGGGGAAGTTGCCCCAGGAATTCGATGATCCGCTGGATCACCATGTCGACGGCGCCGCCGAAGTAGCCGGAGATTCCTCCCAGGGTGATACCCAGGATGAAGCTGACGAAAACGCCGATCAGGCCGATGGAGAGCGAGATACGGGCCCCCTGCAACACGCGGGAGTATACGTCGCGCCCCAGGCTATCGGTACCGAACAGGAACAGCTTGCCGCCCTCCTCGACCCCTGCGAAGCGGACGTCGGTAAGAAAGAGGCCCAGGAGCTTATACGGCTCACCTCGCACGAAGAACCGGAGGTCGTAGGCCTGATCGCGGTCAACCTGATACTCGCGAGCCAGCGTGTCCAGATTCAGCTCGAAGCTTGTCCCGTAGACGAACGGCCAGTGTGGACGGCCCTCGTGGATGAACCGGATCGGTGTGGGTGAGGCAGTGACGTGTGATGCATGCCGCTGCCAGGGATCGTAAGGCGAGAAGAATCCCGCGAAGATCGCGAGGAGGTAGAGGAGCCCCAGGACAGTGAGGCCGACCATCGCCAGCTTGTGTTTACGGAAGGCGCGCCATACCAGCTGGCTGCTGGATGCCAGGTAGTATTCCTCCGGATCCCCCGCCTTCCCGGGCTCCCTCGGCTCGAAACGGGAGCCCGGCCTGGTCCGGCTGAAGCGCCCGAAGGGAAGCGGCCACCACTTCATGCCGATTCCCCTGCTTCGAATCGGATCCTGGGGTCCACGATGACGAGCAGGATGTCCGAGAGGAGGACGCCGATGAGCGCCAATACCCCGAGGACCATGAGTAGGCTGCCGGCGAGATACATGTCCTGCTGCTGCAGCGCCTGGAGGAGGAGCGGTCCCACCGTGGGCAGGCTGAGGACGATCGAGGTAAGCGTCTCACCTGCGACCAGCATCGGCAGGAGGTAGCCGATGTGGCTGATGATCGGATTGATCGCTATCCGAACCGGGTACTTGAAGAGCAGGCGACGTTCCGGCACGCCCTTGGCTCGCGCCGTGGTCACATACTGCTTCCGTAGTTCGTCCAGGAGGGAGCCCCGCAGGATGCGGATGAGGCTGGCCGTCCCGGCGGTGCCTATGACGAAGAGCGGGATCGGCAGGTGCTTGAGGAGATCGACGAACTTGCCCCAGCTCCAGGGAGCGACGACGTACTCCCGGGAGAACAGGCCGCCTACACTCCAGCCGAAGTACTTGAACGCCAGGAACATCAAAATCAGGGCGAGGAGGAAGTTGGGGACCGCCAGTCCGATGAAGCCCAGCACGGTAAAGACGTAATCCATGGGCGAGTACTGGTTGGTAGCCGAGTAGATGCCGATGGGCACGGCGATCACGTAGGTGACTATCAGCGTGCCGAATGTTAGCGCGGCCGAGAGCAGTATCCGCTCCTTGATCAGATCGAGGACGGGCTCGCCATATATGAACGATTCGCCGAGGTCCCCGTTCAGCAGGCTGCCGAACCAGACGAGGTACTGGCGGTGCAGCGGCAGGTCGAGGCCGTACCGTCGTGAGTAATTCTCCAACAGGGCCGGATCGACGACGAGTCCCATGGATCGCATGCGGGCGACCATCGTGCTCAGGTAGTCACCGGGAGGGAGCTGGATGATCAGGAACGAGACGAAGGAGAGCAGGAGGAGCAGCACCACCATGTAGATCATCCGCCTGCCGAGGTAGCCTGCCATCGGGTCTCCAATCCCTACTGAACCGTTTTTCATCGCCGAGCCAGGGCGTGGTCATGCGGCGGGGGCGATCGGTTCCGATTCTAACTACGTTCCAACGCACAACCTCCGCCTGTCAAGCTCCTTGACTGGCTCGGACGCTGTAACGTAGTCTACACTCCATAGTCCTTTGTAAAACGGTTCACCGGCGGGCGAAAAGAGTCAAGCTGGGGAAGCCCTAGGAGGTTACACATGTATCGGCCAACGTTGAGACAACTCTCGCTCATCGGCCTTCTGTTGCTGCTATGGGCGGGCACCGCCTTCGGCCAGCAGTACCAGGAAGCGCCATCACTCGCTGAGCTGGTAGAGGCCGGCGAACTACCACCCGTGGAAGAACGGCTTCCCGCTGAACCGGCGGAACTGTTCCTGCTGGGTGAGCCCGGCGAGTACGGCGGCACCGCATTCGTGTACGCGGTCGCTCCCGACCCCTGGAACGACATGATGCCAGCCCCGGAGATGAGCCCGCGGTTCCTGCAGATGGACATGCAAGGGAATCTGAGCGCTTCGATGCTCGCTGACTGGGAAGTATCCGACGACTATATGACGGGCACGTTCACCCTCCGCGAGGGGATGAAGTGGTCCGACGGACAGCCGGTCACCATGGACGATGTTCGGATCGTCTACGAAGTGATGGCCCAGGACCCCGAACTCACCTGGTGGAACCTCGACTATCCCCGGAAGGGCTACGAGGTCGGGTTCGAGGCGATCGACGAGTGGGCCTTCCGGCTCACCCTCAACAAGCCCAAGCCCCGTTGGGAGGAGGAGCTGGCTGGCAACGCGGGCAACATGATCATGAACATCCTGCCCTCGCACTACATGGGCCGCTACCACCCCGACCTTAACCCCGACGCCGAGGAGCTGGCGGCGAGTGAAGGCTTTGATACCTGGCAGGACGCGTTCAACGACAAGTACGCCCCGTACGACATCGACCAGAAGCCGACACTGCACCCCTGGATCGTTACCGAGCTCACCTCCAACCGCCGCGTGCTAGAGCGCAACCCCTACTTCTTCGGCGTGGACAGCGAGGGACGTCAGCTTCCCTACATCGACCGCATCGTCGCCCAGATCGTCGACCCGGAGACCTATTCCCTCAACATCGTCTCCGGCCAGAACGACCTCGCCTACCTCTACCCCACCTTCAAGGACTTCACCCTCTTCAAGCAGAACGAGGCTGCCGGCGACTACCGCGTGCAGCTTGTCCCCAGCCTCATGGCCTCGAACCTCTCGCTGATCTTCAACCTCACCCACAGCGACCCTGTCAAGCGCGATCTGTACGGGAACGTCGACTTCCGGCGTGCGGTTTCGGTAGCAATCAATAGGGACGAGGTGAACGACCTCCTCTACATCGGCCAGGCCGTACCGGGGCAAACGACCGCCAAGCCGAACGCGGAGTGGTATCAGGAGGAGTGGGCCCAGAGCTACGCTCAGCACGACCCCGAGCTGGCGAACGGGCTACTCGATGGGTTAGGCATGACCGACCGGGACGGTGAGGGCTTCCGGCGTGCTCCCGACGGCAGTGAGTTCGCCACCATCCTCACCATCACCGATAGCATCGAGGGCGTAGGTGACCCGGCACAGGCCGCCGAGTTGTTGAAGGAGTACCTGGAGGACGTGGGCCTGCGCGTCGAGATCCGCAACGTCGGGGGCGACCTCCACAACGAGTCCCTGGACGCCGGTACCTTCGACGCCACCATCGAGGGTCATTCCTACCTGCAGGAGTACGAGAGCTTCGCCGTCCTCGGCGACGAGAACTACTCATGGGCCGGTCGCGGCTGGTTCAACTGGCTCAGGGCGCAGCAGCAGGTCGAGTCGGGAGAGCGCAGCCTGGAGGACTTCGAGGGAGGCGTGCTGCCCGGTGTCGAACCGCCACAGTGGGTCAAGGACCACGAGGAGACCTTCCAGCGTGCCCGCCAGGTCCACCCAGACAGCGAGGAGTACGCCGAGCTGATGACCCGGATCTTCGACAACCAGGCGGAGCAGTTGGTTGTCATCGGCGTGGCCGGCCAGCTCCCCGACCTGTTCATCGCCAGCAACAGCATCCACAACGTCCCCGAGGCCTACACCCCGCGGCAGATCTGGCAGGGTGAGTTGGGCGAGTTCGCCTACCAGTTCTGGATCGACCAGTAGGGAATAGTCAGAGGTAGCAACCCCGACCGGCGTAAGCGGGGAGGCGGCCGAAAGGCCGCCTCCCCATCTCTTTGGCAAGGTCGACTCGGTCACCGCTAGCTTCAGCCGGGGAGCCCGAACTCCTCCTCACCGACTATCTGCTCCCAGCGGGAGTTCTCCCAACTCCTGCCCACCTCGCGGAGGCGATCGGTCAGGTCGTTACGCTCGTACTCGTTCCGGAAGACCGTAGCCCGCTCCAGGTAGCGGAGGTGGCGCTCGAGCCGGGCGATGAGCCACTCCCGATAACGCGCCTTCGCCCTGTCCAGGCGCTGGGGCGAGGCTCCCATCGCCTCCATCCTGGCGATACGCTGCTTCTGGCCGTCACTCCATTCGGGCGGCGCTATTCCGCTCTGAACTATCCACTCCGTGTCTTCGCCATGGCGGTTTGCGATCCTCGCGAATACGCGGCTGGTGTAAGAGGACGCCACCCAGAAAAAGAGCAGGAACGCCACTACTATCCCGACGAGGATGAAGAGGAGTTCCAGCACCAGTACACCTTACCGCCGGTCCGCGCTCCCCTGTTCTTCGGAGTCCCGGTCCCCGCTGGCCCGATCCTCGTACTCCCGGTCCGAGCTCCCCCGGTCCCCGGACTCCTAATCCTGATCCAGCAGATACCTCAGGCCCTCGAGGAGCATCGGGCGCCAGAAGTTCCAGTCGTGCCCGCCCGAGTCGATCTTCAGGCGGGCCGGACTCCCGAACTCCTTGTTGAGTCGCTCGAAGAGGAGCAGGGACTGGTATTCGCTGTTGAACCGCCAGCCGGCCGGCTCGTTCCAGTCGCTGTCACCTGCCGCGATGAAGAAGGGAACCTGGCGTCCGGAGTCGCGGTAGGAGTCAAGGAGGGCTGGGTAGTTGAACTGCCGCCAGCGCCGCTCGTCGAAGGGCGTGCCAAAGGCGCCACTGCCCCGAGCGCTCGAGCCGGGGGGCGGCAGATCGTCGTAGAGGGCGGAGCTCATGGCGATCGCACCACTGAACAGCCGGGGGTAGCGCAGGGCGTAGCGAACAGCTCCGAAGCCCCCCATCGAGAAACCGGCGACGAGGAGCCTTCCCGCCTTCCCGAGTCCCGTCTGGGTCCTGACGTGCGGGAGGAGTTCGTCGATGACGGCAGACTCTACGGCTTCTCGGCCGTCTACCCACCAGCTGGTCCCGCTGCCGGGAGCAACCGCCGCCACTGGCGGCAGCCGTCCCTGGGAGACCGCCTCCTGCAGCGCTTCGAGTCCTGGATCCCAGGAGCATTCGTCACCGCCGCTCCCGTGCAGGAGGAGAAGCAAGGGAGCATCCGGGAGCGTGGACGGCTCCACCTCCGGCAGGCAGAGCCGGTAGCGAAGGGAACCCGAGAGAGCCTGGGACGGCAGCTCAGCGAGCGACAACCGCGGCCTCGTCACGCCTCGACACGTCATTGCGTAGCGCTCGACTCGCGCCTTATCAGCTTGGGCAGGACGGTGACTTTTTCCGCTTCGGCACCGGCTTCTCCCGTGAGGCGCCTCAGCAGCATCTCGCAGGCGATCCGACCTCGCTCCCGGGCCAGGAGCGACACGGTGGTGAGGGTGGGCGTGGACATCCGCGCGGCTTCGATGTCGTCCATGCCCACGACCGCGACCTGCTCGGGCACTGCGATCTTCAACTCCTGCAGCCTCCTCATCGCCCCCAACGCCATGGTGTCGTTGGCGCAGAAAAGAGCGTCGAACTCGAGACCCTGGGCCCGCAGCCGGTCGACCGCCTCGTAACCACTAACCATCGTGAAGTCGCCGCTGGCAACCAGTCGTCCGTCGTACTCGATGCCGGCCTCCGCCAGCGCTTGCCTGTAGCCCCGATTACGGGTGTCGTGCGGCACCGTTCCGGAGGTTCCGTTGATGAAGGCTACCGTGCGACGGCCAGAGCCCAGCAGGTGTTCGACGGCCAGTTCCGCCCCACGGACAGAATCGAGGCGCACATTGTCTACCGGGCAGTCCAGGGGCAGGCCACCGATGACGCAGACGCTGCCCGCATGCACTGTTACCGACCTGATGAAGCCCTGGGTGACTTTGAGTGAGCAGAAGATCGCGCCGTCCACCTGGCGCTCCTCCAGGCCCTGGAGGGCAAGCCGCTCCTCTGCCCAATCACCCCCGCTGTTTACCAGAGTGAGGTGGTACCCGGCTGCGGCCGCCTCGCCCTGGACACCGACGGCCATCTGAGTGTAGACGGGGTTGGCCAGGTCGGGGACCACGAGGGCGACCTGCATCGTGAGCCGGCGTTTGAGGCTCCGTGCCGCGTGGTTGGGAGTGTAGCCGAGAGCGTCAATAGCTTCCCTGACGCGCAGCCGCACGTCCATGCCGCAGTTCTCCGCATTGTTGAGGACGCGGGAGACCGTCCCCACGGATACGCCTGCGCGCTTGGCTACATCGGCGATCGTCACGTGGGCGGGGACTCCTCCCAATTTGGCTGGCAGTCGGTTCATAGACTCCTGGACAATGTTACCTCGGACACTCTTCCCGATCCGAACGCTCTGGAGCGCGCGTGCTCCCCCCGTACGGTGTTCCGACAGCGTCTCCCGATCACTTTTACCGTGAAACGGTTCACCGACGTTTCAAGGTTACGCCCGTTTCAGATCGAGCGGGGGACGTCCGACCCTCTGTCGCGGGAACCACCATCAGTCCGGAGTGAGGCCGTAGCTTTTCCGCCGTCACCTTGACCCTGCTCTTGAAACGTTTTAGCATCGCCAGAGACATATGACGAATGGGCATACGTGAACGACAAGCAGAAGAGGGCGACCATAATCGACGTGGCCAAACGAGCCGGTGTTTCGATAGGCACGGTCTCGCGGGTCGTGAATACCCAGGCCGGGCCAGTAGCCACACGCCAGAGGGTGTTGGAAGCGATCGCCGAACTCGACTACGTTCCGAACCACGTCGCTCGCAGCCTCAAACGGCGCAGCACCGAGCAGATCGCGCTCGTCGTTCCGGACATCGCCAACCCGGTCTACGTGGCGATGGCGAAAGCGATACAGCAGGAAGCGAAGGAACGAGGCTACCGGCTCTCGTTGATGAGTACCGACGATGCTCCCGGCGAAGAGGACTTCGCACTCGACAGCCTCGAGCAGAGACGCGTCGACGGTCTCATCATCTGCTCCCTCAAGCCCACAAAAAAGCTCGTCGAAAGATTGGAAGGCGTGCGCCAGCGGGTCTGCGTCGTCGGGCGGGTGCCGGAGGAGGCGCAGGTCGACAACGTGCGGGTCGACTCGACCGGCGGAGCTCAAGCGGCCGTGCAACACCTTCTCGATGGCGGCAGGCGAACGATCGGGTTCATCAACGGCGCCCCCGAAACGGTTCCGGCGGAGACACGCTTGACCGGGTACCGGCGGGCGCTCGAAGAGAACGGGCTGCAGGTCGACGACAAACTGGTCGTGAGCGGGGAGTTCAGCATGGCGGGCGGCTACCGAGCAATAGACCCGCTGTTCGCCGGGCGCAACGAGCTCGATGCGATCTTCTGCGCCAACGACGTGATCGCACTGGGAGCACTGAGACGCCTGCGGGAACTCGGGATCGGCGTTCCGGAACAGGTGGCGCTGGTAGGGATGGACGACATCGAACTGGGCAAGATCTCGACGCCCACACTGAGCACGGTCTCGCTACTGGCCGAGGAACGTGGCCGGCTTGCGGCAGAGCTGCTGCTCGAGCGTCTTCTCGGCAGTGCCCCTGACGAATCCCGGAAGATAACTGTTACCCCCCGCTTGATAGTCCGCGAGTCGTCAACCGACTACATCCGCCATGGGGTGCCGGCATGAGCCCGGCCAAGTCGCCAGAACGCCTGCCGATCTCCGAATCCGCACGTGGTTGCCTGATCGGCCTGGCAATCGGGGACGCGCTAGGCCAGCCGACGGAAGGCTGGACTCCCGACGCGATCGCAGCAAAATGGGGCTACATCGAGGATCTACCCGAGGGCACAGCAGCGGTGAGCGACGATACCGAGTACACCCTGTTCTCTGCCCGAGTCCTCATCGAGCACGGGCTGGGGGTTACCAGCGAACTGTTCGCCGACGCCTGGCTCGAGCAGATCGTTCCCCAGGAGGGCCCGTTCAAGGGCGCAGGCTTTAGCGAGATGGCCGCGATCGACAACCTGAAGCGCGGGCTCCGGCCGCCGCTTTCCGGACGGCACTACCACTGTTGGAGCGATGGCCTGGCGATGCGAGTCGCCCCATTCGGTATCGCTTCCGGCGGCGACCACCGGCTGGCTGCCCGGCTGGCACTCGAAGACGGCAAGGTGAGCCACGATGGCGAGGGGATCTACGCCGGGCAGGCGGTCGCCGCGGCCGTCGCTGCCGCCAGCCGTGGGGATTCGCTGGAAGAAGTCCTGGCCGCGGCGCACGAGGTAATCCCGGTCGACTCATGGACGGCCCGGAATCTGGACTTGACAGCGCGCCTGGGCGCCCAGGCAAGTGGTGCCCGGCAAGCGATACCGAGCCTGCACGACGCGCTCGCGGTGGATTACTACCCCTGGGCCGACCTGGCACCGGAAGCAGTGGGCCTGGCCTTCGGGCTGCTCGTCGCGGGCCGAGGCGATGTCGCGGGCACTCTCCTCGCCGCCGTCAACCTCGGTCGCGACTCCGACACCGTCGCCGCCATCATCGGCGCGATCCTGGGTGCGAAGCTGGGCCCGGCTGCCATTCCGGAACGGTGGCACAAGGTTATAGCCCCAGCCAGCGGGCGCTGCCTCGCCTGCGTCAGAGGAGCCGACCTGCTGGAGACGGCGGACGCGCTCGCCGGTCTGACCAGGACGGGGGCGTCGTGAGCGGCAGCATCAGCGCAACCATGCGCGCCATGGTCGCGGCCGACGGGCTGGCCTGGCAGAACCTCTACCGGCGCGCTCATCTCCTGCCCAGCTGGACGAGGCGCAAGCGAAGGGAGATCGAGGCCGAGCATGAGGTGCACGGCATCATCGACGAGGCTCTGCCTTTTACCCTGAACCAGCCCACGGCAGCTTTCCGCAATTCGCCGGGTGTCAATTCGGAATGGCTCGCCTTCCAACTGAAGATCCTCATCGATAGCGGGGGCCGCTACGACCGGGAAGCAGCGATGGAGGCCTGGCGGGACCTGGCAGGGAGGCGTGACACATTGCGGCTCACCGTGGGCCAGCATGCCGCCCTCAAGAACATCGCCACCGGCGTCACGGCGCCTACGAGTGGTCACGACAACCCCCACTACTTCGACGACAGCGCCTGCTTCCGGGCAGTGGCGCTCGTATGCGCGAATCGTGGCGATTTACGGTCTGCGGTAGTGAGCGATGCAGAGGTCAGCAATGCCCAGGACGGGATCTGGGCAGCCCAGGCACTCGCTGCGGCCTTGCGAGTCGCCCTCGATGGCGCCGACGCCGGCACCGCCGTAACCCTCGCCCGCGAATCCGTGCCAGCCGGCAGTTGGTCGTCGATCGAGATCGAGCGCGCGTTGAGTCATTCATCGGAGGCGGCCGGCCTGTTCGGCCTGATCGAGTGCCTCGCCAACGATTCGACTAACCACGCCTACGACTACGGCAACTCAGCTCCGGAGACGCTCGCCATCACGCTCGCCATCCTCGACTTCACCGGCGGCGAGCTGCAGCCCAGCCTCCTGGCGGCACTCAGCCTGCCCAAGACGGCCGCTTCGGTCGCTCCAATGGTGGGCGCGCTTTGTGGCGCGCTGGGGACCGCCAACGAATTCCACTTCGAATCCGCGCCTCTTCAGGGGCTGGCGCTGCCGCACCTCGCCGGATTGCGGCCACTCTCGTTGCTCGACGAGCTGCTCACTTCCACGTTCTGACGCGCCCCGGCCCAACCGTGGGCGCAGCGAAAGGATATTGCTAGATGGCAAAGACGATCAAAGATGGAGCCAGGGGTTGCGTCCTGGGACTCGCCGTGGGCGACTCCCTGGGCGGCTCGACCGAGGGCTACCCGCCGGAACAGATCCGTGAGCGGTTCGGTGGCTGGGTGACCGACATCGTCGGCCCCTTTCGGGAAGACTGGCAGACGGCGCGACCGGTATCGCCCTTCCACAAGGGTGACGGCCATGTCACCGACGACACCCTGATGACCCTGGCCCTCAGCAACGTTTACCTGAAGGTCCGAGAGCACCTCACTGCCTTCGACATGGCCGACCACCTGATTCCCGAGATCGCCGACGAGGTCATCTTCATCCCCGAGCTGGAGCGCGAAACCGTACTCGTCAACCGGCTCTTCTTCGCCGAGAAGTACCTCCTCCACCGCCTGCGGCATGCCCACGTAGATCCGCGTGAGGCCGGCGTGGGGAACGTGGTGAACTGCGGCGCCGCGATGTACATGGCGCCCGTGGGGATCGTCAACGCCGGCAACCCGGAGGGCGCCTACGCCGAGGCGATCGAGATCTCGGGGGCGCACCAAGTGAGCTTTGGCCGTGAGGCAGCGGGAGTGATGGCGGCGGCCGTTGCCGAGGGACTGCGGCCCGGCGCCACCGTCGACTCGGTCGTCGACGTCGCGATAGCGCTGGCCAAGGACGGGACCCGCGAGGCGATCGTTCGAGTCACCGCCGCGGCACGCAAGGTCTCCGGCTGGGAAGCTGCGATCCCGGTGTTGCGCGACGCTGTTCGCCCCTTCGATTCAGTGGGCGAGACCTACCGCGAGCCCGATTTCGACGCCCGGAAACCGAGCCGCAAGAACGCTATCGAGGAGCTTCCGGTGGCACTCGGAATGCTCGTCGCTAACGGCGGCGACTACACGGGTACGATGCTCGGGGGCGTCAACTATGGGCGTGACTCCGACTCCATCGCACAGATGGGCGGATCGATTGCGGGAGCACTCCACGGCGAGTCAGCAGTCCCGAAGGGCTGGGCAGATAGGGTCTCCTCCGCCAGCCGTCGTGACTTCCGTTCGGTCGCCGACGGACTCGCCGAGGTCGCTCAGGAGGTCTTCGAGCGCGACCGGAGGCGCTGGGAGCGGCGAGCAGCGAGTTTCCCCGGGGCGAGAGTCGCGGTAGGGGACTAGATGGTCAGAATTACCTGGCTCAAGCCGGAGGACCGGATCGAACACGAGTTCAGGCAGCTCCGGGAGGAGGGCTCGGACCCGAGCGAGCTGGAGGAACGGTGGCGCCGGGGCAAAGACGAGGATCTCGCGAGGCAGCGCGAGCTGGCGCTGGAGTTGCTCGACTCGTCCGTTTCGCTGAGGCGCAACGACGACGATTTCGACGTATCGGCCTTCATTCGACGTGCCGCGCCGCCCGCAGTCACTGGTTTCGATCGAGCTGAGCTTGCCGAGAAGCTGCAGGCCGCCTGGACCGGCCGCGCTGCGGGTTGCCTGCTGGGCAAGCCGGTCGAGAAGATCCCCAGGGAGGGCATCCGGGAGATACTGCAGAGCATCGGCGAGTGGCCGCTCCGCCGCTACTTCACCGCCGAAGGAGTGCCGGCGGAGGTCAGCGAACGTTATCCCTGGAACCGGGCCAGCCGCCCGACCAGCATGCGCGAGAACATAGAATGCATGCCCGAGGACGACGACCTGAACTACCCAATGCTCAACCTCCACGTGCTGGAGAACCACGGCCCCGATTTCACGACCGACGACGTCGCCACCGTGTGGCTGCAGATGATGCCGGTGCTGACCGTCTTCACGGCGGAGCGAGTGGCCTACGAGAACCTGCTGCACTACCTCCTCCCGCCCGAAACCGCCCTCCACCGCAATCCCTACCGCGAGTGGATCGGCGCCCAGATACGCGCTGATGTATGGGGTTGGGTTTCGCCGGGCGATCCGGGGCGTGCTGCCGAGCTCGCTTGGCGCGATGCCAGGCTGAGTCACAGCGCCAACGGCATCTACGGGGAGATGTTCGTGGCAGCGATGATCGCCAGGGCTTTCACGACCGACGACATGAGAGAGGTGATCGAGGCCGGCCTGGAGATGATCCCCGAGGAGAGCCGGCTAGCCGAGGCGGTTCGCTTCACCACCGAGCTGCCGTCGCGCGCCGGCGACTGGGAGGAGGCATGCGATCTCCTCTACGCCCGCTACGGCCACTACCACTGGGTTCACACCATCAACAACGCCATCCTCGTCACGGCCGCCCTGCTCTTCGGCGAGGGCGACTTCGAGAAGAGCATCTGCTACGCCGTGATGGGCGGCTGGGACACCGACTGCAATGGTGCGACCGTTGGCTCGATCATCGGCACCATGTACGGACCGGGCTCGATTCCGAAAGCCTGGTCTGCCCCACTACGAAATCGTGTGCGTACCAGCCTCAAGGGTTTCGACAACTCGACGCTCGACGAACTCGCCGCCCGCACGCTGGCCCAGGTGCCCGAGCGCTACCTGGCCTAGAGGAGGAAGCGCATGGGAGACTTTCCCGGACAACCTCGTGCCGCCGCGGCCGGCCCGCTCGCCGGGCTCCGCATAGTCGACATGGCAACGATGATGGCGGCGCCCTGGGCGGCCACCTTCCTGGCCGACTACGGCGCCGACGTGATCAAGCTCGAGCACCCCAAGAGTGGCGATCACGCCCGCCAGTTCGGCCTCTCGAAAGAGGGCGAACCGGTGTTCTGGAAAACGCTGGCGCGCAACAAGCGCTCCCTCTGCCTCGATCTCAAGAGCGAGGAGGGCCTCGGTGTCTTCGAGCGGCTCGTAAGCGGGGCGGACGTGGTCATCGAGAACTTCCGTCCCGGCGTGATGGAGCGCTTGGGGATCGACTACGACCGTCTGAGCGCCCTCAATCCCCGGCTGGTGATGCTGAGCGTCACAGGTTACGGCCAGGACGGCCCCTACGCCGACCGCCCCGGTTTCGGCACCCTGATCGAGGCGATGAGCGGCTTCGCCTACTCCAACGGCCATCCCGACGGTCCCCCTACCCTCCCGGCAATTCCTCTGGCCGACGGCGTAGCCGGCGCGTTCGGCGCGCTCTCGGTGATGATTGCGCTGCGTGAACGGGACGGCGACGGCAGCAAAGGCAGCGGTTCCGGCAGGGGGCAGCACATCGACATGTCGCTCTTCGAACCGCTTGCCCGGCTGATGGAGGGCCACGTGCTCGAGTACAGCGCTCTGGGTCTGGTCCGTGGACGACTGGGTAACGGCAGCCTCACCTCGGCGCCGCGCAACGCCTACCAGGCTCGTGATGGGGGCTGGGTGGCGCTGTCGGCCAGTGCCCAGCCGGTGTTCGAGCGACTGATGGGCGCCGTCGGCAGGCCCGAGCTGGTGGACGATCCCCGTTTCGCCAGCAACCACGCACGGATCGAGAACCGCGAGCTGCTCGACGAGATCCTGAAGGAGTGGATCGGTGAGCGCGGCCGCGACGAGGTGATCGAGGTCCTCTCGGCCAGCGGTGCGGCCGTTGGGCCGATCTACGACGTCTCCGAACTCCTGAGCGACCGCCACGTTCGGGCGCGAGGGTCGTTTGAAACGCATCACGACCCCGTCCTCGGCGACGTCCAGGTCCCGGGGGTCGTGGCCCGCTTTTCGAGGACGCCGGGACGGGTGAGGCACCTGGGCCCGGCCAAGGGGGCGGCGACGGAAGAAATCCTCCGCGAGCTCGGTTACGACGATGAGGAGATCGGTCGGCTGCGGGAGTCGGGAGCGGTGGCGTGAGCAACCTGGGTATGCCTCGTTCGCTCCTCTACGTCCCCGCCCACAACGAAAAGATGATGGCCGGCGCAGCGCGACGCGGAGCAGACGCGATCATCCTCGACTTGGAGGACTCCGTGCCGGAGGCCGCCAAGGACGCGGCTAGAAAGCAGCTCGCCGAGTCGGCCCGGAAGGTGGGCGAGACCGGCGCGCTGGTGCTCGTGCGTACCAACGGGAGCTGGAGCCTCGCCTGGCGCGACCTGGAAGCGGCCGCGGCCGCTGGAGCCGGGGGTGTGATGCTGTCCAAAGTCGACTCGCCCGCCAAGGTCGAGGCGCTGGGTGGGTACCTGGTCGAGCTGGAGGAGCGGTTCGGTTTGCCGCCGCTGGCGCTGCTGTTGACAGTCGAGAGTGCCCGAGGCCTTTCTGCAGTTCAAGGGATAGCGGCGGCCCTGGCTCGTCTCCCCGGAGCGGGCGTCGGTCGCCTCACCGCCCTGGTGCCCGGCAACGAAGATCTGAGCCTCTCGCTGCACGTGGAGCCCTCGCCCGAACTGATGGCCGGCGCCCTCTGGCCCCTCTTCACCGCGGCCCGGGCTTACGGCCACGCTCTCATCGGCTCGGTCGGCAGCGGCGCCGACTACCGCGACCTCGAGGCTTACCGCAGGCGGGTGGAGCTGACGCGGTCGTACGGCTTCGAAGGAACGACCTGCATACATCCGGCGCAGGTTCAGGTCGTGAACGAGGCCTATCGCCCGTCGGACTCGGAGCTCGAATGGGCCCGCAAAGTAGTGGCTGCGTTCGAGGAACGCGGCGGTGACGCAGTAGGAGTTGACGGGCAGATGATCGACCGGCCGGTATACCTGCGGGCAAAGAGGCTGGTCGAGGAGGCGGGCAGATGAACGGCAAGGTCCTCGTCGTAGGCAGCGTAAACATCGATCTCGTCACCCGGGTAAAGAGGTTTCCCAGGCCCGGTGAGACTCTGCTTGGTTCGGACTACGAGACCCACCACGGCGGCAAGGGTGCGAATCAGGCCGTTGCCGCTGCCCGGCTGGGTGCAGAGGTCTCGTTCCTGGGCCGGGTCGGCCGCGACGACTTCGGGCAACGCCTCCGTCGTGGGCTGTCCGAAGAAGGCATCGCTACAGGACGTCTCATCGATGTCGAAGGGGCCTCCGGCGCAGCCTTCATCACTCTGGATGCGACCGGACAGAACACCATCATCGTCGCCCCCGGCGCCAACTCCAGGCTGGAGCCGGACGATTTGCCCGCGGAAGCCTTCAGCCAAGCCGACGTGGTCGTCCTCCAACTCGAGATCCCGACCGCGACGGTCATGCGCGGAATCGACCTGGGACGCCAGTCGGGCGTGAAGGTCATCGTCAACGCCGCCCCTGCCGGCGCCATGACGGTAGACGAACTCGCCGGCTGCGACCTGCTGGTGGTGAACGAGACGGAAGCGGCGACATTGCTTCCCGGCGGTTCCGCCGTTGAACCCGAGCGGCTGCTGGAGGCGCTCGGCGAGCGGTTTCCCGCGGTGGTTCTCACGCTCGGCTCGAAGGGACTACTTTGGCGCTCCGCCGGGGAATCGGGACGCGCGGAATCGGGACGCGCGCGGGCGCACCCCGTGATCGTCGTAGACACGACCGCCGCGGGCGACGCCTTCGTGGGCGCGGCAGCAGCAGCGCTGGCGGGCGGCTCCGGCCTCGAGGAAGCGGTGCGCTTGGGGAACGCCGCGGGCGCGCTGGCGGTAACGAAGGCGGGAGCTCAGCCTTCCCTGCCCCGGCTCGAAGAGCTGCAGCGGCTGCTGGCGAGCGACCCCCACGCGTGAAGCCCCCCTTCTACTCCCCGAGGCCGCTCGACCTCCCGGCAGAGGTACCGCTCGAGCCTGGAGCCCCGCTGGGCGAACTGGACGAAGCGAAGATCTTCGCGGCGCCCGACGATCCGGAGCAGTGGCCCGCCTGGCGCACACAGCTGCAGCGGTGGCGGCAGGAAGCCCGCGAGAAAGTCCGTTACTCGGATGCTCGTTATCGAACGCTCGAGCATCCGAACTTCGTGCTCGCCATGGCGAACCTCTGGGATGGCGCACTCTACGACCACCGCTGTGGGTCGTTCACTCCGGAGGCGTACTTGGAGCGGGCGCAGCGCGAGTTCGGCGGGTTCGACGGGGTCATCCTCTGGAGCGCCTATCCGGTGGTGGGGATCGACGACCGCCGCCAACTGGACTTCTACCTCCAGATACCGGACCTGCCCGAAGTGATCGCCAGGCTCAAGGAGGGAGGGGTGAGCGTTCACCTCTCCTACTACCCTTGGGTTACCGGTGCCGCTGCCCAGACTCCCGAAGAAGTGGCCTCGTGCGTACGCCGACTGGGTGTCGACGGACTCTTCCTCGACTCCGTGAAGGAGGGTAACCGGGAGTTGCGGGAGCTCCTCGACTCGGTATCCCCGAACCTGCTGATGGGCGGCGAGTCGCGGGTCCCGCTGGGCCGGATCGACGATCACCAGATGTCGTGGGCGCAATGGTTCGCCGACTCGGAGGTTCCGGGGGTATTGAGAGCCAAGTGGTTGGAGCGCCGTCATCTGCTGCACCACACCCGCCGCTGGAACCGCAGTCACCGGGAGGAGCTCCATTCGGCCTGGCTCAACGGCAGCGGCATACTGGTGTGGGAGAACGTCTTCGGAGTGTGGGTCGGCTGGAACGAAGCCGACCGAGCGATGCTCCGGTCGGTGCGGCCGGTGCAGTTGGAGATGGCGGAGTGGCTCCTGAGCGAGGAGTGGACGCCGCTGGCAGACCATCCCGGATCCCTGGCCAAGGTGTACGCGTCGCGCTGGGAGCACCGCGGCTGCATCCTCTGGACCATCGTCAACAAGGGCGAGCCGGTGGAGGGCGACTGGCTGCACGTTCCCGACGGCGACTGCGGCGACTGCGGTGACTGGGCAGAGCTGACATGTTCACGGGAGCTGACCGTAAGGCGGTTGGCGGATGGTGGGGTCGCGGTGGGAGGGAAGCTCGAAGAGGGCGCAGTGGCCGCTGTCCTGGCAAGTCCCGGGAAGATCGTCCTGCCCCGGCAGCCGGCCTCCCCTCTTCCCACCCGGTCGCCGGAGGCGGAGTCGTTCCCGCTGCGGATAGCCGTGCGCCGCCCCGCGCCTCGGGCTCCCTCGATGGCGGTCCCGGAAGGAATGATCCGAGCAGTGGGCGGGAGCTTCGAGCTGGAAGTCAGCTTTCGGCTACGCGAAACCGGGCTCTACGGTGAAACACCCTTCGTTGACGAGTGGAAGCCGCCGCTAGGGAGCCGGCTCCACTACCTGGCTCGAGCAGTCCGTCCGGTCGAAATCGGGGAGTTCGCCATCTCGGAACTCGAGGTGAGCAACGGCGAGTTCCTGCGCTTCGTCGAAGAGACCGGGTACCGGCCTCAGCGAGCTGAGCGCTTCCTCGATCATTGGGTCGACGGGCGGCCGAGGGACAACAATGCGCCTGCGGCCAACGTCGATCTGGTTGACGCCCGCGCCTACGCGAGATGGCGGGGCTGGCGCTTGCCCACCGAGGACGAGTGGCAGCTGGCAGCGGAACGGGGAGTGATCGGCCGCCGCGAGCCCTTGGTCTGGAACCTGACGGAGAGCGAGCACGACGACGGACGTACTCGCTTCGTCATCCTCAAGGGGGGCAGCGGGTTCCGCAATGACGCCTCGGAATGGTATTTCGACGGGGGACCGAAACCGCCGGGGTTCTCGGCGAAACTGCTGATCCTGGCTGCCGGGTTGAGTAGATCGCCGAACGTGGGGTTCAGGTGTGCGGTGGATTTGGGTAGGTGACCCGCGTTCCCTGGACAAGCGAGACCAGCGGTCGCTGACTTTGTGAGGTGCGAAGTTGGCGACGGCGAGAGAGCGGGATTGCGAGGTCGAGCAGCTGCTGGAACGACTGCGGCTGCTGGTGCTCGGCGAGCCGGCTGACGAATCGAACCGCCGGTAGAAGAAGAAGAGCTGCCGAATGATCGGCAGCTCTTCCCTTGCATTGGTCCGTCTGGCTTCTTCTATGGTCTAACCTCTAACGCCCCCGATCGTACGCTCGGTCGAGTTCCTGCTGGGCAGCTGCAGCTTCCTCCTGGACGATCTCTTCGAGCGGGCGCTGGCCCAGCTCCTGATAGCGAGTCCAGATGTTATTGAGCCGGGGTCGCACGATCTCACTGTAGTACTCGCTCCTCAGATAGGGCGGTGTATCGCTGGGAAGCTGTGCCTGCTGCCAGGCGCCACCTCGCACCGGATCCTCGTCCCAGTTGAGATCCTCCCAAACACTCGGATTAGGGGGAGTCCAAGTGTCCATTTCCGCAACGATATGCCCTGCCTCCGGGCCACTGAGGAACTTGAGCAACTCCCAGGCCGCTTCCTTCTGCGAGGAGCCGCTCCACATGTAGTACTGGACCGAGTCGCCCCAAGCTTTGCGCTCGACGCCAGGCTTGAGCGGCGGGGAAACGTACTGCATCTCAAAATCGAGCTCGTACAAGGGGTCGACGTTCCACGACATCATACTGAGGGCCACCTGCCCACTGCCGAAGATCGACGTCTGTTGAGCAGCAAGCTGCTCAACGAAAACCGTGGGCAGCGTCAGCCCCTTCTCCTCGAGATCGAGGATGAACTGAATGGCCTCTATAGTTTCCGGGGAGTCCAGGTAACCCTGAACCTGCCGCCCCGTTTCGTCGACCACGTTGGCGCCCAGCGTGTACGCGAAGGGGTGCGACTCCAGCATTCCGCGTCCTACGCTCGTCATGCCATAGATCTGTTCCCCTCCCTCGTAGCTGGTCAGGGCGACGAGCTTCTCGACCATCTCTTCCGGGGTCCAGTCGTCCGTCGGTCTTTCGACACCGGCCCGATCGAAGACCTCGGCGTTGTAAACAAAGGTGAGGTAGACGGTGTCGCGAGGAACGCTGTAGTAGCGGCCCTCATGGGTTGCTCTCTCTCGAGCGATAGGAAACCAGAGCGTCTCCGGGTCGAGCCCGTCTCGCTCGATGTAAGGCGTGAGGTCCTCGAATAGCCCTCTCTCGGCGACCTCGCTCGCGAAGTAATAGGTAAAGACGTCTGGAGCCGTACCACCCGCCATGGTGGTATAGAGGCGCTCTCGGTACCCGGAACTGGGAGTGTTGACGATCTCGACGTTTATCTCCGGGTGCTTCTCCATGAAGGCGTCAGCCAAGCGCTGGTAGGTGGGCTGCCAGGTGAGCCCATCCGGGTTGGACCAGGTGACGTTCACCTCCTGCGCTAATACAGCTGCGCTTAGCGAGAGGAGTATTGCGGCTGCAACTACTCGTCCGAACTTGTATATCGATCGCATTTCAACCTCGTCTTTCTCAATTCGGTGGATTGGCCTGAAGAACGAGTGCCAACTCGATGCTGAGGGCTAGAAACTCACCCCCCTTCGGCCGGGGAGAGGTGCACCGCGGAGCTTCGTCATCCCTTGATCCCGACTGACGCGATGCCTCCGATAAGTTGTTTCTGGGCGAAGAAATAGAGTATCAGCAGCGGAATGATGGAGATGACGGTTGCCGCCATCAGCAGAGGCCAGTCAGTTTCCCTCTGCCCCTGAAGTAGAACGAGTCCCAAGCTCAGGGTGTAGTTTTGAGTGTCGCTCAGATAGATTAGCGGCCCGAAGAAGTCGTTCCACACGTCTACTACCGTGAACACGACGACGACCGTCAGGGCCGGGGCCGACAGCGGCAGGATGACGTGCCAGTACAGCTGCAGGTTGTTACAGCCATCGATGCGCGCGGCGTCATCGAGCTGCAGTGGGAGCGTCATCATGTACTGGCGTACCAGGAAGATGAGAAAGGAACTACCGGTGAACGCCGGCACTATGAGGGGCAGGTAGGTGTCGATCCAGCCGAAGAAGTTGAAGAGCACGAAAGTAGGGATGAGCGTTACGTAGTAGGGCAGCATCAGCGTCGAGAGCATCAGGATGAAGAGAACATTGCGTCCTGGAAACCTCAGACGGGAGAAACCAAAAGCGACCAGCGACACCGCCAACACCTGGCCCAACACGTTGAAGAGCACAAGGACGAGTGAGTTCAAGAAAAACCGAGCGAACGGAGCTACCTCGAAAAGTCGAATGTAGTTGCCCCACTCCGCAGGATGAGGGATCCACTGGGGCGGTATGGCAAAGACCTGATCGAGCGACTTTAGAGACGTCGTCACGGCCCAGACCAGAGGCATCATGAAGACGGCCGAGAGAAGTATCAGCGCGAGGTGGCCCAGAATCTTCGTGCGCCTCTCCCGAGCCGTGCGGGAAGAGAACCGGCGGCTTCGACTCACCGTCATCGAGCTTCCCGCTGACCTTCGTAGTACACCCACAGCGGGGAGCTCTTGAAGATCAGGGCCGTGAAAACGAGTATGACGCTGGCAAGAATCCAGGCGAGGGCGGCTCCGTAACCCATGTGCAGCTGTCCGAAGGCCTCATTGTAGAGGTGCAGCATGTAGAAGTAGGTGGCTCTCATCGGACCTCCGCCGGTAATTACGTACGCCTGGGTAAATGTCTGGAAAGAGTCGATTACTCCGATTACCAACAGGAAGAAGATCGTCGGCGAGAGCATTGGCAGAGTCACTCTCCGAAACTTCGTGACCGCCCCCGCACCGTCGATGGTTGCCGCTTCGTACAGCTCGTTGGGAATGTTCTGCAAACCGGCGAGGAAGATGATGGTCGACGCGCCGACGGTCCACAGGCTCATGAAGATGAGTGCACCGAGTGTGTATCTGGGATCTTGAAGCCAACCGACAGGGTCGATGCCGAGCGGCCCCAGGGCAGCGTTGAGGAGGCCGTAGTCCTTGCTGAAGATCCACATCCACATCATCGAAACCGCGACCCCGGAGATGACCGCGGGCAGATAGAAGATAGTCCGGTAGATGCCGATGCCGCGGAGTTTCATGTTCAGCAACAGCGAGAGGCCCAGCCCAGCGACGAGTTTCAGCGGCAACGCAAAGAGGGTATAGAGAGCTGTCACGCGAACGGAGGTCCAGAAAATCGGGTCCTCGCTGAAGATGTCGATGTAGTTGTCGAATCCCACCCAGGAGGGGGTCGACAGGATATTCCAGTCGGTGAAGCTCATGAAGAACGATGCGACGAACGGTCCACCCGTGAATGCGACGAAGCCGACGAGCCAAGGCGCAATGAACAGGTAGCCTTCGATCGCCTCACGGCGGGCGCGGCCGCTCAATTTCGTCTTCGGGGCGGAAGTCTCCAGGTTTGACGCTGCTGCTCTCGCCACGTAGCTCCTTCGTTCAGGTCTCACAGATCCAGACTTAGATGCGGAAGTTTAAAACGTTTCACCAGGGATGGTCAACCTCGGGCACCGCCAGAGCTTCGGCCCACACCCACCCATAGCTTGTAGGCCACTGTTTCCTTTTAGGTGTGACTGTTATCGAGTCCGCTTGTGAAAAACCGTTTTAGCTGTAGGTTCCGGCCGCGTCCCTCGGGAACTCCGCACAGTCGCTCAACTGGCTCCGGCCGGTTTCATGCGGTCGAGGTGCCCACCGTCCTGCGCGGACGCGTCTCTCACAGTTACCAGGCGGACGCGGTAGCTGAGTTGAGCATCCTTTGCACCCGGGCTTGGCTGGCGCGGAACAGCAACGGCGGCGGCGGCGAGGAACTCGACATCCTTGCTCGCCAGGAGACCCGAGTCGGCGCTGGAGTAGAAGATCCAGCAGCAAGCCAACTCAATAGCGCAACAGGGCGGCTACGTCGCCCGATTTCGAGAGACCTCCTATCGGATCGGTGAACTCCGGTTCGGCGTTGCTCAGCAGCATCAACTCCACGAGCTCGTTCACCAGGTCGACCGTGAACAACGAGTCGGAACCGCATATCGAGCACTTGTCTTGTACGTCAGGAAGCAGATTTTCACACTCACGGCAACGCTTCCCGGCGATGCGGGCGTCACGGGTGACAAGCATTCGGTCGACGCGACCTACCACCGCCGCCTCGACCACCTCCCGCGGGCCCAGCGCTGCACGGCCGGTCCTCAGGCTCTCGGCCTTGATGAGGTCCCAGAGGTCCCGATCGTGCTGGCGCTCCTCCTCGAAGAACATTTCGAAGACGCTGTCCCACGTTTCATCATCCTGATGCAAGTCGACGGGCTCGGTGCCGGCGAGCTTCTCACTGAGACTCTGCGGAAGTTCCTCTCGGATCGCCGCATGGTTTCATCGGAGCCAGCCATCAGGATGTGGTCGAACTCGCGTCGCTTGTCCAGCTCCTCCAGTACGCCCACCACCTCGCGTAGTGATCGAGGGCGTTCTCTCTCCGGCGCACATAACGCCGCTGGGACCAACCGCCCTTGCGAACGTGGTTCTTGATGTTTCCCTTCACCGTCTCCTGCTCCTGCGGCGATGAAGAAGTGACCAGGTAGACGTGAGTTTCGGTGTTGTCTGCCAGCACGACAACGAAATTCTGGTATTTGTCCTGCAGCTCGGCCAACGGCCTTATGTAGGGAGAGGAGTCGACCCAAAGGAGGTCTGGGACGTCCTTCTCGATCGAGTAGGCCTGAAAGAACTCCAACGCCCAACAGGAAAAGACCGCCAACGACCCTGAGGAGAAATCGTAGTCGGCCAGAAATTCCTGCACTAGTTTCAGGTTTTCCTCGAAGTGCTCGGCTTCATCGGTTTCCTCCTCAAGCAGGCCACGAACCTTCTTGATTCGAGCCTCCACCGAGTCGAGTGAGTCGGGACCGGACAGGTACAAGCTGATGAAGGTGCGCTCCGGACCACTGCGTTCCGCCAGTGATTCCAGGTCCATTTTGTGGAACATCCGCAGAGCCTACTCGGTGGGCTCGAAGTAATGTGTGTGGCAATTCCAGGTGTTCTCACTAGTTTCCCCCGAGGCTCGAAACTGCTCGTGCGGGGGCCACACGAGACCATGACGCCGGCAGTGCGAGACAGGTGCGGCGGCTACACGAGACCAATGAGACGGCCGTACGCCCGACTAACCGCGCAACGACTGGAAGGAGTGGGGGAACTCCACGAGCGCCGCCTAGGGTTGCGAATCCGCAGTCGCTAAAAGAAGCCGAGAGACCGAGCGCAGTAGAAGCCCCGGGCCTAGAAGTCGCCCGGTGCAACCTGAAAGGTGTGAAAGCCGCGCTCGCGCCACATCTCGACCACCTTATTGCGGTCGTCGAGAACCATCAGGACGTCCTTGGGCCCGATGCCGAGTTCGTCCACCATCTCCGCCTTGACGATGGTGTCCGACCGATGGTCCTCGTTGCGCCGCATCAAGAGCCCGTCATAGGGCACCGCGTGTTGCTCCAGCCACTCCTCTGTCTCAGCCCTGACCATGTCGCTTCGTCCGCTCACGATCAGTACACGAAAGCCGACCTCGTGTAGCCGCTGAACTAGGTGGATCGTATTGCGGACTGGCAAGTCTTCTATGCACGCACGGAAGAAAGCATCCCAATCACTCCGGCCGCTGCCTCTGATGTAATGCACCCGATGCTCGATATCTGCGAGGGTGCCGTCCAGATCGCAGATGACAGTTGTGGGCAAGTCTGTATTTTGCAAAATGTACCGTTCTCCCTGGAGGTCAGTTTACGGGAGCTGGGCGATTGTCACCGGCGAGACGTCGACTGTGGACGCCACGTTGCCAAAGGGGTCCAGTACTTTCACCCCTGTGAGACTGACCCACCTGGCGGACGTAAGACACTTGTACCCGGGACCTTGCCTCTAGATGTATGCATCCTCGTCGAACCCGATCTCTGGATAACGTTCCACAACGCGTCACTCTGGGTCGAGGCCCTCTGCCTGCTATCAGTTCTGGAAGTCCTCCAGAACTGATAGCAACTCCTAGCTGCACACATTTAGGATTCGTTCGCCTTTCTGGCTGTGGCGAGCGATGGATCACCGAGGGTTCCCGTTTCAGAGATCCGGTCGAACGGGACGAAGCGCCCCGCTGGCGCCCCCTCGAAGAGGTGGCTAGAGAGATAGCCGGAGGGGAGTTTCGGATAAACCTGCTCCGCCGCGCCCAGCTCCACCGCGTCGCCGCGCACCGCCAGCATCAGGGACGTCTCGAACTCGCCTGCGTGGCATGTGCCCCCCGAGCGCGACTCGCGTAGTTCGTCGGAGCGGTTCGCCACAAGGTGCCAGTAGGCAGCTCTCCCCCAGGCGCGCGACTGGTACGTCCATCGCCGAAATGTTGTGTCCGTACCCTTTCAGCAGCACTATCCGGCGCACCCCGTGATGGAGCAGCGAGACGCAGACGTCCTCAACCAGCGAGATGAAAGTCTCGGACCTAAGGGGAACTCCGCTTGATGTATACTTGCGTATACTGTCGCATTCAGGAGGTCACAGCGGAGGTGAGTCTTAGTGCGAGTGATTGATGTTTCCGAGATTCGCTCGGTAGTGACCAAGCTGATATCGCGAGCCGCTTTTACCCTGCCAGAGGACTATCTCCAAGCGCTACGAAACGCTCAACAAAACGAGTCTAATTTCATAGGTCGGTCCGTCCTGGACATGCTTGTTGAGAATGCTCAGTATGCCGAAGCTGAATCCATCCCGACATGTCAAGACACAGGGATGGCAATAATCTATCTGGAGATAGGCCAGGACGTTCACTTTACCGGCGGCCTACTGGCCGAGTCACTGGACGACGCAGTTCGTGACGGCTACCGAGACTTACGTAAGTCAGTCGTCGATGACCCCTTGCTTCGTCAAAACACTGGGGACAACACCCCACCTATTCTTCATTACTCCATTGTGCCCGGGGAGAACGTGACGATCAGTCTACTGATGAAGGGTTTTGGGGCAGAACTTATGAGTCGCCTTCGCATGCTTCCTGCGGCTGCAGGTGTTGAGGGGGTAAAGGAGTTCGTACTCGAGACCGTCGAGCATGCCGGTCCCAATGCTTGTCCGCCAGTAATCGTTGGCGTGGGCCTGGGCAGTACGTTCGACGGAGTAGCCGAGCTGGCCAAAAAGGCGCTACTACGGCCCCTTGGAGCATCCAATCCCAAGACCCACCTGGAGCAGCTCGAACGTGAACTCTTGGAAGCCGTGAACACACTTGATGTCGGACCACAAGGATTCGGCGGCCAGTTCACCGCTTTAGCCGTACACGTCAACAGCATGCCGACCCACATCGCTGCCTTGCCGGTCGCGGTCAACCTGAATTGCTCCGCACCACGACGCGCTACCGTCACTATCTGACTTCAGGAGAGCTGCCTGTGCGAGACCGCATTCCAGTTCGATTACCGGTGCAAGCAAACACGCTGGAGGACTTGCGGTCCGGCGACATGGTTTCCCTGACGGGCAGGATCTATGGAGCGAGGGATGCAGCTCACAAAAGACTTGTGGAAGCAATTGACGCTGGACAGCAATTGCCAATAGATTTAAACAATCAGACGATCTACTATGTCGGCCCGGCCCCAGCGCGTGCTGGTCACGTAATCGGCCCAGCTGGTCCAACCACGAGCGGTCGCATGGACGTGTACACGGTTCCGCTGCTGCAGTTGGGCGTCAAGGTACTAATTGGCAAGGGCTACCGAGCACGTGAAGTGAAAGAGGCTCTGCTAGAACACCGCAGTGTCTACCTAGCCGCTGTGGGCGGAGCAGCTGCGCTACTTGCCCGCCATATCACCGCCAGCAAGGTGATCGCGTATGAGGACTTGGGCCCCGAAGCGATCCACGAGCTGATGATCGCGGATTTTCCTTGCATCGTCGTACACGATATTTACGGAGGTGACGCCTACACTCGACAGGACTGATTTCGGACCTCAAGGAGAAGTGGGATCGAAGGAGAGTGTTCTATCCCGATGAAGCCCCTCGAAGGTATCACGGTTGTTTCGGTGGAGCAAGCGATTGCTGCGCCGTTTGCAAGTCGTCAGCTAGCCGATCTGGGTGCCCGCGTGATCAAGGTGGAGCGTCCCGGCACGGGCGATTTTGCTAGGCATCTCGACTCCAAAGCCAACGGTCTCTCCAGTCACTTCGTATGGACCAATAGGTCAAAAGAGTCCTTGACTTTAAATCTTAAGCAGGTCGGAGCAGTAGAGGTACTGGAAAAGCTCATAAGCCAAGCAGACATATTCATCCAAAATCTAGCTCCCGGTGCCCTGAACCGAATAGGGCTCATGCAAGAGGAGTTGCGGAAGGCCTTTCCGCAGTTGATCATCTGCAATATCTCTGGCTACGGCCCGGAGGGCCCCTATCGGGACAGAAAAGCGTACGACCTCTTGATTCAAGCGGAAGCAGGACTCTTATCGATAACGGGAACTGAGCATGACGTTGCCAAAGCCGGCATCCCAGCCGCTGATATTGCAGCCGGAATGTATGCGTTCTCAGGGATTCTCACCGCCTTGTTTACTCGTACGCGTACAGGCGAGGGCACTGTCCTCGACGTATCCCTCTTTGAATCGCTAGGGGAGTGGATGGGATATCCAGCGTACTACACATTGTTCGATGGCAAGGCACCAGTTCGTAGCGGAGCTCATCACGCATCGATTGCCCCATATGGAC
Source organism: Trueperaceae bacterium (assembly GCA_040905665.1). Lineage (GTDB taxonomy): Bacteria > Deinococcota > Deinococci > Deinococcales > Trueperaceae > DASVCN01. Next base: position 89,768 of record JBBDRD010000014.1, read on the forward strand.
CGTATGGCCTGGCGGACGGCGAAACGATACTGATTGCGATTCAAAACGAACGAGAGTGGGCAACGCTCTGCGAACAAGTACTGAGTGCTCCGGAATTGGCATCCGACGGGCGGTTCTCCATCAATTCAGAGCGAGTAAAGAACCGACGGCAACTCGATGAGATCATCTATCCCATGCTTCATTCGCTGACCACCGAGGAGGCCATCGCCGGACTCGAGTCAGCGAAGATAGCCTACGGCCTAACCAGAAGCGTCCAGGGATTTCTCGAGCACTCACAATTGAAGGCGAGAAATCGTTGGGCAGAAGTAGGTTCGCCGGTCGGATTGCTGCCGGCCCTGCTGCCGCCAGTGACAGCCGAGGGTCAGACACCAGTAATGAACCCCATTCCCGAATTGGGAGAGCATACAGTAGCTATTCTCGAGGAACTCGGGCTAAGCCGCGAACAGATTACTGAACTCGCTGAAAACGAAGCGATATAGCCTCAGTTGAAGAGTAAGACCACAGCGTAATTTCGTTGTTTGGCTGAAAGATACCAACTCCCTACAGGATACTCTCGTCCTCGGAGCCGGCAGCTAGCCTCAACTCGAGAATTCGCTTCCGGTGGCTGCGCATAGCCGACTCCGCCCTGTCGGGATCCCTGCTCTCGATTGCGGCCAGAAGTTCGCGATAGTCTTGTAGCGACTCCTGCCTTCGGGCCTCATCGAGCAGAGTCGTGGGCTGTACCTGACGTAGTTGGTCCCGTAGACCGGAGATCATGTTTAAAAGCCGGACGTTGCCGGAAGCTTCGCAGACGGTATGGTGAAAGTCGCTCGTAGCCTGCACCATTGCGTCTACGTTCCCTCTTTCGTGCGCACGCCGCATGTCCTCGTACAGCTGCTGCAGCGTCGCGATCTCGATGGGAGTTGCGCTCGTTGCGGCCAAACGTGCAGACATCCCCTCGAGTGCCTCACGAATGTAGTAGATCTCGGCCAACTCCTTTCGTGAGAACTGGGTAACAACAAGTCCCATCCTGGGATGGAAGGTCAGCAGACCTTCGCTTTCAAGCCGCCTAATTGCTTCGCGCACGGGCGTCCGACTGACTCCCAATTCCTTTGCCAGCGCATTCTCTCGCAAGCTTCTCCCGGGCTTCAACTGACCGTGAACGATGGACTTTCGCAATACCGCGTAAACTCCGTCTGTTACGGTCCTATAATCGCTCAACGAGACTTTCGGTTCAGATTGAGGCACACGGGCTCCCTATGCGAATGCTGGAAATCTGGGCTCTGTGGTGCGGATAGATTTCTATCGCCATAATAACCCGGCAAAAGTGCTCCAGCACGTTACCGACTGGAAGGAAAGCGACTTCAGGCATCGGGAACTGCACCGCCTGCCCTCACTCTGTGCTAAATCTTGGCAGCTTTGGGTCTCATTCGTCTGATACTTCGTCGGCATGTCTCAAAATCTCCTCTGCGCGCCGCACTATAGGCGGGTCGACGAATTGGCCGTCCAGTCGCAGCGCAGTCTCCCCTGCCGCCAGTGCGATGCGGCTAGCAGTCACGATGCGTCGGGCCCATTCAATCTCTGTCTCGGTAGGGGCGAACGACTCCTGAACAGGTAGTATCTGTTCGGGATGAATTACCATTTTTCCGCCATAACCAATGTCCCGAGCCGTGCCACAGTCGCGTCTCAGGCCTTCAATGTCTCCCAACAGTGGCCAAACGCCATCCAGTGGAGCTTCCCTACCACGTGCTCGTCCGCAAAGAACTACCTGTTGTCTAGCGTATGCGAAGCCCGTCCCCGAGGGGTCCCAGCGACCGCCTACGTCGGCGATGAAGTCGAGCGAGCCAAACGCCAGGCGCTCGACATTCTTGTCAGCACCGGCAATCTGACCAGCTCGTTCGACACCCAACGCGGTTTCGATGAGAGCGACAACTCGAACACCAAGTCGGCACGCCCGCCGAATCTCATCAACGCTCTCACTTTTGGGCAGCATCAGCCCGTCCACTGGCATCGATTGGATGGCGGCGAGATCCCTGGCGAACTCGTCGGTACCGGCAGCATTCGTCCGAACCAGGATTTGCGGAGTTGGCTCACGTCGACGAGCGAGGACGGCATCGGTCGTCTGCCTTGCCCGTTCCTTCGCAGTTTGCGGCACGGCGTCTTCCCAGTCGATCACGACCGCGTTGACTTTCGACTCCAACGCCTTCCCTACCTTCTTGGCATCGTGTCCGGGGCAGAATAGCCAAGCCGACACTATACGTCCTGCAAGTTCACGAGGCTTACTTCAGTCAGGAGACGAGGTCGGATGCGCACTTTGTGCTTTGTTTGCCAATCTGGCATTTCGCTCACTAACATCTGACACCTCTCTTTGGCGCTGAACCAGAGTGAAGGAATCTGAACATTTGACTCCCTCTCTCCACTGGAACTACCTTCGTCCTGCTTCTACCTTGGGCAAGGGCTTGAGCTCCATACGGAAGAATAGAACCGCCAATGTCACGACCAAGATCCCAGCCGCGACAAATGTCAGTCTCACGCTTACGAATTCGGCAAACAAGCCGAACAACAGTGGGCTAGAAAACTGCGCGAGTCGATTTCCGGTAAGTCGTATCCCCAGGGCAAAGCCACGTTCTGCGTCCCGAACATGGTCGACGATCATGACCATGCTGAATGGCTGAGATATCCCCCATCCAATTCCTACTAGTACCGAGGCGAGTACCAGCGTTGCTGTAGAGTTCACCAGGCTGGTTGTCGCGAGGCCTAAGGCAACCAGCAACACGGTTGCTCCCGCTGTACGGGTGTGGCTTCCAAAGATCCTCACTATCGAGGAAATAAAGGGGCGCACCAACATGGCCGTCAAGGGACGTAAGCTTATTAGTACGCCAATCGTTGTAGCAGAATACGCGAGTTCATCCAGATAAACGGGGAAGAATGTCTGGAAGACGCTTAGTCCGAATAGTATACCAAATGTAAGGAGTATGGCTACCTGTACACCAGCTTTACTCAGTACCGCACGGAGGTGGCCCTTACCGCCCCACAGGCCCATCGACTCCTTTACGAGTTGGAGTTGCTTCCCGGGAACCAGGAATCTCGATACCAATGCAGCGGCCGCCGCAATTACCGAAGCCAGCCCGAATCCGGCGGAGTATCCAACTTGGTCGGCCACTACGCCGGCCAGGAGCGGTCCAGCTAGTTGACCGGCGGAAAGGAAGGTCGTGTACCAGCCAAAGTTTGTTTCACGGCTCTTTCCGGAGTCTAGCGTGGCCACGAACACTTGCGCGGCGACGGCCAAGGTCAGTTGGCAAAGTCCTATTACTACCTGCGCCAGGGCCAAGGTGAGGAGACCTGGAACGAGCATAACTGCCAACTCAGCTGCCGCCAGAGCTGCGGCGGCCGCAGTAATGAGCTCTCTGGATCCCCACCTGTCAACTAGCGCACCTGTTGGAATGGCCAGGAACAAGGGAAGCAGGAAGGCCGCTGAAACGAGGAGGCCCACCATCGCCGGCGAGGCACCGAGAGCCAGTCCGTACAGTGGTACCAGCGGCTCCATCATGCTCTTGCTTCCAAAGGCAAGGGCCATGGTTAGGCCGAGCAGCACCAGCTGGTTCAGCTTCACAAAACGAAAACCATCGGCATCTCCAGGCCGTCAATCTGCTATTTGCAAAGCGGCAGCAGGACAGGAACTTGAAGCAAAGGGAGCATTGCAAGTCAAGGCAGATCAGAACTAAACTCGAAGTGCACCCTGCCAAATACTTCTGGCTGATTCGTCTATCGACCAGTCAAGTAAACCTGCATAGTTCCGGGCGAAGATTCAGACCCTCGAGTTCGTTGACCCTGTCGACAACGTCCATCGCTGCGACGCGCCCAGAGCCGTCAATGCCATGGCTAATACAGTCTTCCACCTTTGTCAGAAAATCTTCGTTGGTCATGGGATCTTCGCTTGAGCCCGGCACACTCGTCCGCAGCTGCGTGAGAGGTGATCCCTCATGCAGTTCCAGTTCCACCCTCACAGGTACGAGCTGTCGAGTTCTGGTAACTCTATCGGAAAGCACGGTGACTCGACTCATCACTTCGCGCACTAGTGGGTCTTTGAGGGCATCGACAGAAAAGTCTTCGATTCTCACTGCACCCTTTACCAGCATCACTGCGACACAGTAGGGAATGCTGAATTGGGCGTCGATGCGAGCTCCTTCGTCCGCACCGGGATATCTGTCTACGAGATCCGCCACATACTGGGTGACGTGGACACGCACGGCTTTAATATCTTCTCCGAACCATGACTCAGTTTTTCCAACCAAATACCCCTGCCGGAGATCCTTGGCTGCAGAGATGGGTGCATGGTTGAAGCGACAGCAGGGATATGGTTTGAGGCTGATTGATTCCGCTTCGAACCGTTTACCTAACTGACCCACCAAGGTTTGCAGGTCGTAGGAGCCTTCATGATAGAGGCTGTAAAAGCCGTAGCGGCTACAGAGCGGGTCGATTACGCCATCGATCCCGCGGGCCGCCATTATTGCTGCCATCGCCCCCGACTTGGCGGCAAACCCCGGATGCATACGCTTGGTAAGCGCACCGTCGGCCACTACTTGTCTAGTTCCAGCGCACATGCTGTACGCGATCCCCAAAGCGCGGTTGATACCTTTCGGCCCTAACCCCAGCACTCGTGCGCCTGCGACTGCAGAGGCAAAAGTGCCTATCACGGCAGTGGGGTGCCAGCCACGGCGCACCTCCACACGTTCAACTGCAAGCTGGATCCGGCAGCCCACCTCCAATCCAGCAAGTATGCCGGCCAGGACTGCCTGACCGCGTACCCCTACCCGCTGCGCTCCGTCGACTCCATATGCATCTCTTTCCGCGAGTGCCAGGGCAACTGGAACGACCGAACCAGCCAAGTGCGTTCCCGCCTCGTCATGCGTCTCGTCATAGTCCAAGGCGTGTGACATTGTTCCATTGACGAGGGCGGCCCACGGCACGGGAACCCGTGTTTCCTGTCCCCATAGGTAACTTTCGGGGCGTCCCGACCACTCAGTAACCATTTCACTCAGATCCTTGACCCCTGCGGCTTTGCTAGCCGCGAGTGCAACGCTTAAGGTGTCGACCACGATAGTCTTGACCGACGATCTAAGCTCGCCCGACACCTCTTCCCACTTGAGATTGGCGGCCCACGTTGACAGTTGGTCGATGCTTGCGACCGCAGGCACTTCTGTACGGCTAAGTGTCATCGTTGTCTCCCGGCTGCTGTCGAGTAGAAGGATGATTCCACCTGGGAATCATCCTTCCTCTACGCGTCGATCTACTCGCTGACGGGTTCCTCCGCCAAGTTCGGCAACCAGAGGCCGGCGGTCGTCCCTAGTTCCACCGGCCACTCCGGGAGCACCTCGGGGCGCGCGGCAAAAATCGCGGGCGTGAAGAACAGACCCGATCCTGGGGCGATCTGGTCCACGGCGCTATCCATAATTTGGGAAAAGGTCTGCCAGTACTCGTCCCAGTTGCTTGCGCTACTAAGGGCCTCAAGTTCCTCATCGAAGGCACGAAGTGTCTCAAGGTCTTCGGGGGCAATTGCCGGATCGACCTCTCTCGTTTCTGGTCCTGGAGGAACCTGGATAACGCTATGCCTGCCACCGTTCTCCGGCGAACCGGCATATATCGACGGATAATAGAGCAGCCTCCGGCGAGCATCCTTCAGGTAAAGTCCCGGACCTGCGGTGCCTTCGCCCCAGTTACCTCGGAACGTGGAATAGTCCGCAGCCAGACCAATCTCGACATCGAACCCGACGTTGGTAAGCATAGCCGCGATTGCCTCCACGTGATCCATTTTTATGGGTCCGCGGATAACCGCATGAATTCGCAACTCGTAGTCTTCCGGCACCTCTCGGGCCACGATCCCACGGGCCGCTTCGGGATCGTAAGGCACGACATCACGCCTCACCGAGGGTTCACCTACCTGGGCGATGTTGCCGCCGTCATTCGTCAGCTCGGCAACCCCGTCGAAAAAGGCTTCATTCAACGTCTGCTTGTCAATGGCCATCATGATGGCCCTTCTCACTTCGCGTTTTGCGAGTACAGCATCCTGGTACGGTTCGATGAAAAGTATCGACCAGAGGATTCCGCTGGGTTTTCTGACGATCTCCATGCCCGCCTCGCGCAACTGGGGCAGTCGCTCTACGCTCATTTCGGCCAAGTCGACCTCTCCAGTTTGGAGCATTGCCAGGCGAGTCGACTCTTCTGCTACTTGAAGAAGCTCTATCGATTCATACGTCGGTTCGCGAAAGGCGTGGCCATTAACCGCCTCGAATCGCTGCATATTTCCAGCTACGCTTTCAACCAATCTATACGGACCGCTTCCCATCGGATCCGTAGAAAGCAGTTGCTCCCCGTTTTCGTCCACCCAGTGCTTCGGTACGACAACTCCAGCCGACGACCAGAATGGACTGAGCATCTCCGGCCAGTAGAAAATCGCCTCTTTGAGATTGAAGCGGACCGTGTGGTCATCGAGGACCTCGATTCGCTCTTCCGCTTCGTCAATTCCTCCCAGGGCCGATTCGATCGAGTCTACCCTGGAAGCCCGAGTCTCAGGTCGCATGTAGCGAATGACACTGAACTTGACGTCCTCGGCCGTGACCTGCTCACCATCCCACCAATAGACATCGTCTCTCAGATGAAAGGTCCAGACCTTGTTACCGTCCGAGGCTTCCCACTCATAAGCCAGCGACGTATCCGGGTCCAGTGCTGTTCCCTGACTGTTGAGGTTCACCAGGACGTCGTATATCAGGTACTGGTACGCCCCGAGGGTGGAGTGAAGGGTTGGATCGAATACTTCGGCTTGAAAGGCAGTGACCGCTACACGAAGAACATCACTGTCGGCTTGAGCCCTTGCGCTCGAAACCATCACCAGCGCGAAAAGCAGTGTCAGGGTCAAGAACCAAGTTCGGCAGGACTTTAGAACCATCATATGAACCTCTCCTAGTGTTCGCATTCGTAATTGCGGGGCGCCGGTGGCAGTCCAACGTTCTCGGTTTCCTGACCGGCGACGCGCTTCAGCCCCTCGTCAGACCACCACCTTTCCTTCGCTGACAGCGAGAAAGGCGAACTCGTCGCTCTCGTGATAGTGATAAACGGGCAGTGGGAACACCTGCTACGCGAGTTCCCACTGGTCTAGCTCTGGCTCACCGGAATTCAGCACCATGGGCGAGCGCGAGAGGATGGCTTCCGAGGGGTGCTCCCTGAGTACCAGCGTTACGGGGAGGCGGGTCTGTCGGGGCTTCCATTCAGGACTCATAAGCAGCAGGCCCGAGGTACACGACCCCGGCGCGACGACCACCCGATGTGGAAATCTCAGTAACGCGGAATCATCGACCCCCTCGATCGCTGCGACCATCTCGATCTCACTTGGTCCGATGTTGACAACTTGAAATCGCAACATTCTGTCGCCCCTGCGCGTATCGAAGTAGATTTCGCTGGGCGCACGTACGCACAACGGACCTGTCGACGCGCTCTCCCCTTGGAACTGGTCGATAAGCGATTCCATCGCTCGCATGGCGTCTACAGTTACGCGAAACGCAAATTCGGTGAGAAGGTTGACGGCGGCAGACCTCGAGCCCTCGTCCAGTAGCTGTTCGGCGGTTCGTTCCGCTTCGGCCGCCTCCGCTTTCAGGCCGCCCTCGATCTGCTCTATGAGGTTCGACACGCTTTCCTTTGGCACAAGTGCTGCGAGCCGATCTGCCAAGTCTGCCAGGGCTCCTGTCTCGAATGCCTCCGGGATCTCCTCCATGCCTATGTAGAGGGGAAAGAAGACGGACGAGCACTTGTAGCCCACGCTTGCCCACACTTTTGAAAGTACGTCTGTATGCGTATCGGATACCTCGAACGTCCCGGCACTCATGCTCGACCACATTGCACCGTGAACGCATATGCTGCCGCCCCACGGAAGCCCTTCTTTGATCCCTTCGTGGCTCCGGGTGAGTTCTGTGATAGTGCCGACATCTATATGGCCAAATTGCTCCTTCAACACTCGACTTGCGACCGAGTATCGGGGGATGCTCGACTGCATAATGGCCAACTCCCCTTTTTCGCGGTCTTGATATTCCGTCAAGGCATGAAAATGGTTTGTCCGGACCAGAACCTGATCTCGAACGAACTCGTGCCATAGGCGGTATGCAGTTCCCTCCACGATTAGCCCATTCCCGCTGGGATCTGTAAACATCATGTTGAAGCCCGTCGCTCTGGGTACAGCCATCATCATGTCGGGGATGTCCCTAATGCTGCTTGCTTTCTCGAGCAGGTGGGTAGCCATTATTCGATGAGGCACGCCCCGCCGATTCTGCTCCGTTGAGATCGAACCGCTGCTACCCAGAGTCACACCCTTCTCGTTCAATCCCATATTTGCTGCAGGTTCGCCAAGTATCGACGAAGCTATGTATTTATGGCCATTCTTTGGTCGTACCAATCGCCACGTTCCGTAGAATGTTCGGCAGTAATCCATCGTCTTGTGCAGTATCGGTCGGCCACTCTCAGTCGATTCTCCGAGTGCCAGGAAGTTCGAGCAGCCATCTGCCCCAGCTACCCCATCCCTCGCGAGGGCGAACGCCCCCAAGACGTCGAAATCGACGTTTGTTGCCGCAGCAGTCCTCCTCAACTCTTGCTCCACATTTGGCAGAAATCGTGTCCATAGTCGTGACCGAATTGCCCCTTCCTCCACCGCCGTCTGCAGACTCTCGCCCCGTGCTGCGAGGTCCGCCTCGAAGTCCTTAAGTTGTCGAGCAAGTCTACGTTGCATGTCAGTTCCCTTCTCCAGCACTATTCGTCAGCCACCTGGCACTTCTCGTCACGCAACGAAGATGTCTTCGAGTTGCTTTCTGAATCCTCCCAGTAGTGCTCCGCCATCGCATTTCGTACCTCCAAGGCAACCTCGAATCTGCCGGGTTCGTAAAGGTGGCAGGATGCTTCGCGTTCCACACCTAGTCGCCTGACCTCAGGAGTAACCTGGCTACACTTGGCCATTCGAGTGGGGCAGCGAGTGTGGAACCGGCAACCCGCGGGCGGATTGATGGGCGAGGGAATTTCTGCCATCGTGGTGACCTTGGCCCCGGACATGGGTGCGGTCGACCTGGCTGCTGTCACGAGTTCCTGCGTGTACGGATGGAATGGTTGTGAGCAGAGTTGACCGGGCGGGCCCTGTTCAACTATCTGACCCAGGTACATGACCGCGGTCCAGTCGCTCAAGTACCGCATGGTTCCAATGTCGTGCGCAATAAGCAAATACGACAGACCATACTCTTCTTGCAGATCTTTGAGCAGGTTCATTACCTGGGCCCGAACTGACACGTCGAGCGAAGATACTGGTTCGTCCAGAACAATCAGCTTCGGTCGGAGCGCAAGGGCGCGGGCAATTGCAACCCGCTGTCGCTGGCCACCACTAAACTCGTGCGGGTACTTGTTGCCGTCCTGCGGACGGATGCCAACCTCAGCCAACACTTCGCGCACGCGAGCCCGTGCGTCCCGTTTCGACCACTTGCCTCCTACCAGCATCGGTTCGGCAATGATTGTCTCCACCGCCATCCTTGGATTCAGGGAGCTCCCCGGATCCTGGAACACGGCCTGCATGGTCTCACGGTGACTTTTTTGAAGCCGGGGGTCTCTGGAAAACAGATCACTCCCATTGAGCAGGACATCGCCTGAGGTCGGTTCTTCTAGCCGCAAGAGAACCTTCGCTACAGTTGTCTTGCCGGAACCGGATTCCCCAACCAAGCCCAGAGTCTGACCTCTGGGAACCGTGAAGGACACATCGTCGACTGCTTGGACCCAGCCGGCGAGGCGCCGAAACGGGCCAGCCGTTATCGGGAAGTACTTCTTTAGATTCCTTACCTCGAGAAGGGGAATATCAGTCTGCATAATGCAACCAACAATCCGCTACATGATCCTTGCCAATTTTCGCCGGAGGAGGAGCCAACTCCCGACACTTGGGCATCACGTGTGGACAGCGATTCGCGAAACGACAACCAACTGGGATGTCGTAAAGTTCTGGAGGATCTCCATCGATCGACGGTAATCTCTCGACGTCCCTGTCAACGGGAGCGATCGAGTCTAGGAGCGCCCGTGTATAGGGGTGAGCCGGCCGTTCGAATATGTCTTTGGCGCTTGCCTGCTCAACGATCTTCCCGGCGTACATTACTGCGACCCGATCGCTGACTCTGGCCACGACACCAAGATCGTGGCTAACGTAGATCATTCCCATGCCGAACTCGGATTGGATACTCTTGAGCAGGTAAAGGAACTGAGCTTGTGTCGTCACATCCAGCGAAGTCGTTGGTTCGTCGGCCAGTACGAGCTTTGGTCTACACGAGGCGGCCATTGCGCCGACCACCCTTTGCCGCATCCCTCCGCTCAATTGATGGGGATATTGGTTCAGTCGTCTGCCGGCTTCCGGAATCCGTACGAGGCTCAGCAACTCTCGAGCACGCTCCTGCAGTGGCTTGCCGCTCATCCCCAGATGGATACGCAACGGCTCCATCAGTTGATTCCCAATGGAGAACACAGGATTCAAGGATGAAAAGGGATCTTGGGGAATCATGGCAAGTTCCTTGCCACGCATTCTCGACATCTCTTTTTCGCTCGCCTCCATCAAGTCCTTGCCATCAAAAATGATCTTGCCGCCAACCGCCCTCCCTACCGGCCATGGCAGGAGCCTCGCAATCGACAGGCACGTCATGCTCTTACCTGACCCCGACTCCCCGACCAGGCCCAGTGTTTCCCCGGCCTCTACGCGTAGACTGACGCCATCGACAGCCTTCACTGTGCCGCGACGGGTAAGCAGATGGGAGCTTAAATTCTCGACCTCGAGTAGAGACATGACTATGCCACCTCCAGATTCGGGTCCAGCCTGTCTCGCAACCAGTCACCGGCCTGATTGAAGGCCAGCACGACCAGGAGGATCGCCGCCCCTGGAACGCTAGATATCCACCAGCCCGAAATGATGTGGTCCTGTCCGGACGACACCATGCGTCCCCACGAGGGTGCGGGCGGGGGCACACCTGCCCCGAGGAAACTGAGTGACGCCTCCACGAGGATGGCCCAGCCGGCAAGAAGCGTAAAGAGGACGATCAACGTGTTGACTAAGTTGGGAAAGACATGGCGCACCATAATGTATGGGCTCGAGCAACCCTCTACCTTCGCCATCGCGACATAGTCCATCTCCATGATCCGAAGTGCATCACCACGAATCCCGCGACAAAAGCGAGCCCAAGCGATCACGGCAAGCGAGGTGACGACTGCCGGCATCGATGGTCCGTAGACGGCCGCGATGATGAGTCCGATGAAAATAACTGGAATGGGTACCAAGCTGTCAACGATGCGCAGAAGCACAGTGCTGAGCCACGCCCGGCTATAGTAAGCCGTAGCAATTGCGACAGCAACACCAACCAAGGCGGCAATCCCCAGCGCGGCAACCGCCACTGTCATGGAGATCCTGCTTCCCACGATAATCCGACTCAATACGTCCCGGCCAAGAGAGTCCGTACCAAGCGGATATTTCCACATGCCGCCGTCAACCCAGACGGGTGGCGACAACCGGTTGAGGAAGTCCGGCTCGACCGGAGAGTGCGGCGCAAGCTGCTCGCCAAAAATCGCCGCAACTACGGCAAGGAGGATTATGACGGCGGGAAACAGGGGTGGAAATCGCCTCACGCTAACTCTGCGGGAACGCCCTCTGAAAGGCAATCTAAGACGCTTCAGGAACGGGTAACTGACCTCGATATGGCTCTGTTTCTCCATGTTCCTTCCTCTACTCGCCATTAAGAGACTCGTATGCGCGGGTCCAGATAGGAATAAAAGATGTCGGCTAGTAAGTTAACCACGATCGTGAAGAAAACGGCTGCTGTAATAGTCCCCTGGATCAGGGCAAAGTCTCGCGTCGTAAGGGCAGAGTAGGTAAGCGCTCCGAGGCCCGGCCAGGCGAAGACGATCTCGATGACGACGGAACCAGATATGAACGTCGCGATCTGAACACTGGAAAAACCCAACACTGGGATAATTGCGTTTCTGAGGGCGTGCTTCCAGATGATCTGTCTTTCCGGCACTCCCTTGAGGCGAGCAAGTTTCACATACTCGGAGTTCAACACGTCCAGCATCCCTGAGCGAAGCAACCGAACTATGCTCGCTATCAACAAACTGGCCAACACGAATCCGGGCAGGATATAACTCGCAGGCCCCTTCATTCCGGCCACCGGCAGTAGGCCCCAACCTACGGCCACAATCTGTATCAATACGATGCTTAGCCAAAATGACGGGGCAGCCATGGCAAAGACAGCAATTGCGCGAATCGAACTGTCGACCCCCGTGAACCTATTTGACGCTGCCAACACCCCCAACGGAATGGCTATTACCACACTGAACAGTACGGCCGTAACCGCCAGCTTCAGTGAGTTTGCAGTATGTTCCCAGATGAGGTCAGAGACGGCCCGGCCAACCTTGACAGAAGTACCAAAACTTCCCGTGATCATGTCCCGCAGGTAAATTCCATACTGAACGTAAATGGGTTCGTCGAGTCCCATAGATGCACGTAGCTGCTCGATTTCGGCAGCCGTTGCGTCAGGAGCTGCGAACGCAAGGGCCGGATCGCCACCGATCATCCGCATCAGAACGAAGACTACGGTTACGAATATCAGGAGGGTCAGTGCGCCCTGCAGCAACCGCGGGATGATTACGGTCGTGAGCGAATTAGTCTTGGGCATACGGGCCACTCCAAGTCGGTGCTGCACGCTGAGGCGTTGCTTGCTATGCCCCGATGGGGCCTCGAATAGGATTGTTGTGGCGGAAGGATAATGGCTGGGCGAGTGGCCGTAAAGGCTTCTCGCCCAGCTCCATCAACCTACTCCGCCGTTGGCGGAAGCTCGACTATGTTGGGGAGCCACAGCTGCGGAACCATGCCCAGCGTCACGTCCCACTCTGGAACCACGCCCGGGCGGGCACCGAAGATGGCGGGGGTGTAGAACAACCCGGACCCTGGCGCAAGCTGATCGATTGCCCGGTCCATGATTCCGGAGTAGATGTCCCAGTACTCATCCCAGCTGCTCGCCGTGCGTAACGCCTCGAGCTCTTCATCGAAGGCCCGCAGGTTCGCAACTTCCTGGTCGGGCAGATCCGGATGCACTTCCCTGGTCTCAGGTCCCGGCGGCACCTGAATCACGCTGTGCCGTCCACCGAACTCTGGAGAGTGAGCGTAGGACGACGGGTAATAAATGAGGTACTTACGACCGTCCTTCAAGTAAAGTCCGGACCCCGCCATGCCCGTGTTCCAGCCATTCCGGAACGTCGAGTAGTCTGCGGCCGCAGATATCTCCACGTTGAAGCCAACAGCACTCAACATTGCCGCGATTGCTTCGATGTGGTCCATGCGGATCGGTCCTCGGATCACCGCATGTATTCGGAGTTCATAGTCGTCGGGGACTTCGGCCTCGACTATCTCCCGAGCCCGTTCCGGGTCATAGGGGACAGGGGCCCGCGTGACCCTGTTGTCGGGATCGAAGATTTGAGCAATGTTTCCTCCGTCATTTACCGGTTCTGCGACTCCATTAAAGAAGGCTTGGTTCAGAGTCTCCTTGTCTATCGCCATCATTATGGCTTCGCGGACGGACCTTTTGCCCAAGACGGGATCCTGGTAGGCCTCGACGAACAAGACAGTCCAGAGAGTTCCACTTACCTTTGTCACGACCTCGAGATCGTTGGACTCCAGCGCGGGAAGTCGTTCGAGGCTCATGTTGGCGAGGTCGAGTTCACCCGTCTGCAGCATCGCCAGGCGCGTAGATTCCTCTGAAACCTGCATGAACTCGATCCGCTCGTACCTGGGTGCACGGAACGGATGATCCGGGACAGCCTCGAACACCTGCATCGAACCTGCGACACTTTCGACCAGTCTGTAGGGGCCACTGCCCATCGGGTTTGTGACGAACGCATCCTCGCCGTGCTCTTCAATCCAGTGCTTAGGAAGTACCAGTGCAGCCGACGAGTTGAAGGGACTGAGCAGCTCGGGCCAATAGAAGATCGGCTCAGTCAGGTGAAAGCGAATCGTGTGATCGTCAATGATCTCGACGCGCTCGTCTGCTTCTGCATCACCCCCCAAGGGCTCCTCAATCGAACTGATGTTCGAGGCTCTTGCTTCCTCCCGCCAGTATCTGAGGATACTGAACTTCACGTCTTCCGCCGTTACCGCCTCGCCATCCCAAAACTCGACGCCTTCGCGCAAGTGGAAGGTCCAGACCCGGTTGTCGTCGGACGACTCCCAGCTCGTCGCTAGTGAGCGTCCGGGGTCGAGTTCCGTCCCCTGGCTGTTGAGATCGACCAGGCTGTCGAAGATCAGGAACTGATAGGCAGCCGTGATTGGTACCAGCGTAGGGTCGAAGACCTCGCCTTGAAAGGAGGTGACACCTACCCGTAGGACATCATCTTGCGCTGTCGCGATACCGACTGTCGAGAGGCTGACGAGAATCGCCAGTGACATTAAAAGCCTGGCAGGCAATCCAACGATGCGCTTACTGAACTCTTTGGGTGCCATGTTGATGGAATTCCTCCTTTAGACCTATCTGGTCCGAATCGAGTGGCACTATCACCGCACTAGGTCTACTGGGCTTGCCGCGATCACCTCCATGAATTCATCGACGGAAACTGACTCCAGGCTGCCTACGGAATTCTCGAGTCTTTCAGCATGGGTGGCCGCTGCCTGCCGCCCCAGGATCTGTGAAAGGCAATCTCGGACCTTGGCACGGTGTAACGACTCGTCCATCGGGTTGTCAGGGTGCCCCGGGAGAACATCGACCTCCGTCTTCAATTGCTCCCCAGACTTCAAGGTCAATCGCACCACGACGGGACTCAGCCGCCTACCGCCGAGGGAATCGTCGACCTCCTCACGCACCTTCGATCGGACGAACTCGGGGTCCAACTCTTGAACCACTTCGGGCTCGAAGTCGGCTATCGACAGGGAGCCGCGCAGCATCATCACGACGGACGTGTACGCGGCGCTAAACTGAGCTTCCACTTGAGGATCCGCGGCCGGTTGGAAAGGACCCCCGACTATCGTGGAGACGTACTCCGGCACTAGCAGATCGATGCTCTGCACTCGCGCAGCTTCCAGCTTGTGGCGTTGCATGAGGTGGGACACGCCGTAAGCCGGTCCATGGCAGCCCCGGCAGCAGGGATACGGCTTCATGCTCAGTTGCGTGATGTAAGTCTGGTCACTCGGTGCCGCCAGTAAATCACGGACCCTGCTCTTGTCGTCAGCTATTGCGGGCACTGCATACAAACTGAGGAGCCCATGGGAACCTTCAATCACTCGCCTTGCCCCCGTAATGCCTTGCTTCGCTATATAGGCAGCGGTGACACCGTTCCTGGTCGACAGGCCCACCTGGACCCTCTTCTCGAGGGTTCTGTCCACCCTCCCCTGAATATTCCCGGCGGCCATCGTATATGCATGGCCGATGGAATTGACCAAGCCGTCAACTTCGAGCTTCAAAAGTTTTCCGGCTGCCACCGCGGCGCCCAGGCTCCCCAGCACTGACGTCTGATGCCAGCCCCGGTGAAGCGGAACCACGTCTGCCAGACGGCAAGCCATCTCCACACCTGCCACGTAGGCAGCCAGGAACTCCTTGCCGCTAGACTTGGTTGCTTCAGCAACCGCTAAGGCCGCCGGAAGGATACAGGTGCTCGCATGGAATCGCGCCTTGTCCAAGTTGTCGTCGAAGTCGCGGGCGTGCATCATACTGGCGTTCAACATGGCCGCCGAGGGTGCGGGCAACCTCGGTTGGAATCCGAGTACTCGAGCTTCCTCTCGTCCGCCCCAGTCCGTCATGAGTTGGGCCAGTTCGGGGATTCCTGTTGCAGAGGAGCCAGCGAACGTCACCGCTATTCCATCCAGAACCAGTGTCTTGGCCGCTCTTATGACCTCCGCGGGGAGTTCCTCATAGGTCGTGTCCGCTGCGGTGCGAGCCAAATCAAATACGCAGTCTGTACTGGCACTGTTCATTGAAGCTCCGTTTCGATGACTGCTAGCCGCTTCGTTTCGCCTGCAGTCGTTGCTGGTGGTAGGGAATGAGGCCGCCGACAGAGATGATGTCTTCCAAGAAGGCGGGCAATGGCGTAAAGGCGCCTTCATAGCTCCCGTCCTCTACCGACACCCTTCCTTCGCTTGGCCATACACACAGCCGATCCCCTGCCTGGATCTCCTCATGGATTCCCGGGACCTCCCAGGCCCGTAAACCTTGATGAATGGCGTTGCGATAAAAGATGCGCGCAAACGAGGAGCCCAATACGCCGCTTATCCCGCACGCCTTGAGGGCAACGACAGCTTCTTCACGGCTGGATCCACACCCGAAGTTGTCTCCCACAATCATGAAGTCACCAGGTCGAACCTGTTCGGCAAAGGCAGGATCTACTATGGTCATCGCATGCTTGCCCAGTTCTTCGTCGGGAAGGAACATCTGTAGAAAGCCTGTCTGAATTATCTGGTCGGTATCGATGTCGCTACCGAAGACCCATGCCCGTCCACACCAAGGCTCTGCCACTACACCGCCGCTCCTTCCAGCTCCTCGAGCCACTGACCAATCCAGACCTCGTCGATAGTTCTCTCATTCACTGCTGCCAAGAGCTCTGCCGCTTCACACACTGTCGCCAACAGGCGATCATCGTTGTACTTGCCGCTCATTACAAGTTTGAGCAGGATCGAGTGAATGAGGTGCCGGCCCCTTGCCTCGTTAAAGATCTTTTCGCCAACGAGAGGCTTTGTCGGGTTTGCGAGGCCCGTAATCGACTGAAGATACAGTGAGGCCTCACGAAGTCGTTCGAGCGGAACTCCCGTACGTACGCCATATGAAAGCTCCAGGACCATTACGAGCTGCTCCAGCGATGTATGGCCTGCGCGGTCGCCGAGCCCGTTCATGCAACCGTCGAGCCACATGACGCCGGCTTCCGCCCCGGCCAACGTGTTGGCCAACCCTAGTCCGGTGTCGTCATGGCAGTGAATTTCCAGGGGGATGCTCGGGCACTCCCGGCCAAGTGCCTCGACCGTGCGCTTAGCTTGAGTAGGGGTAGCCAAACCGAAGGTGTCCTTCAAACCGAACACGTCGGCGCCGGCGTCCGCCATGCGTCTGCACAGGGTGGCCAGTCTCGCTACCGGCGCCCGAAAGCTATCGGAGGTCGTAGCATGAAAACGCACGCCGCCTGCTTTACCGTGAGCCACGACCTCTGCAAGTGAATCTGCAAGCCGCTCGAAGTCCTTCGGCTCCCGAATGAACAAGTCGGATGATCCGGCATCGTCATTGGTGAGTATGTCGGCGCCCAACGATATGGCTTCGTCGATACTTGCCTTGGCGCTTTCCGGGTCCCGGGAGCTGAACTGTATCTTTACGCTCTTGGGCGTATTCTCAAAACACCCGTAGAGCTCTTCCAGCCTCTCATGCGGAAGAAAGTCGGGTCCAGGCAACTCGACCGCGCCCAGATTGAGGGCCTCAAGACGGGAAGCGAGTGGGAGTATCTGCTCGTGCCAGGCAGGACGGTGCGGGTAAACCGAAACCCCCTCGTCCAATCCTTCGCGTAACGTTGAATCGTAAACCTTAACCTTACTAAGGTCCGGTCGCACATCGTCTGTCGATTGCCACGGCAATTCGAACCAGTCACGGCACAGTTCATTGAAACGTTCTTTAGTCACGCCGACTCCATCGAAACCATCGCCCTCTTGGCTGGTCGAGGCACCCGCACCGCGTCCTTGAGGTACGGTCTGGGATCGGTGATGTGTCCTGTCACTGCCGAGGCAGCGACCGTCGCAGCCGACGAAATGTACACAAGAGAATCCTTGTCCCCCATGCGTCCCTTGTGATTTCTGGGTGAAGAGGCTATGCAGGTCTCGCCTCCGGCCAGGAGGCCTAGGTGATGATGAGTGCAGGGGCCACAGGTTGAGTGCGTGACAGTGCATCCAGCGTCGAGGAATACGTCGAGTAAGCCGGAGTCCACCATCATCCGATACTGGTTGAGTGAATTCGGAATCACGATGGTCTTGACTCTAGGATGCGCCCGATTATTCTTGAAGATGCGAGCAGCTATCTCCAGGTCCTCGAATCGCCCGCCCGTACAAGAGCCTATGAATGCCTGGTGAATTGGAACGTCTTCGAGCTCCGAAGCCGGCCTGACATTGTCGACCGTATGCGGGCAGGCGACTTGGGGAGCGAGTCCCTCGACGTTAAACTCCGCGACCTCATCATAGACGGGCTCCCCGGCCCCCGTCGAAGCAAACCTCTCGTATACCTCGCTACCAAAGAAATCTTCGGTCTTTGCATCCGGTTCGATGAAGCCCGCTTTTCCGGCAATTTCTATGCTCATGTTGGTGAGCGCCATACGGCCATCCATGTCGAGATCTCGTACCGTCGGTCCTGCGAATTCCAGGGCCTTGTAGAGGCCCCAGCGCATTCCCTTTTCCTGCAGAATGTGCAACATTACGTCTTTCGCCATTACGCCGTCAGTCAAGCGGCCACGGATTTCCAGTCGGACTATTGGCGGCACCTTGCACCAGTTCTTGCCGGTGCCAAGTGTGGCGGCAGCTTCGGTGTAACCAATACCGGTTGCGAAGGCCCCGACGGCACCGAGCATTGTCGTGTGAGAGTCGTTCGCCATGACCAGCATCCCCGGTCCGGCCAAACCGAGTTCCGGAATCAGCTGATGACAAATTCCCTTGGCATAGTAGTAACGAACGCCTTGGTCGATGCAAAATGCTTGCAATTCTTTGTGCTGGTTCGCAGCCGACACCTTGTTTGGGGGTACCTCGTGGTCGAAGACACAGGCTACGCGGTCGGGATAGACAATCCTGTCGAAGCCCATCTCTTTGAACTTCTGCATTACCTTAGGACCACCGGTATCGTGGAAGTAGACGAAGTCGGGCGTTACCTCGATGATGTCGCCGACCTCGACCTCCGACACCCCAGCAGCCCTGGCGAGAGTCTTGTGAAGTGTATGCATCAGTTACATTCCCTCCTCTGGGTTATTGCCTTTGCCAGCGCCGGATACATCGCCACTCATGTCTGCAAACTCGTAAACACAGTTCATTTCTAGACGAGACTCCCGATCACGCCGAAGCCCACGCCCAGGATGACGAGCCCAATGACGAGTATCAAAACGCGAACCAATCCGGTGGAGGCGTTGGAGATGGTCCGTTCGGCACCCATCCTCAGGAACGCAGCGACCATGTGTATGACGAGCGATAGCAGGAGCAGGGAGCCGACGACTGCGTTCGCCGTCATGCCATCGACCCATACGTGCAGCAGGATCAAAGGTCCGAGTACCAACGCAGATATTCGCTGCACCAGCCATATCGGGTACCGGCCCGTGGGTCTCGTGTTGGCGCGCATCTAGAACGCTGCCTCCCAGACTCCGGCAATTAAAGCCAGGACGACTGTCCCTGCTACGGCAGGTCGATGTGCACTTCGCCAACCTACCTCGGACAGCATGATCCGGAGGCCGTAGAGAAAGTGGAATACGACGGCGAAGAACACGACTCCCCTTACCACCGGTACGTGCTGGAGATAGGCAAGGAACGAGCTACCGACCTCGGGAGAGATCGCCCTTAGCGCCGGGATCCTGAGAAAGCCCTGGCCCAATACGTGCAGCAGAACGAAGGCTCCCAATACTGCGCCAGAATATCGGTAGAGCAAACGGCCAAGCCGAGCTACCGAAAAGCTCTCTGCCCTTCGCGACCGATCCCTGGGCAGGCGAACTCTTCCAGGGGAGAAGCCGTACTCTCCCTTAGACATCAGCTGCCGTCCCCAAAAAGGATGTCTTGACGGAAGTGCCTGATCTGGTCGGCGAGGGGAATCTCGACCGGGCAAACCTCCGTGCAGATGTCACATGAGAAGCACTCGTAGAGCCCCCCTTCGACCGCCTGTCCTGCCCTGTCCTGCCGATCAACTGGATGCTCGTCCAACCTTCTGAGTTGAGCCATCAGCATCGGTCCCTCGAATTCACGCAAGTGGACGGCGGGACACTCGGTTACGCAGAGTTGACAGTTAATGCAGGAGTTGATGAGTTGCTGCTTCTCTGCCTTTTCCTCAGAAATGCGCAGGGGACCTCGTTCAGAGGGTATGCCGCCTTGAGTCGACTCCAAACCGACAGGGGTGAGATTCAACCTCTTCCGGTTGTCGTCCACCTGTTGCCGTGAGACGACCAGGTCACGGACTACGGGAAAGGGTGGTGACAGCGGCTCAACTCGCATGTTCGGTTTCGCTCTCTCCTGGCACGC
The DNA here is from genome assembly GCA_040905665.1 of Trueperaceae bacterium. GTDB lineage: Bacteria > Deinococcota > Deinococci > Deinococcales > Trueperaceae > DASVCN01. Next base: position 110,013 of record JBBDRD010000014.1, read on the forward strand.
GAGGACCGAACGTCCATTGACGAGAACCGAACAGGTACCGCAGCGGGAGGTTCGGCAAGCAAATTCAAAGGCCAAATCGCTGGCCTCGTTTTCGTAGATATAACGCAATACGTCGAGTACACGCTGCTCTGGAAATGCCGGGACGCTAAAGGTGTCGTATCGAGGCACGCCGTCTTTTGCAGGATCGAATCGATAGACACTTACATTAAGATGCCTTAGCATATTTAAGTCCCCTCTTCCTCAGACTCGGTTCGCCATTCTGGTTCTGCACTACGATGTTGCAAGCCCACTCGTCTCGCACCTCGGGAAAGTCGCTCCGGAAGTGAGCGCCGCGAGACTCTTCTCGAAAGTTAGCGGCGCTGGTCATCACCGAAGCAACGTCCAGCAGGTTGTCTATTTCGAAGTACTCCTGCAATTCCCTGTTAAGCGTCTTCACCGCTGAAATCTGAATACCGTTGTCGATGGACTTGCGCAACCCCGACAACCGATCGAGCGTCTCCGCGAGACCGGCGCCGTCACGTATTACCCCGACGTGGTCCCACATCATCTCCTGGATACGCTTCTTGACCTGGGCAACCCGGGTAGCTCCGTTTCGACCAATGGGCTGAACACGACGGGCGGCGCGCTTCACAACGTCGTCTGCGGGTTTGTCCAGATCCTGGCCCGCCGGGTTCCGCCCAGCCAATGCCATCTGTGCCGCAGCCTTCCCAGCACGGAAACCGAATACCTGGATATCGGGAAGGGAATTGCCACCCACCCTATTGGCCCCGTGTACCCCGCCGCTTACTTCTCCCGCAGCAAAGAGATTGTCGATCGATGTGCGACCGTTAGCGTCGATCCTGACTCCACCGACCGTGTAGAGAGCACTCGGCGTGACTTGCAGCGGGTCATCAAAGCGAGCAGTCCCCGGACCGTAGTTCTCCAGGATCCGCCGAACGTACATGGGCCGCTCCTTCAGGAAGATTTCCTGAATGCTTTTGTCTGCCTTGAGGTACACGCCGCCCTCCGGTGTTCCCCGTCCCGCCCTTATCTCACTGAAAATGGCCTGTGCCAACACATCTCGAGTACCCGACTCCATGCGCTCGGGGTCATAGCGCTTCATGAAGCGCTCCCCTTCGATATTCAGCAAATGGCCAGGCTCTCCATCAACGTCCCAGTGTCGACGGCCATAGTACTGAGGCTCCAGCAGGGTATACCCGCGAATACTCTGGGGGTAAACGAATGAGATCGGGATGTACTGGAAGAACTCCATGTCTATGAGCTCTGCTCCAGCGCGAAATGCCATTCCCAACCCGTCACCACTGTTCAAGATCGGTCCCGAGTTCGTTGCATAGAGTTGGGACGCTCCACCGGTAGCAAGGATCACCGTCTGAGCCTCGATGACGACCCACCCGCCGTTCAGCAAGTCGTACCCGATAGCGCCCGCGACGCGACTTCCGACCATCAGAAGCTCGATTGCCATTACGTACTCCAGGTATGGGATGTCTCTCGCGAACATCTGGTTGATCAGCGTTTCTGCGATTCCCACGCCCTCGTCCTGCGCACCCAGAAGACGCAGCCTTGTGCCGCCACCGACACCCACAACGCGATACTCGGTGTCGTCAACACGACCCCAGATCAGGCCGAAGTCCTCCAGGTCGTAGGCTCGGTCCAGGGAGTCATCGACCAGCGTTTGCACGAGCTCGGGATTGTTGAGATACGCGCCGCCAGCCATTGTGTCTTTGAAATGAAGGTCCCTGCTATCCTCTGGATCGAAACCAGTAACAGCCTGGAAACGACCACCGCTCATCCTGGTATGACTCATGCGCAGAAGTCCTTTGGAGACTAGGACGACCTTTGCTCCCTCGTCATGCGCAGCCAGAGCTGCTCTCAGTCCAGCGCCGCCGCTTCCCACAACGAGAACGTCCGTTGCAACCCGGCCTAGGTGTCTGTCCACCAATTAACTCCTCGCAAGGACCAGAGTCATCAAACTGAAAAACCATGGCCCGAGTGGCGTAGCGAATGTTGCTTGCCTTGTCCACAGGAGTATACGCGTGTATACAAAGGGTGTCAACCGGCCGCATTCACTCAAATAAAAATCGAACTCTGGAGGCTTTGGATAGCTCAAAAGTAATTCGTACCGTGGAGGATCGCGTCGTGTCGAAAAAAGCGGGTGGGTTATCCGTGGCTAGCAGGCGAGAGTACGTCAAGACGATGCGGAAGCGGTACCAGGCTGCGACGGGTCGGCAAGAGCGCGGCGAGTTGCTCGACGAGCTGGTCGAGGTCGGCGGGTACTCCCGCAAGCACGCGATCACACTGATGAACGAAGCGCCGTCGAAGCGGCCGGTGAGGCGTAAGAAGCGACCCGCCCGACCAGCACTGCCTACCGGCGGTGGAAACCGGAGTCGAGCTCTAGGGCTCGGGAACTGCTGGAGAACCTGAGCCTCGAGGGAACGCCACACCACCTGTCGATCCGTCCCGCGACTGCTGCTTCACTTGGAAGGAGCCGTACTCTTCGCGGCGGCAACGGTCTCGTTCTTCTTTGCCAGCGGCGGATCGCCGCTGTTCCTGATCCTGCTGCTGGCCCCGACCTCTCGATACTGGGTTATCTGGCTGGCCGGCGTGTCGGAGCCCTCGTCTACAACCTGTTCCACTTTTACCCGCTGCCCGCCCTGCTCCTCGCACTCTCTTGCCTCGTAGAAGCTCCCGTCATCGCCGAGGTCGCGTTGATTTGGCTAGCGCATATCGGCATGGATCGGACCGTGGGTTACGGGCTCAAGTATCCGACCGGATTCAAGGACACGCACCTTCAGAGATTATGCGTGGAAGGGAGCCGGAAAGCGGCCGCCCTACTGTCGTGCGCAGAGTGCGAAGCGGACCCGTGCATCGTGGATCTGTAGTGCCGCGACCGCCAGGTACTCCGACTTGGCTACGGCAAGAGAGCGGAATAGACAGGCCTAACAGCTGCAGAAACGATTGCGCCGCTGATGCTCGGAGAGCGGTTCGGCAAGTAACCCCGACCGCTAGCGGGCCGGCTCAGGACGGGCAGGGCGAACGACCTCGGAAGGCCGTGGCGCACCGAAGTAGACGCCGCCCAGAACCAGTGCACCTCCGAATACGAGCCCGCTCGTTATCGGTTCCTGATCCAGCCAGGCGGAAAGGGCCACCGCGACGAACGGGACCAGCACCATGACGTATGAGGCGCGAGAAGCGGTCCAATGCTGAACCACGCGGACGTACAGCAGGAAGACCACGACCGACCCGACAGCCGACACGTAACCGAGCGCGATCCAGGTCGAGGCCAGCCGAGGGACCTCCCTCACCTAGCCGAAGAGCACCGACGCCCCCACAGATGCTATAGACAGAAACCATCATCGCGGCGAGGTTGGCGAGCGTCGCCGACTTCGCCGCCAACCCGGACAAAGCGCCAGAGTGGTACGAGAACATCGAGTCGGTCGAGTGGGAAACGGATCCGCCGCTCGTTGTGGGCTCGCGGATCGCCTTCGTCGCGCACTTCCTGGGTCGCCGGCTAACCCACACCTACGAAGTGGTCGAGAACCGGCCGCTGGAGCAGCTGGTAATGCGCACTTCCGCAGGCCCGTTCCCGATGGAGACCAGCTACACGTGGCAGGAAACGCCGCCCGGAACAGTGATGAGTCTGCGCAACCGCGGCACTCCAAGCGGATTCTCACGCATCGCGGCACCCTTCATGGCTCAAGCGATGAGGCGAGCCAACCGGAAGGGCCTCGCGCGGCTCAAGGAACTGCTCGAGCGGGAGCAGTAGTTCCCGAGGGCCCGCGAACGGCAACAGCTAGCGGTGCGCACTCCCTGCTCAAATTGGTGTACTGATGTTGACCATCCAGTCGACGCCGTACCTGTCGCTCACCGCACCGAAGAGGTCGCCCCACATCTGCCGCTCCAGCGGAACCCCTACTTTTCCGCCCGTGCTCAGGGCATCGAAGATGGTGCGGAGGGTCTGCTCGTCCGTTCCACTGAGGGCGAGCTGTACCTTGCCCGTACCCAAGGGACCACCGCCGGGAACGTCGCCCGCCATCAGCTCAACCCGACCGCCCGAAAGCCTCGAGTGCATCACACGGTCCTTCAGGTTGGCGGCCGCACTGGGGTCGACCTCGCCGTAGGTCTGCAGCTCGAGCTCTCCGCCCAGAACCTCCCGGTAGAACCCCACGGCCTCCCGGCACTCCCCGTCGAACATCAGGTAAGGGGTCAGCGCAACGTCTCCCATCGACATCCTCTCCTCGTCGATCCCTTCAGTTGGTCCGGGTGAGCCACCGGATGAGACACTCTAACGGACGTTTTACCTCGACCTGGTACTCGTCCTGTTGAGTGCCTGTTGAGCGGCGCAAGGCAAGCTACTGCCTGCGGTCAACATTCGTGCCGATGCCGGGGTGGCCCTGCCCATGGCCGCATGGTCGAGCCGGAGAGGTGACCCGGGCGGAGGGCGAACACCCGATGAGGTGCGCCGGGAATCCGTCCCGAAATCGGCTCTTTGCCGGTGATTCCACCAGGACGACAGGGTCGGCCAGTCGAGGTTCACGGGAAGACGGAAGCGAGGACACCATGATCCGAAGCGGACGATCGACGCCCGGCGCAATGATCAGACGAGCAGGCGGGAACACGCTGGTTGCGGTCCTCCTGGCCGCGCCTGCGGTGGCGCAGGCTCACCGCATGGGAGTGTGCTACACCTTCACGCTGCAGTGCCTGGCCCATGGCGGCGGGGGCTGCGACTCCTGCGGCCGGCAGTGGGGCAACCTGTTCTGCAAGGAGACCCTCAAGAAGACGGTCAAGGACACCGTGCCCAAGGCGGAGGGCGTGTTCGGTGAAGACTCCGAGTGGCCGGAGCTCATCAGCCCGGCCGAGGAGGTCGCGGGCAGCACGCTGGTCGACGACCTGAACGGGTTTCGCCAGGATGTCCTGAACGGCGCGGTTGATGGGCCCGTCGACGAGTTGTGCGACGGCTACTTCTACCCGGCGGCGTGAGCGTTCCGGGGTGCGCCCCTAGGCGCGGCCGGTCGGCAGGTGGGCTCCGACTCGTCTGTGCGCTCCTCCTAGCGGTGGCCCTGTCGGGGGCGACAGCGCAAGAGGGCAGCGGCGGCGTTTCCCGATCGGGAATCGAGTTGACGGGTCCCAGCGATCTGCCGCAACCGAGCGACTGGTACGTGTATGGCGCGAATGACGGCAAGCAGGTGGCGCGGATGCGCGACGGTTGGGGGGTGGCCGCGGTTCCACCCGGGGCCTACCTGGTCACCTTCACCCCAGTTGGTGACGGCGCCCAGGAGGTCCGCTGGGCAGAGGTAACGGTAGCGGTGAACGAGACGGTCACGGTCACACTCGATTCCGGCGTGGACCTCGTGGGCCGGCCGAATCAGGGGCCCCCGCGGGACTGGTATCTCTTCGACACCCAGACTGGCAGCCAAGTCGTGAGGGCCCGCAATCGCTGGGGTTTTACGGCCGTGCCGCCGGGCCGTTACCTTCTCACCCTCACGCCTGCGGATGGAGTGAGTCAGCAGGTGCGTTGGACCGAGCTGGTGGTAGCGGAGGGCGAGGTCGTGACCGTCGAGGTGACCTCGGGCATAAAGCTTGCCTGGCCGCCGGAGTGGCCGGAGCTACGCGATTGGTACGTCTACGACGGCACCGGAGAGCAGATCGTGCGGGCCTCCGGAAGCTGGCCCTACGCCCCCGTTCCTGCAGGTGAGTACCGCGTCGAGGTTCCCCTGGAGGGCATGACCGGGGTGATCGAGAACGTGCAGGTGGCTGCGGGGGAGTTGACGATGATCGACTCGGGCCTGGGGCGCATCGAAGTCGAGTCATCCGCGGCGGCGAGCGTGATCTCGCCCTGGGGCGCGGAGCCCGTTGACATCGCGCTGGAGCAGGGCGGAGAAGTACGGCGGCCTTTCCAAGCCGGTGCGGCCGCCTGGGCGCATGCAGGTCCGGCGCTGATCCGCTATGAGAGCTCCGTGCTCGCGCCGGAACTGCCGGCACTGGAACTGCGCGTTACGGTAGCCGCCAACCGGACCACGAGGGTTCCATTCGAGGCACCCGCGCTGGCAGCGGCACATGGTCTGAGCCTCTTCGCGCTGGACATCCCCCAGGCAGCGGCAGACGCGGTCGTCGACGACATTCAGGTCACCGTGCTCGACGGCCGCGCCGAAATACTTCGTGCGCTCACCAGCGGAACTCCGCAGGACCGCTGGTGGCTTGTCGGTCCGGCTCCGGTGGTGCTCGTGCGGCTCGGCACTGAACAACTTGTCCTGGGAGATGTCCCGGTGGGAATGCCAACGCGCATGACCGTCGATTTCGGTGCGATCTTGCCGGCTGGGGAAGTACCTGGCGACCTCCCTGTCGACGTCTTCATCGAAACTCCAGCAGACGGCACGGTCGTCGAAGGAGAGTTCGTCGAGCTGATAGGACGCGCTTCCGCCCACGGAAACGCCCAGGCGGCGCGGATCGTGCTGGTGATCGACGCCTCAGCGAGCACGAACGATCCGGCGAGCATCGACCTGGACGGGGACGGGCATTCGGAAAGCGTACTGGCCGTGGAAGTGGCGGCCGTACACTCGCTTCTGACCGAACTCGAGCGGCTGGAGTCGGAAACACCGGGCACGGCGTTCCGGGTGGCGTTGGTGCGTTTGTCCGACGACGACAGGACAGCCACCGTCGTGCCCCTGATGGCGATGACCGACCCGGACGCCGTCGCCGCGTTACGCGCGGGAGCGGACCTCGTACTGGGGCAGGGGCCTGGCGGTGGGACCGCCTACGGGGCCGCCTTGGACCAGGCGCGCATAACCGTGGAATCCGATCGCGGGACCGGAGACGCGTTCATCCTGTTCTTCAGCGATGGCGAGCCCGAGGACCGTCGCGCAGCCTGGGCCGCCGCCGCCCGTGCCGGACTGTCCGGAATGACCATCCACACCTTTGGGTTGGGAGACGAGTTCGTGGGCGACCGGCCCGAGCAGCTCTCGTTTCCGCCTGAGCCCGAAGGCGGAGTTGGAATACTTGCCTTGGTAGCTGCACTCGGTGCGCCCGGTGGCACGGTTACGCCTCTCCCGCGGCCGGCCGAGGTGCTGGAGATCGTTCCGCTCTTACCGATACTGGAGCTGCCCGACGCGCACGTGGCAGGGGTGACGATCGGCAATCTCACCACCGGCGAAGCTGCTATCGAGGTGCGACTGGATCGTGACGGTTCGTTCGAGGCTCGCCTGCCGGTACGGCTCTCGCCGGCCTGGGAGCACGACAGCAACTCCCTCTCCGTAACCGCCGTCGCGAACGACGGAGTCTCGGAGGCTACGGCCACCGTGAGGGTAATGGCGCCTGAAGTCCAAGAGCCGGGCGAGCTCGTGGTGCGGGGGGCAGAGGGGCAATCACTTCCGCAACTCATTCCCCGCGTGGAGTTGATCCTCGACTCCTCCAACTCGATGTGGGCGCAGATTGCGGGCCGATCGCGCATCGAGATCGCCAAGGAGGTGCTGACGAGCATCGTCACAGACTTGCCGGACGATGCTCAGGTGGCGCTTCGGCTATATGGCCACCGAATCCCGTTCAGCGAAGAGGGAGCCTGCCAGGACTCGGAGCTCGTGTTCCCGTTCGCCCCTCTGGACAGAGCGCGGCTTCTGGAGTTGGTCGACGGCATCCAGCCGCGTGGCACTACCCCCATCGAGTACGCGTTGCGGCAGGTGGCCGCGGATTTCGCCGGAGCCGGTGGCGAGAAGATGGTCGTGCTGATAACAGACGGCGTCGAGGAGTGCGGCGGAGATCCTCATGAGGCCGTGGCGGAGCTGGTCGCGTCGGGACTGCAGGTCCGGGTGAATATCGTCGGGTTCGCCCTCGCCGACGAGACCGTTAAAGCGGAGATGGAGCGGATAGCCGCTGTTGGCGGAGGCAGCTTCTTCGACGCGAGTGACGCCGGCGAGTTGCTGGTTGCCGTAAGCCGCTCATTGGCTCCGCCTTTCACCGTTTTCGATGGATCTGGCGCGGCTGTCGCCTCGGGACAGCTGGACGGTGAGAGCGTCCACCTGCCCGCCGGCACCTACAGGGCGACAGTGTACGTGGCCGGCGAAAACCTCGACGTCTCCGACCTCCTCGTGGCAGGCGGGCAGCGGACTATCGTCGAGGTGCGCTCCGGAGAGGGCGGCCTGGAGGTCGCGGTAGTCGGCCCCTAGGCTTCGCGACTCGCACGCAGCCGCGCGCGCCTGGCGAGCCACCGCCAAAGGACTGCTAGATCGCCTCCACCGCCGGCTCACTGTAGGCTCCAGCCTGCTCGTCCGACGCGTGGGCGTCTCCCTCGTCGGGCAGAAAGCGCCTGGTGAAGAAGGTGAGCGCTACGGCGACCAGCGCGAACACCGAAGCGACACCGAAGGCCGAACGCAGGCCGGCAGCCTGGGCGAGCTCGACTGAGACCTGGCCACTCAGGGCGATGGACCGGTTCGCCATGATCGTGATCAGCAGAGCCACTCCAACCACCCCGTCCACCTGCTGCAGCGTGCTCATGATCGCACTGCCGTGACGCCCACGTCGTCCATTCCTTTGGGGGGTAGGGTAAGGTAGAATCACCGGTGACGGTGAGCTGGGGGCCACCGCCTTTGGGACTAGGACGTGAAAGGCGATATAGTCGAGATCCCAAGCTGAAAGCCGCGTATCAGCTCTGCTTACTCCTTCGAAAGTGACCGGAGACGTTCCCTGGCTGCTAGTGAGACATGCGGTTCGATATCCAACTCCCGAAGCATCTCGGCTACCGCCTGCATCTCATCTATTCGTCTCTTGGCATGTCGTTGACTGCCCGCGACAAGTCTGTCGATCATGGCCAGCTCGATGAGAGTCGAAAGCTGCTCGTGCGCGTAGTCCGAAAGATCCAACTTTTCGGCTGCCTCCAGGCACTACAGCGGCGATTCCCTTGTAGGCGATACTGCGAAGGAGCTTAAGGGTCGCGGCCTGCCCCGGCCCACCTTGCACCACGTCGATGTTCATACCCAGCGGAACGGCAAGATCGCGGAAGTCCTGGGCGCCAGTGCCGGAGGCCAGAATCGGGGTGGCGAAGCCCAGATCTGCTACCGGCGCCATCAAGGCTGCGTCGACGAACGAGGCTCCGGCTCGCTCGATTATCTGCGCGAGTTCAATCTTGATCCCCGAGAACCGGTGTTGCAGTCGATGAAGATCTGTCCAGGACCGATGACGTCCGCGACCTCCCGGGCTACCTCCTTTGCCACGGCTGCGTTCGCCAGGGTCAGACCGAGTGGCCCACCCTTTCCGACTTCATCGACCACGTCGATCACGTGGTGCAGCTCACCGGTTCGATCGACACCGTGGGCGTGGGCACCGACATGAGCTTGGGCACCTACCCGTATCACGAGCAAAATCCCTGGGGCGAGCCCGCCTACAAGCAGGTTGGCGAAGAGTACAAGAAGTATGTGACCGGCGACGTTCGCTCGCCCATGCGGGCGCTAGCCCACTTCAACAGTTACAGCGAAATCTGGAACATGATCGACGCACTGGGCAGTCGCGGTTACGACGACAAGCAGATCGCCGCCCTGCTGGGCGGGAACTTCCTGCGGGTGTTCAAGCAGGTCTGGCGCTAACGGACTACGGCCGCGAGACTCTCTCGATCCTGCACTAGTTTCAGGTTTTCCTCGAAGTGCTCGGCTTCATCAATCCTCGGGCAGGCCGTGAACCTTCGTGACTTGAACCTCCAGCAAGTCGAGTGAGTCTGGACCGGACAGGTACAGGCTGATGAAGGCGGGCTCAGGACTACTGCACTCCGCCAGTGCTTCAGCTTCAGTTCGGCGGCAAAAGACCTAATTTGGTTGCCCGATGAACGAAGCCCGGCATCAGAACGACGAGCGCGCTTTGTCGTCAGCCTTCTCCGTCCCGCGGCTGCTTCTTCACCTGGCAGGCGCCACACTCTTCGCCGCAGCAAGCGTCTGGTTCTTCGCTTCAGGCGGCGGTTGGCCGCTGTTCCTGGTACTGCTCCTGGCTCCGGACCTATCAATGTAGGGCTATCTGGCAGGCAAGCGGTTCGGAGCACTCTTCTACAACGTTTTTCGCTCTTATCCGCTGCCTGCCCCGCTCCTGGCTCTCTCCTACCTGGCGGAAGCCCCCGTTATGTCGCATGTCGCGCTCGTACTGGTCCTTCTCGCCGGGATGGTCCCCTCCCCGGGGGGAGGCCCCAGCGGACTGGTGGGACAACACCGGCCATAGCGAATCCGTCCGCGAGCAGGCCATGCTCGATGGCGGTAAGACCGGCAACGCAGATCCGTTAGTCGGCTACTACCACGACGTTCCTCGTGCTCTGGCGGAAGAGGCGTTGCGCAGAGAACGCGGGGAGTCGTCGACAGCGTGGAGTCTGCCATGGCCGCTCGAAACGTGGCCGAACGTGCGGACGAAGTTCATCCTGCGCCAAGACGACCGCCTGATCCCGGCCGCCTTTTTTCGCCGGCTCGTGCCGGAGCGCCTTGGCATCACCCCTGATGAGATCCCCGGTAGTCACTGCGTCGCGCTCAGTCGACCACAAGAGGTTGCCGACCTCCTGATCAGCTACGCCAGTAAGTAACCCCGATCCCTAACGGACCGGCTCGGGGCGGGCAGGGTGAAGCGCATGGGAAGGCCGTAGTGGGTCCCTTTCCCGATTCGACTGGCCTCCCATCTCGGCTAGGCTAGGACTAGAGCCGCAACACTTCGTCCGCAAACATCACCAAGCGCTCGGCCTGCCTCATGGCTGTTTTCAGGTCGTCGTGGCTCGCATGGATAAAACCGTAATGGGCCTTGTCCTTCAGATCGATTAGGCGGCGCAATGCCACTGCAGCCTCCTCGCCTCCCGGCGTGATCCTTTCCAGCAGTCGCTCTGCGTCGTGATGACTCTCCGCCCTCGAGCGGCGGCCCAGGGCTTTGCAACACGCTGCGTCCGAGGCCGCGATGCCAGCCAGAACGGCGAGCGAAGCGACAACGCTGCGAAAAGCGTCGCCTTGTTCTCCTTTGATCAGCTTAGCTACCTCAAGGAACTTTTCGGCCGCCAGAAATCGAGTGCGCGCATGCGACTCGGCGCAGTTCTGTGTTCTAAAGTCCTGCTGTCGAGACATGATTAGCTCTTGAGCAGTTCGCGAAAGAGGGGACCGTAGAGGTTGATGCCATCGCGCTCCAAGTTCTGCACGACTTCTTGCCTCTGAACGCCTAGCTGCTTAAGCTCTTCAGCGGAAACTTCTACTATCCCAGCATGATTCCCGGTCCATGTCAGCACTTGCCGACCTAGCAGAGCGAGTTGCTCTCGCCACTCCTCCGCTTCTTCGTCGACACCTGGGGATCGAACGATGAAAAGGTCGATGTCACTCGAGGTACCACCGTCTCCCCTGGCCGCCGAGCCGAACATCGACGCATGCTTCGGGGGAACGGGCCAGGCGGATAGCTCAGAGGTAAGACGTTCGACGAGACGGCGTCTCAAAGTGGTAAGTATCAGGACAGCATCCGAAGAAATGTGTTCTCGATTGAGCGAATACAGAAGAGCAGCTCCGGCTCCCGCCTCATCTACAGTCACCAACCCGTGCTCATCCAGTCGCCGAAGGGCACGCTGCGCCGACGCATGTTTGACTCCGCTCAAACGTTCCAATTCACGCCCGCTCACGGGCTGAGTTATTTTGGCAAGCACCGTGAGGAGCGATCCCATGGTCTCCGACAGAAGCGCTGCGTGGGGTCTTCCCAGATTCATCGATACATCATACAATCATTTGGCCCGTTTTTGAGCCACATGGCCCGTTTTTGGGCCACTGGAATCGGCCTAGCCGGCTCAGATCCCCAGCAACCCCGATCAGGTTAGCGAAGCCGACACCCGCAACGGGGTACGGCAGAGAGAATTCTTCGCCGTCGACGGTTCCAGGCTCAACTCGCCGAGGCGACCGAGCAGATACTCCAGCGCCAGGTCCGGCCGACCCCACCTCCCAGCCCGTGAGAGTCGCCAAGGCCTCGACGTCTCTCCGCCGCCTGACCGAGAGGTCGTTCACGCAGTCTGGGTCAAGGTCAGGAGCCCCGACCGGTACGCCTGCAGCGCTCGCTCGTCGAACAACACCACTCGAATCGACTCCGGCGCCCCGGACGCCCGCAGGTGACGAAGCAGCTCGGTGAGCGCGACCTCGGCAGAGACGGGCAACGGGAACTCCTTGCTGCCAGTGCCCATTGCAGGCACCGCGATCGAGGCGAAGTTCATGCGGCTTGACGTCACGCTTCATAGCCTAACGCCTGAAGAAACGATGCTTTCGCGAAGAGAACCGGGTAATAATGTCTGATTCATGCCGACCTGCTGCAGGCCTTGCGAAGCCGACCCTCCCCTTCAGCCCGGCAATCGTAGTCTCGTCTACTTACTATTGCAGGTTGGCCTCAAGGTCCGTATGCCGTGTGCCGTCTGCCAATAGCAAAAACGTAACGAGGAGGATAGTCCCTTCGTGAAGTTCGTCATCGGCGCCCACCATCCACTGTACCGATACCACCGCGATCGAACCGCCCTGGCCGGCCGCAGCCCCGCCGAGGTGCACCGCCAGTGGGGCAGGGCCGAAGTCGTGGCAGGCGTGGCTGAGCGCGGCTTCTCGGCAGGCAGCTTTCAGACCGTCACCATCCGCTACACCGTAGGGAGCATGGGCTTGGACGAGGACGGTGGCTTCAAGCTGGCATTCCGCTTCGTCTCCGACGCTGGGCAACTTCAGGCAGCAGATCCAAAAGCAGACAACTACATAAGTGCCTCGACTAACGGCACAGCCGACCTGGAAGTGCAGATTGAAAAGAAAGGAAGCGTGCGGCCATTCCAGCGAACCGTGTTCGTCCACGTCCGCAACGCCACACTCCAGGAGGGTGACTGGGTAGATGTCGTTCTGGGGGACGTGTCGCGCCGAAGCCGCGGCTGGCGGCAGCAGACCTACTTCGAGAAGCCATTTCCTGTCCGCTTCAGCGTCGATCCGTTGGGTACACACGAGTACCAGACGCTTCCCTTCGACTTGGGTTGGGACATCCAGCCAGGTCCCGCGGCCCGATTTCTGATCCACCCGCCCTCGGTGGTGGCCGTTGGAGCGGAATTCGTCGTGCGCGTGAAGGCCGAGGACGAGTGGGGTAACCCTCTGCGCGACCTGTCGGGCCAGGAGCCACGGCTGGTGCTGAGAGCGGAAGGCGAAGAGCGGACGTTGGAAATCGCCGGGGAACACGAGGCCGGCGTGTGGACCTTCGCCATGACGCTGCCGGAGCCGGGCACCTACTTCTTCGGGATCTCCGATAACCTACCTTCCACCTGCAATGGCGTCCTTGCGCTACCTACAGCGAAGATGTCCCGCTTCGGCTTCTATTGGTGCGACCTTCACGGGCAGACGGCGGAAACCGTGGGGACAGGGACGGTGGAGGAGTATTTCCGATTCGGCCGGCACTACGGCTTTTTGGACGGCTCGGTTCACCAGGGGAACGACTTCCAGATCGGGCTCGAGCTCTGGGACCACATCAAGCGCGCCTCTCACGCGGCGTACGAACCGGGACAGTTCGTGACATTCCCTGGCTACGAGTGGTCGGGAACCGAGGCGATGGGCGGAGACCACAACGTCATCTACTTTGAGGATGATCCACCGATCTACCGCAGTACCGGCTGGCTGGACGGCAACCCTTTCGAGGAGCACGCTCCCCTGCCCGAGCTGTACCGCGCGCTGCGACCACACAAGGCAATGACCATCGCCCACATAGGCGGGCGGCCGGCCTCACTCAAGACGAACGACTCGGAGGTCGAGCGGCTGTGGGAGATCCACTCCGCGTGGGGTACCTTCGAGTGGGTGTACCAAGAGGCTTTTGCGCGCGACATCAAGATCGGGTTCGTGTGCAACAGCGACGGCCACAAGTGCCGCCCCGGCGCCTCCTACCCTGGTGCTGGGATATTCGGCACACTGGGCGGGCTCACCTGCGTGCTGAGCGAAACGAAAGACAGGGAGGGCTTCTGGGAGGCGCTTTCGAATCGGCGCACCTATGGAACTACAGGGCAAAGGATCCTCGTCGATTGCGACCTGAATGGCAGCCCCATCGGAGCCGACGTCATTGCAAGCAGGGGGACAATCAGGGCGCGTGTGCTGGGTACGGCGCCGATACTCCGTATCGACCTGTTGCGACGTGGCGAGGTGATCTCCTCCTTCGCGCCGGCGGAAGCCGAGTCGCCCGATACGCTGATGCTCCGTTTCGGCGGCGCCAGGGTAAAGGGGCGCGCTCGAATGATCAGATGGGAAGGCAGCGTGGAGGTGTCTGGAAATACCCTCGCAGAAAGCCGAGTGAACGGCATCTTCAGCCCCGTATACGGGATAACAGGCGCCACGAGGGAGGGGTTCGAGTTCAGATGTGCCACCACCGGAAACCTGCTTAATATTGAGCTCGCCTTTGAGAATGGGCTAGTGGGAATGGTCAGGTTCGACAGCAACCGCACCAGTTTCGACCTCGACTTGTCGCAGGTCACACGAGAGCCAACGACCATCTTCGAGGCGCAGCTCGACCAACTCGTGGAGGTATCCGCCTACAGGCGCTCTGAACTGCCCCACTACGTCGAGCACAAGTTCGACCTCGAGTTCGACCATAGCCACGAGGAGCCCTACTTCGTGAGAGTTACCCAAGTGGACGAAGGCAAAGCCTGGACGAGCCCGTTCTATGTCAAAGCGCTCGAGTAGGTACGTCTTGCTGGCAAGCTTGCCTGGAGGCGCGACTATTCTCTAACGCCCGTCCGCCTCTATGGGGGCTAGTTCGAGGGAGACTCGACCCGCTTCGCGCCCAAACTGGGATCACGATTCACCTCAGGAATCTTCTTCCCAGGGTTCATGATTCCTTGCGGGTCGAAGAGCTGCTTGATGCCACGCATCAACTCGAGCGCACTTCCGTGTTCGGCTTCCATGTAGGGGAGTTTGCGGAGCCCAACGCCATGCTCTCCTGTGGAAGTTCCCCCAACAGAGAGGGCATGTTCAACGATGCTGTGAGCCACGTCTCGCGCGTTACGCGCAGCCAGATCGTCCCCGGGATAGAACAGTGCAAGGTGAAAGTTGCCGTCTCCCACGTGGCCTACTAGATAGGCAGCGAGGCCGACTTGCTCGCTTGCTGCAAGCGCATGACCGACCGCGTCCGGTAATGCCGAGATCGGTACGGCTACGTCAGTGACAATATTTCGCAGACCCGGATTCGCGGCAACCGTCGCAACGAAATGACTATGGCGCGCCGCCCATAGCCGTTCCCGCTCCCCGGGGTCGGCGCTCGCTTGAAAGTCAAGAGCGCCGGCATCGAAGGCTAGATGCTGCGCCAACTCGACGCTTTCCGCAACTCCTGCAGGACTCCCATGAAACTCCAGAAACACAGTCATCTGTTCCGGAAAGGAGGAGCCAAGATGAGCATTGATGGCGGCGACCGAGCGAGAATCTATCAGTTCGCATCGCGCGACGGGTGCCCCGGCTTGTATCAGGCTAACAACGTACTCCGTAGCGGTACCTGCATCGCCGAAGGCAACCCTGGCCGCACTCGCCGATTCCGGCAACCCCACCAATCTCAGTGTGACTTCAGTGACGACTCCTAGTGTTCCCTCGGCACCGCAAAAAAGCGACCTAAGATCGTAACCGCTAGAGCTCTTGCGTGCCTTATTGCCGACTCGGACGATCTCACCCGATGGCAGCACCACCTCCAGCATGAGCACGTAGTCCCGGGTGACACCGTATCGCACTGCGCCCGTACCCGACGCATTGGTACCCACCATTCCTCCAAGACTGGCATGGGCACCCGGATCAACGGGAAAGAAAAGTCCGCTGCGCCGGACATGCTCATTGATTTTCGGATATGTGACGCCGGCTTGAACGGTGATCATCAGGTCTTGAGCTCGAAACTCGACGATTCGGCTCATACGTGAGAGATCTAGGGAGATGCCGCCACGTACAGGGACAGTCTGTCCTTCGAGGCTGGAGTTGGCTCCAACCGGCGTGACTGCGAGCCGGTTTTCGGCAGCAAACCGCACCACCTGCAGCACCTGTTCGCTCGATTCAGGAAAGACCACAGCCTCAGGTAATACGGACTCGTCATATGACTCACCGCGTGAGTGCTGCTCCAGCACTGCCGGCGCAGCACTCACGTTCTCGCGGCCAATAAGTGATTCAAGGCAGCTAACTAACGATGGCTGTTCCACCAATTTTACTCCACGCCGAACACAGAGATTACGGACGGACTGTTAGTCGGGAAAAGCCCAGGTTACGACTGCCCCGAGCTACCGTTCGACTCGTTTACGACCGGGTTTATAAGCGCACCGACTCCCTCTATCTCGACACACACAGTGTCGCCTTCACGTAACCATCGTGGGGGCTCCGCCGCCATTCCGACACCATGAGGGGTCCCAGTAAGTATTACCGTACCCGCAGGTAACGTGGTGCTTGCAGACAGGAACTCGATGAGCGAAGGGACGTCGAAGATCATATCGTTGGTGTTCCAGTCCTGGACAACCTCACTATTAAGGGCAGTGCTGATTCTGAGGCTGTTCGGATCATCTATCTCGTCGACGATGAGACACGGCCCAAGGGGACAGAACGTGTCGAAGTACTTACCTCGAGACCACTGTCCTCCGCCACGCCGGAGCTGCCAGTCTCGCGCGCTGACGTCGTTCGCACAGGTGTAGCCAAGTACAAAGTCGAGAGCCTCTGAGCGGGAGGCGTTCTTGCAGTCCCGGCCGATGACGACCGCCAGCTCGGCCTCGTAGTCGACCTCGTCGCTCTGCATATGGGTTGGGATGACGATGGGGTCCTGCGGGTTCTGCACCGTGTTCGGCCCCTTTGTGAAAAGCACGGGGTACTCGGGAATCGGCATGTTCGATTCGTTTGCGTGGTGCCTGTAATTGAGACCGATCCCGAGAATCTGGAGCGGAACGAGCGGTGCGAGGAGTTTGGTGACTTCCACTTCGCGGTTGCTGGTCGTGAACCCCGAGTACAGGTCTCCCTGCAGTTCGAAAGAACGTCCGTCACTCTTCTGCTCTGCATGGACGGTCTCCCCCTGCCTGGTTACTGCGCGAATGATCTTCATCTGTACGGTGTCCTCCTGAGAATGCGCTGGTTCATGAGGCTTTAGCGCCTGGCACGACGAGACGAGCTGCTTGTGCGGTGGACTTCTCCAGCAGCGACTCCAGGCCGCCCGCGTCGAACGGGGTCTGCCAGACACTGTAGATGTCGTGCCGGTAGTGCTCCTTGGGCGGCAGGTAACCGAATGCTCCGTTGGCGAGGTTCATGACGACGACCGCATGGTCCGGGAAGGCGGCACGCAACTCAACCTGCCAGGCCGAGTAGGCCTCGACCGGCCCTCCCACAAAGAGGGTCTTCCCCGCCTTCGCGACCCAGACCGGGACCGGGTAACTCGGGCTGTCACCCATAGTCCTCCTGAGCCTCAGCTTTCGTTGCATCCGCTCGTGCAGGACCGGATCCTCGCATCTCTCGAGGTCTGTCTCGAGCTCCGCTACGGATGGCAGCTCGGCCTTGATGTCGACCTCCACCTCGATAGTGGTTGCTTCGACAGCGCTGGGTTCGATTGCGGCTTTTTGGGGCAGCCACACGGCGAGCGGGGCGCCAGACTCGACGACTCCCTGGTATACGAGTTCCTGGTCGGGGGGCAGCATCGCCTCGAGCGCCGCGAGGGCGCTGAACCCGAGCCTCCGCCCGTGGCTGTCGGCAACTTTTGCGTCGCCGGTGTATTGGTGTCCAGGCGCGAGTTCGCCACACGCGCCCAGCAGGAAGAGGCATGGAACTCCACCCGTGTTCGCCTCGACCGTCTCTCTCATCGCACCGACGTAGTCGGGAGAGAGGAGCCGGTTGTCCCAGGCGAGCGTGGTGGGGTGGCAGGCGTAGTTGACGATGGTCCCCCTGACGTTGCCGTCCGGAGATGCGATGCGGCCCACAAGCACTGTGTCGTCCGCCTTCGCCCGAGGGTTGAGGCCGGTGACGTAGCGAGACTTGGCCGGGTCGGGCAAGTCCCTGTTGGTCGCCAAGTCGGACGACCCGGTCTGCCAGCTGAGCACGCCTTCGCGCGAGCTGCCGAGCGCCTGATCGATTGCTTCTGACGTCGCCTGGTGAAGCTTTTCGAAGTAGGGACGCACGTACTCTCCGCCCGGCCTGTCCTCATTGGCTAGCACCAGTGGGGGACCAGCATGGGTGTGCGACAGGTTGATTATCAGGTGGGTCGGGGGAAGATCAAAACGCTCTAGCAGCCGGCCACGAAACGATTTCTCGTCCTCCTGGGACTGCCACCAGGATCCGTCGAGGGCAACGACCACCAGCGGCGTGTCGCCCGGCGAGGCCTGTAGGGTCAGGGCAGAGACGAAAAAGGGCTTGTGGACTCCTTCGGAGACCTCGTGACGAGCGGCGCCCCAGGTGCGAGAGAATATCCCCGCCGGGGGAGTGACGTCTGCCCTGCCGACTCCGATGATGCCGCGGAAGGAGGGGCTGACTACCCTGTCCGCGGCCGGGGCGGAGGATTGCTTGCCTGGCTTCTCGTTCACCTCGTTGCTATTCGTCTGGTTTCCTGTCACGATTTCCCTCCGCCTACCAATCGCCTACCGCGCCGTCGGCGTAGAAGCTGCGCTGCGGAAGCTCCTGTTGGAACGGGTGTTTCGCGAGCTCCTTCTCGTCTATCTCGATGCCCAGGCCCGGCTTTCGGCTGGGACGAATCAGTCGACCCTCGGGCTCCACCGTGAACCCCTCGCTTACGACGTCGGTGCGCCAGGGAACATCCTCGTGGACCGTTTCACAAATTACGTAACTCGGCTGAGAGAAGCCGAATTCGATCGACGCCGCGGTACTGACCGGTCCCTGTGGGTTGTGGGGGGCGAGGGCGATGCGGTGGGCCTCTGCCAGGGACGCAATGCGGCGCGCTTCGGTGAGGCCACCGCAATGGGTGATGTCGAGTTGACAAACCTCGCAGCCACGTGCATTGAAGAGGTCGCGGAAGGCAAAGAGGCTGGTGAGTCTCTCGCCGGTTGCCACCGGCGTGATGAGGGAGCGATTGATCATCGCCAGGCCGTCGAGGCTCTCCGGCCAGCAGGGCTCCTCGAAGAAGTAGAGGCCGTAAGGTTCCAGCGCCTGGCCGAACTTGAGGCCCATGGCAGGGGAAGGCCGCGCGTGGCAGTCGACCATGATGTCGATCTCGTCCCCTACTGCCTCCCGCATGGCGCGCACGTTCTCCTCGGCGTAACGCACCGGCCGCAGTCCCTCGAGTGGCATCGTCTCGGGCACGGCCATCGCCTTGAAGGCGGTGAAACCGTTCTCCACCGCTTGCACCGCCAGATCGGCGAAGCGCTGAGAGTCGTCACGGGCGGTCTCGTAGAAGTCTTCCAGCTTGCCGCCACCCAGATGGGAGTAGGTGCGGATGTAGTCGCGCACCGGTCCGCCCCAGAGCTCCGAACAGGGCATGTTGACGACCTTGCCCTTGATGTCCCACAGGGCGATATCGATACCCGAGATGGCGGTGCTGCGAACTATGCCGTTGCCGTGCCAGAAGTGCTGGCGATACATCATCTGCCAGAGGTGCTCGATCCGGCCAGGGTCCTCACCAATCAGCAGCTCCGAGAGGTCCTCGATCGCTCCCACCACGCCGCGTGTGTGCCACTCGAGGGTGGCCTCTCCCCAGCCGTAGATCTCGGGATCGTCGGTCATTACCTTCACGAAGATCCAGTTCCTCATCCGTGCGTTGCACACGAACGTCTTTATCTCGCGGATCTTCACAGGCCGGCCCTTACGACCTCTTCGGTTATCTCCAGCGTCTCGGTTATGTCGGTCTCTTTGTGAGCGAAAGAGATGCTTCCCTGCTTGGTGGGGATGGGGAAGTGGAAGATTCCCCGATCGATGAGCCGGCGGCGGTACTCGCGATCCTTGTCCATGTCGTGCTCGCGGGCGATCTTCAGCCAGTTCTCCGGCTGCCCCTCCATGAAGTAGACGACGAACGCCGAGCCCTGCCGCGCCACGGTGAAGGGGAAGCCGGCAGAGCCGAATATCTCGGTGAGCCCCTCCTCCATCATCTTCCCCAGCCTGTCGGTGTGGCCGTAAATCTCGTCCTGATTGGCGCTCAGCTTCTTCAGCGTGGCAATCGCCGCGGCGACCGGTACCGGATGCCCGTTGTAGGTGCCTGCGATGAGGACTCGCTGCTGCGGGTCGGGATGGTTCACGTACGACATGTACTCCCGTTTACCTCCGATCACCCCGAGCGGATAACCGTTGGCAACGGCCTTGCCGAAGGTGGAGAGGTCGGGAGTGACGCGGCAGAGGGACTGGTAACCGCCTAGTGCGTGGCGAAAACCGGTCTTCACCTCATCGAATATGAGCAGCGCCCCGTAGCGGGTGCACAGCTCGCGGAGCCCCTCCAGGTAGCCGGGATTGGGTTTGACGATCCCGATGTTCTGGAGGATCGGCTCGAGAATCACCGCTGCGATCTCACCGTCGGCGAGCAGCCTCTCCACCGCTTCCAGGTCGTTGAACTGCACCGCGTAGACACTCTGCTTCACGCCCTTGGGAATGCCGGCGGTAATCGGGTTGAGCTCGACCCCCTTCCCGTCCTGGCGGGGGCGCTGCTTGTCGGCCGGGTCCATCAGATTGAAGGCAACGTCGTCCTGCCAGCCGTTGTAGCCGCCCTGCATGACGATCAGCCCGTCGCGGCCGGTGACGGCGCGGGACAGTCGGATGGCGAACGAGGTAGCTTCACTGCCGGTGTTCGTCACCTGAACCTGTTCCATGCTTGGCACCGACTTGACCAGCAACTCGGCGAGCTCGCCTTCGCCGGCGGTCGTTCCCGCGCCGTAGAGCGAGGACGAGTGGCGTACAGCATCGATCACCGCTTCGTCAACGTCAGCGTCGCAGTGCCCCAGGAAGTAGGGAGCGAAAGCAGCGTGGTAGTCGATGTAGCGGTTGCCCTCGACGTCGTAGATGTATGCGCCCTTGGCCCGCTCGAAGATCCTTACGGGGTCGATCGACCTGTTCAGTGAGAACACCCCGCCGGCGATGAACTCCTGATTGCGGCGCCAGAGCTCCTGTGTCTTGGGCGCGGTGGGCTGCTGCATGAATCCTCCCTGTTCGAGTTCGCGCCCCTTCGGACTGCGCGCGAGCGGACCGTCGGTTCGCGCTCATTCAGTCGCGATCTTCGTTGACCGGCAGCGATATACAAGGCTGGCCAGAACGCCTGGGCGAGAGCTGGGGTCGAACCCGATGGTCCTAATCGTATACGATATTTTATAACATCTTGAAGACGGCGAGGAAAGAGAAGGGTTCACCCATGGTGATCGACAACGTACGCGCCTTCACGCTGCGACTGCCGCTCGAGAAGCCGGTGAGGACCAGCAACCTGCTAATAGAGAGCCGCGAGTACGTCCTGGTCGAGGTTTCGGCCTCGAATGGCGAGAAGGGTTACGGGTTCGGGTTCACCCGCGGCGGACTCATTGCAGAGTCGATAGAGAGGAACCTCGCCCCCAGTCTTCTGGGCCAGGACATCTGGCTGAGCGAAAGCCTCTGGTCCCGGATGTACCTGAGCACGCGCTACCTGGGCCGCAAGGGGCTGATGATGCGCGCCATAAGCGCGGTCGACATCGCCCTCTGGGACCTCAAGGGCAAGACCCTGGGCATTCCCGTCTGGAAACTGCTAGGCGGAGCTCGGGAGCAAGTGCCGACGTACGTGGCTGGCGGCTACTACCGTGAGGATGACTCTCCGAACGCTCTGGCAGACGAGTTCCGGCGCTACCAGGATCAGGGCTTCAACGGCGCCAAGATGAACCTGGGCGGAGCCAAGCGAATCCGTGACGATTTAACGCGGCTGGAGATCGTGCGTTCGGCGCTCGGTGACGAGTGCGAGCTGATGGTCGACTTCAATGGAGCGTTGAGGAGCGCCAAGGAGGCGCTCATCTGGGCAGACGAACTTGCCCGCTTCGACATCGCCTTCATCGAGGAGCCGTTCCTGATGGACAACCTCCCGGCAATGCGGGAGTTCTACCCACTGTCGCGTATACCAGTCGCGATCGGCGAGGACGAGTCTGGCCGGTGGGCATTCCGCGAACTCCTGAGCCCGCGGGTCCTCGACATCCTGCGTCACGACGCCACCCTAGCGGGCGGAGTCTCCGAGTGGGTCAAGATCGCCCACCTGGGGCTCGCCCACGGGGTGACTCTCTTTCCGCACTGGTTCCCCGAGGTCCATATCCACCTTGCGGCGGCGTTCCCGGACAGCAGAGGCGTAGAGCTGATTACACTGGAAAGTGGGCTCATGAACTTTCACCGATTGGTGCGAAACCCGGTCGAGAATCAGGGCGGATTCGCACCGGCGCCAGAAGGGCCGGGGCTGGGTCTCGAGTGGAACTGGCAGGAAGTGGAGAGGTTCACTCAGAAATGACCACGAATGGAAGCGGTGTCCTCGACGGACGCGTAGTCCTTGTCACCGGAGCCGCCAGAGGCATCGGCGAGGCGATCGCGAGGGGGATGGCCAAGGCGGGGGCCTGGGTGGGAATTGGCGACCTGGACGAGGACATGGTCCATGCGACCGCGCGAGACATCGGCGAGTCGCTGGCGGTGGAAACTGAGCGACGGCCGTTCTCGTCACGTCTCGACGTGAGCGACCCGAGTCAGGTCCGCGAGTGGATCGACGAGGTCGTCGAGCGCTGCGGCCAGATCGATGTGCTGGTCAACAACGCCGGTGTTCAGCTGAACAGGGCGTCTGTCGACCTTACCGACGACGAGTGGCAGTTCGTGCTGGGTGTCAACCTCACTGGAGCGTTCACCTGCAGTCGCGAGGCCGGGCGGCATATGCTCACCCGTGGCCGAGGTGTGATCCTTAACGTCGCCTCGATAGCGGAACGCTTCGGCATGCCCCGCCGCCTCCCCTACTGCGTCGCCAAGGCCGGGTTGGCAGCTATGACCAGGGTACTTGCCGCCGAGTGGGCGCAACAGGGAATCCGGGTAAACGCTATCGCTCCCGGCTACGTGGAGACGGAGTTGGTCTCCTACGCCTTTTCGCAGGGGCACATCGACAGGGCGGTGATCGAGGCGAAGATTCCGATGGGACGCCTGGCGGCGCCGTCTGTGATTGCCGAGAGCGCCATTTTCCTGGCCTCCGACAACTCCAGCTACACCACTGGCCAAGTCGTTTATGTCGACGGAGGTTACTCGATCTACAAGTAGTCTCCGCCGGGCGTCGCTGCGTACATTTTGGAGCACATTGCCCCTCTGTTCATTTCAACGCGCGCGCACCGAAAGGACTTCGATGGCAGTTCGTTTCCTGGTAATCAGTGACCACCATTTAGGTCGCACCTATCACTCGGTGAACCGCGGTTACGCCCCGGCTTGGGCGTTGGAGAGGGTGCTCGACGCTATCGCCGCGCACCGCTGTCACGACGCCGACTTCTTGTTGAGCACAGGAGATCTGGTGGACGAAGGCGTGGACGAGGAGTACGCTTTCGCCCACCACCTGTTCGGCGTGAGGTCAAACGGAATGGCTCCCGGGCCGTTGCCCCTGCAGCGCCGGGGACTCGAAGGTCTTCCACTCTATCTGGTGCCGGGCAACCACGATCCACGCGACACCTGGCTTCGCAGCCTCTTCCCTGGGACCCCGCCCGCTCCTCGATTGGACCTGGAGTGGCAAGCCGCCGGACAGGACTTCATCTATCTCGACCTGGGTACGAGCGGCAGGGCGGGCGCGCTCCTGGACTCCTCACTCGAGCGCCTCGACCGTGCCCTGGAGCGGGGTAGCCGCCCGGTGCTGGTCTTACACCACCATCCAATCGAGGTCGGAATCCCCTGGATCGATCGCGCCCTGCCCGCGGGCGTGGACCGGCTGTGGAGCAGGGTCGCAGGAGGGCGCATCAGGGCGCTGCTGTTCGGGCATGCGCACGTCTCGCTCGACGCGACTGTGTACGGCATTCCGGTGTTGGCCACCCGCTCGACCTGCTTCCAATTTGCGGTCAGCCAGGAACCGGAGTTCGTAATCAAGCCTCTGCATTACAGGGTCGTGACAGTCGATGGTGAGGCCGTCCACACCCAGCTCTACGAGGTACCACTGACGGGCGAGCCGCTAGCGACTGAGATAGGGCCTCGGCACAAGTGACAGCGCCGCCGGGGTGAACAGCGTGACCAGTCCCGGATAGGGTCACCCCGCTAGCCTAGCCCCACGGCCAGCTGCAACCGAACGCCGCGAACTGGAAGCCGTTGGCCCCTAGTCGCTTTGAAGGTAGTCGTGCACGACTGCACCGAACGGCAGCGTGAAGTCGGCGCGCCAGTAGTAGGCCTCACCGACGGACTTAACCGGGAGCAGGTGCAGTGGGAACTGCGCGTTCGCACGGATCTCGACGGTGCCCGGCCCCCTCCAGCACTCGTGGACGAGCACGTCCTGGAACGACCGCGCGGTCAGCTGGCTCACCACCGCTTCCCCGTCGGCGCCTGGTATGAACTTGTAGTTGAGGTTGGTGGTGAAGGGGACCAGGTCGGTCAGTTCGCCGATCTGGGCGGCTCGCTGCTTGTATACGGTCGTGGCCGCTGCCACCTCGATGCCGTTACGGACCGCGAGTCCCACCACCAGGTCGCCACGCACCTCCAGCCTCGGCTCACCGAGCTTCTTCGGCTGCCCGTAGATCTCCCGGCCGGTCGCCAACCCGCCATCGGTGGTGAGCATCAGCAGAGGGGAGTAGGCTCCGCGAACTTCACTGTCCGGCAGCAGCGCGTCGATCTGAACGGCAAACTCGAAATGAGGACCAAACCACTCGGGATCGCCCATCCGGTAAAAGTGAAGCAATACAGTGTCGCTGACTGCTTCCAGCGGCTCGGGTAGGAACTTTGCTGCGGCGCCCAGATCGGTCTGATAGGGCACGGAGAGGATGGTGGTGTCCCTGAACCGGATCGGGAGCTTGGGCACCAGCGGGGCGCCCAACGGCGTCGAGAAGTCTTCGCTCATCGGCTCAACCAACCGCCATCGACGACGAAGACCTGACCATGAACGTATGCTGAGGCGTCCGAGGCGAGGTAGAGGCAAAGGCCATCCAGCTCGTCTGGCTTTCCCCAGCGACCGGCGGGAATGCGCCTCATCAGCTCCGCAGAACGAACGGGATCTTCGAAGAGAGTCGCGTTCTGATCAGTAGACATGTAACCGGGTGCAATTGCGTTTACGTTCACTCCCTTGCTGGCCCACTCGTTGCCCAGCGCCCGGGTGAGTCCGATAACCCCGTGCCGGCTCGCAGCGTAGGCCGGCACCGTGATTCCGCCCTGGAAGGCGAGAACAGAGGCGATATTGATTATCCTGCCCCTTCCCTGCTCGAGCATCACCGCCCCCGCCTGCCGGCACAGGTCGAAGACCGCTCGAAGGTTGACGTCTAAGACCTGATCCCACTCTTCCAGGGACCACTCGACAGCGGGCTTACGCAGGAAGGTTCCGGCGTTATTGACGAGAATATCCAGACGGCCCCAGCGCTCCAGACACTCCTGGACGATTTGAGACAGACAGGCACTATCGGTGAGCTGGCAAATTACCTCGGTATATTCGACACCGTGCTCTTCCAGCCGATTCCGTGTCGTCTCGAGATTGTCCTGACGGCCGACGAGGCAGACTAGGGCACCTGCCCTGCCTAGTGCGACTGCCATCGATTGTCCTAGGCCTCGACTCGCTCCAGTCACCACAGCCACCTGTCCGTTCAAATTGAACAGGTCCGCCAGGAAGTTGTTGGCCGTCGCATCAGTCATGTTCCTGTCACACTTACCTAATTGACTTGCGAAGCAGCTCGAGTGAGGTGTCTACGGCAACCTGGGCAGCTTCCGGCGCAAATGGGCAGTTCTCGACCTCGAAGGGAGGCTGCTCCAGGAAGACGTCGGGAGTAGCTATATAGGTCGAGTCGCCACCGACGTAGCCGGTAAACAAGGTGTGGGCGTAAGGCGAGTTCTCCTTCACCTGCGCACCGATTTGGCTGTACGGCTCTCCCCACATGAACACTACGGCCACTTGGCCGAGACTCAGCACGTGCAACTCGACCTCGTCACTCTCCTTGTCGACGTACTTCCAGGCTCGAGACGCCCGCAGTCGCTCGCGTTCCACCTCCTGCAGCGCCTTGGCGAGGGCATCAGCCGGCACGCCCTGGGCATCCAGCCGCTGATACTCCTTCTCGGAGGCCTCGAGCCGCTCCTGCGCCTTGCCGAAGAGCTCCGGGACAGGCTTGCGCAGTGGCAGCCGAAGCCGGGTGCTGTGGAGCGCCAGCCTCGGCGCCGGCTCATCAAGAGGAACTTCCTGGTACTGGGTCAGAGGGGCACCCGACTCGAGAACCTCCTTGAGCTCTCGGCGCACCCCACGGCTGTCCAGGCTCAGGAAGACCTTGGCCGCCTCCAGTCCAAGCTCGCGGCCCAGCTTCTCTGCCACCAACCTGTCGCCGACGAACCCTTCCCGCGGACCCATGTTGCCGGAAGCACCCTGCAGGAAGACGCACGTAGCACCTGTAAGCGCCTCTATGGTGCGCTTGGTCGTGCCTGGAAAATCGGGGCTTATCAGCTTGTTGGCGGGCCCGAGCACGGTCGGGTGACAGGCGTAATTGACGATGCAGACGAGCGGCTCACCGTCCAACGTATCGAGGCGCAGCACCCCCACCTCTTGATCGGCAAAACCCTCGGGATTGGGTCCGGCGACGATGCGGCCAGTGTCGAGGGTCAGGTCGCGGTTCAGGCCGATCTCGCTGTGCCCACTGCCGGCCGCCAGCCGCACCGGGGTCGAGTTGAGCTGTGCGGTTCGCGCCGCGCCGGCGGCGGCCGCTGGCAGGGTTTTTACGTAATCCCGAACCCGGTCCGCGCCCTCGCCCAGATAGGTGTCCTGGGTGACGGGGCCAGCGTGATTGTGCGTGCAGCAGGGAACCACCCTATCGGGGTCGACTCCCGTGGCTTTCGACACCGTCTGGCGGATGTCGACCGCCTGCTGGTCGGAGAGAATGCATAGGTCGAAGTCGAGGACGATGACCTCTTGATCGCCATCCTTCAGGTACAGGGCGGTCACCCACAGCTCCTGATGAAGGCCCTCGCCGCGCACGTGGCGCTGAGCTACCCACATACCGTTGGGGATATCCAGTGGTGGCGTGATGTTTCCGCGCGCGACGGCTGCTTCCAGCATGAATCGATGCCTCCTCAGGCGACCTGATGCGGATCGAGTGTGTCCCGCAACGTGTCGCCGATCAAGTTGAAGCTGAGGACGGTGATGAAGATTGCGGCACCAGGAGCTATCGCGTAGACCGGTGCCACGGTCATCAGTTTTCGTCCCGTGTCGAGCATGGCGCCCCAGGACGGCTGCGGTGGAGCGACACCCAGGCCCAGGAAGGAGAGCGCAGCCTCGACCAGGATCGCGGTGGCCACGGTGAGGGTGAACTGTACGGTCAGTGAGGAGAGGCAGTTCGGCAGTACGTGCACTCCGAGCAGCCGGCGATTACTGGCTCCCTGCGCTACCGCCGCCTGCACGAAGTCGAGATTCTTGACCCCCAGCACGTTGGAGCGAACGAGTCGCGCGAACAGCGGGATCTGCATGAAGCCGATGGCCAGCATGGCATTCACCAGGCTCGGCCCCAGCACGGCGATGATGGCGAGCGCCAGGATAATCGCCGGGAACGCGAACATCATGTCCATAATCCGCATGATCACCGAATCCGTCGTCTTACCGAAGTAGCCGCTTATCAGACCGAGCGGGATCCCGCCGATCAGCGCTATCGTGGTAGAGACGAGCCCTACCGCCAGAGATACCCGGGCGCCGTACACGAGTCGCGTGAAGATGTCTCTGCCGATCTCGTCGGTGCCCAGCCAATGCTGCCAGGAAGGGGGCTCAAACGGAAAACCGGCGCTGCTTTTGAAGTCGTAAGGCAGGATCCAGGGTGCCAGTATCGTCGATGTCGCAATCACCAGGAGCATTACGATTCCGACGATGGCTGTACGGTCCCGCAGGAAGTATCTGACTCTGCGTCCGGACCTGTTCACTCGGCCTCCGACGATTTCTGATGGTCGTTCATTGGTAACTCACTCGCGGGTCGATGAATGCGTAGAGAATGTCGACGATCAGATTGACCAGGACGAAGACGGCAGCCGTCATCAGGACCGCGCCCTGAACGACGGCGTAGGAGCGGACGTTTATCGACTGGATGATCAGCCAGCCGAGGCCCGGCCAGGCGAACACCTGCTCGGTGACCACCATTCCGCCGACCAGCGCGCCGAAATTGATCCCCACGACCGTCACGAACGGCAGGAGCGCGTTGCGAAGCGCGTGGCGGTAGGTTACCACCCGCTCCGGCAGCCCCTTCGCCCGGGCCGTCCTGACGTAGTCGAGCCGCAGCACCTCCATCATCCCCGCGCGCATGAAGCGAGTGAGGATAGCAGCGGTAACAACGCCGACGGTTACCGTGGGCAGAATCAGGTACTGGATGTGCTTGCCCAGACCGTCGCCTATCGAGCTGTAGCCGCCGGCCGGGAGGATGTCCCAGGCGTAGGCGAAGGTGAGCATCAGTAAGATGCCGAGCCAGTAGCTCGGCAGGCTGAATCCGGCGAGGGCGGAGAAGCGCGCGAGCTGGTCAACCCAGGTGCCGGAGCGTTGGGCGGCGATGATGCCCACCGGCACCGCTACGACGAGCCCGATGATAATGCCGAGGCCGGCGAGTTCCAGCGTCCGAAAGAGCGCAGGAATCACCATGGCGGTCACGGGCCGCTCGCCCTGGGTCATCGCAATGCCCAAATCACCGCGCATGGCACTGGTTAGCCAGTCGAAATATTGAACATACAGCGGGCGGTTCAGGCCCATCTGCTCCCGGAGCGCTTCGAGCGAGGCCCGGCTCGGCTCGAGGCCCAGAATCATCTGAGCCGGATCGCCCGGAAGGATCCGGAAAATCAGGAATACGAGAGTGGCCACCATCCACATCACCAGGAGCATGTGCAGCAGGCGTTGGCCGATGAAACGCAAGATCATGAGGCTAGATTCGTCCTCCGCTCAGATGATAGCTATCCGTGTCTTTCTGAAGACTCCAACCCAGACGACTGGCGTGGACCCGGGGGCCCCCACCAGTCGCAAGAGTCGGCTTTCTACTCTTCTCGATCCAGCCAGACCGAGTTGAGTATGGTTGAGCCCTGCACCTGGTGCACGAAGCCCATAACTTCCTGCGAATGGGCGGCGGGGTTCATCCGGCCGTTGAGCACGATGTCCGGAATATCGCGCATGCCCATGCGCTGCAACTCCTTGAGCGTCGCGATGTACTCGTCCTGGTCGACGATCGTGCGGGCTTCGCCGAGCAGTTCGTAGAACTCGGGGTTCTCGATTTCGTAGCCGCTGGCGTCGCCTACGGTCTTTGCCCACATATGGGCGATCAGGTCGTACTCGACCGGCTTTGGGACCTTGGCGGAGAACCCGGCCTGGAAGTCCTTCTGGCCGAACACCCGGTCGACCCAGGTGCCGATGTCCACACCGAGGATGTTGACGGTAAAGCCGGCTTCCGCCGCGCTCTGCTGAATGACCTGAGCGCCGGTGTCCCACTCGAGAGCGGTCCGGTGGACGTACATGTCGAACTCGACACCGTCGGGATAGCCGGCTTCGGCCAGCAGCTCCCTGGCCCGTTCGACGTCACGCTCGTCGTAGTTCATCGCATCCTCGGCGAAGGCCTCGCTCGAGCGCGGTATCGGGTTCGACTGGACTGTCGGCAGCCCAAAGAGCGCGCGGGATAGTCCTTCCCTGCTCACCGCGTAGCTCAGTGCCTGACGAACGCGCGGATCGTCGAACGGTTCCGCCTGAGTGTTGACGATGATGTCGTAGTAACCCATGGCGCGGTCGTTCGGCGGAACGGCGACGACCATGTCGGCCATCTCGAGCTGAGCGATCTGGCTGAACGGCACCTGGGTGATCATGTCGACTTCGCCGCCCAGGAGCTGGATGACCTGAACGCTCGGCTCGGGCACGGTCCTCAGAATTACGCCGTCGAGGTAAGGGAGGTCTTCGTTCCAGTAGTCCTCGAAAGCCTCATACTCGATCTGCCGGTTGGGCTCCCAGGCGACGAACTTGAACGGGCCCGTGCCAATCGGGTTGTTGTTGAAGTCGGTGTGGCCCTGCGGGGTCACACGGATGTCCACCATCGTATGGGGCAGCAGCTGGTCGGGCTGGCTCAGGTTCAATTGAACCGTGTGGCTGTCGACCACTTCGACCGACTCGACCGCCGTGAGCAGCGGCTGGGTCCGGGTGGCCTCGGGCTTCAGAGCCTGCTCGAACGACCACTTGACGTCCTCCGCTGTCATGTCGCTTCCGTCATGGAAAGTGACGCCCTCGCGGATGTTGAGCGTCCAGGTCAGAGCGTCCTCCGATACCTCATAGTCGGTGACGATGCTGGGGGTGGGCTCATAGGTTTGCAGGTCGTAACGGAGCAACGGATCGTAAACGGGACGGAAGGCGTTCCGGTCGAATTCGTTTCCGAAGACGTAGGGGTGGAGCGTCGCCGGATCGGAGCTGGTCGCCACGATCAGGGTACCGCCCCGTTGGGGCGATTCTGATTGGGCAAGGGCCATCGGGATGAGCCCGAAGCCGGCGATCAGCAAAAGTGCAATTCGGTTCAGGAGTTTTGGCACGTGTGCTTTCCTCTCGTTCTCGTCTATCCAGAGCGCGTTTGGAGACCCGTCGTGGCAATCGCATTACTCGCCGGGCGATCCGCAGACTCGTTTGAATACCAACCTCGCTGTTACCTGGCTCCTTTCTGCTCGTTGAACTAGACGACTGACATCTCCGGAACGGACAGGTGGGGGCGTTGCCCCGGGAGGGTGCGAAATTTCTGGTTGCCGACGCTTAATTATATAAAACATCGTATAGAATATCAAATATCTGCCCTCCTCGACCCGAGCCTCTCAATTCGCCCCGGCGTCTCCTCCGGAAAGCCGGGTCGCACTTCGCGTCCCGACCAGAAACGGGGTCAGACACAACAGGAACGGGACCCAGCCTATACCCAGCGAGGCGGCAAGGCCGAGCGACTCGTGTAGCAGCCGAGAGGTCACCATCAGCGGCAACAGGGTCAGCATGATGACCGGCACTTGCCGAACGTTCGACCAGAGGCTGAAGCGACTCTTGTACGAGGCCAGCACGCCAACCATTGGGAACAGTGTCATGAACCCGCCCAGCGACGACTTCAGGAGTATGAGCATGGTGACGACCAGCAACACCACGGGCAGCTTGAGGAACAAGGGCAGAGAAGCCCGGAAGCCGGGCTCGCTCCTGGGGCCGAGGTTGACCCTGAGCAGGACGGCGAGCGTGGTGATCGCAAGGACCGCCAGCCAGAACGCCGACTCCGTTTTCGGAAGCAGGCCCTGCAGCCAGACCCCGACCAGGCAGTAACCGCCGGCAGCCAGCAGGATCGCCGGCAAAACGTTCAGGCGGAGCCGGTTGCGCAGCAGGTAGACCCCGTATGTGTAGAGGAACAGGAGCCCCAGAGCCATGACGTTGGCTGCCCCCAGCGGTTCTCCGACCGCGAGGGCAGCCAACGTGAACGGCAGCGGAAAGCTGAGCACGAACGCCTTCCAGAGCGGGTGCCGCAGATAGGCGATTATGGTAACCATTACGCTCACCGCGGCGAGAAGCAGGAAATCCCAGATCTCAGGCGTCACGGCCGATCACTCCTGAGCCGATAGGGGCATGACGTCCTTCAGCTCATGACCGCCCCGCCGTCGACGTTGATCGACTGGCCGGTGATCACCGCGGCGCCGGAGCTGCAGAGGAAGGTGACGAGCGGGGCGATCTCGGCCGGCACCAGTCGACGGCCGATCGGCGTTATCCTTGCTTCCAGCTCGGTTGGGGTGATCCCCTGCCGCCTGGCGTCGAACTCCAGCCGGGAGTCGTCGCCCACGTCGACGGGCCCCGGGCAAACTGCGTTGACGGTAACCCCCTCCTTGGCGACCTCGAGGGCAAGCGTACGGGTGAGGCCAATGAGGCCATGCTTGCTCGCTACGTAGGCGGCACCGTGGACCGAGGGGACCCTGCCGTTGATGGAGGAGATGTTGATGATGCGACCCCAGCTGCGCGACGACATCTCAGCTACGAAGGCGCGCGACAGCAGCATTGGCGCTGTGAGGTTCAGGAATAGGGTCTGCTGCCAGAAGCCGAGATCGAATTCCTTGACCGGCTTTAGGTTGACGCGACTGCCCACCCCAGCGTTATTGACCAGGACGTCGACCCCCCCGAGGAGAGAGCGCGCCTCCTGGATCAACTGCTCGGCGCCTTCTGGCCCGTAGAGGTCGGCCACCACACTGTGGCACTGGCCGCCATTGCTCTCTATCTCACGGCCAACGCGAGAGAGCGCCTCCTTCGAGCGTCCGGAGATGCAGACGATGGCGCCCTCGGCGGCAAGGGCTATGGCAATCTCCATACCGATACCGCGGCTGGCTCCGGTCACGAGTGCTCTACTCCCGTTCAGGCTTTGCGTGTCCACACCGCTTCGCTGCTTCACGTCTCGGCCACAAACTCGATCTCGACTCGTGCCCCCAGAGCCAGCCCAGAGACCTCTACTGTCGACTTGGACGGCGCGTGGCTGCCGAAAAATTCTCCATAGACCTCGTTCATCTCGCCCCACTCCTGCAGGTCCACAATGAAGATCTCGTCTTCACGACCTTTTCCAGGCACGAGCCGGCCTCCTCGAGGATGCACTGGAGATTGCGGAAGATCCGCTCCGTCTGGCCGGCTATGTCGTCTGCCGCCAGCTTCCCCGTCGCCGGCTCGATGCCGATCTGGCCCGAAACGTAGACGGTAGCCCCGCTGGTAACCGAGGCTTGGCTGAACGACGGGTTCTGGGGCGGGCACTTCACTGGATTGATCAGTTTCACCGCTGCTCCTTACCGTTCCGTCGCTAGCTCCGCCAGCATCTCGGCGGCGACACGCACCATGACTTCGTCGGCACCTTCCTGAAACGGGGTGGTGTCGACCTCGTAGCCGCCATCGAGATACGACTCGCTGGTGGGCAGGTAGCCGTACCAGCCGTTGCTGTAGCCCGAGACGTGGGTGAGTCGAAACGGCGAGCGCTCCTTGATGCGCATCCCGATCTCTGCGAATGGTTCCAGCGGCATCGCGACAAAGGCAGTCTCGCCGACCCGGAACGCCTGCACCTCTATCCCCTTCTCGGTGAGCCCTTCGTACTCGCGAGCATGGCGTACCCGCATCTCTGCCCGTTTTGTCCTCCAGGTCAGGCTCTCTATCTCACCGGCGGGCGCCCCGTCCTCCCTCAGATCGACGAGCTTCTCCCGCAACTCCTGCGATTCCCGAGTGCTTTCGCTCAGGGAAGGCGCGGGCTTGACGGGCAGCATCGCCAGGCGATTACGAACGCCGAGAACCGCCGGCTTCCTGTGCGAGGCACCGTACTTCCATTTCCCGAGCGGCGCCCCCGACTCCCAGACGCGGTCGAACTCCGCTACCCCCAGGTCCTCGCTCGAGAGGTACACCTTGCTGGCCTCGCAGCCCAGCGCGCTGCCTATGCGCTCGGCGGCGTGGAGGTCACCTGTGAATCCGCCCGGGCCGGGCCCCTGGTTCCCGGCCGAGCCCTGCAGGAAAAGCGAAGTCGCACCTGTCAGCTCCTCGAGGATGCTCCGGGCGACACCGGGGTAGTCGGGGCTCATCAGGGTGTTCTCGGGGCCCAGGATGGTCGGGTGCATTGCGTAGCCCCACATGCAAGCCAGGGGACCACCGGCCGCGCTGTCGATTCTCAAGAGTGGAAGAGAGTGGTCGGCGAATCCTTCTGGATTGCAGCCCGTCACAACTCGGCCTTCGGGCAGCTTTTGTCTCCGATTAATCGCGAAGTTGGCCTGCCCGCTTCCGAAGGTGAGCACCGCCGGCTCCAGGTGATCGTTTGCCTGCTTGGCTGCTCCGGCAACGAGATGGACCAAGTTCTCCAGATATGCCTCGGCAAGGGAACCGGCGCCTGAGGCGTAACTGCGCTGCACCTCGGGACCGCCATGGGTGTGGCTCATGGAAAGCCTCACTGCATTCACGTCTACGCCGGCGGCCGCCGCGACCGCTTCGCGCACCCGCTTGTCTACCTCATTAGGGATCAGGCACAGGTCCAGGTCGCAGAAGACGAGCGCACCATCATCCGAGCGAAGGACCAGAACAGTGGCGTAAAGGTCCATGTGAAACCCGGTAGCGTGAACGTGGGTCGCCGCGCCCCAGCCGGCATGAACCACGCCCAGCGGTGGATTGATTACGGCGCGGCCCACGCCTGCCCTAAGAGCTTGCGACATCATTTCTCCTCCTCGTTCTCGTCTTCGGGAAACTCACGCGGCCGCGGGCGCCAGAGCCTGCGGCCCAAATTGCCGCAAATACGTGCAGCCGGTGGTATCCGCTTCTTTGGTTTGGGCGCGAATCACGCAACGCGGGCGTATCGCTCCAGGATCTCGTCGTTGAGCTCGACCCCCAGCCCGGGCGCCTCGGGGATCGAGACGAAACCGTCCTCCACCTGGAATGGATTGAGCACCAACTCGTTGCGTATCGGCGACTCCTCCACACAGAACTCGAGGAACGGCGCATCGGGTATAGCTGCCAGAAGTGAAAGTGAAGCGGCAATGTTGATATCTGTCGTAAATGAGTGGTTGATTACGGACCGGGCACGATCGTAGGCAGCCCAAGCAATCTTTTTTGCCTCCGTCAGCCCGCCGGTACGTGTCACATCGATCTGCACCACGTCGATGCTTCCCCTGTCCATCAGCTCGATGTAGGAGTTTCTGTCGCTCTCGGCCTCGCCGGCGGCGATCCGCAGGAAAGTCGATCCCGACAGCTCGGCATACCCGCTGACGTTGTCGGGCCGCAGCGGCTCTTCGAGCCAATAAATGCCGTACGGCTCGAAGCGCTTCGCCATCTGAATAGCCGTCTTGGTGTCCCAGCACTGCCCGGCGTCTATAAGCACGTCAATGTGGGGCCCGACCGCCTCGCGGATGGTTTCGACTAATGCCTCGTCGTAGTCGATATCCTCACCCATCGGATCCCACCCGAACTTGACCGCCGAGAAGCCCATGTCAACGCATTCCCGAGCTCTGTCGGCGGTGGACTGGAGATCGTGGCCGAACAGCGTGCTGGCGTAGGCCCGGACACGCGACCGGAAGGCTCCGCCGAGGAGCGTGTGGACGGGCAGATCCTGGGCCTTGCCCATGATGTCCCACAACGCCAGGTCGATTCCGCTCATCGCGTGGATGAACAGTCCGCGTCGTCCGGGGTAACGCGACGCCATGTACATCTTGTGCCACAGCCTCTCGTACTGGAAGGGATCCTCGCCGATCACCACCTCCCTTAGGCCAGACGTGATGCTGTTCGACATGGGCGCCTCGATTGCGGCCTTGGCCGCCAGCGGTGAGGAATCGACTTCGCCGATCCCAGTTATGCCTGCGTCGGTCGAGACCTTGACGATCAGCGCGTCCTGGGTTCCGTCGGACCTCTTGGATATGGTGGGCAAGGAAACATGGATGGCCTGTACGTCGGTAATCTTCATCGGTGTCTGTCAGCTCCTATGGGCGCTGGAAGCGTGGTCAGAACTTGAATGGAAGGGTGAAGGTGGGGATCTGGCCATGCTTGGAGCGGCGCGGGAGCGTCTCTCGCTGGCGGAACCAGTCGATCAGCTCGTTTAGTTCGCTTACGGCTCGCTCGAAGACCAGCTTGCCTTTCTCGGCAGTTGCCTTCTCAGGCTCACCGAAGGCGCCCGTCTCGGTGTACCCGGAGGTCCAGTCGACGATGGTGGCCGGTCCGGTGCCGGCGGTGAGATCGACGTATTGCCACTTGTCACCTCCGGGCAGCCTCATGTAGTCCGGGATGTTTCCCGCCGTGCGGTCCACCCGCACCGAATCGCCGTCGATGTGAAGGTACATCGAGGTCTCCAACTCGCAGGCGTGGGCGCAGCCACCCGGAATCACTGAGGTTCGCACCTCTTCATTCCAGTACTGGCTGATCAAGTTCCACCAACTAAGGGTGAGGCACAGGGCGTCGGTCTGCAGGTTCGTCTGGCGACCGGCCTGCTCGACGAGCGGGTGGTTCGATCCGTGGCCGTTGATGATGATGAT
The DNA here is from genome assembly GCA_040905665.1 of Trueperaceae bacterium. GTDB lineage: Bacteria > Deinococcota > Deinococci > Deinococcales > Trueperaceae > DASVCN01. Next base: position 146,030 of record JBBDRD010000014.1, read on the forward strand.
CTTCTTGAAGCCGTGGTAGGCGACCGAGCGGGTTATGTCGAGTAGGAAGCGCACGAAAGTGCTGGGCTCTATGTTGATGGTGCCAGGAAAGTCCATCACGTGGTGGGTGTAACCGTAGCTGACGGGAGGAAGGACCAGCGCCTGTTCGGGCGAGCGTCGGGCGGCCTCGAAGGCAACAGCCGAGGCCAGTTTGGTGTCGACGTCCTGTGGAAGGTGATGGCCGTGCTGCTCCGTCGAGCCTACCGGCAGAACTATCACCTTGGCCTGGGCTATGGCTTCGTTGAGTTCGGGCCAGGTGAGGGCTTCGTAGCGATACTCCTGGGCCGCTGTCAGCGCTTCAGGCTTCGTCACGATAGACTCTTCCTTTCAACCTCGGCCATCACTGGCCCTGAACGGGTAGAGGGACGAGGGTGGGCACTTAGCTTGATGAACAGCTCGATGTCGTCGAATAGTTGCGCTCAGATTGTATAAGATATTATATAATCCCATCGTGAATAGCAAGAGCGGCCTCGGGCCAGCCGGCCAGGCTCAGACGAAGCAGGAGATGGCGTACAACTTCCTGAAGCAGAAGATTATGTCGCGCCAACTCCTCCCGGGGCAGCGGATCGTCACGAGCCAGATTGCCCAGGAGATCGGCACCAGCGGCATGCCCGTGCGAGAAGCCCTGTTTAAGCTGCAGTCCGAGAGGCTGGTCGAGATGACCCCGCATGTGGGCGCCGTGGTCTCGCTCACCACACCGGAAGACATCGTCAAAGTGCTCGAGCCGCTGGCAGTACTCGAGGGGTACGCCACGCGCTTGGCCCTGCCGGTGGCCCCTTCAATCGAGAAGCGGCTCCAGGCCTGGGACAGCAAGATGAAACAGGCTCTGGCCGCCGAGCAGTGGGACCAGTTCAGCCACTACAACCGGGAATTCCACTTCCAGATCTACGGCCAGTGCCAAAACGAGGCCCTGGTCGAATCGATCCGCGGACTGTGGACCAGACTCGACTCCTATCTGAGCACTACCTCCTTCTACCTGATTCCACAGAGGGCGAGGGGATCGCTCAGCGACCACGAGCGGATAGTTCAGGTTCTCGTTGACCCGGAATCCGATCCTCTCGAGCTCGAGATGTTCGCCCGGCAGCATAAACTCAACACCGCCAAGCACTTTACCGGCAACATCTAGGGGCGTCGCTACGTTCCGTAGGCCGGAGCAGTCCCCCACCGAGCAGGATCCCCCGGCCGGTCTGAGCCGGCGTGAGAAGCACCTGGCCTTCGCGGGCGTCCTCACCTGCCTTTTCCTCTCTTCCCTGAACCTGACGGTGGTCGGTACCGCGCTGCCCCGGATCATTGCCGAGCTGCAGGGATTCCACGTCTACGCCTGGGCATTTACCGGCTTCTCGCTGGCGTTGACCGCGTCGCTACCAGTGTACGGCCGACTCAGCGACATTCATGGCCGCAAGACAATCCTGCTGATCGGGATCGTCATCGTCACTCTCAGCAGCGTCCTGAGCGGGCTGGCCCAGAACATGCCCCAACTGATCGCCTTCAGTATCGCCCAGGGACAATTTGGTTCGGTCCGAGCTGGTAGCGAGCCCTCTGCTAGCCGGCAGTCGTTGCAGACCGCGCGAGGCTCCGTTCCATCTGCCGCTCCGTCAGCAGAGACGATCATCCACACGAGCGGAACGACGGTCGCGGCCAGGAGCGCAGCCGTAGTCGGCCGCTCCTGGAGCGCAACGAAGCTTCCGCGCGTCAAAACCATTGCTCGCCTGAAGTTCTCCTCCATCATCGGCCCTAGGATGAAGCCGATGAGAGGTGGCCCCCGCGTCGCTGCCGTGGATGGGGAGCCTGCAGCACGTAGTAGCCTCCCCGGTGCAGTGGCAAACTCCGCCAGGCACCACTTGCATTTTCTCCCACTCTCCATTAACCTTTACAAATATCGAGAATTTATGACGTCTTAAGGAATTGGCTCCAGCGTCCTGCCCGCCAACGTTTATGACGTCACAAGGAAAGTAGATGCCAACCATAAGGGATGTCGCAAAAGAAGCCGGCGTATCGGAAGGGACCGTTTCAAACGTGTTCAACGGTCGACCTTACGTTACGGAGAACACGCGCGAGAAAGTGCTAACCGCTGCAAAGCGGGTAGGCTACCACCGCAACTCGCTCGCCCAAGCCTTACGCCTCGGCAAGCGCAATGTCATCGGGCTGTGCCTGAGGGACATTGGAAACCCGACGTTCGCCTCGATCGTCCTCGGGATCGAGGCAGTGGCTCGGCAGCGAAACTTTCAGGTGATCCTCGGCAACTCCGGAGGGAGCGCGAAGACCGAAAGCGAGTACCTCGAGGAGTTCGTCAGCCACCAAGTGGCAGGGATAATCACTGCGCCAGTCATGGAGACATCCGACCTCTACAAGTCGATACGGGATGCTGGGATACCGCTCGTCTTCATCAACGAACGGCCCGCCGACGTGCCCGGAGACCTCGTCAAGCACGACTACGCTCGCGGGACGTGCCAGGCGGCCGAGCATCTATTGCGCTCGGGCCACACCGAGATAGGCATCGTGTACGGACCCGCTTACGCCGCTCCAGGCATCGAACAACAGCTAGCCTTCCGCGGCTGCCTGCAGTCGTTCGGAGTGAAGCTGCGGCCCGAGCTCGAGGCCTTCTCTACCTTCGGAATAGACGGAGCCCAGGCCGCAGCCCGCGAACTGCTGTCACGAGCCTCGCCGCCTACCGCCCTCATCGGCTCGACCCTCGCCGTAACCCTGGGCTGCCTGAGGGCGATCGCCGAGACCCGCAGCGGGGTCGAGTTCGTCGGCACCGGTGACGACAAGTGGCTAGGCATGTTCCCCGACCTGACCATCGTCAGGCAAGACCCGGAGGCGGTCGGACGCAGCGCTGTGGCCCGGCTCTTCAGCAGGATCGACAACCCTTCAGAGGTACGAGAGAGCCAGGAAATAGTGCTGCCCGTCGAGCTGATGAGAGCGGACCGAAAGGGTGCGGCATGAGCCCTCTGATATCGGACGTATTCGTGAGCCTGGTCAACGCCGCTCCATTCACCAACTGGGTGTTTCTGACGCTGGAGACCGACACGGGCAAGACCGGAATTGGCGAGGCGACGCTCAGCGGCAACGAGGGGAAAGTCCGCGACCGCGTGGACCAGCTGCGCCACAGACTGCTGGGCCAAGACGCCTTCGAAGTACGGGTCGACGAGCTGGCGGAGGACGAGGATATGCTCTCCGCGACTGTTCGCTCGGCTCTCGATCAGGCACTGTGGGATCTCAAGGCCGCCCATTTTGGCGTTCCGCTGTGGCGCCTACTGAACGGCAGCGGCGATCCGATACCCCTCTACGCCAACATCAACCGAGCCTCGCTGGAGCGAGAGCCGGCAGCAATGGCTCGTATCGCACGGCGGGCCGTGGAGGCCGGCTTCGGGGGGGTAAAGTGTGCCCCTCTCGACGGCCTCGATAGGCAGAATTGTGATTCGGGATCCAGCGAAACGCTACTCGCGGAGGCGTTGGAGCGCGTGAGCGCCATCAGGGTAGCCATTGGACCCGAAGCTCATCTGATGGTGGATTGTCATTGGCGCCTCAGTCCAGAGTGGGCCCGGAAGTTCGTAGATGGCCTCGCGCCCCTCGGTCTCACCTGGCTGGAGGATCCCTTCCCCGAGGAAGCCGAGGAAGAGTGGCTGTCTCTGAAGGAGTACTGCGACATCTCTCTGGCGGGTGGGGAACGGGCCACCACTCTCGCTCAGCTGAACCGCTCTCTGAGCATCGGCCAATACGACATCTGCTGTCCAGACGTCAGGCACGTGGGCGGGGTCGAGGCGCTCTGGCACGCCGCCCACTTGGCCCACGCGGCTGGGGTGGAGTTCGCTCCTCACAACCCTCGCGGCCCAGTGGGGACCATCGCCAGTGCGCACGTCTGCAGCGCTTCCCCATCACTGATGTTCCTCGAGTTCCCCTTCGCCGAGTGCGACTGGCGGTCGCAACTTGTCACCGGCGCCGAACAGATCGAGGGCGGAGTGCTGACGCTGCCTCAACTTCCCGGAAGCGGCGCGCCTCTCGACGCTCACATCGTGCAGAAGCATCCGTTCCGGCCCCGACTGGCGCCCAGGGAAGAATCAAAGGTGGACATCTGGTGAGGTGAGATGAATGAGCAGCTAGCGACGACCGGCAATCGACCGAGAGCGACATTCGAACGGAGGACAGGATGAACCACCGCGGCAAGAGAGTACAGATCAAGGCCAAGGCGCCTATCCTGGCGATCACGATACTGGCAGGGTTGCTGTTCGGCGGAGTCGTCGCACAGGAGGAGCCGCAGCATGGCGGCACGATAAGCATCGGCATTAGCGAGGCGCCCACGAGCTACAACCCGTGGGACCTCGGCCCTCCACTCCGGGTCACGGGACTTCTCTACAACGTGCTCGTGAGGTACGACGAGAACCTCGAGCCGCAGCCCGAGCTGGCCGAGAGCTGGGAGATGGCCGACGACGGGACGTCCATCGTGCTTCACCTTCGCGAGGGCGTGAAGTTCCACTCCGGGCGGGAGATGACGGCACAGGACGTTGTGTTCAGCCTGGAGACAGCGCTCGACCCGGAGGTATATGCCAACCTCAAGCCCTTGGCCGCCTCGGTGAGCCAGGCGGTGGCGCTCGACAGCCATACCGTTCGCCTGGAGTTCACCCAGCCCAATCCCGCGGTGTTCGACCTCCTCGATCTGCTGTACATCGTCGACAGCGAGAACTGGGGCGACATCAGAACCACTCCCGCGGGTACCGGCCCCTTCGAACTCGTCGACTCCCTGCCCGGGACGCGCTACACCTTCCAGCGCTTCGATGAGTACTGGGAAGAGGGGCTGCCCTATCTCGACGGCGTCGTGATGAACGTAGTGGCCGACCCGCAGGCGATGACCCTCAACCTCGAAACCGGCGTCCTCGACATCATCATCAACTTCCCCGTGCGCGAGAAGGACAGGCTCTCGCAGCAACAGCGGGTCCAGACCGGTTACACGACCGACGGGGCCATCATCCTGGCGGTAGTGATGAACGTGCAGCGCGAGCCGTTCCAGGACCCCCTCGTGCGCCGGGCGATCAACCACGCGATCAACCGCGACCGGCTCGTACGGCTGGTGCTCGAAGGCAGCCAGCCACGCTGCCAACCGTGGGGCCAGAGCTCCATGGGGTACCTTGCCGAGCTCGAGGACGCCTGCCGCTATGACCCGGATCTGGCGAGGGAGATGCTGGCAGAGGCCGGCTACTCGGACAGCTTCGAGGTAACGATCCTGACGTCCAGCCAGAGGTCCGGTGATTGGACGAGGTTCGCTGAACTGCTCCAGAGCGATCTCGCGAACATCGGCGTGGAAGCTTCCATCCAGGACCTCGAATCGGCCGCCTACGTCGAACGGCGCCGCGCCAGCGACTTCCAGATGCAGGTCCACAACTTCGGACGCGCCAACAAGGATCCCGCCTCCCTCTTCGGTACCGTTAGCAACTACAAGTTGAAGAACCCGTCACAGTACGAGAGCGAGCGCTACACGGAACTGGTCGAGCGCGGGGCGACCACCGTCGACCAGCAGGAACGGCGCCGGATCTACCAGGAGCTGGCCGCCATCATCGTCGAGGACGCGTTCGTCCTGAACATCGCCAGCAGGGACCACGCCTGGGCCGCCCGAGCCGATCTCCACGGAATCCAGTTCACCGGGGAAGGAAGCCCCCTGCTGGCGAGGGCTTGGCTCGAGGAATAGAATCCGAATTCCAGCCCCGGAGGTCGGGGACTTCCGGGGGCACCGAGGAAAAGATGAACGCCACCATCGGGAATCAGACAGCACCCTCCGTAGCCAGTCGGAACCGGCTCCGAGGTCTCCTCGGCGGCCCTCGGGAGCTGCTCATCACGGGTGGCGTGACTGCCTTGCTGATCTTCGCTGCCTTGCTCGCGCCCGTGATAAGCCCGTACGATCCAACCAAGCAGCTCTACGGGCAGGAACTCCTGACTCCCACGTTGCAACACCCGTTCGGAACGGACGAGTACGGGCGCGATCTGCTGAGCCGGACACTCTACGGCATGCGGCTATCGGTACTCATCGGCCTGCTGGCCGCCCTCGTCGGGGGGGTGGTCGGCCTCGTGGTCGGTCTCGTTGCCGGTTACTACGAAGGGTGGCTCGACGATGTTCTGGGGAGGCTCCTCGACACACTGCTGGCCTTCCCGGCGCTGATCGTGGGCCTGACGGTAGCCGTGATCCTTGGCCCGAGCGCCTTCAACGCCGCCGTCGCTGCCGCGATCATCAACATACCGATAGTCGCGAGGATAACCAGAGCTGGAATCATCGGCGAGAAAGAGCGCGAGTACTCGCAGGCCGCTCTCGCCCTGGGGGCCGCAAGCGGGCGCATACTGCTCAAGCATCTGCTTCCCAACATCATGCCCGCCGTGCTCGTCCAGCTCACACTCACCGTCGCCCACTCCATGATCCTCGAAGCCGGCCTCAGCTTCCTCGGCCTGGGCGCTCAGCCCCCGGAGCCCTCGCTCGGAGTGATGCTGAAGAATGCTCGGGCCTACATGAGGGAGAATCCGTGGCTGGCGATCGTACCCGGTGCGAGCCTGTCGCTGCTTCTGCTCGCCTTGAGCTTCTTCGCTGACGCCCTGAGAGACGCCACCGATCCCAGAAAACGTGGCTGAGCGATGACCTTCATACTTCGCCGACTGGTGCAAGCAATACCAGTGATAATCCTGGCATCGATACCGATATTCATGATCCTCCATGCCGCCCCGGGGGATCCCGCCCTCATGCTGGCGGGCGAAGACGCTTCTGATGCACAGATCGAGGCCGTGCGGAGGAACCTCGGTCTCGACCGGCCTCTCGTAGAGCAGTACGTGACCTGGCTCAGGGACTTGGTAACCGGTGATCTCGGTCGTTCGTTCATCTCCGGCCTGCCGGTGTCCCGGCTCATCATCCAGCGCTTACCAGCCACGATCGAGCTGGCCGTGACCGCCATGATCCTCTCCGTGCTGATCTCAGTCCCGCTGGGCGCCTGGGCGGCGGTGAGCCGGGGCAAGACGGTGGACAGGCTCATCACAGTCGGGACGACCTTCGGAATCGCTGTTCCCAACTTCTGGATCGCAATCCTTCTGGTTCTCCTCTTCGGACTCACCCTAAGGCTGTTGCCGGCCGGAGGTTATGTATCCATTCTGGACGACCCCTTGAGGGGATTCGTGTATCTGATCCTGCCCGCCGGCACGCTCGCGATCTCGCTATCCGCCAATCTGGCTCGCTTCGTAAGGGCGAGCATGCTCGAAGTATTGCCGCAGGACTACATCCGCACCGCCCGCAGCAAGGGCCTCCGCTCCGGATTGGTCATCTATCGCCACGCGCTGCGCAACTCACTGATACCGATGCTGACAGTACTGGGCGTGCAGTTCGGCCGGCTCCTCGCTGGCAGCATCATCATCGAAAGCATCTTTACCTGGCCGGGCATAGGCAATCTGATGCTAACGGCCATCAGAAGCCGGGACTTTCCCGTCATCCAGGGGACGCTGGCGTTCTTCATGCTGATAGTGATCCTGACGAACCTCTTCACCGACATGATGTACGGCGCGGTCGATCCGAGGATTCGATTGCGCGGAAGATAGGAGACTCCATGGAACGACCAAACATAGTGCTGGTGCTCACCGACCAGCAGCGCTGGGACTCGCTCGGCTGCTACGGCAACGCCTTCGTCTCGACGCCCAACGTCGACGCCTTGGCCTCGCGGGGGACACGCCTCGACCGCGCTTTCACCCCGTATCCGGTATGCACCCCCGCGAGGGCCTCCATGTGGACGGGCGTGCTACCCCACGAACACGGGGTGATCGACAACGTGTACCGAGTCGACAACGCGCTTGCCGAGCGGTCTAGCGTGACGACGACAGTCTTCGATCTCATGCGCGAAGCGGGTTACGAGTGCGCCTATTTCGGAAAGTGGCACCTGGGCGAGGCCGACCCTGGCTATTTCGACCACTATGACGGCTTCAACTCCCAGGGCGGTCATTGGCGTGACGGACGAAAGGACGAAGTGTACCGACCCGAGGCCCAGACAGACGCATGCGTCGACTGGTTGCGGCAGCGGGAAGACGACCGGCCCTTCCTCATGGTCCAGAGCTACTACCCTCCGCACAACCCGTTCACGGCGCCTACGCAGTTCATGGACTACTACCGTGATCGGCGGGTCCCCTTCCCCGGCTACTACGCGGCGGTCAGCGCACTGGACTCGTACTTCGGGCGAATCGTCACTGCCCTCGAGGAGCAGGGCATCCGAGAGAACACCGCCATCGTTTACTATTCCGACCACGGCGAAACCTTCAACTACCGCCGCGACGGCGTCCACAAGTTCGTCTGCCATGAAGAGGCAATACGTGTACCTTTGGTAGTGGACTGGCCGGGACAGGAGCAGGTGCCAAACTCCGATCGAATGGTGGGCCTGGAGGATCTCGCCCCCACTCTGCTTGACTGGGCAGATGCGAGGATACCCGACTACTTCAGAGGTCGAAGCATTCTGCCGCTCTTGACCGGCGAAAGCGTGAGCTGGCGCGACGAGTACTACGTCCAGAACCGAACCAACGTAAGCAACCGGGAGCAGCGCTGCCTACGCACGGACCGCTGGAAGCTGATCCTAAGCAACGACGGTGATAGCGAGCTATACGACCTGACGGACGACCCGGAGGAGGAACTCAACCTCTTCGAGACGCCGAGGCCCGACGTTCACGACCAGTTCAAGCACCTACCCAGCCACGACGACACAGTCCTCGACCTCAGCCGGCGACTGCGCCGGCTTGCCGCGGACCTGGCCGACGACGTTGGGGTGAGACTCGCGGACGACACCATACGCGCGAAGACCGAGAAGAATCGGTCGGCGGCGCCCGAGGTACGCTAGGTGAAAACGACCGACGCCACTTTCGAAGACCTCCACTCCTCCGTCCTCGCCGTGCCACCGTTGGCACGAAACGATGACTACAGCCTCAACCTAGAGGCCAACCGCAAGTTGGTGCGCTATCTCGAGGGAGGGCGCGTAAGGACCATCCTCTATGGTGGGAACGCCAACTTCTACAACATCGCTCCCAGCGAGTATGCCTCGACCCTCGAGAATCTCGCCTCGATCGCGGGCGAAGACACCTGGGTGATACCGTCCGCGGGACCCAGCTACGGCATGTTCATGGATCAGGCCGACGTCCTGCGAGACTTCGACTTCCCCACAGCGATGGTGCTGCCGATGACGACCGCCTCCACCTCCGACGGTGTCGAAGAGGGATTGCGCCGCTTCGCCCGGCGCTACGGCCGCCGGATCATCGTCTACCTCAAGACCGAGGGCTACTTAAGCGCTGCTGCCGTGAAACGCCTTGTCGATGACGGCTTGGTGTGCGCGATCAAGTACGCCGTGGTGCGAGCAACCCCCGAGCGCGACGAGTATCTGAGTGAACTCTGTGAGTTGATAGACCGGCGGCTGATCGTCAGCGGTATAGGCGAACGCCCGGCCGTGGTGCATTTGCGCGAGTTCGGCCTCAGGGCCTTCACCTCCGGCTCCGTCTGCGTTGCACCCCGCCAGTCGATGGATCTTCTGCGTGCCCTTGGCGAAGGGGATTACACCAGGGCGGAAACTATCCGCGAGCGGTTCCTCCCGCTCGAGGACCTGCGGGACGGTATCAACCCCATCCGGGTGATCCACGACGCCGTGACCCTTGCAGGCATCGCCGACATGGGACCGATCCTGCCGCTCGCCAGCAACCTCTTGGGCGAAGAACGCGAGTTGGTGGGCGCGGCAGCCCGCCGCCTCGCGGACGGTGAGAAGGCAACGGCATGATTCGCGCCACGCAAGCGAGGACCTCGACTTGCTGGTTTTCGACTGACACCATAGTGGCCCGCACTGAGTACACGCGGGGAACCACTGTGACGTCTCAATTCTCATCTTTGCCGAAGAAGGGCAAGTTCGGAGGGTTCTTTGCTACTCACGGCGGAAACTAACAAGCCCTATAAGCAGGCGAGGTTGCCCGGTCCTCGAACGGGGAGTCCATGGTGACCCGGAGCCGGGAGCAGTCTACGCGGGAGGTGCTCGACTCGAAGATCGTCGCCATCCTCCGCGGCGATTTCGAGAGCGCTCAACTACTCGAGATCGCTCAGGCGATAGTAGGTGGAGGCATTAGCGTCATAGAGCTCACCCTCAACTCGCAGGGGGCACTGAAAGGGATCGAAACCCTGCGGTCACACCTCGCTGCTGAGGTCCTGGTGGGTGCCGGCACGGTTCGCACGAGGGCGCACGCGCGCGACGCGCTCGATGCAGGGGCGGAGTTCCTGGTCTCCCCCAATCTCGACCTCGACTGTGTACGGTTCGCCCGCGAGGAGGACGTACTTCATCTTCCCGGCGTCTTCACGCCGACCGAGGCTCAGGCCGCGCTCAATCTCGGTTGCAAGCTGCTCAAGCTCTTCCCCTGTGACGCGGTCGGCCCTGGGCACGTCAAGGCTTTGCGCGGTCCCCTCGAAGATGCGCTGTTCGTTCCCACAGGAGGCGTTGCGCCCGAGAACGCGGCTGCCTTCCTGGCAGCGGGAGCCGCCGCGCTCGGCATCGGCGGCGAATTGACGCGCCACGGAGCCGAGCCGCAACTCGTAGGGAAGGTTGCAAGCGAGATGGTGCGAGCCGTGCAGGAGGCCGCGAGCTCCAGTGGCTCATCAGTCCAGGTTTGACGTAACTTCGCTTGGTGAGGTACTTCTTCGCTTTGCGGTGGGCCCCGGTACTCGGCTGGCCGAAGCCCGGAGCCTCGACCTCAAGGTAGCGGGCGCCGAGATGAACACCTGCGCCGCGTTGGCGAGCCTTGGTCGAAAGACTGGCTTACTCACGGCGCTTCCGAACAACGACGTGGCGCAATTGCCGCTGCGGAGACTGCGCGAGCTGGCCATCGACACGGAGGCGGTTCGCCTGGAGCCCGATTCGAGAATCGGCACTTACTACGTGGAGTTGGCTGGAGCACCGCGCACGGTGAAGGTCACGTATGACCGCATGAACTCGGCGGCCTCTCGAATGGCCCTGAAGGCTACCGATTGGGAGTACCTGCTCGACACCCGGCTCCTACACCTCACGGGCATCACGCCGGCGTTGAGCGATACCTGCAGAGAGCTGGTGGAGGCGGCGTTGGAGAGGGCTCAATCGGCTAACGTCCCCGTCTCCTTCGATATCAACTACCGCAGTAACCTATGGCCAGCAAGCGATGCAGGCAACTGGTGCGACGCTCACATCCGGGAAGTGGAGATCCTCTGCTGCGCCGAGCGTGATGCCAGGAATCTGTTCGGGCTGGGCGGGACGGCGGAAGAGGTGGCCGACGGCCTCTACGAGTCGCTGCGTCCGAAAGCACTGGTCCTCACTCTCGGCGACGAGGGCGCCCTCCTGTACGAAAACGGGGAGGTCCAACGCCAGAGCGCCGTTCCCGCGCTGATAGTGGACCGCTTGGGAGCCGGCGATGCATTGGCGGCCGGTCTTATCGACGGATGGCTCGACGACTCGCTACGAGCAGGCATGGAGCGGGGCGTGATCCTAGCCGCACTGGCCCTGTCCCAGGTCGGGGACCAGGTCATTACCAATAGAGCGGAGGTCGAATCGCTTGCAGCTGCCTCGATGACACCGGGAGGCATTGCACGTTAGCGACGGGCACAGGAGTGGGCGGCGCCGAAAAGCCGGCTCGGGAATCGCGCTGCGGGCGGGCTCCCGATTCGGGAGAAAGGAATCGACATGAGGTTGAGGGGCACGAACCTGATCGGTTACGACTCTAGCGCCGAGGGGCCCAGAGTTTACAGGGCGCACGATCCGAACCAGTGCACGGCGCTAGAGCCGGATTTCCACGAGGCAACCGCGACCGAGATCGACCGGGCCATGAGCTTGGCCGCGTCTGCCTTCGAGACGTACAGGCGGCTCCCCGCAAGACAGCGCGCCTCGTACCTGCGGACGATCGCAGCCAATATCGACGGGCTTGGGGAGACACTTATCGAGCGTGCGAGGCAGGAAACCGGCCTGGCTCTAGCTCGCTTGCGAAACGAGCGAAGTCGCACGACCAACCAACTCCTGATGTTCGCCGACTTACTGGAGGAGGGATCCTGGGTGGCGGCTCGAATCGATCGGGGCGATCCGGGCCGAACCCCCGCCCCCAAGCCAGATCTGCGTAGGATACTCGTACCGCTCGGTCCTGTCGTCGTCTTCGGTGCCAGCAACTTCCCTCTGGCTTTCTCCGTGCCCGGCGGTGACACGGCCTCGGCACTCGCGGCGGCTTGCCCCGTCGTAGTCAAGGCTCATCCGGCACACCCGGGAACGTCGGAACTGGTGGCTGGCGCTATCGTCGCCGCTGCACGAGAGACCGGGATGCCGGCCGGAGTGTTCTCGATGCTACATGGACCGAGCCACGAGACGGGCCTCGCGCTCGTGCGCCACTCCGCTGCCAGCGCAGTTGCATTCACCGGGTCCTTACGAGGTGGCCGGGCACTTTTCGATGCCGCTGCGGCGCGTCCAGAGCCGATCCCGGTCTACGCCGAGATGGGGAGCGTCAACCCAATCTTCGTCCTGCCTGAGGCAGCCAGCAGGCGGGGTGAGGAGATCGCCCGCGGCCTCGAAGCCTCATTCACATTGGGCGTAGGGCAGTTCTGCACCAAGCCTGGTCTGGTGGTCGCGGAAGGGCAAGCAGCTGAGCTCCTGAGCGGACACCTCGAGGGTGTGCAGATGGGGGAGGCGATGACGATGCTCCATCAAGGGATCGCAGAGGCATTCTGGAGCGGGGTAAGACGACTTCGGGAAGCACCTGGAGTCCACCTCCTCACCCCCATCCCCGATACGGGCTCCCTCGCCCCGACGCAGGCCACGCCCGTTGTCCTCAGGACGAGCGCCTCGGCATTTTTCGAGCGCGAGGATATAGCCCAGGAGATCTTCGGGCCGGTGACCATACTCGTGGACTGCGAGTCGCGGGAGCAGGTGGTGCAGCTTGCTCACGCCCTGGAGGGCCACCTCACAGCAACCGTTCATGCAGAGGAAGACGAGCTAAGCGCTCACGAAGAGCTCGTGCGGACGCTCGAGATGAAGGTCGGGCGCCTGGTTTTCAACGGCTTCCCTACTGGTGTCGAGGTCGGCCCCGCCGTGCAGCACGGGGGGCCCTACCCCGCCACTACCGACTCGAGGTCGACTTCGGTAGGCACGGCCGCCATCTACCGATTTGTCCGCCCCGTCTGCTACCAAGACTTTCCTCAAAGTGCCCTTCCCGCTGAACTTAAGGACGAGAATCCTCTGGAGATCTGGCGACTCGTGGACGGAGACTGGACGAAGAGTTGAGACAGTCCCGCTATCAGATGCGGCAAAGTCACGAGCGAACTCGAGTGATCAAACGCGGTAAGTGTTGTCAGGCAGGAGGGCACTCGTTCAGTGCCCGGATCACGGGCTTTGCACTACTGATTCCGTAGAACTGAGCCGGTGAGGCACATATTCTGGTGAGCGAATGACCAGGGCGGCCGATCTGTCGCTGACGCTGCCCATCACTCCCCTCGCCCGGCATTGAATTCCCCTGCCTTACGACGCTAGCCGTCGCAGACAGCCGGTAATGTGAAGGCACAACTTCAGAAGTCGTATTAGGGCGTGTTCACGCTAGGCGGTTTCAGCGTGTTATACTGCGTCATGCAGCTTT
>JBBDRD010000015.1:0-9003 GCA_040905665.1 Trueperaceae bacterium
CGCCGATTTCGTTGCTGCTCACGAGCTCGTGAGCGGCCGCCGCAGCGACCGCGCTGGTGGGCTCGACGTAGAGCCCGGTTTCGCGAGCCAGAGCCTGCTGAGCCGGCATGATCCGGTCCTCCTCGACGGTTACGACCCGACCGCCGGATTCGGTAACCGCTTCGGCCATCTCCGCCAACCGGACCGGCCGAGTGCCCGCTATCCCCTCGGCGGCGGTGGCGTGAGACTCCACCGCGAGCACGCCCTCTCGCAAATAGCGATCCAGCGGCGCCACCACGGCCGCCTGCACGGCGTAGAGTCGGGGTAGGCGGTCGATCTCGCCAGCCAGCAGAAGCTCGCGAAAGCCTCGGTACAGCCCCAGCAGGTTGCTGCCGTAAGAGGTTGGCACGACGACGGCGTCCAGCGCCCGGAAGCCGCGCTGTTCCCAGAGTTCGAAAGCTACCGTCTTCACGCCCTCGACGAACATCGGCTGCCAGTTGTGGCTGGCGTAGACGTAGCGTTCGGATGCCGCTGCCGCCGCGTCGGCGGTGTCCTGACGGCTGCCCGGTATTCGGTGAACCTGCGCGCCGAACGCCGTCAGCTGCACCACCTTGCCGGCGCTGGTGCTGTCGGGAACGAAGATGTGACAACGGATGCCCGCGGCAGCCGCATAGGCGGCAATCGCCGACCCACCGTTGCCGGACGAGTCTTCCAGAACCTCTGTTACCCCCAGGGACGCTAGATGGCTCATCATTACGGCCGCGCCTCGGTCCTTGAACGATCCGCTGGCGAGGGTGTAGTCGAGTTTGAATTCGAGATCGCTTCCCGCCCAGGAGCGTTTCACCAGTGGCGTCAGGCCGGCGCCGAACTCCATCCGGCGATTGGGAGTTACCCCCCACAGGGCCGCCTGGTAACGCCACAGCGAGGGAATCTCGTTGACTATATCGCCTCTGCTGAAGCCGTCGCCGGCTGGAGCATCCAGCGGACCGCCACATTCGCAGCGCCAGGCGGTCGTGCTCATGGGAACCCGGCCCTGGCATGCCCGGCACAGGTAGTGCGTGGCCATCAAAATGCCACCTCGGCACCGGCGCCCGTTTCACGAGCCCGGTCCAAGGCTTGCCGAGCCATCGCCAAGTCCTGGAACGTAACCCCGGTGCTGTCGAAAACAGTTATGTCGTCACGCTGCAGGCGGCCCTCGTTCTCGCCGGTCAATACCGCTCCCAGGGTGCCGCAGATCGAGCACTCCGCCGCCAGGCGCTGCGCTTCACCGAGCGTTCGTGATTGCTCCACGTTGTCCGCGAAGAACCTGGCCCGGCCCAGGAGTTGCGGATCGAGTTCCCCCTTGCCGCGGGTGTCGGAGCCCATGGCGTTTATATGCGCCCCGGGCGTAACCCAGTCGTCAGCCAAGACGGGTTCGAACGAAGGTGTGGTGGTAACGATGATGTCGGCGCCGGAGATCGCTTCCTCGGGAGTCTTGGCTACTCGCACTCGAAAGGGAGCGCCATTGAACTCGGCCTCGATCTGTTGCGCCGCCTCGGGGCGGCGGGCGAAGATAAATACCTCCGCCAGTGAGAAGCGTTTAGCCAGACATTCGATCTGGACTCGCGCTTGCCGGCCCGCGCCCACGACGGCCACGGTGCTGGCATCGGGATTTGCCAGAGCGCTGGCCGCAACGGCGCCGGCGGCGCCGGTTCGCGCTTCGGTAATGTAGTTCGCCCGCAGCAGTGCTTCCGGCCGGCCGGTTTCGGGGTCGAACAGCACGATGGTCGACTGGTGCGCGCCGAGCTCCCGTAACGCGGGGTTTTCGCGCCAGTAGCCGCCCGCTTTGAGCCCGAGCGTGCCCGAGTCCAGCAGTCGCCCGGACTTGATCCCGAAGATGCCGCGATGCTCTTCGATGGCGGTGCGTACCACGGGAAACGCCTCGCTGCGACCACGGGCGTCGGCCCGAAATGCAGCCTCGATGAGATCTATGGTCGAGTCGAGTGGAACGAGTCGCTTCACGTCCTCGTCACTAAGCAGACGGATCGTGGACATGGTTGGACCTCCTGGAGAGTTGGTTGTTTCGTAGGATGCACCCGGGCCGCTCGCCGGTGGACCGGCCGTCACGAAAGACCCGGCGGCCATTTACCCAGACGTCGAGAATTCCGCTGGCGTAACGCCGGGGTTGTTCGTAGTCGGCCAAGTCGGCGACCGTGCCGGGGTCGAAGAGCACCAGGTCGGCCAGGTAGCCGAGAGCTATCAGCCCTCGCTCCTTGAACCCGAAGACGCCGGCGTTGAGGCCGGTCATCTTGTGAATGGCCGACTCCAGCGTGAGTGCCCCCAGGTCACGTACGTAGCGTCCCAATACCCGGGGGAAGGTGCCGTAGAGGCGGGGGTGCGGCCGCTCGCCGAAGTCGATTCCATCGCTTCCGACCATGGTGCGGGGATGGTTCATTACCGTTACCAGGTCGTCCTCGCAGGAGTTGACGATGAGGCTGCTCACCTCGCCGTCCTCCTCGGCCAGCAGGTCGAGCATGGCGTCGACCTCATCCACGCCTCTTTCGCGGGCAATAGCTGCAAGGTCTTGACCTACCAGCCGGCGATTGCCTTCCGATGCGACACGTGCGACAAAGATGTTTTCCCAGCCGACGGTACGAGCCCGGTTCTCCCAGCCGGAAAGGCCGTCGCGCAGATCGCGCCGTATCCGCTGGCGACAGGCCGGGTTTCGTAACCGTTGTGGTAACGACTCGTCACCCTCGCCGAGCACCCATGGGGGAAGCAACGGCAACATCGTGGAACTGCCCGCCAGATAGGGGTAGATGTCGCTGTAAGTCTCGTGACCTTGGTCGTGCTGCTCGTCGAGGCGAGCCAGGGTCCGCTGCACGAGCCCGAAGTTTTCCTTGCCCACCGTCTTGTGGTGCGAGATGAGCACCCTTACTCCGGCCGACCTGCCGATCTCGAGAGCCTCCTCGATGCTTTCCACGAGGCCGTCGCCCTGATCGCGCAGGTGAGTGGCGTAGAGACCGCCGTGCTTCGCCACGACTCGGCTGATTTCGCTGATCTCAGCGGTAGATGCGTAGCACCCGGGCGCGTAGGCCAGGCCAGTCGACAACCCGAGCGCGCCCTGCCGAAGCGCGCGGTCGAGCCTGACTTTCATCTCCTGCAGCTCAGCGGCGGTCGGGGCCCGGTCGGTGAAACCCATGACGCTGGCCCGCAGCGCTCCGTGGCCGACCAAAGCGGCTACGTTGACGGTCGTGCCCTGGCGTCTCAACGCGCTGAAGTACCCTTCCTGATCGGACCATGTCCACCGGGTTTCGGGATAACCGAAGATGGGGCGGCCGACTCGCCGGAACGCCTCACTGTGTTGGTGCCTCCCCGGTACGGTTGACCAGCCGCAGTTGCCGATCACCTCAGTGGTTACGCCCTGGCTGATCTTGGGCAGGGCGTCGGGTGATGCCAACAGTGAGATGTCGGAGTGGGTGTGTCCGTCTATGAAGCCCGGAGCGAGACACAGGCCTTCTGCGGCTACCCGCTCTCGCGTCGGCGCCTCCCGGAGCTCGCCCGCGGGTACCAACCGGACGATGCGACCGTCTCGAACGCCTACGTCCATCACGGCTCCCGGGGCTCCGCTTCCGTCGATCACCAGCGCGTCGTGTATCGCCAGATCGAGAACGCCGCTCAACTGCGCATCCGCGGGTCGATGAGGTCGCGCAGGCCGTCGCCCAACAGGTTGACGCCCAGCACGGTTATCGCCAGGAGGGCGCCCGGCGCCATGATCATCCAGGGTGAGGTCTCCAGGAATGCGCGCCCGTCGCTGATGATGTTACCCCAACTGGGGATACCGGCCGGCACGCCTGCGCCAAGGAAACTGAGCGTCGCCTCGGCGATGATCGCGTACGCGAAAATGAAGGTTTCCTGCACCACCAGGGGAGCGAATGAGTTCATCGCAATATGTCGCCCGAGCACGCGGGCATCGCTGGCCCCTAGTGCCCGAGCCGCATCCACATACTCGTTCTGCTTGGTGGCGATCACCTGCGCCCGCACGATGCGGACCGAGCGGGGAGCATAGACGATCGACAGGGCCGCTATCACGTTCTCGAGTCGGGGTCCCAGAACGCTCATCACCCCTATGGCCAGGAGGATAGCCGGGAAAGCCATCAACATGTCCATGACTCGCATCAGAACTGCGTCGACTCGCGCGTAAAATCCGGAGATCAAGCCCAGCACCAAGCCCAGCACGAGAGTTATGCCGGTGACACTGGCGCCCACGATGAGCGAAATGCGGGAGCCGGCAACGGTGCGACTGAGAATGTCCCGCCCGAATTCGTCGGTTCCGAATGGATGCGCGGCAGTTGGCGGCTGCAGGATCGAGACGAAATCCATGTATTCGGGATCGATCTGCGTCAGCCACGGCCCGACGATGCTTACCAGGACGATGATCACGACCAGCACGAAACCGCTGGCGAAGGTCGGGCTCTTTCGAAAGGGTCGCCACAAGCGCTTGCGGAGGGTGCCTCCGGCCCCTGGCTTTACCGTTGTCGTGGTCATGAATACCGCACCCTCGGGTTGACCATCATGTAGAGCAGGTCGACGACGAGGTTTACTGCCAGGTAGCTGAAGGTGATGAACAGGATCACACCTTGGATGAGCGGATAGTCTCGCCGCTTGACGGCGGAGATCACAAGCCGGCCCACTCCGGGAAGGGTAAAGACTGTTTCGATAGCGATCGCGCCCCCCAGCAGCACGCCCGCTACGATCCCGATCACGGTGATGATTGGGATGAGGCTGTTCGCGAGCACGTGGCGGTTGATGATAATTTGCTCATGAAGTCCTTTGGCGCGCGCGGTGCGAACGTAGTCGAGTCGCAGCACCTCCAGCATGCTCGAGCGGGTCATTCTGGCGATCAACGCTCCCTGGGCAAGGCCAAGCGACAAGCCTGGAAGGGCCAACGAGCGCAGGTTGCCCAACGGATCCTGGAAAAGCGGTACATAGCCGCCAGTTGGAAACCATCCGGTCGGCAGCGCCACGAAGAAGATCAGCAACAAGCCGAGCAGGAAACCGGGCAGGGCAAGTCCGAGCATCGCCCCGCCCATGACCAGTGCGTCGATCCAGGTGTTCTGGCGTACCGATGCGATGATTCCGGCCGGTACCCCGATGAGAATGGCGATGATCAGCCCGATACCGGTGAGTTGCAGAGTCACCGGCACACGCTCGGCTATAGCCTCGACTACCGAGCGGTTGAGGTAGTAAGAGCGACCGAAATCACCTTGCACAGCGCGTCCGTACCAGCCGAGAAGGCGCGGAACGAACGGCTGGTCCAGGCCCATGCTTACCTGCAGCGCCTGAACAGCGGCCGGGGTGGCATCGACACCGAGAATCATCTGAGCCGGATCGCCGGGAACAAAATAGAGCATCAAGAAAACCAGAAAGGAGATGCCGAACATGGTGGGGACGAATGCCACCAAGCGCCGAAGAATATATGTGGTCATCCGGTTGCTAGGCCATACCAGGCGCGGAGCGGAAGTCTTGCGACTCCCGCTCCATCGCAGGTCACTCGGCTTCGACGCCCCAGAATCGCGGCGTGTACCAGCTTTGGAAGCCGACGTACTCAGTCCTGACGGCTTCGAGGTCGAACACATCCGCGAGCTTCAAGGCCGTGACGTCATCATAGAAGATGCGCTGGGCTTCCTCGTACGCTGCCTGGCGCTCCTCGAGCGTCGCTCCGGCAGCTCCCCTCTCCATAGCGGCATCCATGACCGGATTGTTGTAGAATTTGCGGCCGGCGCTGCTGTGGAAGGACGATTCGAAATCTGACGGGTCGAAACGGAGGCTGTAAAAGGTCGGGGTGATGTGCCAGCCCTCCTTGTTTTTCTCGAAAGCGCGCTGGCCCGGCCAGTCGAGCACGTTCACGCTGACGTTCATGCCAAGGTTTGTCTCGAGCTGGTTGGCGACGGCAAGCACCGCCTTGTACATTGAATCGTAGTCGCGATTGGTGAGAAGGACTATCTCCTCGCCGGCGTAACCGGACTCTTCCAGCAGGGCGCGTGCCTTCTCGACATCGGCCTGGTTGTACGCCTCGGCACCGGCTTCGTTCCACCACTGCGCCTGCTCGTTGAAGAACAGTGACGGCTGCAGCCGGTAGAAGTCCTCCTGCCCGGCGGTCATGGCGCGTGCAACGCTTTCCATGTCGAGCGCGGCCTGTATGGCGCGCCGGAAGGTGAGGTTGCCGGTCAGCTCGTTAGAGTGGTTGAACTCGAGCACATACCAGACCCCCGGACGGGTGATGTAGGTCTCTACGCCGGGGTCGGCCTGAAGTTGGGTGAACTGGGTCGTTGGCAATGCTTCGGCGTAGTCGTACTCGCCGCTCTGTATCCCGGCAACGCGGGCGCTCGGCTCGGTGACTGGGACCAGATGGATCTCCGCGAAATTCGCGATCTTGGCACCTCCGAGTCCCGTCCGCTCGAGGCTGTCGTTCACCGAGTACTCTTCGAAGCGCACCAGCTTCACGAAGCGGTCCGGCTGCCAGTCCACGAGCCGGTAAGGTCCAGTGCCGATCATCTCTTCGACCTCGAGCTCGCCCACCTCTTGGCCGGCGATAATCTCTGCCGGCATAATGGCCGCGTAGCTCAGCGGGCTCGCCAGTGCGGCAAGGAAGGTGGCGTCCGGCGCCGCCAGGTGGAAGGCGACAGTGCTGTCGTCTATGGCCTCGATCTCTTCGACACGAGCGAAGCGCGATTTCCTCGGGGATACCTCGATGAACCGCTCGAACGATGCAACTACATCCGCCGCTTCCATCACGTCACCGTTGTGAAAGTTGACGCCTTCGCGCAGATGAAAGGTGTAGAGGGAGTTCTGGTCGTTGACCTCCCAGCTCTCTGCCAGCATCGGAACGACGTCGAACTCCTCGTCGTAGGCGACCAGGCTTTCGAAGAAGTAGAAGGCAGTCTGCCGGGTAGCGAAGGCGGTCGAGGTCATCACGTCGAGCGTGGGCGGGTTGGTCTGCATAGCTGCGCGGAAGATTTCACCGCCGGTCTGCGCGACCGAGGTTCCGGCGATCGCCAGGATTGCTGCGATCAGCACGGTTCGTATTCGGGGACTTCTGCTCATGATGAACTCCTTTGGCAGGGACGCGCTGCGTCCTCAGGAACGGTTCTTTCTGACTTCATCGAGATAGTTGTAGATGGTGTAGCGGGAGACGTCGAGACGCTTCGCCACGTCGTCAACCGCTCCCTTGATCCGAAATACCTCCCTCTCGTCCAGGAACCCGACGATCCGCACTTTCGTGTCCTTATCCATAGCAGCAACTGGAATCCCGACCTTGGATATGGTCTGACGAATTATGTGCTGGAGAATGCTCAGGACGTCCTGGTCATGAATCGGCGACTCCTCGGCCGGGCTTTCGAGCGGAGTCCCCCCGGTGAATTCCTCGAGAAGCCCTTGGGCTTGGAGGAACGGTTCGAGGTCAAGATTCAGGCAAAAGGCGCCGACGATGTCGCCGCAATCGTCACGGATAACCGTGGTCATCGATTTGACCCGTCTGCCTTCGCTCGTTTCGGACAAGTAGGGGGCTAAAGTGTCGTTGGAGAACCGGGGGGACCGCAGCACCATCGCCATGTCACGAATTCCATCGCCGACCTTCCGATTGGTGACCCGCCCGTTGCTGACGTGGACAACGGAACTCGTTGGATCGCTTAGATCGTGGATCACAACTTCGCAGGTCTTGCCGAACGTCGCGGTCAGGCCGTCGGCAAGCCGCTTGAGAACGCGAAAGAGGTCCGGATGGGCACTTGCAAGCGGCAGCGAGTTCACTTTCAGCTTTTGTTCCAGTGCCGGTTCGATAATTGCTCCTGCCCTTCGGTTCGAACTCTTGGCGGAAATTACGGACTGCTTGGCTGTTATTGCCACAAATTCTCCAAGTACTTCCACAAACTTTTTAAGTACGGCCATGCTACATTGAATGACGCTCGGGCGCAATGTGCCTAAGCGTTCAGGACATTTGGCCCAAATTGAAACCCCGCGCAACTGTTACAGATCGACACTCTGCACGAGTACAGCTCTACCTGCACGAGTACAGCTCTACGAGCCACAGCTGACTGAACTCAAGCGTTTTTGACGAGGTGGAGTAGTCGGGTGCGGTGCTCGACATGCATGCGGCGCAGTGGATCAAAAATGGGTATCCCGCAAAATAATCGCGGGATACCCGTCTGCGGCAGTCAGGGGACCGACCGTCTAGAGCGCCCTCACCTCCCCGGCCGCACCGTCAACAGTGACCCTCTGCCCATCCGCCAATAATTCGGTCGCGTTGCCGGTCGCCACGACGGCAGGAATCGCATACTCCCGCGCGATGATTGCCAAGTGCGAGAGGATGCCGCCAGAGTCGGTGACGAGAGCGCCGATGCTGGGAAAGAGCACGGACCAGACCGGTGAGGTGATGGGGCAAACCATTACGTCGCCGCTCTGTATCAGGTGGAACTGAGACTCGTCCTTTACGACCCGGACCGTTCCCGTGTACCGACCACTCGAAGCCGCGATGCCCGTGATGTTCCTGGCATCGTGCTGAACCTGCCCGCTCATCTGGGTGCCGAAGGTCTGTTCCAGGGCCCAGAAGACACCCTCGGCCGCCTGGCGTGCCTCCTTGGGGAACGACGCCAGCGAGGGCGGTGCCGGTGGCGCTTCACCGTAGCTGGCCGGCCCCGGGTTGGCGAGAACCCAGTTGCGCTCGGCCCTGCGCCTCTCGATCAGCTCGAGGACCGGCTCTCGCTGGGCAAGAGCGGGGCACGCCTCCTCGAACTCGAGGAAGAAGACGTCGTCTGTGGCGTTGAGCTGGCTCCGCTCGGCCAGCCTGCGCCCGGTTTCCAGCAACGCGTAACGGAGCAGCGCAACCGGAGCGTCGCGGTCGAAGAAACCGTGCTCCTCGCGAACCGGGTAGGCCTTTTCTGCGCGCCGAAGGGTTTCCTCGAACCGGGTCTTCTGCTCCTCCGACCTGCTTGCGAGCAGCGCCCGCGCCTCGCTCAGTTGCGCCTGGCGCTGGTCCTGCAGGCGCTT
>JBBDRD010000016.1:0-45837 GCA_040905665.1 Trueperaceae bacterium
GAAATCAACAAAACCACGCAAACTAGATTATCAAGGTACCCGCGCCAAGTGGCGCTTGTTCCTTCGGCCCGCACATTTCCCAGGCGATTCAGCGGACAGATTCGAGTGACGAGCACACGAAAACCTAACAGAGTCGCCTTTGGGTCCCGCGCTTACTGGGCTTCGGGGTCTGCAACCTCTCGGCGCAGGATTAATACATTAACGCTAGGCCTTCGCACCTGTCAACCCCGGGCCTTACCCGGGTGAGTTCAGTCTCGTACAGAACGATCAGTGCGATACCAAAGGGTGCGGTCTTCAGAGTTGCCGGCGCGCTTCGGTGCAGCTTTCGAGGGCCTCCCTTTTGAGCGCCCCCCACTTGCCACGCTTCAGGAAGACGGTAAGCATGCTTGCAGTTCGCACCGCGGAGAGCAACTGGCGATATCCGAGGTTTTCCAGTAAGCAGGCGGCGAGCAGCAGCAAACGGTCACTCGTGCGGGAGTAGCGGTCTCTCATGAAGACTTCCAGTCCCAAACTCCCCAATCCCACCAGCATCCCGTAGCACACTCCCAGAATGAGCAGACCGGCACCGAACTCGGGTGAGAGCTTGCCCGTGATTACGAGATAGCACGCCAGCACGTAACCGCCCACTTCCATGAGTGGGCTCAAGGCCTCGAAGAGCCAGAAATAGGGCATGGCGACGAGTCCCAAACGGCCGTATCGAGGGTTGAACAGTATCGACCGATGCAGCCAGAGTGTCTCCAACAGGCCGCGGTGCCACCGATCGCGCTGGGCCCTCAAGTCGGACCAGTTGCCTGGTACTTGTGTCCAGCAGATTGGACTGGCGTGATACTCGATCCGGTAGGGGACCTTCCGTTCGCGCATCCGCCGATGGAGTCGCAGCACCAACTCGGCATCTTCCCCTACCGTGTCGCGACAGTAGCCGCCTGCATCGACGACTGACTGCCGGCGGAACAGTCCGAACGCACCGCTGATGATCACCAGCATCCCCAGCGAGCTCAAGGTGGAGCGGCCGGTCAGAAAGGCGCGCGTGTACTCGATTACCTGGATACGTTCCAGCCAGGTTCTGGGAGCCCGCACCGCCTCGACGGCACCGTTGACCACCTTGCAGTTGTTCAGCACGCGAACCGTTCCACCGATCGCCAGCAGTTCCGGATTGTCGATAAAGCGGAAGCCGGCTCCCAGGAGGGCTTCGGCGTCGAGCAGGCTGTCGGCGTCAACGGCGCAGAAAAGCGGGTATTGGCTCTGATTGATTCCGGCGTTTAGGGCGTCGGCCTTCCCGCCGTTCCGCTTGGAAAGCACCAGCAGCCTGGGGTGGACTTCGCTGCGGTACGCCCCCAGAAGGTTCTCGTGCGGCACCAAGCGCAGGGGCTGAGCCTCTGCCGGAATGAGCCGGAAGGCCCGCCGAAGTTCGCCGAGGGTTCCGTCGGTACTCCCGTCGTCGATGACGATCACTTCAAAGGTCGGATAGTGCAAGTTGAGGAAGTTGGAGACGCTGCTGACGATTGTCGCATCCTCGTTGTACGCCGGCACCAGGATGCTTATCGGTTTGTGGTGACTGTGCCGGAGGAGATCGTTGAAACGTGCGGCGTTGTTCCCGAAGACAGCCAACGACAAGTGTCGGGCCGCAACTGGCAGGCAAAGGCCGTAACCGAGGCAGACGAGGCAAAAGTAGACGAGGACCGCTCCTTCGGCAAACTCGATGACGGTCACTGGACTGCCCGCCTGGCACTCTCCCGAGCAAAGGGGTCACTATGGGAGAGTGCGACCCTCGCGAGGACGGCCTTCCCGGCTGGTCCAAAAGCCGCCAAGCTCGCAGCCGCATTGCGCCGGACCCACCAGTCGCGATCACCCAAAGCTCGGACGAGCGGGCCCTCGGCGTCACTCATGGGGACGGTCACCGAGGCTTTGGCTGCCTGAGCTCGAACGAACGACTGTCTGGCTTCGAGGGCTTCCAGGATTAATGCGCTGCTGTCCCTTGGTGCCAACTCGACCTTTGCGATCGTCCTCAGTGCTGCAGCGCGGATCTCCGGGTCCTCGGAACGAAGATAGCGTGCGAGCAGTGGGACCAGCTCCAGTAAGTTGTTGTGCCCCAGCACGGTAAGCGCGGCTATCGGTTCGCGTCCCACTTCCAGAAAGTCGCGAACGAGACCCGCGGAATGCCTTCCGGTCAGGACCAATGCACTCTCGATCTCACCTGAACTGAAGTTGCGCGCGTCGCAGGCCGCTTTGAACTCTCTTATGGCCGTCTCCAACGTCATTCCACCGGCGTCCAGAGACCGAGCCAGCGTCCGGAGCACCTCGGTTGCCATACTCTTCACTCCGGCCGCAAGGAGGCCTTGCAGGGCAGGAATTGCTCCGGGCTCTCGAATTTGACCGAGGCGTGACAGTGCGCTCGAGCGGTAGGCGTACTGCCTGCTCGCAAGCGCTTCGATATCTCGACGCAAAAAGCCGTTCTGCCTGTAGAGGTCGGCCAAGCCGTCCGAGTAGCTTCCCGAAGTGGTCTCGCGCAGCCGAGCCAAGGCCGACGCACTCATCAGATCCAGCGGCGGACACACACCCTCATGCACCACGTACGCTACCCATGCATCGAGTCGCGCGCGCTCCAGTCGCTCAGTCCGGACCGATTGCAGTGCGAACAGATGGTAGCCGAACTGGAACAGTAGAAGGAGGAACGCAGCTGCCGCCGGTAACAGAGTCAGGGTCATCAGAATTCGGATGCCGTCGCGTTCCGATGGCTGGATGAAGGAGACGAACAGGACGACGAGGCCGGCGCCTATCAACGCGAAAGTAAGCGCGGCGATAACGCCGAAGACGCCGAAGCCTGCCCCGGTCTGACGCCACATGGCTATCTACTCCATCAAACGCCGCGCGCGAACCAGTAAAGAACGCGGGTCGAAGGGCTTTTCGACAAAATCGTTCGCTCCGAGTTCGAATGCACGCGCTACGAGTTCTGCTCGCTTGACGTTGCTTACCATCATGACCGGAGCGTCGCTCTGCTGGCGCAGCTTCCGCAGTATGTCGAGCCCGGATCCGCCTGGAATGTTGAAGTCGAGGACGACCAGAGCGCTGGTCGCACCCCGTGGCATGGCCTCCGATGCTTCCGCAACCGATGCGCTGGTGAGAATGGCGAAGCCTTCACGACCGAATACGCTCTTTAGAAGCGCCAATACAGCGATGTCGTCGTCTATTACCCAGACGGTCTGGTCAGAAGGCTCTTCGGCGCGGTGGCTTGCCTGTGTTGCCAACTGCGTGAGGAGTAGCTCCTCGCTTTCCTGGTCCACGTGGCTGAGTTCGACTTTCCTGCCGGGAAAACCAGTGCCACTCCGAGCGGAATGATCGCCAGGACCTGCGTAGGGCCCCTTGGTTTCCCTCTTAAGTTTGCGAGTCCAAATCATGGGTGTATGGCCTTTCCTGCCTCCACTTGCGCCCGATCGGACAAGTTGGCCCGAAAAAATGTGAGTATGACTGCGCCAAGCCTTAGTCTTGCCTCCGTTCACCAATTCTCATGCCAGAAATTTCTCGTTTCGCGATTCGGTTACCCTCCACGAGCTCCTGCCTTCAGATACTTGCCGAACTCCTCTCAAGGAAAACTGACGTGTCGAGTGCAAGGTAGACTCGCCTCCATGTCCGAGCTCGACGATTACAGGGATCTCTTCAACTTGAGTGGCAAGCGTGCCTTTGTGATAGGTGCCGGTTCGGGAATCGGAAGCGCTGCTGCCCGAGGCCTCGCCGCCTTCGGGGCAGATGTCGTTTCTGCCGACCTGGATGAAAAGAGCGCCGAAGCCACCGCCGCGGCAATCCGTTCGGACGGAGGGCAATCGAGCGCTGCTCGCGTCGACCTATCCGACGGCGACTCGGTCGAGTCGCTGTTCCGCGACAACGCTCAAGTCGACATCCTGGTTTGCACCCCAGCCGTGAACGTACGGAAGCGCCTGCTGGATTACTCGGAGGAAGAGTTCGATCACGTGATCAACCTCAATCTAAAAGGAACCTTCTTCGCCATGAGATCGGCGGGCAAGAGAATGTCCGAAGCGGGGCGCGGTAGTATCATCGTCTTCTCCTCGATACGTTCGCAGGTAGTCGAGCCGGGCCAGGGGGTCTACGCAGCAACGAAGGCAGGCGCCCTGCAGATGGTGCGGGCAATGGCGGCAGAGCTGGGACCGCGAGGCGTCCGCGCCAACGCCATCGCCCCCGGGGTAGTAGAGACACCCCTCACTGAGCAGATCAAGCAGCAGCCCGACTGGTACCAGGCATACGCAAACAAGAGCGTGCTGGGGCGATGGGCTCAACCGCGCGAGCTGGTGGGAGCGGTGGTGTATTTGGCCAGCGAGGCGTCCTCGTTCGTGAGCGGCTCGCTGCTGTATGTCGATGGCGGTTGGACCGCAGTTGACGGCCGCTTTACCCCGCCGCTCCCCTAGTTGAGACGAGTCAAGACGCTGTAGGCGAAGGAAAGGGCGTTATGACGCCGGGTAGGCACAACGCAATCACCGACGTTCCTGGGATCGAAGTGGGGCACGCCACCGATCACGAAGCCCTTACCGGCACCACGGTCATCCTCGCTCGGGCGGGGGCCGTCGCAGGCGTGGATGTACGGGGAGCTGCTCCCGGTACTCGTGAGACTGAACTCCTGGAGCCGGGGAACCTGGTTCAGACGGTGCAGGCGATCGTCCTCTCGGGTGGAAGCGCCTTTGGGCTGGATGCGGCGGGCGGGGTAATGCGTTATCTGGAAGAGCAGGGGCTGGGTCAAGCGGTTGGACCCGGGCGGGTGCCGATAGTGCCTGCAGCGGTGATATTTGACCTGGATTTGGGCAGTTGGTCGAAGCGGCCCACGGCCGAATTCGGCTACCGCGCGGCAGAGGGCGCGAGCAGCGGCCGGCCGGCCATGGGTAACGTGGGCGCCGGGACCGGTGCAAGGGCTGGGGGCCTAAAGGGGGGAGTCGGTAGTGCCAGCGCCATTCTCGAGATTTCGGCAGGCAGGGTCGTTGTCGGTGCGTTAGCCGTCGTCAACGCCGTGGGCCGGGCGCACGATCCGGTAACCGGAGCGCTCCACGGCCGGGCTCTGGCGTTGGGCGATGAGTTCAACCTTGTAGATGGTACGCGTGTGGCCGGCCCCGGAACCCAGGGGGCGAACGATTACGCAGACCTCTTTCCAACGAATGGTTCCTTGGCCGGGCGTAACACCACGATCGGCGTAGTAGCGACCGATGCGCGGCTGGACAAGGCTCAGGCCCGCAAGTTGTCCCAGATGGCCCATGACGGCCTCGCCCGCGCAATTCGGCCTGCGCACACCATGTTCGACGGCGACACCATTTTCGCACTTGCTACAGGTGAGCGTGAACTTTTTGGTCCGGCCGAGTTGACGCGGCTCGCCGCGGTAGCCTCCGACGCGTTCACGCGAGCGATCGTGCACGGGATGATCGCCGCCAAGGGCGCCGGCGGCTTCGAGAGTTACTGCGAGGCATATCCGGAAAGATGCGGAGCGGGGATTAGCGGCGTAGCGGGTAGCCGAGCGGGAAACAGATGAAGGGGCCAGAGGAGCAGAGGGACGAGCTCGCCAGGCTTGCCGCACACGCTGTCGACCCGGAAAGAGTGGTGGCGCTTGCCCGCGACCTCGTACGGATCCGCAGCGTCTTCGAGCCCGGCGTGCCCGGTAGCAACGAGGCCGAAGCCGCCGAGTTTCTGGCAAAGACGCTGCGTGCGTCCGGTTTCCGGGTGACCGTCGAGGAGGCGGCGCCGGGCCGGCCCAACGTGATAGCCGATTGGCAGGGGAGCAGCTTCCTCCCCACAACCGGCCGCACACTCATGTTCGAAGGGCATACCGACGTTGTCACCGAAGGGGACCCGGACTCATGGAGCTATCCGCCCTTCGCAGGAGAGATCGTGGAAGGGCGTCTCTACGGGCGAGGAAGTGCCGACATGAAAGCCGGGATAGCGGCGGCAGTAGCGGCGACAGAAGCGGTGGCGCGGGCCACCCCCTGGTTGAATGGCCGGATAAGGCTGGGCATCGTTGCCGACGAAGAGGGATCGATGCTGGGCATCAAGAATTTCATCGACCGTGGTTGGGCGAAGGGCGTCGATGGAGCGATTATCTGCGAGCCCGAAGAGAACGAGCTCTGCCTCTACCAAAAGGGCGCGATGCGCGTCGGCGTCACTTTCCGGGGCGTCATGTCACATGGGGCGATGCCATATTCCGGTGTGAATCCGATTCCTCCATTGGCGAAGTTCGTTTTGGGCGTCGCCCAGATCGAGTCGGAGGAGCAGGAGCGCGTGGGCGAGCATCCTTTCCTCGGCCGTCCCTGGTTCACACCCACGCTGCTTCGTGCTCCGCGAGAGGGAGAGCAGCAGCTCAACGTCGTGCCCGAGACCGCCTATCTTGCCCTCGATATCCGAACCGTCCCCGGCCAGGATCACGATCACCTGCAAATGCGACTCTCCCAACTGACAGAAAGGATCCAGGCCGAAGAGGAGAGCGCCCGGATCGAGATCGAGCTCATCGAGGAGCGGCCCTGGACCGAGACGGCTGACGGGGAACCACTCGTGGCCGCCCTCGAGCGTGCCTACAGGACGGTCCTCTGCGTAGACGCGAAATACGGCGGCGTCCCGGGAGCCACCGATGGAACGTTCCTCCACGCACGCGCTGGTATACCGATAGTCACGGTGGGTCCTGGCGACAGGACGATTCCGCATCAACGAGATGAGTTCGTGGAGATCGAGGCGTTGATCACCGCAGCACGACTCTATGCGGCTGCCGCCGTCGAATTCCTGCTGGGGGAGCGGGATGGTGGACCCGATAGCAGTAAGCTTGAAGGCAGATAACCCATCGGACGAAGCCCGGGAGGTATAGAAATGACTCGAATACTCGTAGCTCTCTTGATTACGCACTTCGCTGCCTTCGGCGTCGCACAGGAAGCGCCGGAGCCGGTAGCGGGGGGCGAGGCGGTGGTTGCCATCACGGCCGAGCCGCCCGGCTGGGACCCCACGGTTTCTACCTCACAGGAGATCGCCCGAGTGATGTACCACAACGTGTTCGAGGGGCTGGTGCGAATCGACCGGGACGGCTCGATCGTGCCGGCCCTGGCCGAGTCGTGGGAGGTTGCGGAGGACGGGCTTACCTGGACGTTCACTCTGCGCGAAGGGGTGAGCTTCCACGACGGGAGCGACTTTGACGCCGACGACGTGGTCGCCAGGTTCGAGCGCGCTACCGATCCCGATTCGGGGCATACGCATCCCGAGTACTACGACGCCATCGAAGAGGTGGGCGCAAACGACAACGAGGTGACGTTCACGCTCGCCCGTCCCAACTCAGCCCTTCTCTACAATCTGGCGCGGCCCGACTCGATCATCTACCCGGCCGGCAGTAGTGAAAGCCAGCGGAGCGATCCGGTTGGTACCGGTCCGTTCCGCTTTGTCGAGTGGATCCCCGGCAGCGAGGTTCGGCTGGAGAAGTACGACGGCTACTATCTCGAAGGTGTGCCTTATCTCGACGCCGTTACCTTCCGCATCATCGGCGACCCCAACGCCCGCTTCGCCGCGCTGCAAGCGGGAGATATCGACATGATCGGCGTGTCCCTAAGCCCCGAGGCCGCCTTGCAGGCAGGGGCCGACCCCAACCTCAAGGTGACGCAGGGAGCCAACACTACCGAGATAACGATGGCGCTCAACAACACGCGCGAACCACTCGATAATCCTCTTGTTCGTCAAGCGATAACCCACGCGATTGACAAGCAGGCGATCGTCGAAGGGGCCAACTTCGGTTTCGGCACCGCAATCGGCACTCACGCCACACCGGTGGAGCCCTACTGGCTCGAGCTCGAGCCTTACCCCTACGACCCCGAACGAGCCCGTGAACTGCTGGCAGAGGCAGGCTATGCCGACGGTCTCTCGCTTACTTTCGAGCTGCCCGAGCCGTACAACATCGAGCGCACCGCCGGTCAGGTCATTGCTCAGCAGCTCACCGAGGTTGGCATCGATGTAGAGCTAAGCGTCGTGGAGTGGGGAACCTGGCTCGAGCGGATCTTTACCGGCGGCGATTACGACATGACCATCATCGGCCACAGCGAGCCGGGCGATATCAACGTCTACGGGAACCCCGACTACTATTATCACTACGACAACCCGGAGGTTCGCGAGCTGCTCGAGCAGGCCGAGCTGGCCACCAGCCAGGAGGAGGCGGTCGAGAGTTACAAGGCAATCGCCCGCACAATTGCCGAGGATGCGGTAAACGTATGGATCTTCAATCCGGCCTACCTGGTGGCCGCGAAGCAGGAGCTCTACGGTTACTGGGAGAATCAGCCCACTGTGGCGATCGACATGACCGAGGCTTATCTGGCCCGCTAGGAGCTCACCCTCCAAGCGCGGGCATTGCGTCCTCACGAAACTCGGGTGAGCACCCAATCCTGCGATGGTTGGGCCTCTCAACATATAGATATAGATGCTGTCCTACCTCGTTCGCCGCTTTGCTTCTGCCCTGTTGAGTATCTTCCTGGCGGCGCTACTGGTCTTTGCCGCGTTGCTAACAATTCCCGGCGATCCCGCCGAGATCATCCTGGGGCTCAACGCGAGCCCGGGCTCCGTGACCGCCCTCCGTGAGCAGCTGGGACTCGACGTTCCACCGGTGCCGCGCTTCCTCAACTGGCTGGGTGGAGCGCTGCGTGGCGACTTCGGCGATTCGCTCAACTACCGTAGGCCGGTATCGGAGTTGATAGCCGGCCGTCTTCAGGTCTCGGTCCCCCTCGCCCTGGGCGCGATGGCGATTGCCTGCCTTATCGCGCTGCCTTTGGGCGTCATCTCCGCACTACGGCAAGGCAGTTGGCTCGATCCGCTGATAGTGAGCCTGGCTCAGCTTGGAGCAGCAGTACCCTCCTTCTGGCTGGGGCTCATGCTGATCCTGTTCTTTAGCGTCGAGCTTGGCTGGCTGCCAGCCGGCGGGTACATGACTTGGGAGCGAAGCCCGATTGGAGCGATACGCAGCCTAATCCTGCCCGCGATCGCCCTGGGCTTGGGCCAGGCAGCGGTCATCACCAGAATGACGCGAGCTTCGATGCTCGAAGTTCTTCGGCAGGACTACGTACGGACTGCGAGCGCCAAGGGCTTGCCGCAAAGCCGTGTGGTGCTCGTTCATAGTTTGCGTAACGCCCTGGTTACCATAGTGACGGTCATCGGGTTGAGCATGGTTCAGCTGCTGGTGGGCGCAATTGTCATCGAGCAGGTGTTCGCCCTCCCCGGCTTGGGACGTCTCGCTCTCACGGCGATCGGGGCGCGAGACTTTCCGTTGCTCCAGGCCGAGGTACTGCTCTACGCCACGGCGATCGTGACGCTCAGTTTCATAGTCGACGTGCTTTACGGCATACTAGACCCCAGGATTCGATACTCCTGATGGCGAGCAGCCGCCTGGCGCGACGCCCGGAACTAGGGGGCTCCATTACGGGCGCCGGGATGGTGCGGAGCTTTCGGGGTCGGCTCAATCTCACCCTGGGCGCCCTGCTCATAACAGCCGTTGTGCTTGCGGCCCTCCTCTCATTCCTCTGGCTGCCGTCCGATCCCAACGCAATGGATTTTAGTGTGAGGCTGGCGCCGCCCTCGCTGGAACATCCGTTGGGTACCGATCAGTTTGGCCGCGACCTGCTGAGCCGGCTGATGGTTGGCGCACGCGCCACCCTCTACGTGGGCCTGATCGCGGTAGGCATTGCACTGGGGTTGGGGAGCCTGGTCGGTGCGATAAGTGGTTTCGTGGGCGGGGTACTTGATGACCTGCTGATGCGCATCGTCGACGTCCTCTACGCCTTCCCGCCCATCCTGATGGCGATCTTGCTCGCCGCAATTTATCGCCCCGGGGCGCTCACGGCGATGGTCGCCATCGGGATCGCGACCGTGCCGGTGTTTGCCAGGTTAATGAGATCGTCGGTGCTGTCACTCAAGGAACGCGACTTCGTCGAGGCAGGCCGCGCCCTGGGAGCAACTGGGCCCCGGATCTTGTGGAGGCACATTCTGCCCAGCGCAACGTCACCGATCATTGTGCAAGTAAGTCTTAGTCTCGCAGTCGCAATACTTGCGGAGGCGGCCCTTAGCTTCCTCGGCCTGGGGACCCCGCCACGGGTACCAAGTTGGGGAAACATGTTGCGTGAGGCTCAGAGCTTCATGGCGCTAAGCCCCTACCCCGCCCTCGTGCCAGGCCTGGCCATCGTCGTGACCGTGCTGGGTTGGAGCCTTCTGGGAGATGGATTGCGTGATGCACTAGATCCACAGTCCAGAAGGTGATCTTTTGCACATTGTAAGAAGTTTGTAAGAATCCTGTCAGATGAGATAACTCACAATCCTCCCATAGAAGGAATCGCGTCGAACACCTAAGCGTTCGATCCGGAGCCGTTTTGCCTAAAGGAGCATGGATGAAGCGTCATCGCAGTAACCCAGGAATAACGCCGGCAGCGCGGGGCCTGTTATTGGGCATACTCGGTGCGCTGCTCACAACTCTCTTGGCAGGCTGCAGCAACGTGAGCAATGCGCCGAGCGCCGAACAGTCACGCCTGACCGGCGATGGACCGGCATACTTGCTGACCGTCGACCTCGGGGCTTTCGATACCCGCGAAGAGATAGAACAACGGTACGGCGGCGAGGTCGTGGTATGGGCCGAGGGCGCTTTCGCTGTTGTTGGTCTCGACTCCGAGGATGCCTCCGGAAGCGTCGAGTTCAGTCTGCAGGGAACCGGCGCCGCCGTGGAAGCCAACATCGATTTCTCGACCGGGCACAACGCGGTTGGCATGCAGGGTACCTCGGGGTTGTGGGCCGGCGGAACTTCCAGCATCTGGGCCGGTGGTACATCGAGCATCTGGGCCGGAGGCACCTCTTCCCTATGGGCGGGGGGAACCTCTTATCTTTGGGCCGGCGGCGAATATGCCTGGATGCCGCAAAACACCGACCTGTGGCGGCATATCGGCCTGGAGGAAGCGCACCTCCTGGTGGAACCGAGTTTTGGAGCCGGGATCAATGTAGCGGTAGTCGACACTGGACTCGATTCCGGCCATCCTGCCTTTCACGAGGCAGTTGGGCCGGGATACGACTTTATCGATAATGACGACGACCCTCAGGAGGAGGGCGACGAGCGGGCCGCGGGGTACGGCCACGGGACCAACGTTGCCGGCATCGTTCGCCAGGTCGCGCCTCGAGCCACGATAATTCCGTTGAGGATTCTCGATTCCAACGGTGTGGGCGATGCCGCGGACCTCGCGAAGGCGATCATCTGGGCCGTGGACGAAGGCGACGCCGACATCATCAACCTCAGCCTGGGCGGGGCAAAGCATGTGCGGGCTGTAGAAGCGGCACTCCGTTATGCGACTTCCAAAAGTGTCTTTGTGGTCACCTCAACGGGCGACAGTGGTGGCACGGACGTGACCTACCCGGCGCGCGAGGCACACGTGGGCCGGAAGGCGCAGTACATGATCAGCCTTGCTAGCGTCGACACGAATGACGTGAAGTCGGACTTCTCGCCTTATCACCCGCGTGAGGTGGAGATGTCTGCCCCGGGAGAGTTCGTTTTCGGTCCGGCTCCCGGCGTTCGAGGAGCCGCCTGGAGCGGAACTTCGATGTCGGCCCCGATGGCCGCGGGTGCTCTGGCGCTGGCGCTGGGCGCGGAACGAGCCGGTATGGAGCTGCAGGTTTCCAAGGACAGGCTCGGGGCCGCCCTACTGTCGAGCTCCACCGATATCGACGCCCTGAATGACCGGAAGTACAGGAGAAAGCTGGGCGAGGGCCGGCTGGACGTCACCAGCTTCCTCGAGAGCGTGCTGGGCACGAGCAGCGATCGCGGGTCCTCGGAAGGCCCGGACGAGCGTGACGACGAGCGCGAAGAGGACGATGACCGGCCGAATCGCGGCCGTTCAAAGGACAAGGGTGAAGATGGCGATCGAGGCAAAGACAATGACCGCGATCGTAGCGAATCCCGGGGCAGGGGGCGCTAGGCAATCATGGCATCGTCGAATAGCGCAAATCACCCCATCCGGTTCGGCCGGACGAAACTAGAAGCCGAAGCCGCAGCTGCAACGTCCCACCGGCCGTTACTAAGTGACAAACGACGGCGCGGCCTTCCCCTTGGGGACAGTATGCTCGGCGCCGGCGAGAGCGTGCAGGCGACCGCTCATGCGCTGCTACGCGCCGGCACGGCCGAGTATCGGATGGGCCGAGCCAGGGAGGCTGTCGCGCCGCTGATGGAGGCGACTGAACGCTTTGCCGAACTGGGTGACCCGGCAGGAATGATCGAGGCGTTACTGGCGCTCGGCCGGGTGCAGCGTGACCTAGGACAGCTCGAGGACGCGTCGGAGCACTTTTCCAGGGCTCTCGAAATCGCTCAAGGCCAAAACGACTCCGGGTCGGTTGCGGATGCGCTGAACCTCCAGGCTGGAGTCCTGAGCGCGCTCGGCGATTACGTGGGGGCACTGGATCATCTGGACCAGGGTCTGGAAATAGCGAGCCAAAAGGGGCTACCAGAGCGCCAGGCAAACATCTTGAGCAACGTCGGCGGCCTTCACACTCAGCTTGGCGACTATCCGCGTGCCTTGGAGAGTCTGAAAGCGGCTTACGAGCTTATCCGCAAGGTCGCTCCCGGCACGCGCAGCGAGGCTATCAACTTGATCAGCCTGGGACACCTCTACCGCGACATGGGAGATGGGGCCGAAGCGCAGCAGTTTTACGCCAAGGCGCGGGAGGTGGGACGCAAGACCGACGACCTGATGGTCGAAGTTGTCTCACTGAACAGCCTTGCGAACGTTTTCGGACGAGGAAATGAATGGAATCACGCTGGGGAGCTCTACAACGAAGCCCTGGAAATGGCTCGCCGGTTGGGAGTGCGGCAGTATGAGATCGACAACCTGGACGGCTTGGGGCAGGTCCATGCGGCGCTGGGAGAGTTCGAGCATGCCTATGAGGTCCACCTCCAGGCCCTCTCGACCTCGCGCGAGATCGGTGACCACGAAGGCGAGGTCGACGCGCTGATCAACCTTGGTCGCGATTGTCTGGCGTTGGAAAAGCCGGCCGAAGCTCGCTCGTGCCTCGAGGAGAGCCTGGGTGTCGCCGAGAGCATCGAGCGTAAGCGCGCCTTGTTCGATGCCCACGAGCTGTTGTCCAAGGCATACGAGCGTGAGGGCAATCTGGCCCTGGCGCTGCATCACGAGCGTGAGTACCACCGGGTCGAGAAGGCCGTCTTCAACGAGGAGAGCGAGCGCCGGTCGCAGCAGCTATCGGTACAGTTCGAACTCGAACGGGCCCGCCACGAGGCCGAAGCGTATCGCCTGGAAATCGTGGAGCAGGCTCACAAGGAAGCCGAGGCAAGAGTCCTAGAGCGAACTCGCGAGCTGGAAGGGGCGCAGTTGGAGATCGTCACCCGTCTGGCGATCGCGGCTGAGTACCGGGATGACGAGACCGGCGAGCATACCTGGCGCGTCGGACGGAACGCCGCGAGTATCGCTCGAGTGCTGGGGTGGTCGGAAGATGACGCGAAGATACTTTCTTCTGCCGCCCGACTGCACGACGTAGGCAAGATCGGCGTAAGAGACGCGGTCCTGCTCAAGCCGGACAGCCTCGACGTCACCGAGTTCGATCTGATGCGAACCCACACGACCATGGGCGCGAGCATCCTCTCTGGTGGACAGTCTCGCCTTCTGAGGCTTGCCGAGGAAATCGCGCTGGCTCACCACGAGAGGTGGGACGGTAGGGGTTATCCGCTGGGCCTAGCCGGGGATACGATCCCTCTGCCCGCCCGCATCGTCGCAGTGGCCGACGTTCTCGACGCACTTACTCACGAGCGGCCGTACAAGCGCGCCTGGTCGACCTCCGAGGCGCTAGCGGAGATCCGGCGCCATAGCGGTTCTCAATTCGATCCGCAGGTGGTCGAGGCATGCATGGTCGTTTTCCGCGAGGATGGCGAACTGTCGCCACTCGACGCGGCGCCCGACGGCCGCGGACGGTTCCTTCCCGAGCGGTCCAGGCGGCATGTGGGGCAGAATGTAGCGGGCCTGGGCAAGCATTTTGGCAAGGTACTCGCCGAGCGCACGCACGAGCTGGAAGCCGCCCGTCGTGATGCCGAGGACGCAGCCCTGAAGATGAAGGAAATGGCCTTCACGGACCCACTCACTGGATTGAAGAACAGGCGGGCGTTCGAGGCCGATTTGGAAGCCGAGATCATGCGGGCCCAACGCTTCGGAGACAGGGTGGCAGTGCTTGCCATCGATCTCGACGCCCTCAAGCAGACGAACGACACGCTGGGTCACGAGATTGGTGATGAACTGCTGCGCGAGTTCGGTCGTGCGATCGAACACCATCTGACGGGCCTGGGGCGGGTGTACAGGGTGGGCGGCGATGAGTTCTCGGCCATTCTGGCCAACTCTCAGGTGTCGGGAGTACACGACGTGATGTCACAGGTGGAGCTGGCGGTCGCGGCGGTGCGGGACGCGGGATACGCAATCGTTGGAGCCAGCGCGGGCTTGGCTGTCTATCCCGATGAAGCCTCCTCTCCCGCCGACCTCACTCGCCTGAGCGATCAGCGGATGTACCGGGACAAGCTCGAGCGGCGGCAGGCGAGGGCGGCGCAGGCGGCGTAGAAGGTTTTCTAGATCCGATAGGAGCCTGCCTGAGCCGGCCGGGGGCCGCGCGCGCTGCTCAGATGAGCGTGGGGCGCTTCACAGGTATGTTTTCGTTGCTCCAGTCACCCGTCTCCCCATTCGCCATGAGCGGGTGGGGATTTTCTTCGAGTCTGGTCAAGGGGCTGGGGATCGAGGTCGAGGGGTCGGGAAAGTTGCATGAAGGTGACGAAGACGAACTGAGCTTTTCGCTTTCTGCGGCCTGGGAGATGGGCACCGAAACAATCTGGTGAGCTACCGACACCCCGAGTACTGCTCGAACAAGAATATCGGCCCCGCTACATTTTGCCTTAACTGCCATTATCGCGTTCACCACGTCGATTCTCTCTGCTCACGGTCCATAAGTTCAGCAGAGTTTAAGAATCCTGATCGAACAATTGGGGTGTTCCGGGGTGCTATTAGGCGTGGGAGAGGCTATGGAATCTGGGAGACGGGCGGCGATTGGGCCGCGCCGAGTCGGGGAGGAAAATCACGTGAGCAGTCGATTCTCGGATGCCGAAGGACTCGGGCGCGAGCGCACACGCAAGTTGGAGAAGGCGCAACAGGAGATCGTTGCGCGACTGGCCATCGCCGGAGAGTACCGCGACGATGGTACCGGAGAGCACACGCGCAGGGTAGGGCGAAATGCCGCCGCGATCGCGCGCGAGTTGGGGTGGCCCCAGGACGAGGTGGAGCTGCTGGCCTCAGCGGCGCTGCTTCACGATGTGGGGAAGATCGGAATTCCCGATTCGGTGTTACTCAAGCCCGGCAAGCTGACAAAGGAGGAGTTCGAGCGCATGCAGGCGCACTCCACGATCGGTGGCCGCATCCTTTCGGGAGGGCAATCGCGACTTCTCCGCATAGCAGAGGAGATTGCCTTTGCGCATCATGAGCGCTGGGACGGCACGGGCTACCCGCTAGGTCTGGCTGGCACCGAGATCCCCATCTCGGCACGAATCGTGGCCGTCGCCGACGTCTTGGACGCCCTAACGCACGCTCGGCCGTACAAGGAGGCGTGGCCGCTGCGGCGTGCCCTGAGCGAGATTGGACGACAAGCGGGAACGCAGTTCGATCCGGCCGTCGCCTGGGCCGGCTTGAGAGTGTTCGGGGAGGATGACGGCATCTCAGCCGCCGCAGCAGTTCCATTTGCTCGCGTCGCTGCAAGTGCTCGTAGGCTGGGCGCAACTGTCTCGTCGAGCCAGCGTTAGTTGTTCACAGTGCCAGGGGACGTTGGTCAAGCAGGAGGAGGTAGGCGCCCCAGCGCTAGTGCTAGTGGCACTCATTCCCGGTCAACTCGTTTACGGACAACAGAGGCGCCCCTCTCAACAAGGGGCGCCTCTACTACTTGATTCCGGTGTCCTTAATTAGAGCAGTCTAGCTTTCGCTTCGTCCGATGGTGATGATCTCGCCGCGGAGTGCGTCGTAAGCGCTGCTCTGTTGATCACGGTCGAGGAGCCGCTGTAGAAAGTCGCGGAGCGGCGCTTCATCCGCCTTGCGCTGCTCGAGCTCCTGACGAAGCAGAGCGTTGAGCTGCTGCAGTTTCGCGATCGTCTCTGCTTGCTCGCTGGTATGGCCCTGGAGGAAAGTGCGATCGGACTCCCGTTTGGCATCCGCTCTCTTGAGTTGCTCGAGTTCCTGACGCAGCTGCACGTTGCGCTGCTGCAGCGTGGTGATCGCTTCGGTTTGTTCCTTGATGAGCGCCTGCAGGTTGGACTGATCGTCCTCACGTTGCGAATCGTCGGTCTTGCGCTGCTCCAACTCCTGGCGGAGCGTCACATTACGCTGTTGCAGGTTGTCGATTCTCTCGGCCTGCTCGTCAATAAGTGCTTGCATGTTGGCCCGCTCGTCGTTGAGCACTGCAGGTTCTCCTTTTTCGCTTTCGCGAACATCTGCCTCTATTAAGGGGGAGTTTATCGCATTCCGTGGCATCAATTCAGCGGAATTGTTCGCGTCTATGCCCAACTCGTTCGCTTCGACCGCAAGCGCCTCGATAACGTGAGGCAGGTTCTCGGCAGTCGACACCGCGGCGACACCCTCGGCTTCTACATCGAGTTCGACGTCGGCGATCTCGTCCTCTTCATGTCCGATCGATTCGGTTACCAGTTCGATAATCGTTTTCGTCTGCATGTCGTCATACCAGTTGCCTTCGGCGTCGCCGCGGCTACTGGCTTTTCCGGCGTCCGCCGGTGCGTATGCCGACTTACTACCCACCTCGATTTCCTCCGCCTCAAACCAGGCGGAGCTGGAGTCAAAAGCCTGCCCACTGGCCGGTTCGGTTGCACTATCGAGTTCGCTCTCGAAGGCCCTGTCGAAGAAGTAGAGGTTGCGCTCGTCTCTGGAGTCTGCACTGGGCAGTTCCGCAACGTCCCATTGCTCGGCGGCAGGAGCCGCAGCAGGTTCTGTCGCAAGCTCGGTAGCGGGCACGTTTTTGGCCTGGGCGGACTCTCCTTCTGCCGACTCCAGCATGTCCAGGTCATTAGCGAACGTTAGCTCCGCTTCCGAGGCTGCACCTACGTTGATATCGTCCGTTGCGTCCGGCGCTGAGGAGCTTTCCTCGCCGGCCGAGTATGGCAGGTGGTCGATTTCGAAGTCTAGGTCATCGTCCGTCAACTGATCGCTCCAAACTTCGACCTTGTCCATAACTTCCTCAGGCTCGTACATTGGTATCGGAGGCATGACGGCTGGGATAGCTATCGTCATTTTGCCGGCGTTTGCCGAGCCCTTCTGGTCCCGGATGACACCCTCGAGTCGCTCGACCAGATTCTTCTTGCCCAACGGCTCGGCCTCGACTATGTCGGCCGTAGTGGT
Source organism: Trueperaceae bacterium (assembly GCA_040905665.1). Classification (GTDB taxonomy): domain Bacteria; phylum Deinococcota; class Deinococci; order Deinococcales; family Trueperaceae; genus DASVCN01. Next base: position 17,415 of record JBBDRD010000016.1, read on the forward strand.
ATCGACGAAACCTTCAAACTCCGCAGCGCCGCCCATCTCCTCGATCGTCGGTGTGACGATGGCAATGGGGGTGTCGGCAAGTCGAGTTATGAAGCGCATCCTGCTACTGATCTCGCGGCCATCCATACCCGGCAGGTCGTGGTCGAAGATAGCAATGGCGGGCTGGTGCTCCTTCAGAAAGTCGAGTACCGACGGGCCGTCTGAGCAAAGGGCAATCTCGTATCCCTTGACGCTCAATAGCATGTCCAGCAAGGTACGGCGGCCGCTACGGGCGCTGCCGATAAGAGCTAGGGGCGATGCTTGCGGGTGCTGCATCGGTGCTCTCATGGTGTGAACCTCGAGCAAGATAGAACCGAACTGCTGTGAAACTGGGTAATGCTCGGCCGGGCCAACTGGCGATCGGGGGATAGCGTGGAAATACTTTCGGTGCTTACGAGCCGCCGGACGACTGAGCGTACATGCTGAAGCAGACCGGATCCCTGGTACAACGCCGCGCCCTTGGCCTTGCTTTCAGTTCGTGAAATTGTAGCGACAAGTCGAGGCATGATCCCTACCAGCTTCTGCCTCGGTCGGTCGCGCTACTGGCTCCGTCTGCTCCAAGCGCCCGAATACAGCGCAGACTTCGTCGCCTCCGAATTGAACTCCCGCGACTGTGATTTGCGGAAGGTGGAATGACAATAGAGTAGCAGGCATTACAAAAAACTTACGTCCTTATTATCTCGAGTTCTGCCTCTTCGACGCAATAGTCCAAGTGGATCAACCGCGGGCAGCTACCCACTTCTTGACCGACGGTGCCACGCCCGACACAGCCACTAGGCATGAGCCTCACGGTAGCCGACCGCCTCGGCCAGGTGCTCCTCGCAGATTCGTAGACCGCCGGCGAGATCGGCGACGGTGCGCGCCACTCGCAACAGCCGGTCGAATCCCCGTCCCGAAATCGCGGTTTGCGCGATTACGTGCCGAGCGAAGCTTTCGCTTCTCGCGTCCAGCATGCACTGCTTGCGCAGTTCGCTTCCGCCGAGCCGTGCATTGACGACGCCCTGTCGCTCCCGAGCCAGTAAACGGGCCCGGGCAACCCTCGAGCGAATTGCCGCGCTGTCGGGCCCCTTTGGCGAGCCCAAGGTGTCCTCGGCGGAAACCCGCGGCACCGTGATCCTTATGTCGATACGGTCGAGTAGCGGACCCGAGATTCGATCGCGGTAGCGCCGCAAGAGCGCCGGCGAGCAGACGCAGCCCTGCGCCGGATCTCCGTGATAGCCGCAGGGGCAGGGATTTCGACTGGCTACGAGGAGAAAGCTGGCGGGGAAGGTGAGGCTGCCGCGGGCCCGACTGATCGTGACCACTCCGTCCTCCAGCGGTTGCCTTAGCGCCTCGAGCACACCGCGGCTGAACTCTCCGAACTCATCCAGAAACAAAACGCCATTATGGGCGAGGCTTACCTCGCCGGGACGAGGCGTTCCTCCCCCGCCAATGAGTCCGGCATAGGAGACCGTGTGATGGGGTTGGCGGAACGGTGGACGCACAAGCAGGCCACGGGCGGGTAGTCCTGCCGCCGAATGGACGCGGGTTGCCTCCACGGCCTCCTGATCGACCAGATCCGGCAATAGGCCGGGAAATCGCGAAGCCAACATCGTCTTGCCGGCGCCCGGCGGTCCGGTCATCAACAGATTGTGTCCACCCGCCGCTGCCACCTCTAGCGCCCGCTTCGCGCCGGCTTGCCCCCTGACATCGAGAAGATCGGGCCCAGGCGGAGGACGTTCGGGCGGCTGGGCGGCGACAGTTTGCAGGGTGATCAGGCCACGTAGGAAGGAAACAATCTCCACGAGCGAACGAGGGGCAATGACTTCGACTCCCGCGACCGCAGCGACTTCCGCCGCGTTCTCGGGCGGCACGATCACCCTCCTGATTCCTGCAGCGGCGGCCAGCAGGCCAATGCTCACCGCGCCTCGAACTGGGCGCAATGTTCCGTCGAGAGCCAACTCGCCTACGCAAATCGTGCCCGACAGGGAGTCCGGCGGCAGGGCGCGCTGGGCAAGCAGGAGCGCCAGGGCGATGGGAAGATCGAACGCCGGCCCTTCCTTGCGGACATCGGCCGGAGCCAGATTGATTACAACTCGCCGCATGGGGAAGGGTAGATCGGCGTTCTGTAGCGCCGCGCGAACCCTCTCGCGGGACTCCTGCACGGCCGCGTCGGGTAACCCCACGATGAGGAGATGTGGCAGCCCGTTGGCGATGTCCGCTTCGATTCGCACCTCGAACGCTTCGACGCCGAGGAGCGCAGCGGACGTTGTCTGAGCCGGCATGAGTAAGGGTAGCCGCACTATCCGAGGACGGCGCGGGAGACTTGGCCAAAGTGCGGGCCGACTCGGCAACGGCCCTGGTGGCCGTGTATCGGCCGTGCGCTCGATAATCTCCTGTTAAGCGCTGCAGGTAAACGTCATTCAGCTACGACGTGGTACTTTGCTGGGGCAGGGCAGCGAGCTAAATCAGGAGGAGTGTAAATATGAAAAGTTTGAAGTTGCTGCTTTCCCTGCTGGTCGCCGGTGCCGTTCTCGCGGCTTGCGCGCTCATCCCACCGATTGCGGTCGGTAACGATGCCTTGGGTTATTCGAGCCAGGAGTTTACTGTGGGCGCCGCCCCAGCCGCAGCAGGATTTTCGCTGCAAGCTACATTTTCAGACTCGGAGATAATCCCCTTCGACGACATCGAGCAACCGAACATGCCGATAGCGCCCTCTTCGTTCCAGAGCGTACAGGGCTTTACTGCGACTGTAACGGTGTCCGGGGCCGATTTGCCGGAAACGATAATCATCACCAGTGGAACGCTGCAGCTCAATGTTTCCGATGACTCAGGCTCGCCGGAACCGGTCGAAGCCGAGGCGACTTTCGGTCCCTTGACATTGGAACGCCCGGCGGAATGCGCAGGTACCAGCTGCGACTACACCTTCGCCGACGCCGCAGCCGCGGCAGAGACGCTCACGCTGACTATCGCCGGCAGCGATCTCACGCGCCTCCTCCAGATCATCACCGAGGGTTCGGGCAATACTCTTACCCTTACGCTCGAGGTCGAGACAGAGGAAGCCGTCTCCACGATGACCTTCACTGTCGAGGTGGACGAAAACTACATCAGGTTCTGAGCTGGGCAGCAATCGATCAGAGGGCGCGCATCCAGTTTGCGCGCCCTCAGTCGTTATATCCATGTCGAGACGGTCTAGTGTGTCCCTTGAAGCTGCAAGTCCTTGGGCGTGCGGTCCTCAACCGCCCAACGGCTCCGCATGCATATACAGCCCGTAGGTGCCCGGCCCTACGTGCGACGCAACGACGGCGCCGATCTCGTAAACTTTCCCGCCTTCGTACTCGATTCCTGCCTGATCCAGCGCCGTTCGAACCTGCTCGGCGGCGGCCGGGTCCTGCACGTGGAGGAAGTTGAGGACCAGCGTGCCGGGGAAGCGCTCACGGTGCTTGCGGACCTGGTTCACCAGTTCGGCCAGCGCCTTTTTGTTGCCGCGAGCGCGTCCCAGCGGAATGATCTTGCCCTCTTCGAGAGAGAGGATCGGCTTGATGTTCAGCAGGCTTCCAAGGAGGGCGGAGGCGCGTCCGATCCGCCCACCCTTCTGCAAAAACTCGAGATTGGCGACCGTGAACATGGGCAGGTTGCTGTCGCGTATCGCCTCGAGAGAGCCCACGACCTGCTCGGGTTGCGCCCCCGAATCGCGGAGCGAAGCGGCCTTCTTGACCATCTCGCCCAAGCCGATGCTGGCCGCTCTGCTATCGAACAGAGTGACCGGCACGGCTGCCGATTCCTTCGCTATATTTGCCGACTGATAGGTGCCCGAGAGGTCGGAGCTGATGGTGATGCAAACTATCGCCTGGGCGCCTGCCGCAACCGCCTCCTCGAAAGCCGCCTCGAAATCCTGAGGGCTAGGCTGGCTGGTGGTGGGCAAGTCGGCGCCGGCTTGAACTCCCTCGATGATCTCCTTGGGAGTTATTTCCAGCCAATCCCGATGGGTCTCTCCCTTGAAGCTCACGTAGAGTGGAACCCGTTTGACGTCTAGGTTGGACAGCTCTTGAGCGGTAAGGTCGCAGGTGGAGTCGGTAACGATGGCAAACTTCATGAGTCTCCTTCCAGGTCCCGACCACCGTTGCAGATCTCAAAGGGCTGCCGGCGCCGGTATGACGTTGCGTGATATCCGTATGAGTATACGGGACGCCGACTGCGCCATGTATCGCCCCAGCTCGTGAGGAGTCGTTGATGCTCGATGTTTGGTGGTTGCTCTTGCCCAGCAGCCTGATGGTCATTCTCCTTTTGTTCACCGCTCTCACTCTGGCGGCCCGGAGCTACCGGCCGGCCCGCCTGTTCGGAATCATCACGTTGCTTCTGGTCGCCCTGCCGATCACGTTCGATGTTGCCGGAAGGCTCGCCTGGGAGTTGGAGCGCCGCGTGGAACCGCCTACCGAACTGCCCCAATCCGTCGATGGGATCCTGGTTCTGGGCGGTTCGGTGGAGTGGCGGATAAGCCGTGAGCGCCAACAGTTGACACTCAGTGACGCCGGCGAGCGCCTCTTGGCAGGCGCCGCCTTGGCGCGTCGCTACCCAGACGCTCGACTGGTTCTGGGCGGCGTCTACCGTGAGGACGTCGAGAGCGATTTCGTGGCTGTTCCCAACGAGCAGAGTCTCATCTTTGGCGATGAGTTCCGCGGCCGCCGCGTCGAATTCATGGGTGAGGCGCGAAGCACGTACGAGGAAGGGTTGCTGGCGCTCGAGCGGCTATCTCCTAGGGCGGGCGAGACCTGGATCCTGGTCACGAGCGCGATGCATATGCCCAGGGCGCTTGCCGTATTCAACACCTTGGGCTGGCGCCTCACGCCCTACCCGGTGGACTATCAAACGGCCGGGGAGCCCGAGCTCTTTGGCCCGGCCCGCACTCCTGCCCAATCGTTAGCCGCTCTCGATGCTGCTGTCCGCGAATGGGGCGCGATATTCGTGTACGACAGGACCGGCAGGATCGAATGGCCCTGACGGTTGGTCGGTCGGCCCAACGGAAATGCGCGTCGGCCGCTGGCCAGGCTCAGGAGCGCAAGGCGGGGGCCAGATAACCCGATTAGCCTGGTGCCCCAGTCGTAATGCTCCGCTCCGCGAGCAATTCGCCTATCTGCACCGCGTTCAACGCCGCCCCCTTGCGGATCTGATCGCCGGCAACGAAGAGCGCCAGGGCGCCCGGTTTGCTGGCGTCCTCGCGAAGACGGCCCACCAGCACATCGTCCTGCCCGCTGGCGTGCGAAGGCATTGGGAAGAGGTTCACCTCGCGGTCGTCGACCAGCCGCACCCCCGTCGCCCGGCCTAGCACCTCTCGCGCCTCGTCCACCGACACCGGTCGTTCGAACTCGGCGTGAATCGCCTCACTGTGGGCCCGAAACACCGGCACCCGCACGCAGGTCGCGCTCAGGGCGAGATCGGGCGCACGGAGGATTTTGCGTGACTCCAACAGCAGCTTCCGCTCCTCGACGTTGTAGCCGTCCTCGCCCACCTCACTATCGTGACTGAAGAGGTTGAAGGCTATCGGGTGACGGAACTTCTCCGCTTGCACCTCTGCGCCATCGAGCGCCGCCCGGCTCTGCCGTTCCAGCTCCTCTATCCCTGCCGCGCCAGCTCCCGACACGGCCTGGTAGGTGGCTATCGTCGCCCTGGTGAGCCCAAACTTTGCGTGCAGCGGCGCCAGTGCCATAAGGGCGATGATGGTGGAGCAGTTCGGGTTGGCGATGACGCCCTGGTGAGAAAGCGCCGCCTCTCCATTTATCTCGGGGATGACCAAGGGCACCTTAGGATCCATCCGCCAGGCGCTGGTGTTGTCGACCACCACCGCTCCGTGCTGCGCCCAGCGCCAGGCATGCTCCTTGGAGATGCTTCCGCCTGCCGACGAGAACACCACCTGACTATCCAGATCGCCATGCTCGGGCAGTGCCTCGACCACTATGTCGCCGCCCGCAAAACGAACGGTGCGGCCGGCCGAGCGCGAGGAGGCGAAGAGGCGCAGCGACGTAAGCGGGAAGTGTCTCGTTTCCAACAGCTGCAGGAATTCTTGTCCTACGGCTCCTGTTGCTCCAACGATAGCTACGCGCATTCAGACCTCTTTCCCTTTCCCGTGCGGCTTCATGACGACCTGCCTTACCAAGCTTGACACGTCTCCCGCCGCCGGTAGCATGTACTTTATGCCAGAGCGCCCTAAGATTCCCCACCCAGCCTCACCCCGCTTGATCGAGAGGGCGTCATCACCTAATGCTTCGGCCGGCGAGACGCCGGCGGAGGCGGCCGCGAGTTCGCCATTGGGCCGGACGTGGCGGCGGGTGGTGGTGAAGGTGGGAACCAGCTCCCTCACTGATGATACGGGACGAATCTCCCTTCCCAAGTTATGGGCGCTGGGGCGGGGATTGCAGGTGCTCTGCGAGGCTTTCGGTTGCAAGCCGGTCGTCGTTTCGTCGGGAGCGGGCGCGGCCGGCCGTGAACGCCTTGGTTTGCGGCTACCGCTCACCCTGCCCGAGAAGCAGGCGGCCGCGGCGGTTGGTCAGACGCTCCTAATGCTCGACTGGGCGCGGGCGCTGGCGCCGTCGCCGGTTGCGCAGATGCTGCTTACGGCCGCCGACGTCCAGGACCGCGAGCGTTACGTGAACGCCAAGAACGCGCTGGAAGCCTCCCTAAAGATGGGCGTGGTGCCGGTAATCAACGAGAACGACAGCGTGGCGACCGCCGAGATCATGCTGGGCGACAACGACACCCTTTCGGCCTGGAGCGCCTACCTTGTGGGCGCAGATGCGCTCGTAATCCTCACCGACGTCGATGGGCTATTCGAGGCCGATCCTAGGCACAATCCCAATGCCAAACAGATCGCTGTGGTGGAAGATGTGGAGGCGGTTGCTCACCTCGCCGGCCGGCCGGGCAGCGAGCGGGGCACAGGCGGGATGGTCACCAAGCTGCGGGCGGCAGCAATAGCCACCCGCGCCGGCATAGAGACTCTTGTCATAGGCGGAGGTGGTGAGGGGCTCGAGGCACTAGCGCGCGGAGAGGTGCGCGGGACCCGCTTTCTCGCCGGGGCACACGCGCCGGCCCGCAAGGCGTGGCTGGCACAACAACCCGAACGCGGTTCGCTCGAGGTGGACGATGGTGCAGCGCGGGCATTGCGATCGGGACGCAGCCTTCTCCCCTCGGGGATCACCGCTGTTAGCGGCGACTTCGAGTTTGGCGACTCAGTCGCGGTAAGACAGGGAGGCACGCTGGTGGGACGTGGGCTCAGCAATTACGGTTCTGGCGAGCTCGAGCGCATTCGCGGCCGTCAATCGCGTGAGATCTCGCAGGTCCTCGGTCATAAGGACTTCGATGAGGTGATCCACCGCGACAATCTGGTGCTCTCCGAGCGCTGAACGAGCGGAAAGTAGCCAACCGGACCGGTTAAAGCCGTCCTAGAGGTTAAAGCCGTCCTAGAGGATGTCGCGAGGGATGGTAGCATCGAACCAGACGGCGCCTTGGCGCCTGGGAGCTGCGCATGTCGTTACGAAGCCAACTTGCCTATCTCGCGGCGGGGCTCACCCTCGTTCTGGGACTTCTGGGGCTCCTCAATCCGATACTCACCCTCCGGCTTACCGGCCTGGAGGTCATCGAGCCGCGCGGATTGGGCCAGGCTCGAGCGCTTTTTGGCGCACTCTTCCTCACCATGGGTGGCTTCATGCTGTGGGCGCTCGCCACGCGCCCGCGCGCGCGTGGCGTCTTGCGCTTCGCCGCTTTCCTGTGGCTGGCCAGCGCCCTCGGGCGTCTGCTGTCGCTGCTTCTCGACGGCACCCTCTCGCTGGGCAGCCTCCTGCTGCTGGCGTTCGATCTCGCCGTAGGTACCGGAGCGTTACTGGGCAGCATGGAGCCAGGCGACGCCCCGCCACGTCGGGCCGCTCAAGGTGAAACCGAGGCGGACGATCCTCTGAAGGCATACCGCTCCTGATGGTCATGGCCAAGGCACGTGGGACGCTGGCAGTGGCGAGTCGCCTATGACAACGCTGCCCGATGGCACCCGGTTCGTACTGCCCGACCAAGCTGCGGCTCGACGGCGCGTGCTCGACCAGCTAAGGGACCTCTACCTCTCGTGGGGTTACCAGGAAGTCGAGGTGCCGGCCCTCGAGATCTACGATTCCGCTCACCCCCGGGCCACCCAGTCGTTCAAGCTTTCCGACCGCGACAGCGGCGTGCTAGCTCTGCGGAGCGACTTCACGCCGGCCCTGGCGCGACTGGTGAGTACCCACTTTCCTCGCGCCTCGCAGGGGGAGTCTGCCGCCAGGCTTCAGTACCGCGGAAGCGTGTGGCACGCTATCGATCCCGACCTCGCCCGAACCCGGGAATTCACTCAGGTAGGGCTGGAGCTGGTGGGCGTTTCCAACGCTCGTGCCGACGCCGAGCTGATCCACCTGGCGCGCGAATCGGTTCGCGCGGTTGGACTTGCGCCACGCGTCGAGGTAGGCAACCCCGGTTTCGTAAGAAAGCTGTTCGATTTGGCGGGTGTGCCCGAGGAGTCACGTGAGGCGGTGGCGGACGCCATCGACCGGAAGGACCAGGCGACTCTCGCCACGCTCGTCGAGCGGCTGGAATTGCCCAAGCAGCTGGGCCGCGCCCTGCAACGCACGCCCGACCTGTACGGAGACCTTGCCGTGCTCGACACGGCCCGTGAACTCGCCCCTTGGCCCGAGGCGATACAAGAGATCGAGCGCCTCGAGGAGATCGTTTCGGAGTTCGAGGATTCTAGCGAGTTGCTCTTGGACCTAGGCATGGCGCGCCGGCTTTCCTATTACACCGGAATGACCTTCCGGGCCTACACTTTCGACTTCGGTCAACCGTTGCTGGGTGGGGGGCGCTACGACGGCGCCTTGCTCCCCTACGCCGCCGGTTTCTCACTGGGGCTGGAACGGCTGATGACGGCTCTGCCTGCAGCTGCGGAGGAGCAGCCGCCCCTGGTACTGAGCCTAGATGACGCCGGCGCGCGCCTACTGCGCGCCGCGGGCGTGCGCGTGCTGCGCTCTCTGGAGGGAGATCGTGAGTGCGCCAAACAGGAGGGCAGAGAGCTGGGAGCCGGTTACCTCTTGGCCGACGGTATTGAGCCGCTGGGCGTTGAACCAGTGGGCGACGATCGAAGTGGGCTCGAAATGCTGCAGCACATACTGGACGGGAATCTGACCAAGGGCACCAGGGGCGAGTCGTGACGACTGACCTCACCCTCGCCCTTCCCAAGGGGCGGGTTCTCGAGGAGAGCCTGCGCACCCTGCGCGCCGCCGGTCTTGACCTCGAGCTTTCGCAGGACGCCCGTGCGCTGCGGCATGAGGGGAAGGACTCGTCGGTCATTGAAATGCGTAATGCCGACGTGCCCGTCTACGTCGAACTGGGCGTGGCCGACGCGGGGATTGTCGGAAAGGACGTGCTGCTCGAGGCGGGCAGCGCCCTCTACGAACCGGTGGACCTAGGTTTCGCCGCCTGTCGGATGTCGCTCATCAGAGTCGAAGGGGACGAGGGAACGATTCGCAGAGTAGCCTCGAAGTATCCGCGAGTCACGGCTTCCTACCTGCGTCGATTGGGTAGTACGGCCGAAGTCGTGCGCCTCTCGGGAAATGTAGAGCTCGCTTGCCTCACCGGCCTCGCCGACGCTGTGGTGGATGTGGTGGAAACAGGTTCCACCCTGCGGGCGAACGGGCTCGTGGAGGTTGACGTGATACTCCGCTCGAGCGCCCGCTTCGTAGTCAACCGGGCTGCGCTCAAACTCAAAGGGGATAGGCTCAGGCCGCTAATTGAGGGGTTGAGGGCGGCTGGAGAGGGGAGCGGGCGATGAGCCGAGGCTTGGAGCGATGGGCCTTTGCGGTAATCGTCCTGGGCATTCTGGCGGGCGTATATGGGTTTGCTGCCGCGCAGGCGATTCCCGCCCCAACGCTTTTCGACGTCGCTTGGGAGGAGCGTTCGCAGTTTGCCGCTGACGTCCAGTTGGGGTGGCGGGACGAAGCTTTATCGCTCGATGATGCGCCTGTGTACCACCTCGTCTGGAGCCTCCACGATGCGACCGAGTTGACGGCACGACAGGAGGTTCGGGTGGTGAACTACAGCTCGGAGCCGTGGCAGGAGCTCTATTTCCAGCTGCTGCCAAACCTGCTGGGTGGTCGTCTGGCTATCGAAGGATTGCGCCTGAACGGTGAAGAGCTCCTCCCGCAGTTCGTCGACGGCAACCGGCTGTTGCGGGTGGAGTTGCCAGTCGACTTGGAGCCCGGTGACGCGGTGGTAGTGGGGCTGGACTATACGCTGACGATCCCCACGACTGGCGGCGGCAACTACGGAATCTTGGCCTACCGGGAGGGCGTTCTCTCGCTCGCGCACGCCTACGCTCTGTTGTCCGTCTACGGGCCGGATGGCTGGGACAACGACCGGCCGCCCCGTTATGGCGATTTGGTTTTCGCCCAAAGTTCCTTCTTTCAGGTACGGCTGGATGCTCCCTTGGAGTTGGAGATTGCCGCCAGTGGCCGGGAGTTCGAGCGGCGGGTCGAGGGGGAGAGGCAACAGTTGCAGATAGTCGCCGGACCCGTCCGGGACTTCTATCTGGTTGCCGGGCAGGAGCTCGAGCCGGCCGTTGCAACCGCCGGCGACGTAGAGGTGAGAGGTCACGCGACCCCTGGCACGAGCAACGCAATGGAGCGAGCGGTCGAGATCGCCGCGCAAGCGATCGAGATCTTCGTGAGCCGTTACGGGCCTTACCCATTCACCGAACTTGATGTAGTCGCCATTTCGACGACCGCGCTTGGTGTGGAGTTTCCGGGCATCATCGCGCTTCGGCATGAGTTGCTCGCGCCCGAGGGCAGCGAACTGCTGGAGAGCACGGTCGTACACGAGGTCGCCCATCAGTGGTTCTACTCACTTGTGGGCAACGACCAGGTGAGCGAGCCCTGGCTGGATGAGTCGTTAACGCAGTACCTGACGCTGCGCTACTACTTGCAGGAGCATGGTGCGCAGGGCTACCGGACGTTTCGCGAGAGCCTCAGTTCGCGCTGGGAGCGGGTCGATCGCGAGCCGGCCCTCGTGGGACGGCCCGTCGCCGAGTATGACGTGAACGAGTACGGCGCGATCGTCTACGGCCTGGGCCCACTGGTGGTCGAGTGGCTTGCCGGGATCATGGGCCGCCCAGCGTTCGACATTTTTCTTCGTGATTACGTCGAGAGATACGCCTTCGGCCTGGTGCGAACGGAGGACTTCAGGGAGCTTGCAGAGCAGCACTGCCACTGCTCCCTCACCGAGTTCTTCAACGAGTGGGTCGTTCCCCAGGGTGAGCGCTAAGCGCCCGGACGGCGTGGCGACTCTTATACATGTTGCCCCATGAACGGGCGACTCTGGTATAAGTCGCGCATGAACTGGATCGAGACTGCTCAGGACGAGTTGAGGAAGCAGGGGCTTGCAGCCTGGCTACTCTACGACTTTCGCGGCTCTAACCCAATTGCCAAGAGGTTTCTTGCCCTTGGTGGCCTCATTACCCGTCGGGTTTTCCTGCTGGTGCCTACCGAGGGCACGCCCACCCTGCTGGTCCACGCCATCGAGCGCGGCTCCCTCCCGGAGCTGCCCTACGGCGTGGTCGCCTACAGCTCACGTGCGTCGCTGGAAGCCGAACTGGCCGCGCTACTGCCCCAAGGTCGGGTTGCGATGGAGTACTCGCCGCGAAACGACATCCCCTACCTCTCTTTTGTCGATGCCGGCACCGTCGAGCTGGTGCGCGAACTGGGTGCCGAGCCGGTCAGCTCGGGCGACCTGTTGCAGGCGTTCAGTTCCTGGACGGACGAGCAAGTTGCCGCGCACGAACGGGCGGTTGCCGTGGTTTATCGGGCCAAAGACGCGGCCTTCGAGCACATCGCACGGCGGGCACGGGCCGGAGCGGCGGCCACCGAGGACGAGGTGCAGAGGGTCATCGTCGACGAACTGGAGAGCGGCGGCCTGGTGTTCGACCACAAGCCGATCGTGGGTTTTGGCCCGCATAGCGGCGATCCGCACTTCGCGACGCCAGAAGCTGCCGGGCGCGCCCTGGAACCCGGCGACCCGATCCTGCTCGACATATTCGCGAAGGAATCGACAGGGGACGCCCCGTACGCCGACATCACCTGGATGGGCGTCTACGGTGAGCCGTCGACCCAGCTACTGGAGGTGTTCGAGGTAGTACGAGACGCTCGCGACATCGGAGTGCAGACGATGCGCGAGGCATACCAGGCGGGGCGGAGGCCCTCGGGGAGCGAAGTCGATCGCGCGGTTCGCGATCACATCGGCGCCCACGGATACGGCGACGAGTTCATTCATCGCACCGGACACAGCTTGGGAACTCAGTCGACCCACGGCGATGCGGTGCACCTCGACGACTTCGAGACCCGCGATACCCGCAAGCTTCTCCCCGGCATCGCCGTCACCGTCGAGCCGGGCGTCTACCTCCCGGAATTCGGGGTCCGTTGCGAGATAGACGTCGTACTCGAGGAGGATGGCCCGAGGATTACCACCGAGGCGCAGCGGGAGTTGACGATAGTCGAGTCGGCCTGACCGGCTGAAATAGCCTCATGCGCACCCTGCCGGCTAGGAGGCATACGATGGAATCCCGTCTCAGCGTCGTCACCCTGGGAGTCTCCGACCTCGAAAAGTCCCGCCACTTCTATCAGAAGCTCCTGGGCAAGGAACCGTTGGCCACCCCGCCGGGCGTCGCCTTCTTCGAGCTAGGCAAAACGTGGCTGTCTCTCTATCCTAGTGAGGAGCTGGCGGGTGATGCCGGAGTGCCGGCCCAAGGGAGCGGTTTCGGTGGCATCGTACTCGCTCACAACGTGCGTTCCGAGGCGGAGGTCAACGAGGTGCTGAGGGATGCCGAACGCGCCGGCGGCAAGATCGTCAAGGCCGGAGAGCGCGCTTTCTGGGGCGGCTACTCCGGCTACTTCTCCGACCCCGACGGCTTCCTCTGGGAAGTGGCCTGGAATCCTGGATTTCCGCATGTGTGATTCGCAGGCCGGGTGGAAGTAGCTGCTCGAGGAATGGGGCGATTCGCGGCAAACTTTCCGTACGGGCCGCGCTTGTGGAGCGGTTCACGCCGGCGAGGCGGATCCTCAGGCCGGAGTCTCCTCGGGATCGTCGGGCATCTTGGAGTCGAGCCGCCGGCCTTCTACGAGCGCTAAGGGTTAGCAGCTTGGGAGCGACATCTAGATGAAAGGGCGGTAGCCCTCACTGTCTGCCCCGCACTTTTTGCTCGTGCCGTGACCGCATAGGCTCAAGACCGTATTGTTTGGGCTCAATTTGGGGAGTTGGTCAGGGGGAGCCCAATTAGGGTGAGCCCATTAGGGGGAGCCGGTGGCGGAGCAAACCAGCGTCGAGAACAGCGTGAAGCTACAGGTTGCCGGAGCTCAGCGTCAGGACGTGGGCAAGGGGGTTGCCCGGCTCAGCAGTCAAGCCTTGAAAGCGACTCGACCTGCGCCAGGGCGACGTGGTGGAGATAGTGTGCAAACGCTCCACCGCGGCATTAGCCGTGCCGCCTTATGAAGAGGATGAAGGACTGGACATCGTCCGGCTCGACGGACTGGTGCGCGCGAACGCCGGGACCGGGATTGGGGATCAGGTCGAGGTAAGGCGGGCCGACGTCAAACCGGCCAAACGAATCGTGCTTGCGCCTGCGCAGAAGAACCTACGTCTCTCCGGTCCCGGCTCGGCCCTGCTGCGCACCCTGCTCGGGCGGCCGCTGCTCCCGGGCGATGTCATCTCCACCTCGGTCTACCGCCGTGGCGCCGAAACCGATGGTGGCCCGTTCCCGGACGAAATCTTTCGGGCGCTGTTCGAGCAGCGCACTTTTGGCCTACAGGAGATTCGGCTGCTGGTGACGTCCTCCACCCCCCGCGGAGTCGTGCAGGTGACGCAGGAGACCGAGATCGACTTGCGGCCGGAGTTCGAGGAGCCGGAAGATGCGCGCAAGATTGACGTCACCTACGACGACGTTGGCGGGATGGGCTCGACCATAGAGCAGGTACGGGAGATGATCGAGCTGCCGCTCAAGCACCCCGAGCTGTTCTCGCGGCTGGGCATCGAACCGCCCAAGGGAGTGCTGCTCCACGGCCCACCGGGGACCGGCAAGACCCTGCTGGCACGGGCGGTCGCCAACGAGTCGGACGCACGCTTCTTCCATATCGGTGGTCCCGAGATAATCGGCCGCCACTACGGCGAGTCGGAGCAGAGGCTGCGCGAGATCTTCTCCGAGGCCCAGCAGAACGCACCTTCGATCGTATTCATCGACGAGCTCGATTCGATTGCGCCCAAGAGGTCGGAGAGTACCGGCGAGGTGGAGCGGCGCGTGGTTGCGCAACTCCTTACCCTCATGGACGGCTTGGAGCCGCGCCTGAACGTAGTAGTGATTGCCGCGACCAATCGGGTCGACAGTATCGACGAGGCGCTGCGAAGGCCCGGACGCTTCGACCGGAAAATCGTGGTGGGGGTTCCCGACCGGTCAGGCAGACGCGAAACGCTGGAGATCCACACACGGGGCATGCCGCTTGCCGAAGGCGTCGACCTCGACGAGCTGGCCCGCATCACTTACGGCTATGTGGGGGCCGATCTCTCGGCGCTCGCGCGTGAAGCCGCCATCGAAGCGTTGCGTCGTAACCTCCCCTCGATCGACCTCGATGCCGATGAGATCCCGGCGGAGTCGTTGGAGAACCTCCAGGTGACCGGCGATGACTTCACCGACGCCTTGCGGCGGGTGCAGCCTTCGGCCCTGCGCGAGATCATGATTCAGGTGCCGGACGTGGGGTGGGAGGACATCGGCGGACTCGAGGAGGTAAAGCGCACCCTGCGCGAGGGGGTCGAGCTTCCACTCAAGCGCCCCGAAGCGTTCCGACGGGTGGGGATTCGACCGCCCAAGGGCATCCTGCTCTTCGGCCCTCCGGGTACCGGCAAGACTCTGCTCGCCAAGGCGGTGGCGCGGGAAGCGGAGGCTAACTTCACGTCGATGCAGTCGTCCGACTTGCTCTCGAAGTGGTACGGCGAGTCGGAGAAGCAGGTGGCGCGGCTCTTCCAGCGAGCCAGGCAGGTGGCGCCAACGGTCATCTTCCTCGACGAGATCGACGCCCTCGCTCCGCAACGTGGGGGCGGCATGGGCGAGCCGGCGGTGACCGAGCGGGTGGTGAACACCCTCCTTTCCGAGATGGACGGCCTCGAGGAGCTGCAGGGTGTGGTCGTGATCGGAGCTACCAACCGGCCCACCCTTCTCGACCAGGCGCTGCTGCGGCCCGGTCGCTTCGACGAGCTCGTCTACGTGCCGGTTCCCGACCTGGAGGGGAGGCGCGTGATCCTGGGTATCCACCTCGACGAGATGCCTTTGGCCGAGGACGTGCAGTTCGATCGACTGGCCGAGCGAACCCAGGGCTACACCGGAGCCGACCTCGAGAACCTGGTGCGGCGAGCCGGCATGCACGCACTGCGGGACGACCTGGAGATCGGCGTCGTGTCGATGGAGTACTTCGAGCGTGCCCTCCTGGAGACTCGCCCCTCGGTGACGCCGGAGATGGAGGAGGAGTACCGGCGCATGGTGGAGGAGCTCAAGCAGGAGAATCCGCGCCGGCGGGTCGGGTTTCAGTAGGGGGGAAACCGGGTGATCGTTGATCCCGAACATATCGTCAAACCGGAGCACTCGACTCCGGCCGGACGCGTTCTATAATCGCAGCGGTGTCCTGATATGCGGCGAGACGAAGCGCTCAACATTTTGAAGGTGTCGATGCCGGACTTGAAGACACGGTTCGGAGTTACTGCGTTGCACCTGTTCGGCTCAACAGCGAGGGATGAGGCCACGGGTAGTAGTGATGTAGATGTTCTTGTCGAGTTCAGTGTGGATTCGAACGCTGGGCTCTTTGCTTTATCGCGGGTTAAGTCCTACCTGATGGAGGCGTGCGGCTGCAATGTCCATCTGCTGACCCCAGGGGCCGTGCATCCACGCATCCGAGAAAATGTGGAGAGAGACGCGGTCCGTGCGGGGAAGCTGCCCGACACGTACCGTCCGTAGTGGCGCAAATCCACCCCGACATTCCTTGGCGAGAGATGCGGGACATGCGGAACTTCGTCGTTCACGAATATCCCGGAGTCGATGCTGAGATTGTCTGGAAAACGATTAGAAATGATCTTCCTCCGCTACTCCCACTACTTCATCAGGCCTTGACCGAGAACACCGGCGTCCAGCGGATCGACGATGACTAGGAACGGCAGGACCGAGCTCGTGGTGCTGGGCGATTACGCCTGGGACGTGCTCATCCGCACCAACACTCAGCTCCTTCAGGGAGGCGACACCTACGGCGAGGTAATGCTTACCCCCGGCGGATCTGCTGCCAACGTAGCTGTTTGGGCCGCGCGCTCGGGACTGCCTAGTCGGTTCGTAGGCAAGATCGGCCAAGATCGCTTTGGGCAATTGGCCGTCGATGAGCTCGCAGAAGAAGAGGTGGAGTCGTACCTCATTCAAAGTGAAGCGCAGCTCACCGGCTCGGTCGCGGTATTCGTGGACCAGTCTGGAGAGCGTTCGATGGTGTCGGGTCGCGGCGCCGACCATTACCTGCTCCCCTCGGAACTGCCACGCGAACTGCTCGCCGACACCCGGCATCTACACCTCACCGCCTGGTCGTTCTTCTCCGATCCGCCTAGAACGGCCGCCCGCGAAGCGGCGCGCATCGCCAAGGAGGCGGGAGCGACCCTCTCCTTCGATCCGGGCTCGTTCCAGATGATCAGTGAGATGGGGCTCGAGGCCTTTCTGACTTGTACCTGCGATTTGGGGATAGACCTGTTGCTCCCCAACCATGAGGAGGGTAGCGAGCTTACCGGGGAGCAGGACACCGAGGCGATCGCTTTCGGCCTGGCGAAGCTCTATCCGGGAGCTCTAATCGTGCTCAAACTCGACGCCCAGGGCTCGCTTGTTCTCGAGAACGGCCGCATCGATTACGTTCCGCCGGCAACCGACCGCCTGGTCGACGCAACCGGAGCCGGTGACTCTTACGCCGGCGCATTCCTGGCTCGTTTTCTACGCGGCTGTACTGCTTTGGATGCGGCGCGCTTCGCCACCCGGGTATCTGCCTGGACGATTCAGAAGTTGGGGGCACGGCCCAAGCCAGACTCAGCGCTCGAGACGGTGCTGGCAGACTCGCCGGGGTAACAGAAGGGGCCGTGACTCTGCCGGCCGGCCAGCGCAGCCGGCGCGCGTCCGGTTTCTCAATCGCTCCTGTCGCGCCACTCGGCCAACAGTTCCCGTTCCCGCTCCTCGCCCAATCCGGTCTTGAGATCACCCTGGCGCTCCGCTCGGAACCACTCCAGCGTGTCGTCCACCGACTCCTCGATGGGCCGAACCATAAGGCCCGCATCGTGCGCCTTAGTACCGTCGATGCGTAAGAAGTTCGCTTGCTCGCCGGCGAGCCACATTGGCAGGTCCACGAACGCTTTCACGCCCCGCTCGAGCAGAAACTCCTCGGCCACCCAGGTCACCTGGGCTTGACTTCCGGAGGCCCTCTGCGAAGCGTCCAAGAGACCACCCACAGTGAAGCGATCGGCCTGGCTCACCGCGTTGTAGGTGCCCTGAGCATCCCCTTCGAGCATCTCGATCACCCAGGTCGCCAGGTCGCGGGCATCGATCCACTGCACCGGATCGTTCCTCTTGCCGGGCGCTAGCACCTCGCCGCCACGGCTCAGACGAACTGGCCAGTAGGTGAAGCGGTCAGTGGTATCGCTTGGCCCTACGACCACTCCTGGGCGAATGTTCAGCCGGCGTCCAGGGAAGAAGCTGTCCAACGCGCGCTCGCAGAGCACCTTGAGGCCGCCATAGGTCTCGCCCGTCACCTCTTCGACGGTTGGGTCACTCAGCTCGATCAGTGCGGCATTCTCGTCCTGGAAGGCCCTGGTTTGATCGGCGTAAACGCTGATGGTCGAGATGAACAGGTAGGTCGTTGCACGCTCGGCCAGTGCTTGAGCGGCGGTTTTTACCTGATGCGGCAGGTAGCCGCTGGTGTCGATGACCGCATCGAATCGCTCGCCAGCGAGACGGCCGAGGTCTTCGTTGCGGTCGCCTTGGATATGGCGTACTTCGGGAGTTGGGAGGGGCTGCGTACCCCGGTTGAAGAGCGTCACCGAGTGGCCCCGCTTCACCGCCTCGAGAACTGCGTGCTTACCCACGAACCTGCTGCCGCCGATGAAGAGGATGTTCATGCCCCAGTATGAACTGGACGGGCCGTCCTTCCTCTTTACAAGAAGGGTAAAAGCGCAGCTTCGGGTCTCGTGGCGACTTGTGCCTAGCTCGCGGAACATGCCTGCGCCCACAAGAGCCGTGCGATCGGTGGGCAGCAGCGCGAGCGTCGCGAGTACAATCGGTCAATGAATGGCGACTCGACCAGGGAAGAGGTCGTTTTTGTCGACGGCTGTCGCCTTCCCTTCCGGCGCACCGGAAGCGACTACGCGGCGTTAACCGGCTACGACCTGGCGCGGAGCGTTATCGCCGGCATGCTCGTCCGTAGTGGAGTGCGAGGCGAGGAGATCGACGGCGTGGTGTTGGGCTCGGTGGTGCAGAACGCCCAGACCAGCAACGTCGCTCGCGATGCCGCCTTGGGCGCTGGTCTACCCAATCAGGTTCCGGCATATACGGTAACGATGGCTTGCATCTCGGCAAATCGCGCTGTCGCCGACGCTGCTTTGCAACTGGGCAGCGGGCGGGCGGGTTTGATGATCGCGGGCGGAGTCGAATCGCTCTCCGATGTTCCCGTCGGACTGGGCAAGGAGGCGCGCAAACGTTTGCTGGACATGCGGCGTGCGAAGAGCGCCAGGGATTACCTGGGTCTCCTACGTGGCCTTAAGCCGGCCGATCTCCTGCCCCGGCCGCCGGCGATTGCCGAGTACAGCACCGGCGAGACGATGGGGGAGAGCGCCGATCGTCTAGCGGCCGCCTTCGGAGTGACGCGCGAGGAGCAGGATGCCTATGCGCTTCGCTCGCACCGGGCCGCTGCTCAAGCGACCCGTGACGGGAAACTTTCGGCGGAGATGGTGCTTACCGCTGTTCCGCCCAAATTCCGGGCAATCGAGGTTGACAACACCTTTCGGGAGGACTCCAGCATCGAGAAACTCGCCAAGCTCCCGCCGGTGTTCGTCAAGCCGTACGGAACGGTCACCGCCGGTAACTCGAGCCCGCTTACCGACGGAGCCGCGGTCACGCTGTTAGCTAGCCGCGCTCGGGCGCAAGAGCTGGGCCTCAGGCCGCGCGCGGCCATACGTGACTGGATATTCGTTGCTCAGGACCCCGGTAGCGAGTTGCTCCTCGGTCCAGCTTTCGCCGTCCCGCGGCTGCTCGAACGAACCGGACTCGCCTGGAGCGATCTGGACGTGATCGAGATCCACGAAGCATTCGCCGGTCAGGTACTGGCGGTGCTCACGGCGCTCGGCTCCGATTCGTTCGCGCAAGAGCGGCTGGGCCGCTCAAAGCGAGTGGCCGAGGTGGATTTGGACCGGATCAACCCTTGGGGTGGCTCGCTTTCTCTGGGACATCCTTTTGGCGCCACCGGCGCACGACTGGTAACGACCGCCGTAAACCGATTGTTCGCCGAGGACGGCCGGTTCGCCCTGGTTACCGCCTGCGCCGCAGGCGGGCTCGGCCACGCCATGTTGCTCGAGCGGCTCGAGGCGTGAGCCGGCCATGATCAGATGGCTATGATGCCACCGCCATGACTATTGTCGAGCTCGAGCTTCGAGACGGCGTGGCGATCCTCTGGTTCGACCGTCCCGGCAAGGGGCCCACTCTGCTCGACCGCTCGGCACTCGGCGCACTCCCCGGGGTGTTAGAGCGTTTGGAGAACGACCAGGACATCAAGGCGCTGGTCGTTGCCTCCCAGAATCCAGCAGGCTTCATCGCCGGCGCCGACATCGCCCTGTTCGACGAGTTCAGTGACCGGGAGCAGGCGATGGCTCTGATCGGCCAGGTCCAGGCGCTGTTCGCGAGGCTGGCGCGCCTCCCAAAGCCCACCATTGCAGCTATCCACGGACCGTGCGCCGGCGGTGGGCTAGAACTCGCCCTCGCTTGCGACTACCGCCTGGCCAGCAATGCTCCTGCAACCAGCCTCTCACTGCCTGAGGTCCAGCTGGGCCTCCTGCCGGCGTTGGGCGGCACCCAAAGGTTACCGCGGTTGGTAGGGCTCCAGGCCGGCCTGGAGATGCTGCTTACCGGCAAGAAGGTGTATTCGGGTCCTGCCCGTCGGCTGGGACTTGTCGATGGAACTGTGCATCCGGAAGGACTCGAAGCGGCGGCGCTTGCCGCCGCGCTCGCCGCTTGTCTCGGCGCCCCTCCGCGGCTCGTAACGGGTAGATCGGTGAGCAAGAGACACAACGGCTCGCAGTTGGGGCGGCTGCTCCAGCGAACTCCGGCTAAGGCGCTGATCTTCCGTCGGGCGGCGGAGCAAACTCTGCGCCAGACTCGCGGCAACTACCCAGCGCCCGAACGGATACTGGACACGGTAAGGCAAACCTACGGTGGCCCAATTTCTGTCGGGCTACGCGTGGAGGCCGAGGCCTTCGCCGACCTGCTCTTCACGACCCAGTCGCAAGCGCTCCGGCACCTCTTCTTCGTTCGCACGAGGACTCGCAAGAACCGGTTTGCCGGCGAGGGGCGCACTGTCGAGAAGAGTACGGTTGAACAGAGCACTATCGAAAAAGACCCAGCTGAGAAAAGCCCAGTCGAGAAGAGACGAGTCGAGAGCATCGGGGTATTGGGGGCGGGACTCATGGGAGCGGGGATAGCCCAGGTGAGCACTTCGCCCGGGGGCTACCGGGTTGCTCTGAAAGACCAGACCTTCGAGCTTGCCGCGCGCGGCAAGGCCGCGGTCCACCGCGGCTTGAGCGAACGGGTCGGCAAGGGCGTGACTCCCTTCGAACGCGACGTCGCCGGTGAGCGGGTCATGGCTACTGACAGTTACGCGCCTTTCGCCAGGGTGGATCTCACCATCGAGGCGGTGCTCGAGGACTTGGAGCTCAAACGCCAGGTGCTGAGCGAGGTAGAGGCCGTTACCGGCCCGGATCACATCTTCGCATCGAATACCTCCTCCCTGCCGATCTCAGAGATCGCTGCCGGAGCTAACCGGCCGAGTGCGGTAGTAGGCATGCACTACTTCTCGCCTGTACCCAAGATGCCTCTGGTCGAGGTGGTTCGTGGCGCCGAAACCTCCACCCACGCGCTCGCGACCGCCGTGGAGGTAGGGCTGCGCCAGGGCAAGAACGTGATAGTCGTGGGCGACCGGCCCGGCTTCTACGTCAACCGCATCCTCGCTCCATATTTGAACGAAGCGCTACTGGCCGTTCGCGAAGGCGCCGGTATCGATGAGGTAGACCGGGCAATGGAGGAGGGCGGATTCCCTGTTGGACCCTTCCGCCTACTGGACAACGTGGGTCTCGAAGTCGCCGGCAAGGCGGTAGCAGTTCTCGCCCCACTCTTCGCGGAGCGCGGGGTGTCACTCGATGATTTCGTCGCCACGGCCCGCACCGAGGGTTTCGCCGGCCGCAAGGAAGGATTTGGCTTCTACCTCTACGGCAGTGCCGGCAAGCGGAACGTAAACCAGCGGATCTACGAGCTGTTGGGCTCTCCCCAAAGGCTAACCCTGCCACGATCCGAACTAAACGAGCGGTTGCTGCTGGCACTGGTGAACGAAGCGGTGCATTGCCTCGACGAGGGGATCATTCGCTCCCGCGAGGATGGGGATGCCGGAGCCGTCTTTGGCATCGGCTTCCCGCCGTTCCTGGGCGGCCCCTTTCACTACATTTCGAGTGTGGGGGAGGCAGAGGTTAGCCAGCGCCTGATTTCACTTGAGGAGCGTCACGGACCGCGCTTCCGGCCGGCCGCCGGGCTGCTTGGGGCTTAGCCAGTGAGCCTCCGGTGACCCCATTCCTTCCGATATCGGGGTGCCGCACTGGAAGGAACGGCGACTCTCCGTACGCGTTCCGGATTGGCGCTACTATTCCGTATGGCAATGTTCGGAATGTTCGGTACCTTCACGGCCCACCCAGGTAAGCGCGACGAACTAGCCGGTCTGCTGCACGAGGCAACTCGGCTCCCTCGGCCGATGGAAGGTGTTCTCGCCTACGTCGTCTATACCCTCCCGCAAGAGCCGGATAAAGTGGGTGTGTTTGAGGTGTGGGAGAGCCGCGAGGCGCACAAAGCCTCGCTCCAGCTCGAAACTGTCCGGGAATTGATCGCTCGTGCTCGGCCCTTGATCGCCGGCGCTCCCGATTCGGTGGAGATCAACCCGTTGGGCGGCCTAGGGCTGCTCGAGAGGTAGTCGGACGCGGTCGGTCAACGGCGCTTGAAGAACTCGTGGAAGCGCTGAGAGGTGGACGCCCAGAAAGTGACCTGCCGACGAGTGCCCCGGGGCCCGCTGGGGGATTACTCTCCCAGGTGCCCCAGCTTCTCCCGCTTCGTCAGCAGGTAGCGCTCGTTGTACGGATTCTGCCCCACGTTGAGCGCTACCCGTTCGACGATGGCGATTCCGTAGCCGTCGAGCGCCGCCACCTTGCGCGGGTTATTGGTAAGCAGCCGCAGCCGCCGCACGCCCAGGTCGTGGAGGATCTGAGCGCCGATGCCGTAATCGCGAAGATCGGCGGCGAATCCGAGCCGCTCGTTGGCTTCTACCGTGTCGGCGCCCTCGTCCTGCAGTCGGTAGGCGCGGATCTTGTTGAGGAGCCCGATGCCGCGACCCTCCTGGCGCAGGTAGACCAGAACTCCTCGGCCTTCGTCGGCTATTGCCTTTAGTGCGGCGTCCCGCTGGAAGCCGCAGTCGCAGCGCAGGCTGTGAAGAGCGTCGCCGGTGAGGCACTCGGAGTGAATCCGCACCAGAACCGGTTCGCCGTTGGACACGTCGCCCAGGCTAAGGGCGAGATGCTCGCCCCCGCTCACCTCGTCGCGGTAGCCGTGGATACTGAACTCGGCCCAGGGTGTTGGCAGCTTAGCCGAGTCGATGCGGTGTACGAAGCCGTCACGCTCCAGCCGGTAGGCGATAAGGTCGGCGGTAGTGCCCACCTTCAGTCCGTGCTTGAGAGCAAAATCGAGGATCTCCGGCAATCGCATCATGCTGCCGTCGTCTCTCATCAACTCGCTTAGGGCGGCTACCGGCTTGAGCCCCGCCAAGCGGCTCAGATCCACAGCCGCTTCGGTGTGGCCTGCCCGGCGGAGTACTCCACCATCTCGGGCGCGTAGCGGGAACACGTGCCCCGGCCGTGCCAGGTCGCCGGCGCTCACGCCCTCCTTGACGGTGGCGAGGATGGTGGTGGCGCGATCCTTGGCCGAGATACCCGTATCGATCCCCTCGGTAGCCTCGATCGAAACAGTAAATGCCGTGCTCCGCTTGGCCGTGTTGTGATGAACCATGGGTGGCAACTCGAGCAGGTCGGCAAGCTCATTGGTCATGGCCAGACAGACGACACCGCCGGTGTGGTGGATGGTGAACGCGATCAGTTCCGGCGTGACGTGCTGCGCCGGAATGATGATGTCACCCTCGTTTTCGCGGTCTTCGTCGTCTACGACGATGATGGGGCGGCCTCGACGCAATTCCTCGATGAGGGAGGGAATATCGGCCAGGCGAGGGTCTCTAGGGGACATTGACGGGCTCCTTTACGAGCTGAAGGCGCTCGAGATATTTGGCGATTAGGTCTGCTTCGAGATTGACGATAGTGCCGGGCTCGAGCTCGCTCAGAGTGGTTGCTTCGAGGGAATGGGGGATCAGCCAGAGAGTGAACTCCCAGGGGGCTAGCGACGGATCGCTACCGCCAGGGCCGCCGCAGTCGACGATCGTTAGGCTTACGCCGTCGACGGTCACGCTGCCTTTGGGAATCAGATAGCGGTCAAGGCGCTCGGGGGCGCTAACTGTCACCACGAATGCGCCGGGTTGACGTTGGACAGCCGTTACCTTGCCGACACCTTCGACATGGCCGCTCACCAGGTGTCCGCCAAAACGCCCGTCGGCGGCCAGGGCACGCTCCAGGTTCACCCGCGAGCCTGCCAGCCAGCGCGGCGCGGTCTTGGCGACGGTCTCGCGGGAGAGTTCCACCCAAAAGCCCTCTCGGTCGAACTCCACCACGGTTAGGCAACAACCCGACACCGACACCGAATCGCCCAGCTTCACGTCCTCGGTCACGGTGCTAGCGGCCACCCGCACCCGCAGGTCGCCGCCCTTTTCCTCCACCCGGCTGATCGTTCCGACTTCTTCGACTATCCCGGTGAACATCAGGGGGTTCCCGGCTCGGCCGTAGCCGTTTGGCTGGTGGCGTCCGTAGCAGCACTAGCCGAAGCGCCCGCGTCGTCACTCCGCTGCGTGTATCGAACGCTGCCGGTCACCAGTAGGTCGTCACCCACCAACTCCGTGCGCATGTCTTCGAGTTCGATCGCCTCGGCCATACCGTTGACTCCAAGTCCCCCCAAAGGGGTCGCGCCCGCCCCGCCCAGCAGTTTGGGGCCGATGAACCAGGCAACCCGGTCAACGGCTTGCGCCTCGATGAATGACCAAGCGAGGGTGCCTCCGCCCTCGAGGAGGAGGCTGCGTATTCCTTGCCCGCGCAGGGCGCGCAGGGCTTCGATCACCATCGAGCGACCGCGCTGCGCAGGGACGGTCACGATTCTGGCTCCGGCCTCCTGCAATGCCTCGACCCGAGCCGGAGGCGCCTTCTCGGTCACGAAAAGCAAGACCTTGGCGGGCTCCCCTTGCTCGTCGGCCTCGAAAATCCGAGCGAGTGCCGGCGTTCGCGCGACGGAGTCGAAAACGACTTTGGTCGGGTTGCGGCCCCCCTTCGCGCGGGCGGTAAGTAGCGGATCATCCAGGAGCACAGTGTTTATACCTACGGCTACGGCGTCGAGCCGGGAGCGCCAGAGCTGCACCATTGCCCGAGAGCTCTCGCCGGTGATCCAGCGCGATTGACCGCTTCGCGTCGCGATCTTGCCGTCGAGGGTCATCGCCGTCTTGTAGAGGACGAAGGGCCGGCCAGCGCGTTGCATTCGCAGATAGACGTCGTTAAGGGCGTCGGACTCCTCCCGCAAAATACCGTCGACGACCGCGACGTTTGCCTCCTGGAGTCGCTTAACTCCAGTGCCGGAGACTCGCGGGTCGGGATCGAGACTAGCAATGACTACGCGGCGGACACCGGCTTCAATAAGCGCCTCGGTGCAAGGCGGCGTATTGCCATGGTGGTTGCAGGGCTCGAGCGTGACGTAGGCGGTCGCGCCTTGGGCCATCTCTCCGGCTGCCTCAAGCGCCTTGGCTTCGGCATGGGCCTCCCCGGCCCTTTCGTGCCAGCCCTCACCGACTACTTCGTACCCTTCGCGCACCAGCACGCAACCGACCATCGGGTTGGGCAGGGTCGTTCCCCTGCCCCGCTCGGCCAGCTCGAGCGCCCACCACATGAAGCGTTCGTGCTCCTGCACGGGTTCGCTGGCGCCACCGGTCATGTGCCTGGCGCTAACACAGGGCGCCGCCCCTCTGTAGATCGAGCTATGGGTTTAGTACCACGCATCGTAGCGCCGGACGTGCGACGTCAATCGCACGCGACTCGGCTCACCTCCTTCTTCCATCCGGACTATGACCGTCGGTGCCGGACTTGCACCGGCTCGGGCATCATCCTCGCTTGGGAGGAGTGAGCTTCGCGGACTTCGGCCACCGCCTTTCAGAAAGAGTGGCCGTTACCGCCGGTAGGGATTTTCACCCTGCCCCGAAGGATCGAGTTGTCTGGGCCAGAGGCCCTTCTCCAATTATAGGCTACTTGCAAGATGCCTTGACGTGCCTTGGGGTACCAGCAGCCTGGCGGGTTAGAGTGCCCCGCATGGTGCGTCTGCTGGCCCTATTCGGAGCCCTCTGCATCTCCTTCTCGGCGGTGTTCGTGGGAATGGCTAACGTCACGCCGGCAACCGCGACTTTTTTCCGGGCAATCTATGCGCTGCCCCTGCTGCTGATCATCTGGTGGTGGTCGCGCGGAGCAGATAGACGGACTCCTGCGATGCGGCGGCTGGCGTTTGTCAGCGGCTTCCTGCTCGGCGCCGATTTTACCCTCTGGCACTTCTCCATCGATGCGATAGGGGCCGGCCTGGCGACCGTGCTGGCGAACACGCAGGTCGTGTTCGTGGGACTAATCGCCTGGTTTCTCCACGGAGAGAGGCCCCGGCCGCTGGCACTTATGCTGGTTCCCGTGGTGTTTCTGGGGGTCGTACTTTTCTCCGGTTTGGGTGGCGCCAACGCGTACGGTGAGGATCCGTCGGCGGGTGTTCTCTTCGGGCTAGGCGCGGGCCTGGCCTACGGCGGATTCCTCGTGGCGCTGCGGCGTTCGAACCGGGTGCTGGCGCCGGCCGCTGGACCGCTCTTCGACGCGACCCTGGGTGTGGCGCTGGGTACCGCGCTGATAGGATGACCGGCGGCTTGCGGCTCGATTTCGTACCGGAGTGGCCCGCGCACAGCTGGCTGCTAACCCTTGCGGTCGTCTCCCAGGTCGTCGGTTGGTTGTCGATCACGACTGCGCTGCCGCGCTTGCCGGCCCTGGAAACGTCGATCATCCTCTTGGCGCAACCGATGGGCGCCGTGTTGTGGGGGCGCCTTTTCTTCGCAGAGGACCTGTCAGCCGTGCAGTGGTCGGGAGCGGCCCTGGTGTTGGCCGGTGTAACGCTCCTGAGCATCAGGACCGGGAAACGCCGTGCGCGACAGGCGGCAGTGACATGAGGAAGCTTCACGAGCTGTTCGAGGGCAACCGGCGCTGGTCCGAACGAATGCGGAGCGAGCAGCCGGGCGCCTTCGCCAAAATGGCGGCGGCGCAGCGACCCGAATACCTGTGGATCGGTTGCTCGGACTCGCGTGTGCCCGCCAATCAGATCCTCGACCTGCCGCCGGGCGAGGTCTTCGTGCATCGCAATATCGCTAACGTGGTGCCGCATTCCGACATGAACGTCCTTTCGGTGCTCGAGTACGCCGTCGAGGTACTTCTGGTGAAGCACGTGATCGTGTGCGGCCATTACGGTTGTGGTGGAGTGGAGGCGGCGCTGGCTCCGGCGCGACCGGGGATGTTGGTGGATAACTGGCTGCGGCATGTTCGTGACGTCGCGCACCGCCACCGCCGGGTTCTCGACAGTTTGCCACCCGAGGCCCGTGCCCGCAGGCTTGCCGAGCTAAACTCACTTGCGCAAGCACGCAACGTGTGCCACACCAGCATCGTGCAGTCCTCCTGGGCCGGCGGCAGGGAACTAACGGTCCACGCCTGGGTGTACGGTCTCGATGATGGCCTGTTGCGCGATCTGGAGTTCTCTGTTTCGAGCATCTCCGAGGTAGACCTGAGCTACCGGGTAGCCACCGGGAGCGATCTCGGGGGGGCCGAGTAGCGATTGGATGGCGATGTTCGAGTGCCAGTGAGTTCGGCGACCAGCGAAAACAGGGCGAGCGAAGATAGAGCCAGGGCGCAGGAGCTGTTGCAGAGGGTCTTCGGCTACCCGGAGTTCAAGGGGCCGCAAGCGGAGATTATCGAGCAGGTGACCGGGGGAGGCGACGCTCTGGTGCTCATGCCCACTGGCGGCGGCAAGTCGCTCTGCTACCAGATCCCGGCGTTGCTGCGCGAAGGGGTAGGCGTCGTGGTGTCGCCCCTCATCGCGCTGATGCAAGACCAGGTCGACGCCCTAAAGCAGCTCGAGGTCCGGGCCGCATACCTGAACTCGACGCTCGATGCCAAGGAATCGCTGAGGGTCGAGGCGGCGTTCGAGATGGGGGAGCTGGATCTCCTCTACGTTGCGCCGGAGCGACTCCTGACTCCGCGCTTTCAGGAGCTGCTGGGACACGCTCCACTGGCCCTTTTCGCGATCGACGAAGCGCACTGCGTGTCGCAGTGGGGGCACGACTTCCGGCCCGAGTATCTGGGTCTGGGGGTGCTCGCCGAGCGCTTCCCTACGGTTCCACG
The DNA here is from genome assembly GCA_040905665.1 of Trueperaceae bacterium. GTDB lineage: Bacteria > Deinococcota > Deinococci > Deinococcales > Trueperaceae > DASVCN01. Next base: position 45,396 of record JBBDRD010000016.1, read on the forward strand.
CATCGCGCTCACCGCCACGGCGGACGCGCTCACCCGCCGTGAGATGGCCGAAAAGCTGCGGCTCGAGCGAGCACCTCAGTTCATCGCCTCGTTCGACCGGCCCAACATCTGCTACACCGTGGTGGACAAGCAGAACGCTCGGCGGCAGTTGCTGGCCTTCTACCGGAAGAACCACCAGGGGGAGGCCGGCATCGTCTACTGCATGTCGCGCCGCTCGGTCGACGACACCGCGACCTGGCTCATGGACGCGGGAGTGCCGGCGCTCGCCTATCACGCCGGTCTCGACACCAACACGAGAGCGTCTCGGCAGGAATCGTTCCTACGCGAGGAGGGCGTCGTCATGGTCGCTACTATCGCCTTCGGAATGGGCATCGACAAGCCGGATGTACGTTTCGTGGCTCATCTCGACGTACCCAAGAGCCTCGAGGGCTATTACCAGGAG
>JBBDRD010000017.1:0-43222 GCA_040905665.1 Trueperaceae bacterium
GCAGCCCGACTCGGGCGCCCAAACCCAAGCCTATAAACGCACACGCCCTCCTAGCTCCCCCGTCCCGTCCTGCCCGTAGGCATTGGAGTGCTCGGCCGGCCCACGCCGCCGTTCGGAGTAGGGGCCGCCGGGCGTAGACCACCCTGGTTGCCGCCGCCGGCGCCACCGCCCGGCTTGCCGCCGATGCCGCCGGTCTCGACGAGGCGCTGGAACTCCTTCTGGTCGACCGCACGGGAGATGCCGGTCTCGAAGGTGATGACGCGTTTGAGGTGCAACTCCGCCAGGTGAGCGTCCATGGTGAGCATGCCGAGCTGGCCGCCCATCTGGATCTGCGAGAGGATCTGGTGCGTCTTACCCTCGCGGATCAGGTTACGCACTGCGGGCGTGGCGAGCAGGAATTCATAGGCCAAGACGCGGCCCCCACCGGCACGGGGAATCAGTTGCTGGGTAAGGATCGCCTGCAGGTTGTTGGCGAGCTGCACGCGCACCTGCTCCTGTTGCGCCTCGGGAAAGACGTCGATGATGCGGTCGACCGCCTCGGGAGCCGAGTTGGTGTGCAGCGTACCCATGACCAGGTGACCGGTTTCCGCCGCCGTAACAGCGGCGCCGATCGTCTCGTGATCGCGCATCTCGCCAACGAGGATCACGTCCGGTGCCTGACGTAGTGCGCTACGCAGGGCCTTGTCGAAGCCCAGGGTGTCCTCGCCTATTTCGCGCTGATTGACGATCGAGCTCTTGTGGTGATGGAAGAACTCCACGGGGTCCTCGATAGTCACGATGTGCTTGCGAGTCTCGGAGTTGATGATGTCTATCATCGTCGCCAGGGTGGTGGACTTTCCCGATCCGGTTGGTCCCGTCACGAGCACCAGGCCACGCGGTATCTGGGCGACGTCGGCAACGGCCTGGGGGAGTCCGAGTTTCTCGAAAGGCACGACGCTTTCGGAGATGGTACGCATCACCCCGGCGACCGAGCCACGCTGGAGGAAGGCGTTGACCCTAAAACGACCCTGGCCCGAGAGGCTGAACGAGAAGTCTAGGTCCTTGCGCTCCTCGAAATTGCGCTGCTTCTTCTCGTCCATCATCGAGTACATCAGTTTGCGAGTGATGTTGGGAGTGAGAGGCTCATGTTCAGTAGGCCGCCACTCGCCGTCGACCCGGAGCATCGGGGGGAGTCCCACCGTGATTATCAGGTCAGAGGCGCCCCGTTCGACCGCCATCTTCAACAGGTCGACGATGTCGGCCTGGAGTTGTGTCTGCTTCATGTTGTCACTCATCGCTTGCTCCTTGTTCCTCAGTCGGAAGTCCTGGCCAACACTTCCTCGAGGGTGGTGATCCCCTCGAAGGCCTTCATGATTCCGTCCTGGCGCAGGGACTTCATCCCCGTATTTATCGCGATCTGCTTGATCTCCAGGGAAGATTTCTCCTGAACGATCGCGGACTCGATTTCGTCCTCGACCACAAGCAGTTCGTGGATCCCGTGCCGGCCGTTGTAGCCGCTACCCCCGCACTTTTCGCAGCCCACACCGCGATACAGGGTCTTACCGGTGATCTCGGCCTCACTGATCCCGATCCTGCGAAGTACCTCGGGTTCGGGCGTGTACGCCACGCGGCAACTGCTGCAAACCATGCGCACGAGACGCTGAGCCAGTACTCCGATGAGGGACGCCGAGACGTTGAAAGGTTCGACGCCCATCTCCACCAGGCGGGTAACCGCACCGGCGGCATCGTTGGTATGTAGGGTGGCGACGAGCAGGTGGCCGGTGAGGGCGGCCTCGACCGAAATCTTTGCGGTCTCCTTGTCGCGGATCTCGCCGACCATGATGATGTCCGGGTCCTGACGCAGGAATGAGCGCAGCGCGCGAGCGAAATCGAGCCCCGCCTTGGGATTGACCTGAGTCTGGTTGATACCTGGAATCTCGTACTCGACCGGATCCTCGACCGTCGAGACGTTTACCTCAGGTACTGCAATTCGCTTGAGAAGCGAGAAGGTGGTGAACGACTTACCGGAGCCGGTGGGACCGGTGATGAGGAACATCCCGTACGGCTTCTGGATTACGTCGTGAAACCTCTGGAAGTTGTGCTCCGAAAACCCGAGCTGCTCGATCTCGGGGATGCTCGACGCCTTCTTGAGAATACGCATCACGGCCTTTTCGCCGTAAACGGTTGGGAGGGTCGAGAGGCGCAGGTCAACCTCCATGTTCTTGTCCTTGAACCGAACGCGACCGTCTTGAGGCATTCTGCGCTCGGCGATGTTGAGACCGCCCATAATCTTCACTCGCGCTGCAAGTGCCGGCGCAGTTCCCTTGGGCATGGTCATGTACTCGCGCAGCGAGCCATCCTTGCGAACTCTCACGATCACCTGGTCGGGCCGAGGTTCGATGTGGATGTCGGAGATATCGCCGATCACGGACTCGCGAATGATGCTGTTGACGATCTTCACGAGCGCGTTGTCGTCGATCGCGCTCATGTCTTCCTTATCGTCGTCCCGCTGGCCTACCTCTTCGAGGACGGCTCGGGCCAGCTCATCCATGTCCTCGCCGTTCCGATAGAAGCGGTTGACGAGCCGGGTGAGGGTCTCCTCGGTCGCCACGGCCGGCTGGATCTCCTTACCCGTAATTAGGCGGATGTCATCCAGGGCGAACACGTGACGGGGGTCCTTCATCGCGACAACCATGGTGTTAGCTTCGAGGCGGATCGGCATGGCGTTGTAGCGCCGCACCGTCGACTCGGGAACCATGGTCACTACGAAGGGATCGACCGAGACGTTGCCCTCTTCGATGAACTCATACCCCAACTGCATGGCCAGGGAGCGCGCAAGCATTTCGGGACTGATCTTCCCGGACTGGACGAGAGTGTCCTCCAGCCTGCCGCCGCCGGAGCGTTGCCGGCTGAGAGCATCTTCGATGTCGTCGTTCTTCACGTAGCCCAGGTCGACCAGAATCTCGCCCAGTGGCTTGACTCGGCCGAGCTTGTTCTGCTCCTCCAGGGCCCGGCGCAACTGCTCGCGTTTGAGCTTCCGGTCACGCAGCAGCGTTTCACCCAGCCGACCCTTGTCATCGGCGTAGAGGGTGTCGATCCGCTCCAGCACGGCGCTCTCCGATGCCGAGATGAACTTGAGCGGCCGGCGAACGATCGCCTCGATGTCAGGTATCCGCCTGGCGTCCGCGATCGCTACCACCAGCGTGTCGCCCTCTTCGGTCAGCGGCGCTGCACTGAACTGCAGAGCGTCGAGGCGCAACAGTGTCGAAGCGAGGCTCTCGGTGATCGGATGCTCATCGAAGTGCTCCAGGAACTGGATGTCCAACTGCTCGGCTTGGAGGCGAGCGACGTCGAGTTCGCTCAACGCGTCCTGCTCGATAAGGATGCGGGAGAGGAGACCACCCGTACGCTGCTCCTCGGCAATTGCCGCGCGGAGCTGGTCATCGCTGATGAGCCCGCGCTCCACCGCCAACGTCCCCAGGCGCTGGCCGCTATCGATATCGAGATCCGCCGGTGGGACGAGTCCGAGTTCCGGATAGTAGGTAGCCATCGCCCAGCGCATCTCCTTGTGGAGTGCTTGGTAGGGCTCGACTATGCACTCCGAAGCGTCTTCAACCTCTTCGATCGCGAGTGCGTCGAGTGGGTCTTCGAAGGCTACCCGCAGGCGGTTTCCTTCCAGTCGAAAGGGTACAGCTCCAACTTCGTAAGCGAGATCGGAGGGAACCTTCGCAATAGCTTCGGGCATTACGTCGACCCGTGGGAGAACGACCAGCGGAATGCCGATCGACTCCTCGATAGCACGGGCGATGCGCTGTTCGGAGATGACTCCGATATTGACGAGGATCTCGGCCAAGCGACCGCCGACCTCGGCGTGCTTGCCGATGGCTTGCTGCAACGACTCGTCGCTCACATAGCCGCGCTCGAGCAGCACCGCTCCCAAGCGTTTATCACCGATCGACAGGACGGCCATGGCCACCTCCCTGTAATATCCACCGCTCGAGATAGCGGGCTGCGCGTGTGTGGGGAAGCCTTCCCGGTGAGAGGGGCCGCACCAGGACCGAAACCATTCCGGCGAGATTGGCGCCGAGTACATCGGTAAAGATCTGATCGCCGATCATGGCAGTCTCGCCGGCCTTGTAACCCAGGCGCTTCAAGCCCCGTTGAAATGCCCACCAGAACGGTTTTCCGGCAAGATGATGGCCGTCGATACCCAGCTCCTGGCAGCTGCGCTCGACCCGGTCCCGAGCCCCATTGGAGAGCATCGCGACGGGCATACCGGCATCATGTAGCGATGCGAGCCAGTGACGAACGCTTTCTCCCAGCTGTGTTTCGCTGGAGGCGAGGATCGTATCGTCGAGGTCGACCATGACGGCTTTCACCCCGTAAAGGTTGAGCAACTCGGGGGTGACGTCTTGAGCGGCCGGGACGACCACGTCGGGCATAAGCATTCGCAAAGTCTATCACCGCCGATTCATAACTGACATCGAAATTTACACGTTCATGACGGCCTTTCTAGCCGCCCCAAGCTAGGCAGGAACCGCGCCCCCGATCGGGCCTGGCAAGCTCAGGTCTCAAGCGACATCCCCTCTCTAAGAATCGATAGGAACGCGTCTGGGGCGTCTATCCAGGGGTAGTGGCCGCCCGGCAGAAGGCTGAACAGGGCGTGATTTAGCCGCTCCAGACCCGCCTCGGCCTGTTCCGGATAGCTGGTGCGGTCGTGTCTAGCCGCCATCACGACGGTCGCTGATCGAAGTGAACTGAGTTCATCCAGCACTTCGAGGCGCCAGGGGGCAACGGGCATCGCCGAGGCGTTCGGTCCAAAAAGCGCGTCGCTGTCGCTGTGCTCCAAGCGCATGCGACTTGCCGGCTCGGGAAACTCCATCCGGTCGAAGAGCTGCTTAGCGGCTACCGACTCGAAGGCCTGGTCGACGAGCTCCTCGGCGTCAAGTGCTTCCGGGTTCGCCAGCGCCTCCTCGGGTGGCAGCGCGCTTTCGGTATGGCCCGAGGCTACGGCGGCCTCGCGCTGCAAAGCGCGTGCGAGCAGCGGCATCGAGAACCAGGGGTTGACAAAGAGCAACCGCTCGAGCCGATCAGGGTGGCGCGTCGCGACACGGGCAGCGATGAGCGCACCGAAGCCGTGAGCCAGGATGCTTGCCTTGGGCACCGCCAGGGCGTCGAGTACGGTGAGTACGTCATCGACCAAATCGTCGAGGCTGAAGTCCACATCGGCATATGAGCGGCCCGCCCCGCGTTGGTCGGCGTAGATCATCCGGTACTCCTCGAGATCGTCGCCCAGCAGATCACGGAACGAATAGCTGTTGTAACCCGGGCCGCCGTGCAGGTAGTACAGAACAGGTGCATCCTGGGCACCCACCTGCTCGACGTAGAGGTCGGCGTTATCGCGCTCGATGTGATAGGGCGTATCGACGAAAGCCATGCCGTACTGTACGCAGGGTGGGGGGCGACCACAAGACTTGCCGCTTGCTCACATCAAAGCCCCGGGTCCGCGTGATAAATTTGTTCATGGCCGCATAGAACGGGCGCAAGGAAATTTACCTTGCGCCCGTTCCTTTTTTCGGCCGTGCTGGAGGCGATATGGACGAGATGACGCGTTATACCCGTCAGTGCAAGCCCTCCGCCCAGCCACCCACAGCTAGTAAGGGTGCCGTTCGCCCTGCCAAGCAGGGTGCCGGACCCAGTGGTCCGCGCCTGAGGAAGCGCACCCTCAAAGAGCTCCAGCCGCTCGTGCGGGACGGACTTTATCGCATTGGTCCTCACGCGCACAAGCACGCTACCTGTGAAGGGTTCACCGAACAGGACATGGTCGCGACGGTGTTTTACGGGCGCGAGCTGATGCGATATGTGCAGGACGAGAGGCTATTGGTACTCGGCTTCATCAGTCCCAGCCCCGAGGTACACATCCCGCTGCACGTGGTACTCGACTACAGCACGCCTCGCTGGGTGGACGTGGTGACCGCCTTCATTCCCCTCGACCCGAACCGGGTGGTGTCGCGCTCAAGGCTTGCCGAAGCGCTCCGCTACGACCGGCATGTCCCGGCCAGCCGCTGGATAGGACCCGGCTAGGCGGGCAGCCGGTAAAAGAGCGCCGCATTCGCGTCGGTGAGATCCTCGATCTGTTCGAGACTCGCGTCGCGCAGTTGGGCCAATAGTGACGCGGTATGCCATACGAAGGCTGGGGTATTTCGTTTGCCCCGCTGGGGTACGGGCGCGAGGTAGGGGCTGTCGGTTTCCACCAACAGTCGGTCCCCCGGGATCTCGCGCGCGGCTTCCCTGAGGCCGCCGGCACTGGGATAGCTGATGTTGCCGGCGAAGGAGACCATCCAACCCAGCTCCAATCCGGCCTCGAGAAGATCTGCGTGCCCATTGAAGCAGTGCAGCACTCCCTGTACATGCCCGGCCTCGCGGATAGCGCGGCTTGCTTCACGCGAAGCCTCGTCGCTTCCCTGCCGGTCACGAACGTGAAGGATGATCGGAAGGTCGAGCCGCGCGGCGAGTTGGGCGTGCCACTCGAAAGCGGCCCGTTGACTCGCGAGTGTTTCTCGGTCCCAGTGCGTGTCGAATCCGGTCTCGCCGATGGCGACCACTCGTTGGTGACCGGCTTGCTGCTCTACCCGCCGGCGCACGTTCGGGTCCGCCGCGCCACTCGCTTCGTTCGGGTGAATGCCTACCGCCGCCCACACATTGTTGAAGGACTCCGCTAACAATAGCGTCTGGTCGTTTCGCTCTGCCGAGGTCCCTACCGTGATCATCGCCCGCAGTTCGGGGTCGGCGGCAGCGTGAGGATCTTGGCAGGCGTCGAGATGGCAATGGCTGTCGGTCATCGGTAGAGCATAACGGGCAAACATCAGTTCTCGGCACTGCGGGTGAGAATTTCGTAAGAAAACGGTAAGAACCCGGTAAGAGTCGCGCTGCTACCGTCTTTCTCGGGTTAGGCAATCATCCGTGAACTTCACCTAGAGGTTCACCGGTACGGAGGAATCAGATGGTTCAGGAGATCAATCCGGCGGAATCGATCGAAGGCATGAGCAACATGCAGCTCGGCGAGCTGATGGCAAAATGCCAAGGCGTGATTTCGGAAGGCGAGGCGTGCATCGAAGACTTCGAAGCTTTCGTCCTCTGCCAGCGGGAACTCTCCCGCCGCACCTGGGCCTAAGGCCTGCCTGATGAGGCCGGTGTCACCAAGGAGGTGCCATCGTGGCGGCGCCTCGACAAACCCCTCCTCCGCGTCCTATTTCACAGGCTCGTTCACGAGCAGCGCCGTAGCATGTCTGATGTCGCGACGCCTGCTGCTCCTTATCTTCTTCATAACGCCGCTGCTGGCTGCCTGTGCTCCGCAGCTCCCCCTGCTTACCTCGACATTCCTGCCAGCCGCCTCAAGTGCCGAGCTGCCGTCATTCGCCCGTGAAGGCATGGCGTCGTGGTACGGGCCGGGATTCGCCGGACGACTCACCGCCAACGGCGAAATCTTCGATCCCGCTCAGCTGACCGCCGCCCATCGGACCCTGCCCTTCAACACCCACCTCAGGGTGACCAATCTCTCCAATGGGCGAAGCGTGACAGTGCGTATCAACGACCGCGGCCCCTTTATCGGCGACCGCATCATCGATCTCTCGCGCGCCGCCGCCGAACGCATTGGGATGCTGGGAAGAGGAACGGCTACGGTGCGGCTGGAACCTTTGAGCGGGGTAGGCGGAGTACTGCCTGCCGCCGCCGACGCTTCGCTGCCACGATGGGACGTCGTGGCAAGTGGCCGAACTCTAGGCGAACTGCTCCTACTCTCGTCACCTTCGGCCGGCCCCGTTCTAGTGCGAGTCGTGGGCACCCAGGTCGAGCCCGGGGCGGGTGCCGAGATCCTGCTCTCGCCCGAACTGCTGGGGGAGATGGGCCCCAGCGTGAGCATCCAGTCGGGACAGTGAATCAGCGTTTGCAGGCGTCTGCTATCTCATGGGCAAGATCGCGCGGTGAGCTGCCTCCCTCCACCAGCCTCACCAGGGCTGACCCAACCACCACACCATCGGCGGCTTGCGCCACTGGCCGGGCTGTTGAGGCGTTCGAGACTCCGAATCCTACGGCGACCGGGAGCTCGCTCACAGCCTTGACCCGCCGCACCAACTCCGGTACTTCGCTTCCCACGGCCTCGCGCGCTCCAGTAACCCCCGTGACCGAAACGGCGTAGACGAACCCTCGGCAGGCAGAGGTGACCAATCGCAGCCGCGCCTCGGTCGAGGTCGGCGCAACCAGGAACACCGTGTCGAGGTCGACTTGGCGTGCGACGGGTATCAGTCCCTCCGCCTCCTCGGGGGGTAGATCGGGGAGGATCACGCCGTCGGCCCCAGCCGATTTTAGCTCCCGCACGAAGGCGCCCTCTCCGCCAGGAAAGGTGTAAACCGGGTTGTAGTAGGTCATCACCAAAAGCGGCTTGTCGGTTTCGCTTCGCAGCTGGGCTACCAGCTTGAGCGTTTTAGCCGGCGTCACGCCCGACTCGAGTGCGTGCTGCGAGGAGCGTTGAATGGTGGGTCCGTCGCCGAGCGGATCGGAGTAGGGAAGACCGACCTCCAGCACGTCGGCCACCTCGAGTAACTCGCGTGCCGCTGCAAGAAAGCTGGACACATCGGGAAAGCCTGCGGTGAGGTAGGCGATAAAGGCGGCGCGGTTCTCGGCCTTGGAGGCGACAAAGGCGGCAGCGATTCGGCTCATGAAGCGGCCTCGCTTCGCTCGAGCAGTCGCATAGCTTCGTCGGCGTCCTTGTCGCCACGACCCGAGAGGTTCACCAGCACCACCCCGTCTGGTCCCAGTTCGCCTGCAACCGTCATGGCGTGCGCGACAGCGTGGGCGCTCTCGAGGGCGGGGATGATCCCCTCCTTGCGCGCCAGCAGACCGAACGCGGCCAGTGCTTCGGTGTCGCTCACCGCAACATACTCGGCCAGCCCCTCGTCCTTGAGATAGCTGTGTTCCGGCCCCACGCCCGGATAATCCAGACCGGCAGAGATGCTGTGCGCGGGGAGGATCTGCCCATTATCATCGGATAGCAGATACATGAGCGCACCGTGCAGCACGCCCCGCTTTCCGAAGCTGATGGAGGCGGCGTGCGAACCGGATGTAACACCGTGCCCCGCTGCTTCGACGCCGATGAGCCGGGGGCGTTGCTCCTTGGGCAGATAGGCGTAGGGCGCGAACAGGCCGATGGCGTTGGAACCGCCACCCACGCAGGCGACGACTGCGTCCGGTGAACGTCGGCCCTCCAACTCCTCTAGCTGATCCATCGCTTCAAAACCTATGACGCTCTGCAGGTCACGCACGATCATCGGGTAGGGGTGCGGGCCGACGACCGAGCCGATGATGTAGAAGGTGTCGCGAACATTGGTCACCCAGTCGCGTATGGCCTCGTTGGTGGCGTCCTTAAGGGTACGGGTGCCGCTCGCTACCGGGCGAACCTGAGCACCCAGCAGCTTCATCCGGAACACGTTGAGCGCCTGACGCCGCACATCCTCCTCGCCCATGTAGACGATGCAGTCGAGGTCGAACAGGGCGGCGGCGGTTGCCGTTGCGACACCGTGCTGACCGGCCCCGGTCTCGGCAATGACCCTTCGCTTACCCATGCGCCTGGCCAGAAGGGCCTGACCGATGGTGTTGTTGATCTTGTGAGCGCCTGTGTGGTTGAGGTCTTCGCGCTTGAGGTAGATGCGCGCTCCGCCCGCCTGAGCGGTCAGATTATCGGCCAGGCTCAAGAGGCTGGGCCGGCCCACGTAGGTCTTCAGATAGTGGTCCAGCTGTTCGCGAAACGCGGGATCGCTCATCGCCTCCCGGTAAGCCTGCTCGAGCTCGTCGAGTGCCGGGATGAGTGTTTCGGGGACGTAGCGGCCGCCATAGATACCAAAGCGGCCGCGCCTGTCGGGCGTAGGAAAGGAGAAGGTCATGGAACCTCTGGAAAATTGATCTGAGGAATTGATTGATTGCGGGGGTGCGGAACGTCGCAAGAGTGCGGCATTCCGACTGGACTACTCGAAACAGTACGGCTAAGCTCGAGGCCACCAGTGCTGATGGCGCCACTTGAAGCTGCGCGGGGTACGAATGCCCGTCCGGCGATGCATGCGGCTACTTTATCACCCACTGCTTTCGAGCCAGTCCAGGAGTTCCTGCCGAAGCCGGTAGGGCTCCCGTCGCAGGTGTTCCGGCGTCTTCTGCTCGAGTAGCTCCTCGGATTCGAGTGGCGCCGTCTCCTCGGTGAATCCGAGAGTATATGCGAGCAGGCCGACTACACGTTGGGGAGCCACTCCGCGCTCTCGTAGCGAGGCCAAAGTGAGGGAACCACGTCGCTTGGAGAGCCGTTCACCGGCCTCGTCCAACAGCAGTGGCACATGGAAATACGACGGCGGTTGGTGTCCCAGAGCCTGAAAGAGGAGGAGTTGGGCAGCGGTGGAGGCAAGCAGGTCAGCACCTCGAACGACCTCTTCGATCTCCATTTCCGCGTCGTCTATGACAACTGCCAACTGATACGCCCAAGCTCCATCGGCGCGGCGTAACACTATGTCGCCGATCTCAATCGACGCGTCGTACCGCTGGGAGCCGAAAAGCTCGTCTTCGAACCTCAGCTCCATATCGGGGACACGCAGCCGCAGCGACGGGACCTTCCCCTCGGCCCGCTTTCGTTCCGCGATCCGCTCGTTGAGCCGCCGCTCGTCCTCGCCGTAGGCCGGCGCCGTGCCGTGTGGAGCCGAGGCGAGCTCGCGCAACTCTCGGCGGGAGAGGTAGCACTCGAACACCCGCCCCAGCTTCTGCAACCGCCGCAGCGCCCCCTGGTATAGAGCGTGCCGTTGCGACTGCCGATAAGGAGCGAACCGACCACCAACATCGGGACCTTCGTCCCAGTCGATGCCCAACCAGCGCAGCTCGTCGAGATTTCCCGCTACCGCCTCGGGCATGGTTCGGGGCTCGTCGAGATCTTCGACCCGCATCACGAAACTCGAGCCCGCCGAACGCGCTCGCCACCAAGCGACCAAGGCGGTGCGAGCGTTACCCAGGTGAAGGTTACCTGTAGGACTGGGCGCGTAGCGACCGCGGCTCATTCGCTTAAAATGACCCCTCGCCGAGCTCGCGCAGCAGAAATGCCCACACGTCTGCCTGCTCCGCGATGATCGCCTCGGTCGGCTTGCCCATCCCATGCCCCGCCCGGGTCTCCACGCGCAGCAGCACCGGAGCCTCACATCCTTGGGCCGCCTGCATGGCGGCAGCAAACTTGAATGAGTGCGCAGGTACTACCCGATCATCGTGATCACCCGTCGTGATGAGGGTAGCCGGATAGCACCCGCCGGATTGCAGATTGTGCAGGGGCGAGTAGGCGTGGAGGAAGGGAAAATGCTGGACGTTGTCGGCCCGGCCGAAGTCAGAGGCCCAGCGAGAGCCGATAGTGAACAGGTGGTAACGCAGCATGTCGAGCACGCCCACAGCTGCGTGCGCGGCGCCGAACAGTTCGGGCTGCTGGGTCAGGCAGGCGCCCACCAGCAGTCCGCCGTTGGAGCCACCCTGGATCGCCAGCCGTTTGGGCCGAGTAATGCCCGAGTCGACCAGGTGCTGGGCGCAGGCGATGAAGTCGTCGAAGACGTTCTGCTTGCGCTCCAATATCCCCGCTTCGTGCCAGTCACGGCCGTATTCGCCGCCACCTCGTAGGTTGGCGACCGCCAGTACTCCGCCCCGCTCGAGCCAGGCCAGTCGGCTCACCGAGAAAGTGGGTGTGAGCGAGACGTTGAAGCCGCCGTAGCCGTAGAGAAGCGTGGGATTGTCGGCGTTTGTTTGCAGGTCGCGCCGGTGTACCAGGAACATCGGTACCCGAGTGCTATCCGGAGAGGTCACGAACTCCTGCCGCACTTCGTAGGCGGCGGCATTGAATGGGAGTGCAGGCTCGGTGAGCCGCTCAAGCGCTCCCGAGGGCAGATCGAGCCGGTAAGCGGTGGCCGGTTCCAGCAGCGAGGTGTAGAGGAAGAACGCCTCGTCGTGCTCGCGCTCGGCCCGAAAGCCCCACACACTGCCCAAACCCGGAAGCGCCACTGCGCCGCGGTCCTCACCTCTGATCGAGACCCGCCTGATCCTGTGGCTGGCATGCTCCTGATAGACGAGGAGGAGTTCGTCGCCCACAAGGCCGGCGCTCTCCAACAGGTGCTCCCCCTCGGGCACCACGTCTCGCCATCGCTGCGGCTCGGCCAGATCCGCTGCCACGACTCTGCCCCGTCCATCGCCACGGTTGCTCTGCAGATAGAAGGTATCCCCGTCGTTCCCCAGGAACAGAACCTGGTCGTCGAACTCGGGTACCAGAGGAACGAACTCGCCGCTCTCGAGCGGCCGGTAGAGCAGCATGTTGCGCGACTCGGTGCTGCGGCTAATGTGGACGACCAGGTAACGTTCGTCGTCCGAGATTCGCGAGTGGAACATCCACTCGGGCTCCTCCGGCCGCTCGTATATCACCTCGTCATCTGCGGAGTTGCTACCCAATCTGTGGAAACAGAGTTGCGGCGCCTCGTTCCGGGCGACATACCGCACTTCCTCATCCGGGGCCGGAAAACGCTGATAGTAGACGCCGGTGCCGTCGGGGTGCCAGGTGGCGTTGCTGAACTTGACCCACTCGAGGACGTCGTGGAACTCCTCGCCCGTCTCGACCCGTCTCATCCGCCAGGTGTTCCAGTCCGAACCGGCTTCACTCAGGGCGTACGCCAAGATCTCGCCGTCGGGGCTTACCGACGCTCCTACCAGTGCCACCGTGCCGTCGCCGGACAGCTTGTTGACGTCGAGGAGGATGCGTCCCTCGTCGCGAGGTCCATCCATCACGTAGAGCACGTCCTGGTTCTGCAGGCCGCTGTTGCGGAACTGGAAATAGCGCCGTCCCTTCCGAAACGGAGCGCCGGCCTTCGGGTAGTCCCATAGCTCGGTGAGTCGCTGCCGGATCCGGTCGGCGAGAGGGCTGGACTTCAGGTAGTCGATCGTTACGGCGTTCTGCGCTTCGATCCACGCACGCACCTCGGGCATGTCACTCGGTTGCTCGAGCCAACGATAAGGGTCCGCAACCTGGGTGCCGTGGTAGTCGTCCACTTGGTCGACGCGCTTGCTGCGGGGAAAATCGTGTTGCATCGAGCCCTCAGCCCTTACCGGCTCGCTTCATTGCGTTCATCATTGCCGCTCCCATGTCGGAGGGGCTGACTGCAATTTCCGCCCCTGCCTTTCGCAGGGCATCTATCTTGTCGGAAGCCGTGCCCTGACCGCCGGAGATGATCGCTCCAGCGTGGCCCATCCGCTTTCCCGGCGGTGCGGTAGTCCCGGCGATGAAGGCCGCGGCCGGCTTGCCCAGGCTGCTTGCGATGAACTCTGCCGCCTGCTCCTCGGCGCTGCCACCTATTTCACCGATCAGGATCACCCCTTCGGTTTCCGGGTCGTTGGCGAACAGCTCTAGCACGTCCACGAAGTTGGTCCCGTTGACGGGGTCGCCGCCTATGCCCACGGCCGTGCTCTGTCCCATTCCGTTCTGGGTGAGTTGATGAACGGCCTCATAGGTGAGAGTGCCCGAGCGGCTCACCACTCCTATGCGTCCACGCCTGTGGATGTAGCCCGGCATGATGCCGATCCGGCACTCACCCGGGGTGATGACGCCGGGGCAATTCGGCCCTACCAGGCGGGTGGCGCCGCACTGCAGGTAGCGCTTCACCCGCACCATGTCGTTCACCGGGATCCCCTCGGTGATGCAGATGACCAGTTCGAGCCCGGCTTCGGCGCCTTCCATGATCGCGTCGGCGGCGAAGGGCGCGGGAACGAATATCACCGAGGCGTTGGCGCCGGTCTGCTCCACGGCGTCACGAACGGTGGCGTGGATGGGCACCTCGACCCGGTATTGGTCGGGCCTGCCCTGGACGCCGCTATGGTCGGTCTCGCCTTCGAAGAGCTCAGTTTCACCGGCTCTGCTGGGGTGTACCCCGGCGACGACGTTTGTCCCGTACGCGATAGAGCGGTCGCCGTGAAAGCGACCGGCCCCGCCCATTCCCTGTACCAGCACCCTTGTCTCTTTACCCACTAGCACACTCATTGGGCCAACTCCACGATCTTCTTGGCGCCGTCTTTCATGCTGTCGGCCGACACGAGGTCGAGCCCCGAGCGCTCCAGAATTTCCTTGCCCAGGTCCACGTTGGTTCCTTCCAGGCGCACGACGAGCGGTACCTCTAATCCCACTTCCCTTACGGCGCCCACGATCCCTTCGGCTATAACGTCGCAGCGCATGATCCCGCCGAAGATGTTCACGAAAATTCCGCGTACGTTAGGGTCACTGGTGATTATCCGGAACGCAGCAGAGACGTTCTCCGTGGTGGCGCTGCCCCCCACGTCGAGGAAGTTCGCCGGCTCGCCGCCCACCTGCTTTATTGTGTCCATCGTCGCCATGGCCAGCCCGGCGCCGTTCACCAAACAGCCGATGCTCCCGTCGAGCTTGATGAAGGCCAAGTCAAACTTGGCTGCCGCCACCTCGGCAGGGTCCTCCTCACTCTCATCGCGCATCTCGGCAACATCCTTATGCCGGAACATGGCGTTGCCGTCGATGCTCATCTTGCCGTCGAGCGCCATGACGGCGCCGGACTTGGTCACGACCAGCGGATTGATCTCAAGTAGGTCGGTATCGAGTTCGTTTGCGGCTTTGGCAAGGAAGGAAATGAAGCGCTTGCCGTTCTTGTAGGCGTCGCCACGCAGGCCCAGATTCCATACGAGAGAGTGTGCCTGGAAGGGCAGAAGACCCACAGCCGGGTCGACGGCCTGGCGAAGGATCTTCTCCGGGGTATCGGCTGCAACCTCTTCGATTTCCATGCCGCCCTCGGTGGAAGCCATTATCAGGTTGCGCCCCTGCGCGCGGTCGAGCACCACCGACAGGTAGAGCTCCCGGTCTATGTCGATGCCCTGCTCGATCAGCAGGGCGTTGACGTTCTTCCCCTCGTCACCCGTCTGGATGGTGACCAAGGTGGAGCCGAGCATCTGCTCGGCAAGCTCACGCACGCGCTTCTCGGCAGCCTCGACGCCGCCCGAGAGCCCTTCGGTAACGACAGTTACGCCGCCCAGTTCGGGATGCTCCTTGAAGCGCCCCTTGCCCCGTCCCCCGGCATGGATTTGCGACTTTACGACTACTACCTTGTTGCCTGTACCCTCCACAAGAGGACGCACCGCGCCAACGGCTTCGTCGACGGTTCGTGCGACGCGGCCCTCCGGCACGGCGATTCCGCGCTGTCTCATGAGCTGCTTGGCCTGAAACTCGTGAATCTTCAAAGAACGACCTCCCGATGCAGATGTCTACGCTCCGTCTCTGAAACCGTTTCGAGACTTGGTAAACCAAACGCCCTAGCCTATCGCGTGGCCGCAATGGCCGCCACCGTTGTAGTCTCCCTGGTCATCGTTTGCGCCGCAGCTTGCTCACCCGCTTGCTCGAATGCGGGGAAGAGACGTACCATCAGGCATGATTCGGACCGCCATATTGAGCGTTCAAGAGAGCAACGCCAGTGGAGGACAGAGTGGGGCAGGCAGCGGGGGAAACGAGGAGGCCGCGGTGGCCGCGCTCCGCGAGGTTCTGGGGCGGGGGCCGTACACCGAGGTCGACTACCAGGTCGTGCCCGATGAACAGGCGATAATTCGCGCCCGATTGCGCCGCTGGGCCGACGAAGGGGCAGCGGATCTTGTGCTCACACTGGGTGGCGTTGGTGCCGCCCTTCGTCATCGCACGCCGGAGGCAACACTCGAGGTCATCGACCGGCAGTTCCCCGGAATCCCCGAGGTTCTCCGTTCGGCCGGTTCCAGGGTCGAGCCGACCGCCGGTTTATGGCGCGTCGTCGCCGGGGTGCGGCGGAATACTCTGATTGTCAATCTGCCAGGCGGGGCGGTAGCGGCGAAGGTGTCGCTAGGGGCGGTTAGCCACCTGTTGGTTTGGGCGGCCGGGCTCATCTCGAGTCAGAAGGTGGAAATCGGAGGACCAGAGGGTAGCGAAGGGGGCGGGACCAGCTCGCGTACGAGCGGCTAGCGCGGCAGATGGAGATCCTCGCCTTACTCGCCTTCGTCCTGCTCTTTCTCGCAGCGTTGGCCGGGATCATTTTGCCCGTCCTCCCCGGCGTTCCCATCGCTGCGGTGGGTGCGCTGCTGGCAGGCTGGATGACTGGGTTTGAGCGGCTGTCGCTCACACCTCTGGTGATAGTCGCCGGACTCGCCGCGCTGGCCCAACTAGTGGAGGTCGGCTCCTCTTGGGTGGGCGCGCGCTACTACGGTGCTGGCAGGCCGGGCTTGTGGGGCGGCGTACTCGGATCGCTGGCCGGACTCATCCTGTTTCCGCCTTTAGGCTTTCTGGTTGGTGCGCTCCTGGGTGCGGTGCTGTTCGAATTGCTCGCCGGCCGGGCCTTCAACGAAGCGGTACGTGCGGGTATCGGAGCGTTCGTCGGGACGCTGGGCGGCGCGGTGGCCAAAGTGGTGATAATGGCGGCGATCGCCTGGGTAGTCCTGCCTCGGCTGTGGCCCTGGTAGGCGCCTGGAACCAGTGGAGCTTCGCGAGTGGCGAGACGGGCGAGTGGCGGTGCGCGACGCCGCATGCGCGACTATACTTGCGGAGTCGAATCATCGGACCGAGTGCAGCTTTGCGCCGGTCGTGAAGGAGTATAGGTAATGGATCCCATCATGTTGCAAGTTGGGCCGATAGCGGTTCGCTGGTACGGCTTCCTGATCGCCGCGGGTGTGCTGGTTGGAGCGCTGTGGGCGACAAGATTGGCGCCCAAGCGAGGTGTGGACGCCGACAAGCTGCTGGACGCCGCGCCTCTGCTGGTAATCGCCGGAATCATCGGAGCACGACTGTTCTACGTGCTCACCAGCCCCTCCGCGTTCTTTGGGCCGAACGGCGATCCCCTCGACGCCTTCAAGGTGTGGCAGGGAGGCATTAGCATTCATGGCGGCATTCTGGGTGTCGTGCTGGCGCTTTGGATATATGCGCGGATCCGCAAGATGGACATGTGGGCGGCGCTCGATGTGATGTCGCTGGTGGGAGCCCTTGGCATTATCGGCGGCCGGATAGGCAATTTCATGAACGGTACCGATACCGGCGGGCGCCCCACCGATTGGCCCATCGGCTTCACCTGGCCGCAAGCAGGCACGGAGACATTTGGGTCGTTCGGGCGGATCGTCTTTGGAGAGCCGCTCTGGTTGTACGCCCCGCCTGCCTGTGCGGCGGTCGCTCCCGGAGGGGCCTGCAAGGTACACCTCACGCCCCTCTACGGTGCGCTTATCGGTGTGGCTCTAATCTTCGTTGTGCTCTGGGCGCTGCGCCGCACCAAGGCCCCGGGCTTCGCCTTTTGGCAGTTCATATTGTGGTACTCGCTGCTCCGCTCCATTGTCGAGGAGCCGTTTCGTGACAATCCGCTGTTTTGGCCGGTTTACCTCAACGAAAGCGCCGGTATTGGGTTCTTTACGCTCACCCAGCTGGTGAGCATCCCCATCGTGCTCGTGGCGCTCTACCTTCTCTTCACCATGGACCCCGACTCGGCCGACAGGCGCGAGCGGTTGGCGATGCGCGCTCGAGGGCGCTGATGACGGCAGGTGGCTTCGCGGCGGTGATCCTCGCCGCCGGCCACGGAACGCGGATGAAGTCGTCCTTGCCCAAAATTCTTCACGAGGCGGCTGGTCGTCCGTTGCTCGAACATGTGATTCGGGCGGTGGCGCCCCTCGCCCCGGCACGCACGTTGGTGGTCATCGGCCATGGGGCCGAACGAGTGCGCTCCCGTTTTGCCGCACACGATGTCTCTTTCGTGCTGCAGCAGGAGCAGCTGGGCACCGGCCACGCCTTACAGACGGCGCTGCCCGCGCTCGAGAAGTTTGCGGGAGATGTAATGGTGCTTACCGGTGATTGCCCGCTACTCACCAGCGAGACGTTGGCGGAACTACGGGATGGCCATCAGCAGAGCGGCGCCGGGATGACCATGCTTACTTACCGCGTGACCGATCCTAGCGGGTTGGGGCGGATCGTTCGCGACGAGCAGGGCCGGCTGACGCAAATAGTCGAGGAGAAGGACGCCAGCGAGGCTGAGCGGGAGATCGATGAGATCAACCCAGGCTTGTTCATTTTCGACCGGCATGTATTCGACTTCACCAGGAAACTGAGCAACGACAACGCTCAGGGCGAGTACTACCTCACCGATCTTCCTGGCCTCTACCTGGAGGCGGCTCTGGGAATACATACCGTCGAGGGCAGGGATGAAACCGGGCTGCTGGTCGGAGTGAACGATCGCCGGGAGCTCGCCTGCGCCGAGCGCATCCTCCGCGAACGCATTCGGCGCCGTTGGTTGGCGTCAGGGGTAAGCATGCTAGCCCCCGATCAGACTTTCATCGACGACACCGTCGAACTTGGGCGAGACGTGCTGCTCGAGCAGGGGGTCATCCTCAAGGGTGAGGTTCGGTTGGGGGAGGGCGTGCGCGTGGGCGCGTACTCCGTGCTAGAGGACCTCGAGTTGGCGGCCGGTGAGGTTATCGCCCCGCACACGGTCCGCTCTGGGGGCGCGGCGAAGCCAAGCTGAGGGGCGCTGGCGTTGTTCTATGGCGATCCGGGCCCTGGCTCACGGGATCTGGGGTGGCAGCGGCAAGCACGTCACCGTCGACACGGAGCAAGGGTCCACGGGTGCTAAAGTGTTGGCGGTGATGCGGTAATGTCCCTGCTCAAGAAACCACGCGCAGTACTCGCCCTCGAGGATGGAACCGTCTACTACGGTTACGCCTTCGGGCATACGGGCAAGACGGTTGGGGAGGTCGTTTTCAACACCTCGATGACCGGCTACCAGGAGATCCTCACCGATCCCAGCTATCACGGTCAGATTGTCACCATGACTTATCCGCACATCGGCAACTACGGGGTGAGCGTGTACGACATGGAGTCGAACCGCCCCTTCGCGCGTGGATTCATCGTGCGCGAGTTTAGCCGCGTTTCGTCGAACCATCGGTCGAATCAGGACCTGCAGAGCTTCATGGAGCAGCACGATATCGTGGGCATCGAGGGCATCGATACGCGCGCCCTCACTCGCCGGCTTCGTACCGGCGGTGTGGTGAAGGGCGTTATTGCCCACGGTGAGACGGACGACGCGACAGAAGCCGGGCTGGTCGAGGAAGCCAGGGAGCACGAGGACATCGACGGCCGCGACATGACGCCCGAGGTCACCACGCCGCTGCCCTACGCCCGTCCAACCTTCAAGGAGAATCCGCGGGTAGTCGTCATCGACTTCGGCATCAAGCACTCGATCGTCTACAAGCTCGAGCAGGCAGGGGCCGAGGTCATCGTGGTTCCAGCCCAGACGACCCCGGCCCAGATCATGGCGCTGGACCCCTACGGCCTGGTCCTGTCCAACGGGCCCGGGGATCCGGGAGGACCGCGCTATGCGCATGACACGGTATGGCAACTCCTGGGACTGCTCCCAACCTACGGAATCTGCATGGGTCATCAACTTCTCGGTCTAGCCGTGGGCGGCCGCACCTACAAGCTCAAGCATGGTCACCACGGGGCCAACACTCCGGTCAAGAACGTAATTACCGGCGAGGTCGAGATCACCTCCCAGAATCACAACTACGCGGTCGACATCGACTCGATTCCCGGACGGCAGTTCCAACCCACCCATATGAATCTAAACGACGGCACCCTGGAGGGTATGGCGCACGTGCGCTACCCGGTCTTTAGCGTTCAGTACCATCCCGAGGCGAGCCCTGGTCCTCACGACGCGAATTACCTCTTTCGCAGGTTCATTCAGGAGGTAAACGCTTTCGAGGGGGCCTCGGCGTTGCCTGCAATACGTTCCGAGGCGCCGGTCTAGAGCACGTTGACTAGGCAAAAGAATCCCTCCACTCCCTGATGGGCGCGGAGGGATTTCCAGTTGAGGTTCGCGCTCGGCTAGTCGTTCCCGCCGGCGGTTGCCGTCCGTGGCCTGGAGCGGCGATTGCCGCCCTCGGCGTTGCGTGTCCCGCTGCTGCGGTTGCCGCCATGGTTACCCCCATTGCGGTTACCGGCATTGCGGTCGCCTGCCCCGCCGCCGCTCCGGCCGTTGCCGCCGCCGCTCTGCGCCCGTTGGCTTCCACCGCGACTCCCGTTCTGATTGCCACCGCGTCCTACTGCTCGATCGCGGGCCTTGGCGCCGTCCTCGGCCTGATAGTCGAACCCTTCGATGCGTAGCCGCTCGATGCGCATTCCGAGTTCGCGTTCGATCATGCGAATCGCCTTGTCATCCTCGTCGGTAACGAAGGTGAAGGCCTCTCCGGTGCGGGATGCCCGGCCGGTACGGCCGATGCGGTGGGTGTAGGCGTCGCCTGTCGAGGGAACGTCGTAATTGATCACGTGGGTAACGCGAGTGACGTCGATCCCCCGGGCGGCGATGTCGGTAGCTACAAGGATGTGGAACTTGCCGTCGCGGAAGCCGTCGAGCGCCTGCTGACGCTTGTTTTGCGAGAGGTTCCCTTGAAGGGACGCGACGAAGAAGTTCTCGCGGTCGAGTTGCTCGGCAAGGCGCTTGGCGCCATGCTTAGTGCGCGTGAACACCAGCGCCGAGCGGGTGTCCTCGCGGCGCAGCAGGTGCTTGAGAAGCGCCGTCTTCTGCTGGCTCGCGACCGGGTAAAGTGCATGCGAGACGGTTTCGGCAGGAGCCGAACGACCGATTTCGACAACCATCGGGTCTCGCAGTACCCCTTTGGTAAGTTGACGGAGCTCGTCGGGCATGGTGGCCGAGAAGAGCAGTCGCTGAGCATCTGACGGCACGTGCTTCATGATCTTGCGAATCGCCGGCAGGAAGCCCATGTCGAACATGTGGTCGGCTTCGTCCAGGACGAGCGCCTCCAACCTCGAGAGGTCGGCGTCGCGCTGTTGCAGGTGATCGAGCAAACGTCCGGGGCAGGCCACTACGATCTCGGCGCGTCCACGAAGCGCACGGATCTGAGGTACCTTGCCCACGCCGCCATACACGGTTGCCGAGCGAAGGCCACTCGAGCGCCCCAAGACGCCGATTTCGGTGTTGATCTGTTCGGCCAGCTCACGAGTAGGGGCGACGATAAGCGCCCGGACATGTCCGCGTGGACCGTCGATCAGCCGGTGGAGCAAGGGGAGCACGAAGGCAGCCGTCTTGCCGGTTCCCGTTTGAGCGAGGCCGAGTACATCTCGTCCCTCCATCACTGCCGGAATCGTCTTTTCCTGTATTGGCGTGGGGGCTATGTAGCCTGCTGCAGCCACGCCTGCGTCCACCCGTGGGTGGAACTTGAAGTCTCTAAATGTCATGAGAGTCCTTTCCTGGCTAACTTTCAGCCAAGTCGCACTCTTGGTCTGCTTGTTAAAAGGTAGCGATAAGCACCCTACTACAGCCGCGACCCGTAGGCGCACCTCTGGCTTACGTGGAGGTCAGGCAGGTGACGTCCCCTCCGTCTTTCGCCACGGCTCGAGTATCTCCCTGGCGAGGGAACGGCCGGCCGGGGTGAGCCGCAGCTGTTCCCCCTCTACGGCTACCAAGCTGCCGGCCTGCGCCTGGTCCAGCACCCGTTCGACCTTACCGCTACTCCAGTGCAGGTGACCACGCAGGGCGGGAAGGGAGTTCTCCTCTTCCTGGCCGGCACTCCCCTCGTGGTTGTAGAGGTGTACGACGAGTGCGCGGCGATCGTTGGCGGAGTACTGCCCGCGGCGGCGCAGCTCCTGGGCGATCAGCCCGTAGCGCGGGCCAAACAGCAGGGCGAGCAGCAGGAAACCGCCGGTGGTGAGCGCCATCGTGCCGCCTATCGAGACGTTCCATAAGACCGCCAGATAGTAGCCCGCGACACTCGACACGATAGAGATCAGCGAACCGTAGAGGATCATTTTCCAGAGGCGGTCGGTGAGCAGGTAGGCGGCCGAGGGCGGCACGATGACGAATGCCACGAACAGGATGGCGCCGACCGCGTCGAAGGCTGCAACAGCAGTTGTGCTGGTGAGTGTGAGCAGGGCATAGAAGAGCACGCCGGGCATGTATCCCAGGGTTCGCGCCAGCCCCTCGTCGAAGCTCATCAGCTTGAGCTCCTTGTAGAGGAGCGTCACGAAAACCAGGTTGACGAGCGTCACTACCGCCATCGACAAGAGCGCCTGCGGTACCTCGACGCCTCCCAGCAGAACGGAATCGAGCCAGACGAAGCCGATTTCCCCCAATAGCACGGTATGTGTGTCGATATGTACGTCTTGGGCGTAGAGGTTGAGGAGCAGGACCCCGATGGAGAAGAGTGCGGGGAAGACAAGGCCGATGGCTGCGTCGTTCTTGACCAACCTCGTGCGGGCCAGGAGTTCGATGAGGGATACCGTGAGCACACCGGTCAGCGCCGCTCCGGCGATCTGTACCGGTCCACTCTGTTGCCCGGTGAGCAGCCAAACCACGACGATCCCAAAGACGATCGAGTGGCTGATGGCGTCGGCCAACATACTGCTGCGCCGCAGAATCAGGAAGGCGCCCAGGAGCGAGGCGGCGACCCCAACCAGCGCCCCGGTGGCGATGATGACGAAGGGGATATTGAGGAGCAGCTCAGCCGCCACCATGAACCCCTTTGCTGCCCGAGGAACTGCTGGCCGAGTTGCTGCCGCTGGAGTTGGCGTTCGCGGTACCGTTCCCCGGATCAAGGCCTTGCAGCACCCGCTCAGCCTCATCATGTCCGCGGTCGCTGAGCTCCCAATGCGTGCCCTCTTCGGGCATGTGTGGCGCCCTTCGCACCAGTCCACGACGTTCCAGCTCACGAAGGCCGGCGCCGGTGTCCTGGCGGTGGTAGGCGTTGAGCATTCCCTGCTCCACGCGGTAGCTACGGTCCCCATGCTGGGCCGAGAGGCGCTGAAGCGAGACGAGTACCCTGCTGCCACGCAAATGTGCTGCAGTTCGCCGGCGCTCGAGTGCGGTCCGCAGCAGCCCCCGTTGGGGCGCCAGCAGGAGGGAGAAGGCGACGACGGCGCTGATGGCCAGGACGATCAGGGGCCCGGTCGCCAAGTTCGCTCCCGTGGCGCTCAGCAGTGCGCCGACTATCCCGCCGCCCGCACCGATCAGCGCCGAGAGTAGGACCATCCGCTCGAGTCGCACGCTCCATTGGCGCGCGGCTACGGCCGGCGCCACCACCATTGCGGCCATCAGCACCACCCCCACCATCTGCAGGCCGATGACGATGGCAAGCGCGATCAGAAGGGTGAGAACCGTCTCGAGCAGAACCACCGGAATTCCCAATGAGCGGGCGAAGAGCGGATCGAAGGTGATCAGCTTGAACTCTTTCCACAACAAGCCCAGAAGCACCAGGGCGGCGAGCGTGAGCGCGCCCATGAGCCACAAGTCGCTGCGCAAGATGGCTGCCGCCTGGCCGAAGAGGAAGGAGTCGAGCCCGCCTTGCGCGGCGTTCCCCGACTGCTGGATTCTCGTGAGGAGCACGACTCCCAAGGCGAAGAAGGTACTTAGTCCTATGCCCAGCGCCGCGTCGGTCTTGAGCCGGCTGCGGCGCGTGAGAATGAGAACCAGAAGCGCCGCAGCCATGCCGCTGAGTAGGGCGCCAAACATGATGCTGCCCAAGTGCCGGGAACCGGAAACCATGAAGCCCAGAGCCACTCCAGGCAGGGTGGCGTGCGACAGCGTGTCGCCCAGTAGGCTCTGTTGGCGCAGTACGGCGAAAACTCCCAAGGCTCCGCTACTGATTCCCAGTAGCGCCGCCCCAATCATCACATTCTGGATCGTGTAATCGGAGAGGAAGGCGAGCAGTTGCGGCACCTTCCTACTCCCGTTCGAGCGATATTCCGGCGACCGGATCGGAACTGTGCAGCAGCGCCGCCTGGCCCCCGTAGGCCGCCCGCAGGTTTTGCGCGGTGTATACGTCGGGAACTCGCCCCTGGGCGATGCTGCGCACGTTCAGTATGACCAGCCAGTCGAAGTACGACCTCACCGTCTGCAAGTCGTGATGCACCGCGATTACCGTCTTGCCGCCGGCGCGCAGCTCGCGCAGGATGTCGATTATCGCTCTCTCGGTGGTAGCGTCCACGCCGGCGAACGGTTCGTCCAGGAAGTACACGTCGGAATCCTGCACCAGAGCCCGGGCAAGGAAGACCCTTTGCTGTTGACCGCCGGAGAGTTGGCTGATCTGGCGGTCGCCGTAATCCAACATGCCCACGAGGTCGAGTGCGTGCCTCGCCTGCTCCAGGTGCCTGCGGCCGGGTCGCCTAAGCCAACCGAGTTGTCCGTAGAGGCCCATGGTCACAACGTCGAGGGCTGTGGTGGGAAAGTCCCAGTCGACACTCGAGCGTTGCGGTACGTAGCCTACTCTTGCGCGCTGTTCGCGGTAGGGGCGGCCGTGGATGTAGACGTGTCCGGCCGCAGGACGAATCAGTCCGAGGATGGTCTTGATGAGTGTGCTCTTGCCGGCGCCGTTGGGCCCGATTATCCCGGCCAGGACGCCTGGCGGGACGTCCAGATCGATGTCCCACAAGACCGGCTTATGTTGATAGCTCACCGTCAGATCTTCGACGTGGACGGCTAGGTCGGGCTCGTGAGCGTTCGCGCCGTCGCTCATCGTTGCTCGCCGGCTGCAGGTTCCCAGCGCTGCATCCACTCGGCAAGCTCATCGGGAAGGGGCGGGACTTCTCCGCCCAGGTCTCCAACGATGTTGCTGGTGTTTTCGTAGATCATGCCGATATACGTGCCCCCGGCGGTTCCCTGCTCGCCCAGTGCATCGGAGTAGAGTTGAGAGGCGATCTCGATCTCATGCCCGAGGCGCCCCGCCGCTTCTACTACCGCCTGAACGGTGCGCGGGTTGATGGTGCTTTCGACGAAAACGGCCGGAACCTTTCGCTCCGCGACTATGCGGGCCATCTGCCTGATGTCGGCCACGCCTGCTTCGGATTCGGTACTGATGCCCTGAATCCCCGTCACCTCGATGTCGTATGCCCGGCCGTAATAGGAGAATGCGTCGTGGGCAGTCACCAACACCCGCTGCCCCTGGGGAATCGTCGCTATCGCTCCTCCGACCCAGTTGTGCAACGCTCCCAGTTGAGCAACGTAACGGTCCGCATTCGCAGCGAATTGATCGCCGCACTCGGGCCGCAGTTCGCCTAGGGCCCGGGCGATAGCAGGAACGATTCCCGCCCAAAGCGACACGTCCATCCAAACGTGCGGATCCACGCCGTAGGCATCGTCAGTAGTGATCAACTCCCCCCGCGGCACCGTCACCTCGGCAACCGCCACGGTCGGCTTTCGGCGTGAGAAGCCCTCCAGCACCTCGCCGAGCTGCCCCTCGAGTGAGTATCCGCCGTAGAAGATGATCTCGGCGCTCTGGAAAACGCTCACATCGCGAGCGCTCGCCTGGTAGACGTGAGGGTCAACTCCACTCCCCATTATCGACGTCACCTGGGCGCATTCGCCCCCTACTTGTGCGGCGACATCACCGATCATTCCCACCGTCGCGGCTACGCGGACAGGCTCGATCGGCTCCTGCGTCACGGCGGACCCAATAGAGAATGACCCTATCGACGATGCCAACATCGTCAGTAGCAGCGTGACGACGAACGACCTTCGTCTTGGGGATCTCATTTCCTACCTCCAGGCTACTTGCGGCCCGGCTTACCGGAACCTTTAGCTGTGCCTAACTTATCGGCAGTTGGGCACGATGTCAAGTGGCCCAGCGTCAAGTGCCCCAGTGTCATGTGGCCTTGTGTCATGTGGCCCAGTGTCAGTTGAGGTTGCGGATCGGGTCGCGCTTTTCTCGCCGTTGCCGTTGATAAAGGTAGAGGCCCAGCCCCAACGGTCCCGTGAAGAGCGTGGCCAGCAGGTAAGGAGCCGGCTGGACGCTCCAATAGCGGGCGTCGCGAAAGATCCAAATGCCGGCGAAAAGGTCCAGCGTGAGCAGATGCGCCCAAACCGCCAGAAACCCCCACCCGCCGGCGATGGCCGCTTGTATCGCTATTGCCGAAATGCCGAACTCGCTTGGCGACAACGACGCAAACGCAGCCAGCAGGAGAATCGTGTACAGGCCGGCCAGGATGATGAACGGCCACGACGAGGTCACCATGCGCTGGGTAAGGCTGGTGCGTGGAAAGAGCAGCATCGCCACCCAAAATGGAAGCGGAAGCAGATTGATGAGGGCAAATAGATTCTCGATCATTATGTTTTGGCTCCCTGGCAGCGTACGACGACCACTCCACATGGTGGTACCCGACCGAGGGCGTCTGGCAGTGCGAGTGAGCGGCAGTCAACTAGCACGACTTCGCCGGCCAACGCTTATAACTCCTCGCTGTCGAGCCAGATCGTTACGGGACCGTCATTGACCAACTCCACGGCCATGTTGGCCCCGAACTCACCTGTCTCCACGGCTAGCCGGGCTTCACGGAGCGCGCCTACGAAGTGCTCGAAAAGGGGCTCGGCCTGCTCGGGCCGCGCAGCCGCCGTGTACGAGGGGCGATTGCCTCCGCGCGCATCACCGTATAGCGTGAATTGGCTCACTGCCAAAACAGATCCCTCCAAATCGGCCAAGCTACGGTTCATCTTGCCGTTCTCATCGGCGAAGATTCGCAGCTTGGCCACCTTGGCAGCTAGTTTGGTGGCCGTGGCGCTCTCGTCTTCGTGCGTAACGCCCAGCAGCACAAGCAGTCCGGTCCCGATCTCGCCCAGGAGGCGCCCCTCACTGGTCACGCGCGCACTTTTCACCCGCTGTACGAGCGCCCGCATTCAGTACCCGGGGGTCGCCCTCAAAACAGCGCCCCTTGTTTGGCCGTGTCGACGGCGATCAGTCCCGCTTTTGGGCCCAGAGACTCGAGGGCTACCTTGAGCGTCTTCATGTCCTGCCACATCTGCCACTTCGGAGAGCCCTGCTCTCGGCTGGGATTTCGCAGCAGGTAAGCCGGGTGGAAGAGCGGGAACAGTCGGATTCCGTTCCACTCCTGCCATGAGCCTCGGCACTTGGTTATCCCCTCGCGGCTGTTCATAAAGTGTTGGGTGGGGACATTTCCCAGAGTGGCGAGAATCTGCGGTCTTATCAGGCGTATTTGCTCGATGAGAACAGGTTCACTGGCCGCAATCTCCTCCGGCCGAGGGTTTCGGTTTCCGGGGGGGCGAAACTTCACCATGTTGGTGACGTAGATCTCGTCCCGATCGATTTCTACGGTCTCGAGGATACGGTCGAGGAGTTGTCCGGCTCGCCCCACGAAGGGCCGGCCGCTCGAATCCTCTTCTTCACCCGGCGCCTCTCCGATGAGCATCAGTCGCGCATCGGGGTCGCCTTCACCGAATACCAGGTTGTCACTTAGCTCTGCGAGCGTTTCGCTCTTGACAGCCGCTATTCGTTCGAGGTCTTCGAGGTTCACCCTATACCTCTACCACACCTCGAGTTTGCTTCCAGCCACTAGCTGAGCGCCGGTCGCTGGCTACGAACCTCGCGCCGGACCTTGGGTTGCAAACCGACCATCAGAAAGAAGTTCTCGAGTGCATTCTCACGACCTTTGACGTCGATGTACTGGTCGCTGGAGGTGCCTGTGACGAAGGGCAACTCCTGATAGCAGCGAAGCGCCTCGCGAACTACCTCCTGTGGGCTGCGCGTTTCGGCCATCTGACTCAAGTGAGCGTAGATGGTGCGTCTGGACTCGGCGTGACGACGAAAAGCTTCTGGGTTCTCCGCCTCGGACGCGAGCAAGATGTCTTGCTTGGCGATTCTCCGATAATGCTTGAGGCCTCGGACGATTTCCTCGGAGCTGAGAACCACATTTACTTCCATCGTTTCTCCCTTCGCGCTGGTCGCGGCGCGCATGTTGGCCATATCATGCTTTGATCGACTTGAATGGCACGGGAGCCGGCACAGAGTCCTCGTTTTCCAAGAGGTCTCCGCTGTAACGCTGCAGATCGGAGAGTTCCTCCTGATCCGAACGGTACCCGCAAACGCGGCACTCCAACTCGTTGAAACCCTCGTCAAATCTGTAGGTGATGGTGTTCTTACTGCCACATGCGGGGCAGGGCTCGTCGTCGAAGCTTCCTTCGGCGTCAAACATCTGCACCTCCCGCGGTCATTGTAGGCCTTCTCGCAAGGCAAGGGGCAACCTCGAGCGCAATTGCCCCACCTCGAATTTCGATTACCCGGTCTCCGACTCGATTACGAGTTCACGCGCGTTACGTAACGACGCTTCGGTGACGTTTCCACTGAGCATGCGCGCCAACTCCTGCTCGCGCTCGTGCGGTTCGAGCCGGTGTACTCGAGTAACCGTCCTGCCATCTTTGGCTCTCTTCTCCACGAAGTATTGAGCGTCGGCGAAGGCGGCCACATGGGGTAGGTGAGTGACGACCAGGACCTGGTGGTCGCGGGAGAGTCGCTTGAGCAGAGAACCGACCGCTCGCGCCGTTTGGCCACCGATGCCGGCGTCGACCTCGTCGAACACCAGCACCGGTTTGTCGGAGCCGGTGGTCACGTCCAGCGCCAGCATCACCCGTGACAGCTCACCACCCGAACCGATTGCGGCAAGGTCGCCCAGCGGCTCACCCAAGTTGGCGCTAAACGCGAAGCGAGGATGCTCGAGCCCGTGTGGCCCCGGCTGTTCCAGCTCCTCGAGTCGAACTTCGAATCGTGCCTCCCGCATCCCGAGTTGCGCCACGAGTCCCGCTACCTCGCGGCCAAGCTGTTCTCCCGCCCGGCGTCTAGCGGAGCTCAGCCGCTTGCCCAGGGCACCGAGCTCCTCGACCAACTCGGCTCGGCGTCGCTCGAGCTCGGCCGCGTCGAGGTCTGCGCTTTCTAGTCGCTCCAACTCGTCGGCTGCCCCCTGCCGGTATGCCAGTACCGCCTCGACGGTCTCGCCATACTTCCGCTGCAGTGCTTCGATCTTGGCGAGGCGGGCCTCCACTCGGTCGAGCTCTAAGGGATCCACCTCGAAATCACTCAGGAACGACTCGATTTCGTCACTGGTCGCCTGCGCGGCGGCTCGGGTGTCGTGCAGTTCGGCGGCCAATGAGACGAGGTACGGATGGTGGCGTGCCGCGGCGCCCAGATCGCGGGCGGCGGAGGCGAGTAGCGCCAGAGCGCTTCTTTCCCCCTCGGCGAGCGCGGTCAGGGCTTGGGCGCTATTTTGGACAATGCGCTCGGCGTGACGCAAGCTCACCGAGCGTTCCCGCAAGCCCTCCTCCTCGCCACCTTGCAGACGAGCCGCGTCGATCTCGTCGATTTCGAACCTTAGGGTGTCCCGCCTGCGTTCACGATCCCTCGCCGCTGCCCCTAGTTCCGCGAGTGTCCTCTTCGTCCGCTGGTACTCGATAAAGGACTCGCGGTACTGCGCGAGCGTCTCCAGCTCATCCGCGGAGAGTAGCCGGTCGACACGTCGTCGCGGCTCCTCGGGCTGCGCGAGTGCTTGGGCAGCGTGTTGGCCGTGTACCGCTACAACGGCCCCCACTCGCTCGGACATCTCGGTGACTGTGACGAGCTCGCCGTCCACCCGTGCGCTGGAACGCCCCTCAGCCTGCAGCCTGCGCGCCGCAGAGCTTAGCCCCACGCCGTTCGAGACCTCCCCGTGGAACAGTCCCTGCACCAGGGCCGAGCTGCAGCCGGCGCGAATCATTCCGCTGTCGGCGCGTGCCCCTACAAGCAACGCAAGCGCGTCGACAAGGATCGACTTGCCGGCTCCCGTCTCGCCGGTGAGGGCGTTGAGCCCGGGGGCAAGCTCGAGCCGCAACTCGTCTACGATCGCGAAGTCCTTGAGCTCCAGAGCATTCAGCACGCTTCACCAGTATAGTTTGGAGGCCGTGGCTACAGTGCGGGCGCTCGGCAGCTGCCCAGCGCATATGGGCAGCCGGATCATAGACAAACGGCCATTCATCAGGGCGTGGTCCGCAGGGGAGTTGGAGCGCCCTATACTCATTACATGGTTGCGCATCGAGACTCCGCCTCGACAGTGCGTTGGGTCGAATGTCCCCGCGACGCCTGGCAAGCGCTTCCGGTACGGATTCCCTCCGAAAGCAAGCGGGCGCACCTACAATCCCTGCTCGACGCCGGCTTCCGCCACCTTGACCTCGGTTCGTTCGTGTCCCCTCGCGCCGTGCCGCAGATGGCGGACACCGAGGAGGTGCTCAGGCAACTCGATCGGCCCGAAGGCAGCGACTTCCTGTGCATCATCGGCAACATGCGAGGTTTCGAGCGAGCGGCAGCTGGCGACCACGTAGGTTCGCTCGGTTATCCGCTATCACTTAACGAGACCTTTCAGCTCCGCAACACCGGTCGCGACCTGGAGTCCTCCTGGAGGCTAGTGGAAGACCTGCGAGAGGCTTGCGATGGGGCGGATATGGAATTGGTCGTCTATATTTCGATGGGATTCGGGAACCCCTACGGTGAAGAGTGGAGTCCGGCGGACACCGCCGGAGCCGTGACTAGGCTGCGGGATATGGGGATAGCTCGAATCGCCGTGGCCGATACCGTCGGCAGGGCCGATGCACTCCTGGTGGAGAAGGTGCTTGCCGCTATCGACCGTCCCCGGGATCTGGGCCTTCATCTGCATGCCCGGCCAGGCGCATGGGAGCCCTTGCTACAAAGCGCCTGGCAATGCGGCGTGGGCTGGTTCGAAGGAGCGCTATCGGGTGCCGGCGGCTGCCCTTTTGCCGGCGACGCTTTGGTGGGCAACCTACCGAGCGAGTCGGTTCTGCCTTGGCTGGCAGATCGTGGGCTGTTGACCGGAGTGCAGCTCGAGCGATTACCGAAGCTTGCCGAGGAGGCGGCCGAATTGGCCGCTTATGGAGCAGGGGGGAGCTGACTCGAAAGGCGGTCAGGACACCGCTCTTCTGTTAGAGCTCCTGCCGGAACTCCAATTCACGCCTGGCGGCGGCGATCACCTTCTCACGTGCTACCGCTAGTGGACCTTCGACCTTCGCCCCCGCCGCGGCTATGTGTCCACCGCCACCTAGCTCCAGGCAGATCGCCTGAGCAGAAACCCCATCCCGGGTTCGCACCGAGATCTTGGTGTGACCGTCACGTTCCTTGAGGAAGACCGCGACCTTCGTTCCCTCGACGTAGCGGATGAGCCCGACGTAATCGTCGGAATCGTCCTGGGTGTCGCCAACCGTGCTGCGCATCTCCTCGGTGACGCCGGCCATCACCACCTTGCCGTCCAATGGGAATTCGATCGTGCTCATCACCATGCCCAGCATGCGGTAGTAGTCGCGATGCCGCCATTGCAGCCTATCGGCCAGGAACGCGTAATCCACTCCGGCGGCAATCAACTCGCTGGCGGCCTGCAGCGATTCGGTATCGGTGTTGGTGTAACGGAAGTTTCCGGTGTCGGTCAGAATTCCGGTGAGACATGGGGTTGCTATTCGGGCTGTCCACTCGACACCCAGGGCCTCGACGATCTCCTTCACGATTTGCGCGGTAGCGGCTTTCGAAGGCTCTACCAGCGCCAGGTCTCCGAAACGCGAGTTGGTGCCGTGATGGTCGACGTTGATCAGGAAGGAGCCACCCTCGAGTGGGGCGCCCTGGGCTCGGTGCTCGTCGGCTACGTCGAGCACCGCCAAGAGTGCGCCTTCGGGAAGTACCTCGAGGGGCGCGGAGAGTTCGCCATCGTCCGCCAGGAATTCGAGAAAACGCGGCGCTTCGATTGGCAGCAGCACCTGCTCCTTGCCGAGCGCGTCGAGCGCCCTCTTGAGTGCCAGCGAGGAGCCGAGGGCGTCCCCGTCTGGGTCAACGTGAGTGATGATTACGATCGGCCCTTGCCACTCACGGAGTT
Source organism: Trueperaceae bacterium (assembly GCA_040905665.1). Classification (GTDB taxonomy): domain Bacteria; phylum Deinococcota; class Deinococci; order Deinococcales; family Trueperaceae; genus DASVCN01. The sequence continues at coordinate 31,730 of JBBDRD010000017.1, forward strand.
TCTCCGCGATCTTCTCGAGTTTGACTGCATAGTCGCGATCACCGCGGTTGTCGACGGGAGGATTCATGAGCCGATGATAACTGCCTTTGGGTATCGGTCACCGTTGCCCTAGTGCCTACGGCGCCGTTTCTGTCGGCTACTCGGCAGACAATCGGGCCGCGGGCATTGATAATGCCGCAATGGCGAGTAGTGAGCCCGGCGGACCGCGCGGCGAGGATCCAGGCGAGATCCCGGACGAAAATCCGGACGAGAACCTGGGTGAGGATCCAGGCAAGGTTCTGGATGTGGATCTAAGCGAGTTGTCCGGCGAGCGACCAGATCGCCCACCGGTGCGCCGAGCTACCTGGCTCCTGCTACTGCTCCTGGCCGCGCTCGGGCTGTTGGCAGGTACCTTTCGGCCCTTCATGCCGCCGGATTCCGAGCCCCACGTACTGCGCCAACACCCAAGTATTCCAGAGGCTCCGCCCGCCATCGCCGCGACCGGACGCCTTGCCGAGGTGTATCGCGAAACGCGCCCCGCTGCATTGCGCATCGAAAGTCGCTGTGCCAATCCGCTCTTTAGGGCAGCGCCAATCGACGTTGGATCCGGATTCTTCGTTTCGCCGGAGGGACGAGTTCTTACTGCCTACCACGTCGTCAGACGGCAGACACTTTCGACTTCCTCGCGCTGCGCACTCCATTATGTCGCTATCGATTCCGATGGGCGTGAGTATCAACTCGAACTCGGCGGTTTCGACGCCTACCTCGACCTGGCGATGATGCAGGCGAGAGTATCGAGACCGGTGCCCTACCTCGAGCTATCGCACGATCTACCATCCGTGGGAACCGACGTATTGGCGATAGGTAACTCGCGCGGAGAGCTTCTCGCAGATCGCACTGGGACGGTGACACGTCTTGGAGTCCGTGCCGACCGGCCCGACTTTGCCACCGGAACTATCGAACTGACGGCCGCTTTGGCGCCCGGTGATTCGGGGGGCCCCGTGATAGGGGAGGACGGCCGAGTCCTGGGAGTAGTCTCCTACATCTCCTTCGAACCGTCTTTCCTCGATGCCGAGGGTGACCTACCACTTGCCGGAATCTTTGGAGCGAACAGTACGCCGGACTTCGCCTCTTATGCCGTTCCGACTCCGGCGGCGTCGGAAACGGTGATCCAGGTGCTCGCCGGTGAAATGCGCGATGTGCCGGTGATTGGATTCGAGGTGGCGTTTGAGTACGATCCGCGTGTCCGTGACGCACCCGGCCTAGGTCGCCGGCCCGGAGTCGTGGTTGGGCGTGTGCAGCCCAACGGACCAGGTGAACAGGCGGGGCTTCGAAGCCTGCGCGAGCAAACGTTGGTGGATGTGTCGGGGCAGGCACTCTCGACCCAAGTCATGGCAGACGTGATCGTGGCTGTCGACGGTCGCCCCACTTCTACGTTCGAGCGGCTGCTGGAACTCGTACGAGCTGGTTCGGTTGGAGACGAGGTGACCCTTACCGTCCAGAGGGGCAACGAAACAACCCAAGTCGGACTTCAGCTTGCGGGTTATCGGCAGATATTCAGATGAGCCGGCAGATGTTCCGACGAGGTTGCCAACGAACGCCGGCTGCCGGTGCAAACGAGAACGCACCCCGTTAGGGTGCGTCGTGTGTCGCCTTAATTGGTGGGCGAGTTAATTGGTGGGCGAGTTAATTGGTGGGCGATGGTGGATTTGAACCACCGACCTCGTCGTTATCAGCGACGCGCTCTAACCAACTGAGCTAATCGCCCGTGAGCGACCTGGAGTCTATCACGGTAAAAAATCGCCGGTCAACCCTGTGCTACACGCGGAGGCGGAGAACGAAAGGCCGTCCTGCGCCTACTTTTCGAGCCTGTAACCGGGCGCGGCACCTTGTTCGTGGCCTACTCGAGCTGGAGCGGCTCATCGTTATAGTGAGGTCGTGATCGAAAGGGTTTATCTAGCAAAACCGCGGGGATTTTGTGCCGGAGTGGAGATGGCTATCGAAGCGGTGGAGCGGGCGGCGCAGGAGAACGTCGAGAGTGGCGCCGGGGAGTTGCCGGTCTACCACTCCATCGTCCACAACGACACGGTGGTCAAGCGCCTGGAAGCGCAGCATGGCGTACATTTCGTCGAGGATCTTGCCGAGCTGGCAGCGCTACAGAACGAGCTGTCTCAGAGCGGCCGCCGAATCGACCGGACGGTGGTCTTTAGCGCTCATGGGGTAAGCCCAGCGGTGCGGGAGCAAGCGGTCGCCTTGCAGCTTGCGACGATAGACGCCACCTGCCCGTTAGTCACAAAGGTCCATAGCGAGGCGAAGAGGTACGCCCGCGAGGGCTATCACATTCTGCTGGTAGGAGATTCGACTTCCCATCAGGAGGTGATAGGCACACGTGGTGAAGCTCCCGAGGCGACGACGGTCGTTGGGGTGTTAGGTAACCGCAAGGTGGATCCGGGACTGGCCGACCCCAACTCGGTAACCGTGCCCGATGCCGACAAGGTGGTCGTGCTCACCCAGACGACCCTCTCGGTCGACGACACCAATCGCACCGTCCAACTGCTCCACACGCGCTTTCCCAAGCTGGTGATTCCGGCGCGCGACGATCTTTGCTACGCCACGAAGAACCGCCAGGACGCGGTACGCGGCATTGCACCGCAAGTGCAGTTGTTCATCGTGGTCACTAGCGACTACAGCAGCAACGGCATGCGTCTGCTCGAGTTGGCGCAGGATCTCTGTGGCAACGCGCGCCGAATCGAGAGCGTTGAGGACGTCGAGCCGCGCTGGTTCGACGATGTGTCCTCGGTCGGAATCACATCCGCTGCCTCCACGCCCGACGACCTGGTTCAAGAGGTGGTCTCCTACTTCCGCACGCTCAATCCCGAGCTGCAACTCCTGGAGGAGGGGGAGTGGGAGGAGATCAGCTTTCGCCCGGCGAAGCGTGTGAGCGCCGCCGGCAGCGCATGAACGAAGCGCAACGATACTCGCCGCGGCTGTCGGTCGCACCGATGATGGACCGGACCGACCGGCACTTCCGCTTCCTGATGCGTCAAATCACCGCGAAGACGCTGCTATACACCGAGATGGTCAACATGAACGCGTTGATCCACGGTGACTGTGAGCGGCATCTGGGCCTTTCGGCCGAGGAGCACCCCGTCGCTTTGCAGTTGGGCGGAGACGATCCGCTAAAGCTGGCCAAGTGCGCCGCCCTCGGCCAAGAGTGGGGTTACGCCGAAGTCAACCTCAACGTGGGTTGCCCATCCGACCGGGTACAGAATGGAAACTTCGGAGCCTGCCTGATGGCGCAACCGGAGCTTGTTCGCGACTGTCTAATGGCGATGCGAGGCGCGGTGACGATTCCGGTTACGGTGAAACACCGCATCGGAATCGATGACCTCGACGGCTACACCCACCTGGCCCGGTTCGTCGAGATCGTCGCCCAGTCTGGTGCCCGTCGATTTACCGTTCATGCCCGCAAGGCTTGGCTCAAGGGCCTCTCACCGCGTGAGAACCGCGAGATTCCGCCGTTGCGCTACGACGATGTCTACCGCTTGAAGCATGACTTTCCGGCACTCGCCATAGAGCTCAATGGCGGCGTTAGGACCGTCGAACAGGCGCGGCAGCAGCTCACCAAGGTAGATGCGGTGATGGTGGGACGGGCGGCGTATGAAGATCCGTTCCTGCTGGCCGCCGCCGACTCCGAAATCTTCGCCGAATCAGCGGTTGGACCGAGTCGCCGCGAGGTGGTAGAGCGAATGCTCACCTACATCGAACACCAGCTCGCTACCGGAACAGCGCTAAACCGCACTACCCGCCATATGTTGGGTCTCTTCAGCGGAAAACCGGGAGCGAAGGCTTGGCGCCGGCACCTGAGCGAGCACGTACACTTGCCGGGGGCAGACGAGCGTGTCGTGGTCGATGCCCTATTCAAAGTTCCGGCTGAGGTTCTGGACGAGCGTTGGCCAACGGCTATGGCCGGTGCTCTCGCTCCGAGCGATTCCGGTTCACCCGCAGCTGTTTAACGGTGCTATAGGAGACTGTTCTCGAGGGAGTTCTCGCGCCGGAACGCGAGACGGTGCTAGCAAAGGTGCCCGCGACGGCGCGACGATCAAGTCCTCTCGATCACCACGTCGTCGTCCACGCCCGCTTGCCACTCCCGCATGGCGTTGCCTTGCCGTAAGGCCAGTTCGAGGAAGCCGCTACTCCCTACGTAGGCCACAGCGCTGCCGATCGGCGCGCTCGCAAACGTTGGGCTAATACCCCGGACCGTGTGCCCGCCTAGGAGAACCTGCCAGCCGTCGCACCAGTTGTCGCTCAAACCCTTCTCTTGGTTGAGGACCACAGCGGGCAGATTGGTTATCAGGTTGCCAAAGCGGTCGATGTGGATGATCGAAGCCTTCCATCCACGCTCATTGCGGTGAGGTTGCGGCCAGTCGAGTCTGATCAAGCCATCGGGGTCCCTGGCGCTTCCCAACTCCTCGAGCGAGACCCCTGCCGCCAGATGCGCAGACACCGGGGCGAACAGATCTCGTCCGTGGAAGGTGCTGCTGACGTCGGGAAGGTGGTAGCGTCCCTCGTCCAGCGTCACGGCCCGACGACAGTGGGCCAATAGCGGGGTGAGAAGCCCGTTGTCGGGGCATACGAAGGCGTGGAGCCCTCCTTCGGCCTCTACCTCCACCGCTATCGGTTCGCGGCTGGTTCCCACGCCCGGATCCACAACGCAACAGAAAATGGCCCCGGCGGGGAAGAAGGTGTGGCTGAAGAGCAGGGCAAGAGCGGCCCCTCGTACATCCTGTGGTGCGATCTCGTGCGAGAGGTCGATCACCTGCGCCCGAGGCGCGATGCCGGCAATCACACCCTTCATGACGCCCACGTAGACGTCGGCAGTGCCGAAATCGGTGAGCAGTACGACGGGGCCGCCCGGTTCTTCCATACTCGCCAAATTACCTCGCCCCTTAACCCATCTGCCTCAGGTACTCCCTGGCGATGATCATCTGCTGCACTTCGTCGGTACCCTCGCCTATCCGGGTGAGACGAGCATCGCGCCATAATCGCTCCACCTGGTACTCGCGCATGTACCCGTAACCGCCGAGGATCTGGATGGCATGGTCACACGCTTGGACTCCGGCGACAGAGCCCTTGAGTTTCGCCTGTGCTGCCGCCATCCCGCAATCTCTGCCCGAATCGCGTAGTGCTGCCGCCTTGAGGACCAGCAACCGTGCCGCCTCCAGGTCGGTCGCCATTTCGGCCAGTTTGAAGCTCACTCCCTGGTTGTTGGCGATCGGCCGACCGAACTGCTCGCGCTCCTGCGCGTAGCGGGCCGCCGTCTCCAAGGCAGCGCGTCCCAGCCCGATACCCATTGCGCCAATCCCAATCCGTCCTGCGGCGAGGACCTGCATGACGTCGTGGAACGCCTCGCCCCTGCGCCCCAACAGATTCTCGGCAGGAACTTCTAGATTCTCGAAGGTTAGGGGAGTCGTATCGGATGAGTGCAACCCCAATTTCTCCTCGGGACGCCCGCGGATGAGTCCGGCCGACTCGCCATCTACAACGAAGGCGCTTATGCCGTCGGCCTTGCCTCGATCCGGCAGAGGTTCGTCGGTGCGGGCCATTACGACGTAGGTTCCCGCCACCGTCCCCTGGGTAATGAATGACTTGGCGCCGTTGATGACGAAGGCGCCCCCACGCTCTTCGGCTCTGGTGACGAGAGCTGCCGCGTCGGACCCGGATGCCGGTTCGGTGAGGCACCAGGCGCCCAGTCGTTCGCCGCGCGCCAGGGGCGGCAGCCAGTGCGATTTTTGCTCTTCGGACCCGGCTTGCAGAATGTGGCCCACACAGAGCGAGTTGTGCGACGCCACCGTGAGGCACAACGAACCGTCCACGGCGGCAAGCTCCTCGATGATCGCCGCCGAGGTGGCGGTTGATAGGTCGGCCCCGTGCAGGCGCTCCGGTATTTGCAGGCCGAAGAGTCCCAACGACGCCAACGAGTGAACCAGCTCGTGCGGGAATTCTCCGCTCTCGTCTCGGGCTAAAGCGCCCGGAGCTACCTCTTTGCGCAGGAAATCGCGTAGATGGGCGATGATCGACCGGCTGTCATCGTCCGGCTCGAACCACAACACCGCCCGCTGTTCAGCTTCGTTTGAACTCATGCCTAAAGTTAGCAGAGGAGGAGCCTATTGCCCTGGTGGTTGTACGTGGCGCCGCGAGCGCTTTGGCGGCGCTCCTGGTAAACTCCGCAAATGATCAGCGGCACCTGCAATGGGAAGAGACGACCGTGAGTACGGCATCGTGAGTACGGTGGACGAACGCCCTTACTGGGTCAGGGGGATCAGGGGGGCAACGACAATCGCCCGTGATGAGCCGGAGCTGGTGTTGGAGGCGACCGGTGAACTGCTAGAGGAGATGCTGCGAGCCAATGGCGTCGACGACTTCGAACCGATCGCGGCGATCTTCTTCACCACCACGCCCGACATCAGCAGCACCTTCCCAGCCGAAGCCGCGAGGCGCCTGGGCATGGACATGGTGCCGCTACTGTGCAATCAGGAGATACCCGTACCGAACCGGGTACCGCTAGCGGTCCGCGTGATGATGCAGGTCAACACTCGAAAGAGCCAGGCCGAGATGCGCCATATTTACTTGCGGGGAGCCAAGGTGCTGCGGCCCGACCTGATGAGCGCGCAGTAGTCTGCCGAGCGTATCGATAGCAGAACCGTCAGTCGCGCCACTCCCGTACCGGCACCAGGATCCCACCTTCTACCGCATGATTTATGACCTTGTGACCGCGGTTGGTAGTCACCTCGAGACTCGCCTGATCGAGGCTTTTTGGGCCCAGAAGAACCTTTCGCACGAAGTAACCGCCCCCTTGAGCGCTCATCTCGCTGGTCTTGGAGAGCCTCACAAGGATCTCCTCGCCGTTGCGATCGGTGCGCACACGGGCCAGGAGGAAGCTGCCGTCGTCGCGGAAGTGCGGATCCTGGCGTCGAAATAGGCCGAACATGACGGTATTGTAGCCCGGAGTATGGGTCGGCGAACGCAGGGCACCGGGCAACCGGTGCGAGCAGCCAGAACGGTTAGGCATGGGCTAAGGCGAAGGGTGAGTAACAGGGTGAATAAGTAGGGTGACGAACATCCCGCGTATGAACTCCAACGAGATGCGGCTCTTACTGGAACGAGCCTTCTACGCTGCCGTCGCCGCAGCCGACCCCGGGCTCATCCCGCCAACGGTGCTGCCCCCGGTACCGCGCGGTCGACTCCTTGTCGTTGGCGCCGGCAAGGCAGCGGCTGCAATGGCCGGCGCGGTGGAGCGCCACTATCTGGAGCGCCGCCCTGGCGCCGGTATCAAAGGAACAACGGTGAAACTCGAAGGGCTGGTCATAGTTCCCTACGGAGCCGGTAACGGAGCGCGGCCGAAGTTTGGTGGGAACGAGTCGACCGGCGTTCACGGCACCAAAGGATCCGATGCGAGCTCAAGCGGCGCGGTGGATCGCAGCCGCGCCGGTCACACAGAGGGTCACACGGAGGGTCACATAGAAATCGTCCACGCCTCCCATCCGCTGCCCGATGAGGGCGGAGTCGCCGCCACGGGCAGAATTCTCGCTGAGGTCGACGCCTGCGGGGCCGATGATCAGGTAATCGTTCTGCTGTCGGGCGGCGGCTCCGCCTTGCTCTGCTCCCCCGACGGTCTCGACCTGGCGGAGAAAGGCGCCGTCACCCGCGACCTGCTGCGCTCCGGCGCCCAGATTGACGAGATGAACGCGGTGCGCAAGCACCTCTCGAAGGTCAAAGGGGGCCGACTGGCGTTGGCGGCCGCTCCAGCAAAGGTCACCACCCTTGTTCTTTCCGATGTTGTTGGCGACGACCTCTCGAGCATCGCCTCGGGACCCACCGTTGCCGATCCGTCCACCTTCAGCGACGCTCTTGCGGTGCTCGATCGCTACGGCATAGAAGCTCCCTCGGCCCGCCGGGTGCTCGAAGAGGGACGACGCCTAGAACGTCCCGAGACGCCCAAGCCGGGCGATTCGCATCTCGATCACGCTCAGGCTTTCCTGTTGGGTAATAACCAAGGCAGCCTCGAGGCGGTAGCTGTCCTGCTCGAGGCCGCCGGACTCACTCCGCACATCCTGTCGAGTTCGATCACCGGCGAGGCTCGCGATGCGGGCCGTATGCATGCGGCCATCGCCCGCCAGGTTCTCGAGCAGCGCCAGCCGTTCCGGCCACCTTGCGCCCTCATTTCGGGTGGCGAGACGACGGTGAGCGTGCGCGGCCGGGGACGGGGTGGGCGCAATAGTGAGTTCGCCCTGGGGCTTGCGCTGGGGCTGCCGAGCAATGCGCCGATCTGGGCGTTGGTGGCCGACACCGATGGGATCGACGGCAGCGAGGAGAACGCCGGCGTGTTCATCAGCCCCGAGCTCCTTGCGCGGTTCGACAGGACCGTAGCCAGGGCGAGTCTCGACGCCAACGATAGCTACACCTTCTTCGAGACGGAACAGCACCTCCTCATCAGCGGACCCACCGGCACCAACGTCAACGACTTGCGGATCGTGCTGATCGGCGCGAGCGAAGCGCTGTAGACTGCTCTTCCATGGCATCCGTCGTTCCCGCAACCGACGAAAACCTGAGTCGCGCTGCCGATATCTTGCGGCGCGGAGAGCTCGTTTGCTTTCCGACCGAGACGGTTTATGGGCTTGGGGCCGACGCCTCGAACCCTAAAGCGGTGCGGCGAATCTTTCGGGCGAAGGGGAGACCGGCCAACCACCCGCTCATCGTGCACCTGCCGGGGCTCCCTCACCTGCACCGGTGGGCAATCGACGTCCCTGAGTCGGCTTTGACGTTGGGGCGACTATTCTGGCCCGGGCCGCTCACCCTGGTGTTGCGGCGCGGGCCCCGGGTTCCGCTCGAGGTTACCGGTGGTCAGGAGACGGTGGCGGTGAGGGTCCCAGGGCATCCGGTAGCGCTGCGCCTGCTCGCCGAGTTCGGCGGAGCGCTCGCCGCGCCTTCGGCGAATCGTTTCGGACGACTTAGCCCCACCTTGCCGCAGCACGCCGCCGACGAGCTCGGGGGCGAAGTCGCTCTCGTTTTGGACGGCGGCCCATCGGAGGTGGGGGTAGAGTCGACCATTCTCGACCTCAGCGGCGGCCCTCCACGACTCCTCCGCCCCGGCGCGGTAAGCCGGGAGCGTCTCGCCGAAGTTCTTGCCTGCGACCTGTCGTCGAATGGAAGCGAGATGGCGCCGCGCGTCCCCGGTACGCTCCCCAGCCACTACGCGCCCAATAGCCCGGTCGAGCTGCTGCGGGCCGCAAAGCTTTCCGCCCGACTCAGCGGGGAACGCTCCTTCTCGGTACTCTCGCGACGACCAGCCCCGGCCGAATTCGAGGGGAAGTGGCTACAGCTCCCCGATGAACCAGAGGGCTACGCGCGCCGCCTCTACGCGGCTCTACGCGAACTGGACCAGATCGGCTCCCCGATTATCATCGATGCCCCACCCCGGGAACCTGCATGGGAAGCGGTGAATGACCGCTTGCTAAGGGCCAGCGCCCCACGGGGGCAAGACAGAGACGTCGTTGAGGCCAGGAATGAGGAGGAGGCGGAGTGAGCGAGAAAGAGGCGGGCGAAACGAGCTCGAGCGGAAGACCGCTGGTAGCCGTCGTGATGGGCAGTGCGAGCGACTGGGAAACGATGCGTTACGCCGATTCCCTGCTCGATTCGCTGGAGGTGCCTCACCTCTGCAGGGTCGTCTCGGCCCACCGCACGCCCGGGTTGATGGCCCGCTTCGCCGACAGCGCCGCAGGTGATGGGATAGAGGTGATCGTGGCGGGGGCTGGCGGCGCGGCTCATCTGCCCGGGATGATCGCAGCCCAAACGCACATTCCAGTGCTCGGTGTTCCTGTCGAAAGCAAGGCGCTCAAGGGAATGGACTCGCTTCTCTCCATCGTTCAGATGCCTCGTGGGGTAGCGGTGGGAACCCTGGCGATCGGCCCGTCAGGCGCCCTCAACGCGGCGCTGCTGGCCTGTCAGATCCTGGCATTGTCACGCCCGGACCTGCGCGAACGAGTGATCGACTATCGTCGGCGGCAAACGGAGGGGGCCCAGTCCTCGACCCTGCCGACTCCCAACTATCGCGACGAGACGTGAGGCCGCTTCTCCCGGGCAGCACAATCGGTGTCCTGGGCGCCGGCCAACTCGGGCGAATGCTGGCGCAGTCCGCCCAGCGAATGGGCTACCGCGTAGAGGTCTTCGCGCCCGGCACCGGCACAAGTGGGACCGGCGCCACGCCGGCGGGACAGGTCGCTCACCGTGAGATTCAGGCACCGTACGACGACCTGGAGGCGCTGGCGGCTTTCGCCCAAGGCGTCGATGTCGTCACCCTCGAGTTCGAGAACATTCCGGTTTCGGCACTCGAACTGCTGGATGGCCAGGTACCGGTGCGCCCCGGCCCGCAAGTGCTCTACCAGACGCAGAACCGCGCCCGTGAGAAGGCCTTCCTGGCTCGTGCCGGCCTACCCCATACGAGTAGTGTCACAGTCGACGGTCCAGCGAATTTCGAGACCGCCCTCAAAACCGTGGGCACGCCGGCCGTTCTCAAGACCGCCGGTTTCGGCTACGACGGTAAGGGCCAGCTGCTCGTGCGGGGCCCGGGAGAACGCGCTGCGGCGCTCACGCAGTTGGAGCGCGGTCCGGGGGTGCTGGAGGGGTTCGTCGAATTCCGCCGCGAGCTATCGGTGATCGTTGCACGCTCCCCCTCTGGGGAGTTACAGAGTTGCGGACCGATCGAGAACCGCCATCAGAACCACATCCTAGACCTCTCGAAGGCCCCCACCGGAGCTTCCCCTGCGGTAGCCCAGCAGTCGCGGGAGATCGCCAGGGAGGTGGCGGTTGCCCTGGACCTCACGGGGTTGGTGTGCGTGGAGTTTTTCGAGACGGCAGCCGGCGAGTTACTAGTCAACGAAATTGCGCCAAGGCCCCATAATTCCGGGCATCTGACCATCGAGGCGTGCAGGGCGAGTCAGTTCGAACAGCAGCTGCGAGCGGTTTGCGGACTGCCTCTGGCCAATATGGAGTTCCTAGTGCCGGCTGCGATGGCGAATCTTCTGGGTGAGTTATGGCAGGAGCGTTCTCCCGACTGGTATGGCATGCTCGCGCACCCCGGCGTGGCGCTTCACCTCTACGGCAAGACGGAACCACGTGCGGGGCGAAAGATGGGGCACCTCACGGCGCTTGCGCCCTCGGCAACCGAAGCCGTGGCGCGGGTCGAACGAGCGCGTGAAGCATTATCTCGAACGAGCGCGTGAAGCATCAAAAGGTTGCCTTTAAGTATCGGCGGTAGCGTCGCCCACGACTTGATCTAAAGGGTGATGGGCCTATATACTAGCTAGGTTTGAGTCCCCCTGGCCCGCAGCGATGGGTCCGGGGGCCGGTTTGTCGTGCGTCTGAGCCTATTGGTTCAAAGCCTATTGGTTCAAAGCCTATTGGTTCAAAGCCTATTGGTTCAAAGCCTATCGGTTCCTGTTCGACGACGTTCCT
>JBBDRD010000018.1:0-7898 GCA_040905665.1 Trueperaceae bacterium
CCGCTGATTAAGAGTCAGCTGCTCTGCCAGTTGAGCTAACGACCCAGGCGACTGATCAATATAAAGGCGGCGTGACGGCGAATCAAGAGCCTGTGATGCGGGGGCGAAGGTCGAGGCGCGGCCGCGAGGCGACTAAGAGGCAACTAGGTATCACCCCGCTTCACCGCATCGATCCACGGCTGCAGCTCCTCGGGCGCGATTTTTCCCCACGGCTGCAGGCGCGCATCCTTGTAGCCGAGTTCCTCGACATCGAGCTGGTACTGGCTGTTTGAGATGAGCGTCCCGCGACATAACGGCTCGTCATCATTGGCGGTATCTGCCCGATCGCTCAGTAAATGCAAGGAGAGTTCGGCGAGAAGGTGCCTGGGCACGAGCGGGATGAGATCTGGATAGACGTACCCGAACAGCGTCAGATGCGCCAGTAGCAGACGCCAGTGATCACCGACCAAGTGTCGCAGCCGGTCCCAGTCCAACTCGTGGGCTTTGGCCTGGAGGAGGTGTAGGACGTCGTTGCCATCGTAGCGATTGCGGTCCATCAGCGCTGCCTTGGTCCACACGAGTTCCTCGACCGCGCACACAGGCGCCATTACTCCCCACATCTCGGTGTGAACGGCACGCTCGAGCCACTCCTCCTCGATCTCCCATAGGCCGCTGGCCGCCCTGTAGATCAGGTCGATGAAGTGATCGCCGGTGAAGGCTTTGGCAATCCAGAAGCTGAACGGGCGTTCTATCCCATATCCGGCGCAGGAAAGCACGTCGAGCGCACGATCAACGTGCGACGGCGGAAGGAAGATGTCCAAGTCTTTTGTGTGAGGTGTTCGGCCCGTGTATTGCGCTGCGGCATGTGAGCCGCCCACGAGAAAACCCACTTCATGCTGCCTTAGCAGCTGCAGTGCTTTGCAATAGAACTGTTCCGCCGATTCGCTCGGCAACTGCCCGGCAGTGCCGGTAGAGTAGCTCATGATACCTCCGCAATCGAACGGAGGGGCAGCGGGTACCGACGCGCACGCCAGCGGGGGACTAGCGTCACTGTAAGTCGGTCGGCAGGGCAGTGTTTGTCGGTTGGTCTACAGGTTGCATCCATCGACCCCTAGCCGACCTCGTCGATCGTTATCGAATCCTTGCCCGAGTGTTTGACGCGGTACATCCGCTCGTCTGACTCGCGCAGCATCGCCTCCACAGATTCGAATGGCCTCTGGAACATACACGCGCCAATGCTAAAAGTGACGCGAGTGCTGTCCCTGTCGGTGATCGCTTTCAGTGCCTGGTGAACTCTTTCAAGAACGGCCCGTACCGCCAGGATGTCGGCGTCCGGCAGCAAGATGAGGAATTCGTCGCCCCCTACGCGCGCAACCGTGTCCGTGTCACGCACTTCGTCGAGTAGCACGCCGGCGATACGCTGTAAGAGCCGGTCCCCTGCCATATGCCCGTGCTGGTCGTTCACTCGCTTGAAATCGTCGACATCGAGGTAGGCAAGCGTAAGCGGCGCGCCGTAGCGCTCGAGCCGGGCACTAGCGGCGTTGAGCATTATCAGCAGGTACTCGCGGTTGGGGAGACCAGTCAGCGGATCGCTCAGGGCCATAACGCGCGCAGATTGCAACTGTTCATGATTTCGGCGCACGGCAACCAGCGCTAACGTAAAGAATGCGAAGCGGGTGAGGGTGTTCCATAGCGGGATGAGGACGCCGGTGTAGCCGGGCGTGGTGAGAACGTCGATAACCATCCAAGCGAGCGTCCCCACAATCGCCGCGAACCAGGCGCTTAACCTGCTGCCGATACGCGCGACGATTACTATTGGAACCAGATAGAAGAGGGAAAAGCCTAGATCGGGCCCGCTGAGAAAATCGAGGAGCGCCACCAGTGGCACGAGCAAGATGGCGGACAGCAGCACCAAAGGGTTGGTGCTCTGCGTCCTGGGCAAGTTGGGACGCCGTGCCATCGTCACCTCTGAGGAACAGCCGGAAGTTTTGTCCAGACCGACCAATCTCGATTATGCCGCGGTAAACCGTGGGCAACCGCGTTCGGCTCACAGTGCGGGGCCCCCGTACGCCTATTAGGATAGTGAGGTGATTCGAGCCGGACTGACGAAGCCAGTTGTTCACATTGGCCGAGTTGCCGGTGGGCAGCGGCAGTCGGAGGAGGCGTCAGCGACGATATTCCGACGCTAACAATACGTGATGATGGGGGTGGGACTGATAGTATTAGGTCTTAGCCCCTCCCACTTGGCACTTTCCACTTGATGGTGTTCGAATCCCCTTTAGGAGTTACTCATGGACGCGTTTGCGCCGCCACTTAGCCTAATAGAAGGAAGCAGACCGAGGACTCCGGCAGGTCTGCTCTCGCCGGAGTACAAGGATCGCTTGATCGAACGGACCCTGTTGGGACTCTACCGTTGGTACACCTCCCGCAGCCAGGAAACGCGTAACTGGAATCCAGACAAGTCGTTCGACTGGCGGACCATGAAACGGGACTTCTCGCCCAGTCTGGTCCAGGTCATTCAGGGCTTCTTCGCCGTGGAGTACTACGCACCAGATTACGTAAATGAAATTCTGCAGCTGGTTAGGCGTTCCCATGGTCGCTCGCACTTTCAGATGCGTTGGGGGTCCGAGGAGGAGAAGCACGCCGACACCTGGGAAAATACTCTCCTGTTCGGCCGACTACGCACGCCTGCATTCCTCGAGGAGTACAAGTACAACCTGCGTTCCAAAGTTCACCGCAGCCTCTGGGAGGACAAGCCGCTCCACAGCATCATTTACACGGTGTTCCAAGAGCGGGCCACGCAGCTCAACTATCTCAATCTGCTAAAGATCGCCAAGGGCAAGTCCGATAAGCCGCAACACGCCGATGATGCCGATCCGGTCCTGGCGAAGGTGGCCCAGACCATCGCCGTGGATGAAGCCGCGCACTACAACTTCTTCCTCGAGGGAGTGCGGCTCTTTCTGTACTACTATCCGCAACGTACTCTCGAGGCGCTCCGCGAGGTGCTCGAACACTTCACCATGCCCGCTGCCGAACTGGTGCCCGACTGGGATGAGTTTTTCGACGCGGTTTACCGAGGAGGCATCTATGGTCCCCGCGAGTATGCCCGGGATGTCGTGCAGATCGTTTTCCGTAATCTTGGAGTGGCCTCCCGCAAGAAGCTGGAGGAGGGCCTCCAGCGTACCCGGCTGGTGCCCACCGAAAACGGAGCGGCAATGCAGCAGACGGCCATCTTCGACACCTTCGACTACGGGCTTATCGAAGGGGACGTAAAACGGCTTCACCAGAAGGTAGCGCGGTACGAGGCCGAGATCGGTTTCGATGAGGTGGACCCGATGATCTTCGTGCCGAATCCCGAGGTGCCGACCGTTCAGCCGCAGGAGGGTGAGGCGGATCGGCAAGCAGAGGAAGAAACGCTGGTGTGAGGAATCTCCTGCCGGTCGAGAGGGGAAAGTAACAGCCGTTCCTTTCTCGGTCTGCAATCCTTTGCCAAGTAGCGAGGAGCCGTTTCGGCGGGTCCTCGCGGCGGAGGAAACCGGTGTTATCACGTCAGCTCCAAGAGCGTGAGCTACATGCAGACGGCTCGCGTTCACATCTTCTCGATGACACACGGCACAAACGCTTGGGCTTCGCCCTGGTGGCAGTGCCAACCCTAGGGTTCGCCCTCTTGGGGCAGTGGCCCCTCGCCCACGACTTCGCAATTCACGGGATGTACATCCCCATTGTTATCGCCGCGTACTTCTTCGGACTTAGGGGCGCCATCGCCGTTGCGGTCATGGCCGCCCTTGCCCATAGCCCGCTTACGACGTTCGTGTCGCTCGGCAGCGCTGATGGCAGTGCCGACTGGCTGATCCGGCTGGTCTTCTACCTGGGGGTCGCGGCGGTTGCCGGCCGGCTACTGGGGTTAGTGGACGAGCGGCGCAAGAGTCTCATAAGAACCCAGATAACCGCACTAAAGAGCTTCGCCGTGGTCGTGGAGACCGAAGATGAGCCCGACGGAGAGCATTGCGAAAGAGTTGCGGCCAACGCACGCATCCTTGGTGAAGGAATGGGCCTCAAGCGCCCGGAGCTGGAAGAGCTCTACTGGGCCGGCCTACTACACGACATCGGTAAAATAACTGTTCCTCGGGAGATCCTGAGGAAGCCCGGCGGACTCACCCTCGAGGAGTATCTGGTAATGAGGCGTCACGCCCGGCTGGGCGCAAACCTGCTGAGTTCGATAAACAGCTTCAAGCGAGTCGCCGAAGGCGTAGGAGCCCACCATGAGCGCTGGGACGGCTCGGGTTATCCGGGAGGGTTGCAAGGTGAGAGGATACCCCTCTTCGGCCGAATCCTTGCCATCGTGGACGTCTTCGAGGCCTTATCCAGCGATCGTCCATACCGCAAAGCGCTCGCGCGTCAGGATGCGCTCGAGGAACTGCGTAACGGAGCCGGCAGCCAGTTCGACCCGCGACTAGTGGAGCTGTACGAGCAGCTATTTGCCCAAGGTCGGATCAAGGTAGCGAGTCAACCAGAGGCGGCGGCGGAGCAGCCGCGACTGCCGTTGCACGTAACCGGACAGTCCGTGGGCGGCGCTAACTAACAGCAAGGCAATGGGCAGGGCAGGCCTACGACCAGTGGCGTGGTCACTGTCATTTCAAATCAGAAGACACAAGTAATTTCGAATCGAAGGATGCGTGCTTGACAGCGGGCAACGACAAACGTAGAGTCGGGAAGCAAGATAGGAAAATTCTTATCTACGTCCGACTCTAGAGGTGAAAAGTAATGCGTTGCATTTCAAGTAGAACATTGATGTTTTTGATCTTTCTGACTACGTTCGCTGTCTCGAGCGCCCAAACGGGACAGCTGAAGGTTGTCGCGACCTTCAGCATCATCGGGGATTGGGTGCAGAACGTTGTGGGGGAAGTCGCCTCGGTGGATGTACTGGTGGGGCCCGATGCCGACGCCCACGGCTTCCAGCCGTCTCCTCGTGACGTCATCACTCTCGCCCAAGCCGATCTGATCTTCGAAAACGGTCTGGGCTTCGAGACTTGGCTGGACGACCTGTATGCCGCATCGCGCGCGCGGGCTCCGCGAGTCGCCGTTACGGAAGGCATCGAGCCGATTCTCGCCGGCGAAGCCCATGGTGGGGCCGAGCACGAGGCGGAGCATCACCCCGGCGAGGTAGATCCCCACGCCTGGCATGACGTGCAGAATGCGATCCGCGCGGTCGAGGTCATCCGCGACACCCTCATCGAGGCTGACCCTGACAACGCAGCGATTTACCGGGAAAACGCCCGGGCATACCTGGCGGAGCTTGCCGGGCTGGATGAACAGATAAGGGAACAGGCAAGCGGGCTGCAGGAGGAGCGGCGCAAACTGGTCACCAACCACGACACCTTCGGATACTTCGCGCGCGCCTATGGCTTTGAGGTGCTTGCCACGTTGCTGCCGTTGAGTACGGACACGGATGAAGTTGCGGCAGGCGAGCTCGCCGCCCTGATCGACACGGTCAGAGCGGCCGGCGTGCGCGCGATATTCGTCGAGAACGTCGGTGATGTTCGGCTGGCCGAAATGGTTGCGCAGGCCACCGGCGCGCGTTTGGCGCCAGCACTCTACACCGACGCTCTTGGCGCCGCGGGGAGCGCGGGTGCGACGTACCTGAAGATGATGCGCTACAATTTGGGAGTCATGCTGGAGGCGCTCGCGGAGTGATTCCCTACGCCGGCCGCCGTCACCTTGCTCCCGTCGCCGGCGCGCCGGCCCTCGAGGTACGAAGGCTAACGGCCGCTTACTCCAGGAATCTCGCGCTAAGAGACGTGAGCCTCGTTGTGCCCGCGGGTGCGCGGATCGCCCTGGTGGGCGCCAACGGCGCCGGCAAGTCCACGTTGCTGAAGGCCGTTAGCGGCCTTCAGCCGGTGCCGCGCGAGCAGGTGCGCGTTTACGGGAACCCAGTTGGAGCATGCCATCACCGAGTTGCGTATCTGGCGCAGCGGGGCGAGATCGACTGGCGTTATCCGGTCACCGTGGAGTCCCTCGTGATGACAGGCCGCTACGTCCATGTCGGATGGTTCAGGCGGCCCGGAAGGACCGACAGGGAGGCCGTTCGAGATGCGCTGGAGCGGACCGGCATATCTTCCCTGGCGAAGCGGCAGATCGGGCGGCTTTCGGGCGGCCAGCAGCAGCGTGCCCTACTCGCGCGTGCCCTGGCACAGGAGGCCGACCTCCTTCTGCTGGACGAGCCCTTCAACGCCTTGGACTCGGTTAGCCGGTCGGTGTTAGATGAGGTGTTGACAGAACTTCAGCGGCTGGGCAAGACGCTGGTCATAGCCACGCACGACCTGGAGACGACCGGCCGATCCTTCGATGATGTCGTCTGCCTCCTCAACGGACGGAGGGTGCCTTTTTCCGGACGGCCGCAAGCAGCGCCGTCGCGCCACGGGATGGGTGGGGCAACACACCCATGATCGAGTGGCTCGTTGCTCCCTTTCGCTACGGCTTCATGCTAACGGCGCTGGCCGCTGCCGTTCTGGTGGGCATCTCATGCGCCGCCATCGGGGTACACGTAGTCCTGCGCCGAATGGCCTTCAGCGGTGAAGCTCTGGCGCACAGTGTCCTGCCGGGACTGGTGGTGGCGTACCTGACCGGCGCCAGCCTTTCGTTCGGGGCGATGATCGCCGGAGTGACGGCGGCGCTCGGCATAGGGTGGCTTACCGCGCGCGAGCGACTGCGCGAGGACACCGCCATCGGCATAATCTTCACGGCGAT
This sequence comes from Trueperaceae bacterium, assembly GCA_040905665.1. Lineage (GTDB taxonomy): Bacteria > Deinococcota > Deinococci > Deinococcales > Trueperaceae > DASVCN01. The sequence continues at coordinate 6,727 of JBBDRD010000018.1, forward strand.
GTTCGCCCTGGGCGTTCTCCTGGCCAGCAGCGCCGGTTCATATCGCGACCTCTCCCACATGTTGTTCGGAAATCTCCTAGGCGTCACCGTTCAGAGCCTGTGGCTGATAGCCGGCATGACCGCCGTCGTACTCCTTGCCCTCGTCCTGCTGCACAAGGAGTTCGCACTGACCTCCTTCGACGCCACCCACGCGGCAGTAATCGGGCTGCCGGCCGCTGGACTACGTTACGTCCTGCTGCTTCTGATCGCTGGCGCGGTGATAATCGGTGTTCAGGCCGTGGGAGTAGTCCTGGTTACCGCTCTCTTGGTGACACCGGCCGCGGCCGCTTCGTTGCTCACCGACAAACTTCCGCGGATGATGCCTATTGCCTGCGCTATCGCCGTGGCGACCGCCGTAAGCGGGTTGTACGCCTCCTACTATGCGAACGTCGTATCGGGGCCGGCGGTCGTCCTGGCATGCGCTTTTCTTTTCCTCCTGGCCTGGCTGTACGTCGTGGTAGCAGGTAAGCGGACACACTCTCCGGGCGAGCCCGAGACGTATTAAAACGACACGCAGGGAGTACAGGCAGGACGTCACGACGCGAAACGCCGCTGCGCCGGTTGGTGATTTAGGATAGTACGACCATGCCGATTAGGAGCGAACAGACATTCCACGCCGCAGTCGACACTCTTCGTTCACATGGGCTGCGGCTCACGCCACAGCGGTTAGATCTGTTGCGCCTTCTCGTAGAGGCTCCTGGGTCTCTTTCCGCCTACGACATCTACCCCCTTCTCAGGCGGAAGCATCCGAACGTCAGCATGGACACGGTCTACCGAAATCTCTTCATGCTCACCACTAGTGGGCTCGTTGGCCAGATCAACCTGCAGAACCGAGAAGCGGCGCGCTTCGAGTTTCAAGGCAAGGGTCATCATCACCACGCCGTGTGCCTGTCTTGCGGCACCGCCCTCTGCATCGACGGCTGCCCCAGTGAGCTGGACGCTCTCTTTTGCGACACGCCGGGATTCAGGACCGTCAACCATGTGTTCGAACTCTACGGTTACTGTTCCGATTGCGAGCAGCCGTAGGAAACGGACGTCTCAATTCAGACTTGCGCTGGACGCTCTCGATCCCATAGCTGCCCGCTAGTTGCCCACCGTGCCAACCGAGGGAGCGCGTTTCCGAAGAAACGCGC
>JBBDRD010000019.1:0-7518 GCA_040905665.1 Trueperaceae bacterium
CGTCGGCGTTTGGGATGGGGTCGCCGTGAGGGTCGTGAGTGGGGTGCCCGAGCAGTTTTGCCAGTCGTTCGGTGAAGCGCTCGGTAATGGCATGCTCTATGGCCTCGGCTTCTTCATGGATCTCGTCCCAGCCATAGCCTAGGCGTTCGATCATGAAAGTCTCGAGGAGTCGGTGACGGCGAAGTAGTACGCAGGCTTGGCGTCGGCCGTAGTCGGTGAGGCAGGCGCCTCGGTAGCGTTCGTAATCGACCAGGCCCGCGTCCTTCAGCTTGGCGAGCATCACAGAAACGGATGGGGAACTGAGAGTGAGGGCTTGGGCAAGCGCGTTCGTCGACACGACGCTATCTTTGCTGAGGCCCCAGATTGCTTTTAGGTAGTCCTCCACCGATGGTGAAAGCCTGGCCGTTTCTGTATTAGTCATAGCTAAAAATGAGCATAGCGCTGACTTGTGCAACTGTCAACCACGATGTCAAGGCCTTGCTGCCTTCGAAGTCGCAGAGAGATAGTGGAAGCCATCAACATTAGCCAATCGGGGGTGAGTCATCAGCTTCGGCTGTTGCGCGATGCGCGGCTAGTGGCCAGCCGAAAGCAGGGTCCGGCCCGTGTTTTACCGGCTGGCGGACAAGCACGTCAAAGAGCTGCTCGAGAATGCGATTTCGCACGGGGCATAGCGGTGGATGCCAACGATAAGATCTGGGTCACGAACGTAGGTACGGACGATGTCATTTGCATCGATCCGCAGGCCGGCCCGATCGCCGGTGGCGGTTTTCCGCTTGGGGCGGTGGACCTGATTGTCGATCTCGGGCCCGACGCGACCCCCTATAACTACAGCGACATGACCGGAAGCACTCTGGCTGCCGTCCCCGACAGCGGCACATGGACCAGTGAGCGCCCGTGAAGTCGCCCTGGGCCCGGGAAGCCTACGGGTGATTGCGTCCGGCGAGAAGACTTCCGGCCTCCTTGTAGCGCCCCCGCAGATAGCGCTCATTCTGGACGGCTCGAACTCGATGTGGGCGCAGATTGACGGACGTTCGAGGATAGAGATCGCCAAGGAGGTCATCAGCGGTGTGATCGGCGACCTGCCCGACGAAGTGCGAGTGGCGATGCGTCTCTACGGTCACCGGGTCCATTTCAGTGAGGCAGGTGCCTGCCAGGACTCGGAGCTGGTGTTCCCGTTCGGGCCTGTCGATAAGCCGCGGTTGCTCGAGCTGGTTCAGAAGTTACAACCGTCAGGCCGTAGGGTCGGTGCGCGCCGCTACCATCGCACAGGATCTGTTCAAGACTCATCCAGTCGCTGGTGGCGTGTGCTGTACCGGCCTTTCCGGTTATGGCGCCGGCCTGCCGGATCGCGCCGCCGTACAGGAGGAGCTTCTCGGTCAGGGTCGTCTTGCCTGCGTCGGGGTGGGAGATGGTGACAAAAGTTCGCCGCCTGGCAACCTCGGGAGTCGTGTCGGTGGATCCCCCAGTCATTCCTGAAAGGCCCTGTGGTGTTGATGGCGCCGTACCTGGATGAGCAGATCGCTGTGCTGGGCCCGGAGGACGCTCTCCAAGTCAAAGTCCTCGGTTTGAGCCAGGAGCTCGAGATCCAGGCAGAGCTGGTCGCGCTCGGCACTGGTTGCGGTAGGAAATCTGGCCGATGCGTGCCTAATGTACTGCGCCAATATCTGACTCACTGGTTTCAGCTCCACATCGGCCTCCCACCGCACGTGTACAAGTATACTGCACTCGTTGTCCGGCCCCGGTTCACAGCATTCTGGCAGGGTGATGATTTTAGTTTGCCCTGCGGGGCGTCTGACTTTTCTTTAGCCAGGGGAGTCGCTTAGCGTCGTGGCGCAAAGCTATGCTGTGCTTACCATCAGCGCGACGGCTTTATTGGGCGTCCCGTTCTTGAGTTCGATCAGGCCGTGCTCGGGCAACGCGTGGAGGCTGTCTCCTTCTGCAAGCTCTACTGTGCGGTCTGACAGCCGTGCCAGTAGCTTGCCCTTGACCACTAGCATGAACACTTCGCCGGATTCGACTGGAAGGAGTCCGGTTGCCCCACCCGCTTCGAGGGTCACCATCCTCGGTCGCAATCGGCCGTGGACTCGGCTGAGGACCTCGATGCTTCCGTTAGACCAGCCGCTCTCCAGGCGGGCACGTTGTTTTGCCCGAACGACCGGGTCTGACGGAGTCCGGGAGAAGAGGTCTGCCATGTCCATTCCCAGGGCCATGGCGATCTTCTCCAATGAAGCGATCGATGGACTGGTCTCGTCGCGTTCCACCTGAGAGAGGAACGACGCGGAGAGGCCGGCCTTTTCGGCCAGTGTCCGCAGGGATAGCCTGCGCTTCTCCCTCGAGGCGAGCAGTCGCTGACCGAGCGTGATCTTGGTTAATGTTTCTGCCACTGCAAACACGGTCCCTAATGTGTGCCGGTGAGCTGCCGAATCCTGATGCAGCCTAACCCGAGCCAAGTACCTGTAGTTGGCAACCGACTCGACTTGTAGGACGGTTCCTGCTAGTGCGAATAGATGGCTAGGTCGATGGTCGGATCATCTGGATTGACCTGTCGAATGAAGCCGTCACTGAGCAAGGCTTCGACGAGGTCGGTGTCGACCGGTGCAGTTACTTCGCCGCCGTGCAGGTAGGCATCACGTGCTCGATAATCGACGGTGAGGAACGCGCCATGAGACAGCAGGTCCCGAATCTGGTACGGCTCCAGGTGAACGAAATCCCTCACGGCCCGGTTACGCCTTGCCTGCTACAGGGACCAACGCTTCGCTTTCCTGGCGCATTACGGTGTCGATGTGCTCGATCTTCATCTGCACGGCACGCATCGCAAGGGGATAGCTGAGTGAGGTGGGAGTATTCGGCGTGGTGTCGAGTCCCAGAAGGTACTTGACGGCCTCTTTTCGGAAGACCGAGTTCAGCACCGGGATCTCCTCGGTCTCTTCCACTGGTGTCACGGTCATTCCACGCTCGGGGACGTCGACACTTAACTGCGCTCGGTCGATAACCACCTCCGCGAGTCCGTGAGCTGTCTTCAGCACTCTCTTGAACATGTTACCTCCGCGGGCCGAGCGAAAATCCGCTGCCCTCTTAGCTGCTCAGGCAAGGTTTCTCGCTCCCTAGATTCGTCTGGGGCTCCGCCAGGGAGAACCAACTCGAGCAACCATCGATTGCCCGTTTGCTGCCATCCTAATTACGTGCGACAGAAGTTGTCGGCAACGAAACCGGATGCTCCTTCGACCCAAGTGTACGACAAAGCTGCACAATTCGTAAAGTCGGACTGGACGTCTTCGCTCCAGTTTTCCGTGAAGATTGCACCCTTCGGAAGCGCTGTTCATCGGCTTCCTGGGTGGTGCCATCGATTCGTTCGTGGCGATCGTCCTCGGTGGTATTATCAGCGACTTCGTCGCCGAAGGCCCGCTTAGTGACCTGGCAGGTTTGCGGATCCTGGCATTCGATCCGGCCGCGGTGGTGGTCGTTATGGTGCTCGTCATGGGCCCTCGTCACGATTTACAGACGGCCAGACCAAGTGCGCGTACCAGCGGTACTTCGTCCAATTGGCTGGGCTGGAAGACTCATATCCCCTTGCAGCGTGTACGGCACTGCCGTATAGTGGTGTGTGCGGACGGTCGCTGAAACCTCGATCTTCGTGAAGTCGTTTACACCAAGTCCAAGCTCGACAACCTACCGAGAGAATTCTTGGCTCAACTTAGGCGAGGTATCGAGGATGACTAGCGAGATGGGGAAGTTTCAGAAGGATCTGCTCGAGTCCGTGCAGCAGATGAAGCAGCGAAGAGCAGAGCGGGTTACGGAAGTAGAGTTATCCCCCGTGGCAGCGGCTCGAGCCCACGTGGGACTGTCACAGCGTGAATTCGCCGGGCTACTTGGCGTTTCCCCCCGCACATTACAGGACTGGGAACAAGGACGCCGCGAACCGACTGGTGCAGCTAAGACGCTCCTTCAAGTCGCCGTTAGGAATCCAGAGGTACTACGCGAGCTCGCGAAGTAAACGGACTTAGCCGAGCTCTTGTTTAAGGGCGCCAAATCCCGAGGCTTCTGAAGCTACTTGGGGGGCGGCCAGGCGCCAAGTACCTGTCGCAGAGCGACGATTTTTCCCAAGTGGTAGGCGTTGTGTGTGGCGAGGCTCGCCAAGACGTCGGCAACCGACCAACCCGGTTCCAGCTCCTCGCCGCACCCTTCCAGCGATCCTCCCCACTTCTCCGCCTCGCGTGTGCCGCGGAGAAATTTCTCGACCAGTCGCTGCCACTCCTCTGCCCGCTCCGGGACCGCGGTGGGGAAGGGCTCGCCGCCCTCCAACCAGTCCTCGCCAAGAGCCTCGTCTCGCTCGATTACGATCCTCTGCCACTCCGCCGCGTGTCACAACTCGTCGTAGATCGAGTGCGGCACCTTGCCCGGCCGCGCCGTGACCTGCTCGAGGCCGAGACCGGACAGGAGTCGCTCGCGCTTCATGAACTCGCCTTCGACGAACACGTGGTTCCACATCGACGATACCTCCCGACCGGCACTCTACGCGCTCATTCTGACCGGTTGGGGACGGTGGCCGCTTCGGGCAGCGGCAATGCGGACGCGCTTCCCCGAATTAAACGAACGCGGTCATTCCTGGTCTGACTGCGAGCGGCGTCAAGGAAGCTGCCGGAAGGGTCAATGCCGACGACTGATGCCGGCGATCCGCTCGCCGCGATCGCTCGAGTAGGCATCGCCGGGTCCAACTGTACTGCCACTCGAGGTCAGTGTTCGCGCCATTCCGACTCCTTTTCTCAATCACTCGTTTTCATGGACAGTAGAGGGCTTAGCACCTGAGGGTGTAGTTTGCTCCGGCACCAGCGACTTCAATGGCTAATCGGCTGTTTGCGCGATAACTCACGATCAGGCAGCTTCAGGATACAACCCACCGACGGCGCGCCTAAGCGCGTCGTAACTGGCCAGGCCGGTTACTGTCTGCACCCGCTCCTGCCATATGTCGGTCAGCTCGCGCTCGAGATCCTTTGTGAGACGGTGGCGAGCTACGTTTGTGGCTCCCGGTGTCACCTTCAGGGCGTCCACGTCGAACGGGAGAAGCCGAAGCTTTTCCGCGCGTCTGCGGAGCGGCGCCTCGTTGAACCGATAGGCGTGTTCGAGCATGAATGCACGCGAAGACTGGTGAACCACGAGCTCAAGCAAGGATTCATCCATTCCGATGCCCATGAACGAGGCGATTCTGCGGACCGTCCCCGGCAAGTCCTCCTTCATGTCCTCGTAGCAGAGAAGCAGCACATCCGGGTTACTCCTCTGCTCCCACCAAGAGAGTAGATGGAACCAGTAGCCTTGCTCCCCCATCTTCTCTCGAGGTGAACGCCACCGAGAGAAATTTTCGATGTCGATGGCGCCAGGTTCGAACATGAAGCCCTCAAAGAACCGGTAGAAAGACACGCATACGTCAGCGGGGTCTCTGAACGAGCAGATGTACCGCGCTCCCTTTGGGATGTCATGCCACGACACGTGACTCTTGAACACTCTCGGCTCCGCAACCTGGTCCGCGTCAAGATCCCATCCCAAATCCCAAGCAACCTCGAGCCACGGAGTGACAACCGAGATCTCTTCAAAATCCATACTTCCGCCGGATTGCAGACCATGAGCGATGTGCTGCAGCCAAGTGGTTCCGCTCTTCGTATACGGCGAGATGATGACGTCGGTTGGCCGCGGTCGAAATGCGAGACCCCTTTGCCGACTGTCCTTCGTGAACAGTTGCGGCATGATCCGCTCCAGGTCCTCGAGGCTCCGCGCTCGTGAAGGAGCAGAGTCATGATTGTTGTTCAAGATGAAAAACAGTAGCACATAGCAAAGACTCGACGACGGTAATGCCCAGAACGTAGGCGGCGACGAACTCCCCCAGAGTCTGTGCGTCGAGCTGATACCAGCGCTCGCGGCCACGCTCCTCGACCCGCACCAGCCGTGCAGCCCGAAAGACTTTGATGCGGCGGCTGGGGGCGGGAGTCCGTCGAGCAAGCAATCGAGACGTTTCCGACTTCGACGGCGATCGGAATTCGAAGGGGAATGAACGGTTACGAGGTATTCGCCCCCTTCGGGCGGACTTTCGGGGGGATCTGTACGAGCCTAATCGCCAGAACAACTGAGCAAGAGGAGCAGATGCGGCAAGCACTGGCAGCAAATGGCACACTTTCCGTTACCGGCTATCGCGAGCCCGTAGATCCCTCCCCATTCCCCGACCCACACGGTGTCAGTCATTTGACTAACCCGCCGGCCGCAGGTAGAGTGCATACCGACATGAGCGCGATGCCGGACGAATCTACGCGGTCCACCACCGAAGAAGCGTTTCTCGACGCTGCCGAGCGCCTGCTCATCGAGGTTGGGTATACGAACATCAGCACCCGGCGCCTCGGCAAAGAGGCCGGCGCGAACCACGGCCTTATCCACTACTACTTCGGCTCCATGGACGAGCTGTTTCTCCAGGTGCTCCAACGCTTCACGCGACGGCTCGTGGCGCGGCAGCGCGCGATGTACGGCGAGGACGCGCCGTTCATCGAGAAGTGGCGCAAGGCTATGGCGTTTTTCGACCGCGACCTGGCCACCGGGTATCCGAAGATCTTGCTCGAGCTGAACGCCCTTGCCTGGAACAAGCCCGACATGCAGGCGCAACTGCAGGAAGTGAACGCCCAGTGGCGGGCGGTGCTGATGGACGCGTTCCAGAGGGCTCAGGCCGAGTACGGACTCGACGAGGAGGACTTCCCCGTGCGGGCGATGGTCTCGCTGGTGATGACGTTCAATATCGGCATGTTCGTCGAGCGGCTGAGCGACATCTCTGAGTGGCACCGCGAGCTGCTGGAGTGGATCGACGATCGGCTCGTGTCGTTCGAGCGGGAAAAGGCCGGTGCGCCCGCCTGATCGGGCTGCATCGTTCCGACTCGCCCCGAGATTCTCCATACCGACCGCCGCATTTGGGGCTGTGACATCCGGCTCCGCGGCACCGGCACGAACACCGGGGTTTGACAAGCAGCCGCCCGCATGCTACTTGTTAGTCAGGTGTATAAGTCAACTGACTAAATCACGCCGACGCGTCGGAACCCGGCTGATCGAGTCGCACCGCGCGGCGACCAGGAGGAACATCAACGATGCGAGCCCGCCAGCCCGACCAGACCGGATTCGTCGAACGCGATGGCGTGCCGCTCTACTGGGAGGTCCACGGAAACGGCGATCCGTCCTTCCTCCTCCTGCCGACCTGGTCCATCATCCACTCGCGGGTCTGGAAGATGCAGGTGCCCTACCTCGCCCGCCACGCCCGCGTCGTGACGTTCGACGGGCGCGGCAACGGCCGCTCGGGACGTCCGCAGGCCACCACCGCGTACCTGCCCTCCGAATTCGCGCAAGACGCGCTCGCGGTCATGGACGCGACCGGCACCGAGGATGCGATCATGGTGGGGTTCTCGGCCGGAGCCCAGTGGCTGCTCGAACTGCTGCGCACGACGCCGGCGAAGGTCAAAGGCGCGGTCTTCATCGGTCCGGCGCTTCCGTTCG
>JBBDRD010000020.1:0-8156 GCA_040905665.1 Trueperaceae bacterium
TCGCCTTGAGGTATTACCGAACTAGCAGCGAGGCAAACCAGTAGCGAGGAATCAGTCGGCTGCCGCGGCCGGTTCGACTACCTCCTGCAGGAGAACATCGTGCGCCGTCTGCAGCGCCTCGTCGTTCTCCAGGTCGATGAGAGCTTGTCCCTGGACCGGGCTGTACTCGCGACGCGGCCCGGTGGTGACGAACTGGAACGCGCCGTCTTCGTCGGCCTCGGCTGAACCGACGACCTCGCCGTCCACCACGATATCCAGCGTCTGACCGGGGCTGGCGCCCTGACCCTCGAGCGAGATGATATTGGGATAGCGAGTGTCTTGCGCCATGATGTCGGGCGCTATGCCCTGCTGATTGATCGACCGGCGGTTGGGTGTGAGCCACTCGAACGCCAGATAGATGAGCTGACCGCCGTCGGAGAGCGACACCACGTTTTGCGCCACGCCCTTGCCGAAGGTCTCTTCGCCCACTACCAGCGCCCTGCCGTTCTCCTGGAGCGCACCGGCTACGATCTCGCTGGCCGACGCCGAATGCTCATTCACCAGCACGACCATCGGCAGATCGAACGACTCGGGGTCGGCAGCGGCAATGCGCTGGGTCACGCCGCGTGCCCGCTGGAACACGATGTCGCCGCTGGAGAGGAACTCGTCGGCAACCAGAATCCCCTGATTGAGGAAGCCGCCGCCATTGTCACGCAGGTCGAGGATCAGTGAGGTGATTCCCTGCTCCTTCAGCTCGTCGAGCTGCTCCACGAGCTGGTCGTGCAACTGCTGATTGGCGAAGGTGGTGATGTTTATGTAACCCACGTTCTGAGGCAGAACACCGGACTCCACCGAAACGATGCTGATAGTGCCCCGTGTGATGTCGAAAGCGACCGGCTCTTCGGCTCCGGGCCTCAACATCTCGAGATGAACCACTGTCCCCTCAGGGCCGCGCACCAGGTCGGCCACCTCGGTGGGGGTCATCTCCTCGACCTCCACACCGTCGACGCTCATGAAGATATCGCCTCGCTGAAGTCCCGCTCCATCGGCCGGACCGCCCCGATACACGGTGAGGATCTCCACGCCCGTTCCCGTCTGACGGTTACGGACCGTGAGCACCGCCCCGATCCCTTCGAAGGAACCGGTCTGGTCCTGCATGTCACGCGCCGCGCTTTCAGGCGATTTGTAGTAGGAGTATGGATCTTCCAGGGACTCGAGCATGCCGTTGATCGCACCCTGTATGACCTCGTTCTCGTCGACATCATCCAGGTAGTTCGACTTGAGCGTGCCGTAGGTCTGGATGAGGGACCGGCCGGCCGCGGACTCGAGGAACTCCGTCGAGTAGTCCCGCGAGAACTGAGCGTCGACCACCATGATCGAACCTCCCAGGGCCACCAGCACCAACAATAGCCATCTACGTTTCATCAAACCTCCCGGGGAATTATTCCCGCGAACAAGTATAGGGCGCAGGCGGGAGAGGAACGGTAAGACGCGGAACTTGGCCCTCTCCGAACGGCTGAGCCGGCGGGTCTCGATAAGCGAGCGTTCGTATACTGGTGCGGATGCGCATCCTGTTCGCCTCGAGCGAAGTCTATCCCTACAGCAAGACCGGCGGACTGGCAGACGTGGTTGGAGCCCTCCCGGCCGCGCTGGCGAGATTGGGACATGAGGTGCTCGTCATCTCCCCCTGGTACAGCAGATTGCAAGGGGGAGTTCCGCTCTGGATAGGCGATATCGAGTTCCCTTTCGACGGTGGCACGAGCGCTGTTGGAGTGGGGACGCTCGAGCGTGACGCCGTGCGTCTGGCCTTCGTGGGACATGAGGACTTCCGGCGCGACCAGATCTACGGCTACCCCGACGACGTCAGGCGGTTCTGCCGCTTCACCCGGGCGATCCCACAGGTTGCCGCCAGGCTGGGCTTCGAACCCGAGGTCATCCATGTTCACGACTGGCACACTGCTTATCTGCCCATGGTCCTGCGGTACGACCGGCGCATGCCGGATAGCTTTCCAGGGCTGCCGTCGGTTCTCACGATCCACAACGCGCAGTACCAGGGAGTCTCGGGGATCGACGAGACGCTCCGTTGGCTCGAGTTGTCTCCCGACCTGCGTGACTCCTGGATCGAGCACCTTGGACAAGCGAACGCACTCAACGCCGGCAGCGGATTTGCCGATCGAATTACGACGGTAAGCGCAAGCTACGCTCAAGAACTCCTCACGCCGGAGTTCGGCTATACCCTCGAAAGCACCTTCCGGGAACTACGCCACAAGCTGGTGGGAATACTCAACGGGATCGACTCGAAAGTTTGGGACCCCGGGCGTGACCCACACCTGCCCGTTCCCTACAGCGCCGGGGACCTTCGAGGAAAATCGGCGGCCAAGCGCGCCGTGTGCGAGCGATTTGGCCTCGATCCGCAACGCCCCCTCCTCGGTGTCGTCTCACGGCTGGCACAGCAGAAGGGTATCGATGTGCTGCTGCAAACGGCCCCAAAACTCCGTGAGCAGGGCTGGTCGCTATTCGTACTCGGCACCGGTGAGTCGGCGCTCGAGCAACAGTTGCGGGAGCTGGCGCAGGGCGGAGTCCTCTCGGCCGAACTCGATTATGACGAGAGCCTGGCGCATCTCGTCTATGCCGGCTCCGACGCCTTGGCGATACCGAGCCGCTTCGAACCGTGCGGCTTGAGCCAGTTGATCGCCATGCGTTATGGCACCTTGCCACTCGCCCGAGCGACGGGCGGCTTGCGCGACACGATCAGCCACCGACAAACCGGATTCCTTTTCTCGCAACTCAACCCGCGTGCGCTCGCAACAGCCGCCCAAGAGGCCCATGCGTGCTACGGCAGCCCGGCTTGGGCGACGATGATGAGCGCCGCCATGGACCAGGACTTCTCCTGGACTCGCTCGGCTTTGAGCTACGAAGAACTCTACTCTGATCTCAGGAGCAACAGATGAACGATACAGCCCCCGCTGCCGACTGGCGCCTGGCCCTCCAAGCGGGCCGATTCGACGAGGCCCACCGACACTTCCTGCTCTCCGGTGAGGAGGACGCCGAGGTTCTTCAAGCGCTTGCGGCGCTCTCCGACATCCAGGAGTTCGCTCGTGAGAAATCGTGGGGCCGCGCCCGCAGAAAGCTGGACAGGCTCGGGGAACCGCCCCCTCTGCTCGACTGGAGCGAGTTGCGGCTCGAGCTTGCACGGCTCGAGGAGAGTTCGCGCCACCTCGAGAACGTGGAGCCGGCCGAGGCGCTCGAGCGGTTGGCATCTGGCGAGGGGCGCTGGCTCCTGGCCGAAGCCGCCAACCAGCGAGGAACGGCGCAGGTCTATCTGGGTGACGCCCAAGAAGCCAGGCGGCAGTTCGGAATTGCCGTCGGGCTCGACCCGCGGCACTACCGGGCCCTAACGAACCTCGGCAACGCCTGTCTGGAAGCCGGCGAGGTCGATGAGGCGATAGACTGCTACCAACGGGCGCTGAGCATCAATGATGAGTTTGCCAATGCGCATCACAACCTGGGTGTCGCCTATCGGCGCCAGGGGAAGGTGGGGCGGAGCGTACGTGAGCTGAGGCGCGCGCAGCGAGTGCAGCAGCGCACCGAGCGCGAGCGCGCCCGTGACCAGGTCGGCCAGGGAGCCGGAAAAGCGGGACTCAAGGCTCTGCGCTGGACATTCATCGGGATCATCGCGCTCGTGCTGTTCGTGATCTTGCGCGATCAGGGTTTCATTTAGGCCTCAGCCGAGGAGCAGCACGTCGGGGCGCTCGATCCCCTGCACCGTAATGGTGGGCCAGTCACTGTCGAAAGTGAGCACTTCTATCTCCCGACGGGCGAGCAAGACCGTGTCCTCGACCTTCAGCCCGGGGAGCGACGGGTTCCAGGCGTATGCCGAGCAGTCGGCCACCACCCGCTCATCGCCCGGCGTCGCGAGAAAGTCTCGCGTGAAGTAACCGGTTGGTCCGCCCTGATGGTGATGCTTCCAGGCGAGCGGATGATGGTGCTGGGCATAGGCGTCCTGCAGCTGGGCGAAAACATCGCGAAAGAAGCGGCCGTGCCGGGTCGCTTTGAGCGCAGCCGACTCGATCTCGAGCACCGACAGGTAACGCCGCGTCTCTTGCGGTCCCAACGAGGTAAAGGCGGCGATTCGAGAAAGGTTGGCGTAGAGCCCGTCGCGCCGCCCGCAAACCACGACCATCACTCGCTCATGGACCGGTTCGGAGGTGGGGACGGGATGCCGGTAGCGCTTCAATCTGCCGTCGCCGCCAACCAGCAGCACGGCAGGTTGAATCCCTCGGCTGCGGAGTCCTTTTGCTACCTCGCCGGCGATCTCATGCTCGGTCCAACCGGGCTCGAGCCTCCGCATCGCCACCCCAACCGCTTCGGCTGCATCCACTCCCAACTTCCGATAGCGCTCCATCTCGTCGGGCAGCAACGGAACTCGCAACTGCCAGAAGTCGTGCAGCCTCGTCCCCGGCGCGCACTCATCGACCAAGGTTCGCTCCGGTTCGGCGAGCGCCCGGCGCGCCTCATCGAACGCGGCCGGTTCCTCCCACGGCAGGTAGGCGACGGAAAGACCCTCGGGGACGTGATGCTCCGCCTCGAGACGGTCTCGCTCGATTTCGGGAACCAACAATCTTGCCTCGTCCCTGGTCACCAGCGCTTTTGCTACGGGTGCATTTGTGAGCGACACGACGGGGTCACCGCCCCCCAGCAGCCACGATACGTTTCCGGCGCGAGTGAAGTAGACGGCGTCCATGTCCTGCTGGTGAAGCGACCTGCGGACCCTCTCCAACTTCAATTCCAGTTCGCTCGCCATGACCAACAATAACCGTCCCGGCCCTGCGAAGAACGCTGGGCCGGGACGGTTGGTCGTGCGGGAAGTAACCTGGTCAGGTTCTTCGGACCGCTTTGACAATCCAGAGCAACACAATCGCCCCCAGGATGGCCACTAGCAAACTATAGATGTTGAAGCCTGTGACACCCGCTTCGCCGAACGCCCGGAAGATGAATCCTCCGATTACCGCGCCGATTATGCCGACGACAACGTCCAGCAGCAGGCCCTGATCGGTCCTCACGATCATGCTCGCAATCCAACCTGCGAGTGCTCCGAAGACTATCCACAACAGAATTCCCATCGCGTCCTCCCCTCGCGGCCAATTATAGGGATAAGGCGGGGAAACACGCCCACCTGCGCCACGATTCGGGGACCAGGGGTGGCGAACGGTCCCCTCAGTCGTGGCTTACCTCCAACTCGCGGCCCTCTACCGCCGACCGGTAGCAGGCGTCGATTATCCGTACGCGACGCAAACCCGCCACGGCGGGAGCGTGATCGACAGTTTCGGCGCAGGCCGCGGCGACGAAGTCACGCACGACCGCCAGATGCCCTTCACCCTTGGGAACCTCGGGGCTCAGCACCGCGGGAACCCCGGCGGTATCGGTATAGATGCGCAGGGTGTCCTGCCAACGATAGTCACGGACCCGAATCTCGGCGCCGCCCTCGGTGCCGTAGAGGGTGATGCCGAAGTCGTCATTGTAGCCGCCATATACGGCCCAGCTGGCTTCCAGGTTGAGCGTCGAACCGTCGCCCAGCCTCAAGAATGCGATCGCCAAGTCCTCGACCTCGTAGGCGGACCCCACCGTCATCTTCTTGCTTCCCGAGAAACCACGGCCGTGCGGACCCAGTTCGGCGTAGGTGGCTGCGCTCACCGAACGCACCTCCGGCTCACCCAGCAGGAACAGGGCAAGGTCGAGAATGTGGACACCGAGGTCGATCAGTGGGCCGCCGCCGGCCATCTGGCGCGAGGTGAACCACGATCCCAGGCCAGGAATTCCGCTGCGCCGCATCCAGGTCGCCTTGACGTGATAAATGCGGCCCAGTTGATCCTGATCGAGAAAGCGGCGGAGCACCTGCACGTCGCCGCGCTGCCGGTGGTTGAAGGCAACATGCAACACCCTGTCGGCCCGCACCGCAGCGCGCACCATCGCCTCGGCTTCATCGTGCCCGCGCGCCAAGGGTTTCTCGCACAGCACGTGCTTGCCATGCTCGATCGCGGCGATGGTGATAGGCGCGTGCAGATGATTGGGAGTGCAGACACTTACCGCGTCGATGTCGTCACGCGCCACCAGATCCTGATAGTCGCGGTGGAGATGCTGGATGCCATGCTCGCGACCCAACTCCTCGAGCCGATCGTTTTCGAGCCCCGCGAGCGCCCTTATCTCAACATTAGGCAGTTTCCGGTAGCCGGCCAGATGCTGCTCTCCGGCCCAGCCCAGGCCCACCACGCCCACACGGAATTTTCGGTCGTTGCTACCGCTGGTCATATCTACTACTCCACCGTCACGCTCTTGGCCAGATTACGAGGCTGGTCGACGTCGCGGCCCAAACGCCACGCCGTCTCGTAGGCAAGTAGCTGCAACGCTACAACATTGACGATCGGCGAGAGCAACTCGTGGGTTTCGGGAACTCGAATTACGTGATCGGCATGGGCGCAGATCGCCATATCCCCGGGATTTGCAAGGGCGATGACGATCCCGTCGCGTGCCCGCACCTCCTGCAGGTTGGATACCGTCTTGCCGTATAACGGCGAACCGGTGGCGATGGCCACCACCGGCATATCGGAGTCGATGAGGGCGATCGGACCGTGCTTCATCTCGCCGGTCGCGTACGCCTCGGCATGGATGTAGGAGATCTCCTTGAGTTTGAGCGCTCCCTCCAACGCGGTAGGGAAGTTCACTCCACGGCCCAGGAACAGGTAATCGCGCCGGTCCTTGAACGCCTCGGCCAGGTTGGCGATAGCGTCACGCCCGGCGAGCGCCTCCTCCACCAGCGAGGGAATGCGGCGCAGCTCGCTAAGGAGCACGGTCGCCTGCTGTTCGGCCAAGGTTCCGCGCCGCCGGCCGAGCCACACGGCGAGGAGCTCGAACGCTACGACCATCGCAGTATAGGCCTTGGTGCTCGCCACGCCGATTTCGGGACCGGCGTGAATGTAGAGAGTGTCGTCGACCTCTCGGCTTATCGAGGATCCCTTGGAGTTGAGGATAGCCAGGCTACGGGCTCCCCGGCGGCGAGCCTCTCGAAGCGCCTCGAGCGTGTCGATGGTCTCTCCCGACTGCGACACCACCACACAAAGCGTCCGCTCGTCCACCACCGGCTCCCGGTAGCGGAACTCCGACGCCAGCTCCACCTCGACCGGGAGCCTCGCCAGCCGCTCGATAAGGTACTCCCCCACCAACCCCGAGTAGTAGGCGGTACCGGCCGCGGTAATGATTACCCGGTCGATCTGCGATGGATCGAGCGCCAGCCCTAGCTCCACGTCGGTGTCACCGGCTACTATCCGGCCCCCCAGGGTGTCCTGCAGCACGCGCGGCTGCTCGTAAATCTCCTTGAGCATGTAGTGTTCGAAGCCGTCCTTTTCGGCAGCCTGAGCGTCCCAGTCCACCGTTGTCGCCGGGCGTTCGAGTAACCGTCCCCGGAAGTCGCTGATCGTTACGCCCTGGGGAGTGAGCAACGCCATGTCGCCGTCTTGCAGAAAGATCATTTCGCGAGTGTAGGGCAGGAGGGCAGGTACGTCCGACGCCACGAACGCTTCCCCCTCGCCCAAGCCGACCACCATAGGACTCGTGGAGCGGGCGGCGACGATTACCCGGTGTTCAGAGTGGGAGACGACAACCGCGTAGGCGCCGATTACCTCGGCCAGGGCAGCGCGGACGGCGGTGGCGAGGTCGCCATTGGCGTCTCCGTCGTAATGCTCCTCGATCAGATGAACCATTACCTCGCTGTCGGTCTCCGATACGAAGGTGTGCCCGGCGAGGCGCAACCTGTCGCTCAGTTCCAAATAGTTCTCGATGATTCCATTGTGGATCAGCGCCAGGCGCCCATCCTCCGAGAGGTGTGGGTGAGCGTTATCATCACTCGGTCGTCCATGCGTCGCCCAACGAGTGTGGCCCAGCCCCAGCGTGCCGGGAAGCTCGGTGCCCACCAACGCCTCACGCAGCGCGCTCAACTTACCCGCGCGCTTGACCACGTCCAGTCTCCGCTCGCCGTTACCCCGCGAGATCACTACCCCGGCCGAGTCGTAACCACGGTATTCGAGCCGTTGCAACCCGTCTAGAATCACTCCGGCAGCCTGACGGTGACCCACATATCCGACAATTCCGCACATAACCTGGTTGCTCTCCGTAGTTCCCGG
>JBBDRD010000020.1:8166-36196 GCA_040905665.1 Trueperaceae bacterium
GGCTCGGCACGCCCCCTCGTCCATCAGCAGGGCAGCGTAGGCTTCCATTCGTCGCCAGGCCGCGGTTGCACCCGACGGCCAAATGGCCGCTTGCTTTCAACTCGATTGATCGGGTTGGGAAACCCGGATACGACCCATGAACTCGCGAGTGAGGGGTCGACTCAGGAGGGGCCCGCAGACTTGTGCACCTAGGATTTTTGCAACCGATTTGTGCAACCGATTTTTGCAACCCAGAGTGCGCTCGCGCTTTCGGTACCCGTCGGACACCTATCTTCCGGCTGCCTGCAATCTCGCAGAAACTCGTGAAACGGTCACTGCGCTTCGTCCAGGCCCGGAAGCCCTCCACCTCGTCACCCGATCGACATCGTGCAAGCTGTGCGTCAACCGCACACTCTCCGCTTCCGAACGACCAGGGCTTGCGCTACCTCGCGAAAGACACTTTTTCCCCGTCACCTCCCTGCCTGTCTTCTCAAATCCCATCACCTCAGCTCCCACGGCTCCCCCACCACCAAATAGGAGTGGAGCAGCCTGATAACCGGCCGTCTTCGCGCGCTTATATCGCCCTGACGGTCCAGTAAGGGATAGAGCAAGATATCACGCCCCTCGCGGAAGAGGCGTGAACCCTGCACGGCTGGTGCCAGCATGCCGGGCAGTTGCTGCGGGGGGTAGATGACCTGATTGGCGTCGTTGCGCTCGATCGGCAGCGAGACGGCGGCGCTGAGTACCAGTGCCGCCCCCAGTAGACCACCACCTACCCCGCCCAGCAGCGCATAGGGCGCAGGCGGAAGCCGGCGCTGCCGCGCGAGCCGGCGGGAGACGAGCGCCAGCAGCAGTCCCGCCAGCAGCGCAGCGGCCACTGCCAGGACCGGGCTGAGCTGGCCCAATGAGAGCAGCGGCCGCAGAAGCAGCACTCCTCCGGCCCCCAGCAACAGACCCGAAAGCCGGCGCTCGGCACCGAGGGCGATGAACACCGCAAACAGCAGGGTCAGAAGGAGATCGATCCAGGTCATCGGTCGCGAATATCGTAGCCCTGGTCCCGCAGCGCCCGGATGACATTCTGCATACAGCCGTCGACCTCTTCATCGCGCAAGGCACGCTCCCCATGGCGGAAGCGAAGCCGCAGGGCGACGCTCCTCTGCCCCTGGGGAATGGAGATCCCCTGGTAGATGTCGAACGGTTCTAGCGACTGCAGTAAATCTCCCGCCGCGGCCGTAACCAGGTCGAAAAGCTCCCGGTAGCTCACCTCGGTTGGGGCTACCACGGCCACGTCACGCTCGGCGTGCGGCTGCCTGGGGATGTCGAGGACGCGAACGCCGCGGGGTTCGAGCGGCAGAGCGAGCTCGGCCACATATGTGTCTTCCAGCTCGAAACGGGCCGCGACCTGGGGGTGGAGGCGTCCGGCGAATCCTACGCTCCGACCATTCCAGAACACCTCTGCAGCCACGCCCGGATGCAGTTGTGGGGCGTGCTGGGGTCGCATCTCGAACTGGGCGTTGCGTCGCTGAGCGAGTCGTTCGAGGAGGCCCTTGAACAGGAAGAAATCGAGTTCCTGTTCGCCCTGCCAGCCCGTCTCGACCCAGGAACCACGGGCGAGCAGGGCGACGCGCTCGAACTCCTGCTCCAGGAAGATCCGACCGACTTCGAAAAGAGCTAGGGAGCCGGCTGGGCGGTTGAGCACGGCGGCCGCCAGCAAGCCAGGGTAGAGCGCCGTGCGGAGGACGCTGCGCTCGACACCCTGAGGATCGGCCAGGTACACCCTCGGCTCGGGAGCGGCGGCACGCGTCAACTCTGCTTCCGAGGTAAAGATGTAGCCGATCGCCTCCTGGAACCCCAGGCCGGCGATCTCGTCACGCAGGCCCCGATGAGTAGGATCGGCCCGCGGCGGCACGAAACGCATTACCGGTACGGTCTCGCCGACGTGTTCGTAACCGTGGAGGCGCCCTACCTCCTCCACCAGGTCCTCCTCGATGGCAAGGTCGAAGCGCCAACTCGGTGGCGACACTCGCCAGCTGTCCTCGTCCATCTCTTCGACCCCGCAGCCGAGCGCTTCGAGGTAACTGCGCTGAGTAGCAGGCGGCACCTCGAAGTCCATCAGATAGAGGACCCGCGAGGGTCGAAAGCGAACCGCCGGGCGCGCCACTGTCTCTCCTTGCCAGCTCACCCCGGAATGAAGGCGGCCACCGGCAAGGTCGGCGATGAGCTCGCTCGCCCTGGCTAGAGCGAGCCGCGCCAGGTTGGGATCGACTCCGCGTTCGAAGCGGTAGTGCGCGTCTGTGGAGATGCCGTGGCGCTTGGCGGTACGGCGGACGGTGACAGGATCGAAGTAGGCCGCCTCGAGAGCGACGCCGGTGGTGCTGGGACCGACACTACCTTCCAGCCCGCCTATCACGCCGGCCAGGCCGATCGCCTTCGAGCCGATCGCCTTCGAGCCGATTGTCTTCGGAGCCGAGTCGTGGGGCGTGGCGATGACCAGATCGGCCGGGTCGAGTTCCAGCTCGTCGCCACCCAGCGTCTGCAGGCGTTCACCGGCTGTGGCGCGCCGAACCTGGATGACTCCTTGCGGAAGCGCGGTTGCGTCGTAGGCGTGCGACGGTTGACCCAGCTCGAAGGTCACGAAGTTGGTCACGTCGACGACGTTGTTTCGTGGCCGCAGGCCCACGCTTGCCAGGCGCCGCTGCAACCACAATGGACTCGGTCCGACCTGGACTTCGTCGATTCGCCTGAGACTGAAGGCCGGGCAGCCGGCGGTATCGGCGAGCTGAATGGTTAACCCGTCATCAAGTGCCGGATTGCCGGCCTCGAGTCCGGCGGCGGGGTGGCGGTATGGAACACCTAGTTTAGCGGCTACGTCTCGCGCCACGCCCAGGAGGCTAAAGGCGTCGGCCCGGTTGGCCGTGAGCTCCAACTCGAGCACGTCGTCGCCAGGCCAGAGGGAAGCCAAATCGCTGCCGGGCTCGACACCGACAGGAAACTCGATGAGGCCACCGGCGTGTTCAAAGACGCCCAGCTCGCGTGGCGACAAGAGGACCCCGGCGCTCTCCAGCCCGGCCATCTCTCGCCGCTCGACCGGAGTGCCGGTGGTGGCGCCGAGCGCCGGCAGCAGTACTCCCGGCGCAGCGAAGGCGGTTATCAACCCCGCACGTGCGTTGGAGGCTGCGGTGAGCACCTGATGATGGTCCCGCCCGTCGAAGGCGCGCGCCTCGAGCAGGTGGTCGGAGCCCGGCACCGGCGCTACCGATTCGAGCACGACGGCGACGGTTCCGGCTGCAGCCCCGTCGTACCGGTGAACCATCCCGGAAGCCAGGCCCAGCCCATCACAGAGGGCGGCGAGTTCGTCGACCGGTGGAAGCTCGGCGATGAACTCCTGCAACCAGCTATAGGGGACCTTCACACCTCACCCCTGAACTGTTCGAGCAAGCGCAGGTCGCTCTGATAGAACGAGCGAATATCGGGAATCCCGTAGGGGATCAGGGCCAGCCGCTCGATGCCGAAGCCGAAGGCGAATCCGGTTACTCCGCTGTAGCCGACCGCTTCGAAGACGTTGGGGTGGACCATGCCGCAGCCGCCTAGCTCGAGCCACTCCTCCCGCCCGGTGCGGGGGTGACGCCACCACACCGCGAACTCTCCGCCCGGCTCCACGAAGGGGAAGAAGGCCGGCTGCAAGCGGGTGCGGGTGCCCGGGCCAAAGAGCGCCGTCGCCATCTCGCGGATCGCCCCCTTGAGATCGGCCATGGTGACCCGCTCACCCACGACCAGCGCTTCGAGCTGATGGAACTGCGCCTCATGAGTCGCGTCCACCGCTTCGTTACGGAAGACCTTGCCCGGTACAACGACCTTGAACGGCGCCCCATGCGTCTCCATGTAACGCACCTGCATGGGGCTGGTATGCGTGCGAAGCAGCCGGCCGTCGGTCGTCCAAAAGGTGTCCTGCGCGTCGCGCGCCGGGTGTTCCGCGGGGAAGTTCAGTGCTCCGAAGTTGTAGTGGTCGGTCTCCAGCTCGGGTCCCGTGACCACCTCGTAGCCGAGCGATGTGAAAACGTCGAGCAAGCGATTCGTCACCTTCGTCATGAGGTGCAAACCGCCGGTTTTGAGTCGGGCGCCAGGCAGGGTCACATCGACGCTCTCCTCTGCCAGTCTCGTTTCTAGTTCCTGTCGCTCCAGTTCGCCGCGCCGTTGGGCGATGGCCGCCTCGAGCTCATCGCGAAGGGCGTTGATCTCGCGGCCGGCCCCACGCCGCTTTTCGGGGGGTAGCTCACCGAGGGCCTTCAGCCGCCCGGTAATCTCCCCCTTCTTACCCAGAAAGCGTACGCGCAGCGCCTGAAGTTGACGCTGATCTTCCGCTTCGCGGATCTTCCTGAGAGCTTCATCACGCATTCGTTCTCCTCCATCGGCAGCGAGCAAGCCGTTTCGCTGCATACTTGTGTACCGTTGACTTGTACTCCAGACACTGAACTCTTTGCTGGCAGCATTTAATTTACCGTACAGACCCACAAGGACCCGACCCGCCCGGATCGGACCTAATTACAAGGAGGCAAGGATGCAACGCTGGGCGATCACGCTCGACGGCAAGGTACGCCGACGGCTCACTCAGGAACAACTCGAACTGGGGACCGAGCTCCTCGCCGAGGACGGCGAGAGCTTACTGGTCTTTCGGGACCGGTTCGTATGCCTGCGAGTCGCATCGGCGGCAGGGACCTACCTCCTGCCATACGAGGAGCCGAGACAGACGGCCGCCATTTGACACCCAAGGCCGCCCGACTAGCCGTTAAGCGTCCGCAGCACTGAAAACATCGCAAAACCAGCCTCCGGCATAGTTGAGTACGTCGTAAGTAAGGCCCGCATGGCCGATCACCCTCTCCTGCCCCCAATCGCGCGCCGCTGCCTCGTGGGCAAACGGGCCAATCATCGTCGACTCGCCCTGCCAGCTTTCGGGCGAGCTAGGCAGATCCAGCTCGCGGCGCGTGCCGCTGCGGTCCTGCACGACCCGGTAATAGGCGTAGCGGCCGAGCGCCTCTTCGACCGCCGCCCCCATCAGTTCGTCGAGCTTTCTAAGCTCAACCGGACCGGGCCCGGGGAACGCCAGCACGAGCATCCTCTCTTTCACCTGGGCTTCGTACAGCTGCCGGCCACCCAGGGCCACCTGTAGCGGGGACTGTGCCAGTGGGGTGAGCTCCTTCGCTGAACGAATCACCGGCACCGCGCAGAGCATCCGGTAGGTCACCGGGTCGTCATGTTTCAGCGCGTCCAGGTCGTATCCCGCCGCCTTGGCCCTGCCCCGGGCGTCTTCACTCGGCTGGTGCTGCTCGAGGTCGTCAGTCATTCACACTCCCCAACCTGGCCGGCGTTTCATCGCGCCGATCACGCCGCGACTGCCAGCCTCTCCTGGAATCGCTCGGATAGCGTAGGCTCCCCCAGCAGGTCGGCGAGCGCCCCCATGAAACGCAGATAGTGCTCCGGCCGAGCGTTCTCCCCCATGAGCCCCATACGCCAGATCCGTCCCGTCAACTCGCCCAGGCCTCCCGCCAGGCTGATGTTGTGCTCGAAGCGCAGCCGCTCGCGAACGCGCTGGTCATCGACTCCGGCCGGCAAAACGAGCGTTAGTACCGTGGGCAGCCGGTGTTGGGCCGGAACAAGGGCAGAGAATCCATAGCCGGATAGCGCCTCGAGCGCCACGCGGCCCAGGAACTCGGCACGCGCGCGTCGCGCCGTGATGCCCTCCTCCAGCGCAGCGCGGATCGCCTCGCCGGTGGACCAGTGGAGTTGCACCGGAACGGTGTGATGATACTTTCGCCCCGATGCGCCCGGTTCCCAGTAGTTGCGCATGCCCACCGCGTCGCTATACCAGCTCGCAACCGGAGTCTTGCGTTTCTCGATCGCTTCCATGGCGCGAGCGCTAAAGGCGACCGGAGCAAGGCCAGGCGGGGCCGAGAGGCACTTTTGCGAACCGGTGTAGGCGTAATCGATGCCCCACCCCTGCATCTCGAAGGGAAGCATCCCTACGGTGGTCACGGCGTCCACAGCGAACAGCGCGCCGACTTCGCCCGCGACCTGGCCCAGGTCCGGAATGGGGTTGAGCACACCGCTACTGGTTTCGCCGTGGACGGCCGTGATGAGTTTAGGCCCAAAGCGCAACGCTTCGGCCCGGACCGCCTGGGCATCAACGACCGTCCCCAATGGAAAACGCACGATACGAACGTGGGCCCCGACTCGCGTAGCCATCTCGGCCATTCGCTCGCCGAACGCGCCGTTGGAGACCACCAGGACGCGCTCACCCGGTTCCAACAGGTTCATGAAGCCTGCCTCCATCGCCAGCGACCCGGTTCCCGAGAGGAGAGCCGCGAACGCCCCCGGTCCGGTGCCATAAAGCTCGTGAAGGGACGACACGATTTCGTCGTTGTAGGCGAACACTTCGGCGTCCATGTGGCTGCGCATCGGCCACTGGAGGGCAGCCATCGCCCGCGGATGGATCGGGGTGGGGCCGGGGGTGAGGAGCAGCACTTCTTCCGCCTGTCGCGGCTCGCCGAGGTTAGTTGGTCTTCCGCTGGCGCTCATCGTTACCTGCTACTTTCGAGCCGGGGGCGGCTCAACAAAAAACGACCGCCCGGCCGGCGGTCATCGAGTATGGGCGGTTTTGCCGTGATTACCGCGGCGGGACCGCCGGTCAAATAGCTCGCGCGATAGTGCTTCGCATGCCAAGGAGTTTACCGGAGGGCGCTGTGGCTGTAAAGCTGTGGCTGTATAGTTGTCGTGTTCACACCCGCTTGAGAGGGTGGCGCCAGTCTTGCTATAATTCGTTCGGTAAATTCCCGACGACCGTATTCGGGTGGGTGCCTGGGGACCCGCCCTTTTTGTTGTCCCCTTTTTTGTTGTCCCTTTTTGTTGTCCCTTTTTGTTGTCGGGGGTAATCGGTATGGATGCAGGAGGTAGCATGGAGTTGGGGCACGCGGCCGCCGAGGTGCTCACACCATTGGGCTTTGAGGTCCTGGAGTTGACAGTCGGATCCAAGGGCAAGGAGAAGCGGGTGCTCTTGCGCATCGATCGGCTCGACGAAGGGATCGTCTCGATAGACGATGTCGCCGTGGCGTCGGAAGCGTTCGGGCTCGAGCTCGATCGCCTCGACCCGTTCGACCGTCCCTATGCCCTCGAGGTCGAGTCCCCCGGTCCCCAAAGGCCGCTGACTCGGGCGCGCCATTTTCAGCGCTTCCACGACCTGCTGGTCAAGGTGCGCGCCGGCGACGAATCGTTCACCGGCCGCGTGCGGAAGGTCGACGATGACCTCGTCACGTTCGAGGTCGGCAAGGATGAAAGGGTCGTGCGGGTAAGCGAGCTCGAAAGCGCTCGCCTCGCCGAGTGGCCTGCGGATCCCAGATAGGCGGTCCCCAGGTAGCAGTATCCGGCGGGCGCCTGGCGCCGCAGCCCCGCCGGCCCGCAAGCCCGAAAAGGGCGCGTTTCGCGTTGCCGGCGCTACAACCGAATAGGAGAAAGTATGAACAAGGAATTCATGGATGCCCTCAATCAGCTCGCCGCCGAACGGAACTTGGACCGCGATCAGTTGCTCACCTCATTCGAGGAGTCGCTGGAACAAGCTTTCGAGCGCAATGTCGAGCCGGGTAAGCAAATAGAAGTGACTCTCGATCCCGAGACGGGCGAGATGGAGGTCCTGGTCGTCCGCCGAGTGGTCGAGGAGATCGAAGACCCCGACAAGGAGATAATCCTCGCGGAGGCGCTCGAACTCGACGATGCGGTAGAGGTCGGCATGGAGATGGAGTTTCCGGTCGACCCCGAAAAGTTTACGCGCATCGCCGTGCAGACGACCAAGCAGGTGATCACCCAGAAGATCCGTGAAGCCGAGCGGGCGATCGTCTTCGAGGAGTACAAGGACCGGGCCGGCGACGTGCTTACAGCCGTCGTTTCGCGCACCGACAACAAGCGCAATGTGTTTGTCGACCTGGGTCGTGGCGAAGCGATAATGCCCCCCAAGGAGCAGATCCAGGGCGAGCGCTACATGGTGGGGATGCGGATCAAGGTCTACGTGGCCAAGGTAGAGCTCTCCAGCCGCGGTCCTTCGATCCTGGTGTCGCGGGCCGCGCCGCAGCTACTCGAGTACCTGATGCGTCAGGAGATTCCAGAAGTCGCCGACGGAACTGTGGAGCTCAAGGCGGTAGCGCGTGAGGCCGGCCAGCGTTCCAAGGTGGCGGTTACCAGCACCAATCCTAACGTCGATCCGATCGGCGCCTGCATCGGCCATCGAGGCTCTCGCATCCAGTCCGTTACCGGCGAGCTGCAGCGCGAGCGGGTGGACATCATCATGTGGGACTCGGTGCCGCGCGAATTCATTCGTAATGCGCTCTCCCCTGCCAAGGTGGGAACGATCGAGCTCGATACCGACGCCGAGGAGGCAAAGGTGCTGGTCGCCGGCGATCAGCTCTCGCTGGCCATCGGCAAAGGGGGCCAGAACGTTCGCCTGGCTGCCAAACTTACCGGCTTCAAGATCGACCTCGTCCCGTCCGAGACGGTGAGCGACCTCGATGCCGCACTCCAGGCGGTCGCCTCGCGCGGAACCGAAACAGTTGGCGGCAGCGACACCAAGCGCGCGGCGTTCGATGCCCTCTTTAGCGCCAGTCCCGACTCCGCCGATGGGGCCACCGGTGGGGCCGAAGATGAAGTCGAGGTGAAGATTACGGATGCGGCCGCCACCGAGGTAGCCGCCGAGGGAGCCGCAGAGGAAGCCGATGCGGCAGCCGATGATGGAGCCGCAGCGTCGGAAACCACCGCCGAAGCAGAGGAAGAGCTGCCCGATACAGGGTCGGCAGCAGAGCCGGTGGCAGAGACAGAAGAAACGACCGAAAAGGATCAAGAGAACACCGGTCCTCACAAATCCGTCGAGGCGAACTCCTGATCGTGACTGGAGCCCGCACCCGCCACGTACCCTTGCGCCGCTGCGCGGTATGCCGCAGCTCCCTCCCCCAGTCGCAGCTCATCCGCTTCGCAAGGGATGGAGCAGGCGATTGGCAGCTCGATCGGGAGCGGCGCGCGGGTGGTCGCGGAATCTGGGTATGTACCGAAGCGCGCTGTCAGGAACGCAAGACCCTAGGGCGAGCGTTCCGGGCCCAAGCAGCAGAGGTGGCCGCGCAACTGGCCACGCTGTCGGCCAAGAGTCAGGAACAGTCACAAGCAAGAACGTCCCAGAACGGAGGGATCGATGTCTGACAAGATTCGCATCTATCAACTAGCCAAGGACTTGGGCCTGGACACCAAGAAGCTGCTCGACATCCTCGATCAGATGGGGGTGGAGTACAAGTCGCACTCCAGCACCCTGGAGGCCGACACGGCAGATACGATCCGCGGCCTGATCGACGACGAAGGCGGAGCGCCCGAGGCCGAGGCGGCCGTCGAGGCAGCCACGGCCGCAGAGGCAACGGCAGAGGCAGCGGAAGCTTCGGACAAGTCTGATGGAGAGCCCAAGCCGCAACCGGCAGGCAAGAAGCCGCCCAAGCAGCCGACGGCCAATGGTGGCGGCACCGCGGGAGCGGCCGCCGTCGCCCAGCGACCTCAGGCGAGCACGGCGGAGGCTGCGCCAGAGGTGCAGGCGCCGGGTCGCGCACCCGTCGTCACCGTCATGGGTCACGTCGACCACGGTAAGACCAGCCTGCTCGATCACATCCGCAAGACGCGCGTGGCGGAGCGGGAGGCGGGTGGAATTACTCAGCACATCGGCGCTTATCAGGCCGAAACCCCGCAAGGGCTCATTACCTTCCTCGATACCCCTGGCCACGAGGCCTTCACCTCGATTCGCCAGCGCGGCGCCAGCGCCACCGATATCGCCGTTATTGTCGTCGCCGCCGACGACAGCATCATGCCGCAAACTCGCGAAGCGATCGCGCACGCCAAGGCGGCCGGTGTACCGATAATCGTGGCCATCAACAAGATCGATCTGCCGCGGGCCGACCCCGAGAAGGTAAAGCAGGACCTCATGCAGGTCGAGCTGGTGCCCGAGGAGTACGGCGGTGAGACGATCGTGGTTCCCATCAGCGCCGTAACCGGCGCCGGAGTTGACGACCTGCTGGAGATGATCAGCCTGGTAGCCGAGATAGAGGATCTCCGCGCCTCCTCCGAAGGTCATGCGCGAGGCGTGGTTATCGAGTCGATCCTGGATAAGCGCGCCGGGGTATTGGCGACGGTCCTCATCCAGGAGGGCACGCTACGGGTCGCCGACTATGTGGTTTGCGGCGAGGCTTGGGCAAAGATCAGGCGCCTCACCGATTACGCCGGTAAGACCGTCGAGCAGGCGGGACCCTCGGCACCGGTACAGATACTGGGCTTCTCGGAGCAGCCGCAAGCGGGACAGACGGTACAGGCAGTGGGTGACGAACAGACGGCCAAGGAAACGGCGTCCGAGCGCAAGGGCCAGCGCAAGGAGGAGGAGCGTGGCCTAATCGGCAAGAAGGATCTCACGCTCGCCGACCTCTTTGGGAAGAGCAAGGTAACGACCATCAATCTGCTTCTGCGAGCCGACACCCAGGGCTCGCTCGAGGCGATCAAGGGCGTGCTGGCCAAGGAGTCCGAGGTTACCGACGAGGTCGACCTCGAGGTGATGCTGGCCGAGGTAGGCGCTCCAACCGAGTCCGACCTGCTGCTGGCCTCCACTGCCGACGCCACGGTAATCAGCTTTGGCGTAAACCCGCCCGGTTCGGTCGCCAAGTCGGCCGAACGGCAAGGAATTCCGCTCAAGACTTACAAGATCATCTACGAGCTGATCGAAGACGTGCAGCGAATGATTCGCGGCCAGATCGAGCCCGAGTACGAGGAGCGGGTAACCGGACACGCCGAGGTGCGCCAGGTGATCCGGGTACCGCGCAGCGGTAACATCGCCGGCTCTTACGTTACCGATGGCGTGATTCGGCGTAATGCCAAGGCGCGTGTGAGCCGCGCGGGACGCGAGATCTACAAAGGCTCCATCTCTCAACTCCGACGTTTCAAGGATGACGTGCGAGAGGTGGCGCAGGGCTTCGAATGCGGCATCAACCTGCAGAACTACGAAAACATGCAGGAGGGTGACGTCATCGAGGCGTACGAAATGGTCGAGGTTCCGGTCTGATCGTACTCCGTCCCAACAGAGGCGCCGGCGCGCTGCTGCTTGCCACAGGGCTGTTACTGGCCTCGGCTTGTCAGTGGCTTGCCGGGCCGGCGGCCAATGAGCCGGGAACGTTGGGAATGGGAGCTCCGGTTCCCGTCAGCTGGGAGGCGAACAAGCCGGGCGGTTTGTCGGCGCCTCCTGCGTCGCGACCCGATACCGGTCCCGGTCTCCCGAACTCGATAACAGTGGCGTCGTTTCCGGGCTGGTTGCTCGGCCCGGCGTTGGATGCACTTGTCGAGCGTCAGGAACGGCTCCTGTTGTGGGGTCAGCTACTGCTGGAGGGCGGCTGACGGGGCCTACCGGCCCGAGCTCAAGTAGTTCGCTTCCAGCAATTCAGACTGATTCCTAGGAGAACCGATGAACCGACGTAATCTAACTGGCGTTGTCGTACTGGCCGCCATCCTCTTGTCGATCCTCTACATATGGCAGCCGTGGACCCCGGGCGAGCCGAGCCTCAAACTAGGCCTAGACCTACAGGGCGGTTTGCGCGTGGTGCTGCAGGCCGACCAGGAGAATCCGGCGCGCGAGGACATGGACGCCGCCCGCAGTGTGATCGAGAACCGGGTGAACGAGTTCGGAGTTGCCGAGCCACTCATCCAGACGGCTGGGAACGACCGCATCGTGGTCGAATTGCCTGGCCTCTCCTCCGATCAGCAGGACCGCGCGCTTGATTTGATCGGCCAGCAGGCCGTCCTGGAATTCCGTCTCGTACGCCCGCAGTCGAACGACACCCCGTCGCAGTTGTTGACATCTGAAGATCTGGAGCCGACGCTGTTCACCGGTGAGATCGTGCGCTCCGCACGGGCCGACTTTAGCCCGCCCGGGAGCGGTGTCGTGGGACCGATCGTGATGTTCGAGATCGAGCGTGAGAGCGCCGCCGATTTTGGCGACTTCACCTCCGGCAATGTCAATCGACGTATGGCGATAGTGCTTGACGGCAATATCATCACCGCACCCACTTTGCAGGGCCGGATTTCCGACTCCGGACAGATCACGGGCATCGAGAGCCTCGATGAAGCCACCGACATTTCGCTGGTACTGCGCAGCGGCGCCCTGCCGATCGACCTGCACGTCGAAGAGATCAGGCAGATAGGCCCCACCCTGGGCCGTGATTCGGTCGACGCAGGACTCATGGCCGGTGGGATCGGAGCGGTGGCGGTGATCGTGGTCATCCTCGCCTACTACGGACCACTGTTCGGGGGCGTCCTCACCGTGGGGATAATGCTGGCGATGCTCTTCGTATTCGGTATCCTCGCCGGTCTGGGGGCAGCGCTCACCCTGCCCGGCCTGGCCGGCCTGGTGCTAACTCTGGGGGCAGCGGTAGACGGCAACGTGATCTCCTTCGAGAGGATCAAGGAGGAACTCCAGGGCAAGAGCCTGCGACTTGCCATGAAGGGCGGCTTCGGCCACTCGTTGTCGGCGATCATCGACGCCAACGTCACCACACTGCTCGCAGCAGCCGCTCTATATCAGTACACCACCGGACCGGTGCGCGGCTTCGCGACCATCCTGGCCATCGGTATCGTCTCGGCCCTATTCGTGAACCTCGTCGTGGTGCCGTTCCTGCTCGACGTGCTCACCCTGCGGATCAAGCGACCACGCCTCGCCAAGGGCTTCTACTCGCGTGGCCTACGCTTCATACGTCGCGCCCCTATGATCCTTGGCCTCTCGGCGCTGTTGGTGGTAGGAGCGGTAGCGGCGCTATCTATACGGGGCCTCAGTCTCTCGACCGACTTCACCGGCGGCACCAGCATCCTCCTCCGGGTGGCCGATGGCGCAACGGTGGCGGATGTGCGCGCTGTGCTGGATGGCCCCGAATTGTCGGACGTGTCTGCTTCGGGCGCGAGTATCGTCGAGGTCATCGACCCCACGATAGAAGGCAACCTGATCTCGGTGCGAGCGAATGTAGAGGGATCGGCCGAGGTTAGCGAGGCGCTTGCCGATACGTTGGCTGCCTCCCTAGACGCTCAGGTCCTCTCCGCCGACTTCGTAGGTCCGGCGGTGGGCGAAGATTTGCGACTTGGCGCGGTGTACGCCGTCGTGGTGGCGCTGGCCCTGATCCTTCTCTACGTCTCCTGGCGCTTCTGGCCCAGCTGGATTGTGGCGGTGGGCGCGATTCTTGCGGTGCTCCACGATGTCGCTCTGGTTCTGGGTGGCCTTCAGCTTGCCGGGGCCGAGTTCAGTATCCCAGTGTTGGCGGCGCTTCTCTTCGTGGTCGGCTACTCGCTCAACGATTCGATCATCATCGCCGACCGTATCCGCGAAAACCTGCGCCGAGTTCGTGACCGTTCCTACGAGGAGATCGTTGACCTGTCGGTCAACCAGACCCTCTCCCGCACGATCATGACCTCGGGAACCACCCTGCTGCCGGTTCTGGCGCTGCTCTTCTTCGGTGGCTCGGTACTGAGGGACTTTAGCCTGGCGCTGCTGATAGGCATCGGTGTTGGTACCTATTCGAGCATCTTCATCGTGGCGCCCATAGTGGTGTGGTTCAAGACCAGAAACAGGCAACCGCGCAGGGTGCAGAGCACGGCCTGAACCCGCCTCCCGGCGCCGGCTAGCACCGCCGCGCCGGTTTTCTCCGCCCGTTGCCAGCAGTCGATCGGCCATCAGTCGATCAGCAGGTGGCGCGGGCGGATCTCTGTTGTTCGTGAAGCGTGCGGCGGTGACGAGTCAGAGGATCTCGACGCTCAACTGACGAATCACTTCCCCCGTCAGCGAAACTACCGCACGCCAGCGTCCCGGGACGGCTTCGACGTCCTGCGGCAGATTCAGCTCGACGACTCGGCCCTCGTCCTCGGGCGCTATCCACACGCTCTCCGACGCCACTTCTCGGTTATTGGGCGCAAACCACTGAACGGCGAGCCAGCCCTCCGCCGGAACGTTTCGTAATTCCACCCTTATTCGCGGTCGCTGGTCGTCCAGGCCGGCGCTAGCGTCGACCTCGAGGCGCTCGGGAAGCTCCGGCGGCGCGGGCACCGGCGGCAGGTAGAGCGGCCGGCAGCCGGCGACAATCAGCAGTAGGAGCGCACAGGTAACTCCGATATTCCTCGATCGGCGTGGCTTCCTCACAGCGCCTCCGGCACCAGGAGCGCCGCCAGCAAGGCCACCGGGGCCGTCTCCGCACGCAGTACTCGGGCGCCCAGCCGCACGCCCAGGGCGCCGCGCGACTCCAACTCGCCGACCTCCTCTTGCGTAAACCCGCCTTCGGGGCCAGTGATGATGGTAATCGCTTCGTGAGCCTTGGACGCCGCTTCGCGCTGCGTATCGGCAAGCGATCCTTGGGCGTGCGGGTGGGCGACCAAAGCGATCCCGCTCCACTGGAGCGCCGCCAAATCTACCGGTTCGAACACCTCTGGCACCACCGCCCTGCCGCACTGTTTGGCCGCCTCCCTGGCGACCCGGCGCAACCTGTCGAGTTTATTCCCGGAAAGCCCGGGAACGTCACGGCGCTTGGCGAGGATGGGAGCGAACTCCTTTGCACCAAGCTCGGTGCAGTGACGCACGACGTCGCTCAACTTGTCCCCTTTGAGGAGCGCGACCGCGATCGTGACCGCGATCGTGGCCTCGAGGCCACCCTCGCGAACCTTGTCCAGCTCGACCAGAACGCGTCCGCTCTCGACCGCAACTACTATCCCGTCGGCTTCGTTGCCGTTGCCGTCGAACGCCCTCACGGTGCTGCCGGGAGTGACTCGCAGCACCTGCGTTAGGTGAAGAGCGTCGGGGCCGATAACGTATACGGCGCCCGGCGCAAGGCGTGGAATATGGATCCTGTGTCGGCGCAACCCTGGACCCCGCTACCGCTCGCCCGCTCGTCTTCGCCCCGCCAGTAGCAGCCACTCTCCCGCAGAGCGCCGACCTTGCAGCTCGAACTGCCCCTGCAAAGCCTGCTCGACCATTGCGATGCGCTCCGTAAGGATGCCAGTCACGTACAGTTGCCCGCCGGGCGGCAAGGAGGCGCCGTAGGAAGGCGCGAGCTCAACATGAAGTTCGGCGTGGAGATTGGCGACGATGACGTGGGCCATGTCCTCCCTGGTAATTGATGAGTGGGAGAACAGCGCCCTGGAGCGGTTCAGCCGAGCGTTCTCGCGTGCTATCGGGACGGTGTCGGCATCGATGTCGATGCCGCGCGCGGCTGCCGCACCCAAGAGGTCGGCCGCGATTGCAAGTATGCCGGAACCGGCCCCAACGTCGAGCACGCTCTTGCCGGCGAGGTCCAGCCCAGCCAGCGCCTCCAGCGCAAGCCTCGTGGTCTCGTGATGCCCTGTGCCAAAAGCCATGCCGGGGTCGATCCAAAGCGGCTTCTGGCCGGCAGTCAGGCTAGCTTCTCGGTGGGTAGGGGCGATTACCAGGGGTTCTACCACCACGCAGTCGAGCTCCCGGTAGTAGCGCTCGAGGTAGTCGTCCTCGGCCAGCTCCAGCCAATGCCCCTCCAACGGAAGTGACGTCTGCCTATCGAAGTAGCCCACCAGCTCGTCACCGTCGTCCACGACGCCGCGGCAACCGTGTTCCCACATGATTGCCGCCTCCCGACCTTCCAGGCCTAGCCGAGCACGGACACGGAAGGCGAACCTGCCGTTGCTGCTCACACGCCTGCCGGCCCCATCACGAACTCACTGCCGGTTCGATCACCCGCTCATCACGCGTGATCACCTCGAAGCCCAAGCGCTCACCTTCACGCAGATAAAACTCGATATCGACGCTGCGCGTGAGGGGACCCAACGAGGCTCGGTCGAAAGCCCTGGTAGCTGTCATGATCATGGTTTCGGCCATGCAGGCAGGAACCAAGCCGTCGCCGAACTGGATGTCGATTCGAGTCTTCATGTCCCCCGGCGGCCGCACTACGCCCCCCGGGATAACGTGTACCCCAGGCACTTCACGCACGCCCTCGTCCACATCGGCCGGCCGCCCCAGATCGTAGACCCAGGCGCCCGGCTTCACGTGCTCCTTATAGACAACCGGGTGGGGATCGGAGGTGGCGGTAAAAACGAGATCGGCGGCCGCTATCGCCGCCATTTCGGTCGTCGACTCAATTCGAGTGTTGGGAAACTTCTTTCGGAGGCCAACTGCGCTGCGCTCCAAGCGTTCGGCGTCGCGGCCGACCAGGACCAGGTGCCCCACCTCCGGCGCTATCAACCGGGCTACACCGAACGCCACTACACCGTTCGCTCCTACCACCGCCGCAGTCGAGGCTCGCAGCGAGCCCCCCTCTCGCTGGAAGCGCTTGAGCAGACCGGGTACCGCGGCGCGAACTGTAGCCGCCGTGTAGGCGCCGCCGTTCGTTATGGCCAGGTCAGGTACCGCCTTCTGGACCTCCACGCCTTTGTTTCCGACGGTTGACCAGAAGGCGCCCAGTCCGAATGCCTCGGCGCCAAGGTCACGGGCGAAACGCGCCCCCTGGATGGCGAGGCGGGTGGCGAGCTCCGGATTCGCGCGGATCTGCTCCG
Organism: Trueperaceae bacterium; assembly: GCA_040905665.1. GTDB lineage: Bacteria > Deinococcota > Deinococci > Deinococcales > Trueperaceae > DASVCN01. Next base: position 24,751 of record JBBDRD010000020.1, read on the forward strand.
GAACCATCGCGCCGCCAATCAGCAAGACACGCAGTTCCCGACCATCAGAGAGCCGAATTCCAGTGACCTCTCCGTAGAGTTGCGGCCGGGTGTAGGGCAGGATCCGTAGCAACAAGCGTTCGTTGATCACGCCGCGCGCGACCAGGCTTCCTATCCAGCCTTGGGAGCGGGTCTGCCACAGATCGCCCAACCTCATGGGGTGAACCATGAATGCGGCGCGCACTACTCCTGGGTCAATGCCCCTTACAGGTGGGGGATCGCCAAAGCGAACCTCGGTCCGGTCCAAGATTCGGGTAATGCTCGACTTGTGTCGCCACAGGGCGACGAGCAGCAGGCCGGTGGAGGCCAGGGATAGTTGCATATCGAGGCCCAGCAGCACGGCCAGCAGCGGGAGGGAGAGGAGTGCCAGGAGGGTAGCCAATGCCACGTAACTGGTTGCGGCAAGTAGTGCGGCGAAAACAGCAACAGGCAGGAACCCGGCCAGGAACGGCATCTCACCAAAAACGACGAGACCGGCAAGCGCGCCAAGCAGGACACCGTTTCCACGACCGCGCGGCGTGCGCTCTCGCCAGTTGGCGATTGGGGGATGGAGGTGACCGGCAAATGCTCCCAGAACGCCCCAAGCGCTGCCACTGGTGAGACCAGCCGCCGCGAAACCCTTCACTATGTCGAGAAGAAGTGCGGTGAGAGCAGCGGTGGGTCCCAAAAACCTGAGCACGTTCTCGACACCGAGGTTGTGGGCAGAGTAGGCGCTAGGCTCCTTGCCGGTGAGCCAACGGATCGCCAGGCTGCCCAAAGGCAGGCCGCCGATGAGCCAGCCCACGGCGAGCGTCAACACGGCGAAAGTAAGGGTCGTGGACATCGCGCACCATTGTAAGCCGGGCCGCGGCTGTTACCGAGGTTCGATTTGGTTAATTGCCCCACACCTCCTCGCGGTTCATATCGCGACCCTCCTGGTTCCGTACAATGGCTCGAGTGGAAAGCCGGATGCCCCCCCAGAACCTCGAGGCCGAGCAGAGCGTGCTCGGCAGTGTGTTGTTGGACAACGAAGTGTTCTCCCAGATCGAGGGCACCTTGCGCGCCGACCACTTCTACAAGGAGGGTCACCGTAAGATCTTTCGCGGCATGGATCGGTTGTTTCGTCGCGGCGAACCGATGGATTTGGTCACCCTAACCGAGGAGTTGCGCCAGAGCGGCGATCTTGAAGTCGTGGGCAGCGTGCCATACCTAATCGGTCTTGCCGATAGCGTGCCAACTGCCGCCTACGCCGAGAACTACGCTCGAATAGTCGTAGAGAAAGCGATCCTGCGTGACCTGATCGCCACCAGCGGCACGATCATGCAAACCGCCTACGACCAGGCGATGCCGCTCGAGCAGATTCTCGACAAGGCCGAGGCGTCGATATTCGACATGGCTTCTGCTAAGCGAACGCAGGAATTCCAGGGTATGGGCGAACTCGTTACCGACACCTTTGCCTACATCAACGAGCTCTTTGCCAACCCCGACCCGGTGTCGGGACTGCGTACCGGCTTCAAGGAACTGGACCAGTTGACGGCTGGCCTGCAACCTTCAAGTTTGAACGTGCTGGCGGCCAGGCCTTCGATGGGAAAGACCGCGCTGGGTCTGACCATCGCCCAGAACGCCGCTCTCCGCGACGGAAAACCTGTCGCGGTCTTCTCGCTGGAGATGTCGGGCCTGCAACTCGTCACCCGAATGCTCTGCTCCGAGGCGCGAGTGGACATGAGTCGGGTGCGCAACGGCCAGCTCTCCGATCGCGACTTTCAGCGACTCGCCGACACGGCCGGCCGCATGTCGGAAGCCAAGATATTCATCGACGACAGCGCCGACATGACGGTCATGGAACTTCGTTCCAGGGCTCGGCGGCACGTTGCCGAACATGGACCCGGATTGATCCTCGTCGATTACCTACAGTTGATGTCAGGTGGGGGCACCGAGAACCGGCAACAGGAGATTTCAAACATCTCGCGGGGACTCAAGGCGCTCGCTCGGGAGCTGGAAGTGCCGGTGCTAGTGCTTTCGCAGCTCTCGAGGGCCGTCGAGAGCCGCCCCAACAAGCGACCGATGCTTTCCGACCTTCGTGAGTGCGTTACGGGAGACACTCTGGTCGTACTGGCCGACGGCCGACGTGTTCCCATAGGTGACCTCGTGGGCACTACTCCCGAAGTGGTAGCTGTCGGAACAGACGGGCGTTTGATGACTGCGCGAAGCGACAAAGTCTGGGAAGTTGGCACTCGCGAAGTGTTTGAAGTCAGCCTGGCCGGCGGCCGGCGAATTCGGGCTACCGCTAAGCATCGGCTCCTTACGGCTGACGGTTGGCAAAGAGTGAGTCAATTGAAGTCAGGCGACCGTATTGCTACCTCGCGAAGATTGCCGGAGCCGGAATTCTTCGATGTATGGTCAGATCTCCATGTCGCCCTACTTGGCCAGCTCATCGGCGACGGCAGTTATCTGAAGGGTCAGCCGCTTCGGTACACCACGGCGAGTGAAGAGAACAGCCGAGTAGTTGTGGAAGGAGCCGAGTCTCTTGGCTCCACTGTGAAACGCTACAAGGGCAGGCACGGTTGGCATCAGCTCCTGCTCGGCAATAATGGCAACCGCTGGCACGCTCGTGGCGTAGGCGGATGGTTCAAGGAACTGGGTATTTTCGGGCAGCGGTCGCACGAAAAGCGAGTGCCCGAGAAAGCGTTCCGTTTATCCGATACCCAACTCGCGCTGTTGCTCCGACACATGTGGGCGGCCGACGGTTGCATCCACACGAGGAAGGATGGTCAGCGCGGCAGCCAGACTGTTTACTACGGCACAAACAGTGAAGGATTGGCAGGCGATGTCGCTGCATTGCTGCTTCGTTTAGGCATATACGCTCACATCAAAATGATCACGAAAGAGCCTCACCGGCCCGGATATCAGGTATTCGTCTCCGGTAGCAATGTTCAGAGGCGGTTTCTCGAGATTGTGGGCACGCATGGACCACGCGTCGAGCCCGGGCGCAAACTTTCGCAGCTGCTGATCGACACTTCGCGCGGCTTCACCAATGTCGATACTCTTCCGAGAGGGATCTTCGATGGTGTCCGCATGAGGATGAGCAGACGGGGGATTTCGCATCGCAATATGGCTGATTTGAGGGGAAGAAGTTACGGAGGAACCGCTTCTTTCGCCTTCAGTCCGTCTCGCCATACACTGTTGGAATACGCAGATCTACTTGAAGACGCGGGACTGCGAGAATGGGCCATCAGCGACTTGTTTTGGGACCCGGTTATGGCGATTAGCCCGGCAGGTAGGCATACTGTGTATGATATCAGCGTACCAGGACCAAATAGCTGGGTAGCCGACGGCGTACTAAGTCACAACTCAGGCGCTATCGAGCAAGACGCCGACCTTGTTATGTTTATATATCGTGACGAGTATTATGACCCGAACTCCGAAAAGCAGGGTGTCGCCGAAGTGATCATAGGCAAGCAGCGCAACGGTCCGGTGGGAACGGTGGACCTGCAGTTCCACAACGCCCACGTTCGCTTCAACGATCTCGCTCGCTCGAGCGGCTAAAGCCTTTAGGCCCCTCGGCCTTGAGCCACTCGCTCGCCGCACCGCCTACGGCAGAAAGCGCCGAAGGCATCAAACTCTTCTCACCGATCATGTCTACAGTAGGTTATGGGGAAAGTGCCAGTGCGCGGGCTGGTCGTGGCAGCAATAATAATCGCTCTCGTTGCATTCATCGCTAGCCAGAGCGGGCAACGGGCGCGCGGCGAGGTTCAGCCTTACTCGTACCTCGAACGTCAGATTGCCGCCGGGAACGTCCAAAAGATTACCGTAGAGCAAAGCGAACTCAACGTCACGCCCATCCAGGGCGACCCTTTCGTGACTTACCTGGCGTCACCGCCGACCGACCTCTCTCGCTACTCCGAGCGAGGTATCGAGATCGAGGCGCTACCGCAGGGGCAGAATTGGAGCAGCATCCTCATCTACCTGCTGCCTGTGCTGCTCATGGTGGGCTTCCTCTTTTATTTGATGAGGGGAGCCCGGAGTGGAGGTGATGGCGCTGTGTCGTTCGGCAAGAGCAAGGCGCGGCTGGTGAGCGAGGAGAACAGCACCACGCTCTTCAAGGATGTCGCCGGCGTGGACGAGGCCAAGAACGATCTAACCGAGGTGGTCGAGTTCCTCAAGAATCCGGGGAAGTTTCATGCCTTGGGCGCACGAATCCCTCACGGCGTACTGATGGTGGGGCCGCCCGGCTCGGGCAAGACGCACCTGGCGAAGGCAGTCGCGGGCGAGGCGAAGGTGCCCTTCTACAGCATCTCAGGGTCCGACTTCGTGGAGATGTTCGTAGGCGTGGGTGCCGCGCGCGTGCGCGATCTCTTCGAAACGGCCAAGAAAAACGCCCCTTGCATAGTGTTCATCGATGAGATTGACGCGGTCGGGCGGCGCCGTGGCCTCTCGGTCAACGGCGGCAATGACGAACGGGAGCAGACCCTGAACGCGCTGCTGGTGGAAATGGACGGCTTCGAGTCGCAGCACGACATAATCCTGATAGCCGCCACGAATCGCCCGGACGTGCTCGACCCCGCTTTGCTTCGTCCGGGACGATTTGACCGCCAGGTTGTCGTCGACGCTCCCGACGTTCGCGGTCGCGAAGCCATCCTGCGGATCCACGGTCGCGGCAAGCCGCTCTCCCGTAGCGTCGACCTCCACCGGGTCGCCAGGAGGACGCCCGGATTCGTTGGCGCCGACCTCGAAAACCTGCTCAATGAGGCCGCACTGGTGGCCGCCCGGAACGACCGGAGAGAGATCGTGCCCGACGACATCGATGAAGCTGCCGACAGAGTCGTGATGGGGCCCGAACGACGCTCGCGCGTTATCAGCGACCGCGAGAAGCGGATCACGGCGTACCACGAGGCCGGACATGCGCTCACCGCGCATCTGCTCGAACATACGGATCCGGTTCACAAGATCACCATCGTTCCGCGCGGCCGAGCGATGGGCTATGTGATGCAGTTTCCCGAGGAGGACCGTCTCTCCATCACTCGCCTGGAGCTTCTCGACCGGATCGGCGTTGCACTGGCGGGCCGGGCTACCGAGGAGATCATCTTCGGTGACGTCACAACAGGAGCGCAGAACGATTTTCAGCAGGCGACGGATATCGCCCGCCGGATGGTGACGCGCTGGGGCATGAGCGAGGTTCTCGGCAAGATCTCCCTGTCGAGTTCATCCGAGTCCTACCTGGGAGAGTACGAGGGAGCGCGAACCTATAGCGAAGAGACGGCCCGGACTGTCGATGTCGAAGTCAAAACGATAATCGATGAGCAGTACGGACGAGTGGCGCAGCTGCTCGCTGAGCATCGAGCCGACCTGGACCGGATCGTGGAAGTGCTGCTGGAGCGCGAGACGCTGCACGCCGATGACTTCGGTCATCTGATCCGCGGGGAACCTCTGTCCGAACCACCGGAGTCCCAGCCGCCGGCGGCAACACCCGAGCGTCGAACTCGAGGCGCGGTTGCGGGCGACGACAAGACACCGAAACCCCGTCTTCCGCCCGGAATGTTGCCTCGGCCCGGCTGAGCGGCGAACGGCGACTCGCTTTCCGCCGGCCCTCGGGTCCATAAAAGAGAAAGCTCACACAACCCACACGGTAGGCCTTTGTAGCGTCCCTGCCGTGGGAAACTTTACCTCCGAGCGCTGGGGTGCGCTGCTAGACTCACCTCGGCTATCAAGGAGGAAACGTTATGGCCTCATTGCGCGAGACATTTTCGCGCCTGCTCAATCCCCGAATCGAAGCGGCCGGATTGGAGGTGGGCACGAGTGCGTTGAAAGTCGTCGAACTTCGAGCCGGTGGAATTCCTTCGTTGTCGGCGGTTGGAACTCGGCCGATGCCCCCCGGACTGATCCAGGACGACCAGGTGGTGGATCCTCAAGGGCTGGCCGAGGAGATCAAGGCCCTCTTCGAGGAGACCGGAATTGTCCGCAACTTCGTGGTGACCGCAGTCAGCAACCGACAGGCGATTACCCGAAATATCCACGTGCCCCGGATGAGCCTGCAGGAGCTCGATGAGGCGATCAAGTGGGAAGCCGAACGGTACATACCTTTCCCCATCGATGAAGTAGTGCTTGACTACTACGTTCTGGACAATCCGGACGACGTAGAGGAGGGCGGACAGCTGGAAGTAGTGATAGCGGCTGCGCGTATCGACCTCGTGAGTCAACAGGTGGACTACCTAAAGCTCGCCGGACTCGAACCTCTGGTTATCGACATCAAGCCGTTCACGCTGCTGCGCTCGCTGCGCGGCTCACTGTTGGGCGACAACTTCGACCAGTCCACCCTGTCCGAAACCAATTACACCGAAGCTGACGAGATCGGGACGGTACTCGAGATCGCCGCCTCGAACACAACCATCACCCTGGTTCGCGGTGGCCGCGTTCTGATGAACCGCAATATCGGGGTATCGGGCGATGACTTCACAGCAGCGGTACAGCGAGCCTTTGGCCTCGACTTCGACGCCGCGGAGGAGGTCAAGCTCGACTACGGAACCGCCTCGATTCGCACGGACGACGACGAGGAGCTACTGAACTTCGACGCCAAACGCGAGGAGTACAGCCCCGCTCGGGTGTACGAGTCGCTACGACCGGTATTGGTCGACCTCACCACCGAAATCCGGCGCTCACTCGAGTTCTTCCGGGTTCAGGCCGGTGACGCCGACGTCAACCGGATGGTGTTGGCCGGCGGCGGCGCCAAGCTTCGCGGTCTGCCCGAGGCGATCGGAGATGCTCTCGGGTTCCGGGTCGATCTCGCCAACCCATGGCTCACGGTCGCCGTAGACGAGAACCGCTTCGATCCCGAGTACCTGCGCAAGATCGGTCCAGCTTTCGCGGTGCCGCTCGGCCTGGCGCTCCGGGGGGTGAAGGGCATTGATTAATGTCAACCTGCTGCCAAAGAATCTGCGTCGCGTGCAGGAACCTGGCTACTGGAAGGTTTTGGCCGTCCTCTTCCCATTGGTGGCCTTCGGAATCATCTTCGCGCTTCAGTTCACCGCCAACCAGACCGTGCGCAACCTGGAGCACGACGTTCAGCAACTCGAGGACCGGCTGGCCCTGTTGCAGCCCGCGCTTCGCGAGCAGCAGCAGTTGCAGCAACGGCAGACCCAGTTGCGGGAGCTGATAAGGGTGTATGACGATGTGCAGCAGAACCGCATCGACTGGTCGAGCGCGATTACCGGCATGCTCGAGAATCTGCCTGCTCTCAATGCTTCGGGACAACGGCAGATCGATTTCCAGACGCTGAACCTCAACTCGGTAGTCCCTCCCATCAACGACCCGGCCCGTTACGAGGGTCGAACGGTTATCGCCGAAATGTCGATCTCGGGTGATGTCGTCAACACCGAAGTCCTCGCCGACTTTATCCGCGCACTCGAGGATTCCCCCCGCTACGGCGTTGCCTTCCAGCGTGCCGACCGGCAGGACGAGCAGAACATCTTCAGTTACAGCCTGGTAGTGGGAATGCACCAAGAGGAACAAGATGAAGCTCGGTAAATTCGACCTTCGAAATCTGCGGCAGCGGGACATCGCGATCATCTGCATCGCCCTCACCCTGCTTGCCGCTGTCCTCTGGTACTTCTACATGTACCGGCCGACGCTTCAGCACGCTCAGGATCTGGAATCTGACATCGCTACGCTCACCGCGCAGGTAGCCCGCGGCGAGGCGGCCGAGCGCAACCTCCCCACACTGCGCCTGGAAGTCGCTCAACTTGAACGGGAGCGTGAAATCTTCCTGTCGCAACTGCCTCGCGAGAGCGAAGTAGCCGGGCTGCTCGATCAGGTGCGCACGAGTGCAACGGACGCAAACGTGGTGATCGAGGGAATCGGTCAGGGGAACGTAAACGAACCGATCGAGGATGTACGCCCGCTGGGATTCAATATCAACGCACAGGGCAGCTACGGCCAAACGATGAGCTTCCTTGACGCCCTCGAAGGGCTGCAGCGCTTCACCAAGGTTCGGCAGGTCGGCCTGAACGTTCCCGGCGACGCAGCCGGCGGCGATCCGGATCTCGCCTCGACATTCTCCTTCACCGTGTACGTATTCACCGGAAACGACCCCGGAGACGAACAGCCATGACCCTCTCCCGGACATCCCGCATCCTGCTTTCCACCCTCCTGCTTGTCGTCGCCGCATTCCTCTGGGTTAACTTCTTCGTTCGCGACTCCGGTTTCAATTTCACGATACTGAGCGCCGCGCCGGCGCCCTCGCCCGAGGGCGCCGAGAGTGCAGGGGCTCCACAGACACCAACTGTCGCTCCCGTTCCCGAATTGGGCGTGGCGAGGGATCTCGAGGTTCTCGATCTCCCCTTCCTGGTTACAGAGCCTCCCGCGCCGACCGAAACCGAGCCGGACGCAGCAGAGAGCACGACCCCGGAGGCTCCGAATCAGGCCGCCCGACGCGCCACTGTGAACCCGTTCGCTCCGATAGTCGAGCGCGCCGCTGCTCGGGCCGGTGCCCCAGCCACCCCGGCGCAGCAGCAGCAGCAGCAGCAAAGGATGATCACGGAGGTGCCGGTACCCACTGCGCCGCCACGTACTACTACCCCCACTCCGATACAGGCGGAGGCGCCCAAAGCGCCGGCTCCGGCCCCCGTCACCCCAGGGGCACGAGCGACAGGCACGCTCCCTCGCGCACTGCCGGGGGGAACCCTGGGCGGAACCCCGCAGCTTTTGCGCTCAGCGATCGGGGCAACCGAGGTACCCGCTCGAGACCTCAGCCAGGTGGCAGCTATTCGTGAGCCCGAGGAGAGCCGGCCGCAGCTGCAGGAGCTGGGCGAAGCGGCAGCCGAGCGCAGTGAACCGGAACCACTTTCTCAACCGATAGATCCGGAGATCGTGGCGGATGACAGGCCCTCGGTTCCCATGCCGGGTGATGCACCCCTGGCGGCCGGGACTTCGCCCCTGAGTCGACACCTTCGTGACAACAATGTGCGCTTTACAGGTTCGGTAATCGGGCCCGTGAGTGTGGGAGTGTTCCGCTCAACGGTTACATCGGCGCCAATCGTAATCTCCTTGGGTCAGACCCTTCCCGACACCTCGATCGTACTGACCGACTTGCGCGGCCAGCAGGCCGAACTGATGCTCGGTGACGCTACGCAGACCCTCACACTGGAACTCAGGCGGTGATCATGAACAAGTATCGCGTCCTCCTCACCCTTCTCGCCACCGCTGTCATCGGCGTGGGCCTCGGCCAGCCGGCACCATTGCCTGCCGATGAGCTCTTCGACCAACCGGTGGAGTTCAAGACCGATAGCGACGGCGAATCGCTCAGCTCGATGGTTGCCGCGCTCGCACGCGCCATCGGCCTCACCCCCGTCGTGGAGCAAGTACCAGAGACCCCGGTCATCTATGACATCGGCGATCCAAAGCCGTTTCGTCAGGTGTGGGACATCGTGCTCACGCTGAATGATCTCGACTACCGCCTCCTCGACAACGACGTCATTGTCGTTGGACCCACCGCGGCCATCACCGGCCTAGGCGAACAGGAACCGGAACCGCAGGCTGACGGCCAACCGCGTGTTCAACGCTTCTACCGCGTCAACAACAATCCCTCCGATCTGGCGACGATCATCACTCGAGCGGTCCCGGGAGCAGCGGTGGAAGCGCTGGAGAGCGTTCGCACCCTGTCAGTAACTGCTACCGAGGAGCAGCACGAACAGGTGCAGACGGCGCTCGACCAGTTCGATACCACTGCCGAAGTAGTGCCCATCGAGCTTCGTACTTACCGCCTCAACCATGCCGACGCGACAGAGCTCGCAGCGGTCCTCGAGGCCGCCAGCGGCTCGATCATTAGCGAGGTCGGCGGGGCCGGCGGCGAGGAGCCCGCTGCCGAGGGACGTAATTTCCGCGTAACCGCCGAGCCGCGAACGAACAGCCTCATCGTTGCGGCGCCGGGCCCGGTACAGGCCCGGGTAGCCGAGTTGATCCCTCAGCTCGATGTCCCGCAACGCCAGGTCAACGTCCAGGTTCGCATTCAGGAGATCAACACCAATTCGGCCAGCAGCCTGGGCATAAATCTCGCGGCCGGAGTGGGCAGGTTCGGGGCGAACATTCTCGATACCGGACTTCGCTTCATCTTCGATGCGCAGAACGCACTCACCAGCCTCAACGTAAGCGCCGTTCTCGATACGCTGGAAACGCAGGGGCTCTCCCGCCGTGTCGACGACACGACAATCACAGTTCTCGACAACGTCACCGGCATCGTCCAGGCCGGGGGCACGATCTACATCACCATCCCGGGCGCCAACGAGAACATCGAGCGGACAATCCCTTACGGCGTGCAGGTCGAGGTTACCCCACGGATCGCCGCGGACGGAAGCGTCACGCTCGACGTCGTCGCTCGTGTCGAGGACGTGCTCTCAACCACGAACGACCCGCAATTCCTCGAGCTTTCCACTAGAGCGGTGACGTCTACCATCACCCTCGAGCCTGGTCAGACCGTGCTCCTTTCGGGCCTAATGCAGAACCAGTTCGTGAACACGCGCAACAGCGTGCCGGTGTTGGGAGCTATTCCCTTTATCGGCAGTCTCTTCGGGACGACCGTGACGGAGCAGAACGACACCGAGTTGTTGGTCATAGTCAACGCCTACGTGCTCGAGTAGGCTCCGTTGGTTTCGCCGACGTTCAAGGCCAGGCGGCATTCGCCGGGCCTTTTTCGTTCGCCAAGCGCAGCGTCCGAAGCGAGCATGAGCCACATCTGCGCCCGTGATACGCTGGAATGATGACGGAGGCTGTCGCGGAGCCACGGCAGTACGTGCCCGAGGACCGCATCGTCTCCTGGGTCGCGTTAGCCGGCTTCATGGGCACCGGCAAGAGCCGAATAGGCTGGGAATTATCGCGCAGCCTGAGCCTCACCTTTATCGATACCGATCGTGTCATCGAACGCGTCTCCTGCATGCGCATTACCGACATCTTCGAGGTCTACGGAGAACGGGTTTTTCGCGACTACGAGACCGAGGTGGTGAGGCGCTGTCTAAGACTCGACAACGTCGTTGTTTCGACCGGGGGCGGAACGGTAGTGAGGCAGGAGAACCGCGACCTGCTCAAGAGCCGCGGTCCGGTAGTCGTTCTGGAAGCTGGGCCTGACACCATCTTCAGACGAACCCGGCGGACCCGTCGGCCACTTTTGGAGATAGGTAATCCTATCGAGCGCATCCGCCAACTGATGCAGGAGCGCGAACCGTTCTACGACGATGTGGCAAGCATTCGTGTCTCTACCGACGGCCGAGATTCGAGTGACGTAGTGGAAGAGATCGTTCTCGAGCTCGGGGCGTGGGTTACAGAGTGAACAGCAACTGCGGAACCGGCGAGCGAGCGGGAAAGTGACCCGCATCGAGATCGCCGTACGACCACCCTACGCGGTGACGGTAGGTTCTGGGCTCATGTCCGACGTCGGCAGGCA
>JBBDRD010000021.1:0-11166 GCA_040905665.1 Trueperaceae bacterium
ATGTCGATCCTCGGCTAACGGATTTCGGTTGACCCAGTGGTGTCGGCCCACAGCTGGGATGTGCGCCCTCCGCCACCGGATTACGGTTAACCCTAGCCGACGGGCTCGAATGAGCGTGAAATGCTTAACCCTCGTGGTCTAATGATTACCAGTTAAATGGTTACCTGCGCGGCACCCCTTACGCTATCGACTAGCCGCGCTAGTAGTCGAGAGATTCGGGTAGCGAGACCAGCGTACCCAGATCGGGTAGCGAGACAGCGAGACCAGGTAGCGAGACGACGGTGGCGAGAGCAGAGTAGAGGCCATACCGACTCGGTCTGGTGAACCCGGCTCCCCAGAGCTGGTTGGCGAGGACGAATCTTGAAGCGAGCACTGATTACCGGCATCACTGGGCAGGACGGTTCCTACCTCTCCGAGTTTCTTTTGGAGAAGGGTTACGAGGTCCACGGAATCATCCGGCGGTCCAGTACTTTCAATACGGACCGCATAGATCATCTCTACGTGGACCCGCACGATCCCCTGGCGCGACTCTATCTGCATTACGGCGACCTCTCGGATGGTACCAACCTCCGGCGGATTCTCGAAGAGGTGCAGCCGGACGAGGTCTATAACCTGGCCGCCCAGTCGCACGTCGCCGTTTCGTTCCAGCAGCCCGAGTACACCGCAGACGTCGACGGCCTAGGCACGCTCCGCCTGCTCGAGGCAATACGCGACTACTGCCGGCGCACCGAATGCCAGCTGAAGTTCTACCAGGCCGGAACCTCGGAGATGTTCGGGGGTTCTCCTCTGCCTCAATCCGAGGCGACGCCCTTCTACCCCCGCTCGCCCTATGCCGCTGCCAAGGTCTACGCCTATTGGCAGACGGTCAACTACCGCGAAGCCTACGGGCTGTTCGCCTGCAACGGGATCCTCTTCAACCACGAGTCGGAACGCCGGGGCGAGACCTTTGTTACCCGTAAGATCACCCGCGCCGCAACGCGGATAAGTGTTGGCCTCCAGGACAAGCTCTACCTGGGCAACCTCGACGCCAAGAGGGACTGGGGTCACGCCGCCGACTACGTCGAGGCGATGTGGCTCATGCTGCAGCAGGACGAGGCGGACGACTACGTCATCGCCACCGGCGAGTCGCGTTCGGTTCGGGATTTCGTCGGGTTGGTGTTCGACAAGCTCGGGCTGGACTGGAAGAAACACGTCGAGATCGATCCGCGCTACTTCCGCCCAACCGAGGTCGAGTACCTGCACGGTGACCCGAGCAAGGCGAGGACCAAGCTGGGCTGGCAGACAAAGATCTCGCTGGAGCAACTCGTCGGCAGCATGGTGAAGAACGACCTCGAACTCGCGCGCCAGGAGAAGACCCTGATCGACGCCGGGCACGTAGTAGCGCGCCGTGGTGTGGCGGGAGCCTAGCATGTCCTGGAGTTGCGCGCTGGCTGCAAAAGGGGAGGGTTATGGAACCTTCTGACGGGGCAACCTTTGGGGACAAGTCGGCCAAGGTCTACCTGGCTGGCCACCGTGGATTAGTGGGGTCGGCCATCCTCCGTAAGTTGGAGGCCGAGGGCTTCGAGAACATCGTCACCCGAACGAGCCGGGAGCTCGACCTGCGGAACCAGGCAATGGTCGACGAGTTCTTCGAGGCCGAGCGGCCAGAGTACGTCTTCCTCGCCGCAGCCAAGGTGGGCGGAATCCTCGCCAACGACACCTACCCCGCCCAGTTCCTCTATGACAATCTTGCGATAGCCGGCAACGTCATCGATGCGAGCTACCGCTCGGGCGTGGAGAAGCTCCTCAATCTGGGCAGCAGCTGCATCTACCCCAAGCTCGCTCCTCAGCCTCTGCAGGAGGAGTCCCTCCTCACCGGCCCATTGGAGCCCACCAACCGCGCCTACGCAATCGCCAAGATCGCTGCCATCGAGCTCTGCGACAGCTACCGCCGGCAGTACGGTTGCGACTTCATCTCAGCCATGCCCACCAACCTTTACGGTTCCGGCGACAACTTCGACCTGCAGAACAGCCATGTGCTCCCGGCCCTCCTGCGTAAGATGCACGAAGCCAAGGTAGAGGGGAAGCCGAGCGTGACGGTGTGGGGCAGCGGTTCTCCGCGTCGTGAATTCCTCTACGTCGACGACCTCGCTCACGCCTGCCTGTTCCTGATGCAGCACGTCTCTGCCCCCGGCCCCATCAACGTGGGCACCGGCAAGGACATAACGATCAGGGAACTCGCGCTGCTTATCAAGGAGATTGTCGGCTTTGGCGGGGAGCTCGAGTTCGACACCAGTAAGCCTGACGGCACGCCCAGGAAACTGATGGATGTCTCGCGCCTACAGAAGGCCGGCTGGCATGCCCAGACTGGCCTGCGCGAGGGGATCGACCGGACCTATCGGTGGTATCTGGGGGAGTTTGCGACTGAGGCTGCTGGAGTTAGTGGCTAGGTTCTGCGACGCACGCCCGGCTGACCGGCGACCTGACATCCCCATACACCCTCACGTAAAGAGCAGTACTCTTACGCGAGGAGGCCGATCATGGCCATGTATCTCACGCGGTTCAACTACACACCCGAGACCTGGGCACGCCTCATCGAGAACCCCGAGGATCGGCGGAAGGCCGCCAGCGACTACATCGAGTCGGTGGGCGGCAAGCTGCACGGATTCTGGTACGCGTTCGGCGAGCACGATGGTTGGAACCTGTGGGAGGCACCCGACAACGTGTCGATGGCATCGGTTGTGCTAGCCATTGGCGCCGGCGGCGCGCTCAGCTCATGCGAAACGACGGTGCTCCTGACCGTAGAGAATCTGACGGAAGCACTCGGCAAGGCGAAGTCGATCAGGTATCGCCCGCCCGGCGCTTAGGCTCACTCGGCCCAAACGAACTGGTATTGACAGAACCTCAGAGGGCCGTATATCGTTCCCCCATTCACAACTAATGCCTGATGCATCAGACATCACGAGGGTCCCCCGCTGCAAATCGCAGCAGTCAACAGTCAGCAGGCGCAGTTGCACCATTTTGTTAGGAGAGTCCCAGCTTGACCAGCCTGACTCAGATGCTCGTAGATGACGAGCAGGTCACCAAGGACGACCTCGCGAGCCAGCTCTACCGGGCGATGCTCAACAAGATCGTCACCCGAGTGCTGCCTCCCGGCGAGAGGTTGTCGACGGTCGCGGTCGCTCAGGCGTACGGCGTAAGCGTCACTCCCGTTCGCGAGGCCTTCAAGCGGCTCGCGACCGAAGGGCTCATCGAGATCCGGCCGCGCAAGGAGTCGGTCGTCACCACCATCACGGCCGACCACATCCGCCATATCTACGAGATCCGCACCATCATCGAAGCCCACGCGGTGACGAAGGGTTTCCGGGCCGCGACCCTCGACAAAATGCGGGCCTGCCTGGACGCCATGGCGCAGTTCCAGCCGACCCTGCTGTACGACGATTTCGACCTCTACTGGCAGTACTCCTCGCACGACGGCCTCTTCCACAGCCTCCTCGTCACCGAGACCGGCAATCCCCGGCTGCAGGAGATCTACACGAACCTACACGCGCACGCCCTCATCGCCCCGGTGCTCTTTGGCCTCAAGTCGACAGACCGGGGGACCGAGCAGCGCACCGAGCACGAGGAGATCATGCACGCGCTCAGCAGGGAAGAGGGCGGGCTCGCCGCGCAAGCCGTGAGGAAGCACCTCGACAGCACGCGAAACGTCATCCTCGACCGCTGGCCCGCTCAAGCCGCCACCCCCATTCTCTCGATCGATCAACCCTAACGGAGCCTAAATGCGAATCGCAGCCGTCCACGCCTTCCCCCTCTCATACCCGCTCGACCGCCCCTACGGGATGGCTCGCGGTCTCACCTCTGCCCGGGGAACGACACTCCTCGCACTCGAGTCCGACAACGGCAAGGTCGGCTACGGCGAGGCCTGGGGTCCGGGGCCCGTTGCGAAGGCGCTCATCGAGTTCTATGCACCCTCCTTCATCGGCAAGTCGCTCAGCGAGGTACGCGGCGTCATCCGCGCCCAGTGGGCATCCGGCTACCACATGAGCTCGCAGGGCCTCCAGTTCGGCGTCCTCGGCGCCTTCGACACCGCCAGCTGGGACCTCCTGGCCAAGGACGCCTGCCGGCCGCTTTCCGACCTCATCGGCGGGCGACTGCGCGACCGGGTCATGGCCTACGCATCGACCGGTTACATCACCGAGGACAACGACTCCGCCTTCTTCCGCCGCTGCGTGGAGGAGGCTGCCCAGCAGGGCTTCAAGGCGATCAAGATCAAGATCGGCCTTGGCGCGGCGAGCGACGAGGAGCGGGTGCGGGTGGTGCGCGAGGTGATGGGCACCGATGCGCTCATCCTCGTCGACGTGAACGGCAACTACACCGTCGAGCAAGCCCTCGCGAGCATCAAGCGGATGGAGCCCTACGGCATCCATTGGCTCGAGGAGCCGCTCTCCCCCGAGGATCAGGCCGGCTACGCCCGGTTGCGTCAGCTCAGCGGGATGACGATCGCGGCCGGTGAGGCCCTCTACTCGCGCTTCGCCATGCGCGACCTCATCCAGGCGCGCCTGGTCGACGTGGTGCAGCCCGACATCAACAAGATCGGCGGGGTGAGCGAGATGGCGGTGGTTAGGGACATGGCCGAGACGAACAACGTCCGCTTCTCGCCGCACGCCTGGGCCGGCGCCGTCGCCCTCAACGCCACCCTGCAGGTGCTCGCGACCGTCTCCCCCTATCCGTCCAACCGCAACGAAGCCACCCCGCTGCTGCTCGAGTTCGATCGCGGCAACAACCCGATACGCGACGAACTGCTGATCGAGCCCATCAGGCTCGATTCGGAAGGGTTCGTCCCGATCCCCAACCGGCCCGGCCTGGGTGTGCAGGTCGATCCCCAGGCGCTCACCCGGCTCTCCGGCGTTTCCGAGATTCCCGAGGTGATCGGATGAGCATCGGATCGCGCCTGTCGGAACTCGGCCTAAGCCTACCGGAGGCCGTGAAGCCGGCATTCCAGTACGCCGCCGTCGTCCAAAGCGGCGACCAGGCGTTCGTGAGCGGCCAGCTGCCCAAGACGGGCGGCGATCACGGGCTCCTCCACTACGGCAAGGTGGACGGCGAGGTTAGCCTCGAACAGGGCCGTGAGTGTGCCCGTCTCTGCGTGCTCCACGCGCTGTCGGTGTTGGTTCACACTTTGGGCGAAGGCGCGCTCGACCGCATAGAACAGGTCGTCCAGGTGACCGGATTCGTCGCCGCCTCGCCCGACTTCTACGGCCACCCCAAGGTCATAGACGGCGCCTCGGAACTCCTCGTCGAGATCTTCGGCGAGCGCGGGCGCCACGCGCGAGCGGCGGTAGGAGTGAGCTCGCTGCCCCGCAACGCACCGGTCGAGATCGCCTTCATCTTCCGCCTCTCCCAATCCTCCGGGGTGGCGTCGTAATGCGCTCGGGCGGACGACTGGTGGTCGACACCCTCGTCTCCGAGGGGGTCAAGGCCCTGTTCACCGTGCCCGGCGAGAGTTTCCTGCCCGTCCTGGACGCGCTCTTCGATCCGGCGGAAGCGATCGAGGTCATCTCCACACGGCACGAAGAGGGTGCCGGCTTCGCGGCCGAGGCGTACGCCAAGGCCTCCGGCGAGGTGGGCGTGTGCCTGGTCACTCGCGGCGTGGGCGTCACCAATGCCTCGATAGCCCTCCACACCGCGATGCAGGACGCTACCCCGATGGTCATCTTCGTGGGCCAGGTGCCAACCGGCCACAAGTGGCGGGAGGCCTTCCAGGAAGTGGACCTGCCGCACTTCCTGGGCCCCATCGTCAAGTGGGCGATCGAGATCCCCAGCAGTGCGCGGGTGCCGGAACTGGTCCAGCAGGCCTTCCGGGTCGCCCGCAGCGGACGGCCCGGACCGGTCGTCGTGGGCCTGCCCGAGGACGTTCTCTACGGCGAGGCCGAGGCCTCCATCCCTCGCAGCGTGCGGCCGCTTCCCCCTTGCGCCAGTGCCGAGGCTCTTGGCGACGTCGCCAAGCGACTGCTTGCGGCCAGCAAGCCGGTCCTGCTGGTGGGCCGCGAGATGCTGAACGGCGGCGGCCACGGGGCCTTGACCGCGCTCGCGGAGCGGCTTGGCCTCCCGGTGATGACCGCCTTCCGTCGTTTCGACGCCTTTCCCAACGGGCATCCCCACTACGTGGGCAACGTCGCGCTGGGGACACCGCAAGAGGGCCTGCGGCCGCTGGCCGAGACGGATCTCCTGGTCTACCTGGGCGACCGCTTCGACGAGATCTCCTCCAACACCTACCGCTACCCCCTCCCCGGCACCGAGACCATCCATGTCGCCGGTGACGCCTCCATCGTGGGCACCTGGGGCGACAGCTGCACCGCCATTGTCGCCGAGCCGATCGGCTTCGTCAGGGCGCTGCTGGACGAGCTGAATGACGCCCAGCCAAACGGCGCCGTCCTGGATTCCAGGAGAAGCAGGATAGCCGAGTACCGCGGCGACTACGAACGGTTGAGCGCTTTCGAGGAGCCGTTCCCTCGGTCCGCGGAGGCCGTGAACCTGAGCGCCGTGATGGCCACCGTCGCCCACTGTTCGCCCGAACCGACGGCCGTGATAACCGACGCGGGAAACTTTTCCGCCTGGGTCTCGCGCTACTACCCGTTTCGGCTGCCCGGCACCCACTTCGCCCCCATCTCGGGAGCGATGGGATATGCGGTTCCGGCCGCCGTGGGCGTGGCGATCGCCGACCGCTCCCGGCACGTCGTGGCCCTGGCGGGAGATGGTGGATTCGCCATGACCATGAACGAGCTGGCCGTGTTGCGCAAGCACTCCCTCAAGGTCGTCTGCGTCGTCTTCGTCAACGGCCTCTACGGGACCATCAGGATGCACCAGAACAAACAGTTTCCCGGCCGCCCGGTTGGCACCGAACTGCAAAACCCCTCCTTCTCGAAGATTGCCGAGGCCTTCGAGATTCCCGCCTACTCAGTGAGCAGCAACGGCGACTTCGACCGTGCCTTCGGCAAGGCGCTGGCTCATGACGGACCCTCACTCATCGAGGTGCATGAGGGAAGCGAGCGGCTGGCGGCCTGGGGCAAGCCTCGAACCGTAGCCGCCGAAGGCACGCACTAGGAGGTGATGCCCCTTCATACGCAGGACTCATGACTCGTACCGACCCGTTTGCAGCGGAACGACCCCGCAGCGTCCAAAGCCCACTCTCGTACTCGACTAGGAGCAACGCATGTTCAAAGGCAGTCCCAAATCACTCCCCGCGACACCCTCGTGGTGCGCCAGGCTGTGCATCGCACTCCTCCTCGCCCTCGGCGTGGCGCTGTCGCTGGCCCAGTCAAGCGACGTTGCCGGCATCTACGGCCCCGACGTTAGCGACGAGGCGCAAACGGGCGGAGAAATAATCGTAGGACTCGTCTACGAGCCGCCGGCCCTCGACCCCATCCACCAGCAGGCCGACGCCACGACGGCGCTTACCGTGCTCATGTACCAAGGGCTGGTCTACACCGACTGGGACAGCGACGTCCAGCCGCTACTCGCTACCGACTGGACCGTGTCCGACGACGGGTTGACCTACACCTTCAACATTCGCGAGGGAGTCAAGTTCCACGACGGCAGCGACCTCACCGCCGCCGACGTGAAGTACAGCTACGACTACCTGCGCGACCCCAGCAGCGGCGGGGCGGGCTCGGTCTACCTGAACGCTATCGACGAGATCGTGGTCGTCGACGACTACACGGTGGAGATCCGCCTCAGCAGCCCCAACAGCGCCATCCTGGCCGGCCTCGACAACAAGCTCAGCGGCATCTTCCCCGAAGGCTACTGGGAGACCCCCAACGCCCAGGCGATGCTCAACCAGCAGAGCGTTGGCACCGGGCCCTTCATGCTGGAGGAGTTCCTGCCCAACCAGTCGATCACGCTGGTCAGGAACCCCGACTACTGGCAACCGGGCGTGCCCTACCTCGAAGCCATAACGTTCGTGAGCGTGCCCGACGGCAACTCGCTGCTCAACGGCCTCCGCACCGAGCGCATCGACCTGTCCCTGCTGGCCCGGCCGCAAGATTCCGAGCAGCTCACCGGCATCGATGGGCTGAACATCGAGGAGCAGGTCTCCTGGGTCCAGAAGTCGATCGACCTCCAGGCCGGGGCCGGAGTGACCGCGAACGAGCAGGTACGGCAGGCGATCGCCTTGGCGATCGACAAGGAGCAGATCCTTCAGGCGGCCGTTCAGGGCTACGGCGCCGTGATCGGCCTCATGCCTGCCGGCATGCAAGACCGCTGGGGCGTGCCGCTCGACGAGCTGCCCAATCAGGGACCCGACATCGAACGGGCGCAGGAACTGCTCACCGAGGCAGGCTACCCCGACGGGCTCGACGTCAAGATCACCACGATCATCGGCTACGACTGGATGACGCCGGCCGCCGAGACTCTCGCCGCCCAGCTCGCCAGAGTGGGCATCAACGCCACCATCGAGCGGCAGGATCTGGGCGTGTGGATCAACAACTGGGGCGCACGCTCCTTCACCGACATCACCTTCAACGACTGGGGCACCATTCCCGACCCGAGCCTGCTCTTCGACGCGCACTTCCAGATGCTGCCGGTCGGCAACGACTTCCGCAACTGGGAAAACGAGCAGGCCACCGAACTGCTCACTCTGGCGAAGCAGGCGACGGGCTACGAGGAGCGCCACGAGTACTACGCACAGGTGCAGGAGTTGATGGCCGAAAGCGCTCCCACGGTGCCGCTGTTCAGCTCCTACATCGTGGCGGTCTCCCAGGATTACGTACGGAACTACGACCAACACCCCTCCGGCTGGTACTTCGGTCTCATCAAGACCTGGCTGGACGACTAAGGAGTCCTCGGCCCGGGAGCGCTCCGCCTCCCGGGCCACACCCTCACAATGGCGAAATTCCTGGTCACTCGAATCCTGTCAATGACCGTCACGGCGATCGCCGTTAGCGTCGTGGTCATGTTGCTCGTCCACGCGGTACCGGGCAATATCGTCCAGCAGATGCTCGGCCAGCTCGGTGCCGGCTCCCTGGAGGCGCGGGCCAGCCTCGAGAGCTACTTCGGCCTCAACCGCTCCCTCCCGGTACAGTACTGGGACTGGGTGAGCACGCTGCTGAGCGGTTCGCTGGGCACCAGCTGGAACCGCGGAATCCCGGTAGAGCAGCTCGTCTTCACCGCGTTCCAGGTCACGCTGCAGCTGGGCCTGCTCTCCCTGGCCTTCGCCACCGTCGTCGGCGTCATCCTGGGAATCATCTCCTCGCTCACCAAGGGGCGTTGGCCAGATACGCTCATCCAGTCCTTCAACATCCTCGGGCTCTCGCTCCCCTCCTTCTGGGTGGGCGCGATGTTCCTGGTGATCGCCTCTCAATATTTTGACTGGGGACCACCGATTCGCTACCGCTCGTTCGCGCAGGACCCCACCGTGAACCTGCAGATCATGCTGCTGCCGGTCCTGAGCCTGGGGCTATTCAACGCCGCCGCCATAAGCCAGTTCCTGCGTGAGCTGATAATCGGCACCGAGCGGCAGGAGTACGTTCGGACCGCCTACTCGAAGGGCCTCTCGGGCCCACATATCTACGTCAAGCACATATTTCGCAACGTGTTGATCCCGCTCGTTTCCTTCATCGGGGTGATCTCGATTGGAGTCCTGGGCGGGGTCGTCGCCATCGAGTCCGTCTTCAACCTGCCCGGTGTGGGGCGGCTCATCATCTCGGCCCTCCAGACCCGAGACTATCCGCTGGTCCAGGGCGGAGTCCTGGTCCTGGCGGGCGTGACGATGCTCGTGAACCTGATCGTCGACGTCCTCTACGTGGTCATCGATCCCCGGATCACCTACAGCTGAGGCGGAAGGAACCAATGATCGACGCCGGCCTCGAAACCACCACCTATCGCCCGCTCACCGGAGCGCGGGCCGCGCTCCGGCGCTCGTGGCGCATCCTGTCCACAAGCCGCGATCTTGCGATAGGTCTCGTCCTTACCGCCCTGCTCGCGATGGTCCTGCTGTTCCCCGGGCTGCTCGCCGGCCATCCGCCCAACGACATCGATCCCTCGCGCGCGCTGCTGGCGCCTTCGGCTCAGCACTGGTTCGGGACCGATGAGATCGGCCGCGACGTCTTCTCGCGGGTGATCTGGGGAACCCGGGTGACGCTGGGGATGGTGAGCGTCGCGCTGGCCATTCCCGCCCTGATCGGCTTCGTCCTCGGTCTCGTCGCCGGCTTCGTGGGCGGTCCGATCGACAACCTGGTGAGCCGCACGGTGGATCTCATCCTCAGCTTCCCCAGCATGATCACCGCGGTCATCATCACCGGGATACTGGGGCCGGGCCTGCGTAACGGCGTGCTCGCCCTGTGCATCGTCTACATCCCGATGTTCTACCGGGTGGCCCGCAGCGCCACCATGACCGAAGCGAACCTGAGCTACGTCGAGGCGGCCCGCTCCCTGGGAGTGCGGGACGCCACCACGATGTTCAAGCACGTCTCGCGCAACATCGTCGGGCAGCTCGTCATCCAGTTCACGGTCCTCTTTCCCGCCGCCATCCAGATCGCCGCGGCCTTGGGCTACCTGGGCCTGGGCGTGCAGCCGCCGACCCCCGACTGGGGCGCCATCCTCAACCAGGGCAAGAACTACCTCTTCAACGCCCCCTGGATCTCGGTCTTCCCGGGGCTCTCCATCGTCGTCGCCGCCCTCGGCCTCACCCTGCTCGGCCGGGGCCTTCAGAATATCCTCGATCCCCGTGGGCGCTAGGCAGCCCGCTCGTCGTCCACCCAACACGTTGTCCCCTGACCACGTTGCCCTCTGACCACATGGAGAACAGATGTCCAAAGCCTACGAGCTAGCCGCAATGACCTCCCCCGAATTCGCAGGGGCCCAAGACGAGATCCGGATAGCGCTGCAACCGATCGGCGCCACCGAGCAGCACGGGCCGAACCTCGCCATGGGAACCGACTTTCGCTCCGCAGAGGCGATCTCCCGCCGGCTTGCCGCCCGGCTCCACCCCAAGGCCGTCGTCCTGCCGGCGATCCCCTACGGCCTCTCGGGCCACCACATGGGCTTCCCGGGGACGATCTCCCTTTCGCCCGAGACCATGCTGGGACTGCTGAGGGACGTCGCCCGCTCGCTCAAGCAGCACGGCGTCGACGGCCTCATCCTGGTGAACGGCCACAACGGCAACACCGGGATCCTCAACGTCGCCGCGAC
>JBBDRD010000021.1:11266-34845 GCA_040905665.1 Trueperaceae bacterium
TCATCCTGGTGAACGGCCACAACGGCAACACCGGGATCCTCAACGTCGCCGCGACTACGCTGCGCTACGAGTTCGATATCAGGACCGCCGTGATGTTCTACTTCCAGCAGGCCTCCGACGTGGTCAAGAAGCACGCCAAGACTGAGCGCTACGGCCACGCCTGCGAGATCGAGACGAGCGTGATGCTCGAGCTTGCGCCCGACTGCGTGCGCCGGGAGGCGCTGGCCGTGGGCGAGGTGCTGCCATCGGACCGCCAGTTCGCCGACAACCGCTCGCCGTTCGCACTGCAGGTGCCCATTCCGTTCGCCGAACAGACGGGCAACGGCGCCTTCGGCGACGCGCGGCTCGCGAGCCAGGAGGTCGGGCGCGAGATCGTCGACGTGGCGCTCGACCGGGCGGTCGCGTTCGCGGAATCCTTCCTCCTCACGTGATGGGGGCGTCGTGAGCGCCGGAGCTGCCGAAACCGTCCTCGTGACCGGCGCCGCCGGATTCCTGGGACGTGCCACCGTCGAGCTGCTGCGCCGGCAGGGCCGCCCGGTGGTCGCGGTCGACGTCGTGGCGCGCGGCGAGCTGCCCCGGCTCACCGCCTGCGACCTCACCGACTACGAAGCGGTCCATGGCCTCTTCGAACGCGAGCGGCCAAGCGCCGTCCTGCACTACGCCGCGTACGCCTTCGAGGACGCCGGCCTGCTCGCCAGCGCCGAGCGGAACGCCGCCAAGGCGGTGGACGTCAACCTCAACGGGCTGCGCCACGTATTGCGCGCCTGCCAGGAGGCCGGCGTGAGGCGCCTCGCCTGGAGCAGCTCCACCACCGTCTACGGTCCTCCGCAACTGTACGGGGCACAAGAGCTTCTCGACGAAGACGCCTGCCTCGCGCCCTTCACCCTCTACGGCGCCACCAAGATGCTGGGCGAGCGGATCAGCCGGGACGCCTTTGAGGGTGGGCAGGTACGGGCGGTAGGGCTGAGGCTCCCGCTCATCTACGGCCCCGGCCGTTGGTATGGCGGCGCCCAGAAGGAGCTGATGGCGTTCATCGGCGAGGTGCTGGCGGGGACCAGGGGGAGCTACTCGTTCAGCGACGCCCCCACCGATTGGATGTACGTCGACGACGCCGTCGAGGCGATGCTGGCGGTGGTCGATGCCGCCGAGGTTTCTCTGCCCATCTACAACATCGTGGGGCACGTCGACAGCCCCTACGCCATCGCCCGCGAGGTCGTGGATCAGGCCGGCGACTGCTGCACCGTCGAACGATCCCTCGCGGGCCCGCCCTCGATCCTGGTGGACGGACGGCGCTTCGCCGAGGAGTTCGGGATCAGGGCCAAGGTGGACAGGCGTGAGGGCATCCGCCGATATCTCGAGCGGCTTAGCGAGAGTAGGGAGTCCAGTCGTGAATGAACTCTGCAAGCTTTCAGGAACCGAGCAGGCGCGCCTCGTTCTCGAACGGGAGGTGTCGCCGGTGGAGCTCACCGAGGCGGTCCTCGACCACATCGAAGGTCTCGACGCGAAGATCCAGGCGTTCTGCACCCTCGATAGGGAAGGCGCCTTGGAGCAGGCGCGCCGCGCCGAGGAGGCCGTGACGGCAGGTGAGGCCCTGGGCCCGCTGCACGGCGTGCCGGTCTCGGTGAAGGACCTGATCTCCACGGCGGGCCTGCGCACCACCTACGGCTCTCGCGTCTACGCCGACCTGGTGCCCGAAGAGGACGACATCGTGGTGGAGCGGGTGCGGGATGCCGGTGGGGTGATCATCGGCAAGACCAACGCGCCGGAGTTCGGCTACCAGGCCGTTTGCAACAGCCCGCTATTCGGCGTCACCAACAACCCGTGGCGGCTCGACACCACCACCGGCGGAAGCAGCGGCGGCTCCGGGGCGGCCATTGCGACCGGCATGGGGGCGTTCACCCTGGGCAGCGACGGCGGCGGGTCGCTTCGCATCCCCTCCAGCCTCTGCGGGATCTACACGATAAAGGCGACGTTTGGGCGCGTCCCGGTCTACCCCTCGGCCCGAGACCCGGAGCTGCCGGGCGGCAGCAGCTGGGAGACGCTCGACCACGTCGGCCCGATGACCAGGACGGTCGCCGATTCCGCGACGCTGCTCTCGGTCATCGCCGGCTACGATCATCGCGACCGGCACGCACTGCCAGGCGGGCCGTTCGATTACGCCGCCGGCCTCGACAGTGCCGGCCTCGACCGGGGGCTAACCGGGCGCCGAATCGCCTGGACCCCCGACTGGGGCTGGGCAAGCGTCGACCCGCGGGTGCGCGAGATAACCGAGAAGGCCGTGCGGGTCTTCGAGGAGGAGCTCGGTTGCGAGGTCGTGGAGGAGCACCCGGACTTCAAGTACACGCAGGACGACTTCTGGTCGCTCGTGGCCGGAGATGCCGACCTCGCGGGCCTGCGGGAGCTCGTCGCACAACGCGGGCACGAGATGAGTGATAGCGTCGTGGAGCTCGCCAATACCCCGTGGACGGCCGAGGACCTCACCAACGCCGTCAAGGAGAGGCAGCGGGTCACGAACAAGCTGTGGCGCTTCTTCGAGCGCTACGACCTGTTCCTCACGCCGACCCTGGCCGTACCCGCCTTCGAGCACGGCATCCTGGGTCCGGCGGAGATCGACGGTAATCCGGTGAAGGCCAATGCCTGGATCGCCTTCACCCACCCCTTCAACCTCACCGGCCAGCCGGCGGCGTCGGTTCCGGCGGGCTGGACCGCCGACGGACTCCCGGTCGGCCTCCAAATCGTGGGAAGGCGTCTCGACGACGCCCTGGTCCTGCAGGCATCCGCCGCCTTCGAGCGGGCCCGTCCCTGGGCCCAGCGCTGGCCGGCAATCGTAGAGGAGGAACTGGTTTGAGTACGAGCACGGAAAGAGAGTGGTTCGGGGGACAGCTCATCGGAATGCAGCGGTCCCGCGATGGACGAGAGGAGTACCCGGCCGTCGATTCGAAGACCGGCGACGCCTTGCCCGGGCGGTTCGTGGACGCCACGCCGGACGAGATCGACGCCGCCTGCACCGGCGCGGCCGGAGCCTTTGCTGCCTACGCCGCCGTTGCGCCCCAACGCCGAGCGGCCTTCTTGCGGGCCATCTGCCGTGAGCTCGACGCGGTTGGGCCGCGGCTCACCTCCCGTGGCCAACTGGAGACCGGACTGCCGGCCGGCAGGCTCGAGGGGGAGCGGGCCCGCACTACCGGCCAGCTCAAGCTCTTCGCCACGCTGATCGAGGAGGGGTCGTGGGTGGACGCGCGGATCGACCCGGCGCTCCCCGAGCGCGCCCCGCTACCCCGGCCCGACCTGCGGCGCATGCTCATACCGCTCGGCCCGGTCGCGGTGTTCGGGGCCAGCAACTTTCCACTCGCCTTTTCGGTGCCGGGCGGCGACACCGCCAGCGCGCTGGCGGCGGGCTGCCCCGTGGTGGTCAAGGCGCATCCGGCTCATCCGGGTGTCTCGGAGCTCGCGGCGCTGGCTATCCTGCGGGCCGCCAAGGAAACCGGCATGCCCGAGGGCGTGTTCAACCTGGTACACGGCCGCTCGAACGAGGTGGGGGGTGCGCTGGTGAGGCATCCGGACACCCAGGCGGTGGGGTTCACCGGTTCGCTGCGGGCCGGCCGGGCTCTTTTCGATCTGGCGGCGGCGCGTCCGCAGCCTATCCCCGTCTACGCCGAGATGGGCAGCGTCAACCCGGTGGTGCTCCTGCCCGGAGCTTTAGCTGAACGAGCAGCCGACGTCGCCAAATCGGCCGCAGCTGCGGTGACGCTTGGCGTAGGACAGTTCTGTACGAACCCGGGCCTGCTCATTGGGGTGAACGGAGCCGAGCTCGAGGAGTTCGCCGGTGAGGTGGCTGCTGCCCTGGCTTCCACTCCACCCGCCACTATGCTCTACGGCGGGATCTGCCAGGCCTTTCGTGGTGGAGTGGAGCGTCTGCGGGGGCACGAAGGTGTCGAGCTGCTCGAAAGCCCGGCCGCTAAGAGCTTGAGCGGGCCGATCGATACTCCCGCTGATTCCGGGCAGCGTGGGCCCAACGGCGCTCCCACCGCTACCGCGCCGAACGGACCAAACGACACTCCCGCCTACCTCTTCCGTGCCGATGGCGCGACTTTCCTCGCGAACCAGGAGCTGCAGGAGGAGCTATTCGGCCCGGCCACCCTGCTCGTCGCCTGCCGTGACGAGGCCGAGCTGCGCGAGGTGGTGGGATCGCTCGCCGGAAGCCTTACCGCGACGCTGCAAACCGGCGATGGCGACCAGGAGTTGGTGAAGGGGCTACTGCCGCTGCTCGAGCGCCGGGCCGGCCGAGTGATCTTCAACGGCATGCCCACCGGCGTCGACGTGGGCCACGCGATGAATCATGGCGGGCCGTACCCCGCCACCACCGACTCCCGCAGCACCTCGGTGGGGAGCGCCGCGATCCACCGCTTCGTGCGGCCGGTCTCCTACCAGGAAGCGCCGGCCGAGCACCTGCCGGAGGAGCTTCGCGACGAGAACCCACGGGGAGTGCTGCGGATGGTGGACGGGTGGTACACGCGGGAGGGGCTTCGCAGGAGGTGAGGCTTGTTTAGACATCCGCGATGATCGCGAAGTCGCACTACTGCCGCTCTTCAAACTCCTCGAGTTGCGCCAGGAAGGCCTGCACCTGTTTGTGCATCAAGCTTGCAGAATGTCTGAACTTTGAAACTACGAGCCGCTCCCGGTCCCAATCCAGTTCGAAGGTGTAGGAGTGACGGAAGACGTGCCTAAAGCCTCGGAAGTCCTCCAACAGGAGATAGAGCTCGTCGTTTATTACAGCCGGGCGATACCCCGGTATCTCCAGTTTCATTCGCCGCAGAAGATCGGAGTGCCAGCTATCCGGTTCCAGTTCATTCTCGAAAAAAGAGGCAATTGATCGGAAAATGTTTTCGCAACCGTTGTAGAAGCTATGCATGTAGTAGCCGATTGCCGCACGGTCGTAAAAGCCGACCTCGTCCGCAGATCGGTTCATCAGTACTTCAGCCGCGACGAAATCCTTTTCGAGCCGTGCGATCTTCACGAGCTGGTCTCGTATATCGGCTTCGAGCAGCTCGATGTTAGGCATCGTAAACGACGTCCCCGCGCTCGACGATCTTGTTAACCAACAGGGGATCGTCCGCTTGCGTGTATAGGTCGAGCGGGTAACCTAACGCACTTTCGAGAGCATGCCGGAACTCCCAGTACCGTCTTTGTTCCAGGGGCATTACCAGGAGGTCGATATCGGAGCGCGAGTGGCTGGCACCAATGGCGGTTGAACCGAAGATCACAGCCCTTCTTACGCCGAACCGCTCGAACACGGCCGGCCCTTTATCCTTTACCGCTAGCCGCCGCTGTTCCGCTTCGGCGGCGCGCATTGATCGCTCCCGCTCCCACTTTGCCCTGACCTTATCGAACTTCATTTGAAATGAGTCTAGCATCGGTCCCCGAGAATAGAAGCACTACATTACAGACAAGTTGGCTATCGGGCAAGTGTTACTACCTCTCAAACCAATAGCATCCCACGTCCCGGGACGTGGGATGCTATTGCCGGACGGAACCTCGGTCCAAATCGGGGACGCCCCGCACCTACTAGCTAGCAAGCTCGAAGCATTCCGCGGGCGGCGAGGACGACTACCGCTTCAGTCGGGACATTATGGTTATGGGTACGGCTATGGCGCCAAGGAGGAGCACGGGGTGGCGGAGAAGCCGACCGTCCCGGAAGTCGCCTAACGGCCAGGTCCTCTTCGGCGGAAACTGTTGCTACCGTGAAGCGAGGGCACGCGCTTAGCAGTCTGTGTCAGGCAAAACAGCCTCACGGTGAACCTCTCGAACCTCTGGTAGATGCATCGCCAAGGGGACAAATTGTGGTGAAGGCAGGAGTGCCAACCGTCCAATCCCAGTCAATGCCAGTACGTGCCTCAAGGCGTTTCGGACATTTGATTATCACCGTTCTTCCGAGGGCCAGTCGGCGAACGAGAGGTACGACCAACTCAGCGAAAAGGTTCTAGGCGCCAGCGGCACTTAGGTGTGGCAGATAGACATCCTCGACCGATTCGCCAGCAGCCAGCACGCCATGGCGGGCTGGGCGTGGGGTTCGGATGACTATTATTCCGAGCGGCTGCCCCAGGTGATGGAGAGAATTGTGCACCACAAAGTCGTCGATCCGGAGTTCGTTTTTGACGAACTCTACGTCGAGGATGTCCGCTCTGCCAAGACGGGTGGTTCTTCTCCAACTCCTAGAGTAGGGGCGTTCTGGAGGATTTCGGCGATCACCAAGAGCCGGAGGCTCGGAGATCGCCGACAATTGGAGGGAAAACTCAAAAAGACACTTCTATGCTATAGGATTGTCTTGTGAGCCTGACAAGTTTCCAGATTCCGGGAGCCGACCGTGATAAGGGAAGTTAGCGCACCAGACATAGCAGTGAGAAACCAAAGGATGCAGCAAGTCGTCCAGTTCGAAGTGAAGAGCCGCCGGAGCGGTGGACGTGACTGGGCGATGGATTACTTTGAGAATCTCAAATCAACGGTCAACACTGCCGATGTACAGTACTTTGCGCTCGCCCTCAGGGACAAGCTGTATCTCTGGAATCTGCGCCGCTCGCACGACGAGCCTATTGAAGTGGACGTAAAGAGGGTTCTCGGGGACTGGAACGACCTGCTGGCTGATTATGAGGTGATCAGCGAAGCGAGCTTGAAATTGATCTACGCGAGTTGGCTCAGTCGTCTTGTTCACGCTGATCCCGGTGAGCATGGAGACCTACCGCGACTTCTCGGGGGTTCGGGTTTCCTGCGGACCGTGCGCGGGGGTACAGTAGAACTAAACTGAGCTTACGTGGTTCTGTGCGTCGAGACCAACTTCATCCTAGAGATTGCATTTGAACGTGCATCATCCAGGGATTGCGAGAGCATCCTCGAGTTGGCCCGCGGGGGCCGTGTTCAGTTGGCACTTCCCGTATTCAGTACGGTCGAGTCGTATAGCGCGTTGTTTCAAGCCGAGAGGCGACGGCAGGATTTACATAGGGCTCTCGAGCAGGAGGCCACGGACCTCGTCCGGTCCGGTCCTTACTCCGATATTCAGGATCTAGTCGATCCTGTGACGAGGCTTTTTGTGAAGAGCAACGAGGAGAACCGTCGGCGGCTTGACTCTGCGCTGGGTCGGCTGCTTGAAGTGTGCACGCTGATCCCCTTCACTGGCGAGGTGGTTGCACTTGGCGGGCGGCTCGAGAGTGAACTCGGTCTTAGTCCCCAAGACTCCATCGTTCTCGCGTCGGTCCTAACGCATCTCAAGGGCACCGATACCGAGCCGCGTGGGTTTGCCACTTCTGACCGACGGGACTTTGGGGACCGCGACATTCGCACGGCGTTGCGTGAGCAAAACTGCAAGTTGCTGCTGTCTTTCGATGCTGCGGTCGGTTTCGCCACTCATGGTGGCTGAGCCGTCCATGGCGCACCTGCCCGAAGCCTTGGCCTGCTGCAACTAATTTCCTCCGGCGCCATCGCCGCGCTATTCGCTTTGGCCATACGTAAGCTCGACGGTCGCCTAGGTCCCGGAACTTTTTATCGTCGAGGCTGGGAGCGTGACCATATGGGGCAGCGGTTCTCCGCGTCGTGAATTCCTCTACGTCGACGACCTCGCTCACGCCTGCCTGTTCCTGATGCAGCACGTCTCTGTCCCCGGCCCCATCAACGTGGGCACCGGCAAGGACATAACGATCAGGGAACTCGCACTCCTCATCAAGGAGATCGTCGGCTTCTCCGGTGACCTCGAGTTTGACTCCACTAAGCCCGACGGCACACCTAGAAAACTGATGGATGTCTCGCGCCTACAGAGGGCCGGCTGGAATGCCCAGACTGGCCGGCGCGAGGGGATCGACCGGACCTATCGGTGGTATTTGGGAGAGTTCACGTCGCAGGCTGCGGGAGTAAGCGGTTAGTTCTGCCGATTCGATCTAGCTGATGGGCCACGGCGATATCTCGCTTTGGGTGCTTTTGCCTACGCCTGACCGTGGCCAGCCTCCGATTGGTACTCATGAACTTCGTCGAGTGCTGCCCCGAGTGCCTCTTCGGCCACCTCCAGGTCCCCGACCTCGAGGTTTCAGCACCGAGCGTTTGGGGACGTACTTTATAACGTCGTTGCCTCGCAGCGCGCTTGTGTCGACTGAGAACGGCTGCTAAGCGTTTTGGAAGGGACACTTGGAGCTCTAATTGTTTTGGATCGGCTGTAAGAAAAGTTTTACCGAGCCGACCGCGTCTAATCATTATGGAACGAGTGGACCTAGTAGTAAGCGTTTCAGTAGATCTATAATCAAAATAGTATGGGTGGTTCCAAAAGTATCACCACTGAGACAAAGCCAATTGGGCACGCGTGGCTTCTCGATAAACTTCGGCTTGCGGCCCCGCGGCCATTGACTGAAAGCTACATCAGGCAGGGAGCCCGGCGAACGGAAGTACGTGATGGGCGGCGGATTGACTACTACCCTCCCCATTACGGCGTTCCCGACGAACCTGTTGCACACTTGAAGTTTGCTTTGCGACGAGAACCACTCGACTTGGGAGTATTTGTGGCGGCTCTGAAGTCTATTGGGCCGGAGGCGATCGAAGACTGGGTGCGGTCGGAGCCAACCGGTGCCTTCAGCCGGCGGGCCTGGTTCCTATATGAGTGGTGCATTGGCGAACAACTTGACCTCGCCGACGCCGTTCAGGGTAACTACGTTGCCTTGTTGAACAAACGTCTCCACATCGTGGCAACAGCCCGAAACAGTCGACGCCACAGGGTTCGCGACAATATGTTGGGAGGCCCCTTACTTTGCCCTACCGTTAGACGCACCGAGGGGGTCGTTCACCAGATGGAAATGCGCATCGACCAAGAAGCTCGAGAGTTGCTAGAAAAATATGACCCTCTGACTCTTACCCGCGCTGTGAACTACTTGTATACGAAGGAGACGCGGTCCTCCTTCGCCATCGAAGGGGAGAGACCCACGGAAAACCGTGCTAGCCGGTTTATTGCGGCGCTAAAGGCGGCACCCAATTTCGATCCGACGTTAACGGAAGCGCTGGTTCGACTTCAAGGCGGAATAGTTGAGCCGCGGTACGCGGCTACCGGATGGAGGGACCATCAAAACTTCGTAGGGGAGACGGTTGCCGGCTATAGGGAACAAGTCCATTTCATTTCTCCACGACCCGAAGATGTCGCCCAACTGATGGATGGCTGGGTCGACCTGTATCGGCGAACAGTACTAAACGATGTGGATCCGGTGGTTGCGGCTGCTTTGGTGGCTTTTGCATTCGTGTTCATCCATCCTTTCGAGGATGGAAACGGCAGAATCCATCGCTTCTTGATCCATCACGTACTCGCCAGGACCGGCTTTAGCCCGCCCACGGTGATCTTTCCCGTATCAGCTGCAATAGTTCGCGACAAGCAAAGCTACGACGGCGCGCTCGAGGACTTCTCGGGCCCCATAGCGGAGTTCATTGATTGGAGTTGGACCGAGGACCAAGACCTGGTGGTCAAGAACGAGACCGTCGATCTCTATCGTTACTTCGATGCAACGCGGTTGGTCGAGTATCTTTACGACCGGGTCGCCGACACGGTCCGCCAAGACCTCCGTGAGGAGCTCGGGTTTGTCACCGTATTCGACCGTGCAATGAATGCCATGCGTGCGGTAGTCGACATGCCGGACAGGAGAGCATCGCTCTTCGTTAGGCTCTGCATGCAGAATGGCGGGCGGCTTTCGGCGACGAAGAGAAAGCACTTTACCGAGTTGGCGGACGGCGAGATAGAGCGGCTTGAGCTGGCCGTGCGCAGAGCGATCGAGGCTCCGCTCCCACCCTGATCGGGGTGGTCAACGGTATAGTTCTTATACCGTGGTGGTGTTTGAGTACGACGAAACCAAAAGCAGGTCAAACCTTGCCAAGCACGGAATCGATTTCGTTGAAGCTCAAACGCTCTGGAATGATCCGGATTTGTTGGAGATACCGGCAAGGGTAGAGGACGAGCCAAGGTTTCTCGTGATTGGCCGGATCTCTGAAAAGTACTGGTCCGCAGTAATTACTCATCGTGGCGGCAGTGTTCGGATCGTTTCCGTTCGGCGGTCGAGAACTGAGGAGGTGGCGTTATATGAAAGCCAAGAACTTTGATCAGAAGTTCGATGCCGGTGAAGACATAACTGGTGCTCTTGATCTTGCTAAGGCAAGACGTGCCTCGCGCGAGCAAAGGAGGGTCAATGTCGATTTCCCTAGTTGGATGATTGAGTCACTGGATCGAGAAGCTAGCCGGTTAGGTGTCACCCGCCAGTCGGTAATAAAAGTGTGGCTGGCCGAGCGTTTAGAGAGATCCACGTCGGGCAAGTCCATCGACCAGACGTAATAACCCTCATCCTGCTGGCGCTCCTGTTCGGGCTTCTGGCCCTTAGCATCTGGGTGTTCGCCTCACTGCTGGTGGTCGCGGTCGTTGGGCTGCACTTCTTTACCGGAGCGCCGGTGCTGGGCGTGTTGGGCCAGTCCGACTGCCCGGACCAGGAGAGTCAGCCTCCGGCAGCGGGTTCATTGCGGGCCCCGGGGGGAAAGGCCGCGCGATAGATTGGGTCATGGCAAACGAACGGAACGCGCTTCATGGGAACGCACTTCAACGAGCCGCGCCGATGCTGGTGGGCAGCTTGCGCAACTCCGCGGCGCGTGTTCGAAATGCAGTGGTGCGGGCCCTGCCCGGCGAGCGGCCGGCGTACATAGTGCTGGAGTTGAGCGGCAGCTATCTGGCGAGGCGTCGCAAGCGGAAGCTGGTCTCACTCTCTACCGTGTTGGGCGCGGAGCGCGAACAGTCACTGGAGGAGTTGGCGGAGCAGGTAACCGCGCTGCTGCAGGCGCCGTGGCTCGATGGGGTCGTAATTCGCCTTGGTGAGTTGAGCCTCGACCTTGCCACCGCCTTTGCTCTGCGAAATCAGTTGGAGCGTTTGCGGGCCGGTGGCAAGCGGGTGGTAGTGGTTGCCGGCGAATTTAACGGTGTGACCTACTATCTGGCGTCAGCAGCCGACGAGGTCATCGCGCCCGAAAGTGCAAGCTTGTGGGTTCACGGCCTGGCCCTTTCTACTACCTTCATGGCGGAGGCGTTGGCCCGGTTCGGGGTGCGCTTCGAGAAGCTCGCGATCGAGGAGTTCAAGAACGCCGGTGATCAGTTCTCATTGCCCGCGATGAGCGAGGCGCAGCGCCTTCAGTACGACGCTCTGCTCGAGAGCGTGGAGCGCACCTACCTGGGGACGGTCGCTGCGGGGCGCGGCAGGACTCCCGACGAGGTGCGGACTTGGGTGGATCAAGGCGTCACCTCGGCGGATGCAGCCCGGGACCTGGGAATGATCGACCGGGTGGCTTACGAGGACGAGTTCATCGGCGCGCGGTACAAGACTTACGCTCAGGGCGTCCGCTTCCTGCCGAGCCGTACCCGCCCGCTCGAGGGCGGGCGAGTGGCGGTGGTGTCGCTGGAGGGGAACATCGTCTCCGGCAAGTCGCGCCGCACGCCGGTACCGGTGCCGCTGTTGGGTGACGCCATGGCTGGCAGCGAGACTCTGGTGCGAGCGTTGCGCGCCGCCGCTTGCGATGCGACGACAAAGGCGGTCGTGTTCTTCGTTGATTCGGGAGGCGGCTCGGCGCTCGCCAGCGACCTGATCTGGCGTGAGGTGAAACAGTTGGCCGCGAAGAAACCGGTGGTGGCGGTGATGGGGCAGCTCGCGGCGAGCGGCGGTTATTACGTCCTTACGCATGCCACGCGCGTTCTGGCCGCTCCTACCACTATCACCGGCTCGATCGGCGTGCTGGTGGGCAAGTTCGTGATCGAGGAGTTCAACGCCCGGTACGGCTTCAAGCCCGAGACGCTCGAGCGCGGCCGGTTCGCGGCCCTCACCCGGTCGTCCCGCGGTTGGGACGAGGTCGAACACGACCTTTTGCAGCGCTACAACCGGGAAATCTACGAGCGGTTCGTCTCGCGCGTGGCCGACGGCCGTGGACTAGGCACTCAACGGGTGGACGAGATCGGCCGCGGCCGCATCTGGTCGGGCGCCGATGCGCTCGAGCTGGGTCTGGTCGACGAGCTCGGCGACGTGCAGCTGGGGATCGCACGCGCGAAGGAGCTGGCGCGGCTCGACCCGGACGCGCCAGTGTGGAACGTCCCCGCGCCCCAGAAGCTGCTCCTGCCCACTGGCGACGACCCAGCCACCCTGCTGCGCAGTTGGGCGCCGTTGCTGCGGGAGCGGGCTCTGCTGCTTCACCCACTCGGGTTGCGTGTCGGGTGAGGCTCCTTCATGCTCTCCTGTCGCCCAGTCATCTTTGGCGGGACCAGGCCGAACCGCAATGGTTTCTATGCCAACTCGCCTAATTCATGCTCTATCGTCTCCCAGACCTCGGGGTTATCCCAGTAGGAAATATGGGACATCGGGAAGGGTTGTCGGTTGTTGACCTCCACATCGCGAACTCGCATAGCTCCCACAACGCCACCGTCCTTTTCTCCGAAAACGCCCTCTGCAATGAAGGCGATGAAGTCCCGGGGATCATAGATGTTTATCCAGCGAGGGAAGAAGCTCGGAAGACGATCGCCTAGCGGCATTCCTTTCTCGTATTCCAGGCTGTGGAGTGCTCCCAGCTCATAGAAATACGGTGATTGCGAACCGACCGTTACGAGAAGTTCTACTCACAGGTCTTGGTGGCGCAACAGATCCACTGCTGCTATTCCACCCAGGCTATGGGCAAGGACAACTCGTGGCTCGTCTAGGTCGGCAAGTTGTTGAGCTATACGTTCACGGATCCGCTCTCCGCGGGCCTGGTAGAGAAGCACGTCTCCGGCTGCATTGTTCGCCAGATTCATCAGGCTCCCCCTCTGGCGCCCCACGTACCATGTCCCAACCGCGGCCAGATCGCGAAAGATTGCCCTGCCGATGAATGCCGCTGCAGACTCCCATATTCCCTCGACGGCCATGTGTGTTTCGCTAAGTTCGGTCGCGAGAACTCTTACTAATTCGTCACGCACGTCGGCACTCGTTGCCGTGGCGCAGGTCACCCCACGGTCCATGCACATGATCGCGCTTTGTGCGACGAGAGCGCGTGCCGCTACTTCTCGAAGGTAACTGGTACTAGCGAATATCGATGGGTTACCGCTCAGCAGAGGATGCTCCAGTAACCGCAACTTTGCAGCGTCGATCTCGTTGGCTACTCCCGCCTTTTCGATTTCCTGGCGGGGTGTGGAGTCCGAGCTCATTAGTTCTACAGGGGGGAGTGCGCCAAGTCGTCTATGTAGATAGGGGCCGGCATTTTCGTGATTCTCTTGCGACGGTGCCTCATTTCCCGCCGCAAGTAGCCGGAGTTCATAAAACGGGTCCTGATAGAGGGCGCTCCAAAGCGCGATCACATATTCTTCGACCGATGGTTCTTCCTCTGCTATAGCCAACTTGGTAGTGGCTTCGTAATTCGGGATAGAGATGCCATCAAGATTCAACTTCGCACCTAGATCCCCCCAGTAGCAAGAATGCTATGCCGCTGGCGAACTTCGGTTGAAAATTACTGCAGACCGTTTCCACTCAACCAGTCCACCTGCCGCTCTGACAAAATGCTGAACTCGTAGAATCCATGGTGGCTGAGGCCGGCAGCTTTGGCTGATTCCACCGCAGACCTGAATGAGTGCTGGGTACCGAACTGCGCCAAATTGTAGAAGGCGTAGACAGGCACTTGCGCGCGTGCTCCTGCCATCACCCTCGCCAGCGCTCGCTCGATGTCCTCGCTCGCGAGGTCCGGTTGTACTCGCACGCGTAACGCATCCACGGCTCCACGCAATCGGAACCCTGCTTGGGTGCCATCTTTAACGTCCTCTGCGAGATTACTGCTCACCCGCACGCCGGCCTTACTGGCCAGTTCGAATACCTGGAGGTGGAGACCTAGTACGACCTCCTCGCGCATCGTCGTGAAGGCGTGGAGCTCATCTTGCGGGCCCATCGAAGTCTCACTCGGTCGGCCATCGGGCAACCGGTTCAACTCGTCTTCAAGCCACTTCCGCACCGCGAGCTCGAGTCTCCCAACGTCGATGCCGCACGCCAATGCCTCGGCTCGGCAGTGCCGGCAGAAGCACAGTCCAAGCAACTCGCGAGCTAGCTGCCCTGGTACTATCGCCGCTTTTGTTCCTAGGAAACCATAGTCGTAGGGCAGGTAACTGAGGGATTCAACGTGGAGGCGATCGAACTGACCGAGGGCCAGTGCCGCTCGGGTGAGGACCAGTGCGTAAGCCCGCACCTCCGGATTGGCCGGGCACAGTTGGGCCCAGTTCACATCGCCGTACGCATTGTGAACTGCTAGGTGTGGATGCGTTTGTGCCAGCACGTGATTGTAGAGGTACACGACCCAACCGATGGCGCTTACACCCCTACTGCCGGCGGCCTCGAGAATAGTTCCAGCGTAGGCCGGTCGGTCGACGAGTCGGGAAACCGGAGGAGGGAACGGCCACTCTTGCGCCGTATCCTCGAGGGCCTCGAAGTAGAGAGCGCCCTGCTCGCCGAAGTGGACCTTCCGGTGTTGGTTTCGCGGAGTCAGAAAAGTGGCGACGTGGTAGGTCAGGGCGAGCTGGATGGCGTCGATTCCGCACGAGGAGAGTTCGTCGAGGGCCTTATCGACGCCCATGTCGTAGAGGGCCCATGGTTGGGCGTACATGATCGCTCGCGGATGGGAGCCGGCAATCGGCATGGAAGCACTCTACTTCGGCGACCATCTCCTGCAACCGTAGACGCTCCATGCGGCGTCTCGGTTACAGTCTGGAGCAACTGCTGCAATCCGCCCGCCCGGTGTTCCGCTTTCGGCCGCCATGGGGCGAGCCCGATAGTTCACGGAGGTGAGCTTCAGATGCCATCTGACTTCGAGATCGTTCGGCCCGGTCCACTCGCGTTTCCCGTCACCCCGTTCCATGAGGACGGTTCGTTGGACGAGGAAGGCTTCGAACGGCACCTCAGCTGGATGTTGGAGTACGATCCGCCCGCGCTCTTCGTGGCTTGCGGGACCGGCGAGTTCGCTTCCCTGGACGAGGCCGAGGTCGCTTGCCTGGTGAGGGTCACCTCGAGGTTGGTCGGCGCTACCATCCCGATATTCGCAGGAGTCGGCCTCGGCCTCCCCATCGCGTGCCGCATCGCCCGCGCGGCCCAGGAAGCCGGCGCACACGGACTACTCGTCCTCCCGCCCTACCTGGTAACCGCAGAGCAGGATGGTCTCATCGACTACTACCGGCAACTGGCGGAGGCGACCCCGCTAGCGCTGATCCTCTACCAACGCGACAACGCCGTTTTCGAGCCGGCCACTGTCGCTCGGCTGGCCGACCTCCCCACCGTCGTGGGCTTCAAGGACGGGCTGGGGGACATCGAGAGGATGCAGCGAATAGTGAGTGCGCTGGGGGAGAGGCTGGTCTACTTCAACGGCATGCCTACCGCAGAGACCTTCCAGCCTGCTTACTCTGCCCTGGGCGTCCACCGCTACTCTTCGGCGGTATTCAACTTCGTGCCGGAAGTGGCCTGGGCCTTCCACAGTGCGCTGGTGAAGGGGGACGGGGGCACCGTCGCTCGCCTCCTAAGCGAGTTCTTCGTTCCGCTCAGCAATTTGCGCCGGCAGGTCAAGGGGTATGCCGTGTCGCTGGTCAAGGCGGGGGTTGCGATCCGTAGGGGTCCGGTGGGGCCGGTAAGGGCGCCGCTCGTGAACGTGAGGAGCGAGCACCTGAAAGAGCTCGAGGGGATAATTGACAGGGGCCTCGCCGCCGTGGGCGTCGGGTAGGGGTTCGCCGGATCGGGCCTGCGGCCCCACTGATCGCAGCAGCTGTTTCCGCAACCGAAGCGCCCGGGATGAACCCCTCAGCCTTGACTCTAATCCACCGCTGATTTATAAATGATAAAAAGTAAAAGAGACGGAAATTGAGTTAGCAGTTCCAGGCGACGGCTTCGAGGGAGTTGCTCAGTGCAACCGATGGTAGAGAAGCGGACACTAGGAGATCAGGTAGCGCAGATCCTGCGCGAAGGGATTCTCACTGGCGAGTTCGAACCCGGCCAAAGGCTGAGTGAGCCCGACCTGGCAAATCGCTTGAACGTGAGCCTCACGCCCGTGCGCGAGGCGTTGGGCACACTGGCCGCTACCGGCCTCATAGTCAGGAACGGCCGGCAGGGCACCCACGTACGCAAGCTCGACGTGGAAGACATCGAGAACCTGCTGGCGGTGCGCGAGACGCTCGAGGTCCTGGCAGTCCGCCAGTCGATCCCGAATCTGACGGAAGAGGACGACGGCCACATGCAGTACCTAGTAGCCGAACAAACGAAGGCCACCGAGCGCGTGAAGGTCGACCTGCACTCGGCGCTGCCGCGCCTCTCGGCGCTCAACGACGAGTTCCACGAGCTAATCCTCGCCCGCACCCGGAACGAGTGGCTGATCAACATGCTGGCCAGCATCCAGGACCTCCTGGTCTTCTCGCGCTCCCGGCTTCGGTTCAACGCTACCCTTGAGCGGCGCCAGGCGAGTCTGGCGGAGCACCGCGGGATAGCCCAAGCGCTGGTGCGCCGTGACAGCGACGGAGCGGCCCGCCGCATGAGCGAGCACGTGAGGCACCTGAAGGAACACGTGATCGCGCTCGTGCCGGAGGTCCAGGACCGGGAACGCCAACAGGTCGGCTCCCAGGAAGAACCACGATGAAGCTTCTGACCGGCAGTTCTCCTGCCGCTATCGAGAGGACCGGGGAAATTACAGCAGCAGGAAGGACGGGTGACGGCGACTGAGGGAGGCACCGGCAGTTTAGTCCATTCGTCTGGCCGGAGCGGGAAGGCTGCTCGAAGCGCCGCCCGGGTAGGAAGGAAGTCACAGAGTGAGAACGACGACAGAAACCGGCGGCCACAGGAAGTTCGTTCGCTACACCTTCGCACTCGGGGTCGTACTGACGTTCGCGTTCATCTGCTCGGCTGCGATCGCGCAGGATGCCATCGTGCGAGTCGCCATCCCCACCGACGTGCGGGATTTCGACCCGCACCAGTCGATCGCCACCCACGAGCGCGCCATCCAGCAGAACATCTTCGACACCCTCATCGATCTGGACCGCGACTACAAGCCCACGATTCCCGCCCTCGCCGAGTCATGGGAGTACGAGGACGAAACGAATCTGCTCATCCACCTGCGTCCGGGTGTAACCTTCCATAACGGCCAAGCCTTCGGTGCAGACGATGTCGTGTTCACCTTCGAACGCATCTTGGATAGCGAAGAACCAATCGGCCTCAACTCCTGGGTAGCTGGAACGATCGAATCGGTGGAGGAAGTCGACGACCTCACCGTCCGCATGACGACCCCGGAACCGTACGCCCCGCTGATCGCCAACCTCACCCGCATCCACATAATCCCTGGCCAAACCTTCCGGGATATGGGGGTAGAGGCGTTCGCCCGCGAACCGGTAGGGACGGGGCCGTTCAGATTCGTATCCTGGACTATCGGCGAAGAGGTCGTCCTCGAGGCATTCGCGGATCACTGGCGTGAAGGCGTGCCGATGGTCGATGGCGCGGTGTTCCGCATTATCCCGGATGAGTTCGGCCGCTTCGCCGCCCTTCGCGCCGGCGAGGTGGACATAGTCCAGAACCTCCCTGCGTCCCGCATCGAGCAGGTCGAGAACGACCCAGACCTTCGGGTAGTGAGCGTGTGGGGACAGCGCAACATGTGGATGGGCATCATGATCGTGCCGCCACTTGACGACGTACGCATTCGCCAGGCGCTCAACTACGCCGTGGACAAGCAGGCGATCATCGACAGCATCTTCGATGGGCACGCGGGCGACGTGGCGCCAGGCGGTTTCGGCGCGCTCGCCTTCGGTTACCACGACGACATCGAACCATACGCCTTCGATCCCGAGCGGGCGCGAGAACTGCTCGCCGAGGCCGGTTACCCAAACGGGCTCGAACTCGAGTTCCGCTGCTCCTCCGACCGCTACGCCTCCGATCGCGAGGTCTGCCAAGCGATCCAGGCTTACCTGGCGAACGTGGGCGTCACCACCGAGGTCCAGTTCACCGAGTGGGCTGTCTACTCGCAGTTGCGGGCTGAGCAGTCGATGCAGGGCATCTACTTCCTCGGCTACGGCAACTCGCTCTTCGACGCGGACTTCCCCCTGCGCCTCTGCTGCTGGGGCGGCGGCCGCGCTGAAACCCTCTTCCATACCCCGGAGCTCGACGCCATGATCGAGGAGGCGGCCGCCACGGTTGACGTCGCTCAGCGACTGGCTCAGTACCGGGAGATCCAGCAGTACATCCGCGACCAGGCCCCGTACATCTTCCTCTACGACCAGTTCGACATCTACGGCATATCCGACCGGGTGGAATGGGAGCCTTGGGCGACCGAGCTCATCCCCCTCCACGACGCCCAGATCGCCGACTAGCGTACCCTCCTCGATGCCCACGGAATCCTTCGTCGCCTGCAACTCGAGTCCGTTCCGTGGGCACGCCGTGCCCCTCGGACCCTGGCCGCTTTTGGCCGGGGCCGAGGGTCCCGATAGCGATCATCCATGGCACGCGGCTCGGGCGTATTCTGTGGGGCCCGCGTGGGAACTTCCGCTGGAAGGCCGGGCGTGACGACCTATCTGATCAGGCGACTCGGCCACTCTCTCCTGTCCCTCATCGCGATAACCCTCGTCGTCTACATGATGCTCAACGCGAGCGGCGACCCGGCCACGCTGCTGCTGCCAGACACCGCCAGCGCCGAGGCGATCGCCCAGGTGCGCCGGACGCTGGGACTCGACGCACCTCTGTACCTCCGCTACTTCCGGTTCTTGGGTAACGCCGTCACCGGCGACCTGGGCGACTCATTCATCTACCGCCAGCCGGCACTCGACATAGTGCTGGCCCACGTGCCGGCTACGGCACAGCTCGCCTTCGCAGGCATGGCGGTCGCACTCCTTATCTCGATACCGCTCGGGGTCGTCGCGGCCCGCAACCACGGCCGCGCGATCGACAAGGTCGTCCTGGGGATCGCCCTCCTCGGCCAGTCGGTACCGGTCTTCTGGCTGGGGATGTTGGCGATAATGGTCTTCTCGGTCTTCCTGGGCTGGTTACCCACCGGGGGCAGAGGCACGATCTGGCACTTCGTCCTGCCCGGCCTCACGCTGGGTTGGTTCGCCAACGGCCTCATCGCCCGGTTGGTGCGCTCCTGCATGCTGGAAGTGCTCAACCAGGACTACATCCGCACCGCCCACTCGAAGGGCCTGGCAGACACCGTCGTGGTCCTCAAGCACGCCCTGCGCAACGCCGCGATCCCCGTCGTGACCGTCGCCGGCCTGCAACTCGCGGCGATGATGGGCGGAACGGTGGTGACCGAGATCGTATTCGCCTGGCCGGGCGTGGGCAGGCTCACCCTCGACTCGATCTCCGGCCGTGACTATCCGGTGGCGATGGCCGCCATCCTGTTCATCGCCTTCGTCTTCATTATCGTCAACTTCCTCGTCGACATGCTCTACACGATGATCGACCCGCGGGTGAAGTTCGAATGACGCGTGTCGCCTCCGAGTCTGCGGCCTCCGCTTCTCTGCGTGCTTCACCTGGCTTGGTCGGCCTAGTCGGCGTGGGCGCCATGGGTCGTGGCTTCGCCGCCAACCTCCTGGCGTCCGGGTTCGAGGTACGGGCCTACGACCGGGACCCCGAACGGCTCGCGGAACTGGGGCAGAGGGGCGGCCGTCCCGTGAGTTCGCCGGCCCAGGCGGCCCATGGGGCTCGCTGGGTCCTCACCTCTCTGCCCGGGCACGACGATGTGCGCGAGGTGGCATTTGGCCCTTCGGGCATCGCTGACGGGGCGGGGCCTGGGCTCATCCTCATCGATACCTCTACGTCACTGCCCGAGCAATCGCGCTCGCTCGCTGCCGAACTCGCCGAGCGCGGCATCCGCTTCATCGATGCGTCCGTGAGCGGCACTGGGGCGACAGTCATGGAAAGGGACGTCGTCGTCCTGGCCGGCGGTGACGAGAAGGATTTCGCGGATTCCCGGGAACTCTTCGAAGGCTTCAGCCGGCAGGCCTATCATCTGGGCCCGGTCGGCTCGGGCGCCATGGGCAAACTCGCCGTCAACGTGGCAGTGGTGGGCAACCGGCTCGCCCTTGCCGAGGCACTCACCTTCGGCATCTCGTCCGGGATGGACCCAGACGCACTCCTCGCGATCCTCAAGGACGGCGCCTCCTACTCGCGGGCGATGGACCTGAAGGGCGAGAAGATGATCCGGCGCGACTACCGGCCGGAGAGCACGCTGGGCCAGTCCGTGCATGGCTGCGATCTGCTGCTCGAACAGGGCAGAGATGCCGGCGCACCCATGTTCCTCACCAGCCTCTACGCCCAGATCGCCCA
The DNA here is from genome assembly GCA_040905665.1 of Trueperaceae bacterium. GTDB lineage: Bacteria > Deinococcota > Deinococci > Deinococcales > Trueperaceae > DASVCN01. Next base: position 31,597 of record JBBDRD010000021.1, read on the forward strand.
GGTTGCGGTCCGCATGGGCCACGAGGGTTCCGATCCGGCGGCAGTCATCGAGGCGCTCCTCGCCATGTCGAGCACGGCGGAGCGTTGATGGCCGACGTGACCGCAGCCCTGGTCGAGAAGCAGCCGACATCGCCAGTCAGGAGGCCGCGGAGGAACAGATTCCTGCACTCGCGGGGAGCGGTCGTCGCCGCACTGCTCTTCGTCATCATGGGCGTTCTCGCTATATCCGCCCCCTGGATAGCCCCGATGCAGCCGGACACCGTTCAGTTGGGGCTACGTAACGAGCCGCCCGGCACGCTCTCGACCGAGGGCCCTCGGCACCTGCTCGGTACCGACTTCCTGGGCCGCGACGTCCTCACCCGCATGCTCTTCGGGCTGCGCCTGAGCCTCGTCATCGGTTTCGCGGCTATTCTCATGGGTTCGCTCATCGGCGTGAGCCTGGGAATCATCGCTGGCTACTTCGGCGGCGCCTGGGACTCGGTGATCATGCGGTTGGTCGACATCCAGCTCTCCTTCCCCACGATCCTCATCGCTATCGCGTGGGTCGCCTTCATCGGCCCCAGCCTGATAAGCATCATCGTGATAATCGCCCTGACCGGCTGGGTGGAGTACGCCCGGGTGACGCGTGGCTCGACACTCTCGCTGCGCGAGCAGGCGTTCGTGGAGGGCGCCCATGCGGTGGGTGTGCCCACCGCAGGCGTACTGGTCAAGTACATCCTTCCCAATGCACTGAGCCCGGTGATAATCGTCGCCACCCTGCAGCTGGGCCGGGCGATCATCCTGGAGTCGACCCTCAGCTTCCTGGGCCTGGGCATTCAGCCGCCCAACCCCTCGCTGGGCAGCATGCTCGCCGACGGCCGGCGCTACCTGGACACGGCCTGGTGGGTCGCCACCATGCCGGGTCTGGCGATCATGTTCCTGGTGCTGAGCGCCAATCTACTCGGTGACTCCTTGCGGGACATCCTCGATCCCCGCCACGCATCACGCGAGGGCCGCCGGTGAGGCCGGCCCAGTACGGTGCGGTAGGCGGCGCCAACTCGACAACCAATTTCGAAGGGAGAGAGTGAATGGACGAGATCTACATTGCTATATCAATGGACTGCGAGCGGGGCAGGATCTTCACCCATCCGAACGCCAGCGGCCCCGAGGACTTCGTGGCCAGCGAGGGTTACGTGCGGGCCTACTTCGACCTGGCGGGCGCGTACGGGTTCCCTGTCAGCTTCTTCCTGCACCCTGAAGTCGCGGAAGAACAGAGCGAACTCTTCCTCGACCTGGAAAGCAAGGGCGGCTGCCTGGGGCTGCACCTGCACCCCTGGAAGTTCGGTGACAGGAAGTATCAGGCGCACCTGGGCGGCCTCTCCGAGGAGGACCAGCGGGCAGTCATATCTGAAGCGGCAGCACTATGGCAGCGTTCGATCGGCCGCCGGCCAGAATACTTCCGGCCCGGGACGTTCTCGGCGAACGATGCGACCTTCCGCGTCCTCGTCGACCTGGGCTTCCGTGGCGGTTCGATCTCCGCGCCAGGGCGAGTGTACGAGGACCTGAACTCGATCTGGACGGGTGCTGTCAAGGACCCGCACCGCGCCAACCCGATATTCAGGCAGCGCCGCGGCACGCTCGACTTCGCCAACATCCCGCTCACGCACGACTATTCGACGCTCGAGAACAAGAACGGCCGGCTCTTCCACCGCGACCTGAGGCCCGACTACGAGGACGCCGACTACCACAAGATCGCCTCCAACATCGTCGAGCAGATAATGGAACGCGAGCCAGAGATACCGATGATCACGATGGTCACGCACAACGACCACGACTATACGGACCCCAACGACAGGGTGCGGAAGAACTACGACATCGTGCTCGAGGAGATCAGCAGCGCCTGCGAGCGTGCCGGCCTTCGCACAGTCGGGACGACTATAGATAAGATCTGCGACATGATCCTCGGCACGCCCGTCGCAGAGGACCAGTTCGTACACGCATGACGACGCGCTCGCCTGTTTCGCTGCCCGGTCGTGGTGCGTCTTCATTGACTCTGCAGCGCCTCGAAGATCTAGACACGCCGCTAGTTGCCGTCGACCTCGAGCGCGTGGAGCGGAACATCGCCAAATTGCAGGCCTACTGCGACGAGCACGGGCTCGCGAATCGTCCACATATCAAGACGCACAAGCTGCCGCTGATCGCCCACAAGCAGCTTGCGGCGGGCGCGAGCGGAATCACGGTCCAGACGATAGGCGAGGCCGAGGTGATGGTCGCCGCCGGCATAGAGGACATCCTCGTCACCTACAACGTAATCGGCGAGCAGAAGGCGGTGCGGCTTGCCCGCATCGCCCGAAGCGCCCGGCTAAGGGTGGGAGTCGATAACGAGGTGGCTCTGGCTACGGTGGGTCGCGCTGCTTCGCTGGCTGAGCGGCCTATCGGCGTGCTGATCGAGTTCGAGTCGGGGAAGAAGCGGCAGGGAGTCGAGAGGCCGCAGGACGCGCTGGAATTGGCCAGCAAGGTGGGGACCTTCGATGGCTTGCGATTCCTGGGGGTGATGACCTACCCTTCGTCACCCGAAGTCGCCGGCTGGGTCGCCGAGGCTCGGCCCCTGTTCGAGTCGGCCGGGATTCCCCTGGAAGTGGTGTCCGCCGGCGGCACGCCGCAGATGTGGCGGGCGCACGAGACCGACGGAATCACCGAGTACCGGGCGGGCACCTACGTCTATCACGACCGCAAGAGCGTGGCGGGCGGCACAGCTAGCCTCGACGAGTGTGCCCTGCACGTCCACGTCACCCTCGTCAGCAAGGCAACTTCCGACCGGGGCGTCATCGATGCCGGCTCGAAGATGCTCACCAGCGACACCGTCCCGCCCAGCATGGGTATGGGCTATGGCCTGATCCTCGAATACCCGGACGCGGTCATTAGCGAGCTCTCCGAGGAGCACGGCGTCGTCGACTTCAGCGCCTGCAGGGAGCGGCCCTCGATAGGTGAACGTCTGCGAGTGCTGCCCAATCACGTGTGCCCGGTGAGCAACCTCGTGGATAGCGTGGTTCTGCACCGGGGTGGCGAGGTGGAGATGGAGCTGGAGGTTGCGGCCAGGGGGAAGAGGTAGCCGCTCAAATGGATCGAGGCCGGCCGAGGTTTTCTGCCATCCAGCCTAAATTCGAGGGCAGAGAAAAACGATCGACGGTGCTCCCCGGCAGACAAGCTATAGTGTCCCATCTGGTACAATGCGTGTACTCATATGGGAGGTCAGTCATGGCGGAAGGA
>JBBDRD010000022.1:0-6116 GCA_040905665.1 Trueperaceae bacterium
GAAGAGATCCGCAAGCTTCCCGTCGAGGAGCGTTTGCGGCTTGTGGAAGACATCTGGGAATCGATCCATTCCGATGGTGACTCGGTGCCGCTCACTCCTGCTCAGCGGGATGAACTGGGGCGTCGGCTCGCAGCCCATCGTGCCGATCCGACGGCCGGTGACGACCTCGCGACTGTCCTCGCGCGCATTCGCCACGGGGCGTGACCCTGCGGATCCGGGTCTCTCCAGAGGCCGAAGCGGATCTCGCGGGCGCGTTCGCGTGGTACGAGCAAGCCCAAGCCGGACTGGGTTTGTTGTTTCTCGACTCGGTCGACGCGGCGCTGACCCGAGTTGCCGAGTTTCCGGAGTCGGGCCGCATGGTGGAGGGCCAAATCCGAAGGGTTCTAACGCATCGATTCCCATATGGTCTCTCGTATGTTGTCGATCAAGATGAAGTCTTCGTCCTCGGATGCTTCCACCTGCGACGCGATCCACAGGTGTGGAAGTCGCGGTCGACCCGGTCACCGGACGTATAACTCGCGGCTGCAACGGACGCCAATCGCGCAAGCGCGATTCGGCGCCGATGAGCCGCAGGGTCGTTATGCGGACGGCCTGGCAAGGTGCGGTGTGGTGAGTCGTGACTCAGCCTAAGCTACGGGAAGGTCAGCGGGTTCGTTACCGGGGGCCTCTGTTGGAGGATGCCGGTAGCCCTTTACCAGGTGAATGTGGGACAGTTGTTGTGTTCAGGATGGGGATCCTGACGACGTCGTGGTCGCTTGGGATGACGCTCTCACCTCGGTATGGATGCTGAGCGAGATTGAAGTTGTGGACGCCCCGCGCGCGGCCGAGTGAGTGATGATGGCGATCGGGGTTGGTGATGGCGCCTCGCACGGGTTGGCTGTGTGGCACGGCGACCGTATAAGTAGGAGTTATACGGAGCGGAGAGTTTCACGGCGTAGGATGACGACATGAAGACCGAGTACAAGGCCGTTGTGAAGCAGGATGGCTCCTGGTGGGTTGGGTGGGTGGAGGAGATTCCCGGCGTTAACTCGCAGGGCAAGACGCGCGATGAGCTCATGGCGAATCTTGAATCTGCGTTGGTGGAGGCTCTCGAGATGAACCGCGAGTCCGCCAGGAGCGCCGCTGGTGACGGCTTCGAAGAAGTCACCATCTCGACTTGAAGCGCCGTGCCTTCCTCGCGCATCTTCGCCTCAACGGATGTCAACTCATTCGGGAGGGTGCCAAGCACTCCTGGTGGGGAAATCCTGCCACCGGCGCGCGGTCAGCGGTGCCCCGCCACAACGAGATCAGCGATCTCCTCTGTCGGAAGATCAGTCGCGACTTGGGCATCCCAGCCCCGTAGCCCGCATAACTCGCGGCTGCAACGGATGCCGATCGCGCAAGCGCGATACGGCGCCGATGAGCCGCAGGGTCGTTATCCAGGCCTGCCGCGACGAGCAAGAGGGACGATCTGAGGCGGATCTGGAGGTATCCTTAACAGCATGAGCGACCTCAGTGCGTTCGTTCACTCCGATCCTGACATCCTCGGCGGGACTCCCGTCTTCATCGGCACACGTGTGCCTCTGCGGAACCTGATCGACTACCTCGAGGGCGACTACAGCGTCGAGGAGTTCCTTGAGCAGTTCCCTTCGGTCACGCGTGAGCAAGTGAACGGGGCACTCGAGGCACTCGAGGCCGCGGTCCCGCATGCGCGTCCTGCTTGACGAACACCTGCCCATCGGGTTCGCGCAGGCACTCGTGGGGCATGCTGTCTCGACCGTGCGCGAGGAGGGGTGGATGGGGCTGGGTAACGGGGCCCTGCTTGAGGCGGCTGCCTCCGCAGGCTTCGAGGTCTTCGTAACCAACGACCGCAGTATCGAACACCAGCAGAACCTCGCGAAGGTTGGTCTCGGGATCATCGTGCTTGACGCTCCCTCGAACAAACTCCCCGATCTTCAGGTTCGGGTGGACGGTGCCTTGGAGGCCATCGCCGCTGTCAGGAAAGGACAGGTACTTCACGTTGCTCGATAACTCGCGCGTGCAACGGACCGTCCGCCGGCTTCGCCGGTGTCCGGCCGCTGACGCGCACGGTCGTTATACGGAGTCGTCGTGATGGAACGAACCGCCGCAGAGGCATCCTCGCGCGAGCGACTTGCGTTGTATCTGGGTCTCACCGCGCTGCTCGTTGCCGCCGGAGCGCACGCGCTCATCTGGAGTGGCGGATTTGTCGCTCTCCCCCTCGCATGGCTCCTCGCGATCGGCGCCGTCGTTGTCGTTGTCTCGACCCGACGGCGATCTTCGCTCCCCGCTCGCTCGCGGTGGGGTCTAATCATGGCCGTAGTCGTGCTCGGCGGCTCGGCCGCGGAGTTCGCCGTATTGGCGATTCGAAGGGCTATCGAGTGACCGACTTCAGGGGTTCCCGTATAACTCGCGGCTGCAACGGACCGCGTCGGCACCCCGTCCCGATCGCGGCCGATGAGCCGCAGGGTCGTTCGACAGACCTGCTGCTCGCCAAGCAATGATGCAAGCTACTTAGCGATCTCGAGGGGAGGGGGAGGTTGCGTGCATCCGAATGAGGCTCCCGTCCGGGCGTTCTTCGATGCTGCCGCGAAACGCGACATCAACGGAATCATGGAGTGTTGGGCGGATGACGTGGTGTTGCACTATCACGGCCAGAATCCGGTCGCCGGCACGTATCGTGGGAAGCAGGAGGTGCTGGGAGCGTACGGCAAGATGGCGCAGCTTACCGGAGGCACCTTCCGCCGGGTCGAGCTACACGACCTTCTCGCGACGGACGGACACGTTGTTGCGCTTGCGCGAGTTGGCGCAGAGCGCGAGGGTCGGTCACTGGAGTGGAACGGTATCGACGTCTACCACGTACGAGACGGGAAGATCGTCGAGATCTGGATACATGTGGTGGATCAGTACGCGGTGGACGCGTTCCTTGCGTGACAATCTGCTGTCGAACTCGCGGCTGCAACGGACGCCAGCCGCGCAAGCGCGGCTCGGCGCCGATGAGCCGCAGGGTCGTTATACGGACCATTGCCGCGGCAATTTGAGACGAGCTGGCAGAGGAGGGTGCGATGGCACATCCGAACGAAGAGTTGGTGCGGAGCGTCTACGACGCGTTCGCCAAGGGCGACATGGACACGATCACCCGAGTTTTGGCGGACGACATCGTCTGGCACTCGCTCGGGAAGCACCACTTCGCCGGCGACTACAAGGGGAAAGATGCCGTGCTCGGCCTGTTCGGGACGCTCATGCAGGAGACGGGTGGCACCTTCCAGGTCGAGCTCCACGACTTGCTTGCCAACGACACGCACGCCGTGGCACTTCAGACGAACCGGGCGGAGCGCAAGGGGCGGAGGATCGAGTACAGGGACGTGCTCATCTTCCACGTGAGCGGCGGGAGGGTGACGGAAGCCTGGCCTTTCTTGGAGAACCCTGACGAGCACGCTGCCTTCTACGCGTAGCTCGCGCGAGGGCGAGCGATCGGGCGGCTGGCGGCGCCGGTGGGGTCACGTAGAATCGGCAGCCGAGCGCCGTATAACTCGTCGCTGGAGCCGACCGGCTTCGCCTGCGGCTCAGCGCCAGTGTCGTTATGCCGTCGCATCTCGCCGGTAACATGCCGACGTGCCCGTTATCTCGACGTTCTTCGGGATCGTGATTCGGATGTTCTATCGCGAACATGGGATCGGGCACTTTCATGCTGAGTATCAGGGGCAGCAGGCGACGTTCACGTTCGACGGGGGGCTTCTCGCTGGGGATTTGCCCGCTACGGCGAAAAGGCTCGTCAGGGAGTGGGCGATGGCGCATACTTCTGAGTTGGAGGCCGATTGGGTGCGGGCGCGTGCGGGCGAGCCGCTGGAACGAATCGAGCCGTTGGAGTGAGTGGGATGGCTGACTTCTTGCCACTCGTAATCAGCGCGGAATACCGGGGTGAGTTCAAGATTCGCCTCACGTTTAACGATGGCATGGATGCCGTGGTGGACTTTGCTGACTGGCTGGAAGGCCCCATCTTTGAGGCCGTGCGAGATCCGGGGTTATTCCGGCGGTTCTTCGTGGAAGCGGGAACGATCGTGTGGCCGAATGGCGCCGATATCGCGCCAGAGACTCTCTATGATCGCGCTAAGTCCAGCGCAGCGGCATAACTCGCGGCTGCAACGGACGCCAGCCGCGCAAGCGCGGCTCGGCGCCGATGAGCCGCAGGGTCGTTAGGCGGCGCCTATATGAGGTTTCCATGGGTTGTCAGTTCACAGAGGCTTCCTGCTCGGGAGGATGCTGCTCTGGTTCCGGTGTGTCCCCACTGCTCGAAGAAAGTCACGCATGTTTCCTTCCGAGAGCTGGAAACTGATTTCGGCCGTCGTTACATCTATTGCTGCCCAAGCTGCTCAAAGGTGTTGGGCGTTTCGCATCGCAAGGGCTTCTGGATGGGCTGATGAGATCCAACTGGTGCCCGCCTAACTCGGCGTTGCAACGGACGCGGTCGTCGCCTTCGGTGCCGATCCGCGCCGCTGAACGCCAGGGTCGTTAGCCGGTCCGCGCATGGTGATTGGTGGCGCTAGATGAACCGGGCTCTTCTGGGCGTGCTAATTCTTGTGGGAGTATTGGCCTTTGCTGTCCTACAGGCTTGGATGCTTAGGCGTTGGACGGCGCGTAGATTGGATGCGGCGGCCCTGGAGATGGCTGAGTCGGCTGAGACGTTCGAGGAACTTCCTGGTCCACAGTTTTCGAAGTTCCAGGCTCGCCTTTACATCGGATCCATTGTTCTTTCTTGGGCGCTGTTCACCGCAGGTGCGATTTTGGGGGCCGTTCAGGACTACTCGTCCTCTTTGAGCATGGGGCTCGTGATCTCTTCTGTCGTGATCCTGTATGTGCGCACGATCGTGAGGATTGTCGTTGGTCGCGCGGCTCGACGCGCACAACGCCCAGCTGTTGGCAGTGGCGGCGATGCCGGCTAACTCGCGGCTGCAACGGGCGCCAGCCGCGCGAGCGCGGCTCGGCGCCGATGAGCCGCAGGGTCGTTGAACGGACCGATCGCGCGCTAGGATTAGGGTATGACGATGCGTTACAGGATCGCGCTCCAACGCTCGGAAGAGGGCGTCAGCGTTTCTGTGCCTGGTCTTCCAGGATGCGGGTCTCAAGGTCGAGATGACGCCGAGGCAATCGAGAACATCAAGGACGCCATCCGCGACTATCTCGCTGTGATCGACCAGCAGCTGGAGGGAGTTGAGACTCGGGAGATTGAAGTCGCGGTCTGATGCCTCGGATTCCCGGGTCTCGCATCGTAAGGCGGTTCGGGCTCTTCGCAAAGCGGGCTTCACGGTCGTTCGGGAAGGGAAGCACACCGTCATGTCTGACGGACGTCGAATCGTCACCATTCCTCGCGCGAATCCAATTAGCGCCTTCACGATGGGTGGTATCGCTCAAGACGCCTCTCCGTTGAGGAATTCAAGGCCCTGCTATGACGTCCTCGAGCTGCCTTTCAACTCGCGGCTGCAACGGACCGCGTCGCCGCTTCGCGGCGATCGCGGCCGATGAGCCGCAGGGTCGTTGAACGGACGTGGTTCGCCGGTCGTGACTGTCATCACGCGCATTTAGGCTCCGCGCATGCCCATACCCGGAGCCGACCGCGCGGTGGTCGAACCTCGCAAGCTCCGGGATTACCTCTTGTCTTCAGCTCATTCTGTCGGTCGCTTCAAGGCGGCGTTCTTCGCGAGTCTCGGATACACCCAAGACGCCTGGGGCGTCCTCAGCGAGGACCTTCGGGATCTGGCTGCCGCAGGTGATGTCCGGCCAATCGAATCGACATCTTTTGGGCAGAAAGTACGAGGCCAGGGCAGATTGAAGGGGCCCAGTGGAAAAGAGGCGGAGGTTGTGACCGTGTGGATTATCCTTACGGGAGCAGACTTCCCGCGGTTCGTGACCGCGTTCCCGAGGGCAAGACCATGAGCTACCAACTTCTCGAAACGGTGGTGTTGAATCGAGACTTGCCGGATCACGGTCTGCGCAAGGGAGATCTTGGCGCGGTCGTTGAGCTCTATCCGCCCGACGGTTTGGAGGTTGAGTTCGTGACTGGCGCGGGCCGGACGCAAGCTGTCCTCACATTGACGGTAAACGACGTGCGGCCAGTGGCG
>JBBDRD010000023.1:0-6056 GCA_040905665.1 Trueperaceae bacterium
CGCCGGCTACTTCGAGGCCGCAGGGCGCTACGTCCCGAACCTGCTCAACACCCTCAAGCAATGGATGGCGCACGAAGGCCCCACCATTGATGACCCGGCCGTGCTCGGCGCGATCTCCGCTCCGGTGCGTTTGCTGCACGGATCGGACACCAGGCCATTCTTCATCGCCAGCGCGCGGCACGTTGCCGACCACGTCCCCAACGCGACGGTACGCGAGATCGCGGGTGCGGGACACGCCGCTCCGCTGAGCCATCCCGAGGCGCTCGCCAAGGAACTCACCGAGTTCTTCGCGGCACTGCGTGATGGGGCGCGGGCAGCTCGGTGAACGCCGGGCGACATCCAACCAGGCAAGTATTGGGCGTGGTTCTCAATCCCAGTACCGCCCGCCACGACTAGGACGAGGCTTTTGGCCTCGTCCATTTCGCTTGTGCACCCGGCAGGGCGCACCGAAGGCAAAGGCAGGGGCCAAAAAGCCCCTACCTAGTCCACGGTCCAGTTCAGTTCTTGCTCAGGTCCTTCCAGAGCGTGACGCTACCGGCAGCCCTCATCGGGTTGTAGTAAACGCCCTCGAGGTTCGCGCTGGTCACGATGAAGGGGCTCTGCATCGGAATGGGAATGAGTGGCGCCTCGTCGAAATGTATGGCGCCGATCTGACGGTAGAGGAAGGCTCGCTCGGCCGGATCGACGATGGCATTCGCCTCATCGATGAGCGGCTGCATCTCAGGAGAGTCGATGCTGGTGCGAGCGGCGTAAAAACCGTCGTTGTCGTAGAAGGTGTTGATGAAGTTACGCGGGTCGGCGTAATCGGCGCCCCAACCCAGCACGAACATCGGCGCCCGCTGCTCGGCGGTACGGGTGAGGAAGTCCGCCCAGGGAAGGCTGCGCACGTTCATGCGGAAGTTCGGGTTGATGAACTCCACGTTCTCGGCGATGATCTCGAGACTGGTCTGACGAATGGTGTTGCCTTCATTGTAGATGGCCGTGAACTCGAAACCGTTCTCCCACAGCTCACCGTCGAATGCCTCGCGGAAGTACTGCTCGGCGGCCTCGAGATCGAGGGACCGTACCGCGATGTCGTCGTTGTACCCCAGGAAGGAGGGGGGCAGGCCCATAGTGAGTGGTTGGCCCGCGCCGTCGTATACCTGCTCGACGAAACCCTGGTGGTCGAAGAGGTGCGAGAACGCGCGGCGTACGTTGACGTCGGCGAAGAAGTCCGACGGGATGCCGTTGCCGTCAAGCTGGCCCGAGCCCACGTCCTCGTTGTTGCTGGTTTCGATGTCAAAGTTGTAGAAGGCGGCGGTGACCGAAGTTGGCGACCAGGAGGGATCCTCATGGATGGTTACGCCTGGCGCGCCTTCGAGCTGCACCAGGGCCGCCCGCTCGTTGATCAGAATCATGTCGGCGTCGCCCTGCTGAACCGACAGAATGCGGGTCGACTGCTCGGGGACTACCTGGATGACGACGTTCTCCAGCGATGCCTCTTCGCCCCAGTAGCCGTCGTACTTCTCGGCGACTACGGTCTCGCCTCCCCACTCGACGAGCTGATAGGCGCCGGTACCGCTAACGTTATCGTGCAGAAATCCCTGCGTGAGGTCGCGACCGATCCACTCGGTCCAGGTCGCCTCCGTTCCGTCCCAAGCGCCGTTCTCGATTGCCCACTCGCTGTCGACGACGCTAAAGGCGCTGTAGGCCTGCACCGCGATCAGGGCCGGGTCCGGGTTGAGCAGATTGATGTCGACCGTCATACCGTCGGGGCCCTCGGGGCACTCGATGGCGCTATCGATATCGGCGAAGCTGACCTCTTCTTGATAGGCGGCAGGATCGGCGCCGGTTATCTGGGTGCCGATCAACTGAGCGCCTAACAGGTAGTTACCCGCGCCTTCCGGAGAGGCGGTAACGAAGTTCCGCTCCCACGACCACTCGACGTCCTTGCAGCTCAGGGTGTTGCCGCTGTGGAACTGAACGCCTTCGCGCAGAGTGAAGGTGTAGGTGAGGCCGTCTTCCGACACGCTATAGTCGGTCGCGAGGGCCGGCACGAACTCGTCGATATTCGGCTCGTCATAGGTATAGAGCCGTTCGTAGACATTATCGAGAATGCGGCCGGACGCGCTGTCGTAAGCACGGGCTGGATCCAGCGAAACAGGTGCGCCAATCGTCTGCTCGACAAAAGTGTCGGCCGGCGCCTGAGCCAGCACTGCGCCGCTTAGGCAAAGCGCGAATAATAGAGTTATCGCTTTTTTCATTGTCCTCCAAAGTGAGCTGTAGCAAAGTAAAGGTAGATCTGGCTACTTCGAGTCTCCTACTTGGAATTATCCATGAAAGACATTCCTTCCGGGCCTCCTTTCCGGTTGGGGAAGGGAATTCCCCCTAACGTGCGGTTGCCGTAGTGTAACAGACGCGTGACGGTCGAGAGATTTCTTCCCTGGTTTCCTCAGGATCGATTAAGCCCGGCCCCGAGCGAAAGGCGGACACTCCGCCGCCTCCTCCGGTCCCGCGAGAGTCGGCAACCATTTCCGTACTGCGGTAACATGGAGGTCAGAGATGGTGAGAAACGCAAATGCTTCCGGCCGCCGGATCTGTAAGCGGCTGCTATGCCTCCTGTTACCCGTTGGCCTGCTACTTTCGGGCTGCATGTCCCGGTCGGATTCGCTGGCTCCGATCATCAGCATTACCGAGCCGAAGAGCGGTGCCACTCGCTCTTCGGAGGTTTTAGACATCTACGGTTACGCTTTCGACGATCAGGGAGTGGCCGCGATCCGCGTCAACGGAACCGACTTGCTCCAGTTCGAGCAGAACCAGGAAGCTCGCGGGAAGGCCCTCATCCAGTTCGCATTCCGTGGCAGTCCCGATCGCGAAGGGGACGTGGAGTTCATTATCGAAGTCGAGGACAGTTCGGGGCGCGTGACGGTGCTTCCCTACACTCTGGTAATCGACACCACCCCACCCACTCTGGAGTTGGATGCGGAATCCCTGGGGAATGGCCGTTACCGGGTGCGTGGTGTTGCTCGCGACAACACCATCGTGAGCGCCATTCGTCTGGGCGGACAACCGCTGCAGTTCGTGCCGGCGGCCGAGCACACCTTCGGATTCAGTAACATTCAGCTTTCCGAGCCGGTCGTGCAGGTCGTCGACAGCGCAGGAAACATCGTAGAGCAGAGGATTCAATGAGCCTGGAGGCCAACACAATCGATGCCCAAACGGTAGTAAGCCGTGCAGAGCCCTCCGTTGAGCAATTGCCCCTGAGCACCAGGGACGTGCTCGAGGGCTTGGCGCCCGGGAGAGTACTCCAACTCGAAATCGAGCACGGTAACGGCGACATGATGCGAACGCTCGACGCACTGGGACTCGCCGGACCGTATAAGGCCACCTCACCATGGGAGCTCGAGGATGAGCGCGGCCGGAAGTTGGTACACGCCGGCGGTTATTCGGCGCTGCCATTCGGTGAGGGTTACGAACCGCTGGTCGAGTTTGCTCGCGACTACTTCGATCGCAGACGCACCATGGGCTTCGCCCAGCAATCGGCTTCTGAGTGGCGGGCGGCCCTCGAGGCAAATCTGGTGGCGCTGTTGGCCGCCCGGGCTCCTTCCCACTCCGATTCGCAAGTGTTCTTCTCGAACAGTGGGGCCGAGGCGATAGAGGCCGCACTAAAGTTCGTTCGCGCAGCCCGCCCCAAGGCCACGGTGATTCTCAACTTCAGCCGCGCTTATCACGGCAAGACCTTTGGCGCGCTGAGCCTCACGCCGAACGACGACTACCAGGGCCCTTTCAAGCCGTTCCCCGGCGACGTTCGCACCCTTCCCTACGGCGACGCCGATGCCTTCGAACAAGCGGTCCACTCCATCGGACACAAGAATGTCGTCGCCATTTTCGTGGAACCGATCCAGGGTGAGGCGGGTGTAATCCACCCCGAGGAGGGATTCTTGCCCGCCTTAGGCGAGATCGCCAGGCGCTATGGGATTCCGGTTGTAGCCGACGAGATCCAAAGCGGACTTGGGCGAACGGGGCACTGGTTCGCCTCTATTGCCGGTGGTCTGGAACCCGACATAATCACGCTGGCGAAGCCTCTCAGCGGCGGAATCGTACCGATAGGCGCGACGATTGCCCGTAAAGGACTGGTCAAGCGTCTCCTCGGCGGGCTCAATAGCCGGCGTCACTCCAGCACCTTCGGGGGCGGAAGCTTCGCGGCGGCAATGGCGCTTCGTTCGCTGGAGTTGATAATCGAAGAGGGCCTGATCGAAAAATCAAGGGCCGACGGAGAACGCGGCCTGGCGCGGCTGCGGGAGATCCAGGCCCGCTACCCCGGTTATCTTAGTGAAGTTCGTGGTGCTGGAATGCTGTTTGCTCTTCAGCTAAGGAACGTCGTGAAGCCGAGCTTGCTGCCCGGCCACCGGGAGCTGATAACCATTGCCGGCGGGGCGCTGGCGTTGAGAGCGTTTCACCTGGGCGGTATCCACGCCTGCTTCACACTCAATGCTTCCGGTGTGGTTCGGCTCACGCCTGCGCTTAATATGCCGGCGAGAGTGTTCGACGAGATGTTTGATCGAGTCGAGCGCATCGCTGCGGCTAACCCCCAGGCCTGGCGAATGGTGACGAAACTTCCGCCAGGCAATGTCGCGCGATTGTTGAAGCTGATCAGCGAAGGCGCCTGAGGCACGACCGACTGGTTGCCGGCTCCGCTTGGCGCTGGATCACGATTCAAAGCGAAGAAGATCTTCAACGGTTTCGCGAGCCCGCGCCAGGCGAATCACGTCACCATCTACGACGATCTCTGCCGGACGGAGACTCGACGCGTAATTCGAGGCCATCGCCATGCCGTACGCTCCCGCCTGTTCGACCGCCAGAAGGTCACCCCGTTTGAGGTCGAGGGGCAACGTGGCCCGGGCTGCCAACCGGTCGGCGTTTTCGCAGAGTGGCCCGTCGACGTCCATGGGCCCTTCATCGGTTTCGGTCCGGCTTGCGGCAGCGGCACTTCTCGCGGCACTTGTGGCGGCACTCGAGTTGACGCGCCGGACGGGATGCGCCGCACCGTAGAGCGCCGGGCGCAGCAAGTCGGCCATGCCGGCGTCGGCGATGACGTGATCGACAACACCGGGCTTTACGTGCCTCACTCTGGTAAGAAGCACCCCAGCCTCCGCAACCAGATATCTCCCCGGCTCCAAAAGCAGCTTGACCCCCAGCCTGTCCGCCAGTCCCGCCGCCAACGACCCGAACTGCTCGAGCGGAAAGTTTGGTACCGCGAAACCTCCGCCCAGATCCAGGGTATCGGCCTCCGGACGGGCAGCGAAAAGCTCGCCGGCTATCCTCTCGAGCGCCCGGTATACCTCGAGCGATGTTATCTGCGAACCGACGTGGAAGTGAAAGCCGGCAAGTAGACCTTCACCGGCGAGCTCCTCAGCTAGAGCCAGTCCTTCCGCCACCGGCATCCCGAACTTCGATTCGGCGGTGCCGGTGGCCAGATGATGGTGCGTCAGCGGATCTAGTTGCGGGTTGATGCGTACGACAAAGTTGGGCCGGCGTCGTCGATCGCTTCCCCCTGCCGGATCGGCCCAATCTAGCCCGAGCTGCCCCCATAACTGCCACTGCGACCGGCTGTCGAGACTTACACGGCCAACTTCAAGCTCCAGGGCCCGCTCGATCATCGGTTCATCCTGACCCGGTCCTCCAACCAGTATTTGGCCGGCTGGAACTCCGGCACGCTGCGCCCGCTCCAATTCGCCGAGGGTTATCACCTCGGCGCCTAAACCAGCGTCCGCCAGTTCCCGTAGCACCGCCCCACAGGAGTTGGCTTTTACGGCATAGAGCAGTTCGGCACCCGGAAGAACTTCGCGCAGAAGCTCCGCCCGTTGGCGTATCGCAGCCAAGTCGTAAACATAAGTAGGGGTTCCGAATCGTTCAGCCAGATGGGCGAGCAGGGCGTCGTTCACGGCCTGCCAGCGTATCACCCGGGGTCGCGGGCCCATAAAAAACCGGACGCCCCTAAGGACGTCCGGCCTCAACCTCGAATCTAGTTTGCGTGGTGTGCGGGTGTGCTGCCGGTGATTACTCACCAGTGCTTC
>JBBDRD010000024.1:0-5511 GCA_040905665.1 Trueperaceae bacterium
CGATTATCCGCTCGCCGCCCTCCGGGGCGTGCCCGCTGGCGCTCTGGACTGCTGTTTGTGTCACGATTGCCACCTCCATAGGCTTGGGGGGAATGCGTCCGCCTTCAACGCTCGCCAACTCCCATCAATCTCTCCAGTTGCCGGCTCGCGACCGACAACCGGTATGCGAAGAAGAAGTAGATGAAAGCCAGGAACAGCGAAAGCTCCAGCCGAACGCCGCCCGGTACCTGGATGGACGCCGGTTGCAGCGCCACGATGTTGTGGACGTTGAAGAAGTCCTGGAGATTGAGGATGAAGACCAGCGAGGTGTCCTTGAAGAGGCCTATCGATTGACCGACGATCGCCGGTATCACGGCGCGGATCGCCTGTGGCAGGACTATCAGGCGGGTCGTCTGCCAGCCGGAGAGGCCAAGGGCCCTTGCGGCCTCGCTCTGGCCCATCGGCACCGATTGCAGCCCTCCGCGCACGTTCTCAGCCATGTAGGCCGAGCTGAACAGGGTCAGTGCGATGTAGGCCTTGCCCAGCGAGGGCACCGCCTCGGGACCGACGTTGAACAGCAGCGGCACCATCAGGTTGGCGATGAACAGCCAGACGATCAGCGGGGCGCCTCGGATCAGCTCGATGAAGGCGATACAGACAAACTTTATGCCAGGAAGCTTGCTGCGCCTGCCGAGCGCCAGTGCGACCCCGATTGGGAAGCTGGGAACGATGCCGGTGGTGAGCACCAGCGTGAGCATGAAGCCGCCCCACAGCCTGATGGGAACGACCCTCATCCCGCCCGAAAGGCCCGGGATCCCGTAGAGGAACAAAGGTACAGCCAGCAGCGACAGCAGCCAGACGAGGCCGGAGGCACGGGCGACGGCGGGCAGATAGCGACCTGCCAGGTAGCCGATGGCGCCCATGGCGCTTGCTAGCAGGTAATAGGGCGCGACGCGCCAGCCGGCCACGAAAGCGACGACCGTGAGAGCTACAGCGAGTAACCAGAACTGCCAGAATGCGCCACGCAAGATCCGCGCCGTGCCCGCCTCGCTGCCGGAGCTCGAGGCGCCGAAGGCGAACAGTACCAGGCCCGCGGCAACCAGCGGCCGCCAAAGCAGGTCCACCGGGTAGCGGAAGACGGTGAAGAGCTTGAGATTGACCCACAATCTGGCCCAGTTGGCCTCGGCAAGCGCCCAGCCCAAGAGCCCGGTCACCGACCATACGACGAGCGCACCAACGAGCACTGTCGCAATCGACGACCCCACGCTTTTAAACAGGTTCTCGCGCATCCAGCCCTGAACGCCGGTGTCGCGGCGTGGAGGTAGTCGTCCCGTCGTCACGTCACTGCTCCCGTCATCTTTCCACCATCATCTTTCAACCAGGGCCACGCGTGCGTTGACGATATTGAGGACCAGGCTGAAGACCAGGGTCAGGCTGAGGTAGCCGATGAGGATGATCACGTAGACCGCGATGAACTGACCAGTCTGGTTGCCGACCGTATTGGCTACCTGGAAGAAGTCGCTGAACGTTACCAGAATTGCCAGCGACGAGTTCTTGATCAGGTTCAGGTACTGGCTGATCATCGGCGGGATGATGATCCGCAACGCTTGCGGAAAGACGATCAGGAAGAAGGTCTGGTTACCCGAGAGCCCGAGCGCCTTGGCCGCCTCCGGCTGCCCGCGAGGAATCGCCTGGATCCCTCCTCTCACTATCTCGGCCACGAACGCCGACGTGTAGATCGCCAGTCCCAGCAACAGCGCCAGGAACGGCGTGGAGAGCCGCGTCCCGCCAAAGTAGCTGCTGCGTGGGATCGTCGGCCTGCTGAAGACCAGAGGTCCAGCAGCCGGGAAGCCGGTCTCGGCGTCTATGGTCGCGGCCGCCTGTTCCGGCGGAGCGAAGAGCCCTCCCAAACCGCCACCCAGGCCACCGGCCCGCGCTTCGCCGGCATCCGCCCCTGCTTCGGGAGCCCTGAAGATGGGCAAGCGCAGCTCGCCGGATCGGTCGGATACCAGCCGCCTCTCGAACCCTTCGATGTTCATGGCCAGGCCGACGCCGTTGTAGCCACGGATGAAGCCGTCCTCGACGTAGGTGTTCTCGCCCTCGTCGAACTCGCCGTTCTCGTTTTCATCTCGATAGATGGTGCCGATACTGGGGTAGCGATCGAAGTGTACCCGCAACCCTTCGGCTGCCTCCGGCTCGCGGAAGACGACCTCCACGCTTTCATACTCGCCGGGGCTGAGCAATGGGAAGCGGAACGTGCTGTAGACGACCTTGCGCGACTCGATTAGGTTGGTGCTGTTGGTTCGCAGCCGTCCCTCGGCTAACGAAATCACAACCGGGGCGTATGGAACCGCACTCTCGTCCCGTCCCCGCGAGCCATCGCCGTCCCTGTCTATGAAGATCACGCCGACGCCACGGGTGGGAGTGACCTCGGCAGCAATGCCTTCGGGCGTAGTGGCACCGTTGACGGCGACTAGGAAACCTCCGCCGGCAATCACGGCCGCCACGGCCAGCGAAGCCGGCCAGGGGTTGCCGGGCCGCTGCGAGCGCTGAATCTGGCGGCGTCGCCAGAGGTAAACGGCTATCGTGGCGACCACAGCGGCAAGCAGCCAAGGGAGCCAGCGACCGAAGTTATAGCTCGGATAGAGCCAGGGCATTGCGATGCCGATCTGGCTGAGATAGACGTCCCCCAACAGCCGTATGGCGTTCTCCGAGCGCGGCGGAATCGAGAGGATGACGGCGTAGTACCAGAAGATGAGCTGTACCGCGAGCGGCGTGTTGCGCAGGAGCTCGACGTAGGCGGTGGAGAGGGTGCGCAGCAGCCAATTGGCCGAGAGGCGCATAACCCCGACCGATACCCCGAGTATCGAGCAGAGCACCACTCCTGCCAAGCCCACCTTGAGGGTGTTGAGCATCCCCACCACGATCGCTCTGAAGTAGGTGTCGGAGCTACTGAAGGGGATGGCTGTCTCGCCCAGATCGAAGCCGGCACGGTTGTCGATGAAGCCGAAGTTGACGGTCAGCGCCGACGACTGTAGGCCGGTGGTGACATTGCGCCAGAGGAAGTAGACGGCGGCCACGGCGATCAGCACGAACGCCGACTGGACCAAGACGGCGATGGTCTTGACGTTCCGGTAGAAGGGGATTCGCTCTTGGCCGCGAGACCGACCGGGCATGGTTCGGTTCAAGTCCGTGCTCCCGACTCGGCCCCGATTCGCACTTTCGAAAGACTCATGCTGATGTCAAAATACCATTCTGCCAAAGATTGGAACCGGGCGGCACTCGCGCGTGCCGCCCGGCGTTCGTCCTGCACTGCTATATGCGTATATGCGTGCAGGTCCAGCAACTTAACGGAAGGGCATCCCGAATATGAGACCACCCTCGTAGTACTGATTGTTGAGCCCGCGGGGAATGTCGAACGGCGTGTCGGGACCGAGGTTGCGGGCGTAGATCTCGCCGTAGTTGCCTACCGCCGCAATCGCGTCGCGGATGGCGGTCGCGTCCAGTCCCAGCGCCTCGACCGCGGCCGGTTCCACGCCCAGGAGCCGTCGAACGCTCGGGTTCTGGGACGATTCCGCCTGCTGATCCACATTGTCCATCGTGACGCCGTACTCTTCGGCTTCCATGAGACCGAAGACGACCCACTTGACCGCGTCGAACCAGGCATCATCGCCGTGACGAACCGCCGGACCAAGGGGTTCCTTGGAGATCGTCGCGTCCAATATCATGTGGTCTGCCGGGTTCTGCAGCGTGATCAGGCTGGTGGCCAGCCCGGACTTGTCGGTGGTCCAGGCGTCCACGTTGCCCGCGTCGTAAGCAGATGTCACCTGGTCGGCCGTCTCGAAGGTGACCGGCGTGTAGTCGATGTTCAGCGCGCTCAGCACGTCGGCCAGGTTCAGCTCGGTGGTGGTGCCAACCTGCACGCCGATTCGCAGGCCCTGCAGGTCCTGTAGCGTCTCTATACCGGAGTCGCGCGGGACCATGAAGCCCTGGCCGTCATAGAAGGTGGTGGGAGCGAAGTTCAGGCCGAGGTCGGTATCGCGGCTGGACGTCCAGGTGGTGTTGCGGATGAGCACGTCCACTTCACCCGACTGCAGTGCCGTGAATCGTTCCTGGGCCGAGAGCGGCCGGTACTCCACCGCCTCGGCGTCACCGAGGACCGCGGCCGCGATCGCCTTGCAGAAGTCCACATCGAAGCCTTCGTACTCACCCTGCTCGTTCACCGAGCCAAAGCCGGGCAAGCGGTCGTTGACGCCGCAGGCCAGATTGCCGCGGAGCTGCACTTCGCGCAGAAGGCCCTGGCCGAAAGCGACCCCGCCCAGTAACAGCGCTGCCAGTACGATCGAAAGTAGTTTGCGCATATAAGTCGATCTCCCATTCGTCGTGAAAGCGTGCCTATAGTTTTGTTGCCGGAGGTCATCGTAGCCGTTGGGGACGGTCGTTGTAAAGGCGCGCGTCCGGGGCACCTCGATGCGAGATCCGGCCCGGCCCCGTCACGGTCGATTTTTCGGTCAGTCCGTACGCTTGCCCGGGAGGGTAGTGGCGGCCTCGACGATGGCGCCGCGAATGGCGTTGCGAACGGCGATGTCGACGATCGTCGTTCCCGACCGGCCGGCCCTGAGAGCGCGCAGCACGTTTCCGATATCCACCCGGACGTTGCTCTGCGAAACATCGCTGGTGGCGACCCCGATGGCCAGCACCTCGGCCGTAACCGCGTCGACCATCCGGATGTCGACGGTCACCCTGGCAGTGACGGTTTCGGTGGAGCCTCCGAAGATCCCCAGAACCCGGCCGCCCCCGCCCGTGGTCGTTATGCCGAACTCGGTGAGCGAGCCGAGCACTATCAGCTCGGCTCCGGTGATGCGGCCCACGTCGGCGGCGGTCGCAGGGTCGATCCGCCCGGAGAGTGCCAGGTTCTGCTCGCGGAGGATCTTGTCGAGCTCGCTGCGCTCGGTGATGCGGAAGCGGCCGCTGCGAAACGCCTCCGTGAGGAAGATGTCCGCCACGCCCGAGCCCAGCTCGCGGTAGAACTCCTCGCCCTCCTGCGACAGGTCGACCCGGCCCACCCGCACCGAGCCGGCGCGCACCGCGAAGTCGGGCACGGCAACGATGTAGCGCTCGTCGAGCGGCAGCGGTTCGAATCCGAACTCGCGCAGGTTGGCCCGGGTGTTTTCGTTGACCACGCTGGGCGCGCAGGAGGCCAAGACGAGGGTCAGCAGGAGTAGCGGGAAGACTCTGGACATCTCGGAAGATGATATCAGCGGCTTCGGCTGCGGCACCCGTGCCAGCGGACGGCCCGTGGCACCGGACAAGATCCGATGGGCTTGCCTGAATTCGGCGGTGTTCCGGCCAGGCTCTCACTGATCGGGCGGCTTTCACCTCGATCGGCAGCAGCCGCCGGCCGGCCTAGAGTGTTGTCGGCCCGACAACAGCGAGCGGAGGTCCGCTAGGATGCGACCGCCGCCTCCTTGGTCTCCTCCTTCTCGCGCGCCTCGAGCTTGGCCTTGATCCGCTTGAGGACAGTCACCTCCT
>JBBDRD010000025.1:0-6852 GCA_040905665.1 Trueperaceae bacterium
TCACACCCTCGGCACCCAACCGCATGATCGCGCCCTTACCAAACTGCCGCTCGATGGTCTGAAGTGCCGCGGAGAGCGCCCGTTCCCTGTTCACGTCCATGTTTCCCTCCATGATTTCGTACCGGGTCGGCGCACTTTTGGCGCATCGCCCATGAGTCACCTTAAATACTAAGGTAGACGCATCGGTTACGCAAGTGGCACTTCGATATTGCTGCCTAGAGCCAAGCGACGGCAAGCTAGAGAAACAGGTGAAGCAGCAGAAACAGCGATAGCCCTCCCGAGGCCGTCGTAACGAATCGCATTGCCCAGCCAAAGTTTCGCCGGACGTCGCCTTCTTCGAAGCGCGAGGCCCGGCGCACCAACCACAGCGCCAGCGCCAGGAAGAAAATCGCGAGGCCTCCCGCCCACTCCCAACCGAGCCGAACTCCCACCCAGCCGCCGAGCAAGAGCCCGCCGGCGGCCAGCGGCAGGCAGGCGACCAACAGAGCGCGGCGAGCGCCCAACATGACCGGTAGCGTGCGGTCCCCTCGCGCGCGATCCTCCTGAACCTGATAGCTCTGGCTGATCACATACAACCCGGTGACGATCAGCGCCGTGCTCAGCATGCCCCACACTCCCGCCGGGCTTAGCAGGCCCTGGGGTGGAGAAACCGCGAACCAGCCCAGCGTGAAACCGACGGCTCCCTGACCAAAGGCAATAGCCGCGAGCGCTGTCCCCGGATTCGCCTTGAACCGCACCGCGGGGTGCGAGTAAGCGGTGAAGATAAGGAAGAGGAACAGCCATGCGCTTAGGAACGGCAACCCTACCAGGGCCGCCGGCAGCAGCCCCAAAGCCTGGACGACGAGCGAGAAACGCAGCAGCCCGGGGTCGACCGGTGGCGGCTCGAACATCCCGCCGATGGGACCCTCGTCACGGTCGTAGAAGGAGTTGAAGGCCGTGGTCCCCCCGTAGAGGAAAAGGTGCAGCGAGAGGTAGCCGAGCCAGAGACGTGGGTTCGCCGGATCACCAGCCGCGAGAAAGACGCCCCACAGGTAGATGGGGCTCAGCAGCAGATTGAACCCCAGGCGCAAATGCAGGAGATACGGGTGCCGCGAGATCGGGAAGACGCCCGTGTTCATCGCGACACGAACATCGCGGTTCACTTCGGCTCACAACCCTCTCATCGTGAAATAGCGGGCAGCCGACCTGGAGAAGGCGGGCAGAAGGAGCGTCCGGGCGAAGGCCTCTCGGAGGAGCGGAGGAACTTTCTCGCCGCCGAGAAGCATATTCCGCTGCGCCCGGCGTCCCACGAGTCGCGCCCGGCGCCTCTGCAGCGCCTCGTAGCGCTTCGGTTGCCACCGATCATGAGCCCCCGCTCCCGCGTCCAGCAGCGCCAGAGCGCCCAACCAGCCGAGGTTCATCCCCTGCCCGCCGATCGGGGAAACCACGTGGGCGGCGTCGCCGGCGAGCGACCAGTGGTGGCCGGCCAAGCTGGAGGCAAGACGCGTCTCGGCGGTAAAGGCGCTGGCCACCACGCCCGGAACAGCCTGAGGCTCGAAGCCGCTTCGCTCGCTCACCGCCTCGATCAACTGCGCCAAGTCGGGTTCGGACGGCCTCTTAGCCACGCGCGCGACCCAACGACGGCGGTCGCCGGGGAGAGGGAAGGACTCGACGACCCCTCGCCGACCCAGGAAGATAGCGGCGTCGGATGCCAGGTCAGTGGATTCGGGCAGATCGGCCATCAGGTAGTGATGATCGTGCGCTCGGCCCTCGAACTCGAGTCCGAGGGAGTTACGTGTCGTGCTGCCGCGCCCGTCGCAGCCAACCACGAAAGCGGTTTCGATGGCGCCGCTGTCGGCCAGCTCTACGCTCATCCCCCTCGGGCCGGGGCAAACTCGACTCACCTGCGCGTGGAGCAACGAACCCGGCGCCAGCTGCTCGAGCCGCTCCTCGAGCAGCGCTTCGGTGACTCCCTGGGGCAGCGACAGCACGAAGGGAAAGGGCCCAGGGCAACCGGCCAGGGAGAGCGAACCCACCGGCCGCCTGTCAACGAAGAGTCGAGCCCTTCTGATGGCAACGCCGCAATCGATCAGCGGCCGTGCGGCGTCGATCAGGGCTAGCGCCTCCAAGGCGGGCGGATGGACGCCTATCGAACGCGAGCTGCGGCCAGGCGCTACCTGAGCGTCTAGTCTTTTGCCCAAAGCCGAGGGGCGCTTGCCGGGCACCGCCCCGATACCCGCTGCTCCCTCCAGTACCATCACCTCCCGACCGCGCTGGGCGAGGAGGCAGGCCAAAAACAGGCCCACGGGACCGGCGCCCACTATTACCAGCGGCGTCATGCTTCGAAGAGGGCGAGGTTGCGAAAGGGGGAAAGCCTCTCGACTCGCCAACCGGCAGGCGCCACGGCGCGAAGCTCGGCAGAGGTGAACGAGCGGCGGATGGAACGGAGACCGTCCTCGACGATGAAGGAGTTACGGAACAGCGGCCGGGTGAGGCCAAACGCCAGCCAGGCGGCCGGATGCCTACGAAGATCATTATGAACGGCGATCCGGCGGCTGAGCAGCGCCGTCGTATCGAGGAAGCCGGACAAACACTCCTCGGGCAGGTGGTGCAACAGGTGGTTGGAGACCACGTAGTCGAAGTGGCGCCCGCGTGACAACAACTCTTCGGCCGTCGCCTGCAGGTACTCGACACCCTCGACTTGCCGTCGCGAACGAGCGAACTCCAACGCCCGCGGATCCGGGTCGATTCCGGTGACCCTTACCGGTTGCCTTGCGGCTATCGCCCAGCGCGCCAGATTGCGACTTAGGTCGCCGCCACCGCAGCCCACGTCGAGAATCGTGCAGCCGGGTTCGAGTCCCGGCGCCAGATAGCGCCTGAACACCCTTTCCCACCCACTCACCATCCGGTTGATCAGGGCGAACTGAGCGTAGGTGTTGCGTAGCCACAATGGATCGCAGTTCGGATCATCCATCTGCTCCGGGAGGTCGGTGGCACGCTTTTGGAGCATGAGGATCAACCTGTACGAGTGAACATGGCGCTTTCCACGCTAAGACCGGGACCGAAGGCGACCGAAACGAGCGACGGGTCTCCCTCGAACGCTTCGTCCAGCAACCTCTCAAGTACGAACAGCACGGTAGCGCTCGACATGTTGCCGTACTCGGCGAGCACCTCGCGTGAGGCGTGAAGTGCGTTCGGGTCGAGGCACAGCGCGCCCTCCACTCGGTCCAGGATCGCGCGCCCCCCCGGGTGTACCGCCCAGCTGCCGATCTCCTTGGGCCCTTTACCGCTCGACTCGAAAAGTGGCGCCAATGCGCCATGAACCTCCTCCTCGACCACTTGCGGCAGGCGGCTCGATAGAACCATCTCGAAACCGGTGTCGCCTATCGTCCAGGCCATCTCACCCGCACGGTCGCGAGCCAAAGCACTGGCGAAGGTATCGAGCCGTAATCCGGCGCCCTCCGGCTCCTCGGAACTCACGATCGCAGCTGCGCAGCCATCGGCGAAGACAGAGGCGGCCAGCAGGCTGTCGGTGTCACCCGCAGCCTGCAGGTGCAGGGTACACAACTCCACCGACACAACCAGCACGACGGCACCGGGGTCGGCCAGACAAAGGGCACGGGCCAGACGCAGCGCCGGAAAGGCGCCGTAACAGCCCATGAAGCCCAAGTGGTAGCGCTCCACGCTGCCCTTGAGCCCCAGCGCGTCGACCAGCTCGACATCCGGTCCCGGGGCGAAGAAACCGGTGCATGAGACTGTGATCACATGAGTGACGTCGGTAGGCCCGATGCCGGGGGCGCGGGCGAGCGCCTTACCGGCCGCGCAACCGGTAAGTTCACCCGCCTCGGAGGCGTAGAGGCTGTTGCGCTGTGCTGTCCCCGGCACGAGAAAGCGCCGCTCGGCGGGGTCGTAGAAGAAGCCTCCCGAATCGCCTGGGAGGAAATCCGGCACCACACTGTGGCGTTTACTGATCGCCGAGGCACGGTAGATGCCGGTAAGCAGTCGCCCCGTCCGGCGATCGCCACCGTGCCACTCCTTCATCACCTCGAGAATCTCGCTCTGACTGTAGCTGACCGGTGGGACGGCGCTGGCCACGGCGTTCAGATAAGCTGGCATGGTTCATAATACGGACGCCTGACGATGGCGTTTGGTGCCTGCGGCTCAAGTTGATAACGACCTCAAGCCAAGGGGTAGCCACCTCGCTCGTAGACGGCACTGGCGGCTTCACGACGCAGCTCGATCAGATCACAGCCATGCTCGGGCAAATGCACTGCCAGCGCCGCTAGATGATCCGCACCCCCGGGAACCCTCCGCAGCGCTTCGGTGGCCAACATCCGTCCCTGATCAACCGCTTCCAAGGCGTATATCTGCGCCAGCAGTGCGGCCTGCTCACCCGCTTTCCCCGCCAGCAGCCTTTCGGCTCGCAGCAAGCCGGAATCGGCCAGATAGGTCAAGGCCACCATGTCTGCCGCTCGAGCCAGGATCTCCTGCTCCGCCTCCAGCCGTTCACCGTATATGAGGGCGGCGGCTGTGGCCACCAACAACGCGCCTCTCTTCAGTCCCTCCACCGCCAACGCGGCTTCGCCGATCGACGCCGGTACATCCGGCTGTTGGGCCGGCTTGCCCTGCAGGGCCGCCTGACCGGCGCTCATCAGGTCGAGCCTTCCGCTCATGGCGCGCTTGAGAAGCTGGCCGGTCACCAGCAGTCGGTTGATTTCACTGGTTCCTTCGAAGATCCGATTGATTCGCGCGTTTCGGTAAGCCAGCTCGACCGGATACTCGGCGCTATAACCGTTTCCGCCGAAGATCTGCAGCGCCTCGTCTATGACCTCGTCGAGAATCTCGGAGCCATAGACCTTGATGAGCGAGTACTCGATGATGTATTCGTCCAGCGCGCTCAACCTCTGATTGTCGCTTTCACAGCCGACCAGCCGCCGGTCCACTTCGCCCGCCACCCGGTAAACCGCGCTCTCCAGCGCAAAGATGTGGGCCGCCATGCCGCCGATCTTCTCTCGGATGAGCCCGAACTCGGCTATCGGACGGCCAAACTGTTCGCGTTCCTGAGCATACCCGGACGCGAGTCGCAGCATCTCCTTGCTCCCGCCAACTGCCCCGGCGGCGAGCTTGAGTCTGCCCAGGTTGAGGATCGAGAAGGCTATCTTGTGCCCCTTTCCGATCTCACCAAGTACGTTCTCGATCGGCACCCGGACATCGTCGAGGATCAGCTGACGCGTCGACGAGCCCTTGATGCCCAGCTTCCGCTCCTCGGCGCCAAACCCCAAGCCCTCGGTTTCACGTTCGACCAGAAAGGCGGTGAACCGCTCGCCATCGACCTGGGCGAAGACGATGAACAGGTCGGCGAAACCGGCGTTGGTGATCCACATCTTGCTGCCGTTCAGGCGGTATTCGCGGCCGTCTTCGCTCAAGAGGGCGCGCGTCTTTGCCGCCCGAGCATCGGAGCCCGAGCCCGGCTCGGTGAGGCAGTAGGCGGCGACCCACTCCCCCGAGGCGAGCCGCGGCAGATAGACCGACTTTTGCTCCTCGCTGCCAAAGTAGACTATCGGCAGAGTGCCAATGCAGGTGTGAGCGTTGAAGGTGACGTTGAAGGAGCCGGAGGCGGACAGCTTCTCGGCGACAAGCAACGAGGCGGTCTTGGTCAGCTGGAGGCCGCCGAACTCCTCCGGGACGTCGATGCCCAATAGGCCGAGCTCCCCGGCAGTGCGGAGCTTCTTACGGCTCAGCTCGTAATCCAAACCTTCCAGCGCCTCGAAGTCGGGAAGGATCTCGCGTTCTACGAACTGCCGGGCGCTCTGCCCCACCATGCGTAACTCATCATCGAAGGCCTCCGGCACCTGTATCTCGCTCGCCGGATGACACTCGATCAGGAAACTCCCCCCGGCCTTGGCCCCCTCGAGCGGGCTTACCGTCATCGCATCCCCTCCTCGACCGCTTCCCTGTTGCTCGATGCGCAGCGGGCCACAATGCACCCGCAAGGCACGCCACAAGCGTTTCGATGGCACCTAAGTATAAGGACCGCAGCGGCCGCTCGCGCTCATCAACTCACGGCATTCAGAGCAGGCCGAGTGTTGCCCCTCCATCGGGAACGATAGTTTGGCCCGTGATATAGGCGGCCGCGCGAGAGGCAAGGTAGACGACGAGCGAAGCGACCTCCTCCGGTGTGCCGAACCTACCCGCCGGAATCGTCGCCAGCAGCCTTTCCTTTGCCTGCTCGTCAGTGAACAGCTCTTCCAGCCGCTCTGTAGCGGTGTAGCCGGGCCCCACATTATTGACGGTGACGCCATCGGCGGCGATCTCGGCCGAAAGCGTCTTGGCGAAACCGGTAACCGCGGCGCGGTAGGCGTTGGAGAGGGCCAGGTTCTGCACCGGTTGCTTTACGGTTAGGGAGGTCACGTTGATGATCCGCCCCCACCTCGCCGAGCGCATCGAAGGCAGCGCCTCGCGAGCGAGCCGCACGGCCGACATGAGGGTGAGGTCGAAGCCCTTTGCCCACTGCTCCTCGGTGAGTACGCTCGCCCTCCCCGCCGGCGGTCCCCCGGCATTCACCACCAGTATCTGCGGGTCGCCAACGGACTCGCGCACGCTCCGGAACAGTGCGATAACCTGGTCCGGATCGCTAACGTCGGCAGTCACAGCGGTGACCTCGCCACCCCTGGCCGCAAGCGAATCCGCCGCCCGCGCCAACTCCGTTTCGTTGCGAGCCGCGAGCGCCAGGCGGACCCCCTCGTCCACCAACGCCGAAGCAACTGCGAACCCTATACCGCGAGAGCCTCCGGTTACCAATGCGACCTTGCCTTTGATATCGAGATCCATGGTCGATTCTACCGAGGCGGCGCCGCCGTGAGCTTGAGCTCG
>JBBDRD010000025.1:6862-116226 GCA_040905665.1 Trueperaceae bacterium
GGGGGGGCCCCCCCAAGTCCTGGCATCCGCTGCCATGCATTGCCACAACCGGCGCCTGACTCCACGTCCTCCTCGAGGCACACATCGATGTGACGCTTCTCACGACCACCGCTTACCTGTTGAGAATAGCGCAGCCCCCGGGGCACACCCGAACTTATAATCCCGCCCGTGCCCCCGATACCGCGCGGCTTCGCCGTGCTTCCCCTCGCCATGCTCATTCTCGGACTTACCGCCTGCGGCGCCTTCCAGAGCCCCACTCTCGAAGTGGGACCGGAACAGCTGCAACTCGACAGCAACTTTCCGGTCAAGGAGATCGCCATCTCCAACGCCGGGGGCGCCTACTCCGTGCTGCGGTGGAGCGTCTCGAGCGATTCGCCGCTCATTCACTTCTCGCCCAGTCGGGGCGAGGTGCGAGCCGGCGGAAGTGCTGAGGTCATCCGGGTCTCGGTAGATTTTTCGAGTCTCGAGCAGGGAGATGTCGCGGCCGCCACCGTGTGGATCGAGTCGAACGGTGGCGACGCCGAATTGCAAGTCGGCTTTCTCATGGATTCGACTCGAGCCTGTGCTGCAAACATGGAAGAGCCGAAGAGTGTCGAGGCGGGCCAGCTGAGCGCTTCGCCGATTGCGGGCGCCTTCGTGCCGGGCGAGGTGCTCGTGGGATACAGGCGGCCCGAGGGCGAGTTCTCGGGACTTTCCGCCAGACTGGCGCTGGAGGCGCAGGCCGGCATGGTACGTGCCGACCACGAGTTGCGGTTGCTGTCGACGAGCGCGGCCGCGGGCTTCGAACGAGTGGCGACGGAGGATCCGCCTGCGACGGCCAAGCGGCTCGCCGCCGATCCACGCGTTGAGTTCGCTCACCCCAACTACTACGTGCGGCCGCTGACTTTGCCAAACGATCCCTGCTACTTCGATCAGTGGAATATTCAAGGCTTCGGTCTTCCCGAGGCGTGGGAGCACTCCGGCCTCACCAGCAGCGATGACGGCGATCCCGACAGTCGCGGCAGTAGCGGTAGCGGCAGTGATGTAGTCGTCGCGATCATCGATACCGGGGTCGATGTCGACCATGAGGACCTGCGCAACAAGACGCTTCAAGGCATCGACCTGCGCGACCGAGACGACGACCCGCGTCCAGGTGCGCCCAGTCACGCCTCGGCGCACGGCACGCACGTTGCCGGCATTGCGCTCGCCGAAGGCAACAACGGAGTAGGGGTGGCCGGGGTGGCTTACGGTCCCCGAGTACGCCTGCTCCCCGTGAAGATCTTCGACGACAGCGGCATGCAAGCTACTACCGCCGATCTGGCCGACGCCATGCTGTGGGCTGCCGGAATTTCCGTGCACGGCCTGCCCCGCAACCCCCATCCAGCCGACATCATCAACATGAGCGTAGGGGCCGGCTCTAACCGTGTACCGGCGCTCGAACGGGCCGCCGAGCGGGCTCGCCTGGCCGGCGCACTGCTCCTGGCCGCGGCCGGTAACAACAGTTCGACCAACGGGCAGCACGGCGTCCAGGCGCCCGCTAATGCGCCCGCCGTAATAGCCGTGGGCTCGGTCGACGAAAGCCTCACCCGCTCGAGCTTCTCCGACTGGGGCGAGTTCGCACCGACAGTCGACATCATGGCGCCGGGCGGCTACGGCAGCGCAAGCTGTCTAAGGGTGCGCAGCACCGTCCCCTGGAACAACTACGGCTGCATGGCCGGAACTTCGATGGCAGCGCCCTTCGCCGCCGGAGTCGCGGCACTTATCCTGAGCCGGGAACCGGGACTCGACCCCCAGGAGCTAACCGACCGACTCCTCGGCACCGCTTACTTCGACCCTACGACGATGAACAGTGACGAGTACGGCAGCGGAGTGCTGTGCGCCGACCGAGCGGTGTCGGGGAGTTTGGGCCGGCGGTCGCTGCCCTGTGGCGCACACTGACCACAAAGCCAAGCCTCGAACAATCGAAGGGTCACGACCTCGGGGATTAACGCCCGCTAAAGAGTAGATTAAGCGGGAATCCAGGTCTCGCTATACTTTCGCAGCGCAAGCGGCGCTACGGTCTAGACATGACACGTATCCCCTTTTTCGTGATGGCGCTCGTGGCAACTGCTGCGCTGTTGCTCGCTTGCGGCACACCACCCGGCCCAATCGATGAGCAACCTGGTCCTGTATCGGCTCCCAGTAGCCCCATTCAGCTGAGCAGCGGCGACGCCCGGGCATCGTTCGAGCTCGAAAACATCTCCGGCAACACACTCGACTGGACCATCGAAACTTCGAACGGCAGCGACAACCCCGAAGCCGGCCAATGGTTCACCATCGAGCCGCAAGAGGGGACACTCGAGCCTTTCGGCAAGCAGCCGGTCACCCTGACCCAGATGAGCGGGCTCGAGCCGGGCCGCTACACGTCGGTCCTGCGAGTGATCTATCGGGGAGGCGTTACCGCCTTCGACGTGATCGGCGAGGTCAGTCAGGACTCCTCGGCCGACGGCGACGGCAGCATCAGCGGCTACCTCCGAACCGATAATGCCGAAATCCCGATAACCGCAGCGTCTTTCTTTGGGCGCAACAGCACTGTGGACGCAGATAACCTTCGAACACCTCAGGAACGTCCGGCGTTCGTTCCTGGTCAGTTGATAGTTGCCCTCGAACCCACTGCCCACCAGCTTTCGCTGCAGGAAGGCGAGGAGCCGGGCGAGGCGCTGGCCGGCCGGCACAATCTGACGCTGCTGAATGACGATCCATCGGCGGAAACGGTGCTCATCGCGACCACGGATGAGGTCGCGGCGGTAGCGGCCGAGCTGGAAGCCGACCCGGCAGTGCGGTACGCCGAGCCCAACTACCTCTTCTATCCGCACGCTCTGCCCAACGATCCATTACTGATGGATCTGTGGCAGTTGCCGGTAGTGGGTGCGCCGGTGGCCTGGGACGCCCCTGCCTTGAGCGGCGGCTCGGGCAGCCGTCCCGTGGTCGCGGTGATCGACAGCGGCATCGATCTGGATCACGAAGATCTGAGGGGAATCTTCGTGTCGGACGGCTACGACTTCTGCGGCTCGACCGATTGTCGTTCACGCGACGGCAACCCTCGCCCCGACTCGAACTTCGATACCCATGGCACTCACGTCACCGGTCTCCTGGCAGCGATCGCCGATAACGGGCGGGGCATTGCCGGGGTCGCCGGCAGTGACGCTCGAGTACTGCCGATAAAGGTGTTCAACGACGGGATCACGACGGCCGCGGCGCTCGCCGATGCGATCCGCTGGGCCGCCGGCCTCGACGTGTCGGGCGTTCCCAGGAATCCCGAACCGGCCGATATCATCACACTCAGCCTCGGGTCGGAAGGTGACAGCAGCACCGTGCGCGAAGCCGTGCAGGATGCGCAGGAAGCAGGCGCCCTCGTCATCGCTTCGGCCGGCAATCAGGGGCATGGCGACGTCGACTATCCGGCCCGCTATAGCGGGGTAATAGGCGTGGGTGCGGTAAACACCGATTTCGAACGCTCCTGCTTCTCCGATTATGGTCAGGGGCTCGACCTGATGGCGCCGGGCGGCGACGGCTACCTGGACTTCATCGACGACTGCCGCTCTGCCGACGATGAAGCGATACTGTCGACCTTCCCCGGTAATGACTACGGCATCGACGCGGGTACTTCGATGGCGGCCCCGCTGGCAGCAGGTGCGGCCGTGCAGGCTTGGACCAGCATGTCCTCGCCCAGTGCGGAATCGGTACGGGAGCGGCTTCTCGAGACCGCCTACTTCGACGACGAGTACATGAGCGAGGAGCGCTATGGAGCGGGAATCGTGCGAGTCGACAGGGCGGTGGGCTTCCCCGGTCCAGGGGACGAAGCGGCGGTTCAGGCGACCGGTCCGAGCACCGCTCTCGACACGGTGACCCTCCAGCTCGACGGAACCTCAACGCGCTTCTCACTCGATGGCCTTGCCGGCGGCAGTTACACGCTGGCGGCCGACGCCGCTGGACTCTCCCTCACCCTCTCGGGTTCACGAATCGTGCAACTGAACGAGTCGGAGGATATCTCCTCCCTCGTACTCCCGCTTATGCGTTGACTTTGGGCTGGTGCCTAGAGCGGGTGCGCTAACTGCTAAAGTGCCGGCAACCCGCTCCAACGCCCATGGCGTGCCACGTTAGGCCAGGCGGCCGGCTAACAAAATCGCCTGGTAGAGCGCGACCAGCAACAGGGCCAGTCCTGTAGCGGCGGCAAGGGAGTCAATCGCCCTCGCGCCTGGCAGCCCTTGCCGCATGAATCCCCACAGCATGCCCCCAACGACGCCGCCGACGTGCCCCCATAGCGAGACGTTGGGAATGGCGACCGACAGCACGACGATGAGCGCCATCCAGCGCAACAGACTACCGGAGAGCGCTCGGTCGGCCACCGTGCGTGAGGTCAGCGTATCGGCCAGCAGTGCTCCCGCCACCCCCAGCACACCGCCCGAAGCGCCAACCAACACCAGCGGTGAGCCGTCGTGAGCAATGGTGGTAATGAGCGCGCCCATTGCGCCGCCGACCACGAACGACGAGAGCAGGTTCTCCCAGCCGCGGCGCAGTTCATACACCCGGCCGATGTCGAGGAGTACCCAAACGTTAAACCCGATGTGAATCAGGTTTCCGTGTACGAACATGTAGGAGAGGTAGCGCCACCAGGCGTCTTCCGCGGGGAGGCCGGGCAGGCCCAGGAGGAAGGCGGCGGCTAGTGTGCTGGCGTCGAAGGCTCGAAAGGTTGGGACAATCGGATTTATGTTGGCGTCGAGCCAGAGTTGACCCAGATAGGCAAGGGCGAGTACCGCGCCGAGTGCGAAGGTAACGTATGGGGTCTGCCGATTCGTCACGGCGACCGGCGCCTCCATGCCCAGGTCCCGCAAACGACGGGCATAACGGTCCCGCAGCGCCTCGGGAGCAACGGCGTAGGCTTGACTGTAGAGCTTTCCGGCGTCCTCGATTCGTCCTGAACGATAGGCGCCATGTGCGAACACCGCCAGCAGTTGGTGCGCCGGCACCCCAGGAAGCGACTGGCCCAGTAGCTCCTTGACTGTCGAAAGGTCCCCACGCTCGGCCGCAATTCGCGCCTCGCTCAATCGTAGGCTGCGGTACCCGATCGGCCCTTGCGCACCCGCTTCCCAACTCGAACGCATGCGCTCCGCGGCGCTTTCGGCCTCCTCGAGCCGGTCCAGTTTCAATAATGCCTCGATGCGGGCCGCCTCGGCCAGGTAGGCGTTGTCGCCTTCGAGCGGCACACTCAGCGACGCCAGCGACTCCCACTCTTCACGCAAGGAGAGCGCCTGGGCAACCATCAAGGTGTCCTCGCCGGGAATCAGTTCCAGGGCTCTGTCGACGTCCCCGCGCTGCAGGGCGACCTGAGCGAGCAGTCGATTGGGCGCCTCGCGACCCTCGGCCGTCCAGTACAGCAGCGACACCAAAAGGCGAGCCAATCGATACATGCGCAACCGAGCAAGGGCGATTGCGACCAGTGGGCCGAATGCGTAAAGGGGTCCGACGACGAGCGTCACCTGTCGGAGGCTCTCTCCCACGTCGTAGGGGAACACTCCGGCGAACGCCACTATGGCGCTCAACAGGCTTGCCACTAGCGTCTTGAGGGGGAACTCGCTGGTGGCCGGCGCCAGCTTGAGCGCCAAGCGCGCCATGTAGCCGGCCACAACCGCCGCCGCCAGCAGGAATAGAGCGTCTTGCGTCACCCGAGACAGCCTAACTCATCCTGAGCCGGCCGCGTTGGCTTCTAAGCGGCACCACGGGGCGAACCGGACGATATGCAATCATGGGACCGGGTTCGGGCAGCGGCCCCTGTCTGTGCCATCCCGGAGGATACTTGGTGCTCGACCTCGCATTGTCCGCCGTGTTCATAGTGATCGGTTATCTCGTGGGCAGTATTCCCACCGGCTATCTGGTCGCCAGGGGCTACGGCGTAGATATTCAGAAAGTCGGTTCAGGGAATATCGGCGCCACCAACGTGCTTCGCGCCGTGGGTGCCGGTCCTGCCATCCTCGTTGCGGTCATGGACCCGTTGAAGGGCTTTCTGGCAACGATTTTCCCGATACTGATGGGCGTGGACCCTTGGACCGTCGTTTTCACCGCGCTCGCCACCGTCTTAGGGAACAACTTTAATATCTTCCTGGGCCTGCGGGGTGGCAAGGGGGTGGCGACCAGCTTGGGCGCCTTCCTGGCGGTCAGTCCGCTGATCACTGTGCTCGCCGCGCTCCTGGGCCTGTTCACCATGGCTCTGGGACGCTACGTCTCGCTGGGGTCGCTGGTGGGGATTGCGGCGGCCCCACTGATGCTGCTCGCAACTGGGCGAGCTGCGGCGGCAGATCTGTTCCTGGCGCTAGCGCTGGCAACGCTCGCCATCTACCGGCATGCCGGCAACATAACTCGCTTGGCTCAGGGCAGTGAGCGCCGGCTGGGCGAAAAAACAATCGAGAAGCCGAAGCAGGAGAGGGACTGAGATGCTCGATCTGGTCGTCATAGGACCCCACCCCGATGATGCCGAGCTGGGAATGGGGGGCACCCTCGCGAGGGCAAAGAGCGAGGGGCGGGCCACCGGCATCATCGACCTCAGTCGCGGTGAGGCTGCCACCAAGGGAACACCGGCCGAGCGGGCCAAGGAGGCATCGGCAGCGTCGGCGGTGCTGGGACTGGACGTACGGCGAAACCTCGGTTGGCCCGACTCGCGAATCATGGACAGCGAGGACCGTCGACTGCAACTCGCCCATCTGATACGCGAGCTTCGCCCGCAGGTGGTTATCGCCCCACACAATGATGATCGCCATCCGGATCACGTGGCGGCCGCCAGTATCGTCCCCGCCGCCATACACCTCGCCGGGCTAAAGAACAGTCCTCTTTCGGGTGAGCCGTTCAAGCCACGCGAGCTCTTCTACTACATGGGCAACGTCCCCTTCGAGGCCACCTTGGTGGTGGACACCAGCGACTACATCGACGTGTGGGAGGAAGCCGTCCGCTGCTACCGGAGCCAGTTCACCGGCGAGGCCGCCTCAGAAACCGTTACGCCCGACATCTACCGAAGGCGTCGCGGGCGCGCGGCGTACTGGGGAACTTTCATCGGCGCGTCGTATGGGGAGCCGTTGTTTGCCCGCCGCCCAGTGGCGTACGCGCCCTTCTGAGCTCCCTTCTCGCACCACGCACTTTCACGATGTTCACGAGCACGATCCCGGTGATCGCAATTGCGCCGCCGATCAGCGTTACCAGGGTCGGTACCTCGCCCAACAGGGCCCAGGAGAAGAGCAGCGCGAAAACCGGAACAGCGTAGAGGTAGGCGCTAACGACCGTGACGGGAGTTCGGGCCAGAGCAAAAGCCAGTAGCGAGTAGGCCACGGCCGACGGGAAGACGCCGAGATAAACCGCGGCCAGCACTCCGCTACCGGCATCGGCTACATCACCGCCAAGGCCGGGGAGGAACGCCAGCAACGGTAGCGTTCCTCCCCAGGTTGCGAACGCCGTGACCTCCGATGCCCGGTAGCGGGTGTAGAAGGGCTTCTGCCAAACGAAATAGATCGCAGCCGCCAGCGCCGAAACCAGGACGAAGAGGGCGTAAGGATCGAAGCCCACCGCTGCCGAGTCGCCCACGACGATGAGGGCGATACCGGCGAAGGAGACGAGACTTCCTATCCAACCCAACACCGGGAGTCTGTCGTTGAGGAAGATCCTGGCTAGCACGGCCGTAAGCGCCGGAGCGGCGCCGATGATCAAGCTGGTAGCACCCGCGCTGACACGCAACTCACCGGCGTTCAGCGCGGTGTGGTAAAGACCGATTCCCACGGCGCCAAGCAGCATGAACGGCAGCACGTCGCGCTTTTCGGGAAAGAGTCGCTGGCGTGTTAGCGCCAGGAAGGGGGCGAAGCAGAGCGACGCAACCAGATGGCGCAGCAGGGTGAGGTGCAAGACTCCCAGGCCCTCGAGCCCCACCTTGATTACGGGGAACGCCGAGGCCCACAGCACCACCAGGCCCATAAGAGCGAGGAAAACGGAGACCGTCATAGGCGGACTCTACCGTTCGCAAATCAAGCCGGCAGCTCCACCCGTTTGCCGCAGGAGCAGAGCTCGTCTTCGCGAATCATCGTCGCCTGGCCTTGCCGATGCCAGAGGGTGTCGCAGTCGGGGCAACGGACCTCATTGCGCGAGATTCCACGAATCGCGGTGGGCTCCACCCAGCGCTTGTCACCGCACCAGTGACACACGACCTCGGCCCCGCCATCATCAAAGATCATCGATTCGCGCTCCTCGAGACTGAAGTAGGCCAGCGCGTCGACCGCCTTCGCGTCGCTGCAGCGGCAGGAGAACGATAATGGCAAGGCGTTCTCGGTGAGGAGCTCGAATTCCAGCCCCCAACACAACTCCTCTACAGCTTCGATCAGCGAAACGCGCCGCAGCACGTCGGTGAGCTGCCCAAAGGCGCGCACGTTGGCTTCCAGTAAGTTGAGCGCTGCTTCGTCGGCGCCGGGAAGAGCCTGCAGGAGCACTCCGCCGGCCTTGGCTACCCTGCCACCCTCGAAATAAACGCCCAGCAGGACTGCCGAGCGAATCTGCTCCGATCGAGCCAGGAAAACGGCGATATCCTCGGCAACCTCACCCGAAACCAGCGGGACACTCGAGCTGTACGGATCGCCATAAGGGGCATGCGAGCGAATGACCTCGATATCGCCCTTACCGACCGCCTTTCCGACATCCAGCTTGCCGTCATCCCGTGGCGGCAGGGAAACGCGCGGTTCGCGTGCGTAGCCGCGTACTGTCCCATCGAGGCCCGCATCGGCGATCACGCCACCCAGCTCCCCGTCGCCTCGCAAACGCAAAGTGACACGGTCCTGCGGGTTCTTCAGCAAAACATGAGCAAGGAGCAGAGCGCCCGTTAGGGTGCGACCCAGAGCCGCACCGGCGGTCGCAGTGGCATCATGACGCCGCTGCGCTTCCTTCACGAGTTCGGTACTGTCGGCAGCGACGACGCGAATGCCACCATTGGCCGCGATGCCGCGAAGTAGATAGGACATATTGTTCCTTTCGCTGCTCTCGGCCTGCTCACTCATCCCGAGGTCGATTCCAGGCGGCGAGCTTCGAGGCAACAGAGGAAATTATAGGCTCCCAAGCACAACATTCAAGTTGGCGGCGATGCTCGCGAGGGGTCGAGGAGAACTATCACGCCTTAATCCCGCTCCGGTACCCCCTTCGAGGCCGAAACTAGCACGCGCCCCTGCCCTCGTTTGTACCTGCCCACGTAAACCACTGTCCAGAAGGCGAGTTATACTTCCAGGCGCCCACTCGGCACCAGGTATATCTTCGCTCCGAAGGGGCACACAGGAGGAAGGAATGACGGTCAACAGCTCTCGACTCGACGACGCGTGGGGAGTGGGCAGGGGGCAAGTGTGTCCTTGCTGATCGTCGCCAATCGCGAACCGATCCGCCGTCATGAGGACGGAAGCCGGCACCCGTCGGTGGGCGGACTCACGAGCGCGATGTTGCCCGTGCTGCAAGAACGCGGAGGTAGCTGGATCGCCTGGGGTGAGGATGACGTCGACGAGCTGCCGGTCATCTCCTACCCTGCAGACGATCCCGCCTTCGAGGTCGTTCGTCTCGAGCTGAGCGAACAAGAAGTCCGAAACTACTACTACGGCTTTTCGAATCGCGTTCTTTGGCCGCTCTGTCACTACTTCAACGAGCAGATGGACATTCAGCACGACTTCTGGCGCGATTACTGCCAGGTGAACCTGAGCTTCGCCAAAGCGACGGCCGAACGTTATGCCCAGGGCAGCGACATCTGGGTTCACGATTACCACCTGATGTGCGTGCCGGCTCTGTTACGCGCAGATCTGCCGCAGGCGCGGATCGGCTTCTTCTTCCATATCCCCTTCCCGGCGCCGGAAGAGTGGGGGATCTTGCCTTGGGCACGGGAGCTGGTCGAGGGTCTACTGGGTGCCGACGTCATCGGCTTCCACACCGAGCGCTACTGTGAGAACTTCCTGGCGGCCGCCGCCGAACTCACCGGAGCCGAGGTTGCCGGAAATATCGTGAGTTGGTATGGGCGCGAGGTGCGGGTTGAACCTCATCCTATCGGCATAGACACAAAACGCTTCCGCGCCTTGGCGGCCGAACCGGAGATACGGGCAGCCGCCCAACGAATCCGGGTAGAGACGGCCGCCGAGTATCTGCTTCTGGGCGTCGATCGGCTCGACTACACCAAGGGTGTGCCGGAGCGCCTCCTCGGCTTCGAGCATTTTCTGGAGAACAATCCCGACTATCACGAGCGCGTGACGTTGTATCAGATAAGCGCTCCGAGCCGCACCCGCATCGAGTCCTATCAGGAACTCAAACGGAGCGTCGACGAGATCGCGGGACGTATCAATGGAGCCTACATGCAGGGTGACTGGGTGCCGGTTCGCTACCTCTACCGCTCGCACACGCAGGAGGAGTTGGTTGCCCACTATCTCGCCGCCGATGCGATGCTGATCACGCCCTTCAGGGACGGAATGAACATCGTGGCCCAGGAGTTTGCCCTCACCGCCGAACGAGGCCTTCTTATCCTCTCGCACTTCACCGGGGCGGCCGAGGTGCTGGACGCTTCGATTCTAGTGAACCCGTACGACATCGTGTCGATTTCGAACGCCATTGCCGAGGCCGTGAAGACCCCGGTCGACGTGCGCCGGGAACGAATGACGGGACTCCGTCGGCAGGTTGACGAGCTGGACGTACACGGATGGGCTCAAAGGTTTCTCGAGTCGATGGAGAGGGTATGAGCTTAGGGGAGGGTACGGGCTTGGTAGAGCCGCGATGCGGCCACGAGTTTGCTTGGAGCAGTGGTCCGGCGTGAGCGTGCCCCCGCTTGTCGCCCGGCCACTCTTTCTCCTGGACTACGACGGCACGCTCGCCCAGATAGTCGACGATCCCGATCACGCGCGACCTCACCCTAACGCGGCGCAAATCCTGGAAGACCTGGCCGAGCGCTTCCCCGTACGGCTGCTGACCGGCCGACGGGTCGCCGACCTGGCCCGGCTTCTGCAGGTACCGCAGCTCGTCGCCATCGGCGTACACGGTCTCGAGGAAGGGCGTTTGGGGGGCGCGGTGCGGTGGCGACTGGACGAAGAGGGGATAGCCCGGCTCAATCAGGTGCGCGAGCGGCTACCGAAGATCGCCGGAGTGCGGGTCGAGGACAAAGGCGGAGCGATCGCGCTTCATTACCGGAGCGCCACAGCGAGCGAGGCAGAGGGCGAGGCGCAGGTGAGAGGCGAGTTGCGCGATTGGGCGCAGGACTTACCCCCCGAGCTCGAGCTGGTTTGGGGCAAAAAGGTCGTCGAGGTTCGGCCGCAGGGCTTCGACAAGGGACGAGCCGCATTGGAAATCGCTAGCCGGCATGGCGGAGCTACAGCGGTGATGATCGGCGACGATACGACTGACGAGGACGCCTTTCGCGCCCTGAGCGCGCTGGAGCAGGAGAGCGTGACGATAAAGGTGGGTTTGGGCGAAAGCGCTGCCCGCTACCGACTGGCGGGCGTGGACGAGGTCATCGGGTATCTGCGCCGATATCTGGCGTAACCGTGGGCGCCGGGAAGCGCTCGGCCAGCCGCCTAAGCGAGGCCTTGGGCACCAGCTTCGAAATGTCGGCGCCGTACTTGGCGATCTCCTTGATCCGAGTGCTGGAAACGTACGACCAGCGGGTGGCGGTCATGATGAAGGTCGTCTCGGCGTCGGGGTTGAGCTGCCGGTTGAGGTGTGCCATCTGCAACTCGGTCTCGAAGTCGCTGATGGCCCGCAGGCTTTTCACGATAACGCTCGCCTGGCGCCGCCTCACATAGTCGGCCAGTAGTCCCTCGAACCTATCGGCGTCGACGTTCGGCATCCCTTTGATCGTCTCCTCGATCATGGCTAGCCGCTCTTCGATGTCAAAGAGTTTCGTTTCCTTCAAGGAATTGTCGAGGACGGCAACGGTGAGGCGGTCGTAGATCTTGGCTGCTCGCCGGATTACGTCGAGATGACCATTATGGAGCGGATCGAAAGAGCCGGGGTAGACGGCGTATGTCATGTTGAAACCATTCTACCGCCGGAGCAGCCGAGCTACCGCTCCAGCCGGCGTGAGGCGGCCCGAGAGGATCTCCTCGACGAACTCGTGCTCACGACCTTCGAGCGTCCGCCGGAGCTCCTCGTGGAGGATCGCGGCTATCTCGAATCGCACTCGGCGGTGGCGCATCTCGCCCTGTTTTCCGGTGGCGCGCAGGTGCTCGCCATGGCTCAAGACGCCCTCCATCAAAGCTTCGACGCCCTCGCTCCGGTTGGCGATCGTTTCTAGTATCGGAGTTCGCCATTCGGCATCCTGGTTCTGCGAATCGTGAGCGGCATGTTGGGCGTTCTGCCGGGCGATCTGTAGCATCAGGCGAATCTCGCGCCGCAAACGCGAAGCGCCGGGTTGGTCGGCCTTGTTGATTACATACAGATCGGCGATCTCCATGATCCCGGCCTTGAAGGCCTGCACGGCGTCACCCTGCCCGGGAGTGAGCACCAGCAGAGTGGTATCGGCGGCCTTGGCGATCTCCACCTCCGACTGACCCACGCCCACTGTCTCCAGCAGGATAGTGTCAAAGCCCACCGCGTCCAGCAGCGCCACGACTTGCAGGGTTGCGGCAGCCAGACCGCCCAGGTGTCCGCGGGTAGCCATGGATCGGATGTAGACCTGTGGGTCCGAGTGCCAGCGGGTCATGCGTATCCGGTCACCTAGAATCGCTCCGCCGCT
Organism: Trueperaceae bacterium; assembly: GCA_040905665.1. GTDB lineage: Bacteria > Deinococcota > Deinococci > Deinococcales > Trueperaceae > DASVCN01. The sequence continues at coordinate 19,596 of JBBDRD010000025.1, forward strand.
AAAGGGGCTGCTGGGGTCGACCGCCACGACCGCAACCCGCTCGCCTTGCGCCCGGGCGGCGGCGACAAGTCCGTCGGTGAGGGTACTCTTGCCGCCGCCCGGGGGGCCGGTCACGCCGATCACCCTGGCTTTGCCACCCCTTGAACGAAGCCTCGCCAATAGCTCCTGCCCGGCGGCACCACCGGCTTCGACGAGGGTGATGGCGCGGGCCAGCGCCCGAACCTCGCCCGAAAGTACCCTGTCGGCCAGCTCCCGGGATGGTAATGGTTCCTGATCGACCGGCATCTCCATGGCTCCGCTCCAGCCCGCCTTGCGCCGGACCTCCTCCCACGATACCGTGCTACTCGCCACCGACCTCCTCTGGGGAGCTGTCCACCCACACTGGGAAGTTCTGTACACTAGGCGAACAACGTGTCCCAAACGGTTATCGAAGCGGTGAACCTGGCCAAGGTGAATACCGAGCAGCAAGCAACAACAGGAGGAATATATGGCACGACCCGTAACCCTCTTCACCGGCCAGTGGGCCGACATGCCGCTGAGCGAGCTCGCCCCTCTGGCCAAGGAGATGGGCTACGACGGACTCGAGTTGGCGTGCTGGGGCGACCATTTCGAAGTGCGCCGGGCGCTCCGGGAGGACGGCTACGCCCAAAGGCAGCTGGAGATCCTCCACCGCAGCGGCCTGGAGTGTTTCGCGATCGGAAACCACCTGGTAGGACAGGCGGTATGTGATCCGATCGATTCGCGCCACCAGCCGATACTGCCGGCGCACGTATGGGGCGACGGTGACGCCGAGGGGGTGCGGCAACGCGCAGCGCAGGAAATGAAGGACACCGCGCGCGCTGCTGCTGCTTTGGGCGTGGACGTAGTTACCGGCTTCACCGGCTCATCGATCTGGCACTCGATTTACGCCTTCCCGCCAACAACCCAGGACTACTGGGAAGCAGGTTTTGCTGACTTCGCCCAGCGCTGGCTGCCTATCCTCGACGCCTTCGAGGACGCAGGCGTCAGTTTCGCGCTGGAGGTCCACCCAACCGAGATCGCCTTCGACACCTCCTCGGCGACGAGGGCGCTGGAAGCTGTGCGGCACCACCCACGCTTCGGCTTCAACTACGATCCATCCCATTTGGGCTACCAGGGGGTGGACTACGTCGCCTTCCTGCGCACCTTGGGCGACCGCATCTTCCACGTTCATATGAAAGATGCCTGGTGGGGACGCGGGGATGGCAGTGCCGGCGTGTTCGGAGGGCATACCAGTTTTGGCGACGCGCGGCGCTACTGGGACTTCCGCTCGGTAGGGCGAGGCGATATCGACTTCGAGGAAATTATCGTGGCACTCAACGACATCGGTTACCGCGGCCCGCTCTCTGTCGAATGGGAGGACAGCCGCATGGACCGCGTCCACGGCGCTCGAGAATCGGCCGCGTACGTTTCCGGGATCGACTTCGAACCGTCTTCCCTGGCGTTCGACGCTGCCTTCGAGAAGGAGCAGTCTTGATCCGGGAGCCGGCTGGTCCTCTGCGCCTGGCCATGGTGGGCGGAGGCAAGGACGCCTTCATCGGTGGCGTACACCGTATGGCGGCCAGGCTGGACGGAAACTTCGTGCTTACCGCCGGCGCACTCTCCTCCAGTCCCGACAAGGCGCGCGCGTCGGGTAGGGCACTGGGTCTGCCCGCTGATCGAAACTACGGCAGTTGGGAGGAGATGCTGCAGGGCGAGCGCGCGCTTCTCGAAGGGGACCGGGTGGACGCGGTCGCCATCGTTACGCCCAACCACATCCACTATCCGGTGGCCAAGGCGTTTGTCGAGGCCGGCTTCAACGTCATCTGCGACAAGCCGCTAACAACCTCGAGTGAAAACGCTAACGACCTGGTGCGGGCGGTCGAGCAGAGCGGCAAGGTGTTTGCCGTCACCTACAACTACAGCGGCTATCCGATCGTGAAGCAGGCGCGCGATATGGTCGCCCAGGGCCACCTGGGTGAGTTGCGCAAGGTGATCGTCGAGTACAACCAGGGGTGGCTGGCCACCAAGCTGGAGGATCAGGGAGCCAAGCAGGCCGAGTGGCGAACCGATCCACAGCGGAGCGGTGTTGGTGGAGCAATTGGCGACATCGGCTCACACGCCGAAAATCTCGTGGCCACCATTACCGGTTTGGAGATCGAGTCGCTTTGCGCCGAACTCACTACCTTCGTACCGGGGCGGCGGCTGGACGACGACGCCAATCTGCTGATCCGCTACCGGGGCGGAGCACGCGGCGTGCTGATCGCTTCGCAGATCGAAGTGGGTGAGGAGAACGACCTACGCATTCGCGTTTACGGAACCGAAGGTTCGATATCTTGGCGCCAAGAGGACCCCAACCACCTGATCTACAAACCTCTCGAGGGCCCGGCGCAGATCTTTACCAGGAACGGCGGCGAATACCTGAGCAAGTCAGCATCGGCTCACAGCCGCCTGCCGTCGGGCCATCCCGAAGCGTTCATCGAGGCCTTTGCGAACGTATACGGGAATGTGGCCGCCGCGATTCGCGGAGAAGATGCCGAGTTTCCGACGGTCGCGGATGGCGCCCGCGGTGTCCATTTCATCGAGAAGACGGTGGAGAGCAGTCGTAGCGAGAAGAAGTGGACCCCGGCGACCTGGTCGGTTACCGAGGGCGGCAAGTCATGAGTTCGAACTATCAGCCTCGTCCCGAGCACAAGTTCACCTTTGGACTGTGGACGGTGGGCAATGTGGGCCGGGATCCGTTCGGCGAACCCACTCGCCGACCGCTTACGCCGGTCCGAATTGTGCAGAAGCTAGCGGAACTGGGCGCCTGGGGCGTCAACCTCCACGACAACGACCTGGTGCCGGCAGGATCGAGTACGGCTGAGCGCGACCGGATAGTGCGGGAGTTCAAGCAGGCGCTGGGCGATAACGGGATGGTCGTTCCGATGGCGACGACCAATCTCTTTGGCGATCCGGTCTTCAAGGACGGCGCCTTCACCAGCGCCGACGCCCGCGTTCGAGCCTACGCGCTGCAAAAGACAATGAGAGCGATGGACCTGGGCGCCGAGCTGGGCGCCAAGACCTACGTCTTCTGGGGCGGACGCGAAGGCTCCGAGGTGGACGGCGCCGGCAAGCTACTCGACGCTCTCGGCTGGTTTCGTGACGCCTTGGATTTTCTCTGCGCCTACTCGGAGGACCAGGGCTACGGTTACCGCTTCGCGCTCGAGCCCAAGCCCAACGAGCCGCGAGGCGACATCTTCTTCCCCACTGTCGGATCGATGCTCGGCTTCATCGCCACGCTCGACAAGCCCGAGATGGTCGGGGTGAATCCGGAGTTCGCCCACGAGACCATGGCGGGGCTCTCCTTCCCGCATGCACTGGCGCAGGCGCTCGACGCCGGAAAGCTCTTCCACGTCGATCTCAACGACCAGAAGATGGGTCGCTTCGACCAGGATCTGCGCTTTGCCGCCGAGAACCAGAAGAGCGCCTTCTTCACCGTTCAGCTGCTGGAGAGGAGCGGCTACGACGGCCCAAGGCACTTCGACGCCCACGCCTTGCGGACCGAAGACGAGGAGGGGGTGTGGGCATTTGCTGTCGGCTGCATGCGCAGCTATCTGATTCTCAAGGAGAAGGTGGAGAGGTTCGACTCGGACCCCCAGATTCGCGAGGCGTTGGCGGCCTACCGGGTGGAGGATGAACAGCTCGCTGCGCTGAGCCGTTACAGCCGGGAGAATGCAGAGCGCCTAAAGAATCGGGACTTCGACCTCGATGCGTTGCGGCGCCGCGGCCCGGGGCTCGAGCGGCTCGATCAGCTCACAATCGAGCTGCTGCTGGGCGTTCGCTGATGACTCGCAAACGCACGGGATTAGGCATTGACGTGGGCACCTCGGCGCTCAAGGCGCTGGCAGTGGACGAAGCGGGTGCCGTACTCGCGACGAGCGAGAGATCCTATCCCCTCCTCACGCCTCAACCCGGTTGGAGCGAGCAGGAACCCGAGGCCTGGTGGCAGGCCGCCCGCGAGGCGCTCGCCGAACTAACTGCCCGGTTGGAGGGCGAGTACGAACCGATGGCGCTGGGACTCAGCGGTCAGATGCACGGAATGGTGCCGCTCGATGAGGCCGGGGAGGTAGTACGGCCGGCGCTACTCTGGAACGACCAACGCACCGGCGACGCCGTGGACGCGATAGAGCAGGCGGTGCCGCGGCGAGAAATGATCGAGCGAACAGGTAACCCCGCCATCACAGGATTCCAGCTGGCCAAGGTCGTCTGGCTCCGCGAGGTGGAGCCCGAGAGTTACGCGCGAACCCGCCACGTGCTCTTTCCCAAGGACTTTATCGGTTTCCGACTGACCGGCGAGCTGTTCGCCGAGCCCAGCGACGCCTCTGGTTCGAACGCCTTCAATCTCCACGCCAAGGCCTGGGACGCCGACGTTCTCAAGGCGCTCGAGCTCGACCCGCGGCTCTGGCCTCAGGTGGTCCCGTCGAAAGCGGTGGCCGGCGACATCGAGGCCAGAGTCGCCAAGGAGCTGGGACTTCCCGAAGGCCTCAACGTGGTGGCCGGCGCCGGGGACAACGCCGCTGCTGCCTACGGAATGGGTCTTTCCAGCGAACGTCCCGAGCTGGGTAGTTTGAGCCTGGGAACATCAGGAGCGGTATTCGCACCGCAGGCCGGCACGGTTACCGATCCCGCCGGCCGCGTCCACCTCTTCTGCCATGCCGACGGCGGCTACTTCCTGCTGGGCGTAACCCTTGCGGCGGCCGGCAGCCTCAACTGGTTCAGAGAAAAGCTGGCGCCCGGCCACTCATTTTCCCAGCTGCTGGAATTGGCGGCCGAGGTCTCCCCCGGCGCCGGCGGCGTCACCTTCAAGCCGTACCTGGCCGGCGAGCGTACGCCCCATCTCGATCCACAGCTGCGCGGGTCGTTCCACGGCCTCAGCCTGGCGAGCGGGCTACCCGAGCTGGTGCGAGCGGTTCTGGAGGGTGTTGCCTTTAGCCTGCGCGACGCCCTCGAAGTCATGAAGCCACTGGGCGCACCCGAACGGGCGCTACTCACCGGCGGTGGCGGTCGCTCGGACGTGTGGACGAAAATTCTGGCCGACGTGCTGCAAATCCCCTTGGGCCTTGGCGGGCAAGTCACCGGTGCGGCGTACGGGGCGGCGCGCCTCGCGCTGGAAACGGGCGGAGAGTCGCCGCCGCGACCGGAATCGGACGTGAATTGGCTCGAGCCGGGGGATTTCGATCCGTACGCGGCCGCGTACGACCGCTACCGGGAGTTGGGGCCGTGAGAAAGCCGGACTCCTCATTGTGGACCAGGGCCATCTGCCGGCCCAGTCAATTGGTTACCGTGGGGCCAGGGAACATCGCGCCGGCCGGTTCGGAGCACCGCTCCATGGAGCTGCGGTAACTGCCGCTCACTCAGGCCGCGTGGTGAGGAGGGCAGCATGAAAGACGACACCAAGGATCGGGCCAACCGGACGCTCGACGAAGTCCACCGCACCGAGCCCGATCCATTCACCGACCGTCAAAACCTGGAACCCGCACCGGTGGATTCTGGGCCAGAGGACGAACTCGCCCAGATCGACAGAGATACCGACTCTCTCGATGAGGGCGGCGGATTCAACGACGGCGCCCCCGACATAGGGGCCGCCGACCCCGATTTTGACGACCAGGCGGCCGCCGGCCGCTCACGCAGCGATATCCAGGAGTACGCCCGGAGGGACACCAGCGATGCCCCCGCCGATGATGAGGCTCCGCGCAATCACGATGACAACGATCCCTGGGGAGATGGGATCCACGACACGCCCCTTACCAAGAGGTATGAAGACATGGCCGATCGCGACGAGCTGGCACGACGACTGGAGGACCTGGTGGCCGACGCCTATGACTGGTTGGGCCGCGCCGAGGACGACGACGCCCAGGAAATCTACGACACCCTGGTGAACGTCTCCGAGAGGCTGGGCAACCCCTCCGAGGAAACGACCCGTACCGAGGGGATAGATCCTCCTCAGGAGCGGGATGAGGCCGACGCCTGATTGACGGTTGCTCGCAGTGGCACCAGGCAATTCAGTTGCTCGAAAGCGAACCGGATCCACATCTTCGGCCGCTAGGAGCCGGCGAACAGCTCGCAAAGCTTCAGGGTGAGCGCTTCTAGCGCGAAGTGCTCACCGCGACCGCTTTTCATGGCGCGGTCGGCGTCCAGGAGGGCAGAGAGCACCGAGCGAAGCCGGCGTTCGTCGAGCCGAGTTGCTATGCCAAGCGTCTTCTTGGCGACGAACGGCTTTACCCCCAGTTCACGTGCGACCTCCCCCTCACCTACTCGGGGGCGCGTCTCCCGCATGGCGACACAGCGGGCCACCACGCCGTACTGCCAGTTGAGTGCTGCAAGGACTCTCGCGGGCGCCTCCCCCTGGCTGGTCAGTGAGTCGCAGATTTCGAGCGCACGGGCGGCCGACCCTCGTGAGATAGCGTCGATCAGGTCGAAAGCGCCGCGAGCCGCCAGACGGCCGGCGATCTCCCTTACGCGCCCATCGCTGAGCTGTTCGTCCAGCACCTGCAGCTTGTTGATCTCGGAGGTGATGCCGGGCAAGTCCTCGCCGAACAGGTCGACGAGCGTCTCGGGCACGTCCCGGTCGAAGCGAACGCCAACCTCTTGCAGCTCGGTTCGCACCCACTGGAGGAGCGCCCCGAAGCGCGGCGTAGGCAGGTGCTGATGCACGCCCAGTTGCCGGTAGCGCTTCTGGCGGGGTGCGCTGGCAGTTTGATCGAGTACTGCGACGACTGTTTCCGGAGGGATGGCCGCAAGCGCCTCGATCGTGTCACTGCGCGGCTTCACGCCCGCCTTGCCCGAAAACGCCAGGTCGAAGTCGAGCAACAGTCCCACGCGTCCAAACAGGCCGCCCTGTGAACCCTGGCGCACGACCGTCTCGGGGTCCAGGCCCTCGCCTAGCTCGTGTACCTCGTCGGCGCGCAACCCCTGCTCTCGTAAGGCGCGACGGGCAGCACGGGCCACCAAGAATGGGTCGCCACTGAAGGAGAGGATCACATCAACTCGAACTAGCTACTGGAGGCTGTGGGCCGCATCAGCCACATGTTGACTTGAGCACGCGTTAGCCCGCACCAGTGCATCACGATCGAAGCCAATTAGCTGGGAACCGGCTGGAGCGCGGCAAGCATGGCCTCGGCGGTCGGAAAACGGGAATCCGGATCGCGCTGGAGCGCTTTGTGTACGACCTCATGGAGGCCGCCGGGCAGCTGGGGCAGAGGCGCAAGTTTCACCGTTTCATCGCCGACGAGGAAGCGCAGCACTTGACCCCCGAAGGGTGGAGAACCGCTGAGCATATGGTAGAGGACAGCGCCTACGGCGTAAATATCGCTACGTCGGTCTGTTCGCACACCCTGGAACTGCTCAGGCGCCATGTAGCTCGGCGTTCCGAGCATCGTCTGCTCCCCGGTGATATTGGTAAGCCCGAGATCCTTGGCGAACCCGAAATCGGTAAGCAGGCAGCGTTCACCCTTGACGAGGATATTCGCCGGTTTCACATCGAAGTGGATGACTCCCTGGGAGTGTGCGTATTCGAGGGCACTCAGGACGTCGTGAGCTACCCGGAGGCTCCTGCCCAAGGACAATGAACCCTCTTCGAGAGCCTCGGCTACGCTTACACCGGGGCAGTAGGAGTAGATGAGCGCGCCGTCGTGAGAACCGAGCAGGGGGACTATGTTCGGATGGTCGAGCCTATGGACCACCTCGGCCTCGCGCTCGAGCCGAGCGGCGAGTACCGGTGAAACGCTTTGGAGACGTTTGACGACAACCAACTGACCGCGCCAGCGTGCCAATTCCACGCGCATCGGTCCTTGGGCTGACAGGACGCGTACCGGTGTCAGCATTGAGAACAATCTAACATAGTGCGGCACTTGCGCCGAGCTTGCCATTAGGGTCCCAACGGAAGGCGGACCGCTCCCTCCTCCCGGGTAACGTGTACTCGCGCGCCGATCGACTCGATCCGGTCGAGCACGCTCGCGCTGGGATGCCCGTAGCCGTTCCGGCCCACCGAAATGATCACCTCTTTGGGCCTGGCGGCCCTCAACAGCTCCGTCGAGGTCGAGCTGCCGGAGCCGTGGTGCGGAGCTATCAGGATGTCGACCTCGGGAGGTGTTAGGTCACGTTCCACAACCTCGGAGATATCACCCAGCAGAAGTGCTCGCGGCACACCAGAGAGGTACAGAGCCAGCGCCACGGAATCATCGTTACTCGCTCCATAACTGCGAGGCGGCGGATTGAGCACTTCGAGCACGGCCCGACCCAGCCCGAGGCGTTCACCGCGCAGTAGCGACCGAACCGGGACGTTCCGCGCTTCGGCTGCCTCCATCAGTTCGGCGAAGATGGGTCGCTCCAGCTCGGAGACCCCGACCGCAAGCAGCTGGACCGGAATACCGCGGATAACCGAGACCAGTCCTTCTATGTGGTCGAGGTCGGCGTGAGTAGCGATCACCAGTTCTAGTTCGTCGATACCCAACGCCCGCAAGGCCGGGAGTACCGTCCCGGAGCCGGTGTCGTAGTCAGAAAATGGCGTGCCCCCGGCATCCACCAGCACCTCGATACGGCCAGGAAACCGAAGCAGAATGCTATCGCCCTGCCCAACATCGAGCGCGATGATTTCAGGGGTGGAGTGCGCGGCAGGAGTGGCGCTCGACAGGAGCATCGCCGTCGCCACCACAAGCAACGCCCTCCAAAGCTTGAGAGCGCCGTTGACCGCCAGCGCCAGTGCCGCCAACGCCAACAGGAAGTAGATGAATCCCACCGGCTCCACCTCGCCCCAGGTGAGAGCCGGCATGCCGGCGCCGACCCGCGCCATGTCCAACAGCAGCCCGGCCAATGGAGCGATGATGCTGTTGAGAAGGCCGGCGAGAGGCAGGGCCAGCAGGCCGAGCAGTCCCGCGATGAAGCCGAGCGGCACCAGCAGTGAGGCCAACGGCAGGGCCGCGATATTGACGAGCGGCGACAGCAGCGGGAGCGAGCCGAAGGAGCTGGCTACCAACGGCAGCGTGAGTCCCTGAGCAGCCACGCTGGTTAGGCCGGCCCCCAGAATGCTCACCCGCGGGTGCCACCAGGGGAGTGGAGGATCACCACGTAGACGCTTGGCGAGCGGGAGGGCAAAGAGAAGTATTCCGGCAACCGCGCCGTAGGAGAGCTGTAGCGAGATATCGAAGAGCCACGACGGTCGGGCAACGAGGGTGACCAGAGCTGCCACTCCCAGCGCCGGCCACGGTTCGATGCGGCCCGCACCCGCCCAAAGGGAAAGCAGGACGACGCCCACCATGATCGCTGCCCGCACTACGCTGGGACTGGCGCCAACGAGCACCATGTAACCGAAGTCGAGGGCCAGCAGGAGCGGGTAGCGCAGCACGCCCAACGGCGCCAGCAACCAGCCCGCCGCCGCCATCAGCAGTCCCACGTGGAGGCCCGATAAGGCCAGGACGTGCGCCAGCCCGGCGGCGGCGAAGTCGTCACGCAATTCGCCCAAATCATCACGCACCCCTAGCGTCATCGCCTCCATGAGCGCGGCTGCATCGGGCGGAAGGCCCCTGGTGACGCCGGCGCTCAGTCGGTCGAGCGGTCCCGCGCGCGGCAAAACCGACAGCACCTCTTCGACCAGCACCTGTCCATGCACGCCCCTGCGCCGCAAGTACCCGTGATAGTCGAAACCGCCCGGGTTACGTCGTCCGGCTGCCTGCACAAGCGTGCCTCGCAATTCCACCCTGCCCGCGAGCAGTGAACCCGACGGGGCGATGGCGACGCGAGTTCCGGGCGGATCGTCGAGTGTGAGGAGGCGGCCGTCGCTGCTGCCACTGAGAACGGACTCATGCTCGCGCAGACCGGCCAGCGGATCGGGCAGCGAGTCCCACTGATGGAACCGCAGATAGCCGGTCGTCACGAAGAGCAGTGGCAGCAAAACGACCAGCAGTGCGCGCGCCGGCAATGCCCCTACCTCTCCATGAATGGCAGGGCGCAAAAGGAGGAAGCGAAGGGGCCAGACCGCGGGAAGCAGGAACAACAAACCCCAGCCAGGAACTTCGCCGGCACGCGCGACTATGCCGCAGGCCAGCCCGAGAGCCGCGGGCAGTGGCCACGGATGGGCGGGTACCAGAACTACGCTCCTGGCGAACGGTCCACTCACAACCGTACATGCGCTCGCAGCCGCTCGAGCGTCTTCTCACCTATCCCCTTCACGCGCAGCAGGTCCTCGAGTCGAGTGTAGGGCCGGCCGGCGATTATGCGGTCGGCCGTAACCGGTCCCACCCCAGGCAGGTCATCCAGCTCGCTGGTGGAGGCGGAGTTTATGCTGATGCGCGCTGCTCCGCCCTCGGCGGTCCGCAGGGGCACATGTACCCTGTCTCCTGGTCCCAGCGTGGCGGCGAGATCGACGAGAGTGGTTTCGGCTTGGGCGGTCATTCCTCCCGCCAGTTCGAGTGCGTCTACTACCCGAGAGCGAAAAGGTAGACGATACACGCCCGGTCGAGCCACGGCGCCGCCAACCGCCACACTGATGTCCGGCGCCTCGAATTCGATCGGCGCCGCGCGAACAACCATGCGGGGGAGCACGGCCAGGGCGCCGGTGACGACGCAGAGGCCGGCGAGAATCAGCGTGAGCAGTAGCTCCGTCCGCTGGGGCATGCCGAACCATAGCGAAGAGGCGGCCGGAGCGCGCCGTGAAGCGCGGTTTCGGCCGCCTCGGTCTGGGTTCCGGACGAGCCGGTTCTACCTGGCCTGCTGAAACCTCTCCCCTACCTTGCCCCAGTCGACTACGTTCCAAAAGGCGCTTATGTACTCGGGCCGGCGGTTCTGGTACTTCAGGTAGTAGGCGTGTTCCCATACATCGAGGCCCAGCACCGGCTTGTCACCGGTCATGAGCGGGCTGTCCTGGTTTGCGCTGCTGTAGAGGTCCAGCTTGCCGTCACCCTTCACCACGAGCCAGGCCCAGCCCGAGCCGAAGCGGGTGGCGGCAGCGTCCTCGAACTTCTGCCGGAAATCGGAGAACGAACCGAACGCCTCACGAATCGCCTCCGAAAGGGCGCCGCTGGGCTCTCCACCGCCGTTTGGGCCCATGATCTCCCAGAAGAGGTTGTGGTTGGCATAACCGCCGCCGTTGTTGCGTACGGCCGTGGGCAGTGACTCGGCGCCGCGCACGAGAATCTCTTCGATCGACTTTCCAGCCATATCGGTTCCCTCGACGGCGGCGTTGAGCTTGTCGGTATAGGCCTTGTGGTGCTTATCGTGATGGATCTCCATCGTCTGAGCGTCGATGTGCGGTTCTAGCGCATTGCTTGGGTACGGGAGATTGGGCAGCTGGAAAGCCATATGTAATCCTCCTTGGCGTAATGCACGGGGTGAATGACCCGCTGAGAAATTTCAGTCTAACAAAGGTGATTTCTGCTGCTATTCTCCGGCCTACAAATCGTGGCCCAATATAGCGACCTGCTAGGCATCTGGTAGACTTCCTCATGGCGAAAACAAAGTCCAAAGGCGTCCGCGGCCACGGTAAGGGCAGTAGCAAGCGCCGGCGCCAGAACAACCTTCCCTGGATCCTGGGCATCGGCGGGGTAGCGGTCCTGATCGCGCTGCCGATAGTAGTGAATGCGGTACGACTTTCGGGATTGCCTGGTGAGGGATATCGAAGCCAAGGCAACCTCCACATCTCCCTGGGGACCGCGCACGTTCCCTACAACAGCAATCCGCCTACCTCTGGCCCACACACACCGAACCTCGCCAACTGGGGTTCATACGTCGAGATTCAGCCCGACGAGCGGCTGGTACACAACATGGAGGACGGCGGCGTCATTCTCTGGTATCTGGGCGGTACGCCCGAGGAGAACGAGGCGCACGTCGCCGCGCTCGAGGACGTTGCGCAGGGTTACCGCAGGGTGGTGATCGCTCCCCGAGAGGAGATGCCCGCCACCTACGCCCTAACCGCTTGGCAGCGGCTGCAGCGCTTCGAGGAGATCGATCAGGAAGCGATGCGGGAGTTCATCGATGCCTTCGAAGGCGTCGACCACCACTAGCACGTCGCTACGAGGCAAGAGGGCATGACATACGACCAGTTTCGACGCGTCGTCGTGGAGATGGTCGACGAGATCCCAACGGAGTTCCTGGCCGGCCTGCAGGGTGTGCATGCGCTCGAGCATGAGCGGCCCGAGGAGGAGTACGAGGAGGTTTGGCGCCTGGGGGAGTACCTCGATCCGGGCGCCGAGGATTTTTTGGGCGCCGGCGACGGCCTGGGGCGCCACATCGCCCTCTACTACGGCTCATTCGCGCGCATTGCCGAACTGGACCCGGAGTTCGATTGGGAGGAGGAGATTTGGGAAACACTCACCCACGAGTTGCGCCATCATGTCGAGTCGCTGGCCGGCGACGCGTCGCTGGTGGAGGAGGACATGCGCCAGGGAGCAAACTTTCCCCGGCGTGAAGAACGGGCTCGTGAAGAACGGAGTCGTGAAGAAAAGGCTCGTGAAGAAAAGGGCTGAACTCCTCGCCAGTCAGCGAACATGTCGGGCGACGCGCCGGGGGTGTCATCTCCCTGCGTTCAGGTCGAACTGGTCGTTGGTTCCTCGAAGCGCTCGGGGACGGCCTGCCTGAAGCGCTGCCAGCCCTCCTCGTCGAGGACGGCTTTGAGGGTCGGGTCGCTCGACTCGATCCAGAGTAGGAACGGCGTGAGCAGCGAGCGTGCCAGCCGCAACTCCTCGAAGAAGATGTGGGCCGAGAGGCCACCCTCCTCGAGGTAACCGCTCTCTTCGAACGCGCGCAGCGACCGTTCGCGGTCGTAAGGCACCTTACGGAACTCCGGCTGCCAGCCGTTTGTGGTGAGAGTGAGTAGCAGATACTGGGCCCGAGGATCACCGTTGAACGGGGCTCCCACTGCGCCGCTGTTAAGCACCATGATATTGCCGTGCCGCCTGCGCATCGGTATGTGGGTATGCGAGCCCACCAACAGCTCCGCCCCATACTCACTGGCAATCTGTTCTATGTCTTCATCGCTCAGGAGCCGACTGTAACCTTCCCGATAATGGCGTGGGCTGCCGTGGGCGATAAGCACCTGCGGTGCGTCGGGCAGTTCGGCCCTATAGGTCATCGGCAGTTCGCGTAGCCGGTTGATCCAGCCATCCCGCTCGAGCTGACGAGCACACCAGGCCGTCCCCTCCCAAAACGGGTCGCCGAACCAGGAGGTTGGCAGTCCGCCGTCGCGGTCGATCCACATGCGCAGGAGATCGTCGTGGTTACCCAGCAGTAGCGGCGCTTTGGTCTCGGCCAGGCGCTCGAGCACCGCTACATTTTGAGGCCCACGGTTGACCATGTCACCGTTGATCACGAGCTGCACGGCGCCCTGCTCCTGGGCGTCAACCAGCACCGCCTCCAATGCTGGGAGGTTGCCATGAACGTCGGCCAGAACAGCGATTTTCACGGACCTTGCACCTGCATTCGAATCAGCCCGCCAGCATCTGCTCGGCGGCCCGGCGCATCTGCTCGGCAGGCGCATCACGACCCGTCCACATCGAAAACGAGTTGGCCCCCTGGTACACGAGCATCGGCAGTCCGTTCTGAGTTTGCAAACCGGCCGCCTGCGCCTCTCGTAGTAACCGCGTTTTGGCCGGCCGGTATACCAGATCGACGACCGCTCCGCTGCGAGGCAGCGAACTCGCCTCGAAAGGGGTTTCATCGACTTGCACGCCCTCGCGCATCATTCCAACAGAAGTGGCGTTCACCACGAGTTGCGCCTCGGGTCCGCAGTCGCTCAGCTCATCGGCCGCTACGACCCGCACCTCGCCGAACCTGGCGAAATCGTCCCGCAGACCCTGGGCGCGTTCGACTCCGCGGTTATAAAGCACCAGCTCTCCCACTCCGGCGAGCAGCAGGGCATACGATACGGCTCTTCCCGCGCCGCCCGCCCCCAGTACGAGCACCCGCCGCCCCTGAATGTCGAGGCGCAGGTCGGCGAGCGCTTGCAGGAAGCCCGAGACGTCGGTGGTATGTCCCTCGAGCGAGTCGCCTCGTCGGACGATGGTATTCACGGCGCCCACCGCTCGCGCCTCGGCGCTAACCGAGTCGAGCAGGGCCATAACACTTTCCTTGTGGGGAATCGTCACGTTGGCGCCCAGAGCATCGGACTGTCGTAGTCCAGTGACAGCCTCGGCAAGCCCCTCGGGCGACACTTCACGAGCCGTGTAGCGTGCCTCGATCCCCATGAACTCGAAGGCGGCGTTGTGCATGGCCGGGCTCAGGCTGTGCCAGGCGGGGTAGGCGAAGAGTTCGACTCGCTTCATCATCCGCTCGCCGGCCCTATGCGGCGCGGCGCTCGTTTAGGGGCCACGCCACCTCCAGGGTCCGCTGGATATCGTGGTCGTCGATCTCGTAGTGAGTGACCATCCGAATCGACTCGTTACCCACGGCGTTGCAGAGGATACCCGCCTCGCTGAGTTCGCCGGCGACACCGGGCGCATCGGCCAAATGCAGATAGACCATATTGGTTTGGACCGATTGCATATCGACGTTCACGCCGGGCATCGCCGCCAGGCCCTCGGCCAACGCTCGAGCCCGGACGTGATCCTCAATCATCCGGCCGACCATCGTCTCCAACGCCACTATCCCGGCGGCGGCCAGAACCCCTGTCTGGCGCATTCCTCCACCGAGTAGCTTGCGGTAACGGTGGGCCCGGCGGATAAACTCGGAGCTTCCCAGGAGCACGGTGCCGGCGGGCGCAGCCAGACCCTTGCTGAGGCAGATGGAAACCGAATCGAAGCCGCGGCATACCTCTTCGATCGAAACCCCAAGCGCCGCCGCGGCGTTGAACGCCCGAGCTCCGTCCAGATGAATGGGCAAACCCTCATCGGAAGCCAACTCGCTCAGCTCCCGGCAACGCTCCAACGGAACCACGGTGCCGCCGGCACGGTTGTGCGTGTTCTCCAACGAGATGAGTCCGGTAGGCGCGGTATGTATAGACCGACCGATGGCCGCTCGGACGGTTGCAACCTCGGGAATGCCCATGGGCGCCGGGATCGGCCGGGGGATCAGTCCCGATACTACCGCCATCCCTCCCAGTTCGAACTCGTAGACATGGCCGCCTTGGGGCAGGATCACTTCGGTGCCGCGATCGGCATGGACCGCCAGTGCAGCTAGGTTGCTCATGGTTCCCGTCGGCATCAACAGCCCGGCCTCAAAGCCGGTCATTTCAGCCAAGAGTGCTTGCAGGCGGACGACGGTAGGGTCTTCACCGTAGACGTCGTCCCCCACCTCCGCCTCGGCCATCGCCCGGCGCATTGCCGGGGTGGGACGGGTGACAGTGTCGGACCTCAGATCGATCGTCGCTTTGGCTGGTGACATATTTCGATTGTACCGGTGGACGCCGCGGGCCGTAACCTTGACCTTTACCCAGCTAGCTGCGCTAGCATTACAACCGCTCATGAGCACCCGAACCGAAAACCCCGGCTGGCGCAACCTTCGCCGTTTCGCAACGTTTCTGCGCCCCTACATCGGGCAGCTCACACTCGCCAGCCTGGGCGGAATCGTCAAGTTCACCGTGCCGCTACTGGTGCCGCTGGCGACCCGGTACTTACTCGACGAGGTGTTCCTTAGCGAGGAGCTGAGCCGCGACGAGAAGTACCGCCAACTGTGGCTGGTCTCCGGTGGGCTCATCGCGATATTCGCAATTTTCTGGGCGCCCTGGGTATATGTTCGGCACGTCTACGCCGGCCTGGCGGCGCAACGAACCGTCTTCGATCTGCGCAGCAGCCTCTACTACCGGATCCTGCGCATGTCCGCCTCCTTCTTCACCCGCCACAAGTCGGGATCGATCGTCACTCGCATCACCTACGACATCGACCAGGTGCAGAACCTCGTGGGTGGGGCGCTCACCAATGTGTGGATGGACGTCGTCTCGCTGATACTGGTGATCGTCCTGCTCCTGCAGATCGATGGTGGCCTCACGCTGATCGCTCTGGTCACCTTCCCGCCCTATCTGTTCTTCTTCCGTCGCTTCAACCGGCGCATCAAGCAGACGTCGGAGGATGTCCAACAAAAGGTCTCGACCCTCTCCGGAAATGTTCAGGAGAAGATTGCCGGTTCGACCGTGGTGCGCGCCTTTGGCCGGGAGAAGACCGAGGAGCGGCACTTCTACCACGACGCGCGAATGCTGCTCACCAGCAACCTGCGGTCGGTAAGGCTCCAGAGCCTAAACGCGGTGGTTACCGGTCTGCTCGCCCAGGTCGCGCCACTGATCGTGATTCTCTACGGCGGCGCAGCGGTGATCAACGGCCGTCTCACGGTGGGCGACCTGGTGGCCGTGACCCTCTACCTGGGCTCCCTCTACCAACCGCTGCAACGCTTCTCCGATCTGAACGTGGTGTTCGCCAACGCAACCGCCGCGCTCGACCGGGTGTTCGCCGTAATGGATGAGGAACCCGATGTTCGCGAGAAGGAGAACGCATTGGAACTGGGGCGGGTGGCTGGTGAGGTGGAGTTCGATGAGGTGAGCTTTGCTTACGATCCCGAAGCCGCTCCCGTCCTGCGCGACGTGAGCTTTCGCGTGACACCTGGGGAGAAGGTCGCCTTGGTCGGTCCCAGCGGCTCGGGCAAAACCACGATCATCTCGCTCATCCCGCGCTTCTACGATCCCTATAGCGGCACCGTTCGAGTCGACGGCCATGATCTCAAGGATGTAACGCTGGCATCCTTGCGTCGCAACGTTTCCATGGTCCTGCAGAGCCCGGTGCTCTTTAGCGGGACGGTACGTGACAACCTGATGTACGGTCGGCCGCGGGCCAGCTCCGAGGACCTGCAGGAGGCGTGCCGGGCGGCAAACGCGCTCGACTTCATCAACTCCCTGCCCCACGGCTTCGACACCGAGGTGGGAGAAGGCGGCGGTTTCCTCTCGGGCGGCCAGCGGCAGCGCCTCACGATCGCTCGCGCCTTCCTCAAGGATCCGCGGATCCTCATCCTCGACGAAGCGACGTCGGCGCTCGACACCACCTCGGAACGGCTCATCCAGCAGTCGCTGGAGAAGCTCATGGAGGGGCGAACCACCTTCGTCATCGCCCACCGGCTGTCCACGGTGGTGAACGCCGACCGGATAATGGTCATGAGGGCCGGCAGGGTGGTGGAGAGCGGCCGCCATGCCGAACTCATCAACGCCGGCGGCCTCTACTCGGAGCTGTTCCGGCAGACGGCGGCAGCTGCTACTGAAGTCGCACCTTAGGGACCGACTCTCGGTTGAGCCGCTCCCCGCAGGAGTAGCAGTAGTTGGCTTCGTCGGTGTGCCCGCCCGCGCCGCAGCGGCTGCAGGCCAGCCCCCTGTTCGGACGCGATCTGCTTGCCAATCCCAGCTCGGTCGTGACTATCCCGGTGGGCACGGCGATGATGGCGTAGCCGGTGATCATCAGCATCGAGGCAAGGAAGCGGCCGACGGGAGTAAGCGGAGTGAGATCGCCGAATCCGACGGTAGTGACGGTGACTATCGCCCAGTAGACGCTCAAGGGGATGTTGTCGAAGCCGTTGGCGGGCCCTTCGATGAGGTACATGGCGGTGCCGGTAATTAGCACGATCGTCATTACCGCGAACAGGAAGACCAGGATCTTCTCGCGGCTGGCGCGCATGGCCCGAACCAGCAAATCGGCGTCGTCGAGGAAGTGGGCAAGTTTGAGTATTCGGAAAACCCGCAGCAAGCGCAGCGAGCGAAGCACGAGCGCGTACTGCGCGCCCGGCACTACCAGGCTCAGATAGGTAGGCAGCACCGCCAGTAGATCGACCAGGCCGAAGTAGCTGAATATGTACCGGCGACGGTCCTTGGCCGAATAAATTCGCAGCAGGTACTCGATCGTGAAGGCGACGGTAAAACCCCACTCCAGGCCGCGCAACGTCTCACCCCAGCGGGCCTCCAGGCTGGAGACGCTCTCGAGGACCGCAGCGAGCACGCTTAACAGGATGACCCAGAGCAGGACTACGTCGAACGTCCGCGCGGCGGGGGTGGTCGTCTCGAAGATTATGTGGCCGACGCGGCGCCGTAGCGAGTCGTGGGTCATGTCGTCACCGATTCGTCACCGCGGGCACTCCGGCGCGACTCAGCCCGTCGCGCCCAGCTCGACCGCATCGGGGAGCTCGGACGAACCCCGCCAGTCGCTCAGCCACTCGCCGAAGGCCTCCAGGCCACGACGGTACATCTCCTCACGTCGCTCTTTGCGGCCCACGCCCCTCCGTTTGATAATTGCCGGTACGAGACCCCAGTTGGCGTTCATCGGCTGGAAGTTATCGGCGTTGGCGGTGGCCAAGAAGCGTACCAGCCCGCCGAGCATGCTTTCTTCGGGCGGAACTACCGCGGCGAGACCGAGTACCCGTCGCGCCGCGTTGGTGCCTGCCAGCCAGCCAGTTGCCGACGACTCCAGGTAACCCTCGGTGCCGGCCAGCACGCCGGCTACGAACAGCTCGGGCCACTCACGGAGGGCCAGGTGCGAGTCGAGCAGGCGCGGCGCGTTGAGGTAGGTATTACGGTGCATTACCCCGTAGCGCACCACCTCGGCCCGCTCCAAGCCCGGAATGAGCGAGATTATCTCCTTCTGGTCCCCCCACTTGAGTCCGGTTTGGAAGCCCACCAGGCTCCACATCTGCCCCCGGGCATCTTCCTGGCGAAGCTGAGCCACCGCGTAATATCGTTCGCCGGTGGTCGGATGTTCGAGCCCCACGGGTTTCATCGGCCCGAAACGAGGGGTGTCGACGCCGCGACGAGCCAGCTCCTCGATGGGAATGCAGCCCTCGAAGTATTCGAGCTTCTCCCAGTCGTGCCCGGCATGCTTGCGAGCTTGGCCAAGGGCGTCCACGAAGCGTTCGTACTGCTCCCTGTTGAGCGGCAGATTGAGGTAATCGGCGGCCTGCCCGTAACGGCCCTTCCTGAAGGCGATATCGAGATTTACCGTGTCCCCAGCTATCACCGGCGCGGCGGCGTCGTAGAACCCAAGGAACTCGGTACCCAGCCGCTCCCGGATCGAGTCGGCCAGCGCGTCGGAGGTGAGCGGACCGGTCGCCAGCACGACGATTCCATCGGGAAGGGTGGTCAACTCGCTTCGGTGTACCGTCACCAGCGGGTGCCGCTCGAGCACAGCGGTAACTTCATCGGAGAAACGCTCGCGGTCTACCGCCAGTGCTCCACCCGCCGGGACGCGTGTGCGCCTGGCGGTACTCATGACGAGGCCACCGGCCGAGTGCATCTCTGCCTGCAACAACCCCTTTGCGTTGGAAGCGCCCTCTCCACCAAACGAGTTAGAGCACACGATCTCGGCGAACCGGTCGGTATGGTGGGCGGGCGTCGTCTTCTGGGGTCGCATCTCGTAGAGATCCACTGCCACGCCCTGAGCGGCGGCAGCGAATGCCGCGTCGCTGCCTGCCATTCCCGCGCCGATCACGGTTATCCGCTGGGTATCTGCCATGATCGCCAGTCTAGCAGCCATCCGTATGCGCTTCGGTTACAGCCGGGGAGGCCAGGGGGATTCAGTGGCAAAGCGGTACACGAGCGCCAAGCCGCTCTCAGATGAATGAGCGCCGCCGGGAGCGCAGGCCCCTCGCCAAGCGCAGCAGCAGACTCAACAGTATTAGGGCCGCTCCCAGTATCAGCAACGCGAGATGGTTGCGCAACATCAACGCCAAGGCGCTATCGGGGAAGCTGGCGCCCGTAAATGCGAGTAGCTGCACGAGGTAGCCGAACACACCCTGGGCGTTGAGGCTGGTAGGCAGGGTGACATCGGTTGCAGCCGTTAAGCGCGAGAGCCTGAGCGCCAACAGGGCCCCGCCTGCCGCCGACAGGGCGAGTGCCAGGCCCGGGTTGGCCAGGCGGCCCCAGCCACGGCTTAGCGCGACGAGCAAGACCAGCAACAGGGCCGCCACTACGCCGAACATCCAGGAAAAGCGCAGGTAGCGCCCATGCGCCCGTTCGGACAGTGCATCGACGAGGCCGGCCACGCCCGTGAGTCTTGTGGCCTGATCGCTCTCGTTGACCAACTGGAGCAGGGTGTCGCTGCCGCCCTCATAGGCGCGCTCGGCGAGCCGTGAGAGCACCAGCTCGTTAGCGCTCTCGGTGTCCAGACCGGCCAGCTCCTCGCCGGTGGCTACTCCCAGGGAAACCGGCTCGGACCCTTCGGCCTGTGCCTGCTCTACCGAACGGGCCTGCTCGAGCCGCTGTGCCAGCGTGTTCTCACGCGAAAGCAGCAATGTGGCGAACAGCTCGGTCAGCTGTTCACGGATCGGTCCGATGGCGCCCTCATCCAGCCGTTGCAGGAGGTTGATGTTGGTCACCTGTTCGCGCGCGGCCTCGAGGCCCTCGGCAAGTAGGATGTCGGCCAGCTTCACGACGATCAGTTCGCCTATCTGGCGCACGTTGAGGGGCTGGAGCTCCGCCGGGGGAACGCGCACGAACACGCCGACTACCGGCTGCACCGGCTCACCGGGATTCTGTTGCGCCTGTAGTGGCCAGTTGGCCAGCCGGCTACCGTTGGCGAGTCCGGCGGGCATCATCACCGACACCAGTGTGCCTCGCACGAGATCGCGGGCAGTGCCGTCCAATGCGCTATCGAACTGCTCGCCGAGCTCGCTTCCCTCCAGCTGCTGGGCGGTAGCCGCCGCACCCTCGGTTATCACGCTCTCGCTCAAGGCTCGCGCTATCCGCTCGCTGGCGGCCTGGGCGGTGACGTCGGGCAGCTCCTGAGCGGTCACGAAGACCCCGCTGCCGGGCAGGAGCTCGAGCTCACCGCCTGCGCTGTACCCCACATCCTCCCGCACGGCCGTCACCACACCGTCGCTGCCCGGTGGGAGGAGGGTGAGCCGAAGGATGCTCTCCAGGATCGGCTGGGCCCTTTCACGCGAACTCAGTTGGCTAAAGCCCAGGAGCGGCACGAAAAGCGTGAGCGTCAGCACCAGAAGTATTCCGCTGAACCATTTGGCGTCGGAACGCCAATCGGGCGTGCTTCTCTCGTACATGGGCCTCAACTCTCTGCCCGCTCCCGTCCATGTCAATCATGCGGGCAAGCGCAACGGCAACGCATGATTGTAACGGGCGCCGGTTAAAGGCCGCTGAAGCGGCGCCGGACGATAGGATAGCCGGATGGAGCTGGCCCTGGTGCCCCTAATGGGGCCCTTTCACCTCAGGAGTCCCGCCTACAACACAGTCACCGTACGGGACATGGTAGCCGCTTGGGCACCGGACGCGCTGGCTACCACCGCCCTATCGGCTGGAGACCTTTCCGATCCGCAGTGGCAGGACACACTCGAGATTGCGCTGCCGCTGTCGGTCGTGCCCTGGACGCGCCGCATGGGCCTGCCCCTGCACCTGATCGGGGAGGCGAGTGGCGAGCCGGGCGCTCAGGAGGACTTCCGCCGCTACCTGCAGCCTTATCCCGAGTTACGGCAGAAGCTGGCCGAGGTAGACGCGCTTCTTGGACCGGTATCGGCCCTGCTGGAGGAGCCTCTCACCATCCAGCGCATTACCGGGTCGCTTCTGCCCGCCCTCGCTCACTATCAGCAGGCTCGTGAGGCGACCTTCGAGGATGGGCCGGCTTCGGAATGGCTTCATGAGCGGATGAAGGTGGCCGCCGGGCGCGCCGTCGATTTGGCTTCCGCGCCGGCTGCCGGGCAGGGCGACGGGCCGGATGTTGGGCAGGGCGCTGGGCAGGGCGCTGTGCCGGGCACAGTGCGCCGTGCAAAGCGGGACGTTGAGCCGGCGATCGAGCGGCTGGCGCTGCTGGCTCCGGTGGACCATCTGCCCTATCTGACGCAAGCGCTCGAGGATGCTGGTGCAACTCCGGTGACCCCTTCGCCCGTTGCTGTGACACCGGAAGCCCGCGAGCGTTCGCTACTCGACTACTCCTTTAGGGTCGACACTCCCGAACCGACCCGGCTCCTAGAGCAATTACGGGAGCTCGACGGCGCCGAAGCCCGCTATCACGAGGCGAATCTGCTTCTTGCCTCGGGACACGGGTTTGAGGCGCTCGAGCTGCTCGAAAGGGCTAGCCACGGCGACTTCAGCTTCCCCTACTTCCTACCTGGTTACCTGCTGGCCCGCCTGGGGCAGCTTCGCGACCTCGGGTCTCGGCGCGATGACGCGCTGAGGGCCTACCGGGGAGTGCTCGCTCTCGACTACGCGCCGGCAGAGGCGCTCGAGGTGGCCCGCTCGGGGCTGGAGCGTCCCTTTTCGCCCTGAATCCGAAAACGGTTGGGCGCGCACGATATACTCCCGCAAGCGATGCGCGAACTACTTTACGAAGCCGCCAGGCACTACAAGAAGGGCAAGGCTCTCGCCGACCGCGGCGACGTCACGGGAGCCATGGTCGCTTTCGAACAGGCCCTCAGGGACCTTCATGCGGTAAAGCCACAGCGGATGCGGGACGTACTCCTCGCCCAGGTCTACCTCTCACGCTACCAGATCGCCGGGGACAACGATCGCGACGCCGCCTTGGGTGACCTGAGGCGTGGTTACTCCTATGCCCGCACTACCCGGGAACCGATCGTTCGCCGCTTGGCGGAGGAGCTGTGGCGCCGCAGTGTCGAGCAAGCCAAGGCGCGCCACGCGGCGCTCGCCGAGACCGAGCAGTAATGATTGCCTGGTGATGCTGACCGCTGCAGTAATGGCGACTGGACGAAGCGCCTTGCCCGGTTAGCATGGCCGCATGTTGAAACTCGCGTACGCCCAGGAAACCGCGTACCTCGCAACCCTCGAAGCGCTCGTTCGGTTCGAAACCCCAACCGAAGACAAGCTTGCCTGCGACGCGCTCGCCGACCACATGGCCGAGTTGCTGGCCAGCGACGGTTGGGACGTCTCCCGCCATTCGCGAAGCGCCGCCGGCGACATTCTCGAGGCGCGAATCGCCGGTGGTGCGGGGCCAAAGACGCTCCTTCTCACCCACTACGACACGGTGTGGCCCGTTGGCACCGAGCAACGGATGTCCTGGCGCCGCGACGGCAACCTGGTCTACGGGCCGGGAACCTGCGACATGAAGGGCGGAATCGCAGCGGCCATCCACGCGCTCAAGCTCTTGCAGCAGGCCGGGATGGGGCCGGCGGGTGACGTAACGCTGCTGATCACTTCCGACGAGGAGTCGGGAAGCCACCACTCCCGCGAACTCATCGAGTCGTTGGCTCGCGCACACGACCGGGTGCTGGTACTGGAAACCAGCCGGGATGACGGCGCGATCAAGATCGGCCGCAAGGGTGTGGGTGCTTATCGCGTTACCTTCCGGGGCCGCAGCGCTCATTCCGGGAACAACCCCGAACAGGGCGCGAGCGCTCTTCGCGAACTCGCCCACTTCCTTCTCTTCGCCGAGGAACTCGCCAATCAGGAGGCTCAAACGACCGTGAATCTCACCGTCGCTTCGGGCGGAACGGTAGTCAACGTAATTGCCGAGGAGGCGCAGGCGCGCCTCGACGTACGGGTGCTGCGTGCCGGGGAAGCGGAACGGGTCGACGCCGCTATTCGAACCTATCGGCCACGCGATTCCCGAGTACAGGTGAACGTCGAAGGCGGACTCAACCGGCCGCCCCTCGAGCCTACCGCCGGTAACGCGCAGCTGTGGAGTGAGGCGCAGGAGAGGCTGCTCGAGCTGGGGCTTTCCCTAGAGGGTGCGATCGTCGGCGGTGGTTCCGACGGAAACTTCACCTCGGCGATCGGGCTCCCCACGCTTGACGGGCTCGGCTCGTCGGGAGCCGCCTCGCATGCGCGCAATGAGCACATTCGGCTGCAAGAGACGCTCGAGCGAGTGGCGCTGTTGGCCTCTCTGCTTAACCCGCAGGCGACTTCCAACGAGGCAAAGAGCTTCGAGGGGGACGCTCCCGAGGCGAGCAAAGGGTGAGGATCGCCCCCGTCCTGGTCTCTGCCGCGGCCGGGGCCCTGCTTTCGGCGGCGCTCCCGCCCACCGGGATCTGGCCACTGCTCCTGGCGCTGGTTCCGCTGTTTGCCTATACCGCCCGGAGCGAGCGACCACGTGGGGCGTTTTGGGTTGGGTTTGCGTTTGGCCTTACCTTCTTTACCCTTTACGTGCTGTGGTTGCCCGCCTCCTTCGCCAGCCCCGACTTCTTCGGCTCATTCTTCTGGCTGCTCTACCCGCCGTTGCTGCTGGTGCTCGCCTCTTTTTGGGGCCTGGTGACGCTGGCCGCGCGGTTGATCGGCGGCGGCGGCCTACTCACCCTGGCGCTTCTCCCTCCGCTATGGATCCTCATGGAGTGGGCGCGAACCCAGGGCTACTTCGCTTTTCCCTGGGGCACCTTGGGTTACGCCTGGCTCGACACGCCCGTCGGCCAGCTGGCGGATATCTTTGGGGTATGGGGTTTGGGGCTCCTAACCACTACCGTCACCGCACTTCTGGCAGCTCCATTCGTTCCGGTCTCGCGAGCTCCGGCCCCGTTCGCAGCGGCCCCGGCGGCGACGCGACGAACGGCCTTCAGGGGCGGCCGATCCTCCCTGGGCGCCCTACTGCTAGCGCCGCTCGCTGCGCTTGCCCTGCTCACGCTCGGCTGGTGGGGCGGCAGCGTCAAGCTGGCTCGGCAACTGCCAGCGCCAAACCTCACCGCGCTGCTGGTGCAGGGGAATATTGACCCGTTCGGAAGACTGACGGGAGCGGCCGGCGAGGTGGAGATTCAGGCTAACTTGAGTCGGCAAGTGGCGCAGGAACTCCCCTCTCCACCCGACTTGGTGATTTGGCCCGAGGGCGCCGTGCTCGGCGGCCTCGTTGGGGAAAGTGGACGGCAATCACTGGAACAGGTCCAGGAGAGCGTGCCTGGAGCCGTATTCCTTGTGGGCGCCAGGGCGAACATCGACGGCTCATCGTTCAACAGTGCATACACTATCGAGGACGGCCGGCTTCTCGACCGCTACGACAAGCACTACCTGGTCCCGTTCGGGGAGCGCTTCCCTTTCGCCGACGCGGCCGCGCCTCTCTACCGGGCGGTCTTCGGCCTGTTCCGCATGGCGCCGGTTGCGAGCACCAGCCAGGGGGACGGGCTCGAGCCGTTAGCAACGCCGTTCGGATCGGTAGCCGCCTACATCTGCTACGAATCGGTATTCCCACAGGTACAGCGAGAAATGGTCCGGTCGGGTGCGCAGCTCCTGGTGAACATCACCAACGATGCCTGGTTTTCCCGGGGCGACGGAGCCCAGCAGCACTATGCGATGGGTCGCATGAGGGCGATCGAGACGCGCCGCTACCTGCTTCGAGCAGGCAACGACGGAATCACCGGCGTAGTCGACCCGCTCGGCAACACTGTCGAGCAGCTCGAAAGAGGCGTCCCTGAAGTGATGAGCGCCGGATTCGCAATGCTCGATGAGTTCACCCTTTATGTTCGCTACGGTCATCTATTGCTGCCACTATTGGGCATCTGGATAACAGCAGCAGTAGTGGCGCGGCTCTCGACGCGTTGAGAAACCACGCGCTGAACAATCAGGCGTTGACCAACCACGAGTTGACCGACCAAGAGTTGACCGACCACTCTGGGAGCGGCCCTACCGGTATGCTTGCGCCATGAACGTGTTCGTCGTTGGCGGAGGCGAGATCGGCTCGCGAATTGCCGAGACCCTCGACCGGGATCACAACGTCACCGTCATCGAAGCGGACGAAGAGCGTGCTTCCGGCTTCGAGACCATGGACGTGCAGTTCGTGCGCGGTAACGGCACCGACCCCGAAGATCTTCGTGGCGCCGGCGTGGAGCGGGCCGATGCGTTCATCGCCTGTACCGACAACGACGACGTCAACGTTCTGGCCTGCCTAGCCGGCAAAGGGCTGGGCGCGAAGAAGACGCTGGCGTTCGTGACGCGGCAACGCTATATCGACGCCTTCAAGGGTCAAAACGCGGTCGAGTCGGTGGCGTTGGCTATCGACCGGGTACTGTGGCCGCAGCGCACGCTTGCCAATCAGATCGTGGACATCGTCCGCGTACCTCGAGCGGTCGACAGCGCGGTATTCGCCGGCGGGCTCATCAAGTTGCTCGAGTACCGCATCGAAGATGGCGATCCGTTCGTGGGCCGTCCCCTCAGCGGGGCCGATCTTCCGACTAGCGTGCTGGTTGTGGGCTCGATCCGGGGCGAATCGTTCATAGTGCCGTCGGGCAATACCGTGCTGTGCCCTGGCGACAAGGCCGTCTTCATGGGGTCTTCCGACAGCATGCGGCACCTCGAAGCGAAGTTTGCGCGGCGAAAACGACGCATTTCGGTGGTTATCGTCGGCGGCGGAAACGTAGGATTCATGGTGGCGCAGCAGCTCCAGGAGGAGCGCGCCCACATCACGGTCATCGAGAAGGACGAAGCGCGCTGCGAGAAACTTGCCTACTGGCTGCCCGGAGTAATGGTTCTCAAGGGGGACGGCTCGGATTTGGAACTCCTGGAGCAGGAGCGAATCGAGGACGCCGACGTCGTCGTCGCAGTAACCGACGACGACGGCAAGAACTTGCTGGTGTCGCTGCTGACGAAACAGCTGGGAGTACCGAAGGTGATAACCCGGGTGGGACGGGCAAAGAACCGACGCCTATTCGAGCGAGTGGGAATCGACGTTCCCCTAACACCCCGTAGCGCCGCGGTGCAGGAGGTTCTCAACTGGCTGCACATCGACGACGTAGATCACCTCGCGTCAATCGAGGATCGCGCCGAGGTCATGGAGGTCGTATACCCGGACGACGCCAGGAGCGGACGACTTAGCGACCTTGGCGCACCCACCCGCTCGCTCATCGGCGCCCTACGGCGGGACGGCCAGGTGATCATCCCACACGGCGATACCGTCATTCGCAGCGGTGACCATCTGTTCATCGTCACTACCCCCGACAATATCGAGGCCGTCGAGAACTGGATGGGCCACAAGCGGGTTCCGGCCGCCTGAGGCCCTAGCACATGCGAGGTCGCTTTGCCCCCTTTGTCGTCGGCTCGGGCCTAATCGCCCTCTCGAGTGTCGCGTTACTGTTCACGGCTTACGCCGCCATAGAACGTGATCCTTGGGCCGGCTTTCTGATGACCGCGGTGGTTGCCGCTGCGCTCGGCTTGCCGCTGCGTCGTTTCGGGACGGCCGCGAGCGAACCGGCCAGACGCGAGGCCTTGCTGGCGGTGCTGTTGCTTTGGCTTGTGATTCCCATCGTGGGATCGATACCGTTCCTGCATTCGGGGTTCTTCTCGCCCCTCGACGCCCTCTTCGAGTCGATGAGCGGCTTCACGACCACCGGCGCCACTGTGCTGCGCGACTTCGCCGGCTTTCCCCCCACCATGTTCATGTGGCGTGCCTTTAGCCAATGGGTGGGCGGCATCGGCATCATCGTCATCTTCATCTCGGTTTTCCCGCAGCTCGCCATCGCCGGTCGCCAGCTCTTTTTCACCGAGGCGCCCGGACCTACCGAAGAGCGCCTCACTCCACGGCTGCGGAACACCGCCAACACTCTACTGGTCGTCTACGGCGGCCTCACACTGGCCTGTGGCCTCTCTTATCAACTGGCCGGGATGACTCCCTACGAATCCGTGGCTCACGCTTTTTCAACTGTCTCGGCCGGTGGATTTAGCCCTAACCCCCTCTCCTTCGAGGGCTCCCCCGGCGCGGCGATCGACTGGGTGGCTATCGGCTTCATGTTCCTCTCGGGTGTGAACTTCGCACTCCAGTACCGGGTGATAACCGGTCGGCCGCACCTCCTGGTGCGGGACACCGAGTTCCGTGCGTACGCCGTTATCACGGTCGTGGCGGCCGCCGTTCTCACCCTCTTCCTCCTCGAGCGGTTCGAGCCCATCGATGCCATACGCCACGCCATCTTCCAAACCCTCTCGATACTCACCACCACCGGTTTCGCATCGACCGACTTCGGCCTGTGGTCCGAGAAGCCGCAGATGGTGCTGCTCATGCTGATGTTCATCGGCGGCAGCGCCGGAAGTGCTGCTGGCGGCGTAAAGGTGGTCCGCTGGCTGATCCTGCTGCGCCACACCGGCCGCGAGGTGCAGCGCGCTCTCCATCCGCGAGCGGTCTTGCCGGTGCGACTGGGTAGAAAGCCGGTGCCCGAGGAAGTGCTGCGCGCGGTGGCGGCCTTCATAACGCTCTACGTGCTGCTCTTCGGCCTGGGTACCGCCATCCTGGTTGCTTTTGGCAGCGATTTCGTGACGGCTTTTACCGCCAGCATCGCTGCTATCGGCAATATCGGACCCGGCTTGGAGGCCGTAGGTCCCATGCTCAATTTCGCCGAATTGCACCCGGTGAGCCGGGCCGTGCTCATTTTCCAGATGTACGCCGGCCGCCTCGAGGTAGTGACGGTGTTCGTGGTCTTCACGGCCGACTGGTGGCGCATACCACGCCGCAACATGTGGCGGGCCAGGTCGCGAATCAGATAGGTAGCATGCGCTATGCTCGAGCCATTCGGCAGAGTAGTCCCCTAGCGTCTCGCCCTTCCAGGAGCACCAGTGTCGGAGAAAATCGTGACGAAGAAGAACGCAGCGGAGCACATCGAATCGGTACTTCACGAGGAGCGGCGCTTCGCTCCGCCCGAAGATTTCCGGCGGGCGGCGCTCTTGAGCAGCGCCGAGGAGTACGAGCGCCTCTACCGTCGCTCGCTCGATGACCCGGAAGGATTTTGGAGCGATGTCGCCGGCGAGTTGCACTGGTTCAGCCGCTGGGACTCGGTGCGCGAGTGGAACGAGCCGTTCGTCGAGTGGTTCTCCGGCGGCACCACCAACCTCTCGTACAACTGCCTCGACCATCAGGTAGCGCAGGGACGCGCCGACAAGGTCGCTTTCTACTGGGAGGGCGAGCCGGGCGACAAGCGAACCATCACCTACGGAGAGATGCTCCGAGAGGTCTCGAAGCTCGCCAACGTCCTCAAGTCAAAAGGGATCGGCAAAGGGGACCGCGTCGCCATCTACATGCCGATGATCCCCGAGGCCGCCGCCGCCATGCTGGCCTGTGCCCGCATCGGCGCTACTCATTCCGTCGTTTTCGGCGGCTTCAGCTCCACCGCGCTGGCCGACCGGATCGGAGACGCCCGGGCCAAGGCGGTGATCACCGCCGATGGCGGCTTTCGTCGCGGCAACGTCCTCCCCCTCAAGCCGGCCGTGGACGAGGCGCTGGAAAGCTGCCCCAGTGTCGAGTCGGTACTCGTGGTACGTCGCGCCGAAAACGAGATCGCGATGCAACCGGGACGCGACTTCTGGTATCACGAGCTGATCGAGGGTGCTTCTGACGAGTGTCCGGCCGAACCGGTCGATGCCGAACACCCCCTCTATATCCTTTACACCTCCGGCTCCACCGGCAAACCAAAGGGCGTGTTGCACACGACCGGTGGCTACCAAACGAGCGTCTATCTCACCAGCAAGTACGTCTTCGACCTTCAGGAAAACGACATCTTCTGGTGTACTGCCGACGTCGGCTGGGTGACCGGCCACTCCTACGTCGTGTATGGCCCCATGAGCAACGGCGCGACGCAGGTGATGTACGAAGGTGCTCCAACCTATCCCGCCCCCGACCGCTTCTGGGAGCTCATCGAGCGTTACGGCGTGACTGTTTTCTACACGGCGCCCACCGCCATTCGCGCCTTCATCAAGCTGGGCGAGGAGCACCCGGCCCAGCACGACATGTCATCGCTGCGGCTGCTGGGCACCGTTGGCGAGCCGATCAACCCCGAGGCGTGGATGTGGTACCGCCGGGTCATCGGCGGCGATCGTTGCCCCATCGTCGATACCTGGTGGCAAACCGAGACCGGCGGAATCATGATCACAACCCTTCCCGGCGTGCATGATGCGAAGCCAGGGTCCGCCGGGGTGCCCTTCTTCGGTGTCGAGCCCGCGATCGTCGACTCGCAAGGAAACGAGCGGGGAGTCGACGAAGGCGGCTACCTGGTGATGAAGCGCCCCTGGCCCAGCATGCTGCGAACTGTCTACGGCGACGACGAACGATACAAGCAGCAGTATTGGACCGACGTGCCTCACGCCTACTTCGCCGGCGACGGCGCGCGCCGCGACAGTGACGGCTACTTCTGGATAATGGGCCGGGTCGACGACGTGGTGAACGTCTCGGGTCACCGGCTGGGGACGATGGAAGTCGAGTCGGCACTGGTTTCTCACCGCGCGGTCGCCGAAGCCGCCGTGGTGGGCCGGCCCGACGAGATCAAGGGGCAGGGGATCGTCGCGTTCGTGACACTCGAAGGCAGCCTGAAGGGCTCCCCGGAGCTTGCCAACGAGCTGCGACAGCATGTCGCTCGTGAGATCGGCTCCATCGCCCGACCCGACGAAATACGCTTCGCCGACGCCCTGCCCAAGACCCGCAGCGGCAAGATCATGCGCAGGCTTCTGCGCAGCATCGCCGCCGGTGAAGAGGAGAGCGGCGACACATCGACACTCGAGGACCGCGGGGTGATCGAGCAGCTGATGAAGGCGCACTAGGTCAGTCGCCAGTTCCAGTTCTCGTGCGCCAGCGGGCCGCTGTTGAGTTCGTCGCGATGGAGTCGCCACGAAGGCATCGCCGACTCCATCAATGCCTGGAACCGCTCTCCATGACGGCGTTCAAGCAGGTGGACCATCTCGTGAACGATTACTCGGAATCGCCGCCCCGCGCCAGCAAGTGCATAACCAGCCGCACCATCAGATCCTTGGCCGCCGGATCGCTCTCGGCTATCAGCAGCGTGAGCGCAGTCAGCGCGCTCTCGTCCAGGGTCAGGCGTACGCCCTCCTGGCGCAGGTACAGGAGGAACAGGAAGGCAGCGGAGCGCTTGTTGCCGTCCGAGAACGGATGGTTTTTGATGACGAAGTAGAGCAGATGGGCGGCTCGCTCCTCGCGCGTCTTGTAGAGCGGATCACCGAACATCGTCTGCTCTATGTTGCCGAGGATAGCTGCAAGCCCATCGCCGCGATCGCGAGCGAACAGGTCACTTGCCTCGCCCCGGCTACTGAGTTCCGCGGCCAGCGCGTCCAGCGCCCGGCGTGCCTCTTCGAGTTGCAGGATGCCGCGCGCAGGCTGCGCTGTGGCGGGCACTCCCAACCTGTTTTCGTCGTAATCGAGTATCAAACGCCAGGTTCTGGCGTAGCCGAGTATCAGGCCCACGACCTCTCGGCCGACATCGGACACGAGATGCTGGCTCACCAGGGTCTTGCCGAGTACGTCGACGGCCTGTTCCAGCTCGGCCAGCCCGGTGCGAGTGAGCCGGTGTTCGTTGAGGCTAAAGCCCTGGGTCAGATGCTCACGGAGGACGCGCGTGGCCCACTGGCGGAAGCGGGTGGCCCGGCCGGAGTTGACCCGATAGCCTACCGAGATGATCGCATCCAGGTTGAAGTACTCGACCTGGTAGACCTTGCCGTCGGCGGCAGTTGTTGCACTTTTTGCAACAACTGAATCGCGATGCAACTCGTTGCTCTCGAAGATGTTCTTCAAGTGCCTCGAAATCACCGACTTGTCCCGCCCAAAGAGATCCGCCACCTGCTGCAAGCTGAGCCAAACGGTCTCGCCCTCCAGCCGGACCTCGACCGGCTGAGTTTCGTCCTCGAAGATGATGATGTCTGTCATTAGAGTGCCAGTGTAGCGAGTTTCACCATGTCAGCGAAGCTGCCGCCTTCGGGTACTTCGATGAGGGCGTCCGGCTTGCCGGCGTACTTGTCAGACACATACTTCATGAACAGCAGCGTGAGGACGTAGTCCTTGTACTGCGACGCGTCCATGCCGCCGCGAAGTTCATCGCAGCTCTGCCAAAGGGAACTGTAGAGTTGGGACTTTTTGAGGGCCATTAAACTACTTTACCGACTGGAATATATCGGCGACGCCAGAGAGGAGCACGTGGCGAGGCCTCATCGGTCAGCTAGCGCAACTCGAATCCCGAAGGCCGCGAAAGTGGCGGCAAATGACCGCCTAAGCCAGACCATGAGCTTGGGCGAACCAACCAGATGCTTCCTCACGCTGCTTGCCAGCAAACCGTAGAGGATGAAAACGATCAGGGTTATCAGCATGAACACTGCGCTCAACGACAGCAGGGCGGGTATCGCCGAAGCGGAGCCCGGGGAAATGAAGAGCGGCAGGAAAGCAAAGAAGAAGATCGTCAGCTTCGGATTCAGGAGGTTGAGCAGGACCGCCCGCCCGGCAGTCCGCCACGGGTTGTGGCGGGGGGCGGCCGAATCGAATCGAAGCGGGCCGCTATCGCGCCACATCGCCCAGGCGAGATAGAGCAGATAGACGGCGCCCAACAACTTGATTGCTTGGAAGGTCACCGCGCTCAGGTGGAGGATGAAGGACAGCCCGAGCGTGCTGGCCAGAAGATGCGGAACAATCCCCGCGGTGCACCCCAAAGCCGCTGCGATGCTCGCCCGCCAGCCGTGGAAGACTCCGGTTGAAACCGTGTAGATCACTCCGGTACCAGGGATGAGTACCACCACGAGCGATGTCAGTAGGAATTCTGTGGTGAACATGGTTTCCTCCCAGGGCCTATTCGAATCCATTCGTGCTGAGCAATTGTATGACCTCTAGGAATGCCGGTGCGCTTGGGGGCTTGAGCTTAACTACTGAGCCGACCAGAGATTGGGCAGGGGAAGCGCAAGGAGCCTGTCGCTAAATGGCACTACGGTATCGCCCAAGTAGAGCACGATTCCCCTTTCAAATCGCTCGCCGACCTCTTCGATGAGCGCCTCCATGCCCCGGAAATCCTTGCTCCTCACCGATGAGGCTGCCTTGACCTCAATCCCTGCTAACCTGCCGTCGGCGTGCTCCAGCACCACGTCGACCTCGGCGCCCGAGTAGGAGCGAAAGTGATACATGCGAGCTCTCTCCGTGCTCCAACCAAGTTGCTTGTAGAGCTCGGTCACAACAAAGCTCTCCAGCAATTGACCCAGTAGCTTTCGCTCCCCACCCAATCGTCTCGGGTCGAGATCCAAGAGACTCGCGGAGAGTGCCGTATCGTTTAGCAGAATCTTGGGAGACCTTACTATTCGCTTGACGAAATTCGAAGTCCAAGCCGGTTGCAGCTGTACCAGATATGTTGCCTGTAGTAGTGACAGGTAGCGTCGCAGTGTCGATTGCGGGAAGCCGATCTCGCGTGCAGTGGAGCTGTAGTTGAACAGATTCGACGTCCGGGCTGCCAAAAGCTGAAGTAGCCGGGGCAACTCGTTTAGCCCTGCGATATCGGCCAAATCCTGTACGTCTCGCTGCAATATCGTCGTTATGTATGAATCGAACCAGGCTTGTCGACGTGGCAGTCGGTTCCTTTGGGCTGCTTCAGGATAGCCCCCGGCAAGCAATCGTCCTACCAGCTCGTCCTCCGTGAGGGAACTGGGTTGGAAGCGGTGATCGCTCGCGAATATGGCGGCTGGGAAGTCCTCCCGCACTCCATGAAGCTCTCCTTGTGAAAGTGGCCAGAGTTGCAGAACCTCCATCCGACCGGCAAGACTGTCCGCGACCCTGGGAAGCATCAGGACGTTTGCCGAACCGGTAAGTAGAAAGGTACCTGCTCGCCGATTCCGATCCACGTCCGCCTTGATGGCAAGTAGCAACTCCGGGGATCGCTGTATTTCATCTATCACTACGGGCCGTGGAAGATTTCGGATGAATTGAGTCGGGTCGGTACTGGCCGCAGACAATGTCGTCGCATCATCCAGAGTGAAATAGTCGGCCGCTAGTTCATTGGCCGCCCGATGTGCCAAGGTACTCTTGCCAACCTGACGAGCCCCTGTGAGAAGAACGACAGGCGTGTCGTTCAAGGCCTCGAGCAATTTCGCGTACTGGTGTCGCGGAAACATTCAGGCGATGGTATCAGATGGAAGGGTCACGTGGACGATTTTCCACCAAATGCTGGTGGATATTCCACCAGTTGATGGGGGATTTTCCGCCACTGCGCGGTTCGTTCTTGAAACGTGCCGGTGATGCCCTGCTGCCACCCTAAGTTTGATCCGCGCTCGATCGCAGTCGCCGGGGGCGGCGGCGTGGCAGTTCGCTGATCATCATGGCGACGATGACCAGTATGCCGCCGACCCAGCCCAGCGCCCCCAACCTCTCGCCTAGCAGGAAGAAAGCGAAAACCGAGGCGAAAACCGGCTCGAGCAGGAAGATGAGCGCCGCTACGTGGGCCGGAACGACCCGTTGGGCATATATCTGCAGTACGGCCACCAACACGGTAGCTACCAGAGCCAGATAGGCGATGGCGACGTAAGTGCCTGCCGGCACCTCCGCCAACTGACCGGCCTCCGGTAGCGCCCACAGCCAGGCGAGCAGCGCCATGGGCCAATGCTGCGCGCCCGCCAGCGAGAGCACCGGCATGTTGCCGGCGACCTGCCCGAGGTAGACGATGTAGAGGGCATAGGAAAATGCGGTTCCCAGAAGCCATAGGTCCCCGGCCGACAGCTCGCCCGCGCCGGTTAGGCTCATCAGCGACAGCCCTGCGAGAGCCACCGCCGCTGCCAGGTAGGCGCGGGGAGCGATCCTGTTTCCCAACCAGATCGAACTGACCAGGGGCGTGAAGATCACCGACAGGCCGGTGAGAAAGGCGGCCTTCGAGGCCGAGGTAAGGTCCAGACCAATGGTTTGTGTTGCGAACCCGGCGAAGCCGAGTACACCTAGGACCATCGCCGGTCCCAGGGCCCTGCGCTCGACCCGCACCCAACCCAGGAGCAGCGCCGCCAGGCTAAAACGAACCGCCAGCAGCAGCGGAACCGAAATGGTGTCGAGCGCGTCCTTGATGACGACGAAGGTCGTGCCCCATACCAGGGTGATGAACACCAGCACGAGCAGGCCGCCGGTACGAGACATAACGATTATTCTGGCACGGTGGGCCTTCCCCATCGGTCGGCTCCTCCGCCTGGCGCTCGCTTAGGCTAGATACGGTCGCTTACACTGGGGCGTGAACGTCAACACCAGGATCGGTTACGGCGAGGATTGTCACCGGCTGGTGCCCGGCAGGCCGCTGATGGTCGGCGGCGTGAGGGTCGAAGACAGCAAGCTGGGAAGCGAGGCGCACTCCGACGGGGACGTGCTGCTGCACGCGCTCGCCGATGCGCTCCTCTCGGCTTTCGCTCTGGGCGACATCGGCCGCCTCTTCCCGCCCGGGGATGAGCGCTACCGTGACATGCCGGGCCGGGAGATAGTGCTTGAGGTGCTGCAGCGTGTGCGGCGGGTGGCGGGAAAAGTCACTTTCCATAATGTCGCCGCCGTGGTCACCCTCGACGAGCCCAAACTGAGCGACCGGCGCGAAGCGATCGAGCGGCGGGTGGGCAGCATGCTGGGGCTCGAGCCGGGCCGGGTGGGCGTCACCTTCAAAACCAGCGAAGGTGCAGCGCCCAGTCACATCCAGTCACGGGTGACCATACTGCTTTCCGACGATGGGAAGTAGCTCGCGGCAGCCGTCCGCCGGCAGCCCGAAGCAGAATGGGACACCCGCTAGGCGACCGGCTGAGCGACGGAGAAATCGCTTTGCCGTTCCCGGGCGGAGGTAGCCTCCATCGGACGCTGGTCCAGTTTTTCCCGTGTGAAGCGCTTGATAAGTGGCGGGACCTCGTAACGATCCCCGGCATGGACCAGGAAGGGCGGGCCAGATTGCTCGGGCCCGCCCCACTGCTCACTGTTGACGAGTGCTAGAAGCGCAGGTTCACGCCGACCGCCACGGTCGGATAGAACTGGTCGTACTGGTACTCGAGCGCGTTGGGCGGAGTGTTGAAGTAGTAGTCGGCCATGCCCTCCGCGAAGAGTGCCAAGGAGGGGTTGAACGAGTACTCGACGCCCAGCAGTCCACCCACGAAGGGGCCGTCATTCGCCTGCGGGGCGTTCATCAGATTTATCTGATAGCCACCCCCGGCGCCCAGGTAAGTACCCAGCCGCTGACCCATTCCGATTCGGTAGGTGAGGTGACCTGCAGCAGCCAAGGTGCCCTGATCGATGGGGCTCTGGCGGCCGTAGTCGATCGTGCCGCGGAGACCGAACGGCCCGAGCAGATGGTCGATACCAAACACGAAGCGGGCTGGTACGCGGTCGTTTAACTCACTCAAAGCGCCAACACCAAGGTAGAAGTTGCCGGGCTCACCGGGCGGGCGAAGTGGTTCGGGCTGTGCGAGCGGTTCGTCGACGTCCACGATAGGTTCGTCTCGATCTAGTTCGGCGGCAGGTCCTGCCGGTCCGACATCGCCGGCCGGGCCCTCCGGTCCTGCTGGTCCTGGCGGTCCGCCGGGGCCTTCGGGTCCGGGCGGACCCTGAGGTCCTTCGGGGCCAGGCTCACCCTGCGGCCCTTGTGGTCCAGGCGGACCCGCCGGTCCCTGAGGCCCCTGTTGTCCGCCCTCCGCGAACTGGCTCCGAAGATCTTCCAGCTCGGCGTTGAGTGCCTCGACCTGGGCACGTAGCTGTTCGACCTCGGAGGACTGAACCATGGGCTGGTTCAT
Organism: Trueperaceae bacterium; assembly: GCA_040905665.1. Taxonomy (GTDB): domain Bacteria; phylum Deinococcota; class Deinococci; order Deinococcales; family Trueperaceae; genus DASVCN01. Next base: position 55,936 of record JBBDRD010000025.1, read on the forward strand.
GTCCTGCTCGAGTGTCGTTAGCCGCTCCCCGAGGTCGCCGAACTGCATCCTCAGCTCGTCGACTGCGTCTTGGAGTGCCGCCATGTCTTCTTGTCCAAGCGCCTGTGCCGCGGCGCGATTGTCCTCGAGCACCCTCAGCAGCCGGTCGACGACCAGGGCGGCCTGGTAGCGCGTGAACGGCTCATTGCCGCGAAACGTGCCGTCGGGAAAGCCTTGAACGATTCCCAGGTCGGCGATGCGTTCGACCGCATCCGCCGCCCAGTGGTCGTCCGGCACATCGGCCAGCCCCGGCGTCTGTTGAGCCCCTGCTGCCCCCAGCAGCAGAAAAACGGTTAGTAATGCTGATAGTCGTTTCATGTCACCCCCACGTGAGTTTCGCCTCCGGCGGCTGCTTAGCGGCCCAAGGCGAGGTTTGATCCTGTACCACCGTAACGATATTGGCCCCAATCACCGTGAGGTAATGCAAGGTGAGATGAACCTCCTCGATAACGGGAACAGGAAACGCGCCCCTTGCTTCGCCGCGAGATATTCGTGGCAGCGGAGGCGGAGCGCGCTTAATAACAAATCGGCTTCCCGTGCCTGGCGTTACACCTCCTGCAGTACCGCGAACAGCCGGCCGTCCTCGACGGCTGTGTCGAATAGCCTCAGCTTCTTTACCGCCGGCAGCGTGGGCTTACCGGTGCGCAGGTCGAAGGTGGCGCCGTGGTGCTCGCACTTGATCTTCCCATCCAGCAATTCGCCGTCGTGAAGTGGAAAGTTGGCGTGGGTGCAGCGGTCTACCACGGCGAAGAACTCGCCCTCCTGACGCACCACAACAAGTTTCTCGCCCCCGACGGTTACCGCCGTGATACTTCCCTCCGGAAAGCTCTCCGCCGGACCTACCTCGACACGAGTCTCGGTCATCGGCTGCTTCGCTTCGCGGTCCGGGACCGTTGGGGGCGGTACACCGGGGTCAGAGCTTTTCCTTGACCCCGGGAACGCCCAGCTTCGCCTGAACTATGCGCTCGACGTACTCCGCTACCTTGGGTAGCGTCACGCGGCTCATGACTTCGTAGAGGAAGCCGGTTACCAACACGTGCTCCGCTAGCTCCGGCGGTAATCCGCGGCTCATCAGATAAAACCGCTGGTCCTCGGGCACCGGCCCGGTGGTGGAGCCGTGCGAGCAGCGCACGTCGTTGGCGCCAATCTCCAATTGCGGGATCGATACCGCTTCGGAATCGCTGTCGAGCAGGAGGTTGCGGTTGGTCTGATAGGCATCGGTCTTCTGGGCATCCACGTCGACCCGGATGACCCCCGAGTAGACGGCGGTGGAGGCGTCGCGCAAGGCGCCCTTGAACAGCAGGTCGGAACGGGCGTGATCCGTCGCATGGTGCTGCAGGGTGTACTGGTTGTAGTGCTGCCCCTTATCGGCGAAGTAGAGCCCCAGCATCTCGCTGTCGGCACCAGGGCCTTCCAGTCGACTCTCGACCTCGGCTCGCGCGGCCGAGGCACCCAGGCTCACGCTCAGGCTCTCGAGCCGGCTATCGCGGTCCAGGTGCGCCCGCAGGCGGTTGACATGCACTACGTCACGGCTCCAGTTCTGGAGCGAGACGTAACGGAGCTTGGCGCCGTCCTTTAACACGATCTCGGTTGCGGCGTTGTAGAACAGGCGCTCATCGATAGGCTCACCGGTGTACTCGTCGATGTAGGTGACCTTGGCGTTGCGGTCGACAACCACGAGGGTTCGACCGTTCGCCAGTCCGCCGCGATCGGCGGTGGTGAATGCACCGAGCGGCAGGGCGACCTCGACGTCGCGAGGTACGTAGACGAACGTCCCGTTCTCCCAGAAGGCCGAATTGAGCGCGGTGAACTTGCTCTGCTGGGCGTTGACGGCGCTGTAGAGGTGCGCGCGCACGAGATCCTCGTGCTCCAGCAGGGCGGTGCGCAGGTCGGTAAAGATTACCCCCTGCTCGCTCAGGTTCGAATCGCGGTGCACCACCTCGCCGCCGTTGTGTACCAGGATGCCCTCGGCGTCGGAGTCGGTAATGCGCATGCGGATGCGCTCCGACACGTCGCGCTCGCGCGGCTCGCCGGCCAGCTCGAGGCCGTCGAGGCTGAAGCGTTCGATCTCGGTATAGCGCCAATGCTCGTCGCGCCGAGTGGGAAACGGAGTGCTGTCGAACGCTCTCAGGGCCGAACGGCGTTCCTGTGCCAGCCATTCGGGCTCCTGGTGACGTTCGATCAGAGCCTCGAGCGCCGCGCTCGAAAGGGCCGTCTTCTGGGCCCCGTTGTCGGTCGTCTTGTGGGTACTGTTTTGGAGCAGTGTTGCCATGGTATTCGGGTTGCCCGCGGGCCCCTAACCTACGCTCCCTTCCATCTCCAGCTCGATGAGGCGGTTGAGCTCGACGGCGTACTCCAGCGGCAGCTCCTTGGCCACCGGCTCCAGGAAGCCGCGCACGATCAGCGCCATCGCCTCGGCCTGGGGCAGTCCTCGTGACATCAGGTAGAACACCTGCTCGTCGTTGAGCTTGCTGACCGTTGCCTCATGGCCTATATGGGCCGTCTTCTCGTTGATCTCGATATACGGATAGGTGTCGGTCTTGGCGGTGTCATCCAAGAGCAACGCATCACACTCCACGTTCGACCGGGCATTCTCGGCGCCCTGGTGGATCTGCACCAGACCGCGGTAACTCGACCGTCCGCTGCCCTTGGAGATCGACTTAGACACGATCGAGGAAGTGGTGCGCGGCGCGGCGTGGATCATCTTGGCACCGGCGTCCTGATGCTGATTGTTGCCGGCGAAGGCGATGGAAAGCACCTCACCCCGGGCGCCCTCGCCCACCAGGTAACAGCTGGGATACTTCATCGTAGTCTTCGAACCAAGGTTGCCGTCCAACCAGCCCATCGAAGCGCCGGCGTGGACAACGGCGCGCTGCGTTACCAGGTTATAGACGTTGTGCGACCAGTTCTGGATGGTCGAGTAACGCACCTGCGAATTGTCCTGGCAGACGATCTCGATAACACCCGAGTGGAACGAGTCGGAGTTGTAGGTGGGTGCGGTACAGCCCTCGATATAGTGGAACTTCGATCCGGGCGCGCCGATGATAAGAGTGCGCTCGAACTGTCCCATGCTCTGAGCATTGATGAGGAAGTAGGCCTGTAGCGGCACTTCCACATGTACGCCTTCGGGCACGTACACGAACGATCCGCCCGACCATACGGCCGAGTTGATCGCCGCGAAGTAGTTGTCCTCGGGCGGAACGACCGTCGCGAAGTACTCCTTGAAGAGTTCCGGGTGCTCCTGCAGACCGGTGTCGCTGTCGAGGAAGATGACGCCCTTCTTCTCCCACTCCTCCTTGAGGCTGTGGTAGACCATCTCCGACTCGTACTGGGCACCAACGCCGGCCAAGGCCTTCTGTTCGGCCTCGGGGATACCGAGGCGCTTATAGGTCTCGCGGACCTCCTCGGGAACGTCGTTCCAGTCGTTGCTGCCCTTGCGGTCTTGAGGGCGGATATAGAAGTAGATCTCCTCGAAGTTGAGCGTCGAGAGATCCGGGCCCCACTTTGGCCGGCCCTTCTTCTCGGCGATGTCGAAGGCGCGCAAGCGGAACTTGAGCATCCACTCGGGCTCGTTCTTGTAATAGCTGATCTTTTCGATCACACGTTTGTTCAAGCCCTTCTCGGACTTGAAGAAGTATTTTTCGGGCAGCTGGAAGTCGTACTGCTTCTCGTGCTGCATCCCCTCGAGCTTGCCGGCATCCGGGTGTTCAAGCGGCATATCAGCCATGCGTTGCTCCTCTCGGTCGTAGCGGCGCGCGGTCGCGGATGGAGTCGATCACCTAGGCTCCAACCTGTTCGCGCACCCAGTCGTATCCCTTGACGTCGAGTTCCATGGCCAGCTCCTTGTCGCCGGACTTGGCGATTCGGCCGGCAACCATTACGTGAACGCGGTCTGGAACGATGTAATTGAGCAGGCGCTGGTAGTGGGTGATCACCAGGGCGCCGAAGTCGGGGCCGCGCGCGGCGTTGACCCCTTGCGACACAACCTTGAGCGCGTCAACATCGAGCCCCGAATCGGTCTCGTCGAGGATCGCGTAGCGCGGCTCGAGCACCAGCAGCTGGAGGATCTCGGAGCGCTTCTTCTCCCCGCCCGAGAAGCCTTCGTGCAGGTTGCGCTCGATGATCGAGTCGTCCCAGTTGAGCGTCTTCACGGCGGCTTGGAGCTTGTTGTAGAACTCCATTACGCCAATCTCGTCGTCCTCTTCACGACGCGCGTTGATCGCCAGTCGCAGGAAGTTGGCGATCGACACTCCGGGAACCTCGACCGGATACTGGAAAGCCAGATAGAGCCCGGCCCGAGCCCGCTCGTCGGGTTCCATCTCCAGGATGCTCGCCCCGTCGACGATGATGTCGCCCGATGTCACTTCGTAGCTCGGATCACCCGCGATTATCTTCGCCAGGGTCGACTTGCCGGAGCCGTTGGGACCCATCAGGGCATGAACCTCGCCGCTGGGTACCGCCAGGTCCAGGCCGTGCAGTATCTCGTCTCCGCCCGTAGTCCGGGCGTGTAGGTCACGAATTTCCAATCTGTTCTCGCTCATCGGCTACCTCATAGTGTTGGGCTGGGACAGGCGTTTCTAGGAGCTATTCCGAGTTTCAGTATACACTCGCGCTTCCAGGGAGTCGAGTTTCGCACTCGACACGACCACCACCTCGAAGAGGCGGCCTCACGGAAATCTAGGGGAGCGTCAGATGTCGCGTTTGCGTTTCAACCAGCCAAACAGACCGCCCGAGGAGCGCTTTTCGCCTTGCTCGTTGTCGGCGCCTTCGGGGCTGGAGGGTTTGGCCTTGCGACTGGCACGGCCGGTTAACTCCGGCGCGGGGGCCTGCGGTTCACCCAACCCGGCTGCCTCCATGAACGCCTGCCGGAACTCCTTTACGGTCCGGTAGCGGCGAGTCGCGTCTCGCGCCATGGCGGTTCCGATAACCTTTGCCGCACCACGAGAGAGGTCCTCTCGCAGGTGGGCCAGGGCCTTGGGAAAAGCCGTGAGGTGAGCCATCATGAGGTCCTCGTACGAGCCGCCTACGAATGGGCGGACACCGGCCATTACTTCGTAAGCCAGGATTCCCAGGCTGTAGATGTCACTCTGCACGGTAGGCGCATTGCCCTCGAATATCTCCGGCGCCATATAAAAGGCGGTGCCCACGCGCTCCCAGTTGTCGTCGCCGATATGCATCCCGGTACCAAAATCACCGAGCTTGGCGGATCCTTCGCCGGTAAGGAAGACGTTCGCCGGCTTCACGTCGCGGTGCAGCACCTGACGGGCGTGGCTGTGCTCGAGCCCGCGCGAGACGTCCACGATAAGCTGTTGCGCCTTTGATAGCGCTACTTTCTGCTCGTTCAACAGGAGGTCGTCCAGTGTGCCGCCAATACAGTATTCGAGGACGAGGAAAGCGCCATTGCCGGTAGGGGCGCCCTCGTATCCGGCGACTACGTTGGCATGGCGCAAGCCCAGGGTTATCTGCACCTCGTTCTCGAACATTCGCCTCAATACCGGTTGCGCAGCCAACTCCTCGCGCGGGAGCTTAAGCGCTACCTTGCCCCTGGTGTCGTGCTGCGCGAGGAAGACATGAGCGGTTTGCCCCGAGCCAAGCTCGGCGAGTACCGAGTAACCGGGCGGAACATGGGTAGGCGCTCTACTGGCCATGGTCAGCATCCGCTTGGAACGAGGTGCGGGGGACGCGAGAAGGCAAGCTAAAGCTCTACCGTTTCACCCGGCTCCAGCGGCAAACACTCACCGGCGTTGGCCGCCGCAACAGCTATCTGGAACTCGACCGGATCCTGCTTGATCATCTCGAAGGTGTTGTAGTGAATGGGCACGACGCGCCGAGCATTTAGCAGCTTCGCCGCTTCGACTGCCTCCTCGGGCCCCATCGTGAAGTTCGCTCCGATAGGCAAGAAAGCCAGATCGAGCCCCAGCGCGCCGATGATGCGCATGTCTCCGAATAAGCCGGTGTCTCCGGCGTGGTAGATACGCTTCCCCTCCACCTCGAGCACGATTCCGGTGGGCATACCGCCGTAGCGGCCATCGTCGAAAGAGCTGGAATGCCAGGCCGGCGTTAGCCTGAGTCGGCCGAAGGGGAAGGGGTACCAGCCGCCGATGTTCATTCCGTGTGTCCTGAGGCCGATGTCCGCCAACTGCCGGCATATCTCCACCGTTGCCACGATTGTGGCGCCGGTGCGCTTGGCGATCGCTTCGGCATCTCCGACGTGGTCACCGTGGGCGTGCGTGATGAACACGTAGTCCGGCGACAGCTCATCGGCCGTGACGGGCGCCAACGGATTTCCCGTGATATACGGATCGATCAGCAACTTGTGGTCGGCAGTCTCGACAAGGACCGCAGAGTGTCCGAGATAGGTGAGCTTCAACGCTACCTCCCTGGAATGACGTCTGGTAAGCGGTTGTAGCCTACCACGGAGGGGCCGCCGGGCCCCGTGGACGATCAGGCCAGCTCGGCCGAGCGAGCGATAACCAGCCACAGGTAGTAGAGAACGGCCAGGCCGATCGGCGCGGCGGCTAGTCCGAGAGCAGGAAGGTCGAGGCGCGCGAGGTAGAGCAGCCAGGCCGCCAAGCTGAGCATCACGACGACGGGAAAGGACCAGAAGAGCACGAGCGCAAAGCCATCGAGGCCTAACAGGTTGATCTGCCCACCATTGCCCGACCATAGGTGTACCGCGCCAATAAGCCAGAAGAAGAGGATCCCGAAGGAGCCGATGTTGGATAGCAGGAGTCCGAAGAAACCGAGCACCCGGTTCCCGTCGCGCTCCACTTCATTGTCGTATGTACGGCTATGGACGGTGGTCATGGCACTCCTCAGTCGTGCGATTCAAGTTGCCTCTCGGCCCTCTACACCCTATGTTTTATCGCGCCACGGGCGTCCTCGCCAAGTCTTCTGGGCCAAGTCCTCCTGGGCGATGGCCGAGCCGCCATGGGCAGCTTGCATGGGACACGGGAAGGCGTTTCGGGCAACATTACGCGCAGGAACGGGAAGGGGACGAATCGCGCCAACTGCCCCTCTAGCTGTCTAGGTGTCAATCACCAGCCAGCAGGGCGAGCGTCTCACCCCTCACTCGCTTCCAGCCTCGATACGCCGCGCGGCGGCCCGAGTCCCACAGCTTATAGGTGTAGGCGGCGACCGGATGGGTCCAGGTGCCCGTTACCACCCCGGCCCGCAAGGCCTCCAGAAGCGCCTCTGGGTCGTCGATGTGACGATCGGGTGACTCGACCCAAGCCGTGCCGAGTGCCGAAACGATGTGAGCATCGGTACCCGCGGATGCCGGCAGATCGCGCTCGGCCGCCCAAACCGAGGCCTGCGAGTTGCGGTTCGGGTGCGACACGCGCGAATTGAAAACCTCAACGATGTCGATATCGTCAGCTATTCGCTCGCGCGCCGAGGGGGACAGCCGGTGTGCCTTTAGCGGGTCGAAGCCGTGGGGCAGCAACACCAATCCACCCTGGTCGCGAATTTGGGTCACCACCTCCTCGGGCCGTAGCCCGGCAGGGATTTTCTCCTCCAGGAAGAGTCCGATTATCTCGCCTTCGCTGCTGGTGACCTCTTCGCCCACGATTATCTTGGGATCGCCCGGCGCCGTCGCGGTGGCGCGGAGCTCGAGCGCCCCCCAGATCTCATTATGATCGGTCACCGCCTGGACGGCGATGCTCTGCTGTCGACAACGACTCAAAACGCTCTCGAAACGCGATGAGCAGTCGTGCGAAGCCTCGGTGTGACAGTGCAAATCGATCCTCATGTATCAACTCGAGTGTAGGCCGGCGGCATCGCGGGTCACCATGTCACAGGGTCCAGTCTTCCGTGAGTGTCTTCCGTGAGCGCGCGCCGGCACGTGACATGTTCACCACACCGATTTCACCACGCCGATTTCACCACGCCGATTGACGCCCTGAACGCCCGCCATCCCAAAGCTCCTGATATACTCCTGTGTTTGGAGCGGGGCGAGCTGGGGCGCTTTCATACACACTTTTTCACGACTCCATTTCGGCTGCCGAGTACCCGCCTACCGATTTCCGCCTACCGATTTCCGCCTACCGATTTCCGCCTATAGAGCGCGAAGGAGGCATTTACCGTTGCAGGACCTTGTCATTCGCGGCGCGCGCGAGCACAACCTCAAGGACATCACTCTCCAACTGCCGCGCAATAAGTTCATTGTCTTCACCGGCGTGTCGGGTTCAGGTAAATCCACGCTGGCATTCGACACCATTTATGCTGAGGGGCAGCGCCGTTACGTAGAAAGCCTGTCGGCCTACGCCCGTCAGTTCCTTGGCGTGATGGACAAGCCGGATGTCGACGGCATCGACGGCCTATCCCCGGCGATTTCGATCGATCAGAAGACCACCTCTCACAATCCCCGGTCGACGGTAGGAACCGTTACCGAGATTCACGACTACCTTCGTCTGCTCTTCGCGCGTGCCGGAACACCACACTGCCCGGTATGCGAGCGGCCGATCCAACGGCAGTCGCCCAGCGAGATCGTCGAGCAGCTCCTCGCTCGCTTCGAGAATGCCCGCGCCATGGTCCTGGCGCCGGTGGTGCGTGGACGCAAGGGTGAGTACCGCAAGCTTTTCACCGACCTCAAGAAGGAGGGATTCGCGCGGATCCGCCTCGACGGGGATGTGCTCACTCTCGATGAGGCGCTGGCCGGCAACATAGAGCGCTATGAGAAGCACGACATCGATCTGGTCATCGACCGGGTGGTGCTCAAGGAGGACGACCGTTCTCGAATTGCCGAATCGGTCGAGCTGGCGCTCATCAAGGGTGATGGCCTAATGCGGGCATGGATGCCCGCCGACGGCCCTAATGCCGGCATCGACGAGCTCTTTAGCGAGAAGTTCGCTTGCCCCGAGCACGGCACGTTCCTGGAGGAGCTCGAGCCCCGGGTGTTCTCATTCAACTCGCCATACGGCGCCTGCCCCCGCTGCAGCGGCCTCGGTTATCTGCAGCAGTTCGACCCCAATCTGATCGTGCCGGACAATTCGCTCTCCATCGCCGAGGGCGCAATCGCGCCTTGGAGCGGTGGACGCAGCGACGGTAACAAGGTCTTCTATTGGGACAGGCTCAAGGCGCTGGCGGAGGCTTTTGAGTTCGATCTATCAACCCCCTGGCGAGAGCTGCCCGAAGCGGTGCAGCACTCTATTCTCGATGGCAGCAGCGAACCGGTCGACGTGGTGTACAAGCGCGGCGGCCGCGAAACGATGCGCTTCAAGGCGGAGTTCGAGGGCGTCATCGCCAATCTCGACCGCAGGCTCAAGGAGGCCGCCAGCGAGTACGCACGAGAGCGGCTCGAGGAGTTCATGTCGCTGGTGGCCTGCCCTCACTGTCATGGCAGCCGCTACAAGCCCGAGGTGTTGGCGGTACGGGTGGGTACACACAACATCGCACAGCTCTCGGGGATGACCGTCCTCGACGCTAGAGCGTTCTTCGGCAGCCTGGACCTTCCCGGCCCCGCCGGGGCGATTGCCCGGCCCATACTCCGTGAAGTCAACAACCGCTTGGGCTTCCTCGAGGACGTGGGACTCGACTATCTCTCGCTCGACCGGAGCGCCAACACGCTTTCGGGCGGAGAGGCGCAACGAATCCGCCTTGCGACCCAGGTCGGGTCGGGCCTCACAGGAGTCCTCTACGTCCTGGACGAACCGTCGATCGGCCTGCATCCGCGTGACAACGCTCGATTGCTTCGCACACTCCTGAGCCTTCGCGATCTTGGCAATACCCTCATCGTTGTCGAGCACGACGAGGACACAATGCGGGCCTCGGACTACATCGTCGACCTTGGCCCGGGCGCAGGTATTCATGGCGGCGAAGTTGTGGCGGCAGGCACTCCGGCCGAACTCACCCGCCACCCCACCTCACTCACCGCCTCCTATTTGCGCGGCGACCGCAAAATCCCGGTGCCCGACAGGCGTCGAGAAGGCAACGGCAAGAAGTTGAAGATCGTGAAGGCGCGCGAGCACAATCTGCGTGACATCGACGTCGAAATCCCGCTGGGAACGATGACCTGCATTACCGGCCCCTCCGGTTCGGGTAAGTCGACGCTGGTACACCGAATACTGCACGCCAGCCTTGCCAAGCAGCTCTACCGCGCGAAGGCGCAGCCTGGCGCTCACGAGCGGATCCTGGGCAACGAACACATCGACAAGGTCATCGAGATCGATCAGAGCCCGATCGGCCGCACCCCACGCTCGAACCCTGCCACCTACACCGGGATATTCACCGACATTCGCGATCTGTTCGCCCGCGCTCCCGAGTCACGAAAGCGCGGTTACAAGCCGGGACGCTTCTCCTTCAACGTCAAGGGCGGTCGTTGCGAGGCTTGCAAGGGCGACGGCACGGTGAAGGTGGAGATGTACTTCCTGCCGGACGTCTATGTCCCCTGTGAAGTGTGCAAGGGCGCCCGCTACAACCGGGAGACGCTCGAAGTAAAGATCCGTGGCAAGTCGATCTCCGACGTGCTAGCCATGACGGTCGACGAAGGGCTGGTGTTCTTCGAGAACATTCCCAACGTAGCTCGCAAGCTACAGCTCATGAAGGATGTCGGCCTCTCCTACATCAAGATCGGCCAGCCGTCCCCCACCCTTTCCGGCGGTGAGGCGCAGCGTGTGAAGCTGGCCTCCGAGTTGGGACGGCGTTCCACGGGCAAGACGCTATACATTCTCGACGAGCCGACTACCGGCCTGCATTTCGACGATACTCGCAAACTCTTGGACGTCCTCCACCGGCTGGTCGAGGGCGGAAACACGCTGGCGGTCATCGAGCACAATATCGACGTGATCAAGACTGCCGACTGGGTCGTCGATCTGGGACCCGACGGAGGCGCCCGTGGGGGCCTGGTAGTTGCCGAGGGGACGCCGGAGAGCGTCGCCGAGGATCACGATTCGCCCACCGGTCATTTCTTGCGCCAAGTGCCGGAGATAGCGGAACGAATCCGGGTAAGAGATGTCGCCTGACGCACCTGCCCACGCCGTCGGTTAGGATGCCCCAATGACCCGGACCGCGCCGGCCACCCAGCGCCTTGTAATCGGCGCTTTTCTGTTCCTCGCGGCGGTCGCCTGTGCAGTGGCGCCCCTGCCGTTGGCCTTTCGCAGCTCTGGCGTGCTTCTCTTCGCCTACCTGGCGTTTTCCGTTGGCGGGCCGGCGGCCGCCCACGTCACCGCTCTGCTGGCGCCGCCCGTCGGACTCATAAGCGGCGACGGAGAGTGGTTGGTGATGCTGCCCATCATCCTCGCCTCCAATCTCCTGGCGATGATCGGGCTGGAGTTCGCCTGGCGTTACCCGGCGCTGCTGGTCTCGCCGCTACTGCAGGCCATACCGCAGTTGTTCGTCGTCAACGCAAGCACGCAGGAGCTATTCGCGGTGGATCTGCCCTGGGGCCCTCGCGCCACGGTATGGATCGCACTGCATGCCCTAACGGCCTTGGCGGGGGTACTGGTGGTCGTCTTCCTCGACCGCCGCCGCGAGCGGGAAACAGCCCGGGCCCAATAAACGTGCCACTGAACGCGCCAATTATCACTCCTAAACCATGATCTCACTCCGCGAACTCCGCCACACACAGCTGTGGGAGTTCGCGGTTCGGCTGATACGCCGCTTTCGCGCCTCATACCTAACGATGCTGGCGGCGGCCCTGGCCTACTACGCCGCCTTCTCACTGGGTCCGCTCCTGCTCCTGTTGGGGGGCTGGCTGGGCGTGATCCTGCAGACGCGGCCCGACCTCGCCGGCCGCTACCGTATGGTGCTGGCGGACCTGGTGACCCAGCTCATGCCACTCCAGGAAAATAGCGCCGACCTCGTCGCCCGAAATTTCGAAACGATCGTCGCCCAACTCTCACAGGGCGCTCTCTTGCGCAGCATTCTCTCGCTGCTGGTACTTGTGTGGGCCGCCAGCGGGTTTTTCACCTCACTGCAGCTGGCCCTCGAAGTGATCTTCGAAGTACGCGAAACTCGTAGTTTCCTGCGCAGACGGCTGGTGGCGCTGCTGCTCGTCATCGCCGTGGCGCTCGTCATCGGGGTGGAGGTCGTGGGTGGAGCTCTCCTCTCCTCGCTGGCGCAGGTATCGGAACTGGTGGCTGCTCGGCTACAGGTTCCCGACCTCGAAGTCCCGGCGTTGGTGCCCCTCTGGTTCAATCAGGCATCGGCGGTCGTGCTCCGCCTCGCGTTGGCTGCTCTCGCCTTCACGCTCGCCTTTCGTTTCCTGCCCAGGAGGGCGAGTTCCTGGACCGGCGCCCTCATTGGCGGAGCGTTCAGTTCGGTTACCATCGCTGTGACCCGCGCGCTGCTCGTCCTAACGTTCGACACCGACCGCTTCAATGTCATCTACGGCGTTATCACCAGCGTCGTAGTAACCCTGCTGTGGCTCTACCTGGCGTTACTGATGTTCCTGGTAGGCGCCCTCCTCACAGCCGAGATATCCGCCTGGCGCCGGGAGCACTCGGGGGAGGGGACGACGTAGGGCGCCGACTCCGGTCTGGAAAAGTAGAATGGCCGCCATGGAAACAATCACTCGTTTGATGCAGCGCGCCTGGTTCTTCTGGTTCGGTCGCACTGTATTCCTGATCTTCGCCAAGCTCTTCTATGGCCTCGAGATCGAAGGTCGCGAGCTTGTGCCTCGGAATGGCGGCCTAGTGGTTGCGAGCAACCACTTCTCGATACTCGATCCACCGGTAATGGGCGTGGCGGTACCGCGAGAGATCAACTACATGGCGAAGAAGGAGCTTTTCGAGAACCGCTACATGCGCGCTCTCGCCCTGGGCCTGAGGTCCTTTCCGGTGGACCGCTCGCGCGGCGATCTAAGCGCAATCAAGTACTCTTTGAGGCGCCTGGAAGAGGGCGTGGCGATCGGTATCTTCGCCCAGGGATCCCGAAACGCCGGCGATTTGGAAGCGCTCGACGGCGCCTCCTTTTTGGCCATCAAGGGCGGGGTCCCGCTCCAGCCGGCCGCCATATGGCGCGAGGGTAGGCGCTACCACGTTCGTTTTGGTCCGCCGATCATTCCCCAAGGCGGCAAGCGCGACGACGTTAAGGCGATGACCCGAGAACTTATGGAGCGGGTCAATCATCTGCTGCCTCCCGGCAGGGCGATGTTCGGAGGTTCCGGGCAACCCTAAGACGCCTCCTGACAATGCGACAGTGCGGCGCTCCCTTCGCCTCGTAGCCGTTGCAACTGGCTGACCGGCATGAGTCGATCGGACTGCGAGTGCCGGCTCCCGACGAATGAAATCCTTGCCCAGCGATCCCGGCCGTGATAAAGTGTCGCCCAAGACACAATATAAGAAGGAGGCGGAGATGGCGAAACAGCGGACCGTTTCGAAGGCCGAGCTGGTCGACATGGTGGCGGGTGAGACGGGCATCCGGAAGAAGGACGTCAAGGAGGTCGTCGATAACGTGCTGGCCAAGATCAGCAGTCACCTCGACGACCAGTGCAAGATACAGCTCACCGGCTTCGGCACCTTCGAGGTTCGCGAACGCAGGGCGCGCAGCGGAGTGAAGCCCGGCACACGAAACAAGATCGAAATCCCCGCCAGCAAGTATCCCGCCTTCAAGCCGGGCAAGAGTCTCAAGGAGCGCATCCGCAGATAATCAGCTAGACGCGGTCGGCTTCTCGCCCTCCTCCCTCACGTCCGTGCCGGGCCACAGCCGGCAAATGCGTCGTTGCCTGGCGTGGAGTTGTACTCTTGTCTGCTACTCTGCAGGCGGAATCATGGGACTCCTAGATGTCATCGGACCGGTAATGATCGGTCCCTCTAGTTCGCACACCGCCGGCGCCTGCCGTCTGGGGTTGTTGGCGCGTCGGATGCTGCTCGCCGATCCGCGTCGTGCCCGACTCGTGCTGCACGGCTCCTTCGCGAAGACCGCGCGTGGCCATGGCACCGACAAGGCCCTGATAGCCGGACTATTGAGCATGTTCCCAGACGACCCGCGCATCCCCCAGGCGCACGCCCTGGCCGAAACCGCCGGCCTCACTGTCGCGTTCGCCAGCGCCGATCTTGGCGACGTTCACCCCAATAGCGTGCGAATCGAACTGCACGGCGATGACGCGCAGGTGAGCATGACCGGCTCGAGCCTCGGCGGTGGCATGGTGCGTGTCTTCCAGGTGAACGGATTCGAGATCGATTTCTCCGGCAGCTCCTTTTCACTCCTCATCGAGCACGCCGATAGGCCCGGCGTAATAGCCCGGGTCGCACGCGTCATCGCCGACGACGACGGCAACATCGCCCGCCTCCACTCGGCGAGGCGGAAACGCGGCGGTCAGGCAATGATGTCGCTGGAGATAGATAAGCACCTGTCGCATTACGCGCTCGATTATCTGGCCAATCTCCCCTATATATCGTGGGTTCGGATGCTGCCCGAAGTGATGAGCGGAAGCGAAAGTAGTGAGGGTGAACCAGAAGGGGGCGACCGGTGAAAAGGGATGGCCCAGCGCGAGACCCGGCAGGAGCAGCAGGTGTCAAACCAGTCGGCGGTGAGGCCCGCAACCTCGAAGATCTCAACCTGAACAGGCTCGCCGAGATAAAGGGAGCGGCCTCGGCTGCGATCCTCGAGGAGGATAGCGGTGGCGATAAAAGAGCTCGCGAGGCTTTGCTGGCGGGCATGCGGACTCGCCTTGCCGAGATGCGGGACTCGGTCGATCGGGGACTACAAAGCGAGCAGCCCAGCCGAACCGGCATGGTCGGCTGGAACGCCAAAAGGCTCTGGCAGGCCGACGATCTGCTAAACGCGCCGCTACTGAAGCGGGTGCAGGCCTACGCCATGGCGGTGAATGAGGAGAACGCCCGAATGGGGCGAATCGTCGCCGCGCCGACCGCGGGTAGCGCCGGTACCCTCCCGGGCGCCCTGCTGGGGGTTGCCGATCACCTTGGTCTTGACGACGAGGAGCTATTGGGCCCGCTGGTGCTCGCCGCCGGAATCGGTCAGATCATCGGGCGCAGCATGTTCATCGCCGGCTCGACCGGCGGTTGTCAGGCCGAGATCGGTTCCTCGGCGGCCATGGCTGCGGCCGCGGTGTGCGAGCTGATGGGTGGCGACGCCAAGCAGTCGGTTCACGCGGCCGCGCAAACGCTGATGAACAGCATCGGCCTGGTATGCGACCCGGTTGGGGGTTACGTCGAGGTTCCCTGTGTGAGTCGCAACGCCTTCTTTAGCGTTCATGCGGTAGCCTCGGCCCAACTGGCGCTGGCTGGCGTCGAATCGCCGATTCCGCCTGACGAGGTAGTGCGAGCCATGGCGTCGGTTGGGCGCCTGCTGCCACCGGAGCTGCGGGAGACGGGGGAAGGCGGTCTGGCGGACACGCCAACAGGTCGCCGCATAGCCCTCGAGATGGCCGACTAGGAGTTCGCCGGAGGGCTCCTGTCAGGAGCGTGACCGAGGGGAGCGACATGCCTAGCACCGAAACGACCAGCACAAAAGCACCAATCACTGAAACGCCCATCACTGCAGCGCCAACTACTGCAGCGCCAACCACTGCAGCGCCGAGCGAGCAACCGAGGGTAGTAATCATCGGAGCAGGATTCGCCGGTCTCTACGCCGCAAAGGCGTTGCGCGGCACGCCGGTGCGGGTCCTGATGATCGACCAGCACAACTACCATACGTTTCAGCCACTGCTCTATCAGGTTGCCACTGCGATGCTCGAGCCCGAGGAGGTCGCCCGCACGGTTAGGGGGATCTTCCAACGGCAGGAGAACTTCGGCTTCCAGCAGTCCACCGTTACTGGCGTCGACTGGTCGCGTAAGGAGGTGCTCCTGCACAGCGGTGAGCCGGTGCCGTTCGACTATCTGATAGTGGGCGTCGGTGCGATCTACAACGATTTCGGGACGCCCGGAGTGCGCCGGCACGCCCTCTTCCTAAAGAGCCTCACCGAGGCGGCGAACATCCGCTCGCACATACTTCGTCAATTCGAAAACGCTGCCGCCGATCCCTCGATCATCGATGAGGGCGCGCTGAACTTCGTGATAGTGGGCGGAGGGCCCACCGGAGTGGAGATGGCTGGGGCGATGCTCGAGCTGTTTCGCAAGGTGTTGCCGCGCGACTATCCCGATGTCGACGTGACCCGGGCCCGCGTGATTCTTCTCGAGATGGCGGATCGAGTGCTTTTGCCGTACGCGCCGCGGTTGCAACGTTACACAGAGGAGGTGCTGCGCCGGCGCGGAGTGGAGGTACGGCTGGGGAAAACAGTGGAGGAGGTACGGGACAATGCCGCCGTGCTCGCGGACGGCGAAACCATCCCCACCCGAACACTCATTTGGGCGGCCGGAGTTCGCGCCCACCCGGTGGTGGAAGCACTCGACAGCGAGCTGACTCGCGGCTTTCGAGTGAAGGTCGAGCCGAACCTCTCCTTGCCCGGCAATCCCGAAGCGTTTGTCGCCGGGGACGCCGCAGGAGCCACCGACTCGGAAGGCATCGCTTACCCTCAGGTCGCCCAGGTAGCAATCCAGCAGGGAAAGCATGCCGCCCGGGAGATCTTGCGCTTGGTGCAAGGTGAGGTAGTGCTGGGTGAGGCGGGCCGGCCCTTCCGCTACGATGATCCGGGATCGATGGCGATCATTGGCCGGGACGCCGGTGTAGCGCAACTATCGAAGCGCTTCGGGAACTTGAAGCTCACCGGCTTCCTCGGCTGGCTGGGATGGTTGTTCATCCACCTCGTCTACCTGCCCGGCCACCAGAACCGCGTTGGCGCCCTACTGAACTGGACGTACGGCTATCTCACCTTCGATCGGCACGCTCGCTTGATCGCCGAGATGGTGCCCTCTCCCGGGGAGATCGTGAATCGCACCCTGCTGCCGGTGGACGACGAAGAAATGGTTGAGCGTCGGGCAGGGGACGTGCGAGCCGGTATAGTCAGCGAATGACGGACGAACAGACTGATTTTCTTCATACGGCCGTAGTTGCCGCACAGGAAGCGGCCCGCATCCACCGCTTCCACATCGGCGGAGATCTCGACGTCGCTACCAAGTCGAACGAAACCGACCTGGTGACCAAGGTCGACAAGATGTGCGAGCAGCGCATCCGCGATCTGATCCTGGAGCGCTATCCGCACCACACGGTGCTGGGCGAGGAGATGGGCGGTCCCGGGAGCGACGCACAGGGGAACGAGGCCGAGTACCGTTGGATCGTCGATCCGTTGGACGGCACCGTCAACTACGCCCACGGCTTCCCCTTCTACTGCGTGTCGATCGCGCTGGAGATTCGCGGCAAGGTAGAGGTGGGGGTCGTGTTGGACAGCGCGCATCACGAAATGTTCAGCGCGGTTCGCGGCAACGGCGCCTATTTGGACGGCGCCCCAATGCGCACCTCGGGCGAAAGCGACCCGGCTCGAGCAATGCTGGCGACCGGTTTCGCCTACGATCCCGACCGGCTCGTCGAGAACTCGCACGTCTTCATGCGCGTGCTGCCTCACGTGCGCGCGATTCGGCGACCCGGCGCGGCGGCCCTGGACCTCTGCTACGTCGCTGCCGGTAGGCTTGACGCCTTTTGGGAGATCACGCTCAACGCCTGGGATGTCGCGGCCGGAGTACTGATTGTCGAAGAGGCAGGTGGACGGGTGACCACCGGAAACGGTGATCCCTACCGCTTGGACGATCCGGTTCTCATCGCCTCGAACGGTTGGCTGCATGAGCCGCTGGTGGAACTGCTGGCGTTGCACGACATAAAGGCTTAAGTCCCTTTCGCCTCACCAGCGGCCGTGGAGTAACGCCGTTCGCCGGGTATTTGCCGCCAGGACCACCCCCGTCAGGTCGGGCTCTCAACGAACAACTCGGTGGACATGTAGCGTGCCCCGGTGTCCGCCGCCATCGTTACCACGACCTTACCCGGACCCAGCTCACGGGCCACCTGCAGCGCGGCGAACAGGGTAGCGCCGGAGGACATGCCCACGAAAATCCCCTCCTCCCGCGCCAGCCGGCGAGCCAGCGGGAAGGCGTCCTCCTCGTAGATCATCCGGCAACCGTCCAGCAGGTCGAGATCCAGGTTTCCAGGCAGGAAGCCCGGGCCCATCCCCTGGAATTTGTGCTGCCCTCGCTCGAAGCCATTTATCACGGCGCTGCGCGCCGGTTCCACCGCGATCACCTGCACTTCGGGCTTCTGCTCCTTGAGGTAGCGGCCTATGCCGCTGATAGATCCGCCAGTGCCGGAGGCCCACACGAACGCGTCGATGCGCCCCTGCATCTGAGCCCATAGCTCCGGCCCCGTGACTCGCTGATGGTAGCGGGGATTGGCGGGATTTTCGAACTGGTTGGGCATCCAGGCGCCTAGCTCCTCGACCAGTTCCTGGGCTCGCGGAATCGCCCCCTGCATCCGAAGCTCCCCCGGTGTGAACTCGAGTTCGGCGCCGTAAGCGCGCAATGTGCGAACCCGCTCCTCGGTCATGCTGTCGGGCAGCACAATCAGGCAGCGGTAGCCACGTAGCGCCGAGAGGAACGCCAAGCCGATGCCGGTATTCCCCGAGGTCGGCTCGACGATCATTTGTCCCGAACCCGGCCTCAGCACGCCGCGCTCCTCAGCGTCGTCGATCATCCCCAGCGCGGTGCGGTCCTTTATACTCCCGGCCGGGTTGTGCCCCTCGAGTTTGATCCATACCTCGGCCATATCCGGTTCGACCACCTTGAACAGGCGCACCATCGGGGTGTGTCCGATAAGGCTATCCAGCATCCGAGGTCTCGTTTCGACTTCCCTGCCCGAATGTGCCATGAGTCAAGTGTATCGGCGAGAGGCCGGCGCCGGTGTCTTCAATGCTCGTGCTTGCAGTTTTCGCGTTTGCAATACTCGTGATTGCAATGCTCGAGCTACCATTGAGCCATGGGTGAGCGGGAGCTCTGGCAGTTCTTTCGCGAGGTGCGCGAGGCGGTAAGTGAGGGAAATCGCGGCGCCACCGAGCAGCCCTACCAGTCGGGCACCTTCATGGTCACCGCCAGGGCAGGTGATGTGGAGCTTAGCGTCAAGGACATCAGCGAAGAGGACGCGGTGCTGATAACGGGTGAGCTGAATGCGCGAGGCGTGCGGGCATCGGTACACGGTTCGGTAGTTTGTTCCGAATGCGGCGAGCGGGTTCCGGCACAGAGCTTTTGCGTTCGTTGCCGGGCTCGGCTTGCTCCCGACGAGCTCCCAGGTTAGGGCGACAGGGGTAGCAGTCGGAACTGCTTTCTGGCCGCGGAACCGCCAACTGGTCGCTGGCCACCACCGCCCGGTGCATCCGAAGCTGCTAAATTGAATCATGAACGACAAGAAGCTGACACGATCAAGAACCGACAAGATGATAGCCGGAGTCTGCGGCGGCCTAAGCCAGTACCTGGGTATCGACTCCACCATAGTGCGACTGATCTTCGCCGTACTGCTCGTATTTGGCGGGGGCGGCGGGATCCTCTACCTGATCCTCTGGCTGGTCATGCCCGAATCGACCGAATTCTGAGTTCGGCCGTTACTCCGTTTTCGGGGTAATCACCTGTTTGCGGACCGTTAGCCGCTCGATGAGTTCTCGGTTCAGTCCGACGCCGATCCCTGGGCCTTGCGGAATACTCTGCACGCCATCTCGTGCGTCGAGCCAGCGGTCTACGGCATCCTCCTCCCAGTAACGGCTGGCCGATGCGGTATCGCCCGGCAGCGAAAAACCCTCCAGTGAGCTCAGGTGAAGGTTGTGAGCGCGGCCAACGCCTAGCTCGAGCATGCCTCCGCACCATACCGGTGCGCCGAACGAGAGGGCGACATCGTGAACCCGCCGCGACATCAGATGACCCCTCACCCGGCCCAACTTGACGTTGATGACACGTCCGGAGCCGAGCTCGAGTCCCTTGCGAGCATCCTCGGGCGAGTGAACCGACTCGTCCAGGCATATCGGCGTAGCCAGCATCGCTTGCAAACTGGCGTGGTCCACCAGGTCGTCGTGAGCCAGCGGCTGCTCGATGTAGTCGAGTCCCAGCTCGTCCAGTTCCTGGAATACTCGTGCATCGGTGAGCCTGTAGGCGCTATTTGCGTCCACCGTGAGTGGCATATCGGGCAGGGCGTCGCGCACCGCCTTTATAGGACGCACATCCCAGCCCGGCTTGATCTTGAACTTCAACCGCCGGTAGCCCTGCTGGGCGTGGTCCTGGGCAGTTTCGACCGTTGCCTCGATACTCGCCTGGATCCCGATGGAAGCCCCTACCGAGTGCTCTGTGCGACGACCACCCAGCATCACCCACAGCGGCAGCCCGGCCGCCTTCGCCTGCAGGTCCCAAAAAGCCGTCTCCAGCGCCGCCACGGCCATATTGTGCCCGCGAATCGGCTCGAACTCCTGCAACAGTTGCGCCGGGGAGGTGAAGTCGCGTCCCACAACCTTAGGTGACAGGTACTTTTCGAGTGCGAGCCAACAGGTATCGGTCGTCTCGTAGCTGTAACCCGGCCAGCTACCGGCGGTAACCTCGCCGTACCCTTCGAGCCCCTCGCCGTGGACGGTCAGCAGCACCTTGCGCAACTCCTGCTCGACACCAAAGCTCGTTTCGAACCGAAAACGCAGCCGTACCTCCAGCTCGCGGAGCTCAACACGATCGATCTTCATAATGCCTCCGTTATGGCGCCGTCAGAAGTCCGAAGGAAACTCGAGACGCTCCCGCCGGGTCGCCGTTTCCTCGGTACTGTCTGCCGCGGCCTCAACCCTTTCGTCCTCGAGCTGCGGTTCCGGCCTACCATCGAGCAGCTCGCTTTGACGGCGCCGCCACTCGTCGCGCTGGTGCCTCTGGTGGCGCGAACTTGCAAGCCGCCTCACCGTGTCTATCCGCTGACCCAGCGGGTCGACCTTGTAGCGACCCTTCCACGGCTCCCAGGTGAGGGTCGCTCTAAGGCGGTAAGCGCCCTTTCGAGTCTGAGGGGTATAGAAATAGAGTTCGAGAACTCCTGTGTCACCGTGCAGCTCCTCGACCGACACGCTAACATCCACCGAGCGGCTGCGCGGCACAAGTACGCTCAGCTCCACCGTCTCGGGACTGGGCATGAGGTCGCTGCTGAGCGCTACTTCGAGCAACTGAGCTACGTCTTCCCCCAGGTTGCTAACGTGCATCTTCAGCTCCGTGACGCTACTCTCCTCGAGCGAGCGGATCTCACCGCGTGACACCAGCAGCTCCGGCTTCGCCTCGTTGCGCTTCTCCCGACGCCCGCCCGGAAGGAGCGCCAGCAACAGCACGACCAGAAGCACGATGAGCAGTCCCACAGCCGGCACGAGCCAAGCGCCCGGTTCACCGGCGAGCCCGTCCAACCAACCACGAATGGACGACCAGGTAGCAACGATATCTGTCCAGATCATGTCGAGCACGCGGCCCATTCCTCCAGCTTACCCGTCATCAAGCTAAAGTGACGGTGTGGAAGAGGGTGCGGCAGACAACTTAGCCGAACTCGAGCCGCAATTGACGGCCGACGGCAGCACGACCTTGTTCAGCTCCCGTTACGCTCAAACCTTTCACTCACACCACGGCGCGGTGTCGGAAGCGATGCACGTATTCGTCGAGGGGAGCGGGGTGGCTGCGCGCCTGCGATCGGGATCGGCGGCCAGAATACTCGAGGTGGGCTTTGGCACCGGCCTCAATTTTCTCCTCACGGCGCAATCGGCGGTCGAAGGGGGAGCAGCGGTGGAATATGTGGCGCTCGAGCGCGCCTTTCTCGCCGCCGGCGTTCTCTCGTCACTCGGCTACGGGCGCTATGCCAGGGAACCACTTATCGGTCTGCTCCGGTTCCGCCGAGAGCTGGGCGATGCCCCCCGGCCGGGAGTTTACCGGGCCGGCATCGCAGGAGCTGGGCTGGAACTGCGTTTGGGAGAGGCGGAGGCGGCCGATATCGAAGCCGAACGCTTCGACGCCATCTACCATGACGCCTTTAGCCCGGACGCCAATCCAGAGCTGTGGAGCCGGGAGTTTCTGGCTCGGCTAGCTGGTTCCCTAATTCCGGGAGGGGTGCTGGTCAGCTACACAGTAAAGGGCGATGTCCGAAGATACTTGGCGAACGCGGGATTACAGGTGAGCAAGGTCGCCGGCCCGCCCGGAGGGAAACGTGAGATGCTCCGGGCGGTCAAGCCGGGGCAAGGAATACCGGGCGGCGTAGTCCAGGTCGACCGGTGAGCGCTGCCTCAGCCCCAGGGAAGCACCGAACGGTCCCAAGGGATGCCGTAGAGTATAAGCGCCATGGCGATTGCGAAGCCGACGGTGGCACGGAGATAACTGGCGCGGTCGTTGTTGGCATGACGCGCCATCGAGGACCCCACCTGAGCAGCTACCGCTGCCAGGATCATGATCAGCCCGTGCTCGACCAGGAAGAAGCGGACCGTGTCATTGCCCATCGCGACACCGAAATCACTCATGCCGCCGCGTACCAGTGGACTCACCAGGTAGAGAACGATCCCAACCAGCACCTGCAGGTGCAGGCTGCCGGCGAAGGCTGCACTGATGCCGCGTTCGCGACCGGTCCACCGGGCGCTGGTGAGAAGCCCGCGCAGGGCGAGGACGAGCGCCGCGACGCCGCCCAAAAGAACGACCCAGCGCAGGAGATTGTGGAGACCTCTGAGGAATTCGAACATGACGACAGCTCCCTCTCGTGGCTTACATCCAGGCTCGAAACCGGACTCGAAGCCGGGCTCATGATACCGCCGGCCAAGCCCACCGGACCTGGGAGGTCGTGATCGCCTCCGAAGTTCCGCTACTCATAGTAGGCGGCGGCGTTGCCGGTTGTTCGCTCGCATTCGCCCTGGCGCGGCGAGGCATTGGCGCCGAACTGGTCGAGAGTGGCCGCATTGGCGATCAGGGAGCGTCGGCGGTTGCCGCGGCACTGCTCAACCCATACCGGGGACGTAGCGCGAAGCCGGGACGTTACGACCTCGCGGGACTGGCGGCGTTCTGGCAGATGTGCGACGTGCTGGAAGATGCCGGCTTCGATCATGGGGCGCGCCGCAGCGGCGTGCTCCGGGTTGCGTCGAGCGACCGGCAAGCAAACGCGTGGCGCAAAATTGCCGGTCTGGACGAATTCCTCGACCTTCCCGCACCCTACCGCGCTCCAAATGGCGCCTTCCTCGTTGGCGCCGGAGGATGGGTCGAGCCGGCGCGCCTCCTTGCCGCCCTCAAGACGTGGACGAGTCGTCGTCGATCATCATTCGTGGAAGGTTGCACCGTCGAGCGGCTGGAAGCAGTTGACGGCCAGTGGCTGGCGCACACCGAAGGAGGAGGGGTAATCAGGGCGCGCAACGTGGCGCTTTGCCTGGGTGCGGGCAGTGTGGCCGGTGCTCCTCTGCCCCCGCTCCAACTAATCGTCGGCGACCAGATAACCCTCCGCTCGGACGCCCGCCTCCCCTACCCGCTCGCCGGCTCGATATACCTCGCTTCGGACGGCGGCAGAGTGTTCATCGGCGGAAACCACCGCGAACCCGGCACGGACGACCCGCAAGCGCCTGAGCTACTACGAGCCTCGGCCGCTCGCATGGCGCCCCCCTTGGCCGGGGCGACGATAGAGAGGGTATGGACCGGGGTCCGTGCCAAGCAGCCCGGCAACCAGCCGATCCTGCGGGAATTAGAACCCGGTCTCTGGTATCTGGGCGCTTTCGGGGGCAGAGGGTTCCTCACCGCTCCGTTACTGGCGGGCCGATTGGCGGCGCAGCTGAACAGCTGACGAGCGCTAGGCTTCGACCGCCTGGTGGAAGCCTTCGCAACGAATTATCGGTTGTGGTGGGTACTTTGGTAACGACGGGTGGCGGCAGAGCAGGAAGACACTCCCCTTCGAGGAGCGCACAAGTTGGGCATTACGGCAGCGAGCGCACAGGCCGTGTCGAGCCGCACGCTCGAGATCATGTTTGTCGCTGTCGTTCCCGGCCTCGCTCAGGCTTCCGCCTCGAGATGGAAGAGCTCGTCGGCCAGGGTCTCGAGCCTCTCGCGCGTGAATTCACGCTTCCCCTCCACTAGCGACGCGCCGTCGGCCGCGAGCTTGAGCTTACGGTGGACGTGTGAACCGAATGGGTGGACCGCGACCTCCTTGAAAACGGCATGACGTGGACTGGCGTTGATCATGAGAATCGGATCGCCGTCGGGTTCCGAGAGGCTAGCCGACATTATGGTGGTGGGAAGATCGTAGGGCCGTTCCATCCGGTAGATGTAGTCGGTGAAATCGGCCTCCTTCTCGAACATTACTCCTTCGCGAGAATCGGCGTAAGCGCGCATCCACTCGAGCATCGTGGCCCAAGCGCGGTAGAAGGCCCTATCGCGATCGGTAAGAATGTCGGTCATGGTCTTACTCTATCCCAGCCTCTATCCCGGCAAGAGCGTTTCCCTGCCCGGCACCATTATCCTGCGCACGCTCGCAAAGTGCGGCCCAGTCATCGGGCACTTGCAGTGAGCCGCATGGAGCTTGTGTCGCGGCGGGTAAGGGCACTGCGGGTAAGGGCCGGTCGTTCCCAGGCGGTCGGGCGGTTAAGGCGACAGGCGTTATGATGACCCGGTTGTGTCCAAAGCTTTACCAGAGCATCCCCTACTCAAGTCATTGAACGAGCAGCAGCGCGCCGCGGTGCTGCACTTCGAGGGCCCCGCGCTGGTGGTTGCCGGCGCCGGATCGGGCAAGACCCATACCGTGGTCCAGCGAATCGCCTACCTGATGGAGGAGCGCGGCGTGCTACCGCAACAGGTCCTGGCGGTGACCTTCACGAACAAGGCGGCCGGTGAGCTACGCGAACGGGTCGTCGAGCTCATTGGCCCCGCTGCTCGCGACCTCTGGGTAGCTACCTTCCACTCGGCCTGCCTACGGGTACTACGAACCTACGGCGAACTGATCGGCCTGCAGAACGGCTTCGCGATCTATGACGATACCGACCAACTCGAGGTACTCAAGGAGATCCTACAGAGCGTCAAAGGCATGAGCGACGCGAATCCGCGCGTGCTTCGCTCGCTTATCGACCGCGCCAAGTCGAATCTTTTGGGCCCCGAAGCGCTGGAACGGGAGGGCGCGCGGCTCTTAGGCGGCATGGTGGCCGGCATGCAGCTGGAGCAGGTGGCCGAGGCGTACGGGCGCTACCAGTCGCGCCTGAGGAAGGCAAACGCAGTCGATTTCAACGACATCCTGGGACGCACGGTCGAACTGTTCGACGAGCGGCCCGAGGTATTGGGGCGGGTTCGTCAGCGGGCGGTGTTCGTGCACGTCGACGAGTACCAGGACACCAACGCGGTGCAGTACAAGCTCACCTCGCAGGTTGCCGGCGGGGACAAGAACCTGATGGTCATTGGGGATCCGGACCAGTCGATTTACGCATTTCGCGGCGCCGACGTTCGCAATATCCTCGACTTCCAGAAGGATTATCCCGACGCCTCGGTCTATCGCCTGGAACTGAACTACCGCTCGATCGGCTCGGTCTTGGAGCTGGCGAACGCGCTCATCCTCCATAACCAGGGCCGCCTGGAGAAGGAGTTACGGCCGGTGAAGGGTGCCGGCGAGAAAGTGCGGATCTTCCGCGCCGTCGACCACCGCTCCGAGTCCGACTTCGTCGCTCGCTCGGTAGAACGGCTCATGGCCGAGAAAGGCCTGGGGCCGAACGACTTCGCTGTTCTCTACCGCACCAACTCCCAGTCACGGGTGCTCGAGGAGGCGATGAGGCGCGCCTCGATCCCGGCGAAGATCGTGGGCGGGGTGGGCTTCTACGAACGCCGTGAGGTCAAGGACGTGCTGTCTTACGCCCGCGCGGCGCTCAACGCGGCCGACGACATCGCCTGGAGACGGGTCCTCAACCGGCCAAAGCGAGGAATCGGCAAGACAAGCGAGGAGAAACTGGTCGCCTGGGCTTCACGCAAGGGGGTTCGCTTCGCCGATGCCCTGCGGCAGGTGGAAGAAGTGCTATCCGGCACACCCGCCGTGAAACGCATCGGCGAGTTCGTGGCCCTGATGAACGACCTTGCCGAGGCCGCCGACAGCCTGGGCGCCGCGCATTTCCTCAAGGCGGTTCTCGACCAGAGCGGCTACATGCAGGCGCTCAAGGACGAGGGGTCCTTCGATTCCCAGGGTCGGCTGGAGAATCTCGAGGAGCTCCTTAACGCCGTCATCGAATGGGAAGAGGAGGACGGCGGGGGGTCGGTAGGTCAGTTCCTCGACGAGGCCTCGCTCATGGCAAGTCTCGATGACAGGGCAGTCAAGGCGGTGAACGACGAGGTACCCGACGAAGCGGTCACGCTGATGACCTTGCACAACGCCAAGGGACTGGAGTTTCCGGTGGTGTTCCTGGTGGGGCTGGAGGACAATCTCATCCCACACCGGTCCTCCACCGCAAGTCTGCAGGAGCTCGAGGAGGAGAGGCGGCTCTTGTATGTGGGCATCACCCGCGCTCAGGAGGAGCTGTTCCTGGTGCACTGCGAATCGCGAATGTCATTCGGGCGCACCGAGATCGCCAGACCCAGCCGCTTTCTTCAGGACGTTCCCAAAGGCTTGCTTTGCGAAATCGATCTGCTGGGTCAAGAGATGAACGATGTGAGCCGGCTCAGTAAGTTTTCAAGGCAGCCGTGGCAGCCTGCCACGGCGCCGAGCTCGGACTTCGGCGGGACGGTTTCCCCCGGAGCCAAAGAATTGACGTTCCGTGGCGGGGAGAAGGTCAAGCACCCGAAGTTCGGCGGCGGTACAGTCGTAGGGGTATCGGGTGAAGGCTCCAGAGCCGAGATAACGGTGATTTTCGAGAAGGCAGGCACCAAGCGATTACTGGTGCGCTATGCCAATCTCAGCATGGCGTAGTCCGCGTCCCTCACGTGCTTCCTAGTGCTGGCGAGGGACAGTTGGTGGCGCCGGGAACAATGTTATAGTGCTGCGTTGTTATTAGCGTTGACATCTGCACTGGGACCTGCCTTGCCATCCACATTCGTCGTGCTCCAACAATGCATCCCTTGCGCTTCGCGCCATTCGAGGAGGCCTGAATAGTGAAAGCAAAAGCCATTGTGGTGACCTCCGGCAAAGGAGGGGTCGGCAAGACCACGAGCACTGCCAACGTGGGCGCCGCCCTGGCCATGCTGGGCGAGAAGGTTGTGGTGATCGACACCGATGTTGGCCTTCGCAATCTGGATGTTGTCATGGGTCTCGAGGGCCGGGTTGTCTACGACCTGATCGACGTGTTCGAGGGCCGTTGCAAGCTCAAACAGGCACTCATTCGCGATAAACGAACCCCTAACCTCCATCTGCTGGCCGCTTCGCAGACCCGCGATAAGAGCGCCCTCTCGGTAGAGCGGATGCAGGACACGGTAAAGCTCCTTCTCGAGGAAGAGGGCTTCGACCGGATATTCATCGATTCGCCCGCAGGCATCGAATCGGGCTTTCAAACAGCCGCCGGCGCAGCCGAGGGTGCGCTTGTGGTAGTAAACCCGGAAGTTTCGAGCGTTCGCGACGCCGACCGGATCATCGGTCTGCTCGAGGCACGCGAAATCACCGAGGTTCGCCTGGTCATCAACCGGTTGCGTCCCGAGATGGTCAAGCGCGGCGACATGCTCGAAGTGGACGACGTTCTCGAGATCCTCGGCGTCAAGCTGATTGGCATCGTTCCCGAGGACGAGCGCGTACTGGTATCAACCAACGTCGGTCATCCGGCCAGCCTCGATGAGAGCGCTCGAAACGGCGCCGGAGATGCATTTCGGCAGATCGCCCGGCGGCTTCATGGGGAAGATATTCCGTTTGCTGCTATGGAACAGGGCGGCGGTATTTTCTCCGGCATTCGTCGCCTGTTCGGAGGATCCTGATGTTTAGGCTATTCGGCCGCCGGAAGTCGAAGGACGAACTCAAGGAGCGCCTAAAGCTGGTCCTTTCCTACGACAGGGCGAAGCTGAGCCCGGGTCGCATGGAGGAACTCAAGAACGAACTCCTCGAGGTGATCCGCCGCTACTTTCCAGCCGGCGAGACCGACTACGACGTGAAGGTCGAGCAGCGTGGAGACCGGATGGTCTTCGTCGCCAATCTGCCCCTGGAGAACGCCGAGGCCTCCTGAAGGCCCTTCCATTCCGATAGACTGGCGTCCAATCGAGCGGGCAGTAGGCCGCTGGGCTTCGCGAAAGGAGCGGCATGAACATCTACGAGCTGATCGGTCGTAATCTCGAGATCACCGACGCAATGCGGTCGTACACCGAGGAGAAGCTGAGCAAGCTGGAGCGCTTCTCGGATCAACTCATGGACGCACGCGTCGTAATGTCCTTCGGAGGTGACGGAGTCGAGGAACCGGCACGCGTCGAGGTGCAGGCGCGCGTTCCCAACGGTCTGATAAGGGCCGAGGAGCGAGGACGCGACACCTACGCAGCCGTGGACAAGGTCGTCGACAAGCTCGAACGCCAGTTGAAACGCTTCAAGGGTCGCTTCATCGCCAAGCGGGCCGAGGAGCCTCCGGTGGTTCCCCTGCCGGAGCCGGAACCAGACGCTCCCACCATAGTGCGGGTCAAGCGGCATGTTTTGCGGCCGATGGCGCCAGAAGATGCCGCTATCCAGATGGAGGCGCTAGGGCACACCTTCTTCATGTTCCGCAATTTGGAGACCGACGATATCAACGTCATCTACCTGCGGCACGATGGAAATTACGGCCTGCTCGAGCCCGCCCACTGACCTCGGTGGGGATGGGGCGGCGGTTAGGACCATTCGCGGTGGCTCGATGGCGGTGGCTCGAAGGCGGTGGCTCGATGGCGGTGGCTCGAAGGCGGTGGCGGGGCGGTGCCGGCTCAATAGCGGTGGTTCGATCGCGGTCGCTCAATGCCGGTGCGTCAAGGGCGACTGCTCGTGCTCCAATCGCGCCTTGACGACAGTATCGGCGGGAATCGTCCCGCGCACCAGCGCTCCGTTGTAGATGATGCACCTTGCCCCTATGACCGTTCCCGGTGACAGTACCGCGTTGCAACCGATCGACACTCCGTCCCCAACGGCCGCTCCCAGCTTCTTAAGGCCTGTTGGCTGGTCGTCCATGCGGATTTCGTCGCCGAAGGTCTTGAAGTTGGCAATCTTGACACCCGCTCCCAGATTCACCTCATGCCCAAGGATGCTGTCGCCCACATAATTGAAGTGGGGGGCGCGAGCACCTGGTAGCAGAATCGAGCGTTTCACCTCGGATGCATGTCCCACCCGGGCTCCCGCCATCAGTACTGCCGGGCCACGGAGAAACGCACCATGCCCAACGAAGGCGCCCGGTCCAAGCCACACAGGACCGTCGATCATCGCGTAGGGAGCTACCTCTGCTCCTTCCGCCATGAACAGTGGTCCATTGATTATCGCTGTGGGGTGAACATCCCCGGCAATTCGATCGGTCACACCTTGGGCAAAACTGTCGAGCCGCTCGAGCGCTTGCCACACCAGCTCTACCTTCAGCAGCTCGGCGAGTTCGTCCGGTAGGTCGTCGACGCGAAACAGTTCTCGCGGATTGGTCATTCCGAATTGTAACGCTGCAGTACGTCGAGCGCGGGAAACGAACCCGATTTCCCCCCACTCGCGCATTATCTAGCCGGGCCGCCTCTTCGGTATCGAGAGGGTACGCCAGCGCTCGCCGCGCCGCACCTTGGCGATATAGATTATCTGACCCACGTGCTGGGCGTAATGGGCAAGTTGTCCGAGAAACGCTTCGCAAACTGACATTTCCCGGCCGTTGACCATCACCTTGTTCTGCAACTGGCCAGGCTCGAGCGAGGAGAGCGTATCGAATAGCACCGTCCACCCTTCCTCCCATACGCGCATGAGCTGTTCGGGCGACTCTAGATCATCGACGAACTCGCTATCCCTGTCGCGCGTCGGTTTCTCCCCGTCGGTAGTTAGAAAATCGGTCCAACGGGACCGCATGTTGCCGGAAACGTGCTTGACGATAGTTGCGACACTGTTCGACTCGTCATTCGGGGACCAGTGAAGATCCATCGGGCTCAACTGTTCCATGGCTGCTTCGGCGAGACGCCTCTGAGCTACAAGGGCGGTGCTGAGCGTTTTCAGGATGTGCGTGTCGTTTCCCATCAGGGCAAGCGTACACGCCGGTAGGCACGGATGCAGGTGCAAAGCTATTCGGAGTGTGTCCGGCAATACAATCTAAAGAAGTCCGGGTACCTCACAACGGTAAAGCACCACACCCTCGCCGCGGTATGGCGTTGGAAAAGCCGTGAACGAGAAAAAGAAGGAGCCCCGCTTTCACGGGGCTCGCATATTCGCGGTTACGGAAGGACTTCTTAGAAGTCTACCGTGTACGCGATCGAGAAGACTTGGCCAGAGCTGGTGTTGGCGGAATCAGCTTCGTTAGCGTTGTACACACCGTAGGCTACTTCGAGATCGGAGTAGTTCCAGATGAGTTCGTAGCCGCTGACGGCCTGCGTGCCAGTTCCGTCGACGTCGCCCGCCGAGATGTTAGTGGCGCCCTCGGCAACAGCCGGAGTGCCTTCGTTGTTGTCGGCACCGGAGACGTTGGTACCGGTCCAGGCGCCATATTTGGCGGTAAGGCTGCTGTTGTCGAACAGGAACTGGTTAAGCACCAGTCCAACGCTCCACTGCATCTCTGTAGCGGTGAAGTCGGCAGCGCCGCTTCCGGCATCGGAGTAGCCGGCAGCGCGGTAGTTGACGGCAGCTTCAAGGCTCGGGGCGAAGAAGACGCCCAACGGAGCCGTAGCGACGCCGGTGCCAACCCTAATTTCGTTGCTGTCGATCGAGGTCGCATCGGTATCGCTATCGGTGCTGGTCTCGTAAGCAACGTAGGGGGTAAGGCTCAGGATGCTGAGAGCCAGCGCCATATCGGCCTCGGCCGAAATCTCGGAACGGCTGAAGTCGGCTTCCATCTGCCTGTACTCGAAGGCCAGGTTGAGGCCGTCGATGAGAGCATTCTCACCGGTGCCAGGGTGCACCAGGCCCACACCGAAGCCGGTGTCGTAGTTGTTGTCGTCGCGTTCAACATCGGCGGTGACAACGTTCTCGCTGCCATTGACGGGGCTCTCGGTCGAGTCGACGGCTTGGCCGTTGACCGACACCTGATGGTAGAAGCCCGTGAGAGCGAAGCCCGCAAACAGGTCCGCGGCCACATCTACACCGAAGGCGGTGACGTCGGCATTGGGAACACCCGTTGCGTACGAGTCGAAGTAGGCGTCGACGTCGAGGATGAAGAGGCCGAGGCCCGCTGCGACCATGAAGCCGGCCTGGTCGTAATCGTAGGTCGGATCGTTACCGTCAACGAGGCCGTAGTCGTCCCAGTTGCCCGCGATGTCGCGGTAGTTCGCCGAAAGCTCGTCGATGAGCGGCAAGCCGCTGGCATCGACACCGAGTTCCACGAAGAGCACCGCAGCGTTGCCCGGGATGACACCCGGATCTTCTGTGTTCCCCATCGCATATTCGAAGTTGAGATCGAAGATGCTCAGGCTGAGTGCGCCATCGACGCCATACACCATGGTGTCGACATTGTCGTTGTTGACGTCATTGAGGTCGCCGGCATTGTCGGCGGCTTGAGCGTACGAGGCGCCGAGGGTGAGGCCCTCGAACGGGCTCATGGTCAGGCGAATGCCGCTCTTGAAGTAGTCGAGCTGATCGTCGGCATCGGTGTCCTGCCCAGTGTGAGCAACAGTCAAGGTCGGATCGAGGAACGCCAGGAAGTCGGGCGAGCCGACGGTGGCCACGAAACCGGGATCCTCATCCAGTCCGAAGACGTACGGAGTGAACTCGACGAATACTTCCTCACCGTAGGTGAAGGTGAGCGGATCGCCACCGATCGGATCGAAGGTAACGGTGAACTCGTCGACGGTGAACACGTAGGCCGCGAAGGTGCCCGCAGGCGTGCAATCTTCGTTCGAGCATACGTGACCGCGGGTGAGGTCGATGCTCACGGCAGCACTGAACTGGTTCAGCGCGCTGGGTGAGCCGGCGGCGTCGAAGACGTTGCCGAAGTCGGCGCTCAGGTCGAGGGAAGCAGTGACCGGCGTATCGGTGCCGTCGATGTCGGCACGATCCTGGGCTACTTCACCCACGTCGGTGGTGTCGTCGTCGTTGTTGAGATCGGCATCACCGGTGCTGAACACCGAGGCGCCCATATCGCGCGGGTTGTTCAGGCCGTAGGCACGATCGATGTCGAATGCGTCGCCGACGATCCGCTCAACGCGGTAGTCCACGCTGATAGAGCCGGACAGGCCGAGCGGGTTCTCTTCGAGCGCGGTCACGCGCTCATCGAGCGTCGAGAGCTGAGCGGACTGCGAAGCATCGGAGTCCTCGAGGGCCGAAACGCGGTCACGCAGGGCGACCTGATCACGGCGGAGGAGGATGACGAACTCGCGGATGTTGGCGATGTCCGCTTCGTTGCGGGACAGACGGTCAGTGAGACCGGCAGGCACGCCCGGGCCGGCAGGTGCGTCGACGTCCTGGCCGGCGGCCGATTCGAGAGCGGTGATGCGGTTGCCGAGACCCTGGACGACAGAGTTCAGGGCGGCGATTGCGGCGGCGTTTTCGCGGGCGCGCGAGGCCGCGGCGTTGGCCGCGTCGATGGCGTCATTGGCGAGGGCTTCAGCCGCTTCGGCCTGGGCCTGGGCAGTGTCGACGGCAACACGCTGCGAAGCGAGTTGGTTGAGCAGATCGCGCACGACATCGGGATCGGTCTCGCCGATACCCTGCAGCATGCTTTCGAGCTCGTCGAGACGCCCCGCGTTGTTGTTTACGTCATCGGACAGAGACGCAACATCGCTCTCCACAGAGGAGAGCTGTACGCCCTGCGCAGCGACGTCCGACGCGAGTTCCTGCAATGCGTTGCGCAGTGAGGCCTGGTCCTCTTCGGACAGGGCCATGCGGGCATCGAGATCCTCATTGACGACGTCCAGCAGTCGTGAGACTACCAGTGCGGCCTGATAGCGGGTGAACGCTTCATTACCGCGGAAGGTGCCATCGGGGAAACCGATGACGATTCCTAGTGCTGTTATATCGGCAACGGCGTCGCCGGCCCAGTGGTTGTCCGGAATGTCCGGAAACGGGGTCTGGGCAAAGGCGCCGCTGGCAAACAACGCGGCCAGGAGCGTAATCAGAAGTTTTTTCATGCTTGGTGTACCCCTTGAACTTGATGAAGTTGTGCTCGTTGCGGCGGGGTTGACATAAGACGAGGGCGATGGAGTTTCCGTGTTTCCTCCGCTGCCTGTGTCCTGAGTCGTTTCCCGCCGGAATGTGCGCTCCTCGAAGCCGGTTCAAGTGGTACACCTCCCTCCGGTGCGGCCACGATCTCACGCAAATCCAGGGAAAGTATCACATTAGGCGGGTGCTGCTGTCAACGCTATGAACAGATAATGAGCCCCATCAGGACGGAATTCTTGCGTGAAAAATGCCTCATTCCCATCTTCAGCTGATTGAAACTTCATGAGAACATCGGACCCGCTTACAGAGAAGTGTCCATCGTCCTCTCATCTCTTGCCTATCCCATTTCATCTGTTACCAATCCTCATTCGAGGTTAGCGGACCGATGAAGTTAGAATTCCCCATGGTCAGCAACAGTTCATCCGAGGCGGAAGCTCTTCTGGACAAGCCGATTCCGGTGTTGGACCACGGCTTCGTGCGTCTTGTCGATTACCTGGGAAGCGACGCCCGGATCGTGCAGGCTGCACGCGTGTCGTACGGAGAGGGCACCAAGACCGTGCGCGAAGATGCCGCCCTCATCGACTATCTGCTGCGCAACCGTCACACCTCGCCGTTCGAGATGGTCGAGCTGACCCTGCACATAAAAGCGCCCATATTCGTGGCGCGGCAGTGGATGCGACATAGATCGGCGTCCGCGAATGAGGTCAGCGGGAGATATTCCGTCCTGGCCGACGAATTCTACCTCCCTTCGCCAGACCAGGTACGTGCGCAGGGCAAACGTAGTCGCCAAGTGGGCGAGGGCCCGGTCGAAAGTGAGACCGCCCAGCGTGCCAGCGAATCGTTCGACACGGCGCTGCGGCGGAGTTACGAGACGTATCAGGAACTACTTGCCGCCGGGGTTGCTCGCGAGATGGCTCGGGAAGTGCTGCCGGTCGGGCTCTACACCGAGTTCTACTGGAAGCAGGACCTTCACAATCTGTTCCATTTCCTTCGCTTACGAATGGACTGGCACGCCCAGTACGAGATCCGGGCTTATGGCGACGCTGTCGCTCAGTGCGTCCGCGCCGTAGCGCCAGTCGCCTACGGCTCCTTCGAGGAACACATCCTTCACGGGCGGTCCCTATCTCGAAGCGAGCTCGAGCTACTGCGTGACGCCATAGACGTAGATCGACTCCGCCAGAGACTGCAAGCAAGCGGACTTAGGCGCAGCCGGCAACAGGAATTACTCGACAAGCTGGGAGTAGAACCTGTAACGCCAGACGAGACGTCGGCCAGTGACGACTCGGCAAGCTTCGGGCCGAAACCGGAAGAGGGCTGATCTGGGTTGCTATCTACGTGCGATATCGGATAGCAGCCGTTGGCCGACTGCGCCGCGGCTTCTACATGGACGGCTGCGCGCACTATCTCAAACGGCTGCAGGTGTTCGGGCGGGCAGAAGTGCGCGAGGTGAAGGAGGGCCGAGGAGGCGGACCGGAACAGGTTCGTTTGTCGGAGGCGAACGCCCTCTTGTCGATGACGGAGGGCCGCTTGGTGGCTTTGGACGAGCGAGGCAAGAGTTACCGCAGTACCGAGCTGGCCAGGCGGCTCGACGAGCTCGAGCTGGCCGGTGAGAGCAGCCTCACCCTGCTCATCGGTGGCGCCGAGGGGCTTCACGATAGCGTCAGCGAGAAGTGCGACGAACGGTGGAGCCTCTCACCACTCACCCTGCCACACGAACTGGCCAGGCTGGTGCTCCTCGAACAGCTCTACCGCGCCGAGACGATCCGTAGCGGCCACCCGTATCACAGGGAGTAAAGGCAGCCACGGTACTTAGCGGGCCTCGAGTGCGACGAAGAGACTAAGCACGTCACTTAGAAGAAATTCGACTGTTCCGAAGGCTACTTCCGAGCCGGGGGCGGTGAGCAGGATACGCTGCTCGCCCACAGTGAGTGTCGGCGGCGGATCGACCCGGTTGAGCACGCGCTCCAGGACGCGCCGCACCGGCGGAGTGAGGAGCGCGACCGCTTGTTCACCGTGGCGAGCCACCACGGTGACTCGCTGGTTGAACTCGTCGGCTCCGGGAACCAGCGTCACCTGGCCACCCGTGGCGCTAGCTTGAAGCGCCGCGATGACGTTATGGATCTTCCGTGAGGCGCGCCACGATACGGGTGAGATCTGCGACTGGGTCACGAGCAGGCAGCCCGTTACGCAGGGAAGTTGCCGCATACGCTCCACAGCTGTTTGGCGGTGATAGAAGAGATAGACGTCCCAATCGGAGTGGGCGTCACCGCTCTGATCGACCCGAAAAACAGGGCCCAACGAGG
This sequence comes from Trueperaceae bacterium, assembly GCA_040905665.1. GTDB lineage: Bacteria > Deinococcota > Deinococci > Deinococcales > Trueperaceae > DASVCN01. The sequence goes on from JBBDRD010000025.1 coordinate 91,281, forward strand.
CTCCCACGGGCAAATCGAGAAGGTCCAGTAGCAGCGCCTGACCAGCGTCAGCCTGCTGCAGCCCCAGCCCTTCGGCCAGCTCCAGCCAACGCTTCTCAGTGGGATCGCGCCGGCGCCAGCGGCCAAAGAACATATCCCACAGCTTACCCGCGCCGGGCCTACGCGTAGACTGAATGACGCGTGGACTGAATGACGCAGTGGACCAGCTGACGCGGTGGACTAAATAGCATGTGGACTAAATGGCGTGTGGCCTGGTTAACGAGTGGACTAGATGTTGAAGCCGAACATCTTCATCTGCTTCTTGCCATCGTCCGTCATCTTTTGAGGTGACCAGGGTGGCGACCATACGAACTCGACATTCACTCGGCGGACGCCCTCCACTTTCATCGCGGCGAGCTCGGTGTCCGCTTCGATCATGTCTTGCACAGGGCAACCCATGCTAGTAAGCGTCATGTCGATATCGACGACCCCCTCGTCACCGATGCGCACATCGTAGATGAGGCCCAGATCCACGACGTTGACAGGAATCTCGGGGTCCTTGACCACCTTGAGGGCTTCCAGAATCTGCTCCCTCAGGCTGTCCTTCTCCAGCGTCTCGTTCATACCTCTACGGTAGCAGAATGACGCCGTTGAACAGGTAACGGGCATTGTGGAGTCGGGTCGCCCCCGTTGAGAATCGACTCAATTCTCTTCGGCCACAGTGAATGGAAAGGCGACCATGCCGATCCGATCCGCGACGTTGAGCCGGTGAGGATTGGTCCGATTGCCGCGAAACAGCTGCAGCACCAGAACGTACTCGCCCGGCGGGGCTCGCATACTCGTATCGAAGGTGAGTTGCGTTTCCAGGCCCCGGCGCAACTGGTCGCCAGTTAGCACCTTTCGGAAGATCGAAGGGTGCTCTGACGCACCCGAGAAGACCAAGTGGCCTGCCTGCGGGTAGTTCCGTCCGGGGTCGCTAAGCACGACGTTGAGAAACAATACGGCGTTCTCGACTTCGGCTGCCGGATCATCCAAGCGCAGACCGAAAAAGGTGACTCCGTGTTCACCGGGTTGCAGTTCGGCGGGCAGCGCACCCTCCGCCACCAGGTTCTGAGCGCTGCCGAACGGCGCAAATGACAGAACGAGAAGGGCGCAGAAGACGCCTCGAATCAGGCCGAGCGGGTGTCCTCGCCAACCGCCTCGCCGCTCGCCTCGCTTTGCAGCCGGTCCTCCAGCTCGCCGATGTCCGCCGCGAGTTCGTTCCGAACCAGGACCACCCGTTCCTGCACCAGATCCATCCGCTCGATGAGGCGCGACTCCATCTCGGAAAGGCTCTGTTGTAAGTTCACTTCCACCCTCCCGCTGTCCACCTCGATCTGCTGACTCAGCGCGTCGATGCGGTCGCGAAACGCACCCTCGAGCGCTCCCAACTCCACCGACTGCTTCCGGTCGAGACGCTCCCTGAGTCCATCGATGAGCCGCTCCTGATGCGTCACCTGCCGTAACTGTCCGGCCCGTTCCCACAGGGCAGCCAGGAAGAAGATCAGGCTGAGAGCCACCGCCAGCACCAGCAGAGAGATGCCGAGCGGCAGTTGGACGGTTCCCAGGAGCAGGTTCACCGGCATCCTGGTGAAGAGCACCTGCCAGTTCAGCACCGCGAACAACAGGCCCACCACTACCACCAGGGTGATGAGTATTCCTTTGAGTCTCATTGGCGCCACTGTAGCAGGAGCTACCAGTCGCCATAGCGGTCCCTGTGCGCAACATAGGCAAGCGTGAGCGCCATCATCGTGGATACCAAACTGGTTCCTCCGTAGGAGACCAGTGGCAAGGTGATGCCTGTAACCGGCGCCAATCCGAGCGTTACGCCGATATTCACAACCACTTGAAAACCCACCAGCACCAACACGCCCACGATGACGAACTGGTCACGCTCGAACGGGCACTCGGCGGCCATCGACACCAGCCTCCAGAAGAGCAGGCCGTACAGCAGAAGCAGTGCAATGGCCGCCAGGAATCCGCCCTCTTCGGCAAGCACCGGGAAGATGAAGTCGGTATGGCGGTACGGGATGAAGCCCAACTGCGACTGGGTCCCCTGCTTGTACCCCTTGCCCAGCAGCCCGCCGGAACCAACGGCGATCGTCGACTGGATTACCTGATAGCCGCTGCCTTGCGGGTCGGCGGCCGGGTTAAGGAACGACACGAGGCGCGCCCGCTGGTGGGGCTGCAGGTTCGGCAGGGCAATAGTTGGAACCGCCACCGCGAACAGCACCAGGAACAGGACCAGATGCCTCCAGGGAATACCGCGCAAGAGCAACAGGCCGCCGCCGATCGCCGCCAATACCAAGCCGCTGCCCAGGTCGGGTTCGGTGAGCACGAAGCCGAGCGGAAGAAGAACGATCAGAATGGGCCGTATGTAGAAGACCAGGCCGCGAATGGGCCGATCGTGGAGGGTGACGGCCAGCGCCATGATCAGCGCGAGCTTGGACAGTTCGGAGGGCTGGAAGCCGGGCAGCGGGCCCAGGTAGAGCCAAGATTTGGCGCCGTTCACCTCGGTTCCCAGGATTCGGGTGAGGAACAGCAGGAAGATCGTGAGCCAGTAGAGCGGAAATGCGAAGCGGAGAACCCGTTGTCGGCCCAGCCACAGCAAACCGGCGCAGCCGATCACCGCTACGCCAAGGAACACCACCTGACGCATGAACTCGTTCGATGGCGCGGCGGTGCTGAGCGTTACGAGACCTGCAGCGATCAGGAACGCGACGACTATCGGTAGGCTGAGATCGCTACGGACCACAGGGGGACTCCCTCCGGCGATAAGCCTAACAACAGTGCAAGGGGAGTGGAGTGAAGCCACCTACTCGGGTGGGTTGTGTCTGTCTCCGTGAAGCCTTCAGTTCCCTCTAAGCCACCCCGCCCCGCCTCGCGACCACCCGATCCACTCGATGAGCAGGACCAGGCAGGCAATCAGCACCAGCAGGACACCCAAGCCGCGGCTCCCGTCCACTAGGAGCGGGGAGGTAGCTGCCGGCCTGGACTCGGGAACGGGGGCCGATGCGGGGGTGAGGCGCGTTTCCGCTGCCGAGAGCAGGCTGGCGGCTAGCGGGCCGCTTGGCGTCTGGTAGACGGCAGGTATAAGTGCGTATTCCACCGGGCGCCCATCGAGCGTTGCGTCCTCCGGCAACGTCGCTCCCAGCGGAAGGCTCGCCTGACCATGGAAGGAACTCATGATGTTGGCTATGAGGGCGGGGAATGCCGGCCGAAGAACCATATCCGTCTGGCTGGGGTGGAAAGCCACCCGGATTATCGACGTACCTGGAGAACTGAAGCGGCTTAGTACCGGCGTCAGATCGCCGGTACGAGCCAAGATCTCCCAGCCCTCCTGCTGCTCGACCTCTTGGTCGGCTGTGACATCGGGAGCTAGACCCACGATCGTTTCGCGAAGGTCGACGAAGCGCAGCAGCTCATCGCCCTGGTCCCAATCGCGAATCGCTCGATATACCGGTTCCTCGGCCGGCAGGGCGAACGAGAGGATATTGCCGGTAGGCAGTTGCCCATCGCCGGCAAGTGGGCCGAACATCACGCGAACGTCGGCGTTTGTCGCGAGAGAGCCGCGTGCTACACGCACTTCCGTATCCGGTATGGCCGACAGGGCTCGCAGAAGCGACTGGGATTCCCCCTCCATAACGACGGTCAACGAACGCTGACCGGCGAAAGCGACATCGTCCAGTGCCAAGCCATCGGACTGTGGGACCACGAGCCGCGCCTCGAGCAGCCCGGGCGCCGCATCGAGTGGGAAGGTGACGTTCGCCTGTCCCTCGGCCGGCACCAGCAACGTCGTGCTGGCAAGCACCCGGTCACCACGCCAAAGCGCCAGGTCGAGCTGCTGTGGGCGAGGATCATTCGAGGTAACCGCCACGTACGCCTGCCGAATCCCGATATCAAAGGTCGTGATCCCGTAGTTGATCGCGTCGCCCCCTACCGGATGGTAGGCAAAGGGGGAACCGCTCGGTGCCGGGCTGTCGCTGAATAGGTGTACCTCGCCGTTGGGCGCGAGCGCTCGAGCCAGGTCGACGGCTCTCAAGAGGTCGGCATCATGGTCGCCCGCCTCGAGCGTCGCCAGTGCGCGCCGCAGCTCGGTGCGGTCGGTAACGAGCGGCGCAACCACAGAGGCTTCGAGCCCGGCGCGAATAAGAGCTACCCTTCCGCTGCCCCCCAGGAACTCCGCCGCTGCTGCTCGTGCCTTGTCGAGGCGTACTCCGTCTCCGTCAGTGGCCCTCATGCTGGCCGAAGCGTCGATCACCAACACCCGGTCGGGAGGGCCTGCGAGCGAAATCGTCGGACGTGCCAGAGCAAGCGCGGCCAAAGCGGCGAATAGCAGCTGCAGGATGAGGAGCCAGGTGGGAGAAAACCTCCTGCGGCTCTCGGCTGCCTGACGCGCGCGCCGCCACAAGAATAGTGCCGACACCACACGAGGACGCCGGCGAGTACGCAAGAAGTGCAGTAGCACCACCAGCGGGAGCGCCAGTAGAGCCCAGAGGAACTGGGGGGCGAGGAAGGCAAGGTTCATGGCTAGGGGTGTCCCTTCGAACCTGTTCTTTGCAACCCTGTTCTTTTCAAACCTGGAACACGCCTAGCTTGAACTCTTCGCTGTGAGGGTTCTGAGCGCAGGCCTCCAGCGCACGGATGAGCCGATCCCTCGTTTCCTGCGGGAGGATGATCTCGTCGACCCAAAGTCGCGCCGCGCCGTACCTGATATCGAGCGCTTCGTCGTAATCGGACTTGATGCGCCGGTAGAGGCTATCGATCGTTTCTTGGTCGGGCTGCTCGCCGCGCCGGCGTAGTTGAGCGGCCTGGATGTCGAGGATCGTCTTGGCGGCCTGCTGACCACCCATCACACCGTAACGAGCGCTGGGCCAGGCGAAGAGGAAGCGTGGGGCGAAGGCCCTGCCGCTCATGGCATAATGACCGGCCCCATACGACCCCCCGATGATGAGCGCGATCCGTGGCACTACCGAGTTGCTCACCGCGTTGACCAGCTTGGCGCCACGCCGGATGATGCCCTGTTCCTCGCTGTCGCGTCCCACCATGAAGCCGCTCACGTCGTGCAGAAAGAGCAGCGGAATCCCGCTCTGATTGCAGTTGAGGATGAAGCGCGCGGCCTTGTCGGCTGCCTCGGCGTAAATTACTCCACCCACCTCGAGACGGCCCCGTGATTTGACCACCTGCCGCTGATTGGCCACGATGCCCACCGGGTAGCCCCCCAGCCGCGCCTGACCACATACCAAAGTCTTTCCGTAGCGCGCCTTGTACTCGTCGAACTCCGAACCGTCGACGAGCCGGGCGATAACTTCCCGTGCCTCGTACGGCTTGCTGCCGCCCTCTGCGGGTACCAGGCCCACAAGCTCTTCGGGAGGCGTGATGGGCTCTTGGGCGTCGTGTCGGTCACGCGCCCAGGCCGCGATATCTCCCCGCGAGTAGTTGGCGGCCAGGCGCCGCATGCGGTGCAAAGCCGCCTCGTCATCGGGCTCGAGGTAGTCGATAGTGCCCGCCACCTCGGCGTGCATTGACGCTCCACCCAGCGCTTCGCTGTCGACCTCCTGCCCGATCGCCGCTTTCACCAGCGCCGGACCCGCGAGATAGAGGCCCGAACCCTCGGTCATGAGCAGCGTGTCGCACATTACCGGCAGGTAGGCCCCTCCGGCCACGCAGTTGCCCATGATCGCGGCCATCTGCGGAATACCGGCGGCGCTCATCCGTGCATTGAGATAAAACACTCGACCGAAGTCATCCTGGTCGGGAAAAATCTCGTCTTGCATGGGTAGATACACGCCCGCCGAGTCGACGAGGTAGACCACCGGCAGCCGGTTCTCCTGAGCGATCGTCTGGGCCCTGATTACCTTCTTGGCGGTAATCGGAAAGAAGGCCCCGGCTTTGACCGTTGCGTCGTTGGCAATCACCAGCCAGTCGCGTCCGTGGATCGGTCCAATGCCTACCACCACCCCGCCCGACGCTGCTCCGCCCTCCTCTTCGTACATCCCCCAGCCGGCGAAGGTCATCAACTCATCGAACCGAGCCCCATTGTCGAGGAGAATGGCGATTCGCTCGCGCGCGGTGAGTCGCCCCCGCTCGTGCTGGCGCTCGATTGCCCGCTCTCCCCCACCGCGCCCGATCGACGCGCGCCCCTCGCGCACCATTGTGGCCAGGGCCCGCCAAGCTTCGCGGTTGCCATGGAACGGCTCCCGTCGCCGCTCCTCGAGGCTCAGCTGGGAGCTCAATTCCGAGGAAGGCCGGGAGCGCCGAACCTTACTGTCGCGCGCCATCAACGCGCTCTGGTGGCCATGATCACCAGCAATCCTCCTCCGGCGTTTTCCAGCACGTGCGGTACTCCAGCGGGCATGGCGAGTACTTTGCCCTTGCCCAACCGTTCACGGTCACCGTCTCCGTCAACCAGCGCCTCGCCCTCGAGCACCTGATACAGCGAGCTGGTGTGGTACACGCTCTCCTCGTCCCGTTGGCCGGCCTCGAAGCAAAGCAGGGTCACCTCGAAGTCACCGGTCTCCAGCAAGGCGATCTTCTCGATCCTGTCAAGGGAGAACTTGCGCGCGTCGTTGATGATCGCCGTATTCATGACCATTACCTCCGCGGGGCCCTGCTGTTCGTCCCCGAAAGAGGCGGCGAGAACCCTTTCGCCCTCTCTGAGACGCTTTCCGGCTGTCGACTGAATAGCTTGGCGAACGTTGTGGATAAGTAGCCCTCTTGACAACCATATGAGGTTTTTGTTAGAGGGTCGGGGCGGCCCGAAATGGCGGTTTTTGCGTCGTGCACGGGCCTCCGGTTTTCTTCTCTGTTCTGCACGCGCGTTTCGGACTTTTCCACAGGCCGGCGGCGAACTGTGGATAACTGTGAACAAATCGAGGAATCTTCTCGGGAACGATACTTACGCACCTGCAGCCCCAAGGGTGGCCCGGCCTATGTCTGCAACATGAGCCTGGCTAACGAACAGAGCCATCAATTTGGCGTCCTTTATACCCGGGCTCTCTTCCACTCCTGATGAAACGTCGACAGCATGCGGTCGCAGCGCCTCGATTCCGGCCGTGACGTTGCCGGGGTGGAGTCCGCCGGCAAGGATGAGACGTGGCATGCCGCGCAGGTGCGCGGCGCTGCTCCAATCGAAGGTGCGGCCGCTGCCCGGACGCAGGCCATCCAGCAACAGCGCATCGGCCGGCTGGCTCTCCAACTCATCTCGTAGCAAATGAGGGCCGAACGACACCGCCCGAACTACCGGCACCTTTCGCCGGATCGCCCGCAGATAAGCGACGTCCTCACTGCCGTGCAACTGTACGGCTCCCAAGCGCAGCTCCTCGACGCTCTCCAGTACCTGCTCGAGCGGCGCATCACGAAAGACGCCGACCCTCACCATGAGCGGCCCCACCGCTTCCGACAGTTCGCGGCCCTGCGCCATGCTTATGGCTCGCGGCGACTCGCTCACGAACATCAGGCCAATGGCATCGGCGCCGGCCGCTTCGGCTGCAACGGCGTCGGCTGCGCGGGTAATACCGCAGATCTTCACTCGCACGCTTTGCATTATAGGGGAGTCGCATTATATGCGCCGCTATGGGCTACCGAACTGCTCGACCAGCCAATCGCGCACGCTAACGCCGTCGGCAAGCTCGGAAAGTGATTGCTCGCGGAGCATTCGGGTGAACCTTCTTCCCACTCGGTTGGTCGCCAGGTCGGCGACGCTGTCGGGCGAGCGTGCCGGCATGTCGCCGCCGCGGATTCGGGCGGCCAGCTCGACGAGCGCGTCAGGGGCGGCGTATGCGGCGGCGGCGTTGAGTGCGAAGTGGCGGAAGCGCCCTTCGCCCTCCTGGAACTTTGGCGCGAATCCTTCCAGATCACCGCTCTGTTCGGTCAATGCATCCTCGCCCAGCACCGGCGCCGTAGACATGATGAGCGACTTCTCCAGATGGAACCTGGGGCCTACGAACAGGTCCACCAGGTCGTCTAGTATCGACCGAACGACTACCTCGCGGCCGCTTTGGTTCATCTGCGCTCTGCTGTCCACCACATACTGGACCGTCTGAGCGAAACGATCGAGCCCGGTGATTCCTTGCTCCCCCAACTGGTGCCAACGGTTCAGTTGCGATCGGCGAACCGATACTGAATCGCTCACCGGAATTGCCCCCCTCTCGCCCACTGCCGGCGCACAGGCGCCAAGCAGTGCAACCAGCAGCGCCCTACGCAGGACACGGAACAGCCTCAGCACAAGACTATCGACTCTCAGCCTATTCCCATTAGGTGTTCGACCCGGTACTTCCGGCGATTGCCATGAACGAGCACCGCGTCGAGGCGTACCGGCAGATCATCGCGGCCAAACTGCCTGACGAGATAGACCCGAGCGGCTCGCCTGATCAGCGCCAACTTACGGGCATCGAGGCTCTCCCCCGGCCCACCGTAGCTGTCGCTGCTGCGCTGGCGCACTTCGACGAATACCGTCTCCTTGCCCTGACGCATGATGAGGTCAATTTCGCCTCCCCGTACCGGATAGTTTTCGGCCAGCAATTCATAGCCCCGCCCCGCAAGGTAATCCCTGGCTAACTCCTCGGCCCAGTGACGCAAGATCTCAGCGGGGTTCTACCTCGAGGCGGTGGGCATCGGCCCAAAGGCCTTCCAGGTCGTAAAAGGAGCGGGCGTCGGCGCTCATGATGTGGGCGACCACGTGGCCGTAGTCGAGGAGTATCCATCGATTCGATGGCCCTTCGACGCCTCGCGGGCGTACACCGGAATCTTTCAGCTTGCCACGTATCGAGTCTTCGAGGGCCCTGAGCTGAAGAACCGATTCGCCGGTGGCGACGATGAAGTAGTCGAGGCTCTCGGAGACCTCCTTGAGGTCGAGCACCACGACGTCCTTGGCGCGGCGATCATCCAACGCGTCGACGATCAGTTGCACTTCTTCCGGAATCTTGTCGTTATCTCTCAAATCTACTCCCCGGGCGTCCCCGCCAGCGCCGCCGATCCGTTACGACCCGGCACCGACGCGGCGTCATGGCCAAGTACGAATTCGAGATCGGCCTGTAGTCGATCAACTACCGGCAATCGGTCGATCTGCTGCTTGCCGATCCTCAACAGCGCAGTATAAAAGTCGGCTTCCTGCCAGTGACTGCTGGTGACCTGTATGCGCGAAGGACCGGGATCGAACGATGCCGTGCGTGTCAGCACCTGGTCGGCGGGGATTCCCAGTGCCACGAGCCTTTGCAGATACCACTCTTCGAGGTCTTCCTCGCCGCTTCGATTGGTTATGAGCAGAGTGGCATCGGGGGCCTCGGCAAAGCTGCGTGCCGTACCACCGAACGTCGCCGCCAGGAACCGCTCCACCTCCTCGGGGTGGTACTCGAGCACCCAGGTACCGCTCTCGAGCTGCACTTCCTCGGTAGGCAGGGTCGCCGTTTTGCTGATTCGGAGATTTGTCAGGCGCGGCAGAATGCTTCGCACCAGCAACGGACTGGCGTTGGTTTCGACGTCGGTCAGGAAGGTATCCACCAGCGCCGGCGCCGTCCCGACGGCGCGCACATGCAGCTCCTTGACCCTATTCAGAAGTGCGTAGGCCAGACGCTTGACGTTGTCGATCCGGTCGATGTCGGAACGAACAGTATTGCGATAGCGAACGAATTTAGCAGCGTCCTCGCCATTTAGGTGGGCCGGCCCTTCATCGAAGTCGATGGTGAGTCCGGCGGCGTTATCACGGTAGTACATGTCGTAGGGGATGTTGACTTCTACGCCTCCCACTGCGTCGACTATGTCTTCGAATATGTCGATGTTGATGATTGCGTAGTAGTCAATTGGAACCCCAACGATATCCTCAACCGCTCGTTTTAGGCCCTGGGCGCCTTGATAGCCGTACATCGAATTGATGCGCGTCTGCCATTGGGCAAGCCAGATATCCCTCGGGATGGCGATTACGGTTATCTCGTCGGCGATGATGTTGACGTAGAGGATAGTGTCGGTAAGGTGTCCCAGGTGCAGCGTTGCCGCTCGCTCGCGAACGCACCGCTCCCCCATCCACTGGCAGGGGCTAGCCGGAGTGCTCCAGGCGTAGTCACGTCCGGCCACCACGAAGCTGGCGTGAAAGTCCTCGCCCGCGGGGTTGACTAGCGCCAGCTGTCCGCTGGTAAGCGTCACCCGCTCCACGTCGCGAGTAAGCCAGAAGCCTGCAAGGCCGGCAATGGCGATAAGCAGCCCCGCTAACTGGATCCACCTGGAATTGTCAGGTGTTATGAATCGCTTCATACACCTTTAGCGTTTCAGGATGGATCGCTTTGCAATGGCTGCGTAGGTACCTCACCTTTGAATCGACGGCCCGGCGGTAGGCGGCTGCCAGTTCGCAAATCGCCAGCTCCCGGATATCGTCGTTCACGCCCCGGCCAGGCTCGGAGACGTCGGCCACATAGACAGCCATGCCCACACGGTCATTCAGGTCGACCCCAAAGACGTGGCCGGTAATCGCCCCCAATACCCTCTCGTCACGCACTCCCCACTGCTCTGCAAGACGTCGACCGGCACGACCGTGCAACGACAGCGGGTGCCCCCTTTCCAGTTCGTCACCTGGTGGGGCCAGTTGAAACAACTCTTCCGGCGGAAGGTCGCGAGCCGCGTCGTGTAACAGCGCCGCGAGCAGAGTGGCATGACGTTCGCTCTCATTGAAGCCGTTTCCAACGGCGATCGACTGCGCCAGATGGGCTACTCGCAAGATGTGCTGGAAGCGACTGGGAGTCACCATGCGCGCCACATGACGCCGGTAACGGGAGACTCCAGGTCGTTCATTTGATGTACCGACTGAGAAGATCGCTTCTTGCAAGGTACCTCTCCAAAAACTAGTCAAGCGTTGGACCCCATGCACCCCCGGGCCTTCGTACCCGAGTGCCGCACCGACAACCACTCAATTTGTCTGGCGCCTCTAGCAGATCGTCTGACAGCTCGAGGAACGGCCACGCCAAGCGCCCACTGACAATTGCGCCAAATTACAGCGCCAGATTACAGCACGAAACTACTGCGCCAGCATGACTGGACCTCTAAGGCGCCTTTATGACGGGGGCGCAGCAACCTAAGCCATTGAACCACGTTCAGGAAGCGCACTCTGCTGCCGGTATCACCGGTCCGCGCCCGCCATTTGTTACACGGTAGCACGAGGACGGGGAGGCGGTCCCGCCTGCCCGGCATTTATCCCGGAAGGTCTTTGGATGGACCCGGTAAACCCTGCGCGTCGGTCTCGGACTCGTTCGCCTCCGACTCGTTCGCCTCGGACTCGTTCATTTCGAAGCCGATTGACTGCGACTCGTTTGTGTCGGTTTCCGCGCTGCTCGAACGTTCAGAACGCGACTCGTCGAAGTATTCGAAGACCGCTCCGCCGATCTGCACCTCTTCACCATCACGCGCGCCCGCCTTGGCAAGCAGCTTGTTGACTCCCTGGGAGGTGAAGTGATGCTGCAGGTAGGCCACCGCCTCCTTATTGTTGGGATCGAAGCGGGCCACGATTTCCTCGAGTGGCCGACCGCTCACGACCCAACCGGTACCCGCCATGTCGCGCCGCACTTGCAACGGCTGGGCGCGCACCGTTTTCACCTCTTGCTGTCGAGCCTCGAGCGCTGGCCGCTCGGGCAGCAGAGCGAAGAGGGTATCGCGCAAGCTGTCGAGAGCGTCGCCGCGCTCGGCCGATACCGACACGACCGGCAATCCGAACCCGGCGAGCTCCCGCTCGAGATCAACCACTTCGCTAGGGTCAGCCAAATCCACCTTGTTGAGGACGACGACCGATGGCAGCTCGAGCAGTGAGGGATCGTACTCCTCGAGTTCATGACGCAACGCCTTGAACTGCACTGGCGGGGCCTCGGCGATATCGAGCACGAAGACCAGCAGACGGGTTCGCGAAATATGCCTCAGGAACTCCAGGCCCAGCCCCTTGCCCAGGTGCGCATCCTCGATGATTCCGGGGATGTCGGCCAAGGTGAGGCGCACCATGCCGCTCTCGACACCGCCTTCAACCACGCCCAGATTGGGCGTAAGCGTCGTGAACGGGTAGGAGGCGATCACCGGCCGGGCATTCGAAAGTACGGCCAGGAGACTCGACTTGCCGGCATTGGGGTAACCCACCAGGCCGGCGTCGGCGATAGTGCGCAGCTCCAGCCTCAAGCGCCGCTTCTCGCCGGGTGTCCCGTACTCGTGGAATCGTGGCGCCTGCCGCCTAGAGGTAGCGAACGAAGCATTCCCGCGACCGCCCACTCCCCCGCGCGCCACCAGCGCCTGCTCGCCCACCTCGATCAGGTCGGCGACTAACTCACCGCTGTCGATATCGCTAACGGTGGTGCCCACAGGAACCTGGAGGGTGAGATCGCCGGCGCTCTGGCCGGCCTTGTTGCGCCCTTCGCCCTGCATGCCCGTGCCTGCCCTGAATGAGCCGCCGCCCAGCAGCCGATCGAGGGAGGTGACGTCGTCAACCGCCACGAGATACACGCTTCCGCCGTCGCCCCCATGCCCCCCGTCGGGCCCGCCCTTGGGCATGTACTTGAGGCGCAGGAAGGAAAGTCCTCCGTCGCCGCCCTTGCCGCCCTGGACGACTATGTCGAGAGTATCTCTGAACGCCATCGTCCTCCTCCACGAACGAACGCGGCCCTTAGGAGCCGCGTTCGGAATTCTCCATGTTTCGGCGCATCAGAGGACGCGCCATGTCCAACCCTTACGCCTGTAACGGCTAGTGCGTCAATCGGCGGCGATAGCCTCCTCGGCACGGCCCTCGATACTGATGAACCGACCCTTACCACCCCGGTTACGGAAGCGAACGACTCCATCAAGAAGCGCGAACAGGGTGAAGTCCTTACCTACGCCCACATTCTTGCCCGGATGAAAACGGGTGCCGCGTTGCCGCACCAGAATACTTCCCGCGTTCACTACTTGACCGTCGAAGCGCTTCACGCCCAGGCGCTTTGACTGACTGTCGCGCCCGTTCTTGGAGCTTCCTACACCCTTTTTGTGTGCCATGGCTCTCTCCTCGCCCTCCCGGCGTCTAGCCTAGTCCGGTAATGCGGACTTCGGTATACGGCTGACGATGACCGGTCTTGCGCCGGTAATTCGCCTTCGCCTTGAACTTGTAGATATGCAGCTTGGGGCCGCGCCCATGACTGAGCACTTCGGCCTTGACCGTGGTGCCCTCGACGAGTGGGGTACCGATCTTGACGCTCTCGCCACCGCTCATGAGAACGGGAAGCTCAACGACATCACCCGGCTCGGCTGCCAGGCCCTCGAGCTTGAGGACATCGCCCTCGATTACACGGTACTGCTTGCCGCCTGACTTGATGATTGCGAACATGTACTGCTCCTCTGTGAGCCGTGCCTGGCTATTGTCGATCACGCGGGCGCCTTGCGCCGGGCTTGGGGCTGGGCTTGGGGAGTGGTGCCGTGCACGCACTGCTCAGACCCGATACGGCAGGTCGGCGCGCTGCCGCCAGAAAGGAGATTATAGCCGAGGAGCGGTCCGTCCGCAAGCAGCCTTAAACGATCACCTGCGCCGCCGGTGCATCGGGGTGCCAAGCCGTGCCTCCTGTGCGGCAATCTCGGCGATGGGCTCGAGCCTGCTGCCCCGGTTCAGTCGCCGGAAACCGGTTCGCGGTCAAGCCGCAGCTCGATGCGACCATCCCGGATCCTGACGTCGAATGCCGTCTGCGGTGACGTCGCCGGCCCGTGCTTGATGGTGCCGTCGCGCATGTCGAACACCGAGTCGTGCCAGGGGCACTGGACAAAGCACTCGCGAATAGTCCCCTCCTCCAGCGGGCCGCCGGCATGGCTGCACACCGCGCCGATGGCGTACACCTGCCGCTCGTCGCGGTAAAGCATCACGCTCTTGCCATCCACCTCCACCCGCTTGGACTTGCCCAAAGCGAGTTCGTCCGCTCCTAGTACGCCTGTCCATTCACGCGGTTCGGTAAATCGTTCGCCATGATCGACCCCCACTCGTTCGCGGTAGACCATGTGCCCGCCCAACCAAGCGGAAAACATGGTTGCACCCAGCGCGGCGGCCGAAAGTGCAAGGCCGCTGCGTCGTCGTCCACGCCTGCGCTCGAGTAGAGATAGACCGTATAGGGCCAGAGAGGCGCTGTTGAGTAGAGCGTGACTGGTGGCAGTCTTGGAAGCCGACTTGGGCAGCGTGGAGTAGTCGGTCATGCCCGCTAGCGCTGTGGGAATCGCCGTTACCGTACCGATGGCGGTTAGCCGATCGGCCATCTTCTGCGTGTTCCGGTCCCTGGTAATCGCGCCGATCCCATCGAATATCGCACCGTAGGTCCACGCGCCAATGGTTGCGTCGGTGAGTACCGGATGGAGTGGATGTCCGAGCCAGGTTCCATGCAGGAAGTCGGCGATTCGCCGCGTTCGATTTCCGCCGCTAAGCACCGCCCTATGCAGCGACTGGCCTACGGTGAGTCCCACCTCACCGGATCGTTCCAGCAGTTTCCTCGAACTGTCGAGTACGACCGAGGATGGCGCTTTGCCGTGGGGGTGGTCACTCTCCATAGCAGCGACGCCTCCACTCTTGACGCTTCCTCCCCACGGGTTCTCGGTCCTGTCCCTGCCTGTGTTCTCATTGCCTGCCTTCTCACTGCCTAGCCGCGCCATGTTTTCCTCCCCATATCCGCAGGCTAGGCTTCGAGAGGCGGCACGACCGTAGGCGAGTGCCCGGAGCGCTTACTAGTGCGCCGGAACCGGAGTTCCGCCTACCCCCAGGTCCCCTAAAGCCGACCTAAGGGCAGTGATCTCTAGCGGCTTGGTGATGCAAGCGACCGGCTTGGCATGGGCGACTTCACGCCCCACGCGCTCAAGCTCTTCGGGGCCGGCGGTGAGGATCACCACCGGCAAGTGGCGTGTACGCTCCGACGAACGGAGTTCCGTGAGCAGCTCGAGACCGGACAGATGCACGAACTTTAGCCCGAGAAGCAGGGCGGAAGGCAGTTCCTCTGCCTCCCGCAGGTAGCTGAGCGCCTGAGCGCTGTCGCTTATCGTGTAAACGTCCGCACGGCGCCCTAGTCTTCGCAGTTCCCGAAGAGCCAGGTAGACGTCATCTGGATTCTCGTCGACAAGTAGCAATAACGGATCCCCCACTCCAACTCCTTACCGGGCCGTGGCGATAAATCCCAACCACGCTCGTGCCGGCCCTTGCGTCAAACCTTTGCCATCTCCAAATGCACACCGTAAGCCAGTTCACCATTAGCTCAATAGAAGCGCGTGATAGTCAAGGAAGGTGACAACTGCTCCTAGATCCTCAGGCTCCAGCTGGCGCCTAAAGCCCTATCGTGAAATAGAAAGTGGCACCCTCCCCGGCCTTGCCCTCTGCCCAAATCCGTCCTCCGTGCCGCAGTAACACCCGTTGTGCGACGGCCAGTCCGATCCCAATTCCTTCGAAGTGTGACGTGTGCAGCCTCTGAAACGGGGTGAACAGCTTGTTGTAATAGGCCATCTCGAAACCGAGTCCATCGTCGCGCACGAAGAAGACGTTTTCGCCGTCCAGATCGGTAGTTCCTATCTCGATACGCGACTTTTGGCGCATGCGAGAGAACTTCCAGGCGTTGTCTATGATGTTTGCAACGGCGACCTGGAAGAGTTCGCGGTCCGCCCGAGCACTCATCCCCGGCTCTATCCGAACTTCGACCTCACGCTCAGGGTTTCTCTCTTGTAGCTCGCGTACCAGCCCAGCGGCCATGTCGCTAAGGTCAAGCTCCTCGATCTCCAGCTCGCCTCGTGAGAGGCTCAACAGGGTGAGTAGGGCGTCGATGAGGATCCCCATTCGCGAAGCCGCCGCCCTGATGCGCTCTAGGCTGCTCACTCCCTCGGAGTCGAGTCGGTCGCTGTAATCGTCGAGCAGGGTCTGGCTAAAGCCGTCGATGCCTCGCAGCGGTGTTCGCAGGTCGTGCGAGACGCTGTAGGCAAACGCCTCCAATTCGCTTAGGACGTTACTGAGATCCCGGGTTCGCTTATCCACTCGCTCCTCGAGGTCACGGTTGAGGGAGCGTATCTGGGCGAACAGACGTGAGTTTTCGACAGCCACCGAGGCCCTGGCGGAGAGCTCCTCGAAGAACACAACGTCCTCCTCGCCATACCCCCGACCCGACTCGGCGGTGGCGAGCGTGAGCGCACCGAAGGCGGTTCCACGAGCGACGAGTGGCACGACAATGAGCGATTCCAGTCCCACTAGGCGCAAAAGCTGCAGGTGTTCGGGGTTCTGGGCAGCCGCCGCCATATCGGCCTCGGTTACCTTGGGCAGATACTGAGTAACACCGGTGGCAATGACGGTGATCGGCCCAGGACTGCCTTCGCGCAGCTTGTAGCTGGTCTGCATGTGCAGCGCCGTCTTCGCCTTCTTGGGGTCCTGATGAACGACGGAAAGGGGCCTGGGGTCGCCGTTCTCGTCCAGGATGTCGATTGCACACCAATCGGCCCAGCGCGGAACTACCAGGGCGGTGAGACGCCGCAGAGTCTCGCCGAAATCGAGCGACGAGGCCAACAAATGGCTCGCCTCCGCCAGAAAGGAGAGCCGGGCGCCGGAGGTTTCGGCTGACTGACGGGCCACACGCTCGAGCTCGAACAGCCGTTCCCGCTCCCGCTCGGCCGCCATCCGCTCTTCTATCTGCAGTTCGAGTTCAACCACCAGGTTGGCCAGGTCGTGTTCCCGCCTCAGGGCGGCGGCGTGGGCGCTCTTCAACTCGACGCCAAAGCGCTCCAGGACCAGGGCCAGGAGCGCAGTGATCAGGATGAAGGCGATAAGGAGGGTGCCTGGTTGCGTGGAGCCGGTATCGGTACCGATCCAAGTTGCGCCGGCCGCCTCGAGCAGAAAGACGGTGGTTACAACGCCTATACTCGCCGCGCTGCTGGCGATGAGGGCTCGTCGTCCCACCAGTAGGGCAGCAAACGCGATCGGGACCGAGTAGGCGAAGAGAAATGGTGAAAAGCCCAACACACCAGACTGCAAAGTCTCCCAAGCAAGCGTCACGATACTGCCGGTGATGACGAGGCCCACGGCTTGCCCCACCTTTCCTACACGCAGTCGGGCGAGCGCCAATGCCGAAACGGCGGACAGGCCCAGCAGCAAGAAAGTTCCCGTGATGCTTATGGTGCCGGTGCCCAGGAAGAAGGAGGACAGTACGACCAGTAGGATCGGGACAGCCATCAGCGCCAGTAGCAGGACTCGGACCGAACCAACTAGCGTTTGTTGGACGGTATCACCGTCGCTTCGCCGGGGGCCCTGGTGGTCTTCGAGCCGGTCGAACATTGCCACTCCCGTCATCTCAAAGTGAAATCGACGTACTGCACCTGCCAAAGCAACCGGGCCACTGCCGCTTGAACCACCGGAAACCGGTATGGTCGTTACTATTAACCGTCCACTCCAGTCTACTCCTCAGGAGTGGACCGATTTGCGAGGGAAACTATGAACGAACTACATTCTGCTCGCATCGCCGCGGCCGCCGGTGAGCCGCTCGCGAGCGCCCTGGGCGCCGTGATCATGTTGCATGGGCGAGGCGACTCGGCGTCCGGAATTCTTCAGTTTTCCGAGGCAATTACCGTGCCGGGAGTTGCCTACGTCGCTCCGCAGGCAGCGGACAACACCTGGTATCCGGACTCGTTCTTGGCTCCGCTCGAGAGCAACGAGCCGTGGCTGAGCTCAGCCTTACAGGCAGTAGGAGGGGTATTGGAACAGGTCGGGGAAGCGGGCATACCGCCAGTACGCGTCGTGCTGCTGGGCTTTTCACAGGGGGCGTGTCTCGCAACCGAGTTCGCTGCTCGCAACGCCACTCGCTACGGTAGCGTCGTAGGGCTCAGTGGGGGACTTATCGGACACGACGGGACTCCTCGCGACTACAAGGATTCACTCGACGGGACACCGGTTTTCCTGGGGTGCAGCGACATCGATGCCCATATTCCGGTTGAGCGCGTCCATGAAACGGCCCGCGTGCTGGAGAGCTTGAACGCCCAGGTCGAGAAGCGTATTTACCCCGGCATGGGGCACACGATCAACGAGGATGAGGTCGAGCGAGTGAGGGCGTTGCTGCAAGGGGTTTTGGTTTGAAGTCGGCCGGTCAACGGCAATGTATCGTGACGACTTGCGCAAAATGAGACGAGCCAGTAAGATGAATCGTTCCGAAGAAGTCACAAAGGGGCTTTTCGTAGCGGCGACCAGATGTTCAGCTGGACATTTAATGAGTGTCGTCAAGTTAGCAATGCCGACTCCGGCTCGATCCGGCTAGTGGCAGTTAGGGAAGTATTCATGGCAACAGGCAAAGTAAAATGGTTCAACGGTGACAAGGGCTTTGGTTTCGTACAGCCCGACGAAGGCGGCGCGGATCTGTTCGTGCATTACAGCGCGATTCAGGGCGGCGGCTTCCGTAGCCTCAACGAAGGCGACGAAGTTGAATTCACCGTGGGACAGGGCCAAAAGGGCCCACAAGCCCAGAACGTTTCGGTAACCAGAGAAGCTCCTCAGCGCGACTGAACGTTTGGTCAAACGTTTTGGCCATCACTCAAGGAATAGCGCGACCGTGGTCTAGACCCCGGTCAATTATAGCGGCGCGGCAACAGGTAAAAACCTGTTACCGCGCCGCTGTTCGTGTGCTGTACCGCTACCGTCACACCGCTCGCCGTCCAGCTACCCAGTAGCCGATAACAGTTTATAGCGACCTAGGCAACCCAATTATAGCGACCTAGGCAACCCAAGCAACTTAGGCAAGGCCCTCCATCTCGTACTCCCGCAGGAACCCTTCGAACAGTCGGCGGTGACCCTGCTCATCTCGCAAGATGCTTATCACCATATCGTTGGTGACAGGGTCGGCGCCCTCGGTCACTTCGACTATGTGCGTGTAGAGTTCGATCGCCTTGGTTTCGGCGTCGATAACTCCCTTGACCACATGCACTACGTCGGTCTGACTGGCGGGCGGCTGGAGACTGCCCTGACTGGCTTTGAACTCCAGTGAACCCGGCACCACCCCATAAAGCTCCTTGATACGCTTGCCGAACTGCTGGGCGTGTTGCAGCTCCTCTTGGATGTCTCCTTCGAGGGCTTCAATGATCTCCTGAGCACGAACACCATCGGGATTGATGGAGTTGCTCACGTAGTTCATCACCGTTTCCAGCTCGGCGAAATATGCCTGCTTGAGCAACTCGACTATCTGCTCTCGCTTCTTCCCCGCGTTATCTGCGAGTATTCCCTCACTTGCAGAATGCATCGTCATTCGAAAACACTCCCTTCGTTAATCGACGGTTACGAGTCGTTATCGGCGGACCACAGAGGTCACCGGGGCCCACGCGCCAAGACCGTCACGCGTCAAACCGTGGCAGCACTTTAAGTGAGCGCTCCGGCGCCTCACAATGGCGGGACACGCATTCTGTTGTAGTCGCTAGGAGTGCGTGCTAGCCTTCGTGCAAACAGGGGTGCAAGGAGAATCTGGCGGGTTGACCGCGAATGCCCCTGTCGTCGGGAGGTGGAGCATGTCGGACCGTGGAGTCAAAAGCGCAGGGGCGATGGTTCAAGGTGCCAAAAGCCGAATTCAAAATCTCGACCCGGATCAGGTAGCCAAGGAGCTGGAGTCGGGGGAAGCTCTGCTCGTCGACGTACGAGACGCGCCGGAGCGTGAGGAGCACGGCGCCATTCCGGGGGCACTTCACATACCACGGGGGATGCTCGAGTTCCGAGCCGATGCCGGCACCCCGTACCACAATAGTGAACTTCGGCCCGACAGGCGGATCATCCTGGCGTGCGCTTCCGGCGGCCGCTCGGCACTCGCTACCGACCTTTTACAAGAGATGGGTTACAAGAACGTCGCGAATCTCGCTGGCGGCTTCAAAGCGTGGCAAGAGAGCGGCCTTCCGGTGGACAAGGTCTGATTGGAGCGCGCAACCTGTTGATGGAGTGACCGACGAGACGCGGGCCCTCCCGGCTACGCCCTTAGCGAGGTTGCCGGAGCGCCTCGATCAGTTGCTCTTTGGTCATATTGCTTCGCCCCGATATGTCGAGTTCCTTGGCCTGCTCATACAGATCCGTCTTGGAGCGTTCACTGAGCGTGCCGTAACGCGACCTGCGGCGCCGAGGCTCCTCTTTTGACCGTGATGCAGCCACCTTGCCGCTGGGCGTCACCTCCTGAAGGCTCTGCTTGAGGATCTGCATCAGGTCGACGAACCCAGCGCCCTCCTCTTCATCCGGCTCGAGCTCCTCGGGGGCCGCCACCACATCCTCGCCGCTATGCAGTTTCTCCTCGACCAGCTCGAGCATGCGTTGGCTCTGCCTGTCGACCAGCAGTTCACGGTCCAACCGGTCGGACTCCAGGGCGCGCATCTCCTTCTCGATCGCCTGCACCTGCTGCGCGTCAACCTCGCCGACCTCGGGCAGGCCCACGTCCTGCGGGGTGCGCAGCTCATCGGCAAAGCGCAGCGTCTCGGCCCGCAAGACGCCTCGCTCGGCGATTATCGCCACCAGGTACTCCTTCCCGCGCATGACGAAGGTCGCGATCCCTGCCCGACCGGAGTCCTCCATCCCCTTCGCCAGCAAGCGATAGGCCTTCGACGCCCCCTTGTTTGGCGCCAGGAAGTAGGCACGCTCGAAGTAGACGGGGTCGATCTCGGAGAGCGGCACGAAGCGCCGCAGGTCGATCTCCTGAGACTTCTCTGGCGCCAGTGCGTCTAGCTCTTCGTCGGTGACGACAACGAACTCATCCTTCTCGACTTCGTAGCCGCGCACGATCTCATCGTTCGAGAGGGCCTTCTCCTCGACCGGACAGAAGTACTTGCGGCTAAGCGGCGTCCCATCCTCGTCTACCATCCGCAAAGACACCGCCTTACCGCGATTGGCGACGAAAAGACTCACCGGCAAGCTCACCAGACCGAAGGCGATCGTACCCGACCAGAATGGTCGCAGCTTGCCAAAGTCAGTCGTCTCCTTCGCCGGGCGAGACCTAGGCACGAATCCGCTCCTTCTTCAGGCTTGCGCTCAGGGCGCCGGCCAGGTCCTCGTAGCGCGGCTGCTTGCGTGGTCGCTTTGTCTTCACCGTGCCGCCCCGAGCCTTCGTCTCGATGAGGTCCAGCACCCGTTTGCGGTACTCGTCGTGGTACTCCTCGGGCTCGAATGACGCTGCCAACATGTCCATTAGTTGCCGCGCCATGGCGAGCTCTTTCTCGTCGAGCTTGGGCCCCCCGGGCGCGTCGAGTGTGTCGAGGGGGACCACCTGGGCGTCGTAACGCAGGGTGAGGAGCATCGGATAGCCGTGGTGCAGCCGTAACGCGCCCACGTACTCCTTGGTGCGCATCGTCCACCTGGCGAGGCCCTCCCGTCCGGAGCGCTCCAGGGCCGTGATGAGCGCGAAGTAGGGCTCCGGCGGACCATCTGGGCCCAGGTAGTAGGGGCGGAGGTACCAGCGGTGGTCGATCTCCTCGGGCGGCAGGAAGCTGACTATGTCGATGTCGCGTGACGACTCCGGTTCGAGCGAGTCTAGCTCCTCGGGTTCGAATATCACCAGATCGCCATCGTCGGTAACGAAGCCGCGACGCGCCCGCTCGAACGGGACGATCTCCTCGCTCTGCGGGTTGATCAGCTCCTGCTTCACGGGCACCCTGTCGGACTCGTGCAGCAGCCGGAAGTGCACGTTTTGGTCCTCCAGGCCCGAGTAAAGCTTCACCGGAACGCTGCTGTTTCCCATTCGGATCACGCCCCTCCACATCGCCCGCGCGGCCATCAGCGACCTCCTCCCGATGTAAGGGAGCAGAGGGGCAAATGCCGGGACCATGCCGCCGCCCGGACCGCCGCTTCGAGCCGACCTCGTTTACTTCGCCTCATCGTGCCCCCACCGACTCGAGCATCTTGCGAGTGATCGCCCGGCGCGCGTCGCCAAAGCCCTCCCACGGGTCGCCCTTGAGGGCCGAGAGGCGGCGGCGCAGATTATCGATCGTGTAACGGTCGGGCCTAAGTGCCGCATTTACCTCGTCCCAACGAACGGGAACGGCGACCGGCGCGTCCTCCCTCGAGCGTGTCGAGTAGGAGGCTATGGCTGTCGCGCCACGACCGTTTCGCAGATAGTCGAGGAAGATCCGCCCGCGGCGCTTCGACTTGGACATGTTCGTGGTGATCCTGCCGCGGTCGTCGTCTGCGTGTTGATCAGCCACACCCTGAGCGAACGCCTTCGCCTCATCCCAACCCACCTTGCGGACGAGCGGCGCCACCAGGTGAAGGCCCTTGCCGCCCGTCGTCCGCGGGAAGCTCTCCAGGCCCAGGCTCTGAAGTCGTTCACGCAGTTCCCTCGCCACCCTCAACATCTCGACCCAGGGCACGTCGGGCGCCGGGTCGAGGTCGAAGACCAGAATGTCGGGCCGCTCGATGTCGTCCACTCTGCTGCCCCACACGTGCAGCTCGAGCACGCCGATCTGGACCAAGGAGATCAGGTCGGGCAGGGACCGCACGTAGAGGTACGGCGCCGGACCGTCGGACTCCTCGATTTCGATGCGGGCGATCTCCTTGGCCATCGTTTCGGCCGGGTGCTTCTGAAAGAAGCACTGCTGTTCGCGGCCCTGTGGGCAGCGCACCAGAGAGAGTGGGCGATTCTCGATTTGCGGAAGGATCCACTCCGCAATCTCCTCGTAATACCTGGCAAGAGCCAACTTCGTCGCCCCCTGCTCGGGGTAGAGGACCCGCTCGGGACTGCTCAGCCGCACGCCGGCGACCACTGCCTCATCATCCTTCTTGCTCGACGTCTTGCTCGGCGCATATCCAGGGTCCATATTGCTAGAGTTCACCTTTATCTCCTCCGGTTCGCGGTCCTCGCGCAGTCCCCTAAACGTGGGGTGGCGCAGGGAGCCGTCACGGGTCCACTCGGTGAACTCGACTTCGACCACCAGCTCCGGGCGCACCCAATGAACACCACGTTTGGGCGGAGCCGGCTCGAATGGTGACTCGTCCAGCTCCAGTTCGCGAAGCCGCGCATGGAGTTGCTGCAACTGTCTCTCACTGAAGCCGGTTCCCACTTTTCCGGCATAGACGAGTACACCGTCGTGGTCGTACGCGCCCAACAGAAGCGCTCCAAAGCCGCTTCGTGAGCCTGCAGGGTCGGAATACCCCCCCACCAGGAGCTCCGCTTGGCGCGTACACTTCACCTTGAGCCACTGTTTTGACCTGCCGCCGGCGTAGCGCGCGTCCCCGCGCTTGCTGATGATCCCCTCGAGGCCGAGGCTGCACGCCTGCTCGTAGAACTCCTGCCCCTTGCTGCCGAGGTGATCGGTATACCGAATGTTGCTACTGCCCACGAATCCCGCTGCGGCCAGTAGTCCTGCTAGCGCCGCCTTGCGCTCAAGCTGAGGGGTGGCGGCGAGGTCAAAGCCGTCCAGGTGCAACAGATCGAAGGCCTGATAGACGAGGTGGCCTGTGTTCTCATCGCTCAACGACTCCTGTAGCCGTCTGAAGCTGGTGCTCCCGTCGCCGGCGAAAGCGACCATCTCACCATCGAGCAGTGCCTGCTTGACCGGCAGGTTTTGTAGGAGGTTGGCGATTTCTGGAAACCTATCGGTCCAATCCTTGCCGTTGCGGCTGCTCAGCCGCACCCTGGGTCCCCCCTTGCCGCCCTCGAGGAGCGCCATGATTCGATAGCCGTCGAACTTGATCTCATGGATCCAGCCGCTTCCCTGGGGCGCCTCGTCGACCAGTGTCGCCAGTTGCGGCCGGGGTTCGTTTGACAGCCGGCCCTTTCGCGACCCGGGGAGCGCCTTTGGATCGGGCAGCCCCTCGCGCCAGATTGCATCGCGGTCGCTAGCGATCTGCTTCATCGTGCGTCCGGTGGCTACGCTCCTGTCTTCGCCATTTGCTGTCCCGAGGGAGGATGGAGCGCGTGATTTCCCGCCCGCTTCCTCTGTCCGCGCTTCCTCAATCCGGCCGTTCTTACTCTTCGCTTTCCTACTCTTCGCTTTCTGGCTCGAGTTGAGCGGCTTCGTTTCCCGGCCCGCCGCCAGTTTCGCCGCGTCCTCCTCGGTCCTCCTGAAGAGAAGCCAGTTCTTGCCGTCGTCGCTGGTCGAGTCCCGCATTCTCACCAGCGTCCATACGCCGCGCAGCTTGCTGCCCTCGAGCGCGAAGTCGAGGTGGTCGTCACTCTGTTTGCCGTTCGGGTACCAGCGCCCACGGTCCCACAGCATGACGGTTCCGCCCCCGTAGGCCCGCTCGGGGATCACCCCCTCGAACTCGCCATACTCCAGCGGGTGGTCTTCCACCTGCACCGCCAGCCGCTTCTCGCCGGGGTCCAGGCTAGGCCCCTTGGGAACCGCCCAACTCTTGAGGACTCCCTCCTTCTCGAGACGCAGGTCGAAATGAAGCCGCTGTGCGGCGTGCTTCTGGATTATGAAGAGACCGCCGGCCTCATCTCCTACCGAATGCGCCTCCCCGGACGGCTCCGGGGAACGGCGGAAGTTCCGTTTCCTACGGTATTCGTCAAGCGGTGCCATTGCACTTCCACTGTGCGGCGAGTGGCGTCGCGACAGTATCGCCTACGGTGCAATTCCCTTCTGGCCGGCCCCTGGCATCCACATCGTCTCGTAGGAATGGCGCGCTGATACGGATCCGGCCGACGCTACGGAGCGTTTCCAGCGCGCCGCGGAGTACCTCGGCATCCAGGGGGCAACGAAGGCGACCTTCGCTCGTGTTGACACGTCCTCACGTTCTAGAACGCGAACCGTCGAGAACACTGCTACAGCGAAAAGCGAGAGCAGCAGAACGACAGGTGTGCCATGAGCCGCGCCGACATTCTCGAGTTCACGATCAAAGACTTGGCCCGAGCGCCCCTTGACAGATCGTACACTGTACGCGCATAGTACGGTGTACGATGTACGTGCGGCGGCAGGCAAGTTAAAGGAGAACGTTCGCGGAGCGCCACGGCATCGGCTTCGGCGCCGAGATCATGGGCGCCAACAA
>JBBDRD010000026.1:0-115725 GCA_040905665.1 Trueperaceae bacterium
CCCCCCCCCCCCCCCCCCCCCCCCCCCCCCCCCCCCCCCACGACAAGAGGGAGGGGCAACAGTGCAACACTGCGAGACCTGCGGGAACAGTTACGACCATCTGCTCGAGATCACGGTGGATGGGGCAACACATGTCTTCGATTGCTTCGAGTGCGCTATTCACGCTCTCGCGCCAACTTGCGGACATTGCAAAGTGAGGGTGATCGGGCACGGCGTCCAGGTCGATCAGACCGTCTACTGTTGCGCTCACTGCGCCGACATGGAGGAGAGAGCTGCCGGGGTCCGCGACCGGGTCTGATTTGGAGCCGCTGTCGCTGCTGGGCGGGGTCAGGCAGGCTTGCGGTTGGGTGGCTGGGCGTGCGCGTTCGGTGCGAATAGCGCGCGACCCGGTTCATTACGCGAGGGGCCTGGTGGAAGAATTCTCCGCAGCAGCGGCGTCGTTCGAGGAGCCGCCGTTCGAGGGTGTCGAGTGGGACACCGCCACTCATTATCGTGGCGGGCACGAGGAGACGATTGCCTACGTCGTCACGCTCGATGCGATCAACTTCGGTTCCGGCTACTTTCCTCATCTCCAAAAGCGGCCGCAGATGTCGGGCTATTTCACTGTCGCTTTCTCGCTAAAGCAGCGCTTCGACAACCGTGGCCCCTTTTCTGCCCGAGAACTGCGGGAGATGGCTCCCGCCGCCGTGGCGGAACTGTTCATGCAGCCGCCAGGGGACAGGGTGCGCGACGAACTTGTTGGCCATTTCGCCACCGCACTGAATCAACTTGGTGAGTTCCTCGGAGCGCGTTTCGACGGTTCGTTCGCAAAGTTGCTCGCGGCCGCCCACGGTTCGGCGGAGCGGCTGGCGGGAATTCTGATCGAGATGCCCTACTTCAAGGATGTGGCGCGCTACGACGGGCGCGAGATCCCTCTGCTAAAGCGCGCCCAGATCACCCCCTCGGACCTGTCTCTGGCGATGCGTGGAAGTGCGCCGGCCGAGTTCGGCGATCTGGGAGCGCTCACCATCTTCGCCGACAATCTGGTGCCGCACGTCCTGCGGCTTGACGGAGTGCTGGAGTACCAGCCTTCGCTCGTCGAGCGGCTCGCACGGGGGGAACTCCTGCAGGCGGGTTCGCCGGAGGAGGTCGAGATTCGCGCCGTGGCGTTGCATGCCGTCGAGCTGATGGTGGCGGGGCTGCGGGCCGATGGGCGGGCTGTCTCGTCCCGCGTTCTCGACCTGATCCTGTGGAATAGGGGGCAAGCGGAACGCTATCGGGGGGGCAGCAAGCATCGCACTCGAACGGTCTTCTACTGACTTTGGTTGCCTGGCTCAGGGAGCGATTGAGAGCTGAGCGGCGAAGCTCGGCAGCGTAACGGTGAAGCAGCTGCCGCAGCTGCCGGTCTCCACCCGCAACTCTCCGCCATGTTGCTCGACGACCCGGCTCACGACCGTGAGTCCCACGCCGGCACCTCTGCTACCGCTAAAGTAGCGTTCGAATATCCGCTCCACTCTGTCCGGCGCTATTCCCGGTCCCCGATCACGCACGCGCAGCTCGACGTACTGCTCGAACTCCTCGAGCTCCACGCGGACCCCTTGGGAACCGCCCGACGCCTGGATTGCGTTGCGCACCAGGTTCCGTATCGCCTGGAGCAGCATGTGCCGGTCCCCCACCACGCGCACGCCTTGGGCAGCGTCCAACTGAATGTCCGGATAAGCGCGGTGAACCCTGTCGAGCAACTCGTCTACGTGCAGAACGTCGTTCTGCACGCGTCTCTCCAGCTCGCCACGGGCTAGAGCAAGCAGATCCTGGGAGGTGAGCAGAAGCTCCTGTGCAGCTTCGCGGGCGGCTTGAAGATGGCTTCCTCCCGCTGAGCTTCCGCCCGTTGAGATCTCCACAGCACCGTTATCGCTGGGTGAGCCGAACGCGCTCTTGTCGGCAAGGTCCTGAACGCCCAGGTGATCCCTTTCATTGCGCAGGCCAGCGCGCGGATCATCACGCAGGTAGGCGTCCAGATGCCCCTTGACCAGCGTGAGCGGGGCGGCTAACTCGTGCGCCACCTCGGCCATGAAGGCTCGCTCCTCGGCGCGCCGTTCACGGATGTTGCTTAGGGCGGCGTTGAGGGCAGAGGCAACCTCGGCTACTTCGTCGGCTGGACCCCGGTACTCGACTATCCCCGGGTCGGAGGGATCTACTCCGCGTGCCTGGCGAGCGAGGGAAGCGAGCGGTGAAAGAGCGCCGCGCGCCACCAGCCCCCCCAGGAATGCCGCCAGCAGCGAAATCAGGGCTCCCAGCCAGATCAGTTGGCGGGCCAGGTCGGTACGGGAACGCACCTCTCCGGTCACGTCGAGTCCGATCCTCAGGGTTGATTCGCCGTTCAGCGAACGCATGGCGGATAGATACTGGCGGCCTTCGAACTCGACTACCTGCTGCTCATCGGCGGCAGGCAGGCGGCCGGACGCGTCGCGTGGCAGTACGACTCGGCCATCGGCGGTAACCAGTTGCACCACCGTCCCACTTCGCTCGGGGTTGACCAATGGCACGCCAACAACGGGGTTCGCCAGGGCCCCCTGCATGCGTCCGAGTTCGCGGTTGAGCAACCCTTCGAGTTGCGCCCACTGATTCCGTTGATATACGACGAAGGTAAGCGACCCATAAAGCGTGGCGGTTACGAGTGCCAGCACGCCAAAAGCCACGATCATTCGCAGTCGCAGGGTCATCGAAGGAGGGCAACCGTCGGGGGCTTACCGGTCGGACGCTTACGATTCGGGCGCTTAAGGGATGACATAGCCCGCTCCTCGCACGGTTTGCACCAGCGAGCCTTCCCCAGCTTCGCGAAGCTTGGTGCGCAGTTTCGACACGAACACTTCGATCGTGTTCGAGTCGGGCAGTTCGCCGTGGTAGAGACGACTCTCGAGCTCCTCACGACCGAAAATGCGCCCCCGGTGTTCGAGAAGCAAAGCCAGTAGTTCGAACTCGCGCGCCGTAAGTGCGACCAGTTCCCCCGCCACGGTGCAAGAGGCGCCAACAGGGTCGAGGACTACCGAACCGGCAGCGAGGACGGAAGGGGTGTCGCGATCGCGTAGTCGGGCGTGAACGCGGGCCAAGAGCTCCTGAATGCTGAACGGCTTGGCGAGGTAATCACTGGCGCCGGCATAGAGTCCTTTTATACGGCTGTCGACGTCGGCGCGGGCGGTGAGCATGAGGATGCTGGCCTCACTTCGCTTTCCTACGAGCCGGGCTACCTCGATTCCATCGAAGTCGGGGAGGTTGAGGTCGAGGAGTATCAGCTCGAACTCTTGCTCCTCGGTACGCAGCAGGGCATCGGAGCCGGTTCCGACCGCCTCGACCTTGTAACCCTCGTGGCTTAGCT
The DNA here is from genome assembly GCA_040905665.1 of Trueperaceae bacterium. Taxonomy (GTDB): domain Bacteria; phylum Deinococcota; class Deinococci; order Deinococcales; family Trueperaceae; genus DASVCN01. The sequence goes on from JBBDRD010000026.1 coordinate 3,356, forward strand.
CCTGCTCGAGCAGGAGCGCCAGCTTGGGGTCATCCTCGACAATGAGGACCCTGCCACCTTTCAAGCCCGTACCTCCCTGATCGTCCAATGCGGATTCTATGTCGCGGGGCCGAACCGAACAGGCGGTTTTCCACAGCCCCCAGGGCAAGCTTAACCAAACTTAAGCTTCGGTCAGCGGAGGTTCAGCAGAACACCCTAGACTCGACCCGAGGTGAGCATGAGTCGAATCGTGATGACGACATCGGCAACGGCGGCGTTACTGGTATCGACCTCCGCCTTGGCCTGCAGCTGGCAACCCGGCACTCTAGATTCGCCGGTTTGTGGAGATGTTGGTTCCTCCAAGTTCCGCTGCGGCAGATGAACAGTAGTATGGTGCTGACCCGCTCGTTGAGATCGAACGAAGGCCCATATGTTCCGCAAGCTGACGGACAACTTTGCTAGCGTAGAGCCGTGACCGCCGGCTCCACAATCCATGAAGCGTACCGGTACTCCGTAACACGCCTAACTATGGTGGGGGTGGCCAGCCCCCAAGCCGAAGCGTGGCAACTGATCGAGGCCGCGATTGGGAGCAGCCGGAGCGAGTTGACCGGTAATCAGAGGAATCTTGACGGCGAGGAGCGGCGGCGCCTGGAGGCTTGGCTTGCCCGCCGCGAGTTACGTGAGCCGCTTCAATTCATACTGGGCCGAGCCTACTTCTACGGCCTCGAGATTCCAGTAGGGCCGGGCGTTTTGATTCCGCGGCCCGAGACGGAGCGACTGGTCGAGATCGCCCTGGGGGCGCTGCATGACTACCCGGAACCAGCTGTTCTCGACCTTGGGACCGGCTCGGGAGCGGTCGCCCTGGCGCTCAAGAGTGAGCGTCCCGACGCACGTGTGCTAGCAACCGATCTCGACGGGAGGGCGCTGGCGATCGCCGAGCGAAACGCCGTGTCCCTGGGACTCCATCTGGAGTTCCAGCAAAGTGACTTGCTGGCCGACCCGCGGGTTTCCTCGTTCGCTTCAGCGGCGAAGGCAATCGTCTCGAACCCCCCATATCTGCCGGCGGGCGACCGAACCATCGCTCCTCTAGAGTTGCGTTGGGATCCGTGCGATGCGCTTTACGCAGGAGAGGACGGCCTGGCGGTCTTCCGACAGTTGGCCGCTCAGGCATACTCCTTCCTCCAGGCGGGGTCGCTGCTAATCGTCGAACTCGATCCGAGGAACGTCGATCGCGCGAGAGCCATAGCGGCCGGCTGGAGTTCGGCTCAGGTGCATGAGGACTTGGCCGGCCGGCGTCGGTTCCTCGAACTACGCCGCTAGGGAGCGTGACGCTTCCGCGGTTTGCGAGGCGTGCTTTTCGCGTCGAGCCGGTGGTTTAGGCGCTCATGGACGATCGTTGTGATCGAGGCGCCCGAAGAACTCCGGTTCAGCCAGGGTCCGCCGCTCGCTTTTCTTGAACCTGTCTTCGATCAGGCTGCTGAGGAACAGTAGTGCACCGCCTACCACGACGAAACTGTCGGCCAAGTTGAAGACCGGGAAGTCGAAGCTACCGCTGCGAAAGTGGATGAAGTCGATAACAAAGCCCCAGAGCAGGCGGTCGATCATGTTGCCCGCCGCACCCGCGAGGACTAGCGTGAGCGCGAAGCGGGGCAACGCCGGTATCGACGAACCGCGCCGCATCAGGTACCACAGGAGCATAAGCGAAACCGCGGCCGAGAGCAGGCCCAGTAGCAGGGTGCCGTCGACGACCACGGGCCCGAGCCGCAGGTTGAGGTCGCGCAGGAGTCCGAAGGCCGCACCGGTGTTCCTGATGTAGATGAGACGGAAGGCGAGACCCAGCTCGAGCGCTCCGCCGCCGGAGAAGCTGTTGGTCGCCCACCATTTGCTGGCTTGATCCGCCGCTATGAGCAGCCCGGCAAGAAGCAGATACATCGGGGCAGTATACGTTCCCTATTGGGGCAGGTCCGTCGTTGGCTCACTGAGGCAGGGCTCGCGGTACAGCGTGGGGTCATTCGTTATAGTGGCGTGCATAACGCGAATAATGACGCTTTGGCCAAGTGGCCGACGACGGTTGAAGATGCAACAGGGGACGCAGTAACAGGTGCAGAGAGAGACGCGCTCAAAGACGCAGCGAAAGGCGATGATAGTATGCCCGCCACCCTTAAACAGGTGCGAAGCCGGATCGAGAGGGCCGGAGGGAGCCCTCTCGTCTCTGCCTTTGCAGAGGTGCTTTTCGAGAAATCCGATTCGCGGTTTCTGGAGGCCTTCGATCCCGAGAGCTTGAGTGCGATCGCCGCCGACGGCTTCGCTTTCCTCGACGGACTGGGTCACGAGGAGATGCGCGTCGAGGTGTTCAATCCCAGTTTCGAAGCTGACGGCTGGGAGGCGCCGCCATACACCGTTCTGCGGCTCTGTCTGCTCGACAGGCCGTTCGTTGTCGACTCGGTGCGGACCGAACTGCGGCGGCGCGGCTTCGGACTCAATCACCTCCTGCACCCCATCCTGGGTGTCGAGCGCGACGAGGACGGTTCTATTTCTCAGATCGCCGGGCGTGAGCGCCTTAGACGCCAGGAGGCGTTCGAGATTTACTTCCTGGAGCGAGAGGAGAGCGACCGGCGGCGTGCCGAGCTTGCCGACGGCGTTCGCACTGTTCTTTCCGACGTCATCGCGGCGACCAACGACTATCAGGAGATGCGCGAGCAGTTGCGGCGGGTACGTGACTACATACGGGCGCTGCAGCACCGCGACGAGGACTTGGTCCTATCCGACAGGGACGAGGAGCTCGAAGAGTACGCCCTGTTCATGGACTGGCTCGACGATGAAAACTTCGTTTTCCTGGGATACCGGGAGTATGACATCGGCACCCTGGATGGCGAACGGCATTTGCAGATCTCTCCCGGCTCGGGGATGGGCATCCTCTCGCGCATCGAGGAGAGCGCTTATCGCGAGCCGGTACCGCTCGACCAAATTCCCGAGCGACTCCGTGAACGGATAACCGGGGGCCGCTTGTTCACGGTCACCAAGACGAACGCCGAAGCAACCGTACACCGCTCCGCGCGCATGGATTACATAGGGGCAAAGAAGCTGGGCGAGCAGGGACTGGTGGAAGGGGAGCAGCGCTTCCTGGGCCTCTTTACATCCAAGGCGCTCTCGGCGCCGGTAGACGAGGTCCCCATCCTGCGGCGGCGCCTACGCCAGGTCTTGGAGATCGAAGGTGCAGTTCCCGACTCCCACGACTACAAGCAGATCGTGAGCATCTTCAATAACATGCCGCGTGAGGAGCTGTTCTGGTCGAACGCTCAGCAGTTGCACCGGGACATTCGTACCATCATGGCGCTCGAGCAGGAGCGTGAGGTGCGGCTGACGTTGCGCGCCGATCCCCTGGCCCGCGGACTAGCTCTCATGGTCATCATGCCCCGTGAGCGATTCAATTCGGAGGTGCGCCGCCGGGTGCAGCGCTTCCTTAGCACGGCGCTCGAGGCTACTCACGTCGATTATCAGCTTGCGATGGGAGAGGATGAGGAGCAGGTCCGCTTCCATTTCTTCTTCACCACCCGCCTGTCTGCCACCGAGGTCGACGCCCGGGCACTCGAACACGAGGTCGCCGAGCTGGCCCGGACATGGGGCGACGAGCTGCGGGCGCGACTCTCCTCGCGCCATGGGCAGATCGAGGGCCGGCGGCTCGCGGAGCGATATGAACTGGCGTTCGACGAGCGATATCGGGCCGACATCGGACCCGGCGGCGCGCTTCTGGACATAGACAACATTGAGCTGTTGGGCGAGGCGCCCTTCAGGGTGGATCTGATAACGCCAGCAGCTGAAGCCCGGCGAGAGCATGCGAGCCTGCTTCGGATTTATCACCACCGCCGTACCCTGGTCCTCTCGGAGGTACTGCCGATCCTGGAGAACAGCGGCCTGAGGGTACTGGAACAGGTTTCTTATTGGGCGCGACTAGCCGAGGGTGAGCGCGGAATAGATGTTTTCCGGGTGCAGGACCTCGCGGGACGCCCGCTCGAGGTGCAGGCTCATAGTGACCGGTTGATCGCCGCGCTCGAGGCGCTGCTTTCCGGTGTCGCCGAGAACGATCGGCTCAACCGACTGGTGCTCAGCGCTGGCCTCGACATTCGCCAGGTCGCGTTGCTGCGCGCCTACCAGATGTACTACGGACAGCTCTCGGCGGTAACCAGCAGGCGCTCCCTCTACGACACGCTGCTCGCCCATCCGGTGGCGGCTGCTGCGCTCTACGAGTACTTTCGGGCGCGTTTCGACCCGAGGCTGGAAGGGGACCGCGATACACAGGTCGCGGCCGCTGGGAAGTACTTCGAAGGAACGCTCGAGGAAGTGTCATCACTTCCCGAGGACCAGGCGCTCCGCGGTCTTTTCAACCTCATGGAGGCGACCGTTCGAAGCAACTTCTTCCTCGGCAAGGCGCACATCTCATTCAAGATCGCCTCGCAAGAGGTGGCCATCATGCCCGAACCGCGCCCGCTATTTGAGATCGCCGTTTCGGCGCCCGGCGTCGAGGGGGTACACCTGCGGGGTGGGAAAGTGGCCCGAGGCGGCATCCGCTGGTCCGACCGGCGAGACGACTTCCGTACCGAAGTCCTCGGTCTGATGAAAACGCAGATGACCAAGAATGCCGTGATCGTCCCGGTAGGTTCGAAGGGCGGATTCGTGCTCATCGATCCACCTGGCGAGCGCGAGGCGTTGTTCAACTTCGTTCGCGAGCAGTACCAGACATTCATGCGCGGGCTACTTGACCTGACCGACAACATGGTCGACGGCGTGCCGGTGTTCCCCAAAGGTCTGGTTGTCTACGATGAGCCCGACCCTTATCTGGTGGTAGCTGCCGACAAGGGAACCGCTACCTTCTCCGATCTGGCCAACGCCACAGCTGCCGAGTATGACTACTGGTTGGGTGACGCTTTCGCCTCGGGCGGTTCGCAGGGCTACGACCATAAGGAGATCGGGATCACCGCCCGTGGGACGTGGGAGACGGTGGCGCGGCACTTCCGCGAACTGGGCGTCAACATCCGTCAGGACGAGTTCACTGTTGCAGGCATCGGGGACATGTCGGGCGACGTCTTCGGTAACGGCATGATCTACACCGACCGAATCAAGCTTGTGGCCGCGTTCAACCACCTGCACATCTTCCTCGATCCCCGGCCCGATCCCGGGCCTGGTTTTGCTGAGAGGAAGCGACTGTTCGAGTTGCCGCGCTCGACTTGGCGAGATTACGACACCTCGTTGATTTCGGAGGGCGGAGGAGTCTTCGACCGCTCAGCGAAGTCGATTCCGCTCTCCCCCCGAGTGCGGGAGCTGCTGGGGGTGGAGGCTAAGGAGTTGAGCGGCCAGGCGCTGATGCGCGCAATCTTGCGGCTCCCCGTAGACCTGCTGTGGAACGGCGGTATCGGAACCTACGTGAAGAGTTCCGGCGAGACGCATCACTCGGTTGGCGACGCCGCTAACGATCAGGTTCGAATCGAGGCCGAAGAGTTGCGCTGCCGCGTGGTAGGCGAGGGGGGCAATTTGGGCTTGACGCAGGGGGCGCGGATCGAATACGCGCTCGCCGGCGGCAAGATCAACACCGATGCGATCGACAACTCGGCCGGTGTCGACTTGTCGGACCACGAAGTCAATATCAAGGTCCTCCTGCAACCAGCGCTTTCCAGCGGGGAGCTGTCAGGTGTGCAACGAAACCGACTGCTGAGGGAGATGACCGACGAGGTGAGTTCGTTGGTGTTGGTGGACAACTATCGGCAATCGCTGGCGCTTTCCCTGGCCGAGGGGCGTAGCCGACAGGACCCACAGCTGTTCGAGTCGCTGCAGCTGTACCTGGCGGAGCGCGGCGGCCTCGACTCGAAGGTCGAGGTGATGCCATCGGCCCGGCAGCTCATCGAGCGTCAGCGTAGCGGAGCAGGCTACACCCGGCCGGAGCTGGCCGTGCTCATGGCCTACGCCAAGATGGGTCTTTACCGGCGTGTGCTGGAGACGGACTTTCCCGAAGAGTCGCACTTCGTCCACTACCTGTTCGCCTACTTTCCCAAGGTGTTGCAGGAACGGTTCGCGGAGGCAGTCGACAAGCACCCGCTGCGACGTGAGATCATCGCCACCCAGTTCACCAATACCGTGGTCGATATCCTCGGCATCACCTTCGTTCACCGAACCATTCGCGACACCGGCGCCACTCCGGTCGAGGTGATTCGCGCGGCGCTGGTGGCCCTGGAGATACTAGAGGTGCAGGAGTTCCTCGACCAGGTCTTCGCGCTCGACAGCCGGGTTCCCGCCGCTGCTCAGTACGTTGCGTTGTCCGAGTCGGTCGAAGCGGTCGAAGGGATCGTGAACTGGATCCTCCTCTCCGACTTGACCCGGACCCCCATCAGCGCCTTCGTGGCCACCTACCGCGAACCGCTTGCCACCTTGCGGCGTAAGCTGCACGGTTTCCTGCCCGCGAGCCAACGCCGTCATTACCAGCGTCAGCAGAAGCGCATGGTAAAGGAGGGTTTCACCAAGGAGTTGGCATCTGGAATAGCCGCCTTCGACTACCTGCCCACGAGTGTGGGTGTGATCGACGTGGCGAAGCGCACCGGAGTGACCCTCGACGAGGCCGCCAAACGGTTTTATGCACTTGGTGAGCGACTGTCGCTCGGCTGGCTGCGAGACGGCCTGGGCCGGCTGCAAGCCACAAGCAAGTGGGAGAAGATCGCCCTCGGTGGCCTGATCATGGAGTTGCGGCGGATCCAGCGGGATCTGAGCGAGGTCTTCGTTAGGGCGCATGCAATCGACCCCAGGCTGGACGTGGAGACGTTTCTCCAGCGCTACCCCAATTTGTTGCGCCGCTTCGATCAGGCGTTGGCCGAGCTTAAGGAGGAGGAAGCGCTGGGGCTGGCCAGCGCGGGGGTCTTGACCAGATTGCTGTCGCAGGCGGAATTGCCGTCAGAGGTGTGAACGCGGGGGCGTGGAGGCGTGATGCATTTACGGCTATTGTCAATACTATGGTAGTCGTATAAACTTGCTTTATGAGACTACGGGTGAAGCTCGGCGACTACCTCTCGCGGCACGATATAAGCGCCTACCGGCTGGTCCGGGAGGCCGACAGCCAGCTCGCCAAGAACACCGTCTATTCTTATGCGCGTGGCGGCGTAAAGCGCGTCGATCTCGAGGTGCTGGGAGTTATCATGGAGAAGCTCGAGAGCATCACTGGAGAACCAGTCAGTATCGACGATCTGCTCGAGAAGGTTTCGCCAGGTGTGAGCGCTGCCGGCGTGCCCTATACCGGGCACCGCGCTACCGACGAGATTCTCGATGAGCAGCCCGACGTGCTCGAACGCATCAAGCGCCTGGAGCGTGGCGAGGCCAGGTTGATTCCCTGGTCAAGGGTCAAGGAAGCACAGAGGACGAAGCGCAATCTAAATTGACAGTGCCGCTTGCGCCGTCGTGAAGGTCCGGTTTTGGAGCCCGTGCAACGATTCGACATCATCCTAACTGGCGATGCTCGAGCCGATCTCGAGGAGATCGAGGATCAGCGAACTTACCAGGCTATAGAACGCAAGATAGACGAACTCGCGACCGAGCCATATAAACGCGGCGAGGCGTTGCGCGGCGCTCTGAACAATTACCGAAAGCTGAAGGCGGCCAATCGTTTCCGCATTATCTATCAGGTGGCGGTCGCAGAGGGAGTAGTCACCGTAGTGGTCGTCGCAATCCGAAAGGAAGGCGACAAGAATGACGCCTATCGAATTGCACGAAAACGTCTGACCGGCGAAGCATAGGGAAGGGCGTTCGAACCTTGGCTCGAGCGCATCGGGCGCATGGCATCGAGGTTCGTTCGCCAAGTTGTTGTGGAATGAGGTCCAAGCTGACGGAGGTGTGTGGTGACAGCAGTCAAAGAGCGAGCACGGGATGTATTGATTGCGGGCGTACCGGGTTTACGACCACCGTGCGCAGTGGGCGAAGCGTCCCGGGCGAATCCATCCCCAAGATTAGTTCAATGGTCGAGGTCAGTCGGCAAGTGATTACCCTTGATCCGCGTCTCCTCGGGGGGACCCTGGACAGTGGCTAGGTTTAAACGCAAAGAACTCCCGCAACACTGCGTCGAGCCTGATGAGGCCGTCGGGCGTGGCTCGCAACCTGCCGGAATCGACTTCCAGCAGATCGTGTCGATACAACGGCGCCAGAGTTCCGGCGAATCGCTCCTCGATGTCGATTCCGCTGCGAGAGTGAACGTCGGCCAGATCGACGCCCGCCACCGTGCGCAGTCCGGTCATCAGGCGCTCGAGTAGGTAGTCCGCCGGCGATACCGGTTCGAGCAGCGGCGTCTCTCGGCGTAGCCAGCCCTTGATCGGAGGATTGGTGACCCTCGCACCCGGCAGACCGGGCCTAGGCAGGAATCCCGCCGCCGACGGTCCCAGGCCCAGGAAGTGCCGGCCGTGCCAGTAGACCTGGTTGTGGCGCGACTCATGCCCGGGCCGGGCATGAGAAGACACTTCGTAGCGCTCCAGGCCGTACTCGGTCAGAACAGCATTCGTCAACTCGTAATCGTCGGCCGCTCGCTCCTCGTCCACCTTCACGCCGCGGCGCGCGAACGGGGTGAATGGCTCGATGGTGAGGGTGTACACGCTGACGTGCGGCACCCCCGTTTTCGCGAGGGTGCGGAGGTCGCGCTCGGTATCCTGCTCGGGAACGGCGGTGATCAGATCCGCCGACGCCTCGAAACCTGCCTCCAGCGCCCAGGTCACCGCTTCGAGCCCGTCGCGGGCGTCGTGCTGTCGGCCCAGCCGCTTCAGGACATGATCCTGTGTCGACTGCAGGCCGATCGACAGTCGCGAGAAGCCCAACTCCTTGAAGGAGTGCAGCCGCGCGGCGTCGAAGGTGAGCGGGTCGGCCTCGAGGGTGGTCTCCAATGTCGCCGGGAAGCCCCAGGCGGAGTCGACCGCCGACACTACGCGGGCGAGTTCACCGTCGCGAAGGGCCGATGGTGTGCCGCCGCCCAGGTAGATGGTTTCCAGCGGGCCCGGGTAACGCTCGGCGGTCTCGCCAATCTCACGCTCGAGCCGCTCCAGGTACCTTTCCACCAATCCCTCGTTGCGGCCGTCACCGCGCAACATCTTGTGAAAATCGCAGTAGGGACAGATCTGAGGGCAGAAGGGCACATGTAGGTAGAGAGAGGCCGGCACCTCGACAGCTTACCGGCGAGGCGGAGTCGTCCAAGACTCGGTGCCGACAGCGGACCTTATGGCTTCGCCGGGGTAGCTTGAGCTATGGCCCCGAAGCGGCGACCGAACAAACGCGGCAAGTTCGCCGAACACGATAGAGGCAGGTCGTACGGGAAGCCCGACAAGGGCGATTCATTCGGCCCTCCGGCCGCGCTTTTCGAAGTCGAGGTACTACCCGGCCTCGTCCCTTTCGTGGCGGAAGAGCTAAAAAGGTTTGGTGCCCAGCTGCTGGTGGCAGGGGAGGGCGGTGTCACCTTCTACTACACGGGTCCACGTGCTCGGCTGTTCGAGTTGCGCAGGTGCGTGTCCGTCTATGAGGTGCTGCGCTTCGATGTACCGAGACCGAAGGCCCTTCTCGGTCATGAGCACTTCACGCGAATATTGGCCCTTGTGGGGCGGCTGCGTCAGGGCCCGCCGGAACAGGAGTTCGCCGGCATTCGCCTTGGCGCGGCCGGCGGCGGCTCCCCTGTTTTCGCCCGCTTGACGTCCGCCTTGGCCGAAGCCAGCGGCCTCGCTCATAGGAGCGACGACAACCGGAGTGACGATGGTGAGCTGCTGCTGCGCTTCCGGCGCGACCCAAAGGGTGGCTGGGAGGTGCTTGGACGGCTCACACCCAGGCCGCTTTCGGCGCGCGCCTGGCGCGAATGCAACATGCCCGGAGGGCTTAACGCCTCGATCGCCGCCGTCAGCCACGACCTGTTGGGCAGCAGCGCCGGCGACCGCTACCTCAATCTGATGTGCGGCTCGGGAACACTGCTGATCGAGCGTGGTCTCGCCGGCAAATGGGCGCGCGGCGTGGGGATCGACATTGAGCGGCAAGCGATCGCCTGCGCAAGTCGGAACGTCGCAGCCGCAGGGTTAATGGCGAAGGCGGAGTTGTTGGTGGCCGACGCTCTCTCGCTACCGTTCGAACGGTCGAGTTTCAACCGCCTGAGCGTTGATCTGCCCTGGGGCGACGCCGTTGGGGATCACCAGGGAAACGCTCAACTATACCCCCGGTTTCTCGACGAAGCCGGTAGAGTAGCGGCTCCCTCGGCCAACTTGCTGGTAATCACCCACGAGCTGAAGCTGTTCGAAAGGGTACTTGCCGCTCAATCGCTGTGGCGACTCGGCCGAGAACCCCTGCGGGTTTTTCAGGGCGGTCACCGCCCCGGGCTTCATCTCCTCGAGCGCAGCCGCAAGCCGTGAGTAGAGCAGCCAGGGGGCCGAATCCTTCTTCTGAGCGCCGGTGATAGACTTGACCCGAATGTCGCTCCCAATCGCCCCCGCACGGTCGTCGTTACGGCTGGAGTCAGCCTGATGCCCACTTGGCGCAGCCTGAAACCGGGCTGGTACCTACTGGCCGCCCTGCTCCTATACGCCTGTGCAGTTACCCTCCTGCTGGCGCTCCAGGGTAGCGAGCTCCGTGATTACCGGAACGCCATGGCTGCTGACTCGCCGCAAAGCGACGAACCCACCGAAAATGCCTCACCGGCGGTACAAACCGAGGCGAACCTGTGGTTCCCACTGCCGGGCGCCGAGTTACCGGACAACCCGGCGCATCTACCCGGCGCCGTGCGTTCTTACCGACAGGGCGTGAGCCAGGGGTTCGACTTCTACGACGGTGGTTCGGGAGTTCCCGTGCCGTACGGCGCCGCCGTGACCGCTTCGGCCGCTGGAACCCTGGTGCGGGTTGACAACGTCTATCGCGAGTCGGAGGCCGAGGAGTGGGAGTCGCTGTTGGAAGCGGTTACCGACGGGGCCCAAGAGGGAGAGCTCGATCGACTTCGGGGCCGCCAGCTGTGGCTGGAGACCGACGACGGCCGGCTCCTCCGTTACGCACACCTATCGGGGATAAGGCGGGGACTTGTTGAGGGAGGGCGTGTTGAGCGTGGGAAGGTACTCGGCTACGTTGGTAACTCCGGCACGGATGAGGGCGTAGCCGGGAGCGAGCTGGGAGCTCGCTTGCACTTCGAGGTGTGGGAGGGCGATAGTTTCTTCGGAGAGGGAATGGACACCGAGGAGTTGCGCATCGCCGCCGCCTCACTCTTTACCGGTCCATGAGGCGATTCCATTGAGCATCGATCCCACACCGCCTCGTCACGACGTCACGGCCATGGAAATCGTCTGGCGGAGCCCTTGGGTGCGAGCACTCGCTTATCTCGCGCTCACCATTTTCGCCATTTGGCTACTCATCACGCTGCGCGGTGGCTACGCCTTCGCCCTGCAGGTAGCGATCATCGGGTTCATCATCGCCTACATACTCAATCCGGTCGTGGAGGCGCTCACCCGCTTACGCCTGGGGCGCCTACGGGTAGCCCGCGGCCTGGCGGTAGTGCTCGTCTACCTGGTGCTGCTGCAGCTCTTCGTGCTCGGTTCGATCCTGGTGGGTCAGGTTGTCACCCAGCTGGGCGAGTTCGCCAGGCGGATACCCGTCGCATTGGAAAACGTGGGCGCCGCCCTGATCGGCTTCCAGGAGTGGCTGGCGGACGTGTTGGCCAATCTGCCCGGTGTGCTGTCCGAGCGATTAGGTGTGGAACCGAACGATGACCTCGCGGTTCAGGTGCAGGACCAACTGGCCAACGTGCTATCGAATTCGATCGAGGCGCTCACCAATCTGATCGAGCAGCTCGTGGCCGGAGGGCCGTCGCTCCTCGTCTCGGGAGCAACCAACATCATCTCGACCACGTTGCAGGTGTTCCTGATTCTGCTTGCCTCGGCCTACTTCCTCTACGACTTCCCCCGCTTCACCCATAACGTCTATCGACTGGTTCCGCTAAGGTGGCGCTCGCTATACCGCGACCTGATAACGAAGGCCGACGGCGCCGTGGGCGGCTACATGCGTGGGCAGCTGGTTATCACCATGGTCCTTGGCTTCCTTATCTGGGTGGGCCTTAGCATAGTCGGTGTTCCGCTGGCACTGGCGATCAGCTTCCTGGCGGCGATCTTCAACCTGGTGCCCTACCTGGGCCCGATAATCGGCGTGGTGCCGGCCGTGTTGCTTGGCTTCACCGTGAGCCCGCTCACCGCCGGCTTGGCGGTCGTGGTATTCATCGTCGCCAATCAGCTCGAGGGCAACGTCCTTTCACCGCTCATCCTGTCTCGCAGCACCAATCTGCACCCGCTTACGGTGCTCTTGGCGATCATGGCCGGAATTGGGCTCTTGGGTCTGGTGGGGGCGCTGCTGGCGGTGCCGTTCGTGGCGCTCATGAAGATCGTCATCGAGGACTATCTACTCACGCGTCCCGCTTACCGCGAGCAGGCCCCCATCGAACTGAGCAGCTTCGACGAAGCGCCGTAAGGCGGCCGCTCCCGTACGGTTCTAGATTCGCTCGGGTGCAAGCCCGGCTTGCACTGTTTGCGTAAGAGTTACCACGTTGCTTTCTCGGTCGACTTGTGCCGGTACATCAGGTCATCGGCCTTGCGGAGAAGGCTCTCGGCGTCGCTACCGTCCTCGGGGTAGGAGGCGATGCCGAAGGAGGCGGAGAGGGAATGGTCGCCCAGCCGCACCCGGGCGATAGCTGCCCGGTACCTCTCGGCTACCAAAAAGGCTTGGTTGCTGTCGACCTGTGGCAGGATGAGGGCGAATTCATCGCCACCCCAGCGAAAAACGCTGTCCCCTTCACGACGCTCGCGCTTTATTGCCTCGCCTACTTGCACCAGCGCCCGGTCCCCGGCTTGGTGGCCTACCTTGTCGTTGATCCGCTTGAAACCGTCCAGATCGATCATCACCAGGTTGAAGGCCTGTCCGTAACGGCGGGCCCGCGCCAACTCCACATTCAGTTGGCGGTTGAACCCCTCGCGGTTGCCCAACCCGGTTAGGCCGTCGGTAATCACTGCTCGCTCGAGCGCGTCACGGTAGAGCGTTTGTCGGATGATCACGGCTATCTGCTGGGCGAAGGTTTCGGCCAACAGCAGCGCGTGCGACCCGAAGGGGTTTGAGGCGGCGAAGCTATCGATGTTGAGCATTCCCAGCACCTTGCCGCCGTAGCTTATCGGGACGCAGATGTTCGCGGTGATTTCGGCTAGCCGCCCACTCGCAACAAGCGTAGCTCGCTGCTCGTCGGTATCGAGACCGGCCATGCTCGCCAACATGATCTCGGCGCCCTCGAGAAGCCGGGGAACGCCTCTGACGAAATCTTCCTCGTTGCCGGCGTACCACCTGAGCTGAGTACGGTGGCTAACTCCGGTGATCTTTCCGAGCGAGAATCGGTCGTACCCCTCGGCGGCCACGAACTCGAACTCGTTCTCCTCGTAAAGCATCAGTGAACCCGCCTCGGCTCCGGGTATGAGACGAATCGCCGACTTTACCGTCTCCTCGAACAGTTGCGCCGGCTCGTCCGATTGCGCCAGGTTGCGGATGGCCTCGAGCATCTCCACCAGCTGGGTATGAAGGCTCACTCGTTCCAGCGCCTCTTCCACCATCTTTCCGAAGGCCAACAGGGTGCGCAGCACCTCCGGTTGGAAGGCGTCGAACGAATCGTGCTCGATGTTCAGCACGGCAGCTACCCGTTCCTCCATCATCAGGGGAATCGCCAACTCCGAGTGCGTTTTGGGTGAATTGGGGCCTCTGATATAATTCGGATGCTTGCGCACATCCGGGATGTACAGCGGCTCCTTGGAAAGTGCAGCCTCACCCACCACCGACTCGAGCGGAAGTCGGAACTCTGACGGAACCTCCCATTGACGGCTGGCCAGCAAGGTGAACGCGTCGTCTCGCGGTACGAAGACGTGGGCGTGAGTAAAGTCCAAAATGTCGGCGAGCATTCGCAGGACGGTGCGGAAGAGTACCTCGGTATTATCGGCCTTCTGCAGTGACATGGCTGCCTCGGTCAGGAGGCGGGTACGACGCGTGCCCTCGACTTCCCGCCGATCACCTGCAAGGGTACGCAGGTGAAGCAGGTGCCCAGCCACCTTGACGGGCAGGAGTAGCGCCGCCAGACTAAGCATCTCGCTCGTTGCGAGGTTCACACTTGCCGGCGACACGAGCCAGATGAATAGCCCCGTTGCGACGAGCGTGATGGTACTAGCGAAGATGCCGAACAGGGCCGCGATAGTCATTACTCCACTGCCCAGGAAGATGCCCAGCCACAAGTGAGGGAGCTGCAAGAAGACGGCGGTCACCATCAGAACCAGGGCGATAACCGCAACCAGCCGTGGCCTGAGCGGCGAGGGTCTTCTCTTTGTTGGAGCGGGCGCGGTCATGAAGCCTTTCAGCCTTGCTATCTTGGCGCCAACAGCATACCGTCCGAGTCAACGGGTGGCCGCGAAGAATAAATCTTTTCGCCTTCGTAAGCTGGACCCCACGATAGACTTGAGGGCGTGGCTGGAAAGGGCAAGGGCAGAAAGAGCGTTAAGGGCGGACAGGTCGATCTCGAAGCGATCGGTTTGGTCCTGTTGGCCCTCGGTATCTTCGTCGTGGGAATCCTCATACCGCAGTTGCCCACCGGCGACTTCGGGTCCGACCTACGCGGCTGGTTGACGGGTCGAGCCGGTTGGGGCGCTTACGCCCTTCCCTGGCCGCTCCTCGCTCTGGGGGGACTTTTCCTGCTGCGCCGGAACCCGCCTGGTTGGCCGCGCGTCTTGTTGGGTTACATCATCCTTGCGGCCGGCTCGTGGCTGGTGCTGGCGTTGTTGCTGCCGGCGCCGGCCGGGGCCTGGGGAGAGGCGTTGCGGGCGCAGGTCGCGGGTGCGGCCGGCGGATTCGCGGTGCTTCCGGCGCTGCTGGTGGTGACGCTGGGGATCGAAATCATCATGCGCTGGCGCCCCACTCTGATCGTACGCGTAGGCGCGATTCGGATTGTGCAAACGGTGCGCAGTAGCTACAAGAGCGCCGTGGCGGCCCGGCGACGCGCTAGGGAGCGGGCCGCGTTCCACGCCGACGTCGCCCTCGAGCGCGGCAAGCTGGTCGAGCTGGACAAGGACCTGCGCGCTCTTTCATCGCTCTATCCCGGATCGGCCGAACTGGACAAGTGGCGTAAGGCCTTGCAGGGGTCGCGCTCTCGTCTTACCGATTCCGACGCCGGAACGCTCGAGGACGTACGGCTGGACGTGAAGGCCTGGCAGGATGCGGTAGCAGACTTCGCTCGAGACCGCGCCGCGGAACTTTCGGCGACCTTGCAAGCGGAGGGCGTCACGGGTTTCGAGGAGTGGGCGCGCGGCGTCAAGTCGCAAGTCGACGACCAGCTGAGCGGTGCGAGTGTCACGGCCGAGGCGCTCGACGACCTGCGCAAGGCGCTGGCGTTGGACCTGACGGCCCTCACCGAGCGCCACCGTCGGCTGAGCCGGGAGCGTGACCTGACGGTGGGGGCGCTCCGTGACGCCCGGCCGCGCGACTTGGAGCGCATAGGCAAGGAGCACGCCAAGAGGTTGGGAGCTTTCGCTCAGGTAGAGGAGGACGCGCGCAAGCTAGCGGCCGAAGCGGAACTGCTCGAGGAGTGGCGGCCCTTCATCGATGAGCTGGAGCATCTCAGGCTGGAGCTGGGGGACGTCCTCGAGTTGACCGATTACGATCGCACCCTGGGCGGCGAGCTGCACGAGAAGCGGCGACCGGTGCTCAAACAACTCGATGGGTGGCGGCAAGCCCTCGCTGCAGTCGAAGACCGGGCGCGCCGCGCTTTAGCGGAAGCGGCAGCAGCGGCGGCCGAGTCCGAGGCAGAGGCCGAAGCAGAGGCCGAAGCAGCTATGGTGGCAGCCGCGGCCGCGGAGGAAGCCGCCTTCGCCGCCTCCTCAGACCCGATGCCGGTCGCCGTTGGCGCAGGAGCGGCGGGCGCAGCAATGGGCAGCGATCAGTTGGCGCGAGCACAGGATGCATTCTCTGGCGTTCCCGAGGTGCCTTGGGAGCTGAGCGACGACGAACGAGCGGCATTGGCAGCCGGCGATCACGACACGTCTGGCGACTCGCCCGAGGTGGGCGGCATCCCCATCCAGCTGCCAGGGCATGACCTGCTCGACGGTATCGAAGCGGGACAGCGGGAGAACCCCGGTGCCTTGGCCAACGAGGTGCGCGAGCGGGTTCGAAAGATCGACGAAACGCTGGCCAACTTCAAGCTCGAGGGGCGGGTCGTGTCCTCCGTGCGGGGTCCAACCGTTACTCGTTTCGAAGTCGAACCGGCGCCGGGCGAGAAGATCAGCCGTTTCGCCAACCTATCCGATGATCTGGCGCTGGCGATGGCCGTGGGTTCGGTCCGTATTGAAGCGCCGATTCCAGGCAAGAGCGTTATCGGCCTCGAGGTCCCCAACGCCAGCCGCGACCTCATCCGCTTCCGGCAGGCTGCCGAATCGCCGGCCTTCCGCCGCGCCAAGGCGCGTTTGCCTCTGATTCTGGGTCAGTCGATCGACGGCGAGATGGTAGTTGGCGATCTGGCGAAGATGCCGCACCTGCTCGTCGCCGGCTCCACCGGCTCGGGTAAATCGGTCGCGGTTAACACCCTCATCGGCAGCCTTCTCTATAAGTTCCTGCCCACCGAGTTGCGCTTCTTGATGGTCGATCCCAAGATGGTCGAACTCACTCCGTTCGACGGGATTCCCCACCTGCTGCGCCCGGTCGTCACCAACCCCAACGACGCGGCCGGCGTGCTGTTGGGCGCTGTGGGCCATATGGAGCGGCGCTACAAGATGATGAGCCGTATTGGCGCCAAGAATCTCGACCAGTACAACGAGAAGGCCAAGAATCTCGACATGCCGCAGCTTCCCTTCGTCGTAATCATCATCGACGAGCTGGCCGATCTGATGATTACCTCGCCCAAGGAGGTCGAGAGCGCGATCATGCGGCTGGCGCAGATGGCCCGCGCCACCGGTATGCATCTTGTCCTCGCCACGCAACGTCCGAGCGTCGATATCCTCACCAGTCTTATCAAGGTAAACGTGCCCGCTCGGGTGGCTTTCGCGGTCTCCAGTGGCCACGATTCCCGAACCATCCTCGACACGATGGGAGCCGAGCGGTTGGTGGGCATGGGCGACATGCTCTTCTACCAGCCGGGGCAGGTAAAGCCGGTGCGCTTGCAGGGGCCATTCATAAGCGAGAATGAAACGGCGGCGCTGGCCGCGTTCCTGCGCCGTCAGTACTTCGACGACGAGTTCGTCGAGGCGTATGGCGCCGATTTCGACCCGCCCTCACTGCACGAGTCGGAGGCCGAGGGGCTTATCGACTGGAACGACGACAAGCTCAGGGCCGCCGCCGAGCTGGTGATCCAGGAGGGTCAGGCGAGCGTCTCGCGCCTGCAGCGGCGCCTGCAGGTCGGTCACGCTCGTGCCGGTAAGTTGATGGACTCGCTGGAGGCGTTGGGAGTGGTGGGGAACCATTCCGGCTCGAAACCACGCGATGTGCTGGTCGACATGCATGAGCTGCCGAACATATTCGGGAAGTAAAGGGAGAGTAGCGTGCCGCACAAAGAGAGGGACGAAAGCTAAAGATGCGGCTTCTTGTCTTCTACCTGCTGCTGGTCGTGGGTCAAGGATTCCTGTCGGCGATGCTCTCCCCGCTGCCCGGCCCCGACCTCTTCCTGCTGGCGGTGCTTACGCTCATGGGCCGGTTGGCGCCGTGGCAGTTGGTCGCGGCCGCCTACGGCATTGGCTTGTTGCAGGACGTCATCGGAAACGGCGTGTTGGGTCTTCACGCGTTCACCCTTGCCGCTGCGGCGATGGCGGCGATCTCTGTCACCGCCCAACTCTCGCAGGTCGGGTTCTTCGAGCGTCTGGTCAAGCTGCTGGCCGCCCTGATCGGAAAGTGGCTGGCGATGGCCGGCTTGGTTGTATGGCTCAGCGGATCATCTGAAACGTTGACCTCACTGCCGGTGGTTGCGGTCTTCGATATAGGCTTCACGGTAGTCGTGGGACTGTGGCTGCTGCCTTGGGCCGACGCCCTCTTCGAACGAACGGCGGTGCTCCGCAAGGAGCTGCTGTGATCTCCCGACTCAGGCTACTACTGGCGGTTCTGCTTACCTTCCTGGTGATCTTTACCGGTCGGCTCATGTACTTGCAGTTGGCCATGGCAGAGCAGTTCACTGCCCTCTCTGCCCAGAACTTCCTCGAGGAGCAGCGCATATCTCCTCTGAGGGGTCGAATTCTGGCTCGCGACGGAACAGTCCTGGCCGACAATCGCATCGCCTACGACCTGATGTTTACCGGTGGACCCGTCGAGCATTGGGAACGGCTGCAGTTCGTGCTGACCATGGACGGAGAACCACGTGAGCCGGACCTCTCTCAGAAAGACGAGCGAGAACAAGGCGCGGTGCTCGCCTGGAACATCCCCGATCGGCTCATTCCCGGCGTCGAGGAGCTGGTCGCGGGACAGCCGAACCTGTACCTGCGAGAACGTATAGAGCGGAGTTATCCGACCAACCTGGCAGCACATCTGGTCGGCTACACCACCTTGGCCGACCCGGTACGATTTCCCGGTTACGCCAAGGATGAGCTGGTAGGCGTGATGGGGATCGAAGCGGGAATGGAGCGTCAACTGTTCGGCGCGGCAGGCTCCAAGCTAGTGGAAGTCAACAACCGACGGGTAATGCTTCGCGAGACGGAGCTGGTGCCCGCGCAACCGGGAACCGATGTCGTGCTCACCGTCGACCCTCAGTTGCAGCGCCTGGCCGAGGACGTCCTGCTGCAAGCGATCGAGTACGTCAACGCCGATCACGCTCGCAATAAGTTACCGCTCGTGGAGACGGTACGTGGCTCGTTGTTGGCTGCCGATCCGGACACAGGCGAGCTGTTGGCAATGGCCAGCACACCCTCCTTCGACCAGAACATCTTCACCCACCGTCCCACCGATCCCGAGGAGCTCGCCGCGGTGCTCAACGACGGCATTTACTTCCCTCTGCAAAACCGCGCTGTCGAGGCCTATCCGCCCGCTTCCACCTTCAAGATGGTTACCAGTTCCACGCTGCTGGATGATGGTTATCTATCGCCCGGTACTCGATTCGCCTGTAGCGCGGGGCTACGCTATGGCGGAATCCTGTGGCAGAACTGGGCTACCTATGACCGCGGGAACTACGACGTTACCGACGCGATAGGTGACTCGTGCAACACCTTCTACTGGCGGGCGGCATTGGCCACCCCCGACTTCTCACGGGGTTGGGCGCCGTTCATTCGCGACCTCACCGAGCGGGCGAGGGAGTTCGGCTACGGCTCGCTGGTGGGCGTGCCCTTGCCAGAGGAGAAGGCGGGCAGAGTTCCTGATGAGGAGTGGGTGCGTGGGGCGACCGGTGAGCCGTGGTATCCGGGTTACACGCTCAATACAACTATCGGCCAGGGTGACGTTCTTGCCACGCCTTTGCAGACGCTCCAGTCCGTCATCACCCTGGCCAACTCCGGCCGCATGGTGGTTCCGCGGGTGGTGAAGTCGGTGGGAGGTGTCGAGAAGCCCAGCGAGGAGCGGATCGTGCCGGGTCGCTTCTGGTCGACTTTGCGCACCGGCATGCGCAAGATGATTACCGACTACGGCTCCAGCAGCTTCCTGGGTCCGGCAGCGCAGTTCCCCATCGAGGTCGCCGGCAAGACCGGTACTGCCGAGAACGGTCAGGGTGTGGGGCTCGAGCATGTCTGGTTCATGGGCTACGCCCCGCTCGAGGAGCCTGAAATTGCCGTCGTGGTATTCATTGAGTACGCGGGCTCCAGTTCGGCTGTTGCCGTTCCTGTGGCGCGTGACTTTTTGCTGGGCTATCTGGGAATCGAGGGACGATGAGAACACGCGGAACCCGTGGCGGGATACTACTCAGTCTCGATGCGGGAGACAGCGTTGAAGCGGTGGCGGCGGTTCTCGACAACAGCAGTGAGTTGCTGGCCGGCAAGGTAATCGTCGAGGTAGCCGAACGTGTTCCCTGGTCGGTACTCGAGCTCCTCTCGTCACGCATTGGGGATGCCGGCGGGGAGCTCCTCGAGCTGCGTCCTCCCACGGCGGTTATCCAGGCGCGTGGGGAGACGAGAATCATTGCTCGGACGGTGAGGAGCGGCGCCAAGTTGGAATCGAGCGGCTCGATAGTGATACTGGGCGACGTGAACGCCGGCGCCGAACTCATCGCCAACGACGACATAATCGTAATCGGCGCCTTGCGCGGCTTGGCTCACGCCGGCGCCGGCGGTAACGAAAAGGCGGTCATCTGGGCGCAACAGGTCCTCTCCCCACAGCTGCGCATCGGTAGCGCGCTGGCGCAAGCCTCCGAGGGTGGCGGCGGCGCCCGCGGTCCCGAAGTCGCCCACCTACGGGAGGGCGCGATCGTCCTGCGCCCATGGAACTGACGGAGTGCAGTTGACGCGGTGGAGCTGACGCGGTGGAGCTGATGAAGCCGGGCGTGGGGCGGTGACTCGCGAGGCGGTCGTGGTTACGGCATTACGCACCCCGGTCGGTCGGGCGCACAAGGGACAGTTACGAGATACCCGGCCCGACGATCTTGCAGCCATGTTGATCAAGGGGGCTCTGGAGCAAACGCCGGGACTCACGCCGGAACGAGTCGACGATGTACTGCTGGGCAACGCTCATCCCGAAGGGGAGGCGGGGTATAACTTCGCTCGCTTGGCAGTGCAGATCGCCGGGCTACCAGACCGCACCGCCGCAGCGACTATCAACCGCTTTTGCGCCAGCGGCCTGCAGACTATCGTTCAGGGAAGCCACGCGGTTTCGGCGGGGATGGCCGACGTCGTGCTGGCCGGCGGCAGCGACTGCAGCAGTCGGGTACCGATGGGGGGTCACACCCTGTCGATCAACCGTTCGCTTGCACGAGTCAAACCGGGGGCCTACCACGCGATGGGGGAGACGGCCGAGGCGGTAGCTCGAAAGTTCGCCATTAGCCGTGAGCGGCAGGACGCCTTCGCCCTGCAGTCGCATGCCAAGGCCGTGGCCGCGTATGAGGGCGGTCGTTTCAAGAAGCAAATGATGAGCGTCACCACTCGAGTCAAGGACGCCGAGGGCGCCTGGCAAGAGGTAGTGCTCGAGCGCGACGAGGGTCCGCGTGCAAACTCCAGCATGGCGGCGCTCGCCGCACTCTCGCCTGTGTTCGCCTATGACGCCGCCGCCACAGTCACCGCCGGCAACTCGAGCCCGCTCAATGACGGGGCCGCGATGACGGTGATTATGAGCGCGCAGGATGCCCGGGCCCTGGGACTAACGCCGCTGGCGAGGTTGGTGCAGGCTGCGGTAGTTGGCGTGCCTCCCGAGATCATGGGCATTGGACCTGTTCCGGCAATTCGGGAACTTCTACGGAAAACCGGTCTATCGGTAGACGACATCGATCTATTCGAGATAAATGAGGCGTTCGCCTCACAATGCAGCTACTCCCAGGAGGAGTTGGGAATCCCGTCCGAGAAGCTCAATGTCAACGGAGGCGCGATAGCGATCGGCCATCCGTTGGGTGCAACTGGGGCGCGGATAGCAGCGGATCTTTTTGCCGAGATGGAGCGGCGCGCATCTCGCTACGGCATCATCTCGATGTGCGTGGGTGGAGGACAGGGGATGGCAGCGCTGTTCGAGCGGCCCTAGCCTCAAAAGCAGTCACCTAGCTCAACCCGAGCGACTACAGAGGTACACCAGCGCACCGCTTATAGGCAGAACAGTGCGCGGCGCCCTGACGACTTCCTGCAGCATGGTTACGGTAGTGGGATGATGCGCACCGGGGCTACGATAGCAAACGTTTACGCGTTCTCTTGGGAGTAGCTGCGGAATGAAAATCCTCAAGTACGTCTTGCACCTGGTCATCTTTGGCGGATTGGTCCTTGCCGGCATGCGCTACCTCAACAGCGAGGATGTGCTGCAAGCGCTTGCTTCGTTCGACCCGTTCTACGGGCTGCTGGTGCTCATCGTGCCGGCCGTGCAGTTGGCGATCAAGAGTTGGCGTTTCGAAGTGTTCCTGCGTCCGTTTGGCGTGCGGCGGCAAAGCACGGTGATGCGAGCCTACGCCGCAGGGCAGCCGGCCACTTTGATACCTGGCGGAATCGCAGCCCGCATCGGACTTCTTAGGCAGGCGAACGTACCGGTCGCCACCTCCGCCGCGGTGGTACTGTTCTCCAGCCTGTTCGATCAGGCGGTGTTCGTGCTGGGGCTGTTCGCCACCGCCCTATGGTTCCCCGCTGCCCGGACAGCTGCGCTTATCACCCTTGGGGTGGTTGCGTTGGTGGTGCTGCTGGTGCTGGTGCCGCAGGTACGTGCCGTCCTGGGCGGGTTGCTGTTGTGGGCCTCGAGGCGTGTGGGTCTCGAGGAGGGTGCCGAGCGCTTCGGAGAGGCGGTACGCACCGACCTCAGCAAGCGGGTGTTGGCCTGGGCGCTGGCGCTCTCCATTTTGGCGTTCGCCACCGACGTGCTGCTGCTCGATTTCAGCCTGCGGGGGGTGGGCCTTCAGGTGCCGCTACCGGAGGTATTTCTCGCCTATCTGCTGCCCACCATGCTCGGCCGGCTCAGCGCATTGCCGGCCGGAGGTATAGGCCTTGCCGAAGCTGGCATCGTGGGTTATCTCTCGGGGGTGTCGGGCATAGATCCGTCGATTGCGGTGGTTGCCGCTGCGGTGTTCCGCCTGTCCACCGTCTTCCTGCAGGCGCTCTACGGTGCTTTCATCTACTGGTTTGCTTGGCGGGGGGAGCATGAAACGGTCTTGGAGACCCGGCCGGAGGGGTGAAGGCGGGTTCGCCGCGGGCGGTATCGAAACTGGGCAACCTTTTCCCGGCTGCGCGACCACATTTTCCCGGTCCTGCCATTGAGAAGCAGCTTGGCCCGCACAAAACCATGCGAAACATTCGGACGATTCGCCGGCTTGCCGAGAAGTACTGCGACAGGTACGGCGTTTAGAGCAAGCGCGGATCGAATCGGAACGGCTCAGGCGTCCCGGATCGGATTCTCGTCATTTCAGGGTGAGAGGTGTTGAGGAGCAGATTGCGTTCATCTGGTAGCACAACGCTAGGGACCAGTAGCGCCAATGAGCGCGCTTCGGTCAGCCAGTCTCGTCCCAACTTGCGCGTCACCTCGAGGCGTGCAGTCCATCCGGCCTGCAGTGAATCTACTGCTAGCTCCTCGATTGCGTTATCCGGGACGTCAAGGCGAACGAGGCGGTAATCTTGCAGCTTCCGTCGGTCTTCAACGTGCACGAGGATCTCCAAAACGGCCAGCGACAGATTGGCGGCCGTGTAAACCATTGGGTAACCGGGCGGGTTCCAGCGACCCCCGTATACGAATGCGCCTTCTCCCGTGAGCGCTTCCGCCTCGTACCTTTGGTCGATCAGGCGGAAGGCTTTCACCCGCTTAGGTCACGGGTCGTTGACTCCCATCGGCGCTGACCCTGTGCGCTATGGCAGAACGCCATGTTCGAGCTGACCGATCAGGGTGCTCACCGCCTCGGCGCCGAGCTCGGTATCGAGCAACGAAAGGGGGGGCTTCTCGTCGAACGCAAATGCCGGACGTTTTAGCCAGTCGCGGGCTCGGTCTCGATGGCCGAAAAACTCGACCACACGACCGTAAACGCGGGCTACCCGAAGTAGATGATCGCTCTCCTGAGGAGTGAACCGACCGGCGTGCTTACGATTGTTTAGCGTTCGTAGGGGTAGGCCGATGATGCCAGCGAGCTCCCGATGACTCAACTCGAGTGCTTGGATCAGATCCTCGAAGAGAGCATAGGGAAGACCTTCCCGAACGGCCTCGATCAGGCTGGTACGATTATCGGCCAGGCCGGTAAACGAATTGAGAGTCTGTGGCAGAATCCCGAGCATCGAAAAAGTATAGCAGAACTGCACGGTGGGAGTGGCAGTTGTGCACTGGCCAAATCCCATTACACGTCTGGAAGCAGATACCTCCACCCGAAAACCCTAGGCGTCTGCCGTCACCTCTCCCGGATAAGCCACGAACCCGGTTTCCCCGGTCCCCGTCTCACCGCTCCCCAAGAACTCCAACACCGCCGCTATGAATATCTTCCCGCCAACCAGCATCGAACGTTCGTCGACATTGAACCTGGGGTGGTGGTGCGGGAAGTTCATTCCCTGCTCCTCGTTGCTGCCACCGACGAAGAAGAAGGTTCCCGGTACCTTCTCGAGGTAGTAGGCGAAGTCTTCTCCGCCCATTACCGGTTCCACTTCCGTCACCTGCTCGTCGCCCAGCATCTCCCGTGCCAGGCGCTCAATCGTTTCCGTCTCGGCAACGTGATTTCTTACTGCCGGATAACCGCGCCGATAAGCCACCTCCGCTGTAGCACCAGCCGCTGCGCAGGTTCCTTGGGTAATCTGGTCGATCGCCGTCTCGATCTCCTTCCGCACCTCCTCATCGAAGGTCCGCACCGTGCCCTTGAGGAAAGCCGAGTCGGGGATGACGTTGAAGGCGCTTCCGGCGTGCAGGGAACCAACTGTCACGACTGCCGGCTTGAGAGGATCGACCCTCCGGCTCACGATCTGTTGCAGGTTCAATACCAGCTGACTTGCGACCACCAGTGGGTCCACGGTCAGATGAGGCATGGCTCCATGTCCGCCTCGTCCCTTGACTTTCACTTCGAAAGTGTCGGCCGCAGCCATGGCGTCGCCGGCCCTCACTCCCACCTTTCCCAAGGGCAAGCTCGACCAGACATGCGCTCCGTAAACCACGTCCATACCATCGAGACAGCCATCTTCGATCATTGGCTTGGCGCCGCCCGGTGCCACCTCCTCGGCGAACTGGTGGATGAACACCACCCTTCCGGACAGCTCTTCGCGAGACTTGCTGAGTGTCTTGGCGACACCCAGGAGCGTGGCGGTGTGGATGTCGTGACCGCAGGCGTGCATGACTCCCGGCACCTTTGAGGCGTAGGGAAGGTCGTTCTCCTCCTGAATCGGCAGCGCGTCAAAGTCGGCCCGCAGGGCGACAGTCTTGCCCGGTCTTGCGCCCTCAAGCACTCCCACTACACCTCTTCCACCAACGCCGGTCCTCACCTCGAGCCCCAAGGACGTCAGGTAATCGGCGATCTTGCGGGGGGTTCGATCCTCCTCGAAAGACAGTTCGGGGTGCATGTGCAGGTCGCGCCGAAATTCAACCATCTCGGCAAAGAGTTCTTCAAAGCGTTCAGTTAGGGAGCCAAGCATTTATATCCTCCGGTAGCACAATCTTACGACGGCCCCTGCTCCTTACGGGCGGGGGTTTTCACCCTTCGTCCAGCTGCCTTCGCGGCCCCCCCTCCAGTAGTGCCCGGAACCGGGGTAGCCCATTATCACCTCGACGACCTGCTCGAGGGGCACCCGGTAAGCGAAACGAGTCTTGAGGTACCAGAGTTCTAGCAAGTCGCGCAACGCCGACCGGTTGCGTTCCCCGTCTAGACCGCCCAGTCGTTCGCTATAGGCAAGTGCCCGGCTGACAGCCATGTCGAATAGCTCCTGTCGCGCCATCAGCCTGCTAGAGCGCTAGCCGTGGAATAGGTGATCGCAATCGACGGAGACGGGAGCTTCCGGTCACGCTAAACGGTATTCGGGAGCGTTTTGGAGCGAAGCCGGATGCTCATAGACTGAGGTACTCACAGGCTGAGGGTAGTACGAAGCGAGGCGACGTGGGGAGGGAAGATGGCGAAAAGTAACAAAGGCCCTGGCGAACGCAAGGCAGGTGAACCAGAGGAGAAGCCGGCGACCGGATCCCGTGGTGCGGGGCGCGAGGATGATACCGGCGACGGGGACTTGGAGGAAACGTTGGACCGCGAGCGTCACGGCAGCGGCGAATTCGATCCGGCAGAGCGCTACGGCCGGCGAGACGTATTTCCCGACCGAACGAGGGCCGAGCCTGGCGATGAGGACGAGTTCGACGGTGAAGATAGCGATCATGGCGGAGGGAGCAGGGGAAGCGACTCGCCTCGTAAGCAGCGGCCGGACTAACGCTCCGCGATACTCCTTCAGCTGCCGTTCCCGCGCCCCCGCGCTTCGTAGCCGGCTTGACGCAGCGCCTCGGTGCCCCGCCGCAGCCCGTCGTCGTCGTCGAACGCCAACCTCACCGCGCCGCCCGCCTCGCGGATCCCCAGGACCTCGATGTCCTTGATGTTGACGAAGGCCTCGCCCAATGACCGAGTAATCTTGGCAAGCTCACCGGGTCGGTCGGGGACGGCGATGACTACTTCGAAGCGTGACGGGAGCAAGCTCCGCTTGACTACAGGAATTCCATCACGGATGCGCTTTGCGGCCTCGGCCTCTTCGAGGAGAGCCTCGGGGTCGGAAAGGAGCTCCGAGAGTCGTGCGAGCTGCCCCGTCAACGAGCTCATCGCAAGGCGCACCGCTTCTGAGTTGCCTACCACCATGTCGCGACTCATCAGCGGACTACCAGACGCGATACGGGTGAGGTCGCGAAAGCCGCCGGCGGCCAGTAGCGTGAGCAGGTCCCGGTCGTGGTCCTCGGCGACCAGCCGGGTGAGCGCCACAGCCGCCAGATAGGGCACGTGACTCACCGAGGCGACCAGCCGGTCGTGCTGCGCCGGCTCTACTTGCAAACTTCGCGAGCCCAGGTTCTCTACGAAAGCCTCGACGCGCTCGAGCGCAACGGAATCGGTGGCGTCGGTGGGGGTTAGCACCCAAACGGCGTTTTCCAGCAGGGAGGCGTCGGCATTCTGCACCCCCACCCGTTCCGAGCCGGCCATCGGGTGCCCGCCGACGAATCGTAGGTGAGAGAGCGCTTCGACCGGCCCTTGTTTGACCGAGCCAACGTCGGTGAGGATGGCGCCGGGGGCAAGATACGGTTCCAGCGACAGAGCCAACTCGACCAAGCTCCGCACCGGGGTGGCCAGGACAACCAGTTCGGCTTGCGAGAGCCAGTCCCCCGGCTCGAGCTGCGCTTCGTCGATGATTCCCATGCCGCGGGCGGCATCGAGTGTCACCGGGTCCCGGTCCAGGCCGATCACCCGGTTTGCCAGGAAACGCTGGCGAATTCCAAGCCCGATCGATCCGCCGATCAGACCTACTCCGGCGATGACTACCGTGTCGAACAGCGGGGCCGGTCGCATCTACTCAGATGGTCTTGCCCAGAGCGGCAACCACCGGTCGAAGCTGCTCCATCAGCCGGCCGAAATCGGCGTCGGTGAGCTGTTGGGCTGCATCGGAAAGGGCGCTCTCGGGCGTTGGATGGACTTCTACTATGAGTCCGTCGGCGCCGGCAGCCGCAGCAGCCAGGGAGAGTGGAGCGACCAGGCTGCGCCGCCCCGCCGCGTGCGACGGATCGACCCACACCGGCAGGTGCGAGAGCTCTTTGAGTACGGGGACCGCGCCAAGGTCGAGGGTGAAGCGTGTGGCCGTTTCGAAAGTGCGGATGCCTCGCTCGCACAGAATGACGTTGGGGTTGCCCTGGGAGAGGATGTATTCCGCCGCCTGCAGGAATTCGTTGATGCTGGTCGACATTCCGCGCTTGAAGAGGACCGGCTTGCCCGATTTGCCAACCTCGGCGAGCAGCGCGAAGTTCTGTGTGTTGCGGGCGCCTATCTGGAGCATGTCGGCAACATTGGCGACGGTTTCGACCAGATCCGGCGAAGTGACCTCGGTGACTATCGGAAGACCTGTCTCCTCGCGCGCCTGGGCCAGAATCCTCAGCCCCTCCTCCCCAAGTCCCTGGAAGGAGTAGGGGCTGGTCCGGGGCTTGAAGGCGCCGCCGCGCAACACCGCCGCGCCGTGCCGCTTCACGATGGCGGCGGCTGCATGGGTCTGCTCGGCACTTTCGACACCGCAGGGACCGGCGGCCACCACGAAGCGGCCGTTTCCTGTCTTTACGCCGTTGTCGGCCCCGCCGATCATCACGAACGAGTCGTCATGCCTGAACTCGCGGGAGGCCAGCTTGAAGGGCTTTGTGATAGGTACGACGCTCTCCACACCGGCCACGCCCCTAAGGTGCTCGAGCACGTCGTCGGTGGGGGCCGGGCCGATCGCTCCGATGACGACGCGCGATTCTCCCTCGCTTACGTGGGGGGTAAAGCTCAATGAGGATATTTCGGCGAGAACGTTGCTGACGGCCTCCTTAGAGGCGTCCTTACGCATGACAATTACCATTGTTTGCTCCTGAGGGTCGAGGCGCGTGCGGCCACGAGAGCTTTCGTGGGGTACCGCGAAGCGAACTCCGGCCCTGTCTTAGCTATCTTGCAATAAGGGTCAGACGGGGGGCGCAGCTTCGGGGGCGGTTAGCGGCAGATAGCCATAGCCATCGTCCATGGCATCACCTCCGCACTGGCAAGTCGCATGAAGCTGCGAAGACATGCGCAAGAGTTTACCAGAAGAGGGGAAGCTGTCAACGGCGTTAGGGGAAAGTGGGCGGGAGGCTCGCGCATCAGGCCATGGATATACGAGCTTGTGTGTCGAACAGTGCGCCGCTGCCGGCAGACCATCTTAACTGTCGGCTATGGCCCAGACGGGAACCCGGCCGTGCAAGTACAGTGCCTGTTGGTTAGGCAAGGGTACTGGGGGTGCTAATCGATGAGCATGAAGCAGGGAACGGACATTATTCGGGATTGGCCGAAGGAGTCACAGCAGGCCGCGCAGCTCGTTATCGAGCAGTACGGTGAGCCTGGCGAAGTAAGCGAGACCCAGTTGACCTGGTACAAGCCGGGACCGTGGAAGCGGATCGTGGCCTCGAAGCAGTTCTATCAGCACGACTTCCCGGCGCCACACATCGATTCGGTCGAGTCGGTCATCGATTACCAGGTTCCGGTAGGAAAATTTACGGAGATTGCCGAGTTCGACGGCAGTGTCATAGTCGAGCGGACGGCCGGCGAAGTGTCGGCGCGCTGCCATGACGAGCAGGCGAACTTCCTGGCGCTGAACCTCATGAACGACATCGTGACCGGCGCCAAGAGCGTGCAAGCGGCGCGTGAGTATTACGCCAAGGAGTTCGCCGACTTTCGGCGTAAGAAGCCGACGCCGTACATGGAGGGGCTTAAGTTTGCACCGGCCGAAGGCGATGCGGCGGATCCGGACGAGAGGATCTTGTCGAAGCAGGACCTGGAGGAAGCCGCCCAAGAGGGTAAGGAGCGCGCCTAGGCTCGGGTAGTCATGTCCACGCTCCTACGTTTATGGACTGGTGTGCGACATTGACAGTAAATGTGTTTGCTGAAGCCTGACTCGCCACCGAAGATCACTGCCCTGCCGCTACATTTGGCCGCAGCAGGTGATCCAGGCAAGGCCGGTAATTGACACCCTGATTGAAGTCGATGGCCAGGTCGGCGACGGTGAACTCGGCGAGCACAGCCAGCACCGCGTCGCGCAGCCGTTGCCAGATGCTGTTGCGAGCGTGGCAATGTGATTCCTCGATGCAAGGCTGATGCCACTTGAGGCTGATGCATGACAGAGGCGCAACGGGCCCGTCGATGGCCCTCATCACGTCACGCAAGTTGATCTCGTTGGGAGCACGTGAGAGGCGATATCCTCCACCCACGCCCTTTTTCGAGACGACAAGGCCGTTCGAGGTAAGAGCGGCCAGAATTCGGACCAAGTAAGGTCGCGCCACCCCGGTCGCCTGGCTCACGTCGTCGCTCGCCAACCAGCCCTGGTCGGGTTGCGTAGCCAGATATCCCAGGGCCTGCAGAGCGTAGATGTCCGTCGCCGAGAGTCGCATGGGGCATTGTACTGCCGTGACCGCCGGTCTCTTGATTGGAGTGGGTCCGGAGACTGCAGTGTCGCACTCCAACTGGCGTGGGGCAGCGAAGGCCCAACCCTCGCTGATGCTCCTATTGTGTGTCAAGCGGCTTCGAGGCATTTTTTGTAGCGGTTGGTGAGTTCGGGTAGGGGGCGGCGTTGGTGCTCGATGTCGGAGGTGCGGGCGGGGTACTGTTGAGCGCTCGTGCAGCTTGGCTTTGGCTGATGTTCTTGGCTTCGCGTAGGTGCTTTTGCTCCTCGTCCTCAGTTGTGGTGGTGTGTTCGCGGGTGAGGGCGCGGTAAGCCTCTCGGGCGATGGCGCGTTTGAGGCAGCGCATTATCTCTCTGGTGCGTTTCCCTTCGTGGGTTCTGCATCGACGTACTCTCGTGTTCGCGGGTCGTGTCGCATGCGGATGAGGGCTTTGCGGTGCAGGGCGCTGTTGCCTCGCCTGTCACCGCTGCGATTGAGGCGAAAGCCGCCTCGTTGAGGATCCGGTGCGGGTTACCGCCGGCGGTGACGACGAGTTGCGCAGCGACTATCGTTCCGGCGCCGTAAATGGCCAGCACCTGCGGGTAGTGGCTGATCAGGATGGTGTGCATCTGCCGTTTGAGGTGGTCAGCTTTCTTCCTGGCGTCCTCGATGGTGCGGGCTAGTTGCTGCAGGGTGCACATGATGTCGTGAGATCCGGTGTCCACGATGTCCCGAGATCACACACCAACAACGCAGACCGCCGCTACCAAGAAGCCCTATTTGCCAGCTACAGCCAGCAGCAGTACCTCTTGCGGGCGACTCAATTCCTCGACCTCTGCAGAAGCGGCGATCTCCTCAGGGGAATGTGGGATGTAGCGGACATCCAATGGTGGTGGCGTGATGGCGGGTACGAAGACCCGGAGAGGCAGCTCTTCCTCGAGTCGGAGGACGGGGACGTCCACGCGATGGTCCTCTTATCTGAAGCGTATAAGACATTCGACTATGAGGTGAAACCAGGACTGACGGAGACAGGCGTTGATTCCGTTTGATTCCGGCCGGGCATCCCTGCTTGAAAGCGGGCGCCAGGTTACGGACCGCCAGCGGCACGACCGGCCAGCAGGTTTGAAGTGAAGCGCGATATGTCTTCAGCGAGACCGGGATGGGCGCCTGGATGCGGTGCCTCGTTGGTTACGTTCGCAAGCGTGGTATCGAGGACTTCGTCGACTATACGTTCAGCATCTCCAAGCCCCCAGGCCATTCCTTCACGAATCAGGTGAGAACGAGTAACTGCGCTATGACGGTACTCCCCATCGACTGCTAGGGCCAGCTCTCCGTCGTTCGCCTGATGGGTTTGCGGGACGAAATCATAACCAGGAGCCAGCGTAATCGTACCGTCGCGGTGATGCAGCAGGGAAATATTCTTGGCATGCATATCCAAGTTGCCCAATGCTACGGACAGTACGACCATGCGCAGCAGATTGTCTAGCGCATTCGGGTCTCCAATCTCCGACAGCACCTTCGCAATGCGCGCCAGGCTCACTTTTCCGCCATAGCTCTGGTACTTCTGATCACCGCTTGCTCCGAGAACCTGGTTAAAGTCCTCCTGGTGGATGCGTCCTTGTGGCGCAGACGGCGAGCGATCGTAGCGTTCGATCACCACAGCGGGGATGCCGTCGAATTCCTCGACCCAAGTCTGGAACGCCGCCAATCCAACAGCGCGGGTGAATCGTGACCCGTATTCTTCGTCGAAAATAACCGTGGGGTAGTCCCGTGACAGCGGCTTTAGGATGTGTGTGGACGGATGACCGTCAAGTGCTTGGCTCCAGCCGCCCGCGTTGCGTACGAGCACAATCTTGTCTTGCACCCCTGCCAGCGAGGACTTGCCGCCTCTGGGCTTGTTGCCGAGAGGATATTCCTGTACATTCTCGAGTAGTTTCGCGACACCGGTCGTGGTCAGCGACTCGAGCCTTGGCTGCCTGGGTTCCCCGGGAACTTCCGGATCCCAAATCTGCAGCGCACCGGCAACATCCCGACCATACTTACGAATCAGGCCAATAACGTCATGCGCTGGCAGGCGGGCTTCCTGAGCCAGCCTGCTCAACATCCGCCCCTCAGGAAGCAGCTCCTGGAAGAAGTTCCGCCGTCGTTCCTTATGCGCGCGGGTCGGCACGACCACAAGTGGGATGGCGACCGACAGGATGGGGCTATCTATTCCGAAGACCTCCACAGCATTCCGAGTGCATACCAGGTCGAAAGTGCGCCAGTCACCAGCAAGCACACCGACCTGGGTCCCGTACAGCTGCACGATCAAGTCAGCCACGGCCGTTAGGCGCCTTGATCGTGGCGGTCAGCTCCACCCCGGTTTCTCGCATCAACGCGAACAGGCGGTCCATGAAGATCGAGGGTTTGCCAGCCTCAATCTCCCAGATATAGCGTTGCGAGGTGTTAAGGCGCTTGGCAAGCTCGCGCTGACTCAGGCCGGTCAGAAGTCGCGCCTGCTGTAAAATGCGGCCTAAGGACTTCGCGCTGGTAACTTTCCCCGTGAACTCCACAGCACCCACCTCCCAGGACTACCAAATCGTAGTCATTGTATCTGACTACGATTTGGTAGTCAATTAGCGCGACTACGAAAGTGTAGTCAATATACATCTTAGGAGGCCCTCCTCCCCAGACGAGGTCGGCAACGAAGAAGTAACCATCGAGCGACCGGCTAAGCAAAGTTTAGAAACGGAATCCATCCAGACAGGCCTAGTCTGGGCACGACATTTGCTTGACTAGACGTTCAGAATTCTGGCAGAACCGTTGAACTTTCTAATGGCCCGACTAGCAACTGGCTCAGGCTTTTGGCCTGCCACGGTTCACCCTGTCCGTCGATGCGGTCATCTCTCCTGCCACCCCAACCGACGAGATTCTTGGCTCCATGGAAGAGACGAAGGCCGACATCCTCCTGGTAGGCCATCTTCACGAGCCCATGCTCCGCGCGGCCGACGATCTGCTGGTCGTCCATTCCGGGAGCGTAGGCTGGCCACGCCTGAGGCCGGATGGCTTGCGGGCACCGGTGGCCTCGTTCGCCGTACTCGATTGTAATGCCGAAGGCTCCAGCCTCAGCTTCCACTGGGTTCGCTACCCCTTCGAAAGGTTGCGGCGCGACGTGATCGAGGGCGGGATGCCAAACGGAGAGTGGTACCTGCCAGCACTGGTAGACGCCGTAGGCCGCTTACGGGGCGCTGTCATGGTCACGAGCTTCATGCCGGGCCATCTGCTCGAGCTTCTCCTGCTGAAACGGCGGGCGACGATCTGCTGGCGGAAGGGTTATCGTCGGTCATCGGAGTGAAATGAGCAGAGTCGTCGTCTTCACCTCGCCCAGAAGCATCGCGATCGAGGAGAGCGCCGATCCGCCGCTCCAGGGGAAAGAAGTGCGCCTCCGCACCCTCTACTCGGGGATAAGCGCCGGCACCGAGCTCACCGCCTACCGGCGGGGGAGCAACCCCTACCTGCACAAGCGCTGGGATGCCGACAGGCCCTCTCTCAGAATGGTGGTTGACGCTCTTCGACCGGCTTGCGGCAAGACCAGACGGGCTCAGGCGCTCGCTTCGAGGATCACCGTGGCAACGCGCCACTGCACCAGCGTGTTGGCGAGGCGCCGCAGTCGTCTCTCCAGCTCGCGCACCTCGTCCTCTGCGAGTAGTTGGGCCAGCCGGGCCGCGTAAGAGCCTGATTGGGCTTCGGCAGGAAACCAGCCATCCAGCATCGCCGGGGTGATCCGGCGGCCGAATGATGCCACATGCTCGTGTGACCGCACGTCCGTGAAACCCGCTTCACGCAGCGCTGCCAGTGCCCCCTCCGGCTGCCACCGGAAGCGCGCTTCGCTCGCTTCCCGATAGATCTCCTCCTCGGCCTGAGCCCAACGCTCGACCACCTCCTCGTCCGTGCCTGCTCTGTCCACCAAGCGGTAAAGCCGTTGACCCCCTGCCGGGTAAGGTTCTGCCATTACGAGCTTGCCTCCCTCGTTCAACAGTAGCCGCAACCCACCTGCCAGCTGGCCAACGCCTGGCGTTTCGCCCAACAATTCTCGGCCCAGGACTACGTCGAAGCGCACCTGATGCTCCGCGTCGAGATCGAGTCGCTCTCTCAGGGAAGCGAGCGTGCCAGACACCACGACCGGTCGCTCGAGCTCGGGAAGTGCAGCGGCCTGCTGCTCGAGGGCCCTGGCCTCACGGGCGTCGGCCGCCAAGCTCCATACCTGACCCTCCGGCGCCCGCCTCACCGCCTCCCAGGTGAGCAAACCGCTACCGGCATGGAGGTCGAGCACCAGGTGATGACGCTGCACGCGGGCCAGTTCGAAAAGCCTGTCGCGCAACTCGGCGAGCCGCTCGCCGGATTGACTCACCGTTCGCTGCAACCACTGGTCCCGCTCCCTGTCGACCGGTCCGCCTGTCAGCACCTCGGGCGGCGCTCCGAACTCCGGCTCCAGCATGGCCGCCAGTTGCGCCTCCCGGCGACGAGCCACCTCGTCCTTCAGGCGCCGCTCGAAGCCCTGTTCGCCGGGCCGGTAGAACACCTTGCCTTGCAGCGCTTCGGGCAGGTACTGCTGCGCTATCCAGTGATCCCGATAGGCGTGAGGGTACATGTAGCCTTCGCCGTGCCCAAAACCCTCCTTGTCTCGTGAGGCGTCGCGCAGGTGATTCGGTACCTCCGCCTCGCGTTCGCGCTCGATCGCCGATAGCGCGTCGAAGAATCCCATGGTGGAGTTGCTCTTGGGGGCGGTGGCGAGGTAGAGCGCGGCCTGCGAAAGGTGGAAGCGGCCTTCGGGCATGCCCACGTAATCGAACGCCTGTGCCGCGGCAATAACCTGCTGTAGCGCTTCGGGCGAAGCCAGGCCCACATCCTCCGAGGCGAAAATGATCATGCGGCGAAAGATGAACCGCGGATCCTCCCCGGCGTAGACCATCTTGCCCATCCAGTAGAGCGCCGCGTCGGGATCGGAACCGCGCAAGCTCTTGATGAAGGCGCTGATGGTGTCGAAATGGGCGTCGCCCTCCTTGTCGTAGAGCACTGCCCGGCGCTGGATGCTCTCCTCGGCAACTTCTATGTTGATTCGAAGGACGCCATCCTCGCCAGGCGACGTGGTAGTAACCGCCAGCTCGAGCGCGTTCAGCAGCGCCCGCGCATCGCCGTTGGCCACGTTCACCAGGTGCTCGAGCGCGTCGTCCGCGATCTCGACCGTCAGTCGGCCGTAGCCGCGCTCCTCGTCGGCCAAAGCCTGTCGCGCCACGGCGCGCAGATCCTCGGCCTCCAACGGCTTGAGCTGAAAGATTCGCGAGCGACTGACCAGCGCCTTGTTCACCTCGAAGTAGGGGTTCTCGGTGGTAGCGCCGATGAGTATCACCGTGCCGTTCTCCACCCAGGGCAAGAGGGCGTCCTGCTGCGCTTTGTTGAAGCGGTGAACCTCGTCGACGAACAGGATCGTTCGGCGTCCCATGCGCTGCCGCTCGCCCGCGTCCTTGACCGCTTCGCGAATGTCTTTTACGCCTGAGAGAACCGCATTGAGGGCGGTGAAGTGCGCCTTCGTGGAGTTGGCTATGACCCTGGCCAGCGTAGTCTTGCCGGTACCGGGTGGACCGTAGACGATGAGGCTGGAGAGCTGGTCGGCCTGGATCGCCCGGCGCAGCAGCCGTCCGGGAGCAAGGATGTGGCCCTGGCCGATGAACTCGTCGAGCGTGCGGGGCCGCATTCGTGCGGCCAACGGCTGGTCCAGGTCGTTCTGGAAGAGGCTGCGCTCGCTCATGAGGCGCCAAGTGCTCCGTCAAGTTTGAGGCGATGCAAAAGAGCGCGCTTTGTCATTGCCCCCCGAACAGACCCGGCTGGCTGCTCGAGCCCGGCGCCTGAAAGTGCTCGCAGCTGAGCAGAAAGGAACGCTCCGAGAGCCCGTTGCGCTTCCTGCTGACGTGAAACATCGCGCGAATGCTCTCGGCGTACGGCCCCTCGCCCGTCATTCGCTTGCCGAAGGAGCTCTCGTTGAGCTTGCCACCGCGGGCCTCGCGCAATCTGCCAAGTACCTTCTCCTTGCGCTCTGGGTAGTGTGCCTCGAGCCATCCCAGGAAGATCGGCTCGACGGCGCCCGGAAGCCGCACCAGGATGAAGTGGGCGGTTGTGGCCCCAGCCTCGGCCGCGGCCTCGAGGATCGCCGGGATCTCCTGGTCGTTGAGACCCGGGATGACCGGCGCGATGTTGACGCTCACCGGAATTCCCGCGGCGCTCAGCTCCCTCACCGCGTCGACACGCCGCGGTCCGGTGCTGGTTCGCGGCTCGAGCTTCCGGCGCAACTCCTCGTTGAGCGTCGTGATGGATAGGGTCACGTGGGAGGCATCGTACTCGGCGAGCTCGGCCAGGATGTCGATGTCGCGGGTGACGAGGTGGTTCTTGGTGATCACGCTAACGGGATGCCGGAAGTCGCGCAATACCTCCAGGCAGGAGCGAGTGAGTTTCAAGCGCCGCTCGATGGGCTGATAGGGGTCGGTCACGCCCGAGAGCAACATCGTCTTGGGCTGCCATGAAGGCTTGCGCAGCTCGCGCTCGAGCAGCTTGGGCGCGTCCTCCTTCACCATGATCATCCGCTCGAAGTCGAGTCCGGGTGAGAACCCGAGGTACTCGTGGGTCGGGCGGGCGTAACAGTAGGCGCAACCATGCTCGCATCCGCGGTAAGGGTTGAGCGACACGTCGAAGGGGATGTCGGGGCTGCTGTTGCGGCTTATTACCGAGCGGGTGCTGTCGCGCAGGAAGCGTGTGCGACGGTCAACGTCGTCTTCTGGCTCGAAGGCATCAGGGTCGGGCTGGTACACACGCGAAGCGAAGCGCGAATCAGGATTACCCGCAGCGCCGCGCCCGCGCGGGGGAGCGCGGCGCGGAACAGCCGTATCCAGCGCGACATCGTCGAGTGAGTCTTCAGAACGATCTTCGATGCGACCCCGCCTCGGCATACCTTAAATAATAAGTGATCGAGGAGTCCAGCTGTACAGCGCGGCCTACCTTCGCCTAGTCGCCTGCACGAAAGTCAAGCTCGTTCCCCTTCGCCGCTAACCGTTTCACCGCTCACCGTTTCACCGCTAACCGTTTCACCGCTAACCGTTTCACCGCTCATCGTCTCACCACCGCTCGACGTTCCGCGACTCGTCTTTTCACCGCTAACCGTCTCACCGCCGATTGTTTCACCACCGATGGTTTCACCGCTCAGCGTGAAGTAGAAGCTCGCCCCCTTTCCCGGCTCGCCGTCGGCCCAGACCCTGCCCCCATGCTTGTGGACGATACGTTGAACGGTCGCCAGACCGATGCCGGTGCCGTCGAATTTTTTGGATTGGTGCAGGCGCTGAAACGGTGCGAACATTTTATCGCCGTACCTCATGTCGAAACCGATGCCGTTGTCGCGCAGCACGAAGACTGACTGACCGTCTTGACGGCGCATCCGGACTTCGACCCGGGCCTCCTCCCGGCTCTCCTCCGGGTCACCAGTGAACTTCCAGGCATTCTGCAGCAGGTTCACCAGGACGATGCGCAGGAGGTCTTTGTCCCCGTAGGCAGTCATGTCGTCGTCGATGTCTACCGTCACAGCGCGGTTGGGCTCGCGCTCGCGCAGATCCTCCACGACGGCGCGGGCGAGTTCGCTCAGATCGACCTCCTGTGGCTTCATCCGGGCATGGGTCAAGCGGGAGAGTTCGAGCAGGTCGTCTATGAGGTTACCCATGCGATCCGCGCCGTTACGGATGCGCTCCAGGTAGTGCTTGCCTTCCTCGCCCAGCTTGTCACCGTAGTCCTCGAGGAGTACCTGGCTGAAACCATCGAGGCCCCGCAGAGGGGTCCTCAGGTCGTGCGACACCGAGTAGTTGAAGGATTCCAGCTCCGCATTCAGAGCCTGCAGATCAGCCGTCCGCTCCCTCACCCGCTGCTCCAGCACCTCCTTCGCCTCTAGGAGGAGCCGCTCCTCCTGCCTGGACTCGGTGACGTCTTCGAATGCCAGCAGGATCGTCTCTGTGTGACCGCCTTCCTGGTAGAGCCGCCTGGCGTTGAGCATCAGGATCCGGGGCCCAATGTCGGGAAAGTCGTGCCGAACCTCGTAGTCCTCCACCGTGCTGCTCTTGGGCAGCACGGTGGAGAGCAGCTTTCTGAGTTCGGGTATGTCCCACTGCCCCGAGCCGAGCTCATAGATGAACTTGCCCTCAGTCTGCTCCGGCGACACCTGGAAGGTCCGATAGAAGGCGCCACTCGCCGACACGACTCGCAGGTCGCCATCAAGCACTGCCAGCGGTTCGCGCATCGTGTCCAAGATCCCCTGGGCGTGCGCCCTTGCTGTCTCGGTGCGCTCCTCCGCGTGCTTGCGCTCGGTGATCTCGGCGAGCGTGATCACCACGCCGTCGATCCCGTCGTCGACGGTGTGGTAGGGAAGGATGCGGGTGAGAAACCAGTCGCCGGTTTTGCTGACGATCTCACGCTCGAGGTTGTTGTGGCTCTCGTTGACCTCCTGAGCGCCCCGTAGCAGTTCGACTTCGTGGAATCGCTGTGCGACGTGCGCCAAGGGACGGCCGATGTCACCCGGAATCAGGTGGAAAAGCTCGGTTGCCCTGGGGGTGTAGCGCCGGAGTCGCAGTTCGCCGTCCAGAAAGAGGGTGGCGACGTCGGTGCTGTTGATCAGGTTGTTCAATACGCTGTTGGCCTCCGAGGCCTCCGCGATCTTGATCCTCAGCTCCTGGTTGACAGTGGTCAGCTCTTCATTGCTCGACTGCAGTTCCTCCTTGCTGGTCTCCAGCTCCTCGCCGGTCGTCTGCAGCTCCTCATTTATCGACTGCATCTCCTCGTTGGACGCGCGCAGCTCGGATGTGGCGGTCTCGAGTTCATCGATGGTCTCGTTCATCGATTTCTTGGTCCCGGTGAGTTCCGCTTCAAGCTCCTCGATAGCGGAGGCGCCGTCGTTCTTGCTTGGCCGCCGCCTTTTCCCTGCGGCCGGCCTAGCGTCGCTCGCGTCCGTTTCCCTCTCCGTTGCGGCCTCGACGTCTTCGAAGGTGACCAGCAGCATGCCGCCCGAGTCGGCGACGGGGTCGGCCGTGAGGTTCACGGCCTTCACGCCGCCGTTGGTTCCCACCTGCGCGCGCCGGGTTACCGCTTCGCCCAGCCGCTTGGCTTGATGGAGTGCTGTGCGCAGATCGAGCCGCAGCCCGTCGCGGGCCAGCTCGAAAATCTCTCGCGTCGGTTCACCTTGGGCAAGTTCCAGGTAGGTGCCGATGCGCCCAGTGACGTAAACGATGGTGTAGCTGTCGTCGACCACGACCGAGGGGGGCGCGTAGCGCTTGAGCAGGAGCCGCTGGGCAAGCTCGCCCACGCTGGTCCCCTTGCCCGCAATTTCCTTGGCCTGATTCGCGGCCGGCCCTGTCCTCATTGGGCTGCTGATGGGAAACGACATGACCTCGGAGGCGCCCGGGCGCCTCCGAAATAGCTTGGCCTTCCGGTCGACCTCGGCGAACTTCTCTACCGCCTTGCCGGGCGACTCCGAAACGCCCAGAAGGAGGTAGCCATCAAGCTTGAGCGCATATTGAAAGATGGCGAAGACCTTGCGCTGGACCTCCTCATTCAGGTAGATGAGCAGGTTGCGACAGGAGACGAGGTCGAGTTTGGCGAAGGGCGGATCCCGGAGCAGGTTATGGCTGGTAAAGAGCACCATCTCCCTGAGTCCCTGTTGGACTCGGTAACCGCTGTTTTCCCTGACGAAGTAGCGCTCGAGTCGTTCCGCTGACAGTTCCGAGGCAATCGCGGTGGGGTATTGCCCGCGCCGGCCGGTCCGCAGCGCCGCCTCGTCGATGTCGGTGGCAAAGAGCTGCAGCTGAGGAGGCTGATCCAGCTTGGCGCACGCCTCCGTGAGCAGGATCGCCAACGAATACGCCTCCTCGCCGCTGGCGCAGCCCGGCACCCACACGCGCACCGTCTCACCCGGACCCTTGTCCGCGAGGAGCTTGGGGATCGCCTCGTGCTCGAGCGCCGCAAACGCTTCCTGGTCGCGGAAGAAGTGGGTCACGCTGATGAGGAACTCCCTAACGAGTGCCTCGGCTTCGGCGGGTTCGGCCCGAAGATGGCCCAGATAGTCGCCGAGCCGGTCGACGCCCTGTAGCTGCATCCGGCGGCCCAGGCGGCGGAACACCGTACTCCTCTTGTATTCACTGAAGTCGTGACCGGTCTTGCGGTGGATCTGTCCGAAGATCTGCCTGAGGGTCTCGGCCTCGCCCTCCTCGTGAGTTGCCCTGTCCGCGGGTAGCTCGAGGTGGGTGCTGCGGCCCTTGAGCTCGAGCAGCTTGCCGGGCATCTTTGACACCGGCAGTACCAGGTCGACGCAGCCCGACGCGATGGCGCTATGGGGCATGCCGCTGTGCTCGGCCTCCGCCTCGTCTTGCGCCAGGGTGATGCCGCCGTGCGCCTTGATCGCCTTCAGTCCCTGTGTTCCCTCGCTGCCCGTCCCGGACAGTACGATGCCCACGGCGCTTTCGCCCTGATCGCCGGCTAGCGAGCAGAAGAACTGGTCGACCACCACCGGGCGGCCGGCCGGCTGTTCGCGCTCAGAGAGGTTGAGCGTGCCGCTCTCGATCGTCAGGTGCTTGTTGGGCGGGATCACATAGACGTGATCACTCTCCACGACCGTATCACCGCTTATCTGGGTAACACTCATCTTGGTCTGGTTTTGCAACAGCTCGGCCAGCACGCTCTCATGCTTGGGGTCCAGGTGCTGCACCACGACGAAGGCCATGCCGCTGTCCGCGGGCATGTTCTTGAAAAACGCCTTGGCGGCCTCTAGTCCCCCGGCCGAAGCGCCGATGCCAACGATGGGGAAGGCGCGGCCGGTGCCCTCTTGCCTAGTGCCCTCTTTACCCGTTTTCACTTTAGGGGGGGACGCTTTTGTTGGCTGCTTTCGTTTTTCCGTTTTTTGCTTTCGCTTCGCCATGCGCTGTTTCAGCCACCTCACCTACTTTGAGCCGCATCTTCGACAAACTCCATTCCTTGTTAATTTCCTTACACTCTACACGCTCACGCCCCCGTCCGCCTCGTCCGTCCCGCTCGGCACTTCTGTATCATGACCGGCGGCCAGGAGGTCGGGATGTCTTCACGAGCGGCGAAGGTGATAGCGCAAGGGATGTGATGGAGGATCGATGACAGTGCCCGACACCCCCTGTGCGATACTGGCCCGCGGTTAGGAGGTCGGGATGCCGGGAATAGCGGTTATCGGTACTCAGTGGGGCGATGAGGGCAAGGGGAAGGTGGTCGACGCGCTGGCTGCCGAGGCAGACTACGTGGTGCGCTATTCCGGTGGCGCCAACGCCGGGCACACCGTGGTGGTGGGCGACGACATCTTCAAGCTGCACCACCTGCCCTGCGGCACGCTGCACGACCGCCCGGTTTCGATTCTGGGCGGTGGGATGGTAATCGATCCCTGGGCGTTCATGGAGGAATACGACGCGTTCGCACAGCGGCGCAATCCGGGCGAGGTGTTCGTGTCCCATGAGGCGCACCTGGTGTTGCCGCATCACAAGAAAAACGACGAGGGCGGGGGATTCGTCGGCACCACCGGACGAGGAATCGGTCCCTGTTACAGCGACAAGGCGCGGCGGGTGGGAATCCGGGCGGGGGACCTGGTGGACGAGAAGGTGCTGCGCGAGCGGCTCCAACGGCTCATCGAGGCCAAGCCCAACTCGACGGCGCGGGTGGGCTGGGTCGATATCGATGCCGCCTTCGCCGAGCTCGCCGGCGTGCGTGAGCGACTCGTTCCGATGATCCGCGACACCGGGGAACTCGTGCGTGAGGCGCTGCGGCAGGGCAAGCGGGTGATGTTCGAAGGCGGCCAGGGGACGATGCTCGACCTCAGCTACGGCACCTACCCGTATGTCACCAGTTCACACCCCACCGTCGCCGGAATCGTCGCGGGAGCCGGAGTGTCGCACAAGGCGCTCGACAAGGTGTATGGCGTGGTCAAGGCGTTCACCAGCCGCGTTGGCTACGGTCCCTTCGCGACCGAACTGGAGGGGGATGACGCCGCCAGATTGCGCGGTACCGGCAGCAATCAGTGGGACGAGTTCGGCACCACTACCGGCCGT
Source organism: Trueperaceae bacterium (assembly GCA_040905665.1). Classification (GTDB taxonomy): domain Bacteria; phylum Deinococcota; class Deinococci; order Deinococcales; family Trueperaceae; genus DASVCN01. Next base: position 45,151 of record JBBDRD010000026.1, read on the forward strand.
GCCCGGCGGGTCGGTTGGCTAGACCTGGTGCAGCTCCGTTACGCTTGCGAGATTAATGGTTGCGACGGCCTGGTGGTTACGAAGCTGGATGTGCTGAGCGGGCTGGACCATGTCAAGGTGTGCCTCGAGTACCGCAACGGGCAGCCGCGGTACCGCGAGCTGGCGGGATGGGGTGATCTCAAGGGTTTGGGAAGCCGAGAGTCACTGCCGGATGAAGTGGTCGCCTATCTCAAGCTGATCGAGGAGGCGACCGGCGTGGGAGTAGTAATGTTCTCCACCAGTCCGGACCGGCAGGACACCTACGGGAGAGTCGCCTGGGGGCATGGGTGAGGACGGGAACTTGAGGATGGTCCTGTGGGCACTGGTCGTGCTGGTGCTTTCGGGTGCCGTCGGCGCCTTCGCCGTCGGCTGGGTGATGTCCAACCGCTTCCTTGTCCCTCAGCCCTATTCACTCATGCCCGAGTTCGAGATCGTCACCATAGAGGATTACGCCATAGAGAACGACGCCATAGAGAACAACAGCGCCGGCGACGATGGCTACTTCGTGACCCTGCCGCTGGAGCAGCAGCCGAGCCAGTTCTCCGACGTCCGCAAGGAGGGCGTCTACAACTTGCTCTGGGAGGACGGATACGGCCGTCTGGGACCGGTGCTCCTCGATGACGACGAGCAAGTCGTGAGGCGGGTGGTCGATATCGTGGGCGAAGCTCCGAAGCCGGGAGATCCGGCGCGCCTCGACGTCACCATCTTTCGGCGCGAACCCATGGAGGATCACGGCATCCCCTTCGATGAGCTTGAGCTCGAAGGCGCCGCCGGCCGACTGTACGCCTGGTGGATCGACCAGGACAGCAACCGAGCGGTGCTCGCCCTCCATGGCCGCCGGCGCGCCGATCGCACCGAGACGCTCCGCATCCTTCCAACGCTGGTCGACTCCGGCTGGTCGGTGCTGGCCCTCGCCTACCGGAACCACGACCTCAGCGACGCCAGCCCCGACGGCCTCTACCACTACGGCGCTTCGGAATTCGAGGACGCTCTGGTAGGGGTGGCTGAGCTGGCTCGGCAGGGGGTCGAAGAGGTAGTTCTTTACGGATTCTCCATGGGTGGCGCGGTCGCCTTGGAAGTGGCACGGCGGTGGCCGGCGTATGGCCCCGAGCTGGCGGGAATCGTGTTGGACTCACCGCTCCTCGACCCGAGGGAGGTAATCCGCAAGGGAGCCCGCGACGCCGGCCTGCCGCTGGCGAACATGGTGGCCGACCTGTCACTCGTCGTCGCTCGCCTGCGAACCGGGGTTCAGTGGGACTCGCTGGACCAGCGCCGTTCCGCAGATGAAATAGACGTTCCGCTGCTGCTCATTGCCGGTACCGCAGACAGCACCGTCCCAATCGAGTTGGTCGACGGGTTCGCCGGCCGCGTCGAGGCGCCCCTCGAGTACCTGCGGCTGGAGGGCGTGGATCATGTAGAGGGCTGGAACCGGGCCAGGCCGCGCTACGAGCAGGCAGTCGAGGATTTCCTTGGCCGGGTTTCCGAAGGCGAACAACACACTGAGTCGGGTGACTAAGTACATTGACTAAGCTAGCAGAGAAGCATATATTGACTTCATGGCCGAAGTAGGTGTTCACGAAGCGAAAACTACGCTATCTCAGCTCTTGCGCCGCGTTCAGTCGGGAGAAGAAGTAACGATCCTACGTGGTGGAACGCCGGTAGCTAGACTTATCCCGGTCAGGCCGGAGAAGCGTCGATTGGGCCAGGACGCTGGACGGTTCGTAGTTCCGGACGACTTTAATGCCCCCCTTGACGAGGAGATCCTGAAAGATTTCGAATCTTGAAGTTACTTCTCGATACCCACATCTGGCTCTGGATGCTCGTGTCACCCGAACGATTGGGTTCACTCGGACCTGTCATCGAGGACACCCGGAACGAGCTTGTCCTCTCGGCCGCGAGTTCGTGGGAGATAGCTATCAAGTTTTCTTTGGGTCGGTTGTCGTTGCCAGAGGCTCCGGCAACCTACGTTCCTGATCGTATTCAATCGACGGGCGTTTCTCCCATTGCCGTCGAGCACAAGCATGCGCTAAAGGTATCCGAACTGCCTATGCACCACCGGGATCCGTTCGACCGTCTCCTGATAGCGCAAGCAAGCACACTAGGGATTGCGCTAGCGAGCGCCGATGAGCAGTTCGCCAAGTATGACATTTCTGTTTTGAATCCCTAGCCGAGGAAGTGCCAGGCCCTGGCGCCACTCCGGTCGAGTCTGCCAGTTTGGAAGCTCCTCGATTCGGTTGAGGAGCGCCCGGGTTGATGCCTGGTCGCGTCACGTCTGTCGTACCTGGACTGTCAGAAAACCCTCAACCCCGAATTGGGCAGAGGAGCCTGTTCAGGTACCTCAGCGCTGTTCTATCGGCGTAAAAGTCTTTCCGCGCGGACCCTCGTACACCAGTCGCGGACGCATGAGTTGGTTGTCGGCGTACTGCTCGAAGAGGTGGGCCATCCAGCCCGAGATGCGCGCCACGGCGAATATCGGCGTGTACATGTCGGTGGGGAAGCCCAGCATCCGGTAGACCGAGGCCGAGTAGAAGTCGACGTTCGGTCGCACTTCCTTACCGCGCTTCTCCATCTCCCGGTCCATCACGCGCTCCATCTCCAGTCCCATTTCGAACCACTTGGAATCTCCGGACTCGGCGGCGAGATCCTCGGCGACGTGCTTGAGGATTCGCGCCCTGGGGTCGACGACCCGGTACACCCGGTGGCCGAAGCCCATAACCCGGCCCTGGGGGTTGGAAAGTATGTCGAGCACATACTTCTCGATACCCTCGACAGTACCGACCTTCTCCAGGGTGTTCATCACGCCGGCATTTGCGCCGCCGTGCAACGGACCCTTGAGTGAGGCGATCGCTGCCGTTACTGCACTGTAGGCATCGGTGAGGGTCGACGCAGTCGCACGGGCCACGAAGGTCGAGGCGTTGGAGCCGTGCTCGGCGTGCAGCACGAGCGCCACGTCCATAACCCTTACTGCCGCTTCGCTGGGTCGCTCGCCTGTGAGCATGTAGAGGAAATTCGCCGCGATAGTGAGGTCGGAATCGGGTTCGATCGGCTCGAGCCCCTGTCGTATCCGTTCGATCGCCGCGGTAACGGTGGGAAACTGAGCCACAAGCTTGATCCCGATTCGGCGGACGTTGTCTAATTCCACGCCGTCGGGATCCTCATCGAAGCTGGAGAGGGCCGAGATGGCAGTGCGCAGGGCGTCCATCGTACCGGTCTCACGGGGGAGGCAGCGGATGACGTCGAAAATCGCCGGGGGAACTTCGAAGTGCGGGCGTAACCGCTCGCGGAACTGCCTAAGCTGCTGTCGGTCCGGCAGTTCTCCGTCCCATAGCAGGCAAATGACCTCCTCGAAAGTCGCCTTGTCGGCTAGTTCGCGGATGTCGTAACCGCGATAGATGAGCTCACCCTTCATCCCGTCGATGAAGCAGATCTCACTGGTGTCGATGTTGACGCCATTAAGGCCACGGCTGATAGTCTCTTCCATCTGTCCTCCGTCAGTTCGCCCGCTTCGCCTGCCCGGCGGTGGCGGATCCTGTAACTGGGGTTGATTGCAAAAACCGGTTCCGACGCACTGGACGGGTACCGTCATATCGAGTCGACCACTAGTCTACCTAATGGGCGACCTTTAGGCTCCCTGGACTCTGCATTCAGGTGACAATCCGCGAGGTTCAACCCAGGGGCAGAGGAACGAGGAAGGCCACGGCCACGCCTGCAGCTGCGGCCAAAATCAGGGTGACTAGTACACCGCGGCCGAAGTCTCGGGATCCCAGCGAGAGCGCCAAGCCCGCCTTGAAGAGGGAGTTGGCCGCGACGGCCAGCGCCAGCCCACGAGCGGCGACCGTTGGGTCGAGACCGGTGCTCACCTGGGTCGCTAACGACAATGTGATCGCGTCGAGCTGTGTTATGCCGGCTATGACGCTGGCCAAGTAAACGCCGGTGGTGCCCAGATACTCCTGCGCGGCCCGTGCGATGACCAACACGATTGCGAATAGCAGCGCGAACTGCAGGGCGGTCTTGAGTTCGAACGGGTTTCCTATCTTGGCGCCACCCACCTCGGTGTGGGCGCTGCGCCTTAGCGAGATGATGGCGCCAACTCCCGAGACGAGGAAGATCGCTGCCAGAGGCAAGAGCGATGGGAGAACGAGTTGCGGTTGCACCAGACCCAATAGCGCCAATAATCGCGGGGCCATGATCGTCGACGCCGCCAAGACGCCAACCACGTAGACGCTCGATAGTTCAGGACGCCTTTTGCTGTTTTCGCTAAAGGAGAGAGTCACAGCGGTACTCGAGGCCAGCCCTCCGAGAATGCCCGAAAGCCCGATCCCGCGCCGCGCACCGATCGCCTTGGAGAGCACGTAACCCACGAACGACACTCCCGAAATGAGTACCACCAGCAGCCAGATGGTCCTCGGGTTCCACACGCCCCAGGGTCCGAACGGTTCGTCGGGTACCAGTGGCAGCACCACCAGTGAGACGGCGGCGAACTGCACCACGGCGAACAGATCCTGTCGCGTCGCGGCGGCGGAGAGGCGGCGCAGTTCGGGACGCAACGAGAGGACACCGGTAGCGATCACTCCGCCGGCGAGCGCGGGAACTATCAGGTCGACCCCCGCCATGACGCCCAGGCCGAAGGCAAGAAGCACGGCAACCTCGGTCGTTCCCCCGATCTTCTCACCCGACGTTTCGCGCCAGTAGGCCAAGGCTACTAGCACCGCCAGGGCCAGGAAGGCCGCCAGCAGCAGAATTGGGCCCGCAATGTCCACGAGTTGGCCGATCACCGCACCATAGAGTGAGATGAGTGGAAAGGTCCGGATGCCCGCGAATATCGAGCCTTGAGTCTCTCTTTTGCGCTCGCGCTCGAGTCCGATGAGGAAGCCGAGCAGGGTAGCCACCAGCAAGGACCAGATGATCGCAGCAGGCTCTGACGGGAGATTGAAGTCCATGCCGTCCAATACTACGACGGCTCATCGTCGGACAGTTCGGCGTTCTGGTCGGAGCTCGGATCGCCGGCTGGACCGGCGCTCGGTTCCTGCACCAGTGGAGGCTCGCTTTCGGGAACCTCTTCGCCCACTTCGACCCAGCCGCTCGTCTCGCGGCGACGCAGCAGGTAGATGCCGCCGATGATGAGCAGGAAAGGAAACCACAGCGACTGAACTATGCCGGCGCGAAAGAGCCAGTAGACGAGCCCGACGCCAACAAGTACCGCGGCTGGATAGATCGGCCAACGGCTGGGTTTGGGCTCGACTCTGTCGATTACCAGAAAGCCCGCCCCCAGGCTCATGAGGAACGCTCCCGGCCAGCGCCATGCCCCTTCGAGCAGAAGTCCGCCGGCGACGCCGGCGAGAACGCCGCCGACCACCAAGAATGCATATGTTCCCTGCTGTCGATAGGCTGCGAGGAATCCTGCTGCCGCCACCGCTACCCAGAGCCAGCCGGTGTCGGGCCCCACGCGTGCGAGCAGCGCTAGCGACCCGGCGCCGATGAGCACGTACGCCACCACCCGTCTGCCGTTCACGGCAAGCTCCGGCGATCCTTCGGAAGGGTAGAAATCATGCCCAAGTGTAGCCGACGGGCTGCCGGGGACGCTCTTCTGCCTCGTGGGCTCCGTATGCTTTCTTGTGTAGGTGCATAATGGGCTCCGTTACAGCCGGTTGGAGGGGCCAAATGGTAGGGTGAAATCAAAGCGATGAAGAACCGGTCGACACCAAGAGACCGATACGAGTCCGATAAGCGGGGCCCTTCGATTGCGTCGTAGCGGGTGATAGCCCGTAGGTTCGGACGGAAGCCCTCGAGGAGGAGTGCCATGATCAAGGGCTCACCAAGCTTCCAGCCCTTTTCCGAAAAGCCGATTTCGCTCATCTCCGAAGGCGGCGAGTGGACAGGGGGATTCGAGCTCACGCTTGACGAGAGTGAACTCAAGCGCTTCTACCGCGATCTGGTGGCGGCTCGGATGTTGGACGAGCGGCTGGTGAGGTTGCAGCGAATGGGGAAGATCAGCTTCGTCGCACCGTCATCGGGGCACGAGGGCCCGCAGGTCGCTATCGCACGCCTGGTGAAGCCGCGCCGCGACTGGCTCTACCCCTATTACCGCGATACAGCGCTGGTTCTGGCCTTGGGCGTGCCGGCCGTAGAAATCTTCGGGCAGATGATGGCCACCCGCGCCGACCCGAACAAGGGCCGGCAGATGCCCGCGCACCCCGGTTCGAAGGACCTGAACATCTTCACCGTCGCCTCGCCAATAGCGGCGCATATTCCGCCTGCCGTCGGAACCGCGCTGAGCATGAAGTTGCAGGGTCAGGGCGACGTGGTAATCACCACGTTTGGTGAGGGAGCGACGTCCGAAGGAGACTTCCACGCCGGTATAAACTTTGCCGGGGCCCAAGGTGCGCCGATAGTCTTCGTTTGCCAGAACAACCGCTACGCGATCTCGGTGGGCTACAACAAGCAGACCGCGGCCGAGAATGTCGCCGCCAAAGCCCACGCTTACGGCATGCCGGGATACACGGTAGACGGCATGGACCCGCTGGCCTGCTACTACGTCATTCGAGAGGCGGTCGAGCGGGCGCGCGAGGGTATCGGTCCGTCACTGGTCGAAGCGATCGTCTACCGCTTCGGGCCGCACTCGCCGGCCGACGATGACAGTCGCTACCGGCCGGCCGAGGAGGTCGAAGCGTGGCGCAAACGCGACCCGCTGCTTCGCATGCGGAGCTTCCTGGAACGACGCGGGATCTGGGACGAGGAGCAGGAGGCCGGCATCCGGCAGGATATCGACGATGAGCAGCGCAAGGCTGTCAAGGAGGCCGAGGAGAGTGGTAAGGTGCCGCGCCAGTGGATGTTCGAGGACGTCTATTCCGAGTTGCCCGAGCATCTGGCCGATCAGCAGGAAGATCTCGGCTAGGCGGCGAGGCTAGTGAGTTGAGTTAGGCTGCGGCGCCGGGTGCGCTATTGGGCAGGACCAGACCGACGGAGGCTTCGCTTGAGCATGCAGACCATCGTGCAGACAATCGCCCGCACGCTCGACCAGGAGATGGCCGGCGACGAGCGCTTGGTGGTCATGGGTCAGGACGTAGGGAAGCGCGGTGGTGTCTTTCTCGCCACCGAGAATCTCTTCGATAAGTACGGACCCGATCGCGTCATAGACACTCCGCTCTCCGAAGCCGCAATCATCGGAGCAGCCGTAGGCATGGCGGTCCATGGGCTGCGCCCGGTGGCCGAGATCCAGTTCGCCGACTACGTCTATCCCGGCTTCGATCAGCTTGTCTCACAGGCCGCAAAGCTCCGATATCGCTCGGGGGGCCAGTTCGCCGCCCCGATGGTGGTGCGCATGCCGGCCGGCGGCGGCGTGGGCGGTGGCCATCATCACTCCCAGAACCCCGAAAGCCACTTCATACACACGGCCGGCCTCAAGGTCGTCTATCCATCGACACCCAGCGACACCCGCGGCTTGCTTCGCACGGCGATTCGTGACGAGGATCCGGTCGTGTTCATGGAACCCAAGCGGCTCTACCGGGCGGTCAAGGAGGATGTGCTCGACGACGATACGTTCATCCCGCTGGGTGAGGCCCGCGTGCGGCGCGAGGGTGACGACGTCGTGCTCATCTCGTATGGGGGAAGTATGGCCGAGGTGCTAAAGGCCGCCGATGAGCTGGAGCGCCAAGGGGTGTCGGCCGAGGTCATAGACCTGCGCTCGCTCCAGCCCTGGGACCGTGACACGGTACTCGACGCGGTGGCGCGTGTGGGCCGGGTGGTGCTCATCAGCGAAGCTCCGCGCAGCGTCGGTTTCATGGCCGAGGTTTCGGCAACCATCAGCGAAGAGATTCTCGACTCCCTACTTGCGCCCCCACTCAGAGTGACCGGTTTCGACATCCCATACCCCTACGCCTACGACCGCGACTACCTGCCCGGCCCAAACAGGATCCTGGCCGCTGTTCAGCAGGCGCTCGACTACTGAGCCCACGCCCTAGGAGAGTACATGCCGCGAGAATTCCTGCTGCCCGAGTTGGCCGAATCGGTTGTCGAGGGTGAGATCGTTCGCTGGTTGGTTGCCGAAGGCGAGGCGGTAGCCGAGGATCAACCGATCGTCGAGGTGATGACCGATAAAGTCACCGTCGAGCTGCCCAGTCCCTTTGCGGGCGTGCTCGAAAAGCAGCTGGTGGCCGAGGGCGACGTGGTGGAAGTCCACAAGCCGATCGCGCTTTTTGCCGATGAAGCCGGCGACTCTCCCGGAGGGGATGCTGCCGGTGACGTTGCTGATGACGCTGCCGCCGGTGAGCCCGCAGAGGACTCCGTAACCGGCTCCGCAGATGATCGCGCGAGCGACGACGTGGATGACGGCGACAAGCTGAGCCTGTTTCGGCCCTCGCGAGAGGTCGCGGAGGGGCCGGCGGTACAGGTTCGGCGTCGTCAAGCCCGGGCCTCGGGAAGCGCAGCGGCGCCCAAAGCAACGGGGCCTTACGGTCGAGTCCTGGCGGTGCCGGCGGCCCGCCGTCTTGCCCGCGAGCTGGGTGTGGAAATCGATCAGGTGGAGGGGGGCGGGCCCAACGGCCGGGTTCGTGTTGATGACGTCCGTGCTCACAGTGAGGCGACGTCGGCCTCGTCTCGAACCGGCCGGCGACCGCAGGCTACCCGTCACCAGACACCCGTCGGCTTCGAGGAGCCGGAGGAGCGGCTGCCGGTACGTGGCCTGCGCCGTGCGATAAGCCAGCAGATGGTCGCCTCGCACCTGCAGTCGGTGCGAACGCTGCACGTCGACGAGGCCGACGTGAGCGCTCTCGTGAGCATGCGAGCGCGGCTCAAGCCGCTGGCCGAGAAGCGTGGAGTGAAGCTCTCCTATCTGCCCTTCATCATGAAATCGGTGGTGGCCGCGCTCAAGGCGTTCCCCATGCTCAACGCTTCGCTGGACGAGGAGGCTGGGGAAATCGTCCGCAAGCACTACTACAACCTGGGCTTGGCGGTCGCAACCGATAGTGGGCTAACGGTCCCGGTAATACACGAGGTCGATCGCAAGAGTTTGGTCGAGCTGGCCGAGGAGCTGCAGTCCAAGGCGCAGCGCGCCCGCGACGGCAAGCTCGCCACCGAGGATGTCAAGGGCGGCACCTTCTCGATCACCAATATCGGTTCGCTGGGTGGCCTCTTCTCCTTTCCCATCATCAACGTTCCCGAAGCCGCGATTCTGGGCGTACACTCGATCAAAAAGCGCCCCGTGGTGCTGGAGGATGACAGTATCGTCGCCCGCGAGATGCTCTACCTGAGCCTGTCGTTCGATCACCGCCTGGTGGACGGGGCCGAGGCGGCGATGTTCACCAGCCATCTGATCGAGTTGCTGGAAACTCCCGAGGGGCTGCTGCTAGATCTATGAACGCGGTAGCTGAAGGCAGGTTTTGGCCGCGATAATTTAGCTTCGGCTGTTTTCCGAATGGAGGCCAAACCGACTCCCCATGCGAGGGGTTCACGGGTTGGCACGAAACCGGCCGGCGAGGCGCGTCTCGGTACAATATCTGTGTGAAGGATCGTTCCGGACAAAGAAGAGACCTCATCCACAACAGTCGGAGGAGACGGTGACGCGCGGCGATCTGCCGGTGCTGCCTACTACTCCCGGCTGTTATCTGTTTCAGGACTCGGACGGCGAGATAATCTATGTGGGTAAGGCGCTCAGCCTGCGGAGCCGGGTAAGCTCCTACTTCGGCAGCTCCGCCGACCGTAAGGCGCAACTGGTCGCTCAGAGGGCTTCGCGCGTCGACTTCATCGTCACAAAGAGCGAAGTCGAGGCGCTCATCCTCGAGGCGAACCTGATCAAGCGGTACAGGCCGCACTTCAACGTGCTGCTCAAGGACGACAAGAGTTACCCGTTCCTCAAGCTCACCGATGAGGCCTATCCGATGCTCATGTTCACTCGCCGGGTGGTGAAGGACGGGGGAACCTACTTTGGTCCGTACCCCAATCCGGGAGTAGTGCGGCGCGTACAGGATCTCATCGGTTCGATCTTCCCCTTGCGACAGAACAGCGGTGCTCCCATGAAGACCCGCCGAAAGCCGTGCCTTCGCTATCACATGGGACGTTGCCTGGCTCCCTGCATCGAAGCGACGACGCCTGAGGAGTACGGCAAGGTGGTGGATCAGGTACGGACATTCCTCGAGGGGCGGGTCGACGACACGGCGAAGATGCTCGAAGGGGAGATGCAGGTGGCTGCGGCGAGGCAGGATTTTGAGCTGGCCCGGGTGTATCGTGATCGACTTCAGGCCCTTCGGCGGCTGACCGGTTTCGAGAGCGACGTTACGCGCAACTCCGAGGAGGATCTAGACTTCCTGGGGGTGGCGCAGGCAGGGAACTTCGCCATGGTGCATCTCTTCCAGATGCGAAGGGGCAGGGTGGTGGGACACGACAAGCGTTTCCTCACCAATGCCCAAGACGCCGCACGCGGTGAAGTCCTGGAGCGCTACATGAGCGAGTACTACAACCAGGCGATGCAGATTCCTCCGCTGGTCCTGGTGCCCCCCTCCGACATCGAGCACGGCGTATGGAGTCAGTTCCTGTGCGAACGGGCGGGCCGCCGGGTGGAACTGCGCGTGCCTCAACGGGGCGACAAGATCGATCTGATGCGTATGGCAGAGCGAAACGCCCACACCGGCGTGGAGGCCGAGATCGCCCTGCTCGAGCGCCGCGGTGAGGCCCCAGGCATGGCGGAGCTCCAAAAGCTGGTGGGGCTCGACACTGCCCCCTACCGGATCGAGGGGTACGACATCAGCAACCTGATGGGCACCTTCACGGTCGCGAGCATCGTGGTCTTCGAGGGAGGGCGCTCCAGGAAAAGCGAGTACCGGCGGGTACGGATTCAGGGTCTGGTAAAGCCTGACGACTTCTTTAGCATGCATCAGGCGGTCTACCGCCGTTTCACTGGCGCTCTTGCCGACAAGTCGCCGCTACCCGACCTGTTGCTCATAGATGGCGGCAAGGGCCAACTGTCGGCCGCCCAACGGGCACTGGAAGAGGCCGGCCTCGATATCCCGCTGGTCGGTCTGGCCAAGCGGCAGGAGACGATCATCGTGCCGGGGGGCCGGGAGATCGTCGTCCCTCGCTCTCATCCCGGCCTCAAACTGCTCATCAACGTTCGCGATGAAGCGCACCGCATTGCAGTGGGTTACAACCGCAGCCGCCGCGGAAAGGCGATGACTCGCTCGCTACTCGACGAGGTTCCGGGAATCGGCCCCAAGCGGCGGGACGCATTGCTGTCTCACTTCTCCAGTGTCGAGCAGCTGCGCCATGCCGATGTAGACGAGCTCGCTTCGATTCCCGGGGTCGGTACGGCTGCCGCCGGCGCGGTCAAGGCATATTTTGCCGCTGACTTTACCGCTGATCCGTGATCAGGCTTCTTCTCGGCTGAGTTGTTTTCGGCTGAGTTGCGGCGCATCGCGCCCCACGCGGGTCGAAAGGTCGTCCCGGTTCGCCAACCACGCTCCCTTGCGAAGCTCCATCTGAACGTCGACCCGGCCGCCGGGGGCAGGCAGCCGGCGAACCTCGGCGAAGCCTACTTTTCTAAAGGCCGACTGGGCACGAGGGTTGTCTTCGAAGGTAGAGAGACGCACCAGGTCGAGCCCGAGCATGTTGAAGGCATGATCTAGCAGGGCAGCCATCGCCTCGGGGCCGTAACCCTTCCCCCAGTGACTCTTTTCGCCGATGATGATTCCGAGCGTGGCCCTGGGGCCCCGAATGTCGTACAGCTCGATCGTCCCGATGTATTCCCTGCACTCATCGAACACCCCAAATGTGAGGCGATCGGTGCGACGCGTGTCGGCTCGCAGCACCCGCTTGAGCAACCAGAGCGGCATGCGGTTTGGCGGCGTACCGTTGAGATGGGAGATTTCGGGATCCTTGAAATGCGTATGAACGCGCCGCCAGTCACCGGTGTCGAGTTCGTCGAGCGGACGGAGTCGCACGCGTCCGAAAGAAGGGCACATGGGCATAGTCTAATCCCACACGCTCTACCTTGCCGCAGTGGGCGCTGCAAGGTAGAACCCGGCGAGCGGCATTATATGGTTGGACTATCGAGCAAAGGGGAACGATGGACAGGACGCCAAGCGAGAACAACATCGCAAGCTTCAGCGAGCGCTTCCGGGCGTTACGAAACGCCATCGGCGGGGTGATACTGGGCCAGGAGCAGGTCGTCGATGACCTCCTGGTCGCCGTACTGGCGCGTGGCCACATCCTCATCGAAGGCGCCCCGGGGCTGGGCAAGACGCGGCTGGTGCGTGCCTTTGCCGAGGCAACCGATCTCGACTTCGGTCGCATCCAGTTCACCCCCGACCTCATGCCTGCCGACGTTACCGGAACCACCGTCTTCGTCGAAGATGGTGATTCACGCCGCTTCGAATTCCAACGCGGTCCGCTGTTCACGAGCGTCCTGTTAGCCGACGAGATAAACAGGGCGACCCCCAAGACTCAGGCGGCGCTGCTGGAAGCGATGCAGGAGAGGGCGGTCACGGTCGCCGGCACCCGTCACGAGTTGCCCGAGCCTTTCGTGACGCTAGCCACCCAGAACCCATTGGAGATGGAGGGGACCTATCCGCTGCCCGAAGCGCAGCTCGACCGATTTCTGTTCAAGGTTCTCATCGCTCGTCCCGACGCTCCTACCCTCCGGCGCATTCTCCTCGCCACAACCGGCAGCAACGAAGCGCGCGTGGAAACGATGTTCCGACGCGAGGAGCTGCTGGAGCTGCAGGAGGTGCTCCGGGCGGTCCCAATGGCCAGCGCCGCGCTCGAGACAGTCGTCGAGTTGGTCGAGGCGTCGCACCGTCACCCTCTCTTGCGGCTGGGTGCCAGCCCCCGTGGGGCGCAGGCGATTACCTTGGCATCCAAAGGGTATGCCCTCTCGGCAGGAAGGCCAAACGTCGAACTAGCGGACGTGCGACGAGCCGCTTTCCCGGCGCTGCGTCACCGGCTGCTACTGTCGTTCGAGGCCGAGGTCGACGGAGTGGCGGCCGACACGATCATCGCCGAGTTGCTCGAGCAGGTCGCTGGTGGCGATCGCCGTACGCGCGCCGCAGGTCGTCCATAGCGGGGCGAGGGAAACGTTGATCTCTGCCCGGAGCCGGAACCTGCTCGATCGCTACTCCCTGGCTGCACGCTTCCTGAGCCGAGAGTCGGGCGAGCGGACCGCCAAGGAGGCCGGCCAGAGCGTCGAGTTTCACGACTTTCGCTCCTACCAGCCGGGGGACGAGCTGCGTTACGTCGACTGGAATGCCTATGCTCGAACCGGGAGGCTCTACACCCGCCTGCATCAGGCAGAGCGGACCATCAGGCTCCACCTGCTACTCGACGTGAGCCGGTCGATGCGCGTTGGGGGTAAGGGTGCCTACGCCGAACGTCTCGCTCAACTGCTCGCCTACGTGGGTCAACGCGATGCCAGGAGCCAGGTCCACCTGAGTGACGGGAAACATGGGCGGCCGGTTCGCGGCCTGCGCAATATCGGTGAGAGTTGGGATCTGATCGAGTCGGCAAGCGCCTTGAAGGAAGGGCCTTTGCCTACCGTGGCGATTCGTGACTTCGCCCTCAACGGTCCCAGCGAACCGGGCGCCGCGCTGGTGCTGGTGTTGTCGGACCTTCTCGAAGAGGGACCGTTACGGCCGGCGCTTACAGCACTTCGTGCCCGCGGTCTGGATGCCTCGTTCCTGCAGGTGATGGCGGCCGAGGACCTCGAACCCGAGGCGGGGCGGCTCGAGCTCATCGACTCGGAATCGGGTGAGAAGCTTGAGGTTACTGTCTCCGAAGCGCGCGCCTATCGGCGGGCAGTGCGGGATTTCGTGGCGAGGCGCCGCAGCGAGATACTCGAGGCGGGCTTCCGGCATGTGCTGCTGCGGGTGCCGGAGGCCTCCGGTGAGGAGCTCGAGCGCGAAGCGTTTGCGGCCCTCCTGCGTGCCGGCATTCTTGAAAAGCGCTGATAGCGACCGGCGGAATACAGTCCACTTGCCTCACGTGGACGGAGGATCGGTAGCCGGCCAGGGGGCTCTCCAAGTGGGAAGCCTTGCATCACCGACTCTACTTCTCAAGCTAGGATTAGCGCGCGTGAACGTGATAGGCCAGCACTTCGGGGGTTACCAGGTGATCCGCGAGATCGGTCAAGGGGCCGTGGCGCGGGTGTTCCTGGCGAGCGACGGGCGCCGTGCCAAGGCCGTGAAACTGTTCGGACCGGAGCATATCGATCGGGCTCGACGCGAGCTCAACTACGGTCGTGGTCTCGTTCATCCGAATCTCAATCCGGTAGAGGACTGGCTAGAATTGGCCGGCCGCCCCGGTGTGGTAATGCCTTTCGTCCCCGGAACGCTGCTCAACCGCTGGCATGCCGGCGGCAATCGCCAGCCCTTCCTCACCGCTTTTGCTGGGGTGCTGCGGGCGCTGGCTCACCTGCACGAGCTCGGGATCGTCCACCGGGACGTAAAGCCCGAGAACATACTCGTGGACCGCGAGGGACACGCTGTGCTGGTCGATTACGATTTGGCCACGGGGATCGATGCCGAGGAGGAGCAGATCATGGCCGCCGGCACCGTCGCGTTCCTGAGTCCGGAGCAGGCTCGAGGCGAACCAGCCACGGCCGCTAGTGACCTTTACGCCGCCGGAGTGATCCTCTTTTGGGGCCTTACCGGGGAGGTGCCGTTCACCGGGACGGTCGACCAGGTCGTCCGGGCCCACGTAGGTAGTCAACCACCCGCTGCCCGCCGGGTCGATCCCGAACTCGTACCGTTCGAGCCGCTGTTGGAGCGCTTGCTTGCCAAGGATCCCGAACGGCGCTACCACTCGGCCCTGGAGGTGCTGGGCGAACTTGAACTCATCCAGAGCGGTGCTTCTAAGGGCGGGCCCGTCTAGACCAGAACTGCCCTGGGATAGAAATCGCGCGGTGGAGCGGCGAGTCCGACCAGCAGCGGCTATGGATAGAATGCAAAGGTGAATGAACGCGTAGCGGTCGCCCTCATGGCCGTACTGGGCATGGCCGGCTTCCTGCTCGCACCATGGGCGGCGCTCAACCGCGAGATCGGTGCGCGCAGTAGCGTGCTGCTGCTGCCCGGGCGCGTCTACGACTTCACCGGACGGACCGCTCCGGTGCCCGTAGGGGGCCTCGAGGTTGTTCTGACGCTGGGCCTCCTGGCATTCCTGGTATTGATCGTCTCCTCCTTGGTTTCCGGCCGCCGCCGTTTCCTTGCCTGGTTGGCCGCGGGAGTCGTTCTGCTCGCCTCTACCGCCTGGGGCCTACAGAACGTGGGCGAGGCGGTCAGTCATGCGCGCAAGGCCGCTTTCATCGAAGAGGTGCAGCAGGCGATCGAGAATCCACGCGGCAATCGAGACCTGGATGTGCTCTCGCAGGTGGTGGCAGGGGCAGAGGAGCGTTCCCTGGCGGAGCTGCGGACCGATTCCGAAGCCGCCGGCCTCAACGTGCGGAGGTTGCCGTACACGAGGTCGGGCATGGGTCTGGCCGCCTTTTTTTCGGTAATCTTCGGTCTTGCTGCGATCCTGCTGGGCCTGCGGATCCTGCCGGGGGCATCACGAGTAATCGATCGGCTCCTGGGGGCTGTGGCGGTACCGGCCATGTCGATCATCTTGGCTCTGCTGGCCTCGGCGGTGGTGGTGCTGTTGCTGCAACCCACGCCGCTAGGCAGCGATGTGGAGGTCGCTGGTCCTTTAATGGGCCTTGCCGGCCGACTCGACACCCTCTGGTATGCGTACCTCACGCTCTTCGCCGACTCGCTGGGCACTCTGGCGGGCTTCCTCGAGTCGCTCAAGTTCACGACTCCGCTCATCTTCACCGGACTTGCCGTGGCATTCGGGTTCCGGGCCGGACTGTTCAACATCGGCGCCCCTGGCCAGATGATCCTGGGCGCTCTGGGTGCGGCCGGCGTGGCGGTGTACATGCCGGGTCCGGCGCTGCTCGTGATGCCCCTGGCGGTAGTCTCGGCTGCCCTCTTCGGTGGCTTGTGGGGCGCTCTGCCGGGCTGGCTCAAAGCGCGCTTTGGGGCCAACGAGGTCATAAACACCATCCTTCTCAACTACATCGCCGCCTCGATGCTTCTCTTTCTCCTCTCCGACCGGCCCACCTTTGCGGCCCCGGCCCTCAGCATCATCCGAATGCTGCTGCCGGCCACGCTCCTCATTCTCGTGGCGCTGTTAATTCCACCGCTCCGCCGCCTGATGGGCCGGCGGCCACGCCTCTCCTTCACCGTCGTGGGAATGGTCCTGCTCGTCGCCTTGGTTGCTGTCGCCGCGCCGGTAGCCAACGATCCGGCGGTGATAGTGGACCTCCCGTTCAAAGCGCCAGGCTCCGAACCGAAGAGTTACCCACTACAACCGGAAGGACGGATCCCGCAACTGCCGGCGCTGCTGGGAATCGACTTGCAGGAGTCACCCGGCGTGAACGAAGTGGCCGTCGACTTGGCCGCCTGGCTGGCGCCGCTGGTCGCCCTCCTAATGCTATGGCTGGCGCCTCGACTTGGTGTGAGGCGGCTCATGATGCGATTTCTTCTGGCCGTCGCCTGTTGGGGTTTGTCGTATGTGCTGCTGACTCTAGTCGGCTTGGGCAGCGTCGAAGTGCTGATGCCGCCCACCAATCTGAATCTCTCGTTCATCCTTGCGCTCCTCGCGGCACTTTTCATGCAAATTTTATTGTGGCGGACCAAATGGGGATACGACCTGAGGGCAGTGGGCGTCTCGCCCAAGGCCGCCGAGTACGGGGGTGCGCATATCGGCCGCAATGTGATCCTGGCGATGACGATCAGCGGCGCATTCGCTGGTCTCACGGCTACGCACTACGTGCTGGGGGGTGCGCTCGACGAGTACTCGCTGCGCCAGTCGCTGCCAACCGGTGACGGCTTCGATGGAATTGCGGTTGCGCTGCTGGGCGCGAATACTCCCTTGGGAGTGGTTCTGGCCGCCTTCCTCTTTGGGGTGCTCAAGAACGGCGGCTCGGTACTCAACATCACCTTCGGCAATCTCACCCGCGACGTGGTGAGCATGATACTTGCTCTGGTAGTGCTGTTCATCGCTGCGCGAGGCTTCCTGCCCGAGCGGCTAGCCAACCCTTTGCGGCGCCGGACCGCGCTTTACGAGGAGGAGGACCCGACGCTGACGAGTCCAATCGATCCACCCGGCAAGCCGGTGCGGAGCGAGGAGGCCTAACGTGGACACTCTGGTCCTGCTCACACTTGTCGCATCGGCGCTGCGGGCGACCACACCGCTGCTCTTGGCGGCCCTCGGAGGACTCTTTAGCGAGCGCGCTGGAGTAGTCAATATCGCGCTCGAGGGGATCATGCTTTTTGGCGCGCTGGCGGCTGCGGTGGTGGCCCAACTCATCGAGGCGCCCTTCGCAGGACGCTCCGCTCCCTACGCGCCGTGGCTCGGCTTGGTTGCGGCGATGGTCGTGGGCGGGATGGTCGCCTGGATTCATGCCGTCGTATCTATACGGTTCAGGGCCGACCAGATTATCTCGGGTACAGCAATCAACCTCATGGCTATTGGGATTCCTGCCTTGATTCTGAGCGGGCTTTACGGCAATACCACCGCCAGCGACGGGATCCGTAATCGGCTGCCCGAATGGGGAAGCGGCGTTTTCGAGCTCAGCCCACTCGTCTACTTCGCATTCGCCCTGGTGCCGGTGGTGTGGTTCGTGGTGTTCAGGACGCCGTTCGGACTTCGCCTGCGCTCGGTGGGTGAGCATCCCGAAGCGGCAGACAGCTTGGGCGTCAACGTCCACCGCGTTCGTTACACGGCCGTTGTGCTATCTGGAGTGTTGGCTGGACTCGGGGGCGCCTACCTTTCGATAGGCAACTTCAACCAGTTCGTCTCCGAAATGTCGGCCGGCCGCGGCTTCATCGCGCTGGCGGCGCTCATTTTCGGAAAGTGGCACCCGTTGGGAGTGCTGGGCGCGACGCTGCTCTTTGGCGCCTTCGAAGCCGTCGCCACCAGCTTGGGTGGTGGCCGGATACTGCCGCCCACGCTAGTCCAAAGCATCCCGTTCATCCTCACGATGCTGGTGCTGGCCGGCTTCATCGGCCGGGCGATCCCGCCTAAGGCGATCGGCAAGCCGTACGAGGGTTAGAGCAGAGTGGGCTGCGCCCCAGCTATCGCAACTGTCATCTGGCCTCCGAATGCCGCTGAGCGCAGAGTGTCGTATGCAGCTAGCGGCTACCATAGCAAGGTGCGCCCCGCTTACCGGGGTACCCGCGGAGGTAGTCGAATGGAGACCCAGCGTAGTGCCGGCATCCTGCTTCATCCCACGTCTCTCCCGGGACCGCATGGAATCGGAGCGCTGGGGGAACAAGCCTACCGGTGGATCGACTTCCTCGAGGCGGCGGGACAGCGCTTATGGCAGGTGTTGCCGCTAGGGCCAACGGGTTATGGCGACAGCCCCTACCAGTCGTTTAGCGCCTTCGCCGGCAATCCCTATCTGATCGATCTCGATCGCCTGCGCGGGGATGGCCTGGTCGAAGGGGCCGACCTCATCCACTCACCGACGTTTCCAGGAGAGCGGGTCGACTTCGGTTCGATGATCCCGTTCAAGTCGGCTGTTTTGGGCCGTGCATTCGACCGCTTCGAGGGTGGGGCGGGCGAGCGCTTCCGTGAAGAGTTGGCGGCGTTCGAACTGGCCCAGGAGTTCTGGTTGGAGGACTTCGCGCTGTTCATGGCGCTCAAGGAGTCGCACGACGGCCAAGCCTGGAACGGCTGGGACGAGGCTCTGCGGCTGAGGCAGGACTTAGCGTTGGCAAGGGCGCGGCAGGAGTTGGCTCCGGTCATCCGCCGCCACAAGGTGTGGCAGTTTCTCTTTTACCGGCAATGGCTCGATGTCAAGCGCTACGCCAACGAGCGAGGAATCGCAGTAGTTGGCGACATACCGATCTTCATCTCCTTCGACTCAGCCGATACCTGGGCCAACCCCGAGTTGTTCCATCTCGACGAGCAGGGGAGTCCCACGGTCATTGCCGGTGTGCCGCCCGATTACTTCAGCGCCACTGGACAACGATGGGGTAACCCGCTCTACCGCTGGTCGAGAATGGCCGAGGGAGGCTTTAGCTGGTGGGTAGAACGGTTCCGCTCGAGCCTGGAGTTCTATGACCTCATTCGTGTCGACCACTTCCGTGGCTTCGAGGCTTACTGGGAGATTCCGGCCAGCGAACCGACGGCGGTCAAGGGGCGGTGGGTTCGAGGGCCGGGGCAACCTTTCTTCGCGGCGCTCTCGAAGGCTCTGGGTGACCTGCCGATCATCGCCGAGGATTTGGGGGTCATCACTCCCGATGTCGAGCAGTTGCGTGATGACAACCATCTTCCTGGAATGAAGGTGCTTCAGTTCGCCTTTGCAGGTGACGCCGGCGACCCCTATCTGCCCCACAACTACCCACGCCGATCGGCCGTCTACACCGGCACTCACGACAACGACACCACGCTCGGATGGTACCGGGGCGCCCCGGAAGCCGAACGCGACCTGGTGCGGCGCTACCTGGCGCGGGGCGACGAGGGGGTCGTGTGGGAGCTCATCCGGCTGGCGCAGGCCTCCGTCGCCGACATCGCCGTTGTGCCGCTACAGGACGTTATGGGGTTGGCAAGCGATGCACGTATGAACACTCCCGGCCAGGCGTCGGGCAACTGGGGCTGGCGGTTTCTGTCCGAGCAGCTCGAGCATTGGATGGCCCCGCAACTCCGGGAGATGGCGACCTTGTATGGGCGATTGGAGGTGGGTGAGGCCGCGGATACTCCGTATCGGCAATCGGTGACGGCGAGTGAGGTCGAGGAGGGGTGAGTGGAGTTCACCGGATCGCCTGATGAGGTATATCGCTAGGAGTACCGTTATGAAGCTACGTTGAACCGCTCCAGCCGTGGATCGAAGCGGAAGGGCAAGGGGCCCTCGATCGTCATCTCCATGAAACGCGGATCCTCGATGTTGAGGAGGTAGTTGTGCTCGACCGGGACCACCGCGCTGGGTACGCGGAGCAGCGGCGACGTCCGCGATTGGGCCCAGCGACTGCCCAGCACCTGACTCGCGCGCGCAGGTTCGATGCGGTTCCAGTCGGTGGGGAGATCCGCCTCGAGCGTTTTTGCAAGGTCATCGGCGAACTCTAAAGGCCTCTGCTATCGAGCCTGCACGTGACTCGGGAGCAAGACGCCAACAAGTGGATTGGCTCAAGCGGGGCCGCCATCGGCAAGTCGCCCTAGCAGCGTCTCGAGCCGGCGGGCGGCTATTTCGTTACGGGCGCAGTCGAGAGGCTTGGCGGCGAGTGCCGGGTGTTCACGATTGAACCAGGAAGACAGACCGTTGGGACTCAGTACAACCCGCGCCATCTCGACCAGCCGTGCCAACCGAAGCAGGCGCTCCGACTCCTCCGGACTCAGCTGACCCTCCTTGCGGCGCCGAGCGAGCGTCGTGCCGGCAATGCCCAGAGCGGCGGCGAGTTCGCCGCTGCCGGCACCCAATATGTTGCGCAACTGCTCGAATCCGTTAAAGGGCAGCCCCCGCTCGATCGCTTCTTGGGCCTCACGCAAGTCGCGGATATCGAGATCGAAGTACCGCCCGGTGTCCGAAAGTGCCTGATCGAAGATGCCGCTGTGGAACACCAAGCTCACCTCCATATGGCGATATCACTTTACCATATGGTGACTCGTGCCGGTCGACTCGCTGTATCCACCTTCTTGGCGTGCGTCAGTCGTCGTTTGAGTCTGCGAGATCATCCGTTAGCTCGAGCGAATCGATGACGCCCTCTTCCAGGACAAGCGAATGCACCTGAAGATGCGAGAGCGAACTCATGAGCTCCTTCTCTAGCTCGTGCCTGCCGGGCGCGTCGAGAGGAGTCATCTTCAGTCGCTCCAGCAGGTCGATGTAGGTGCGAGCCTCGACCGCTAACTCTTCCCAAAGTTGGAGCGGGGGGGCCGTGACCAGCTTCAGCGGTATATTCATCTGCCCCGCCTGCGCCAGTGCGCCAGCCGCAGTATCAGTCTCGCGATTCGATCCTGCCATGCTCGCACCTCTCCTTCCCAGTGACGAATCAAACCGTAATCGGCGGTGGGACTCTGCAGTTCGCGATCGATCTTGCGCAAATGCGTGTCGATTGATCCCTGTAGACCTTCGATCTTCTCGCGAATGCGCTTCGCAATACCCCATATTCAGCATATAACAGCCGCTTCGTTGCCTAAGTTCGTTCTCAGAGGCTTGCTGCCTAGGATCTGGCGGGACTTGCCGATATACGTAGCCCTCGTGAACGAGGCGGATCAGTAGTTGGTTGCGCCGAGCGAGCGTAGGGAGGGGGCCGGCCTCGTATCATGCGCTCATGTTGAAACCGTCGCCTCGCTGCGTCCGTTCATGAGTCGAGAGCAGACCAGTAGCGGCCGGCGTCGTTTCTTCTCCAAGGTTTGGGGCGAAGCGCGCTCGCTCATCTGGGCGCACCGGGACAAGTTGGGCATCGGCCTGCTGCTGATGGTGGTCAACCGACTTGCTGGCTTCGTGCTGCCCGGGAGTTCCAAGTTCCTCATCGACAACGTAATCGGCCGCCAGCAGTTAGACCTGCTTCTGCCGCTGGCGTTGGCGGTCGGTGCTGCCACCGTGGTCCAGGCCGTTACCACCTTTGCTCTCTCCCAGGTAGTCTCGGTAGCAGCCCAGGGCGCCATCATGGATATGCGTCGGCGCGTCCAGGAACAGGTTACTCGCCTGCCGGTTCGTTTCTTCGACGGCACCCAAACCGGTGTGCTCATATCGCGCATCATGAGCGACGCCGAGGGGATTCGCAATCTGGTGGGGACAGGGATTCCGCAGCCATCGCGAACGCCGACCTGTTCATCCGCGGCTTCCCGGAAGACTTCGATTCGGTCGTTGGTGAACGGGGCATCAAGCTCTCCGGCGGGCAGCGTCAGCGGATCGCTATCGCCAGGGCAATACTCGCCGACCCACGCCTATTGATTCTCGACGAGGCCACCTCCAGCCTCGACAGCGAAAGTGAAGCGCTAATCCAGGAGGGGCTGAGGCGACTGATGGAGGGCAGGACATCTTTTGTCATCGCCCACAGGCTCTCCACTATCCGCGATGCGGATCAGATCCTGGTGCTGGAGGCGGGGCGCATCGTTCAACGAGGCACACACACCGAACTCATGAGGGAAGGCGGACGCTACCGTGAGCTCTACGACAAGCAGTACGCCTGGGAGACGAACCTGTTCGTGAATCCGGGCGAGGAGCTCGGTGGGCCTAAGATGTCTGGGCCGGCCCAGGAACCCGTGAGGCGCGAATAGCAGGTACTCCTCCGGTCAGTCGGACGATACGTTCAACCTCAGCGGATCCTCCGGGAAGTCGTCGAACATGCTCATCGCTACTCCTCGCGGAGGTGCTCAGCCCACTAGCGGCTTGCCGGGGTCGTAGTCGGGTGATTGGTGCCTAAAGTAGGTGTTGTACAGGTCGGCGTAGTTACCGGCAGACTCCAGCAGGTCATGGTGCGTCCCCTCCTCGATGATCGAACCGTTGCTCAGTACAACGATACGGTCGGCGGTTCGAATGGTTGACAGCCGGTGAGCAATCACGATGGCGGTGCGATCCCGCAGCACCACCTCAAGCCCCTCCTGGATCTGCGCTTCGGTCAATGGGTCGACGCTTGCCGTCGCCTCGTCGAGGATAAGAATTTGCGGATCCTGCAGCAGCACCCGGGCGAGCGCCACCAGTTGTCGTTGACCCATGGAGATGCCACGTCCCCCCTCGCCAACGGGAGTGTCGAGCCCCAGAGGCAGGGTTTCAAGCCAGTCGCCGCCGCCAATACTGGTGGCGGCGTCCACAACCCGCTCGTCGGTAGCGCCAGGCGTTCCATAGCCGATGTTCTCGCGCACCGTCCCTGTGAACAGGAAGGGCGTTTGTTGCACTATGCCCAGGTGGTTGCGGAAGCTATGAAGGTTGAACGAGCGAATGTCGCGGCCGTCGATGAGCAGCTCGCCGCCCTGGAACTCGTAGAAGCGGGCCACCAGCTTCCCCAGGCTCGACTTGCCGGCCCCGGTATGCCCTACCAGAGCGACCGTTTGGCGAGCGGGAATGGTCATGTCGAAGCCGCGCAGAACCTGCTCCTGGTCGGTATAGCGAAAGTCCACGGTGCGGAACTCGATGCGTCCGAGCAGCTCGTTGACTTGTACGTCACCGGTCTGCACGACTCTGGGCTCGGCGTCCACCAAGGCGAACACCCGTTCGCTGGCCGATAAACCCAGCTGAAACTGTGACCAGAATGAGGCGATACTCGTGAGTGGGAACCAGAAGTAGGCGACGCTTTCGACGAACAGGAACCACTGGCCGGGGGTGGTGTCGCCCTGCAGCACGCTGTGGCCGCCGAAGAAGATCACCAGGGCGGTGCCGATGCCGGCGATAGTTGCCAGCACCGGGAATATGCCGCTGAAGACGAGTCCCTGGTTGAGATTGAGCCGGTACGAACGGCGGTTGATGTCACCGAAATCCGAGTACAGCGCTCCCTCCTGACGAAACGCCTTTGCCACCGAGATACCCGTCACCGACTCCTGGATGTTCGAGTTCACGTCGGCGAGCGCTCGGCGGGCGTTACGCGTGGTGAGCCGGGCGATGTGACGGAAGCCCAGCGCTGCCGCAACGATCAGCGGTGCGATGGAAAGGGCAATGAGCGCCAGTTCGGCATCGATCCAGAAGAGTACGCCAACGAGTATCAGGACCTGCAACACCTGCCCCATCAGGTTGAGGGTGAGTGTGACGACCGTGGCGAAGTCCTGGGTGTCGGAGGTCACGCGGCTCACGATCTTGCCGGTAGGAAACTCGTCGTAGAACGACATGTCCCGGGCCATCACCGCATCGAATGCGTCCTTGCGCAGGTTGAGCACCACATTGCCCACCGCTCTGGCGGTGAACCACTGTCGGAAGTAGTTGAAGGTCCAAGCTAGTCCGCCCGCTGCCAGAATGGCTACGATGAACGGCGCGGCGCGGCGCCAGAGGGCGACGCCTGTGTCCCCGGAGCCGACAATCCTGTCGATACCGGCCGCGAGCAGAATGGGCAGGGCGGCGCCTGATGCCGAGGCGAGCAGGATCATCGTGCCCACGAAGATCATCATCCCCAGATAGGGCCCAAAGTAGCGGATGATGCGAACCACGAGTTGGCTGTCGCTGTATGTGCGGTCGTAGGCTTCGCCGCCGAGGCCGTCCATCAGGAAACCCATGACGACTCCATCCGTGAGCAGAAGTAAAGGGGATGAGGCATCAGTCGTACCTCGAGAAGATGCGGCGGTAGTGATCGTTGCGCTCGAGCAGTTCAAAATGGCCACCCTGGTCCACGAGTTCGCCGCGGTCGAGGACCAGGATTTTGTCCGCCCTGCGAATCTGCGACAGGCGATGGGTGATCATCAGTGTGGTTCTGCCCTGGAGTACCTTGTTGATCGCCTTCTGAATGGCGTCTTCGGTGGCGCTGTCGATAGCGCTGGTGCTGTCGTCGAGGATGAGGATGCGGGGGTCGGTGAGGAGTGCTCTCGCGATAGCCAGGCGTTGCCGCTGACCGCCCGAGAGGGTGACGCCCCGTTCGCCGATTACGGTGTCGTAGCCGTCACTGAATCGGGTGATGAAATCATCGGCCTGGGCCGCCTTGGCCGCCCTCACGATCGCTTCGCGTGGTGCATTGGCCAGGCCGAAAGCGATGTTGTCGGCGACCGAACGCGAGAACAGGAAGACGTCCTGTTCGATCACCGATATCTGTTCGCGCAGGGACGCGAGATTCCAGTCCCGGACGTCAATCCCATCGATAAGCACGCGACCGTCGGTGGCGTCGTACGCCCGGTTCACCAGCTTCACGAGACTGCTCTTTCCCGACCCCGTTTGTCCCACGATGGCAACCGTCTCACCCGGCGCCGCACTGAACGAAACTTCCTTGAGCGCCGGCTTGCCCTCCGCCCCGTCGTACCCGAAGGTCACCCCGTCGAATGCGATCTCACCTTGCACACTTGCCGATCGGCCCGCCGGGTTCTCGTCGAGCTCGGTTTCCTCTTTCATCAGCTCCAGGATGCGTTCGGCGCCGGCGATGCCCAGCTGCACCAGGGAGAAGGAGAAGATGGAGATGTCGGCCAGGCCCCGCAAGGCGCCAACCAGTCCCACGTAGGCCACCAGGTCACCGACACTCAGGGCGCCCACCGAAAGCAGCCACAACCCGTGTGCAAACGCGCCGGTGAACATGAAACCGAACAACAGGATGGGCAGATAGCGCGCCTGCACCTCCCCGTGCTTCACGAAGTAGTCGCGGAACGTTGCCGCGCTGCCGGCGAACTTGCGCTTCTCCTGCGACTCCTGCGCGGCGGACTTGACCAATTCGATGCCGGTGATCGTCTCGTTGAGGCCGGCGTTCATCTGGCCGAACTGACGCCGCATGGCGCCCGAGACGGGGTTTAGCTGCCTCATGTAGTGGCGCAGAGCGATGATGAAGACCACGATGAACGCCAGCGGAGCAACCAGCAGTCGTGCGTCAATGAAGCCGATGAAGACCAGCGGCACGATCATGCCGAAGACGGTGTCGCCGATGAGCGCTACGCCGGGGTTCATCATTCCGTTCAGCTGTCGTACGTCGTTGGCGACGCGCGCCATCACGTCCCCCACCCGTTGTCGATTGTGGAAGGTTTGGCTCTTGCCCAGCAGGCTTACATAGAGCTCTTCGCGCGCATCGCGCTCCAGGCGTTGTCCCATCGTCTCGACCGAGAAAAACGCTGCGAGGTCGAACACGACTCGCACTGCGAGGATGGCCAGCAGCAAGCCCATGATCGTTAGCAGGCGGCCGCCGTCCGGGTCCGGTTGCAACACCAGATCGAAGGCGATACCGGTGATCCAGGGGACTGCCGAGAAGAGCGCCTGGGTGATGATGATTCCTACGATGAACGACGCCAAAAGGAGTTTGTAGCGCGCGACATGCGAAAGGATCCACCGTACCGGACTGGAGCGGTCGTACTGGTGGGCGTCCTTGATGGTGAACTCGGCATTGCCCGTGGGCAAGCTGATCGAGTCGACCGTCATGCTGCCCCTCCCCGCTGCATCGCTTCGAGCAAACTGAAGTGCATACGTCCGAACTCCTGCTGATTGCGCACTCGCCCTTACATCGGGGAGGGGTTGGCGAAGAGTTGGTGCCGGCGACGTTGGCGCGCCGGATTACCAACTTCTGGACTGGTGCCTGTTGGATGGGGTCTGGGTGGTTCGGGGACGGCTCGAACTCTCGTCACGGCAGCGTCTTGGCCTCGATCGTTCGGAGCGGTAACCCATCGCCGCGAGGAAGTGAGGCCTAGCCGAGGCTTTGAAGTGGTGTCAGCGGTCCCGTAGAAGCACGCCGACTATTGTATTGAACGGGATAAGCGGAATGCAACCCGCTAGCACCGTCGATGAGCATCATTTGTTTCCGGGCGATCTCGCCTGAGCGGCCTTGTGCTGCGCCTGCGAATACGAAGCCCAGAGCAGCATTGCCGCGTATGCGCGGCACGGTCGCCAGCGCTCCGCCACCGTCGCGAGCTCTGTCTCGGTCAGAGTTGTACCGGCGGTCGGCGCGGCTGCCCTGCGTAGTATCAGGTCGCCCGCCGGAAAGGCGTCCGGCTTTCGCAAAGCCCGCATGGCAATGTAGTGCGCAGTCCAGGGGCCGATTCCGGGCAGCTCCTGCAGCCTCGTGACAGCAGTCTCGAGATCTACGTTCTCGAGACTGGGTTCCGCAGGACTGGACCTAGCGAGACTGGGTGCGGCGAGAGTTTGTTCCGCGAGATCCAGCTGCTCCCCTTGGGAGAATCGGTCTAGCCTCAGCCGCCCGTCGGTCACCGCCCGGGCGAGCGATCTTAACGTCGTCATTTTCTGTCCGGTAAGCCCCAGCCCCGAAAGGTCGGCGCTGGCGAGCCGTTCGGCCGTGGGGAAGAGGTGCGTGAGGCCCGCTTGCGCGGGTGGGCGCAACTCCTCTGGCCGCAACTCCTCCCCGAGACGCGCGACCAATCGGCCGGCCAGCGAGGTCGCCGACTTCACACTCACACGCTGGCCCAGAATCGCACGGACGGCGAGCTCGAAAGAACACCATGCGCCGGGAACCCGAACGCCCGGGAAGGCCGCGGCAGCGGATGCCAGCACCGGGTCGTTGCCCAGATGTCCCTTGATGACGGCAGGCGGCGCCGTCAAGTCGAAGATTCGCTCGACTCGTGCCTTGAGGGGTTCAGCCAAGCCGGTTAACTCGGTCGGCACGCGCAGGGACAGGCAATCGCCTCCTGGGTCCAGGCTGACCTCGATTACTCCACTAGTGCCACCGAGGCTGAACGTCCTGCTGTATGCACCGTCTCGCACGAGCTCCACGCCCGGAGTGGCGCGCATCGCCAGAAACCCGAGCAGCAAGGTCCAGTCGAGCGGCGGCCGAAAGGGGAGTAGAAGGTCGAGATGCGGTGAGGAGGTTGGCGTGCACACTTTCTATCGAGTGTACGACTGCCCGGGCGGATCGCGGGTAGCAGAAACTGGGAACTGGCCCTGCCCTCCATAACCGTGGTCGACTAGTCGATCACGACTGTTCGCTAGGTTATTGCTCATTCTGCTATGCGGTCGACTCCGCTACAATGAAAAGATGAAAGAGCGGTATGTCTATTGGCAGGACGACGACATGTGGTTGGGCTATCTGGAGCAGTTTCCTGATTACTGGACGCAAGGTGAGAGTGAAGACGAGCTTCGGCGGAATCTAGTCGATGTCTTTAAAGAGCTAAGCAGCGGTGAGATTCCGCAGGTTCGCCGGGTGGCAGAGCTCGAAATGGTGTGAAGCGAACGGATTTGGTGAACCGCCTGGAAAAGTTGGGCTGCGTGTTAATTCGCCATGGCGGAAGTCACGACTGGTACCAGAACCGACGAACGGGAGTCGCCCAATCGGTACCTCGACATAGAGAGATAAAGGAGAATCTAGCCCGGCATATCATCCAAGAATTGAGTGATCACTAGCGTAGACTCTGCATAGGATCTGTCCCCTAGCTCATCGCTTCTGAGTTGCATGTCGGGTCTAAGCGACCTCTCACCCCAACTCATTGTTTCTCAGCGCCGCCCGCTTGGTGAGCATGGCGTAGGCGGGCGTTCGTCCTGGCGGCAGTACCTCACGCCCCTCCACAGGTCGTCCGCCGTCAACGGGAGTCGGCTCCGGCAACATCTGATTGACAACACCAGCGACGCCGCCTACCGCGCCGGGCGACAGGGCATGGATGGCTATCGGCAGGCGCAAGTAGGCCGGGAGGATCAGTGAGCGCTCTCCCCGTCGGCAGGCATCGACGATGCGGCGGGCCGCGTAAGCGGCGCTCATCGAGACGCCCGGGAGCGAGCTGGCCAAAAGGAACCAGCGGAACTCCCGCTCGCGGCTGCCGCCGAACATTGCTCGGTAGGGGCTGCCGGTCCGCATAAGACCGGGAGTAACGGTGGTGACACGCACCGGGCTTCCCGAAAGCTCAGCCTGCAACGCCTCGGAAAATCCGACGAACGCGAACTTCGAGGCGGTGTAGGGCAGCAGGTGCGGTACTGGAATTCGGCCACCGATCGAGGTGATGTTCACGATCCGGCCCTCGCCGCTGCGCTCGAGGTGCGGGAGGGTGGAGAGC
Organism: Trueperaceae bacterium; assembly: GCA_040905665.1. Taxonomy (GTDB): domain Bacteria; phylum Deinococcota; class Deinococci; order Deinococcales; family Trueperaceae; genus DASVCN01. Next base: position 73,759 of record JBBDRD010000026.1, read on the forward strand.
GTGGCGTGGAGAGCACCGAAGAAGTTGACGTTCATCTCCTCCCGAAAGTCGTCGACGCTGAGGTTCGCAAGGGGGCTCACCCGAATCGTGCCCGCGCAGTTCACCAGCACGTCGATCCTGCCTTGCCTCTCCATCAGCTGCTCGACGGCATGCTCGACCTCTTCGGGGTTGCGAAGATCGCACTGCAGTAGCTCGACCTGTGCGCCCTCGAGGTCTTGCGCTGCCCGCTCCAGCTCCTCGCGATCACGGGCCAGGAGCGCAATGTGCGCCCCTTGGTCCGCGAACTCCCGTGCCAGCTCGAGTCCGAGCCCACGCGACCCGCCGGTGATGAGCACCACCCGGCCGGCCAGCTCCAGTTTTCGCCGGCGGCGTAGAAGCGCCACTCCCGCCAGCCCGGCGACCGTGGCCACCAGCAACGCCGTTCGTCTCATGGGGTGAGCATCACCTTGATGCAGCCGTCCTGCTTGCGACTGAAAATCTCATAGCCGCCCGGCGCCTCGTCGAGCGTCATCTTGTGGCTGAGAATTGCCGTCGGGTGCAGTTCCCCCTCGCGGATCTTCTCGAGGAGCGGTCGCAAGTAGCGGTGCACGTGCGTCTGACCCATCTTGAAGGTGAGGCCCTTGTTGAAGGCTGCGCCCATCGGGACGGTATCGATGAACCCGCCGAAGACGCCGGCCACCGACAGGACGCCCCCTTTGCGGCAGGCGTATATCGCCGACCTCAACGCATGTGGGCGGCCGGTTTCTAGCCGCACCGCCTGTTTGGCGCGGTCCAGTGGGCCCAACAAGCCGCCGCCGTGCGCCTCCATTCCGACCGCCTCGATGCAAGCGTCGGGCCCACGGCCGGCGGTAAGCTCACGTAGCCGCTCGATGGGGTCTTCCTGTTCGTGATGGATCGTGATGGCACCCAGTTCGGCCGCTTTGGCAAGGCGCTCCGGCACGCTGTCGATGGCGATTACCTGCTTCGCTCCCTGAGCGTAGGCGCTCATCACAGCAAACAAACCAACCGGACCGCTGCCCCATACCGCCACCGTCTCGCCACCCTGCAGCCCGCAGTTCTCGGCCGCCATCCAGCCGGTCGGCAGAATATCGCTCAGGAAGAGCGCCTGTTCGTCGCTCACGCCGTCGGGGACCTTGAGCGGACCAACATCGGCAAAGGGAACCCGCACATACTCGGCCTGTCCGCCGGCGTAGCCGCCCATAAGGTGTGAATAACCGAAAATTCCCGAGGGGGACTCGCCGAAGAAGAGGTCGGCTAGGGGCGCGTTCGGATTTGAATTGTCGCACAGGGCCCACAGGTCGTTCTTGCAATACCAGCAGTCGCCGCAAGCGATCGGGAAGGGCACCACCACTCGGTCGCCCACCTCCAGATTACGCACCTGGGACCCCACCTCGACCACTTCTCCCATGAATTCGTGGCCAAGTATGTCGCCTTTGCGCATTGTGGGAATGAAGCCGTCGTAGAGGTGCAGGTCCGATCCACAGATGGCCGTCGCGGTGACGCGAACTATGGCGTCTCGGGGCCGAAGCAGTTCGGGATCGGGTACTTGCTCTATGCGAACATCGTGAACCCCGTGCCAGGTGAGCGCCCTCAACGGCCTGCGCCTCCGGCAGCCTGGGCCTGCCTCTCCTCGAGCGTGCTGCGGGCCCGTCGCCCGCCGGCGCTCTGCCCCTTCACGGTCGCCGTTTCTCCTGTCTCGAGAAGCTGCCTCAGCCGGCGCAACTCCTGCTCCAGAAACTCGGAGGGGCTTAGTCCGGCCCGCCGTAACAGTTTGGAACGGTCCGCCGTACGTAGCGCCGAGGGGACTAGCGTTCCCGACTGCGGCACCAGCCAGGCGTCGGCGTGGATCTCGGTCCCGGTCTTCCCTTCGAACAGGTGCATTTCGAGGGCGCCCGGCATTGGCGCACCCTCGACTGTGCACCAGGCTAGGCGCCGGTTCTCCTCGTCGGCCGTCTGGCGCACATCCAACTCGATCTCGTTGCCCAGTGGCGTACGTAGCTGCAGCCGCCACCGCTCGTCGCCCACCTTTTCAGCGCCCATCTTTTCGGCGCCTTCGAGAAAGCGGCTGAACCTGGGAAAGTTCGTGAGGTCGCGCAACTGCTGGTAGACCTGCTCGGCAGGGCGTTGCACCGTTATCTGGCTGCAGGCGCTCACCGTCGAGCCCACCTCGGATCCGGTGATACCCAATGCTCGGTACAGCCTGCAGCGCCCGCTCACCCCGCGGTAGACGAGGTAGCTCCCGGCGGCTACCAACAGCGCCGAAAGCGGCGTACGCCTGCGGAATGCCGCCGTTCCGGCCAGCGCTCCCAGTGCCAGCGACACGCCGCGCTCCACTGGACCCAAATTGACGCGGCTTCCGCTACCTGCCATGTTGCCCCCCGACTAAAGAACAGACCCTCATCCGATTCGATTCGAGCCTAGGACAGGGCACGCCGGGACACGTCGGGCCACCATACAGTCCGATTGAGAGCAGTCGCGCAGGCGGATCTACTTCAGGTTCTGAAGATCACGTTTTCCCGAGCAAAACTGCGAAGGGCGAACGCCAGCAGTAGGACGATCGCGATGACAAGCGACGACCAGGTGAGTGCGAGCGCTGCGCCGTCCACCGCCCCCTTGACGGTGTCGTCCATCAGCAGCAGAACGTTCACTACCGGCACCAGGTAGATTCCCAGGCCCAGGTCGAGCAGGTCCTTGAATTGCAGTGCCAACACCGGGATTATCAGGAGGAAGCTGAGGGGCGCCACGTAGCTTTGGGCTTCCTTGAACGAGCGAGCGAACATCGTGACGCCCAGGAGCAGCGCCGCCAGGGTAGCCGCGAGAAGCAGTGTGCTGGTAAGGAGGAGGATCACCGATGTGAGCGTCACCTGCAGAGAACCGCCCATCATGGCAACAACCTCGCCGCCCTCGCCGCCCAATCGTGAGCTCACTAAGCTGCCCAGCAGGGCGCCCCCGGCGACGTAGCCGATGATCGCCATTACCGCGGCACTCAAGCCGAATAGCATGGTTGCCAGGAACTTGCCCATAACGACCTCGGAACGCCGTACGGGCGCGACCAGGAGCGACTCGAGCGTTCCCCGCTCCTTCTCGCCGGCGGTGGCGTCGATCGCCGTCATCTGCCCCCCGACCAGGGTCCAGACGGCTATGAAGAACGGGATGATCCAGGAGAGCTGACCACTGCTCCGCTCGGCGGTAGAGGAAGCGTCGACGGCGCGAAGGGTTACCGGCTCGAGGACCGATGGGTCGAGCCCGGCGGCGCCCAGCCGTTCAGCGACCAAGTCTTGGCGATATGCGTCCACCGCTCCCCGCACCTTCGAGGCCGCCACCTCCGCCGCCAGGTTTCCCTGCTTGCTGAACAGGACCAGATCCACCTGCTCGCCGGCCCCCACACTGTTAGCCATGTCGCCGGGGACCCTGAGGCCCACGCTTGCCGACTCGCTCCTCACCACCTCCTCGGGCTCGTCGCTGGCGAACGGCGCGATGTTGGCTGCCTCGAATAGCTCGGCCAGCTCGGGCGGCAATTCGGAGAGGTTCTGTACGGCAACCGGTGTCTCGGAGGCCTGTTCACGGTTGAACAGTCCTCCCAAGGCCAATGGGAGGCCGAGCATTATCAGCGGCAGCAGCAGCAGCGGTAGCAGAAGGTTCGAGACGATCGCGCGCCTGTCGCGAAGTGTGGATAGGATCTCCTTGCCGGCGACCTGGGAGATAATCCGCCACCTCACGCCGCCTCCTCCTGAACCAGGCCGGATTTCCTGACGGTCGCGAAAAAGGCCTCCTCGAGGCTCGCTTTGCCGGTTGAGCTCAGCAGCCCGGCAAGCGTGTCCCGGACGACCAGCTCGCCGCGAAAGATAATGGCGAGCCGGTCGCAAAGCTGCTCCACCTCGCTCATCACGTGGGTGGAGTAGACGACGACCTTGCCATCGCGGGCGAAGCGGCGCACCAGATCGAGCACCGCCCTGCGCGCCATGACGTCGAGGCCACTGGTGGCTTCGTCGAAGAAGATCACCGGCGGATCGTGCAGTACGGCCCTGGCGATCACGATCTTCTGCTTCATGCCTGTCGAGAAGCCGCCGGCTTGACGGGTGAGCGCGTTCCCCAGCTCGAGCACCTCGGCAAGCTCATCGATGCGCGCATTTATGGGACCGTTGCTCATGCCGTAGAGGCGGCCGAAGTAGTTGAGGATCTCCCTGCCGGTGAGCCGGTCGTAGAGCCCCATTCCGCCGTTCACGACGCCAATCGACCGGCGCACCGCCTCTGCCTGGCTCTTCACTTCGTATCCCGCGACGGAAGCCGTGCCGGAATCGGCCCGTAGCAGTGTCGCGAGGATGCGCAGAGTCGTCGTCTTACCGGCTCCGTTCGGACCCAAGAGCCCGAATATCTCACCGGCCGCCACCGAAAAGCTGATTCCCGAGATGGCGCGCACTGATCCGAACGATTTGGTCAGGTTGGCGACTTCGATCAAGGAAACGATCCTCCAACGCAGCTGCTCTCGAAGGAGTCTAACCCGGGGTGTCGAGTGGGTAGCTGCCAGTCGGAATGCCGACACCATCGGGTGCCAAGGCGCAACAACTGCTGCTGGTATCATTCGAACAATGACCGAGCGTGAGTTTGCTGCCCTCGACGAGTACGCCCTGGTAGCCAAAGTGCTCCACGAGGTAGACGACGTCGACAGTCGCACACAACTTTTGGGCAGCGACCTCAGCAGTCCGATCCTGCCGCTGGCGGCCAACGGTGCCCAGCCATCTGCCCAGCTTGCATTGGCCGTTGCCCGACAGGTGTTGGAGAAGCCCGACGAACGCCGTCGCGAAGCCACCATCCCCTTGCTCGAGAACGACAAGATGGGTGAACTGATGCCGCGAGTAAAACTGCTCTCGGGCATGGGTTTCCCCGCCCTGGCGCTCGATATGCGGCAGCTCGCGCACACCGCTCCGCACGGCTCGCAAGCGTGGCGGCCTCGAACCCGTGAGGATCTCGCGGAGCTGCGTGCCGCCGCCGGTTGCCCTCTGTGGGTGTTCGGACTGAACAGCGCCGCCGACGCCGAGATAGTCGTCGAAGCTGGCCTGGAGGGTGTGGTGGTCAACCCGACCCTCGGAACGTTCGTAGGTGGCCCGGCCGCTATCGAAGTGCTGCCCGAGATTCTCGATGCGGTCGCGGGAATGACCGGTGTCTACGTTGGCGGTCCCGTTCGTACCGGCATAGACGTCTTCCGTTACTTGGCCGTGGGCGCCGAAGCGGTAATCGTGGAAAGCGATAGATCGATTGCCAACCTCGAGGCCGAACTGCACTACGCAATGCGCCTCACGGGGTGCGCGACGCTAGCCGATATCGGGTACGAATCGATCTACGCACCGTTATTCAGAGAGGTGTAGTACAGCCGGTGACCCAATTGCGTGCCCGGCTGCCGTTTCGCTTGAAAACGTAGCGGGGCACGGCAGTTTCGCTCGACCTGTAGATCCCTCCTTCCATTTGCTCGAGGCGTGTGCCCGTCACGGGATCCTCTCGCCGATCGAAATAGAATGCACGAAGGGAGGGCTTGGTTGAGCAATCAGGGGGTACGCCGGTTCGTTTGGACTTGGCGCCGGACCGGCTTGTTAGTGGGTCTGCTGCTAGCCGCAGGTGTGGCGGTGTGGCTGATATTCTTACGGCCCTGGCCATTCGCCCCTTCGGCTGAATCGTTCGAGCACCGTCTTGAATCCGGCGTGGTCACCATGGTTGACTATCGCGAGCGAATCGAGGCCGGGCTACGCCTGCACTTTCTCGAGACGGCGCTCATCGACGGCCGCCGCTCAACCGAGTTGAGACCCGAATTCCGTGTCCTTGAGGAGCAGCTCGAATCGGTGAAGGCACGCCGATCGCCTGAAGCACGGTTAGCCATAGAGGCGGACCTAACCGCCTTGCTTCCCGATCTGACCCGGGATCGGAGTGCTGCTCGTGAGCGGCTCGTTAGGTTGCAGGAAGAGCTTCGCCTGAGTGTGGGTCTCGGTCGTCAGGGAGACGAGTTGTGAGTGTGCGACGAGCGCTCGAGAGACTATCCGTGAGGCTGCTCCTGCTCCTGACGCTCATTGCCGGAGCTGCTTTTGCACAACCGATGGCGGCAATACGTCTCACCCATCTCTCGCCCGACGCTCCACAGTTCGACCTGGTCATCGACCGTCAGCTCTTTATGCGTGACATCAGTTACGGCCAGGTGACACCCTACAGCTCTTTGCCTGCCGGGCAGCACGAGATTAGCGTCTTTCCACACCGTCTGCCCGACACACCCGGGGACGAGGCCGACGAAGGGCCGCAGATGCTGGAGCCGATCACCATCCTGGTGAACCTCGAAGACGGGATGTACTACACGTTGGCGATATCCGGCTTCTACGAACGGACCGCGCTGGCCGCCGACAGCGGCTCACTCGCGGTGGATGTAGAGCCCAGCGAGGCGAGCGTGGCCGTTACCGGGCCGAGAGGCTACTCCGAGAGCTTTCGGGGCGACCGGGCACTGAGTGAGCTTGAGCCTGGAACCTACACCATCCGCGCTGAGTACCAGGACCACCAACCGGCGACACTCGAGATCACCGTGCAGCCGAACGAAACTTCCGCCGTGAGTATTACCTTGCAGGAGGGCGAGGGTGGACCGACCCAAACGAGCCCGCGTCCCGGCACCGAAGGGACGGCACCGGCCTGGCGGCCCATTGAACTCCACGTCTTCCGTGACGAGTTGAGTATCGTGCCGCCGCCCGGAGGTTCTCGCATCCGGCTGGTTCACCTGGCGCCAGCGACCACCTCGGTAGATCTGTTGGCGATACCGGCCGACGGCGGCGGTGAACCGATCATCCTGGCGTCGGACCTGACGTTCCCCAACGGGACCGCCTACGCTCGCCTGCCGGGCCGACTCTTCACGTTGCAGGTTCGGCTGGCCGGCACCGACGCCATCCTGACGCAGGTTCGGGACGTCACCATCCGGGCAGGCGGAGTCTACACCCTCTTCCTTGTGCGCGAGCCGGCGGACAACTACCTTCGCCTCATCCCGGCAGTCGACATGCTGCTTTCCGTGAGGCGGTAAGGGCGTGTTGGACGCCGTAAAGCAGGTATGGCGCAACCCATACGTTCGGGTCGCGGTCGGCCTGCTGATCATCTACTTGCTCTACAGTTTCCTCTACTGGTCGAAGGCGGTATGGGGAAGCGTAATGGGCGCCTATCTCATCGCCTTCATCCTCCATCCGCTGGTGGCTTGGGCCGAGCGCCGCGCCAACCGCACGAGCGGCGTGCTGTTGGTAGCCTTCCTGCTGCTGGGTCTGCTGGCCGGCCTATGGTTCCTGGGCATCCAGGTTGCTGCTCAACTCTCGCTGTTCGCCGAGGAGCTGCCGCAGCTGGCCGAAGTGCTCGAGGAGTTGCCCTTCATTACCGCTCGTGCTATAGATCCCGGTTTTGGCACCACATTCCAGCAGGTTTTCCAGAATCTGAACGCTGCGTCGCGTCAGCTGATCGACGAGGTACTCCCCTCCATCTCGGCCTTCCGCGGTGGTCTGGTCGAGAGCCTCACCGTCGTCACCAGCGGCGGTTTGCAAGTGGTGATCGTCGCCGTACTGTCCATCTACCTGCTCTATAACTTTCCGCGCTACAACCGGACCCTGTTGCAGGCGTTCCCTCAGCGCTATCGGGTGGCAGCACTCGAGGTCAACGATAAAGTCAGTTACGCGATAGGGGGTTACATCCGCGGACAGTTGATAATCGCTGCAGGGGTTGGACTACTGGTGGGTATCGGCCTTGCTTTTCTTCAGATTCCGCTTGCCGCCGGCTTGGGAGTGCTAGCCGGTGTGGGAAACCTGATCCCGTTCGTTGGGCCGATACTCGCCTCGGTGCCCACCTTCCTCTTCGCGCTCACCGAAAGCTGGGTTCACGCCTTGGCGGCCCTGGGGGTCCTGCTTCTCGTGAATATCATCGATGGCAACCTGCTTACCCCGCTCATCTACGCCCGGATCATCGCCCTCGATCCGGTGACGGTACTGCTCGCCATCTTGTTCGGCTCCGTGCTCTTTGGCCTCTGGGGTGCAGTGGCGGCGGTCCCAGTGGCCGTGCTGCTCACGCTCGTCTACCGCGATTACTACCTGACGAGTGCCTGGTACCTGGAGGGTCGTACCGAAAAGGGTGAACCATAAGGCAGAACAGTCCGCCTACAATGGGCGCATGCAACCGAAATCCCGCAATGTTCCTCGCCGAGACGGCTCCCTCCGAAGTTGATCGCCTTCGTCGATGGCCTAATTGCCGAGGTACGCGAGGGCAGTGTCGTCGTACAGGCCGGACCCATGGGTCTCGAGCTCTTCGCACCCAAACCCACACTGGTCAACCTCTCGAAAGGGGATGCGGTGCGGCTCCACACCCACCTAGTGGTCAAGGAAGACCTACTCGCCCTCTACGGTTTCCACGACCGTGACCTCTTGGACCTGTTCCGTCACCTCATCGCCGTGGGTGGCATCGGACCCAAGCTGGCCGTGGCCATACTTTCGGCGATGCCCTCGACGATAATCGCCGGAGCCATTCGCGGCGGAGATGCGGGTTTGCTGGCCAGCGCTCCCGGAGTGGGGAAGAGGACAGCCGAACGGATAATCCTCGAGTTGAGCAACAAGCTGCCCGAATCGCTTACGGTCGCTGCCGGTGGCTCCAGGCCACAGTCGGTACTATCGGGATCGGCTGAGGATGCCGTGCAGGCGCTCCTGGCGCTGGGCTACCGTGAGGGTCAGGTGAAGCAGACGGTTGCCGAGCTAGCGCTCGCCGATTCCGAGGAGAGCGCAGAGGCGCTCATTCGCAAGGCGCTGGGTAGGCTGCGCTGATAATTCGTATGACCGCAACGCTGTCTTCGCTTTGTGCGAGGTCACTGAGGATGCGCTCGCGCCGATCTTGCATGGCGGTGCAACGTCAGGCAGGGATCGGTCGCTCCTTTAGCGCAGCCGCGGGCGGAGTTACCTCGAGGCCAAAGGCGTCCGCCACCGCGCTGTGCGTAAGCAGCCCACGGTGGACGTTCAAGCCACGTAAGAGCGCCGGATCCTCGAGCATCGCCCGCGCTCCTCTTCCGGCCAGACGCAGTGCGTAGGGAAGAGTCTGGTTCGAGAGTGCTCTGGTGCTGGTGTTGGGGACCGCTCCCGGCATATTGGAAACACCGTAATGAACCACCCCGTCGATGGTGAAGGTGGGCTGGTCATGGGTTGTGGGCCTTATAGTTTCGATGCACCCGCCCTGATCGACTGCCACGTCGACTATCACGCTTCCCGGTTTCATTTCGGCAAGGCTCTCTCGCCGCACGAGACGCGGAGCGCGTGCCCCGGGGATGAGGACCGCTCCGATGAGCAAGTCGGCACGCCGACTCATGTCGGCGACGTTCGCGACGTTGCTCGCCAGGGTCTGGAGCCGCCCACCGAACACGTCGTCCAGGTACTGGAGGCGGGCGTGGTTCACGTCGAGAATCGTCACTCGAGCGCCAAGGCCAAGCGCCATCTTGGCGGCGTTGGTGCCGACCACTCCGCCGCCGAGGATCACCACTTCGCCGGCTGAAACGCCCGGAACCCCGCCCAGGAGCAGACCGCGACCACCCAGGAAACGGCTCAGGTAGTGGGCCCCGACCTGCGTTGCCATCCGTCCCGCCACCTCACTCATGGGGGTGAGCAGCGGCAGGCTCCCGTTGTCCAGTTGGACGGTCTCGTATGCCACGGCAGTGGTTCCTGCTTTCAACAGAGCATCGGTGAGCTCCTGCCCGGCCGCCAAGTGGAGGTAGGTGAAAAGCATCATGTCCTCACGGAGGTAGGGAAATTCGGCCGGCATCGGTTCCTTGACCTTGAGCACCAAAGGCTGCGCCCAGGCTTCGGCGCGGCTGTCGACTATCAACGCGCCTTGGCCCTGGTAGTCCTCGTCGCTAAAGCTGCTCCCACTCCCGGCCCCGCTCTCGACGAAAACTCGGTGCCCTGCCTCGGTCAATGCCCTCACGGCGCCTGGAGTGACCGCTACACGGTACTCGTGGGTCTTGGTTTCCTTGGGAATACCGATATCCATCCGTTCCCTCTTTCGCTCGGGCGCAAATGCCAGCTGGCACCCGAGGGTGCCCGCCGTGTAGCCCTCAATGCGTTTCCTCAGTCTAGATGAGTCGCGACAGCGAGATAGTGAAAGTGTTTCGGCCGGCCGTCTCAACCCTTGCTCCATACGCGGAGGAGTTTCATCCGCCCCTCCTCGTCCTCGGCTACTGCGACCAAATCACCTTGCTGGTCGAGGAACGTCGTGCGCTCCGCCAGTGGCAAAGGAAGCCTCTGGCCCTTGCGGATCCTTTCGGCGTCGATCGGGTTCAATTCGACCCGAGGGTACGGGAGCACCTGCGCTGCCGAGAGCGATGCGGACTGAGGCAGTTGGGACAGTGTTACCGCCTGAGTGAGGTCGAGCGTGCCTGCCCCCGTTCTCACCAAGCCACTAAGGAATGCGCCGCAGCCAAGCGCCTCGCCCAGATCCCGAGCAAAGGAGCGTATGTAGGTTCCCGCCTCCACTTCCATACGCAACAATGCACTTGGGTAGTTGCCCAGAGGATCCGGCAAGGGAACATCGCGACCACTTTCAGAACGGCTGTCAGATGGCTCCCAGACCCCTGCTGTCTGCTCGATACGGCTAGGTAGAGCGTCGCGCTGCGGTGCGAACGCCAGCAGGGTCGCTTCGAAGTACCCGGCCGGTCGCGGCGGCAAGTCTAGTCGCTCCCCTTTACGGGCAGCCTCGTAGCCCTTCACCCCGGCTCGTTTGATCGCGGAGTATTGTGGTGGAACCTGCTCGTGCAGCGCCAGGAAAGCCGGTAGCGCCGCTTCAATCAGCCCCGCACTCAACTGCGCGTCACGGTCGCCTTCGATGATCGGGCCCTCGGCATCGAGGGTGACGGTAGTGGCACCAAATGAAACCCAGGCCAGGTAGCGCTTTCGGGACCCGGTAAGGAATGGCGATAGTTTGGTGTCATCGCCTACCAGCAGGGCGAGTACCCCGCTAGCGAGCGGATCGAGGGTGCCGCCGTGGCCCACCTTGCGGGTGCGCAGCAGTCGCCGCGCCTCCGCCACGACGTCGTGAGAGGTGGCATTGAGTGGCTTGTCGACGATGAATACCGGCATCGCTCCCCATTCTATCGGCGCAGCCATTCTTGCCGGGGCCGGTCCCACGCGTAGAATCGGGCGTGCGGCGCAGCATGGCAATCCTCGGCAATCTTCCTTTCGCCCTATTCCTCGTAGGCCTCCTCGTCCAGGCGCCATTCGCCTCCGCTCAAGACGGGCTGCGGCGGGAGTGGCAAGAGGTGGTAACACCGCGAACGAGGGTGCTCTTTGATGACCCCGCCATCGCCCCGTATGCCGCCCAGGTGGCGATTCGTGCCGAAGCTGCCCTTACCGAGCTGTCGCGGCTTTTCGGCACCGACCCGCCGTTAACGACTATCGAGCTCGACGCCCACACCGACTCCTACGGCGCCATTGCACCTCCTCTGCCCAGGCCACGTGTGGTCCTGCCCGCCCTCTTCCCGGCACTGCCCGAGGTCGATCTGCGGGCACGCGATCCCCTCTACACGCTGCTCCTGCATGAGCTGACGCACACGCTGCAACTTTCCTTCCTCGAACGGCCGGCCGGGGTTGCCGAGTTACCGCGGCTCGGGGTGGTAGGTGAAGCGGTGGCACCATTGCCGCCCGGATGGCTGCTGGAGGGCTTGGCGGTTTGGCTCGCGAACACCCTGTCTCCCGGTTCGCCTGAGGTGGACGCTCGGACTCGCGGCGTTCTTCACTCCCTGGCGTTGGAAGGCGCGTGGCCCACCCTGGCCGACGCTTCACTCCTGAGCCACTCCCGGTGGCCTGGTGGCGAAACTCGCTATCTCCTGGGCGGCGCTTTCGTTGGCTACCTGGTTGAGCATCAGGGTTGGGACTCATTGCTCGCGGCACTTCGCGAAGCGAACGCCGGCTGGTATCCGCTGCCATTCGAGGAGGCCTGGCGACGCGCGAACGGTACCGAGCTGGAAGAGCTGTGGTGGCACTGGGGCCTCGGGGTAGAGGAGCAGGCTCTGGCGCGAGCGGCTGAGGAGCAAGACGAGGGCTCACGGCAATTGACCCGAGACGGCCGAGCGAGCACCGTGCTGGCGCTCGACCCCACGGGGGAGAAAGTGGCCTGGCGGCCGGCGGCAGGAGGACTGGTGGTGTCGTCACTGGCCGGCGTGACTGCGTCAAAGGAGGTAGAAGCGGGAGTGGGGGCACTGGGAGTGCGGGAGCGCGTGCTTCCCCGGCGGGTTTGGCCCCTCGACGTTACCTGGGTCTCGGCGAACCGGCTGGTTTACTCGCGACTGGCCCCGGAGCCCGATTCCCGTTTCATCGACCTGTTCGAGCTGGATATTGAGAGCGGGCGCGCGGAGCGGCTGACGCACGGGGCGCGAGCTCGATTCCCACGCGGTCTACCCGGCGGTTGCGTTCTCTATGCACGCGACGTGACCGGCGAGGGGTCGACGCTTTGGCGCCGCTGTAGTGAAGGGGAGAGCCGGCTCGTCTTCATGGCGCCCAACGGCATGCACGTCGTGGGTTTGGCGGTAAGCGCGGCGGGCCGAGTAGCGCTGTCACTGTGGCGCGACGGCTTTGTCGACCTGGCGCTGGTCGAATGGCCAGACTCACGTCTGGTCTGGCTCACGCAGGACGCCGCACAGGACCTGGACCCGGCTTGGAACGGCGAGGAGGAGCTGATCTTCCGCTCCGATCGAAGTGGGGTGTTCGATCTCTATGGATTGCGTCCCGGTTCGTCGCTGCTAAGGCGCATGAGCGCCACGCTGGGAGGTGCTTTCTCCCCTCGGACCGGCAGCGGAAATATTGTCTATGCGCGGTTGGGGGGCCACGGGTTCGACCTCGCTGCTGTTCCGATCGAACAGGCTGTGGAGGTACTGGCGTTATCCAGGGAAGAGTTGCCCGAGCCACTGGCGTTCGTAGCGGAGGTTCCGGCTACCGAACCAAGAGGCGACGCACTCTCCCTGCGACGCTACCAGCCGCTATCGTCGCTGGAACCGTTCGGTTGGCTGCCTCGGCTGGAGCTCGTTGGAGTGGAGCCGATATCGCTGGCAGGTTCGGTCTCCGTGCTGGGACAAGATGCCAGCGGGGACCACTCGTACTCGATTTCGGCAGGCTTCGACCCACGCCTCTTGCCCAGTGGAGGGAGTGCGGGCTCAGCTAACACGGGCTGGGCAAACGGGGGCTGGGCAAACGGGGGCTGGGCAAATGTCCGCTACGACTACCGCGCAACCGACGCGTTCGACCTGTTCCAGCGCCTGCCCCCCTCCGGCTTCGGCGTGCAGTTCGGCTTCTGGCCGCACATTCCCCACCTGGGTACCCGAGTCGAAACCACGCTGGGATTTTCCGTAGAGTTTTGGTCGAGAAGAACAATATGGTTAAGGCCGCTCTCGATAAGTCAGAACTCGGGGAGTCCACTGCAGAACTGGAACGCCCTGCTGCAGCTGCGCGCTGCGGCTCTTTACCTGCCGTCGCATGGCGCACTGCAGCCCGACGCTCGACTCGATCTCATCGCCAGTCGCCGGTTCGCCGATCTTTGGGGTTACGGAGTTAGCGGTCCGCGGCTATCGGCACACTTCGTATGGAGCGCATCAGTGGATGGAGGCTCGGCCGGTGCATGGCTCGACGCCTCGCACATACTGCCGCCCCGCGACGGTGTGCCGTTCACGACCTCCCTCGCGCTGCACGCCGGCTACCGACCGGCCCTGCCGCTGCCTCTCCTCACCGAAGAATGGGCGGTGCTGATGAGCGTTGCCGTTCGAGAGTCGCTGCCTATCGAGTGGCGTTACGCCGATGGGATACTGGCGCTCGAGCGCCTGACCTTCGAAGCCCGGACGCACGGCTCTTACGACGGTGAGTTAAGGGCCGCCGCCGACTTGTCGATGTGGGCCGATCTGATGGTCCGATACGGAGCGCCTATTAGCCTGGGCGGAAGTGCCGGCTACGCCAACCGGTGGTGGTACCGGCTGGGTGTTCGAGTCCCGCTATGAGGGCGACGGCGTGTGCCGCGAGCGAGCTTCAGACGAACAGGCTTCGCGCTAGCGGGACGATCTCGATTACGAGAAGCAGACCGATGTGAAACGTCGATTGCGCGGCGAACGTTAGCGCGCTGCTGCGAGTCGAGCGGTAAGCCGCTGCGAGTACTAGCCCCATCGGCAATAGGAAGACGATCGGCGTGGCAAACACCAAGGCGGACAGGCTGCCCGAGATCAGCAGCGCCAGCGTTCCGCCATAGCGATTCTCAAAGGCCGGGAAGGCGAATCCCCTAAAGAAGATTTCGCTCAATGGAATGAGCACCATGGCCGCTGCGACCGCCGGGGTGAGGTGCGCCAGGTCGAGGAAGAACTCACCCCGCCAAGGGCCGGGCGGAACAAATTGCCGGTAGGCGAACAGTCCGGCCAACATTGCCAGGCCCAGGAAAACTCCGGTGGGAACTCGTTCGGAACCGCCCAGCAAAGTTCCTCCGGCTGCCCAGCCGTTCGACGCCGTGCGGCGCCAAGCGCCCCAGCTCGCTACGACGGCGAACACGATGTAGAACACCGCCAGGGTGTCGCTGTTCTGTATGGGGGTCACCAGCGCCAATAGATTCTCGTAACGCAGGTAGCCGTAGGTCACTGCTATCGGTAGCCCGGCCAGCAGGGCAGCGAGACCGATCGCATAGACCTGACTGGTTGTCCAGTAACGCGGCTCCTCGCTTGTGTCGGCATTCGACGTTGAGCCAAGGCGACTCTCGCCCACTAGAAGAACGGCCAGCAGCAAAAGAACCAGCAAGAGCCATAGTAGGTTTCCAGAAAAGAAGGTTGCCAGCAGGTTTCCTCGTCGGGTCGCCTCCCGCAGCGCCAGTCCGCCTGCCTGATAGTCCCCCATACCGTAGTAGACGAGTCCTAATGCCCGCAAGTCCCTCGCCGAGGCTGTAGCTTCTCGGGACGTCCGCTGCGCGAGCGAGTCCTCTAGCTCACCTGCGGCAGCAGCGAGCTCGCCCTGGGCCCATAGCACGCGCCCCAGCAGGCTGCTCACCTCGGCGTCCACTTGAGCGCCGGTCGAGGTGACGTACGACCGCAACTCCTCTTCCGCCGCGGCCGCGCTCCTCATTTGGAAAAGCAGAGAGGCCAGCTCTACGACGTTCCGTCGGCTCCTTGGCTCCAGCCGTACCGCTTCCCGAAAGTGCTCCAGTGCTTCGCTGAATAGTCCCTGTTGTTGGGCGAGTTCACCCCGTAAGTAGGCGTGCTGTGCCGCCCAGGAGCGTCCACCCTCGCCTGTCAACCTTTGCGCCGCCTCGGTCAGAGTGCTCTCGGCCTCGCCGAAGCGCTTCGCGCGAATGTACACCTCGGCCAGCAGCAACTGCGGCTCTGCGCCGCCAACTCGGCTGCGGGCCTGCCGCAGTTCACTCTCCGCTGCCGCGAGATTCCCCAGAGCCAGCTCGATACGTCCAAGCGCGAGGTGGGCCATGGGAAGACCTGGCTCACTTGCCAGCGCGTTGAGACAGCTTTGGCGCGCAGTTTCATAGTCGCCGCCACGCTCGAACTCCAGACAGTTGCGCAGGTATCTGCCGGAATCGAAGATCTGAGCGGCGGAAGCGGATGGAGTCGCTACCAAGAGCAGCAAGGCGGCGAGCAGGAGGCAGCTTCGCCAAGGGAGAGGGTGAATTGGGTGCGATGGATGCATATCGGCCTCGAAATAGCTGTTGCTCCGCAGTTGAGTGTCCTCGGTGACGTGCATTGGGACGGCTCAGGCGTTTGCCACATCATGAAAGACCGGGGCGCGATTGGGGGTTAGGTCGTTCACTCGGCCGGTTGTCCCAGTCGTTCACTCGATTGGACTGATGCCGAGGTCCATGAAGATTTCTTAAGGCAACCGTTCGTTGCACTAATGAGGCCGCTGCTAGCATGGTTTCATGAACGTCGACCGTCACAAAAAAGGCCTCCGTGAGTGAGCTTCTCTTCTGGTTCCTGGTGAGCCAGACACTCGCCGGGCTCCCGCAGATGCCGCCGGGAACCGAAGTGCGGCTGGTCTCCCGCGATCTCCTCACCGTGTACGGCAGCGCTCGCGTCGAGGATGGCCGTCTGCAGTTCGCCGGGCCGATGGTGTCTGGTCAGGAAGTGCGCCTGCTCATCTTCCCGCCGGACGCCAGTGACCAGGAGCTCGCCCAGGCCGTCACCGGAGTACAGGCGGTACCGGGGCGAATGAGTGAGGATGGACTCGACATTTTGGTGGAGTTTCCGGAACTAGAAGGGCCGCTTTCGTTACGGAAGTGGTTGGCCGAGGAGCGCGACATTTTGTTGGTCATGCCAGTCTCCGAGGGGGACGGGAGGGCACCATGATGAGGAAGCACATTCTGATCGTGGAAGACGACCACGATATCAACCGGTTCTTGACGCTCGAGCTCGAGGAGGCAGGTTTCCAGGTCAGCAGCTACGGTACCGGGATTAGTGGACTCTCGGCAGTTCGCGAGGACACCCCCGATCTGGTCGTGCTGGACCTGGGCCTGCCCGACCTGAACGGCGCCGAGATTGCTCGCCGCATCCGGCACACCGATGACACTCCTATAATCATCCTTACCGCCGCCGACGATGTGGGCACGAAGGTCGAGATGCTCAATGCAGGGGCCGACGATTATCTGGCCAAGCCGTTCCACAGCGACGAGCTCATCGCCCGAATCAATGTGCAACTGCGTAAGCGCAACGGGGCGATGGTTCGCAAGGTGGGTGAGTTGTCACTCGACGCCAGCCGCCGTCAGGCCTTCTGGGGCGAGGAAGAGATCCGCCTTTCGCCGAGGGAGTTCGACCTGCTCCTCTACCTCTGCTCACAACCTGGCCGCGTCTATAGTCGTCAGGAGATAGAGTCGAACGTTTGGGGAGAGGAGCTACCACCGTCGTCGAACGTCGTGGACGTACACATAGCCAACATCCGAAGCAAGCTCCGCGACGCTGGCGGCTATGGCGTGATTCGGACTGTGCGGGGTGTGGGCTACGCGGTAAAGGGATAAACTTGCTGCCCTGGGCCGGAGGCGGCCTGCGGACAAGACCATCGGCCGCAGGCGGGAACGCGGCGATGACGGGACCGGTTAACTAGTGGAGCCCGGCAGGCGGAGGCTCGCACGGCCTGCTCGGAGCCTGCCGCTCCGCTGGCGCATCGCCGCCCTGGCGGGTGTAGCGATCGCGCTGCTGTCGGTCTTGGCTTCGTTGACCGCATTCTGGGTAGTACGCAGCAGCCTGCTGGGCGATCTTCAGGAGTCGCTCCGCGAAGACGTGCTAACGGTCGCGAATCTATACGCACGAGGGGCCCCAGGGGCCGCAGGCGCCTCTTTGGCCGGGCCAACCGGTGGAGTGATCGTTCAGTTGTACGATATTCAGGGGATGCTGTTAGCGGCGTCCATGGCGGAGTTCGAGCGTGAAGGCGCGGTGCTGCCGCAGGAGACCGTTCGGATCGAAGCCGGAGTAAGGGACTGGAGCGGCGAGCTTGCCGGGCGCCCGGTTCGGGCCGCCATTGCGCCCTTCGAATTCGGCAGCGCGGCAGTAATTGCCGAGACCTCCTTCATCGCGCGTGCCTTGGGGCAACTGGGCCGCGCGCTTCTTGTCACGGCTTTGGCGCTGGTGCTAATTAGCGCGGTAGCCGCCTATCTCATCGCGGCGGCGGCAATACGCCCCATACGTCACCTTGCACGGCAGGCGGCGCGGCTTGGACCGGAACGGTTAGAGCCAATTCGCTACCGCGGCCCGAGTGACGAGGTGGGCCTGCTGGCGGGAGCCTTGAACGGGCTTATCGGGCGATTGAAGACTTCTATCGACGCGCAACGGCAGTTCCTGGCCGAAACAAGTCATGAGCTACGGACCCCACTCACCAGTTTGCAGGGCTATCTCGACCGCGCCTCGCGCAAGGCTTCGCCCGAGGTAGCGAACGAACTGGCCGATGCCCGCCGGATCTCATACTCGATGGCGCGGCTCATCAGCGATCTGCTGCAACTCTCGCGCGGTGAGCTGGTTCAGGAACTGATTCCCCATCTCGTCGACCCCTACAGCGATGTGCTCTCACCTGTTGCCGAGGAGTTTCCGGGCGTCGTTCTCGAAGGGAGCGAGGGGGCAATGCTGCTTGGCGATCCGGAGCGGCTTCGCCAACTAGTGCGCAACCTCACCGCCAACGCGGTTCGCGCAACCGGGTCGCCTGAGGGCGTCAGACTCGTACTGGAGCCGCGAGGTTATGCCGTTAGTCTTGTAGTGCGCGACAACGGACCGGGGGTCCCAGAGGAGATTCGCGAAAGGATCTTCGAGAAATTCTACAAGGGGCCGGGGGGTGGCACCGGGTTGGGACTAGCCATCGCTCGTCAGATCGCGGAAATGCACCAAGGCACCATCTCGGTCGACAGCGCGCCTGGTCGAACCGAGTTCACGGTTACCCTGCCCCTGGCCGACGTTCCGGATTGACGGAAGCTGCTCCGCGGTATCCCCGATTTTCGCTCGAATCGAGTTCCAGTGTTGTCGCTCGAACCGAGTTACGGCGCCGCATACCCAGAGCCGCCCGAGCAAGCCCCCTGCTCGAGAAAGCTCCTAGCGGTCGCGCCTCGTCGTGTCGGTACGCGCGACGGTGTCGTTGTCACGCTTCCGACCAGCAAGTCCCGCCAGCCCGATCAGGCCGAGCAGTCCGAGCCAGCCCCAATCGAAACCATCGTCGTCCTCGACCTGGGCGCCCGGCGCCGGAGTCAGCTGGTCCTGTGCCCAGGCACCGCTGCCTGCCCCGAACACCAGCAGAACGGCGAGTGCAAGCGTCATCAATCGTTTCCGCAACTTATCCATGCTCTACCCCCTATCGGATGGAGAGTAGCGCCCTAGCATCAGAGGATTAGCCGCCGGCGACACAATCCGACGGTCGACTGGCGTTAGGCAGACCTACGGATCTGAACTCGGCCCGACTCGATGTCGGTGCGCTCAGAGCCTCGGCAACGTCACGCCCCTCTGCCCCTGGTACTTGCCCTTACGGTCGGCGTAAGTGGTCTCGGGTCGTTCACCCTTGAAGAAGAGCAGCTGAACAATACCCTCGTTCGCATAGACCTTGGCGGGGAGCGGCGTGGTGTTCGAGAGCTCGAGCGTTACATGCCCCTCCCAGCCAGGTTCCAAGGGCGTTACGTTTGCGACGATGCCGCAGTTCTGAACGAAGACGCCGGCTTCGAGGGCAAAGTTACCGGCCTCCGGTACTGTAAGACAAAAGACATCTTCTTCAGTCTTGAGCGATCGGACAGAAACAACTTTGTGGTTCCGCTTGCTAATGGGCCCTTGGCCCCGGAAGGACCTTATGTCGTCGGGAAACCGCCGAAACACCGATCGGTCGCACTGCAACATGCGTGCAGCTCCTCGTATGGAACCAGTAGCATTCAAGGCAGACCGCACCTCGTTCCGCAAATTCCAATTGTCTGCGAGCCGGTGCGTTGGGTAGAGATAGCCGGTGAGCGGAAGGTACACCATCTCGTAGCCGCGCGCGACCGACCGGTACAACGGCATGAGCGACGTCTCGGGGAGGAGTTCGGCTGCCTCGATCATCCGCCCGTCACGGGTGAGGAATTTGTGATCGCACGTGCAGTGAATACACTCTCCACTGTCGAGCGAAACTTCCACGATGTCGTCACTCCCCACATGACGTGGATTATCCAGGAGGGTAACCATCATCTCGCCATGCTGTCCGATCGAGTATCCGAAGAACTGCTCCCCCTCACGGTGACGATCAGCCATCTCTTCGATGGTAGGCGATGTGCCATCGACGAGGGCAACGCGAGTGTCCCCGCGAAAACAACGTGCATAGCTGCTCTTTCCGAGAGCAACCACCATCACGTCCTCGGGGATCCGCAAGTACTCGATCGATCGCGTGAGGACGAACGAGTTCGGCGGGATGATGCAGGTCTCACCGTGAGCTTCGACCAGCGAATCGGTGCTGAAGTTCTTTGGATCGACCACGGTATTGAAGGCGTTCACGAAGATGCGCCAGTCGGGCGCGGCGCGCAAGTCGTAACCGAAGCTGGAGAGGCCGTAAGAGATGACGCCCTCGCGTACCAAGCCGTCACTGAACGGCTCGATCATTCCCTTTAGTGCTTGCTCGCGGATCCATCGGTCGGGCTGGATGGTCATGTGCAAGTGTACCAACGGACCCGGGCATCGACCTGCGGGAGTAGGCGATAATCGACCAGGGCCGGAGGTAAGCGCATTCCCTCACCGGTATAGTTGCGCCATGCTCCTGGCCGTTGACGTCGGCAACACCTCAACCGTAATGGGACTTTTCGATGGGCAGCGCCTGGCCGCCCACTGGCGGGTCGCCACGAACCGTTCGCGCATGGCCGACCAGTACGCCGTGTTCCTCAAGAGCCTGCTCGAGCTCGAGGATCTGCCGCCGCCTACTCGCGCTCTCATCTCCTCGGTCGCTCCGCCGGTCGAGCGGGAGCTAGCGGCGGCGTTAAAGCGCTACTGGCGGGCGGAGAGCGCTCTTGTGACCAGCTCAACTCTCGACGGGCTGTTGGCGATCGAAACCGACAACCCGCGGGAGGTGGGGGCGGACCGGCTGGTCAACGCCATTGCCGCGCTCGAGCGAGAGGCCGATGCGTTCATCGTGGTCGACTTCGGTACCGCAACCAACTTCGACCTGATGGTGAAGCCCAACAGACTCCTGGGCGTGGCGCTGGCGCCGGGTCCGTTAGTGGCCGCCGAAGCCCTGTTCACTCGCGCTGCCAAACTGCCACGCGTCGAACTGGTCGCGCCCGCGTCGGCCGTCGGCAAGAACACGGTCACGGCGCTTCAGTCGGGCCTGGTGTTCGGTTACGCCGAGATGGTGGACGGAATGGTCGAGCGGATTAAGCGCGAGATCGATCCGGCTTTTCCCAACGTGGAGGTGATAGCCACAGGTGGCTTCGCCGACGTCGTACGTGGTCACTGCCGAAACGTCGACCTCTACGAGCCGCTGCTAACCCTGCAGGGGCTACGCCGAATCGCGGACAGGCTAGGTTTGTAGGCATAGAAGTGGGCCGCGCATCAGATTGCGCGACCCTCCTCAAAACCATTGACCCGTTGCTGCTAGAACCGGTAGTTGAATCCAACCGCCCCGCCAAAGGTGGGGATCTGGCTCGGGCGGCCGATGCCGATCGCACCTCCCAGAGAGAATTCGGCGAAAATTCCAAGCTCCTCCAGGTCGAGGTCCGAGAAGACGAACTCTCCGCCTGCAAGCCCGTGTACCTCGAACAGTGCGCCGCTACCGCCGAACTCCAGTGCGGGCCCGCCGCCCAGGTAAACGACGAACGGAGACTCGACATGCACGGTCTCCAGCACATCGAAACCGACCCCAAAATTGACGTTGCTGCCGCGCACGCGCAGGTTGGCACTTATCCGGCCGTCGGTTGTGGGCGAGAACATGTTCCCGATCCCGTAGTGAATGGTTACGCCCAGTGGGTAACCGGTCCTCAGGCCGACCCAATTCTGGGCCTGTGCCGTGCCCAGGGCCAGCATCAGGAGCAGGCCGAGGGGGATGACGCGTCGCAACAACATATTCGTCCTCCTTAGATGAACTACCTTCGGCAGTCTAGCTAGAGTAGTCGTGAGCTGAACGTGAGATTGGCCCCTATGACCGGCAGAATCGGCGCCGAGCCGGGCCGGCGGACGGCACTGCAAGTCACACCAGCCGGCGCCGAATTCGCGAGCTGACCGCGTCGACAACGATGATCACGCCCACGATCACTATCAGCAGCATCGAGACTTCATCCCATCGGCGAAACTGAATCCGCTGAATCATAGGCAGCCCAATGCCACCTGCTCCCACCAGGCCGAGGATGGTAGCGGCCCTCAGGTTGATCTCGAAGCGGTAGAGAGTGGTCGACGCGAACTCGGGCAGAACCTGAGGCACTACCGAGTAGAAGAAGACATGGAGCGAGTTGCCTCCGGCCGCACGGATCGCTTCGCTAGGACCGGGATCGATCGACTCGATCACGTCTCCGAACAGCTTGCCCAGGAAGCCGATCGAGTGAATGCCCATGGCCATGATGCCGGCGGTGGGACCCGGTCCGGCGGCGACGACGAAAATGATCGCCAGGAGAATCTCGGGGAAGGTACGAATAGCAACCAGCAGGGTCTTGCCCGGATAGGAGCCTCCCGTGCCGCCCATCAGGTTGCCAGCCGCCAGGAAAGAGAGCGGGAAGGCCAGGACAGCCCCGATGGTAGTACCCAGGACCGCCATGAAAAAGGTCTCGGCCATGGAGCTCACGGCCAAAGGTCCCGTTTCCCAGTTCGGACTGATGAAACCTCGCAGCAGCCTCACCATGTTGTTCCGCAGGCCGTCAACTACTCGGTCCCAGGCGGGAAGGTCGAGAGTCAACAGGCTAAGGACGGCGAGTGCAACGACGCCCAGGACGATCAGGTATTGCAGGGCGATGCCACGACGGGCGCGGGCTGGACGAGGCGGCAGAGTTGCCGCGCTAGGGGCCGTGTCCTGCGCCATCAGAGCAACCTCGAACGGAGGTAGATCGACGCCGAATCGATGAGCAGCACCACAGCGAAGATGACGATGATCAACACCGCGATTCCGCCGTAATCGAAGAAGTTCAAGTACCGGTTGAGCAGTTGACCGAGGCCACCCGCCCCTACGAGGCCCAGCACGGTCGAGGCTCGTACGTTGATCTCGAAGACGTAGAGCACATAGGACGTCATCGTGGCGGAGATCTGCGGCAATACCGAATACACGATCATCCGGTTTCGTCCCGCGCCGGTCGCGCGCAGCGCCTCCAGCGGACCCGGGTCCACGGCCTCGACCGTCTCCGAGGCAAGTTTGGCGAGGACCGCCATGGTGAAGATGGTGAGCGCCACCACGCCCGGTAGGGGTCCTATCGAGAGGATAGGGGCGAGGATCGCTGCGTAGAGCAGGTCGGGGATGCTGCGAATGAGGGTGAGTATGCTGCGCGCTACCCACATCACCGGGGTGTTGACGGTGGTGTTGAAAGAGGCAAGGAAGATGAGGGGAGCCGCCAGCAAGGTGCCAAAGACCGTGCCCAGGTAGGCGATCTGCAACGTCTCGAGCAGGGGCGCCCATATTTCCGGCAGGGCCCGCCAGTCGGGGCTTAGACGCAGGAAGAAGCCGAAGAAGTCGTTGGCGCCGGTCCACAGGTCGCTCAACGAGAAGTCTGTTTGCCGTGCAGACACCCACAGAAGGGCGACGATAATCGCCAGCGTCCCGAGGGTGAGCAGCCGTGCCGCTGTTGCCGGCGCCTTAGGCTGCTCCACGAATGTCGTGCTCCTCGTCGATTGCCCGCCCGTAGATGCGTTCGAACACGGCGTCACTTGCTTCCTCGGGAGTGCCGTCGAAGACTATCTCTCCGGCGTTCATGCCCACGATTCGGTCTGCATACTCGCGGGCCATGTCGATGAAGTGGAGGTTGACCAGGGTGGTGATCCCGTCCTCCCCGGAGATCCTCTTGAGGTCACGCATGACGGCGTGGGAGGTGGGAGGGTCGAGGGAAGCCACGGGCTCGTCGGCGAGCATGATGCCGGGCTTCTGGGCCAGCGCCCGCGCAATGCCCACGCGCTGCTGTTGACCGCCCGATAGTGCGTCTGCCCGCACGTACGCCTTCTCCGGGATTCCTACACGGCGCAGCGATGCGTGGGCCAGGGCGAGGTCGTCGCGAGAAAAGATGCCCATCAGGCTGAGCAGGGCGTTGTTATCTCCCAGCCTGCCGGCGAGCACGTTCCTGAGTACGGTGCTCCTCTTGACCAGGTTGAAGGTCTGGAAGATCATGCCGATCTCGGATCGCAATTTGCGCAGCTCGGCACCGTTCGCTCTCGTGACGGAACGATCGTCAACGAGCACTTCGCCCCTGGTAGGTGCGACTAGATTGTTAACGGTGCGGATGAGGGTCGACTTACCGGCGCCGGAAAGGCCGACGATGACGACGAACTGGCCGCGGGGTATCTCGAGGTTTACGCCTTTGAGGGCTTCTAGTCCATTAGGGTATACGACCTGAACGTCGCGAAACTCGATCATACGCG
This sequence comes from Trueperaceae bacterium, assembly GCA_040905665.1. Classification (GTDB taxonomy): domain Bacteria; phylum Deinococcota; class Deinococci; order Deinococcales; family Trueperaceae; genus DASVCN01. The sequence continues at coordinate 97,787 of JBBDRD010000026.1, forward strand.
GTATCGAGTCTAGCCCATCGGCCCGCTGTACGCGGCCAACCCGCGTCGCCAGGCGAAGCCCCAATAGAGGCGGGAGGAGCCTCCTCGGAGACTCCTCCCGCTGAAACCGTTGAATCGACTAGCGTTCGAATTCGGCTGAAACCTCACGCACGACGTCGTACGCGCTCGGATCGACCGGAGCGAAGCCGGTCACGTTGAACAGCTCATTGGTGAGGGCCTTGCCCTCCTCGGTGTCGGCGATTTCGATCAGCGCTTGCTGGATCTGCATCTTGAGTTCTTCGTCGAGACCCGCCCGCACTACGGCGCCGTCGTTGGGGATGTCCTGGGTGTAACCGAGGATGCATACCTCTTCCATCACATCGGGGAAGTCGCCTTCGATGGCGGTGCGCGCATCATTGAACGAGGTGGCGACGTCGACATCACCGTTGTAGACAGCCAGCACCGCGGCGTCGTGGGAGCCGGCGAAGGTGGCGTTCATGTCCGTGTTCGCATCGATGCCGAACTCGTTCTTCAGTTGGACGTAGGGAAACTGATAGCCGGAGGCGGAACCGGGATCGACGAAGGCGATGGTCTTGCCCTCGAGATCCTCGAAGCTCTCGATACCGCTGTCGCAGCGAATGTTGTATTGCGTTTTGTAGGTGGTCTCACCGAAACGTACCGACGCAACGATCACCTCGGCACCATGGCGGTCCATCGCCTGCACCAGGGCGGCGGGACCGAACAGGCCGATATCGACGCGGCCACTGCCCATTGCTTCGACCAGGCCGACGTAGTTGGTGGACACGAAGGTCTCCACGGGGATCAGCAGGCGCTCGCTCAGCATATCGGCGAGCGGGTCGAGCGAGTCGACGATGCGATCGGCTTCACGGCTGGGAACCATGCCCAGCGTCAGAGTCGAGGGAATCTCGTCCTGCGCCGATGCCGAAGCCGGCACCAGTAGCAACACTGCAAGGAACATGGACAACAGCAGTTTTACCTTCACGCTTTCCTCCTTTGAACTTCGGGGCCCTATTTGTACCCTGTGACGAATTTAACACGCCCAGGGGCCGTCGTTAGCCCGATTGGCCTTCACCTTGACCTCATCCTTTTCCCCCGCTATGAGCTGCCATGAAGGGACCGGCGGGCACGATCGCAGCCCTTGCGGTGGGGTCGGGACTTAGGGGAAACCGTGGCGGCGAGTACACTAAAGGTCGTGTTTACTAGGAAGGATGTTTCCGCACAACTCAACGAGGCGGCCCGCTTGCTGGAGGTTCTCGGGGAGGATCCCTTCCGGGTACGGTCGTTTCAGTCTGCCGCTCGAGCGTTCGAGTCGTACCAGGGGGATGTGGGAGCGCTCTACCGCGAAAGCGGCTTTAGGTCGATTCGTGGCGTTGGCGCGGGAACCGACGCGGAGCTTAGGGCGATGTTCGAAGTGGGCGTACTTCCGACCCTGGCCGATTTGCGGGAGAAGGTGCCCGACGAGGTGAAAGCGATGTTCGCCGTCTCGGGATTGGGCGCGAAGCGGATAGGCCTCCTGTGGCGCAACGATATCGAGGGAATCGAAGGAATCATCACAGCTGCCGAGGACGGTCGACTCGCCTCTCTGCCCGGACTGGGCGCCAAGAGCGCGCTGAAGCTGTTGGAAGGCGCCCGGTTCGCGGCGACGGCGCGGGCCCGAATGCGACTCGACGAGGCGCACCGGCTCTCCGAGGCTATCGTTTCGGCTCTTCATGGCGAGATCGCCGAGGTACGGGCTCAGGTCGCCGGCGAGTACCGGCGCGGCTTCGAAACGATAGCGGAAATCGACGTAGTCGTTGCCGGACTCGAGAGGGCCACGCTCGTGGACGTGGCTGCCAGACTGCTCGACGAACGCGACAAGGGCGATGCCGAGGGTTTGAGCGGAAGCTTGATGGGCCGACGGGTGCGTTTCACTCCCACCACCGTCAACGCCTTCGGTGCGACGTTGGCGCTTCGTACCGGCAACCACGAGTTCGTCGATACTCTGCTGGAACGTGCCGAACGGATGGGCGTGGACCTGCAGGACCCGGTGGCACGGGACGGTCTCGACGCTCCCGACGAAGAAACCTTCCTGGCCTGGCTGGGCCTTCCCGGCATTGCGCCGGAACTGAGGGAAAGCGCTGCGCCGATTTCGGTAACCGGACTCCTTGAACTGAGCGACGTTCGTGGACTGGTTCACAACCACTCGACCTGGTCCGATGGCGCACTGTCGATTCGGGAGATGGTCTCGGTGGCGAAAGGTCTGGGCTACCGCTACCTGGCGATGGCCGATCACTCAGGCAGCTCGGTGGTGGCTAATGGCCTCACTCCCGAGAGGGTGGAGGCCCAGGCCGAGGAGATTCGGGCCATACGCCGGGAGCTGGCCGACCAGGGGAACGACTTCGACCTCCTGCACGGGATCGAGGTCGACATCCTGCCCGACGGTACACTCGACCTACCCGACGAGTTGCTGGCTCAGCTCGATTACACGGTGGTGAGCGTGCATCAGAACTTCGGCCTTTCGCGGGAAGCGCAAACGGAACGAGTCGTTCGGGCAGTACAAAACCCGAACGTGTACATCCTCGGCCACGCTACCGGCAGGCTGCTGCTGCGCCGGCCCGGCTACGACGTCGACCTTCAGGCCGTAATCGAGGCGTGTGCCCGTACCGGCACGATCATCGAGATCAATGCCAACCCGCGCCGACTGGACCTCGATTGGCGTTGGGTGATACGCGCAAAGGCGCTGGGCTGCCTCTTTTCCATCAACCCGGACGCGCATAGCGGCGATGGTTTCGACGACCTGCGCTACGGCGTGACGGTCGCCCGCAAGGCGGGCCTCACCCCCGCAGAGGTGGTCAATACAGCTTGGAACGGGAGCGGGTTTCTCGACCGGTTGCGTCGACTCCTCCCATAGCGCATACTGTCCCTAGCTAGGCGCGTCCCGCCTATATCCAACTCGACAAAACATGAGCGCTACTGGTCCCCGCTATCGGACTCGTGGTGCCGTTCCGTCAAGAGCATTGTCAATTAGGAGTCCTATGGCAGCAGCAACACTTCTCGCCCGTGCCCAGTCCCAATGGTTCAGCAACATTCGCGGCGATCTCTTTGCCGGCATCGTCGTTGCCCTCGCACTAATCCCCGAAGCCATCGGTTTCTCCATCGTCGCCGGCGTAGACCCGAAAGTCGGTCTCTACGCCAGTTTCTGTATCGCCATGATCGCTGCTTTCGCCGGTGGCCGGCCCGCAATGATAAGCGGCGCGACCGGCGCAATGGCCTTGCTGATGGTCGATCTGGTGGCCGACCACGGCTTGCCATACCTGCTCGCCGCGACCATTGTCACCGGCTGCCTGCAGATCGTTTTCGGCATTTTAAAGCTGGGGCGTTACATGCGCTTCGTACCGAAGTCCGTCATGGTCGGATTCGTCAACTCTCTCGCCATCCTGATATTCCTCGCCCAGCTCGAGCAGTTCCACGGTGCCCACTCGAGTATCTACCTCCTCGTGCTTGCCGGCCTGGCGATCATCTACCTGTTCCCTCACCTCACGAAGGCGATTCCCTCTCCTCTGGTCGCTATAGTCGTATTGACCCTGTTCACCGTCTGGAGCGGGAGCCCCCTGCGCACCGTGGGCGACATGGGCGAGCTTCCGTCCATGCTGCCGTTCCTCGCGCTACCGCAGGTCCCTTTCTCGCTCGAGACGCTGCTGATCGTCCTGCCGTACGCGCTGCCGCTGGCGCTGGTCGGACTGATCGAGTCACTCCTCACCGCCAACATCGTCGACGATCTCACCGATACCGGGAGCAACAAGAATCGCGAGGCGCGCGGGCAGGGCATGGCGAACATCGTGAGCGGCTTCTTTGGCGGCATGGCCGGCTGCGCAATGATCGGTCAATCGATCATCAATATCGGCAGCGGAGGCCGCACCCGGCTGAGCACTCTGGCCTCCGGGCTGTTCTTACTCCTTATGATCATCGTTCTGGGTGACGCCGTGCGGGTCATTCCGATGGGAGCGCTCGTTGCGGTCATGTTCATGGTTTCGATCAACACGTTCGACTGGAGCAGCTTGCCGGGCATGCTGCGTCACCCCAAGAGCGAGACCATCGTCATGCTGAGTACCGTTGGTGTCGTGCTCGCGACCCACAACCTGGCGCTGGGCGTTGGAGTTGGCGTTGTTCTCAGCTGTGTACTCTTCAGTCGCAAGATTGCCAAGCTGGTCGGTGTGTCAAGTCATATGGACGAGTCCGGCACAACTCGTATCTACACGATCGCCGGACAGCTCTTCTTCGTAAGCATCGAGGAGTTCCTTGCGAGCTTCGACACTACCGAAGAGGTGGGTGCTGTCGTGCTGGACCTCACGCACGCACAGCTCTGGGATGCTACGTCAATAGCGGCGATCGACAAGCTCGTCCTGCGCTTCCGCTCCGCTGGTACGGTCGTGACCCTTCGAGGGGTAAACGAGGACGGGAAAGTGCTGCTCGAGAAGCTCGCACTGTATGACCGCCCGGGGGCCCGGCTGAGTAGTCACTGACGTTAACGCTTGGGGGCAAGGTCGAGGCGGTTATACTCATCTCATCGCCGGAGGTCCAATATGTTTGCGCGGATCTTGTTGCCAACCGACTTTTCAGCCAGCGCGGATGCAGCCATCGGTTTGGCCCGGGAGCATTTCCCCCAGGCGGACCGCTGCCTGCTGCATGTTCTCGACCCGCAACGCATCGCCACCTCTATCACTTCTTCGGTATCCGCGAGGGAAGACCGGGAGGCTCTCGAACGGGAACTTCTGGCGCGGTTGGAATCACAGGCCTGGCCCGGCGAGGAGTGCACTATCGAAGTAGGCACAGCTGCCGACACCATCCTGGCGTGTGCCCAGGCATGGGAGGCGGACCTGATCGTAATGGGCACGCACGGCCGAACCGGCCTGGCGCACTTTCTCAACGGGAGCGTCGCCGAGCGTGTGGTACGGCACGCGCGCCGTCCGGTGCTCATTGAGCACGAGAAGAGGGCCTAGGGCTGCTCCCGTGCCAACCCCCAATTGCTCTCGATGGTCCCCTCCGGTTTGGACACCGTCCTGTATATAATCAAAGTGGTTTCGACCGAAAAATAGAACCGGAGGTGGGAAATGAAGCGTCGTGATTTCCTCAAGAAGGCTGGTGTGGTGACAGCAAGCGCCGCACTGTCTCCGCTGATGTTCGCCAATGCGCAGAACAGCACCTATCGCTGGGACATGGTCACCTCTTGGCCAACCGCCCTCGACACCATCTACGGAGGCGCCGTGGACACAGCAGCGGTGCTCACGGAGCTAACCGACGGCGATGTTCAGGTCAACGTCCACCCGGCCGGCGCCCAGATCGGGGCATTCGAGGTCTACGACGCTGTTTCCAGCGGGGCCTTCCAGATGGCTCACGCTGCTCCCTATTACTTCATCAACAAGGATCCCACCCACGCCTTCTTTACAGCCGTACCGTTCGGCATGAACGCACAACAGTTCGATGCCTGGATGATCTCTGGCGGCGGCCAGGAACTGCACGATGAGCTGACGAACGGCGACAACGTGGTGGCGTTCGTGGCAGGCAATACCGGTCCGCAAACGAGCGGTTGGTTCAACCGTGAGATAAACAGCTCCGACGATCTGCGCGGCCTCACCATCCGCTTCCCTGGCTTCGGGGGGCAGGTCCTCAGTCGCCTGGGCGCCAACGTGCAAAACTTGCCCGGCGGAGAGATTTTCCTGGCGCTCGACACAGGCGTAATCGACGCGGCCGACTGGGTGGGCCCGTACGACGACGAGATCCTCGGACTGCATCAGGCGGCTCGTTACTACTACTTCCCCAGCTGGGCCGAACCCGGCGCCTCGCTCTCGTCTTATATCAACAAGGACGTTTATGACGGTCTCCCTGCCGATATTCAGAGTGCAATCCGTGCTGCATCGGCGGAGGCGAATCTGCGGATGATGGCGAAGTACAACGCCCGGAACATGCCCGCCCTGCAGCGCCTGATCGACGGAGGCACCGAAGTCCGGACGCTCTCCAACGACATTCTCCAGTCGCTCGAGGGCGCCACCAACGAGATCCACACTGAGAACGCCGGTGGCAACGACCTCTACGGCCGCGTTCTGGACAGCTACCAGTCTTTCCAGGAAACCGTGCGTGGCTGGACCGAGATCAGCGACTTCTCCTACCACAGCTACATCTACCGGGAGTAGGTCAACCGCTTAGTGCCGAAGTTGTCGGGCCGCCCTCAAAGGGCGGCTACGCTATCGAGCCCCGCTACCTGCCTTGCTGTCACCGGGAGAATGAGATCGACGGCAGCCATGTCACCAACGGCGGATACAACACTATCAGCAACAAGGCCAGTAGTTGTAGAACGATGAACGGGACGATACCGCGGTAAATGTCAAGCGTTCTCACCTCCGGGGGCGCCACCCCCTTCAGATAAAAGAGCGCGAAGCCGAACGGCGGCGTGAGAAACGATGACTGGAGATTCATCGCTATCACCACTCCGAACCACACCATCATCTCGGGCCCAAAGAACCGCAGTGCGATCGGAGCGATCAGCGGCACGACGATGAAGGTGATTTCGATGAAGTCGATGAAGAAGCCGAGCAGGAACAGCACCAGCATCGTGAAGAACAAGAACCCCCACTGCCCACCGGGCAGATTGAGCAGGAAGTCCTCGACCAGCCGGTCTCCGTTGAGCGCAGTGAACACCATCGAAAAGGCGGTCGCCCCGACCAGGATGATGAACACCATGCTGGTGAGTTTTACGGTCTGATCCATGGTGTCGGTAAGACTCGAGAGGGTGAGCCGGCGATTGACGAGCGCCAGAAGCATTGCACCGATGGCGCCCATCGCTCCGGCCTCGGTTGGGGTGGCAATCCCCATGAAGATCGAGCCGAGTACTACCAGGATGAGGAAGAGTGGCGGGATGAGGTTCAGCAGCACACGCAGCGCCAGGGCACGACCGCTCAACGCACGCGCTTCGGGCGGTAGCGCGGGTGCACTACGCGGGCGGGTAATGGCAACGAAAACGACCCACAGGACGAAGATTCCTGCCAGCAGGAAACCCGGTATCAGTGCGCCAAGGAATAGCTCGCCGACCGAAACGCCGATCTGATCACCCAGGATGACCAAAACGATGCTCGGGGGAATTATCTGCCCCAGAGTGCCGGCCGAGGCGACCACCCCCGAAGCAAGCGACTTGTCGTAGTTGTACTTCAGCATTACCGGCAGAGCAAGCACGCCCATCGTAACTACCGAGGCGCCCACTACGCCCGTCGACGCTGCCAGCAGGGCACCTACGACTACCACCGAGATCGCCAATCCTCCGCGTAGGCGTCCGAAGAGGATTCCCATCGTTTCCAGCAGTCCCTCGGCCAGCCCGGACTTTTCCAGCATCACGCCCATGAAGACGAAGAAGGGTACGGCAACCAAGGTGTAGTTCTCCATGATGGTGCCGTAGATCCGTTGCGGGAGAATATTCAGCCGGGCGAACCTGAAGGTCGATTCCCACGGCAGGAATCCGAGCAGGTCGCTGCCAACGAGGGTGAAAAGCACCGCGGTTCCGCCGAGTGTGAAGGCTACCGGGAAACCGATGAGCAGAAGCACGATAGCGGCCAGGAACATCCAGAGCGCCAGGTACTCCACCTCAGATCGCTTCCGTTTGGGTGGTGACCCGCTCGTGGGTGCTGCCAGAGTCGGAATGCCCGTTGAGGAAAGCGATGTTCTTGATCAACTCACTGATCCCTTGGACGATGAGCAGGCCGAAAGCGATGAGGATGAGGGTCTTCGCCGGGTAGACGGGGATCCCGGCTGCGTTGAGGTTGATTTCGCCCTGGCGCCAGGAGGTGGCAACATAACGCTGGCCGAAGTAGAGACCCATGATCGAAAAAGGGATAAGGAAGAGCAGCACACCGATTATGTCGACAATAGCTTTGCTTCGGTGGCTGAGGGTGGAGAAAATAATGTCGACTCGGACGTGGGCGTCCTTGCGGAAAACGTAGGCCGCGCCCATCAGGAAGACGAAGTCGTATGCATACGTTTGCAGGACGATGTACTGTGTCCCACCGAGCGAAACGCCCAGGCTACGCCCAACATAGCGCGTCACTACGTTTAGCACGCCAATCAGTACCATCAGCAGGGTCACCCAGCAAGCGACCTTGCCAACGACGGTAGTGACCGCGTCGATCCCACGCGAGATCGCCAGTAAGAACTGCAAGGAACCCTCTCCCTCCGAGTTACATTCGGTTGTCAGCTGCCTCAAACATCGTAGCCTTTGCGCCCGGAAGCGTCAACGCAGGCTTGCCCTGCCCGTTAGGGTCCCTCCCCACGCAGATAGCGTGCGACGTCCTGGTTGTGGTCATCCAGGTTGATATTGGGACGAAATACGATCTCATCGTCATCGAAGCCGTGCAGGAAGTAGAGGTACTCGTTGCCCTGTTCGTCCTCACGAACGGGGGACAGGACCGCGAGTAATGCCGAGCGACCAGGATTGCTGATAGGCCCCCGGGGCAGGTCCGAACGAGTATAGGTGTTCCATGGATGATCCTGGCGGATGTCACCAGCGAGTGCGTCGAGTTCGGGTAGTGACTTGCCCAGGCCATAAGCGACGGTGGGATCCGATTGCAGGGGCATGCCGAGGTCGAGCCTATTGAGGAACACGCCGGCTATGAGGGGCATCTCCTCGTCGCTCCCCGCCTCGGACTGCACCATCGAACCGAGAATGACCCACTCGTGTACGCTCAGCCCGCTGCGCTCCAGCTCTTCGCGGACCGTCTTATCGATCTCCTGATCGAAGCGTTCCAGTAGCCGGTCCACGACCTCCTGTGGAGTGTCGGATAGCGGGATCTCATAGGACGCGGGGAAGAGATAGCCCTCCAGCGTCGCGCTCTCGGGCAGGTATGGAGGGCGTAGGGCCCCGGGTTGCGAAATGAGTTCGGCGTAGCTCTCGAGTTGATGCAGGCCTGCCGCCTCCAAGCGTTCGGCCAAGTCGGTGGCTCGTATTCCCTCGGGGAGGAGGACCTGGGCTACTCGAGGTCGACCTCCTCGAACCAGGGTTTCGGCAAGCTGAGGGGCAGACGCTGCACGGTCGAGGTCGTACAAGCCCTCCCCAATAGACCGGTCGAGGCCTCTTATTCGGAGGTATGCACTAAAGACGGGCGCGCTTCGCACCAGGTCGCGGTCCTCGAGTTCCTCGGACACGCGGTTTGCACCCCAGCCGGGGAATACCTCGAACTCGACGAGTTCCGAGCTTTCGCTTACCGGCATCAAGCTCCAAACTATAAGCGCGGACATGGCGCCCAGGGCGAGTAGTAGCGCGACGAGAATGGCTCTCGTGACGGTTCGGGCCCGTTTGCCAGGGCGCTCCTTGTCGGAGAGCGTCCCGTCACCGTCACTCACCGGCCCTAGCCCCCATCCGGCGCAGGTAGGTCTCGAGGATAAGCACGGCAGATGCCTCGTCGACGCGCCCCTTCTCCTGCCGGCGACGCTTGCTCTGGCCGCTGCCGAGGATCTGTGAGGTGGCGAGCCGGGTGGTGAACCGTTCGTCCTCTACGTCGACAGTCAACCCCGCTGTTTCGAGGGCGGCAATGAACTCGCGTACCCGCAGGGTTTGAGCCGAGTCCTTCCCGTCCGTTCGTCTTGGCAGGCCAACCACTACTCGCGTGGCGCCTTCTGCGCGGGCGGCCTCGGCTACCGCACTCACATCGGCCGAGCTTCCCTGTCGGCTAATGAACCCCCTGCCGAAGGCGAATTGGCTGCCCAGTTCGCCTCGCGCCACTCCTATACGCGCCTCTCCCACATCGAGCGCGAGTACTACCTCAGCCACAGCGAGCCTTGTCCCGCTCGAGAGAAGCCACGAGACCCGAGGGGCTAGCCCGCGACCCCGGTCGCGAGGATCTCCGGGAGTGCCGAAAGCGCCTCGGGAAGCCGGCTGGAATCCTTGAGCCCGGCCTGGGCCATGTCGGGGCGGCCCCCGCCGTTACCGCCGGCGCGCTTCGCCAGCTCGCGTACCAAATTGCCGGCATGAGCCCCCCTCGCGCGCGCTTCTGCCGAGACTTTTACTACCAGCAACCCCTCGCTACCGGCGACCACGAGATCGGCGCCGGACTGCAGAAGCAGGTTGTCGGCGGCGGTTCTGAGCGACGAGGAATCGAGGCCGTCGAATGACGTCGAGAGGTAGCGGAAGCCACCGGCCTCCTCGACCTTTTGCTTTTGGTTGGAGCCACCCCCCGCCTGCGCAGTCGCCAGCCGGTCACGGAGTGATGCACTCTCCCGCTGGGCGGATTTGAGGTCGACCTGGAGGCGTCCGACTCGGCTGCTAAGGTCGGCCGGAGCCGCTCCCAGCTCTGCCGCGAGACCGGTTAGGGTGCCGCGCAGCTCGTGCAGATAATCGAGCGAGGCCATGCCGACTCGCGCCTCCAACCGTCTCACGCCGGCCGACACCGCCTCCTCGGAGACAACTACGAAGGAACCGATCTGGCCGGTACGCCTCACATGGGTGCCGCCGCACAACTCTACCGACACAGAAGTGGAGTCCACCCCGCCGCTGCCTTCGCCGGCGCTTTCAACGAGAGCACCCTGGTCGTTAGAAGGAGACGCGCCCTCGCTCCCTATGGTGACCATACGAACCTCGGAGCCGTACTTTTCGCCAAAGAGCATTATCGCTCCGCACTCGCGCGCCTCTTCGATGGAGACCGTCCGCCAATCGACCGCGAAGTCGCCCTGGATCCAGCGGTTCACTAGCGTTTCGATTCGTTCGACCTCGCCTCCCGTGAGCGCCTGGGGGTGGGAGAAGTCGAAGCGCAGCCGCTCGGGGGCCACCAGTGAACCCGCCTGGGCTACATGCTTGCCCAAAACGGACCGCAGGGCCGCGTGAAGCAAATGGGTCGCGGTGTGGTGCTTTTGCGTCTCCTGCCGCGCCGGGTCGACGACCGCCCGCACTTGCTGACCAACTTCGATACGGCCGCGCGCGATCTTGGCACGGTGCATCAGCAGTCCCTGGCTGGAACGGGAGGTGCTGGTCACCAGCGCGGCGCCCCCAGGCCACTCCAGTTTGCCTGCGTCGCCTATCTGCCCCCCGCCTTCCGGGTAGAACGGACTCCGGTCGAGCACAATTTCAACCGCCACGCCTTCGCCGGCTGCCTGCTCGAGTCGCTCGCCTTCGATGAGCGCAAGCACTTGCGCGTTTGCATCGTAGGCTTCGTAACCCAGGAACTGCGTTTCACCGTGCTCGCGGGCCACGCCTCCGAGCGTGTCACTGGCGGCGGTAAATAGGGCTTGTGACTCACGCCCGCCACGAGACAGTTTCCGGGCCCGCTCGCGGGCCGCTTCGAAGCCGACGCCGTCTACCGCAACGCCACATTCGGCGGCAAGATCGCGAGTGAGGTCGAGGGGGAAGCCGTAGGTTTGCCACAGGTCGAAGGCGACCTCTCCCGGTAACTCCCCGCCCTTGCCGGCCTGGTCGAGGATCTGTCCAACACGTTGGATTCCCGACTCGAGGGTGCGCAGGAACTGCTCCTCCTCGGCCTTTACGATCCCCTGGATGCGCTCCTGGCCACCTTTGATCTCCGGATAGGCCTCGCCCATCGCTTCCACTACCTGCTCCACGAGCTCCCATAGCACCGGCTCGCGTAGGCCCAGGAGCCAGGCGTGCCGCGAGGCACGGCGCAGCAGCATCTTCACGACGTATCCGGCGCCATCGTTGGCCGGCATGATGCCGTCGGCGATGCAGAAGGTAACCGCCCGCAGGTGATCTGCAACTACCCGATGCGAAAGGCTGCCGGCGCCCCCGTACGGCTTACCGGAGAGTTCGGCGACCCGCCGGATGGTGGGTTGGAAGAGGGCGGTGGCATAGGCATCCTCGGAATCGGTCATTACCGCCGCGACGCGCTCGAATCCCATACCGGTATCGATATTCTTCTGCGGCAGCGGCTCGAGCCGGCCGCCTTCCTGGCGATCGAACTGGGTGAAGACCAGGTTCCAGATCTCGATGTAGCGGTCTCCCGAACCGGTGTTGGGCCCGGTTTCGTCGGCGCTGCCGTACTGCGGCCCGCGATCGAAGAAGATCTCGGAGCAGGGCCCGCAAGGCCCGTTTGGGCCCTCGGAAACTGCGTTGGCCGGCCAAAAGTTCTCGTCCTCGCCCCAGCGCGAGACTCGCTCGGCCGGCACGCCTACGTGCTTCGTCCACACCTCGAACGCTTCGTCGTCATCGAGATAGACGGTAACGAAGAGGCGATCGGGGTCGAGGCCCAGCCACTCTTTTGAAGTGAGGAACTCCCAGGCCCACTGCGCCGCTTCCTTCTTGAAGTAGTCGCCAAAGGAGAAGTTGCCCATCATCTCGAAGAAGGAGTGGTGGCGCAAGGTGCGGCCCACGTTCTCGATGTCGTTGATGCGCAGGCACTTCTGCGCCGTGGTGACGCGGTGCCAGATACCCTCCACGCCGGCGAACTTGGGGGTAGCGCCCAGAAAGTACGGCTTGAACTGCACCATCCCGGCGCTGTTGAAGAACAGGGTGGGGTCTTCGCTCCGAAGCGACGCGCTCGGGTAGATGAGGTGGTTTTTCTGCTCGAAAAACTCGAGGTACTTGCGCCTCAGCTCAAAAATCATGGGGAACGCCTCCTGCTGCACGAATCTCGATTATAACGGCCGGCCGTGGTGCAATTCGGTAGCGAACGGGTGTACTGCTTCTCTTCCCCACAGTGCACGGCGCCAAAGTCGCACTACAGTATTACCGGGGGTGGCCGTGGAATCGAACATGAAAGCGAAGGTAGCACTCGTAACGGGCGCAGGCTCGGGGATCGGCGCCGCTGCCGGCCGGCGACTTGCCAAGGATGGCGCGCGAGTGGGACTGCTTTCGCGAACGGGCTCGGAACTCACGGCGCTTGCAGATGAGATTGGCGAGGGCGGGGGCGAAGCGTTGGTGCTGGAGGCCGACATTTCCGATGCGCAGGCGCTGGGGAAGGCGGTCGACCGACTCGTCGAGCAGTTCGGACGGCTCGACGTGGTGGTCGCAAATGCGGGTGTGAACGGCACCTGGGCGCCCATCGAAGAGCTCGGTTTCGAGGAGTTCCGCAAGACGGTGAATATCAACCTTTTCGGCACCTTCGCCACCATCAAGTTGGCGGTACCGCACCTTCGGAAGCAGGGCGGCGCCGTCGTCGTCACATCATCGGTCAACGGTACGCGTATGTTCAGCAACTCCGGCGCGACGGCCTACGCGGCGACGAAAGCGGCGCAGGTAGCGATGGCGAGAATGCTGGCGCTCGAGCTAGCCAAGTACCGCATCCGGGTGAACACGATCTGCCCCGGGGCCATACGAACCGAAATCGGCGAGAACACGCGGAGCGAAGGGGTGGAGGGGGCCCGCGAGCCGGTCGTCTACCCCGAAGGGGAGATCCCGCTGACCGACGGCAAACCGGGGGACTCGCGGCAGGTCGCCGATCTGATTGCATTTCTCGTCTCCGATAGCGCCTCGCACATCACCGGCACCGAAGTGTTCATCGACGGCGGGCAATCGCTGTTGCAAGGCTGAGCCCTCGGCCTACGGAGAGTGACATATGTGAGCAATTGGACGAATCAATTGCTCCTATTGACCCGACTTTAGCGCGTGTTAGCTTCGCGGATACCGCCTGGGGGCATTCGTGGGAGGCGCGGTAGTGCCTCCTCTCGCCCTTTCTTTCCTTGTCACCTACCGCTCGGCGGAGGAGAAGCAATGTTCCTGCAAAGCGGGCAGTACCCCCTCGGGGGTTTCCGAGAAGTCCTAGACAATATGCCACAGTCCATAGTCGTCTTCGATTCGGGGGGACTGGTGGCATTCGCCAATCAGGCGGCGGCGTCACTGCTGGAGCGACGCGGCCGCAGCTCCAAGATCAGCCATATTGCCGATCTCTTTCGGCACGTGGGCCCGCTGATGAATCCTGACGGATCTCCACCGGCTCCCGTCGAGCTTCCCGCCGCCCGATTGGAGCGAGAGGAGGCGTTCTGCAGAATCCTGTTCCGTGCCGCGGAGCGTTGGGAGAGCAGTCGGCCGGTCCTCTCCTTTTCGGGTCAATCGGTTCGAGACATCGAGACGGGGGAGTCGCTCAGGGTTCTAACGATCGAGGACGCCAGTCATATGCACGAACACGAGAGCCTCTTTCGCACCGTTTTCGAGCGTGGTCCAGTGCCTGTGTCGCTCGTCAGAGGAGCGGACCAGTGCGTCGTGGACGTGAACAGTTCCTTTTTAGAGCTGCTGGGCTATCAACGTGCGGAGGTGGTTGGACATACCGTACCGGAACTGGCCGTGGTACTCGACAACGAGAACCTTCGAGTCGCCAGGGAGACGCTGGAGCAGGGCGAGGCGGTCGAGCGGCTCGAGCTGGTGGTTCGCGGCGGTGATGATAGCCTACTCACCCTTCTCTCCTGGCAGCGCTGGGTGGAGGTAGGGGGTGAGGATTGCCTTCTGGGAGTCTATGTCGACATAACCGAGCAAAAGGAGATGGAGCGGAAGCTTCGCGAGGCGACCCAGGTAGTGCTGGAAAGCGCCTCGGTCTTTAGCCGTAGCGTAGTCCAGCAATTGGAGCGATTGCGCGCTCCCGACCGCGCTTCGCCGGTAAGCGGTGAACTCGACCTACTCACCCGCCGCGAGCGGCAGGTCGTGACGCGGGTTGGAGCCGGACACACCAACCTGAAAATCGCTGCCGATCTGGCTCTCACTCCACAGACGGTGCGTAATTACGTTACCCGAATCTACCGAAAGATAGGCGTGACAAATCGCTCCGAAGCCGTCGTCTGGGCCCGTGAACGAGGCTTGGTACAGGGCTGACACAGTTCGACGACTCAGGCGTTATCGCCAAGCTCCTTGAGGCTGAGTTCCTTAAGGCTGAGTTCCTTGAGTACGTGCCAAATAGCCGCTTCGCTGCCGCGGAGGCCTGCTGGGGCAGCAGCGCCGTTCATGCCAATGCCTTTGATCCTTTGCGCCAGCGTCCCCTCGAGATAGCTGTCGATAATCACCGGATGGACGTAACTCTTTCGGCAAACCGTCGGCGTGTTGCCCAGAACCGCCGCCACGGACTTCACGGCCGCCACGACATTCTTCTTCGCCTGGCGCTCGTTTTCGTGTTGGCAATCCGCCAGCGCCTCGGCACAAAGGACGGTACCCGACCAGGTACGAAAATCCTTGGCGGTGATATCCTCTTTGGTCACGGAGCGCAAGTAATCGTTGACGTCACCCGACTCCACGTCGCGCTTGGTGCCCTCCTCATCGATGTACTTGAAAAGCTCGTAGCCGGGGATCTCGACGCACTGCCGCACTACCTCGGCAATCCGCTGGTCCTCTGTCTCCACGTGCCAATCTTGCCCGCCCTTGCCGCGGAACTCGAACACCACCGCGCCGTCCTCCACTTCCACATGCTTCTTACGGATGGTGGTTAGCCCAAAAGAGCCATTTTCCCGCGCGTAGCCGGCGTTGCCTACCCGGGCCAATGTCGACTCCAGCAGCCGCACGACCGCCGCCAGCACCCTCTCCCGAGGCATACCCTCGAGTTGAAGGTCCTTCCGTACGCGGCGACGGATCTTGGGCAGCACTTGAGCGAAGTTGAGCAGACGGTCGAACTTGTCCCGCTCGCGCAGCTCCTGCCACTGCGGATGATAGATGTACTGCTTTCGGCCCCGTTCGTCTCGACCGGTGGCCTGAAGGTGACCACGCGGATCGGGGCAGATCCATACATCCCGATAAGCGGGCGGAATCGCCAGCGAGTTGATGCGCTGTATTACATCCGGCTCGTCAAGCTTTTCTCCACCGGGGCCGTGATAGCTGAATCCCTTGCCCCGGCGCTTTCGCGACACGCCCGGCCGGTCGTCGCTCATATAGCGAAGTCCCGTGGCTCGCAGGAGTTCCCGCGGCTCCGTCACCATTTTGCGAATCCATCAGCGGTTCGAACCCACCCGCCACCCTGCGTCTTAACCCGATTCATGTTGCCCCCGCGACCGAATCCGCTGCTGATGCAGCTCTCGACCAGCCTAGCTGCTGTACGGATCGAGCGATGCCAATGGAGTGACAAGTGGAGTGACAAATGTCGGCCGCGCCAGGCCGCTACCGGTGGCAAGGCGCTACCTGACTCGTCCGGGCCAATCGGATTGCGGGGCTATCTGCTTTCTGACGCGAAGGCGGAACGTCTTTGGTGGACAGCCATAACGCGCACGGAAGAGCCGGTAGAAGTAGGAGAGATTCTCGAAGCCGCAGTCGAGTGCAATGTCGATGATGCTCAGTGTGGTCGTATTGAGCAGCAGCGACGCCCTCTCCAACCGCAAGCTGTTGACGAACTCCGTGGGGCTCTTCCCTAGGTTTCGTCGGAAGGTACGGGCGAGGTGAGCAGGACTTACCCCGCTCAGTTCCTGGAGGCGGGCAAGCCCCTCCCGCAAATTTTCCGAGTCGTGCATCCCGCCGAGCGCCTCCTCAAGCCAGGCCGGCGCACCGTCGAAGCCCCCCTGTCCGCTACTCGCGTTGGGGGAGAAGTAGTCCACTAATGAGCTCCAGAAGCGGATCAGCTCCAATCCCTCCGGCCGCGAGGCGAATGCGTGGAGCGCGGATCTAAAAGTAGTTTCGCAACGCTCGCGGTCGGTCACGGCAACAAGGGCGGTGGGCGGAGATGCCGCCTTTGACCAGCCGTCGAGTGCGTTGCCGAGCGCGGCCAGCGAACAGAACAGGTGCCAGGCGGAGACAGGGAAGGCGATATTTATGAAGAGTAGCCGCTCGCTTGCGGCGCAGTGGATCGAGTGGCAATCGCGTGGCCTTATGAGCAGCAGGGCGCCCGGCTCGAGCTGCCAGGAGTGGCCCCCGATACGGTGCTCGCCCCTGCCCTCGAGCACCAACATCGCCTCCCAGTAATCGTGATTGTGTGGTGGCCCCGAGTGTGCGCCCCGGTCGTGCAGCTCCACCAGGGCGGCGTGGAAGTCCCTTCCCTGGGCGATGGGAGCAAACGTAAGCATCCGGGTCACATCAACACAGTATAAGAGCCGCTTGTATAGGACAAGACTGAGAGGGAGGCCATTCGCTAGAGTAGCGCGACAATGACAACCGGATTGAGATTAGGAGGGTATATGAGCCAAGTGATCGAGGAGTACAGAGACGGCCTTCGCGGCGACTACCGGCGTGAGGGTTACGTGGTGGCGCAAGGCGTCATCGATCAATCATTAGTCGACGAGGCTCGCGCCCATATTCGGTGGCTCCTCGACCGCCATCCTGGCGTTCGACCCGAACAGTTGCATAGTGAGCTGATGCAAGACGACCCATTCTGGGTGCGTCTGATTTCGGACGAGCGACTTCTGGATGTCGCCGAGACGTTCATCGGACCCAACGTGGCCCTGTTCGCTTCGCACTACATCGCCAAGCGGCCGTTCGACGGGCAGTCGGTACTGTGGCATCAGGATGGCGGTTTCTGGCCGCTCGAACCGATGGAGGTAGTCACGCTGTGGCTTTCGCTCGACGAGGTGGACCAGGAGAACGGCTGCCTACGGATGATCCCTGGCACGCAGAAACTCGACATCCAGGCAACACATGAGCGCAAGGACGTCGACAACGTGTTGGGCGCCGAGATGGATCTTTCCCAGGTCGATGAGGATCGGGCTGTCGATGTTGTCCTCCGACCCGGGGATGTCGAGATCCATCACCCGAACCTGATCCACGGCTCACATGCCAACACCTCCAGTCGCTGGCGTCGCGGCCTGACGATCCGCTATATTCCCACCAGCACCAGAATCCTTAGCGATAAACCGTTCCCCAGTGCGTTCCTGCTCCGCGGCGAGGCGTTGCCTGGCGTCAATGAGTACCAGCCCTGGCCACGCTACCGCGCCGGGGACCACATGCCATTCAGCGGAAAGGAGGAGTGGAACGACAGCAGCGAGGAGTGGAACGACAGGATGAAGGCGTTCCTGGTTTCGCCCTAGGAGGGCGTGTGCGTTTATAGGCTTGGGTTTGGGCGCCCGAGTCGGGCTGC